>NZ_JAJAPX010000009.1 GCF_020523965.1 Neotamlana sargassicola | reverse complement strand
AGTGCAATTAATCTATACAACCAAATAAGATTACATGTATCTTTAGACTATAAAACACCGAATATGGTATATTTAAAAACAGCGTAAATCAATCTTTAACCTGTAGCCATATTTCAGGACTAGACATAGCGCTCACTCATACGGCGGATAATGCGGATAATTCTGAATTTAAAAACATCTGATTTCTAACAAATTAAAACTCTGAATTGTCACGCGGAGAAATTCACTCAAACTCTTAATCTGACCAATATTACGCTGACTTTTACTCTTGCGGAATTGAGCAAGGTTGCGAATTTTTAAAACGCTGACTAAAAATAATATGCAGATTTTCACTCTTGCGGATTAACAACACTTTGCGGACGAAAAATAGCTGAATTTACTCAAACTCGGAATTTAACTCAAGTGGAAAACATAACTCTGAAAAAACTACAACTTGCAACAACGTATAAAAAAACATTGCTTATATTTAGTTCTAAATTGAAACGTTTTGCTCTTTTGCTTACGTCCGATTTTCCTTCGGAAAATCGCCGCGCTCAAAATCGCAACGTTTCTTATACAAACACGTTGTACACAATACCCAGCGCCTGTAGATGAAAATAGGAAAACTGATAATCGGAATTATATTTATAAGCTTATTTGCTTGTAATAATTCGGAAAAGACTAAAGTAAAAACTAATTCGCCTGAAGTTGAATTTGACTTTTCAGATATGCCAGAAAACACAAAGGCAAAACCTGACAATTTTGTGAATGATTTGGAAAAAATACTTACAAAAGAACAAAATGAGGAATTAGAAAATTATTTAGTTGGACTAAAGAGAGAGACTGGAAAAAAAGTTTTGATTTTGACAGTTCCTTCAAGTGAAAAGAGTAACAATGACTGGAATATAGAAAACGGATTTACTAACAGCGGAATCATAATAACTGTGAGCGAATCTCTAAAAGAAGTCGGAATTGGGATAGCAAAAGACACTAAAAATATTTTATCGGAAAAAACTCGTAAAAAAATAATTGAAAAGAACATAATTCCCGAACTTGAAAAAAGAAATTATTATGACGGAATCAAAAACGGAATTGAGGAAATTTTAAAAAAATGGAAATAAAAGTACTGTGTACAACAATGTATAACCGCAATTACGGCGGATTCGACTCCGTCTGAATCCACTCGGAATTGCTATGATTAGTGCTAATCCCGAAATAATTCGCTAACTTTCCCGTAAAAGACGGTTATACGAAGCCGTTGGGCACAATATGAGAAAATCACTAATCATAATATTAATCGGAATTCTATCAATGGGATTATTTAGCTTTTTAAAGAAAGAAAAAAAGACTGAATCAAACACAAATTCAGCAATTTTAGGAATGGTTCTTTTAGAAGACCCAAATTCATTTGACTTAAAAGGAACTGTAAGTGAATTAAAAACAAAATGGAAACTAAAAGTAAATGACAATGATGCTGATGACAAAACTGCTGTATTAGTAATTGGAGAATATAATGTTGCTATAGCAAATATTCCAGCTGCAATTCCAGAAGGAGAAGTTGAAAGAACTGTTGAATACAATTATTTCTGGGAAAACGGAATTGAAGAAACATCTAAGCACAAAGGACATATTGTATTATCAATTATGAACGCTGGAAAAAATCCAGTTCAAGAAAACTTGTTATATAGTAAAATTGCTTCTGCAGTTATGAATAATAGTAAAGCAATTGGAATTTATATTGGAGGTAGAACTTTAGTTTTAAAAAAGGACTTCTATCAAGGAAATGTAGAAATGATGAGCGAAGAAGACCTTCCTTTATATAATTGGATTTACTTTGGTTTAAGGAAAGAAAACGGAAAACAATCAGTTTATACATATGGACTTGCTGACTTTGGGAAAATGGAAATGGAAATTGTTGAGTCCAAAAATTCAATAGAAGAACTAAATGAAATGATGTTCAATTTAGCTCATTATGTTGTAGCTTACAATGTTACGTTAAAAGACGGAGAAACTATTGGACTTTCGGCTCAACAGAAACTTAAAATTTCCGAATCAAAAGGAAAGTTCTTGGAAGGAAAAACATTGAAAATTGAATATTAAAATACTGTGCCCAACAATGGCTATAATTAATACGGGTTTTCGTGCTTAATCAAAAGTTTAGTGTATTTTTATAAGGTTGTCAAATCATTTTGATTTGACTTTTGAATTAGAAAAAAATAAACCCAAACAAAATGCTTCGCCTTAGTGCTAAATCGGAAAGCCTCCGCTTCCCTATTCCCGCACTAATCATAGCCGAAGCCGTTACCTGCAAGCTGAACAAACCAATGAGCAATAAGAAATCACAGATAAATTTACTAAACCATTCAGAAGCAAAGGTTAAACTTTTCGGAGACTATATTCAAAAGTATCTAAATATAATTTGCAATGATGGATACACAAAAGCAATTCATATAGTTGACTTATTCTGTGGTCCTGGAGTTTATGAAAACGGTGGAGAAGGAAGTCCAGTAATTGCATTGAAAAAAGTAAAACAAACTTATTATCAATTCATTGACAAAAGAGTGGTAAAATCACCTAAAATTCATTGTCATTTCAACGATATTGACCAAGATAGAATTAAAACACTTGACAATCACATAAAAGAAAATAAATTACACTACCCCAATTTTGGAACTTTAAATTTAGTAAACAAAGACTATCTTGAAATTGTAGAAGAACTTCCAAATAAATTTAAAAAGTTTAAAGATACAAAAGCATTTGTGTTCATTGATCCTTTTGGTTATAAAGAGATAAAAGCAGAACACATATTAAACTTGCTCGACTGTGATAACAATGCAGAAGTTTTACTATGGTTACCTATTCAATTTATGTATCGTTTCTCAAAAGCTGGAACACCTGATGTTTTAGAAAATTTCAACACACAATTGGGAATTGTTAAGAATAAACTGAAAAACGAATGGGAATATATTCGCTCATTAAAGGAAGGATTTCAAGATTTTATTGGTAATAACTATTTTGTTGATAGTTTTACATTAAAAAAAGAAGAAAACACTGTTTTCTGTTTATTCTTTTTTAGTTCACACATTCGAGGTTATGAAAAAATGTTGGAGACTAAATGGGATATTGACACTGAACAAGGTCGAGGATGGAAATATAACAGTAATCAATCAACCCTTTTTTCAGTTTTAGAGACTAATAGGCTTGAAGATTTATTACTTGGTTATTTAAAAGAAGGCAGAACCAATGGAGAAATTTATGAATATACATTAAGACAAGGATTTTTGCCCAAGCATTCTACTCAAATATTGAAAAAGCTACAATCAGATAACAGACTGGATTTATCAAAAGAAGATAATTCTAAAATTAGAAAAGGTGCTTTTTATATAAATTATAAAGAATATAAAGAGTATTATAATAAACTAACTATAAAACTTAAGTAATGGCACAATCAAGTATAGAATGGACTGAAATGACTTGGAATCCGACAACTGGTTGCACCAAAGTTTCTCAAGGCTGTAAATTCTGCTATGCAGAAATAATGTCCAAAAGACTACAAGCAATGGGTGTAGAAAAGTATAAGGATAATTTTGAGGTTAGAACTCACGAAGACGCTTTGAAAACACCATATACGTGGAAAAAATCAAAAGTTGTTTTCGTAAACTCAATGAGTGATTTATTTCACGAAAAAATTCCTTTAGAATTTATAAAAAAGGTTTTCAAAGTAATGAATGAAAATCCTCAACACGTTTTTCAAGTATTAACCAAAAGAGCTGAAAGATTAAAAGAACTTCATCAAGAATTAAAATGGACTCATAATATTTGGATGGGAGTTTCAGTAGAGGAACAAAAAGTAGAAAATAGAATTGATTTTTTAAGAGAAACAAACGCAAGAGTTAAATTCCTTTCGTTAGAACCATTAATTGGTCCACTTCCGAATATGAATTTAGACAAAATTGACTGGGTTATTGTTGGTGGAGAAAGCGGACATAATCCAAGACCAATGGATGCGGATTGGGTTCTTGACATACAAGAGCAATGCGAAAAGTCAGAAGTTGCATTCTTTTTTAAACAATGGGGTGGAAAAAACAAAAAGAAAAATGGCAGAATATTGAATGGCAGAACATATGACGAGATGCCAGAAATTGAATTACAGCACAGCGTATAAATGAAAAAAAGCCAGCAGGTAACAATGTATAACCGCAATTACGGCGGATTCGACTACGTCCGAATCCACTCGGAATTGCTAACGCCAGTTCCTAACCGAAAAACATTAACTTTAAACCCGTAACTGACGGTTATACGAGACCGTTACAAAAAATAGCTCCGAACTCACTCAGACTCGGAGAAATCCGATGGAAATATAAATCTGAATTTGACAAAAGCAACACGCGGAATTCAACACTCAAACTCTGAATTTTAAAACTCTGAATCTGACAATCGTTACGCGGAATCTCACTCTTGCGGAATTGAGCAAGGTTGCGGAATTTTACAACGGCTGAAAAAAACGTGGTTTACTTTTCGCGATTTTTTTTTTTTTGAGAATTTTAAGTTAGAATATTCTAAAAAACTCAAAACCTGAATTTTTGAAATTTTACGCGGACAAAATGCAATGCTAAACCAATCTGAAGTGTCGCTACATTTTGTAACACCGTATAAGTTTAATTGCTTCTGATTTTCCTGCGGAAAATCCTCGCATTTTTATTATCTTAGTTTCTTAATCTGAAAATCCTTTCGGATTTCCAGCGCAACTAAGCTTATACAAATACGTTGTGGTGCATTTAATAGAAACATTGTGAATTTAAACAAAGTCCTTTTTTTACTAATTTTATTTTTGCTGATTAGTTGTAATCAAAAGCAGAAACAAATTGATAAGCGAAATGAAAGAGTTGCGGAATTTGAGGAAACTAAAAACTCTGAATCGGAAATTAAAACGCAGGACTTTAAAAAAATCGTTGCGGAATTTTCTGAACAGTACGAACCAAAACGTTCCGCAAATTTTGACTCAATTCCGATTGACATTATTAAAGCATTTAAGGAATTACGAACTATTGACAAAGATGCTCACGAAAAATATGTGACTTTAATTTTTACTAAACTTTATGCTGAACATTTGCAATGTTGCCATCAAGGTTACATAATTGCAAATAGATTTAAAAATGATTTTGACCAAGAGAAAGTATCAATGGTAAACGAATTTATATTTATGTCAAACTATGTCAATTACGAGAAAATACCTGAAGCTTGGAGTTCCGGAATTATTGAAAAATGGTTGACTGAAAATCCAAAGTTGCTAGAATTTGAGCAAATTGGAAAACACAAGCGAATAATTGACAGTATCTCGAATAAAATTGCTAATGGAGATTATTGGAATAATTAAAAAACGACACCACAACAATGTATAACCGGAATTACGGCGGATTCGACTGCGTCCGAATCCACTCGGAATTGCTAACATCATTGCTTAACCGAAAATCATTAACTTTAATCCCGTAACTGACGGTTATACGAGACCGTTAGGTGTCATTTAAAAAGACATTCTGGCAGACATTTAACATTGGCATAAATATTGAAAGACTAACTATCAGAAAATAAGTTCATTGAAATAATAATATTGGATTAGACTTTAGGTTAACTCATAAATCTATCGTCAGGATTGCCCTAGAACACCTTTTGAGAATATGTGTCCAAACGATTTACGTCTTTGGGATGTATTTAACCTTAAGTGGTTCTGTGTGCTTCTCGTTTGATGCTATTGTGTATGACAGCATAATACCAATGGAAACAGTAGCACCAAGCTCTTTTAAGAGCAGAGAGCGCAGGCAGTCAGAAGCTGTTTCTGCAAAAAATGCAAAAAACTTGCATATGTCAGAAAAAACCTTAAATTTGAATGAAATGAATACAAATCAGAACATCAATTTGAGCCAGAAAGCTCAATCCAAAAAAATGCCGTCCACAACGCCAATGAGAAAACGCTTGAATTCAAACTCAAGCTTGCGTTAGACTTTAGGTTAACTCATAAATCTATCGTCAGGATTGCCCTAGAACACCTTTTGAGAATATGTGTCCAAACGATTTACGTCTTTGGGATGTATTTAACCTTAAGTGGTTCTGTGTCTAAATTGTAGGGGCTGTCATACAGACAGTTTGTCTTCCAAAAGGTCTTTGCAACACAAGTATGTATTTATGAAAAAAACACTTTTAAAAAAAATTTCTTCTAAAAAAAAATTATTAGAAGCTTGGGGTAAACTTAATAAAGCAAATAAATCATCATTTGGTATTGACAATGTCTCAATTGAAGATTTTAGTGCAAATTTAGATGATAAAATTTATTCCATATCTAAAAAATTAAGAGCAAGTAAATACAAATTCTCACAAAATCGAGCAGTACTAATTCCCAAAGCTAATGGGAAATTTAGACCATTACAAGTTCCAACAATATCTGATAGATTAGTTTTGAAATCTATTGCTATAGAATTAGAAAGCCAATTCTTTAAGACAATAGATAAAAGTGCTGGTTTAAGCTTTGCTTATCAAAAGGAACTTGGTGTTAAAAATGCGATTGAAAAAATAAAAGAACATTATGATAGCGGAAACAATGTTGTGCTTGAAGCTGACTTAATCAATTTTTTTGGAGAAGTTAATAAAGATAAACTGTTAAGTACTCAAATTTTCCCAAACCTTCCAGATGATAGCTTAAATGAATTAATTATTTCTGCACTAAACCAAGAAATTGGAGGACTAGATAAAATCAAACAACACGAAAAAAAATATTTTGAAGGGTTAAATACTGGGATTCCTCAAGGAAATCCACTATCACCACTTCTATCTAATATTTATTTATCACCTTTCGATTTATACTTAAAAGCAAAAGGTCACTTATTGGTAAGATATGCAGATGATTTTGTCATTATGTGTAAAAGCGAAACAGAGTGTAAAACAGCCTATCAAGACAGTTTAGATATTTTAACTAAACTAGATTTAAAAATTCATCCTTTAGAGGACTGCGACAAAACAAAAATAGTTGACTTGTCGAAATCAACATTTAATTTTTTATCAATCACTTTTGATGGCAAATCTTTTTATCCATCAAAAGAAAATGTAGAAAGGTTGAAAAGTAAAATACGTGATATTTGTAATGGTAAAATTGACTACAATGTGCTTACTCTATTAAAGAAAATTTCTAATGTTTTCGATGGTTGGGTTTCTGCGTTTTATTACACAGAAGTTGAAAGGTATTCTAAAGAAGTTGACTACTATATAAATAGACAACTTTTTCTTGCTTTAAGAAAATATGATTGGAAGTTTACGCCATCAACAAAAGGACAATTACCTAATAAATATAGAAATAATAACGAAAGTGGAGACTGTTTATCTGACAAACAAAGACAAAAATCAGGAATTGAAATTTGTTCTGAATTATTAAAAGCAAAACGTACGAAAAAAAACGACACCTAACACCGTATATAATTTATTGCTAGTTCTAGCCTACTTACGAAAATCCTCGCGGATTTTCTATTCGGTTTTTATTTGCTAAATTACGTGCTTAACCACGCAACAAACCATATACAAACACGTTGGTAAGTAATTGCCTGCGGCACGTGAAACCGCGTTTTACAAACGCTCCCTTTTCACTAATTACTTACCAACGCCACCTGTTAATCACGCCTTAACAAAGTGATAGTAGTTTTGCTTCGGTTCCTGTGAACTCCACACGAAACTACTGACAACATCGTGTATCGCGAATAAGGCGCGATTATCGCTCTCCGTGAGGCGCGCCTCACTACGCGATACACAGGTGGCGTTGGGTGTAATTTGGAAAATATACCAATTTTTGGTAATTTTGAGTAAATATTTGAATTATGAGTAAAAACACATCAATATCACTCGGAAATTATTTTGATCAATTTGTGAGTAGCCAAGTTTCTGCTGGACGATACAAAAATGTAAGTGAAGTAATTAGAGCTGGACTTCGACTTTTAGAAAACGAAGAAAGTAAAGTTATTGCTTTGAGGAACGCAATTCAGGAAGGAATTGACAGCGGAATTGCACACGATTTTGACCCCAAAAAACATCTTCAGGAATTAAAAGCTAGACATAAAAAGAATGGCTAAATATGAACTGACCAACAAAGCGGTTGAGGATTTAACTGGAATTTGGCAATATACTATTGAAAAGTGGTCTGAACAACAAGCCGACAGATATTACAACTTACTATTAGATAGTTGCCAAGACATTGCTAACAACCCTGAATTAGGAAAAAATTATGCTGGAATAACCAATGATTTATTTGGACTTAAAACAAGTCGACACATTATTTTTTACCGAAAACGAATTAACCAACCGATTGAAATTACCAGAATTTTACACGGACAAATGGATTTAAAAAACAGAATAACTGAATAAAAAACTACACCCAACAATGTATAACCGCAATTACGGCGGATTCGACTACGTCCGAATCCACTCGGAATTGCTAACGTATGTGTTTAACCGAAAAATTTGCGTACTTCAACCCGTAACTGACGGTTATACGAGACCGTTGTAGCACATTTGAGAAAAAACGAAATGCAGAAATTAACAATCATCATTTTCATTCTATTTTACAATCTGAATTTCGGACAGGAAAAAGTATATAAACTGATTTCAAAAACTGAAAATTCTGATATTAATTATAAAGCATTTAGGAATTTTGACGACTTTGAAATCTACAAAAATGACGGACTGAAAAAAGCCTTTAAACCAAAAAAAGGAAAAAATGATATTTATGTATTCATTTCGGAATTTAAAGGAGATTCATTTGACGGAACAAGCAAAATTTTTCACGATTATCTGATTTTAAAAGTTGACTCTAAATCTGAATTAATAATTGACGGATTTCAATACACTTTGGAATGGGCTGAACCACCAGCAATTTCTGATTTATATCGTGTGACTGAAAAAAACATAAAAATCAATAACGGTTTGAATTTGGATTTGCTGAAAATGGAACTTGTGGAACAAGAATACATAAGTGATTGGAGAAAAGAATTGAAAGATAAAGGAATATTAAAAACTGAATAAAAACGTGCTACAACAACGTGTATAATTAATTGCTTTTTAAGTGCTTGCTTGCGAAAATTCCTGCGGAATTTTCTCGGGTTCGTAAAAGTTTGCTAAATTAGTTGCTTAACCACGCAACTAACCATACACAAACACGTTGGTAAGTAATTGCCTGCGGCACGTGAAACCGCGTTTTACAAACGCTCCCTTTTCACTAATTACTTACCAACGCCACCTGTTAATCACGCCTTAACAAAGTGATAGTAGTTTTGCTTCGGTTCCTGTGAACTCCACACGAAACTACTGACAACATCGTGTATCGCGAATAAGGCGCGATTATCGCTCTCCGTGAGGCGCGCCTCACTACGCGATACACAGGTGGCGTTACAAAAAATAGCTCCGAACTCACTCAGACGCGGAAAAATCCGATGGAAATATAAATCTGAATTTGACAAAAGCAACACGCGGAATTGAACACTCAAACTCTGAATTTTAAAACTCTGAATCTGACAATCGTTACGCAGAATCTCACTCTTGCGGAATTGAGCAAGGTTGCGGAATTTTACAACAGCTGAAAAAAGCGTGGTTTACTGTTCGCGATTTTTTTTTGAGAATTTTAAGTTAGAATATTCTAAAAAACTCAAAACCTGAATTTTTGAAATTTTACGCGGACAAAATACAACCTTAAACCAATCTGACGTGTCGCTACATTTTGTAACACCGTATAAGTTTAATTGCTTCTGATTTTCCTGCGGAAAATCCTCGCATTTTTACTATCTTAGTTTCTTAATCTGAAAATCCTCGCGGATTTCCAGCGCAACTAAGCTTATACAAACACGTTACAAAAAATAGCTCCGAACTCACTCAGACTCGGAGAAATCCGATGGAAAACTAAATCTGAATTTGACCAAAGCAACGCGCGGAATGGAACACTCAATCTCCGAATTTTAAAACTCTGAATCTGACAATCGTTACGTGTAATCTCACTCTTGCGGAATTGAGCAAGGTTACGGAATTTTACAACGGCTGAAAAAAGCGTAGTTTAATGTTCGCGATTTTTTTTTGAGAATTTTAAGTTAGAATATTCTAAAAAACTCAAACCTGAATTTTTGAAATTTTACTCGGACAAAATTCAACCTTAAACCAATCTGACGTGTCGCTACATTTTGTAACACCGTATAAGTTTAATTGCTTCTGATTTTCCTGCGGAAAATCCTCGCATTTTTATTATCTTAGTTACTTAATCTGAAAATCCTTGCGGATTTCCAGCGCAACTAAGCTTATACAAATACGTTGGCGGTAATTAAAAACTGAATAGAATAGATAATGAAATTTAAGAAGTTAAAACTTTACACTAATAAATTAGAATCAGAATTAGAGTTTTACTCAAAGACTTTAGGGTTTGAAGTTTTAGAACAAAATGCTAATTGTTTTTCTGTAAAAATTGGTTGGAGTGAATTATCATTTGAAAAAACAGAAAGAGAACATAAATATCATTATTGTTTTTTAATCCCTTCAAATAAATTGAACCAAGCCTTAAAGTGGATGGAAAAAAGAACTGAGATAATTCAAATTGAAAATAATAGAAAAGTTCAAAATTTTGAATCTTGGAATGCTGACTCTTTTTACTTTTATGATGCAAGTGGAAATATAGCGGAATTTATTGTGCGATACGATTTGAAAAATGATGATTCTGATGAGTTTGATATTTCTAAAGTTTTAGGAGTAAATGAAATGGGAATGCCAACTGTCAATGTTAAAAAGACAAATGACCAACTTCAAACTGAATTACAAACAGAATACTGGAAAGGAGATATTGAACGATTTGGAACAAATGGTTCACAAGAAGGAATTTTTCTTTTGCCAAACTATAATTTAAAAGACATTTGGTTTCCAACATCAATAAAAATAAAACCTGAACCATTTGAAGCAGTTATTGAAAATAAGGAAAGAGAATATTATATAGAATATAAAAATGAAAAAATAAAAACTACCGCCAACAATGGCTATAATTAATGCGGTTTTGGTATTTAATCCAAAGTTTAGTGTATTTTTATAAAGTCGTCAAATCATTTTGATTTGACTTTTGAACAGAAAAAAATAAAAGTAAACAAAATGCTTCGTCTTAGTGCTAAATCGGAAAGCCACCACTTCCCTATTCCCACACTAATCATAGCCGAATCCGTTGGCATTAATTAAAACCGAAATTCATAAATGGGAAAAAAATTAACAGTATATATGATTGATGGAACTGCTTACGGTCCAAGATTAAGTGAAATTGGAAATTGGGTAGGAAAAGCAATTTATAGTCCAAGAGCAACTGTTAACAAAATAATGAACAGAAGTGAATTCGATAATCCTGGAATTTACTGTTTAAAAGGAGACCCAACTGATGATGCTTTTGATGAAAAAATATACATTGGAGAAGCTGAAAATATAAAAACTCGACTAAAACAACATTTGAGTGACCCAAATAAAGATTTTAAAGAACTTATCTTCTTCGTTAGTAAAGATGAATTATTGACTAAAACACAAATAAGATATTTGGAATCAAGACTTGTTCAATTAGCGATTGAGGCTAAAACTGCTCAAATTGACAACGGAAACTCACCAAGTTTACCGACTTTACACGAGGCAGACATTTCAGATATGGAATATTTTCTTGAACAAATTAAGTTAATTCTTCCTGTTATGGGCTTCAAATTTCTCATTTCGTCAACAGTAAAACAATCAACTGAAAATGAAATAGAAAAATCTAATTTTACTCACGAAACATATTTTATAAAGACCAAGACATTTAAAGCTTCAATGAAAGAAACTGACCAAGGTTATATAGTCCTGAAAGGAAGTGAAGCTAAAAAGAACCTGTCGAATTCTTGCACAGAAACTTATAGAAATATGAGAAGAAAATTAGTTGAAACTGAAATTATGGTAGAAAATAAAGACAAGCTAATTTTTGCAGAAGACACTGTTTTCAATAGCCCAAGTGCGGCATCGAATATGATTTTAGGAAGAAACTCCAATGGATTTACTGAATGGGTTAATGCAAAAGGACAAACATTTAGAGAAGTACAAGAAATAACTAATGCCAACAATGTATAACCGCAATTACGGCGGATTCGACTGCGTCCGAATCCACTCGGAATTGCTAACGTCTGTGCTAAACCGAAAAATTTGCGTACTTTAACCCGTAACTGACGGTTATACGAGACCGTTGTGTGCAATTCTGACCCGTCCTGAATAAAGGCTACATAATTTTAAACATTATGTATAAAAACGACAAAGTAATCAGACGGTATTCAGAACCTTTCAAACTGAAAATTTTAGAAGAACTTACAACCGGAAAATTA
>NZ_JAJAPX010000008.1 GCF_020523965.1 Neotamlana sargassicola | reverse complement strand
TTTCCAATACCAATCTTACGCTGTCAATTCAATATGTTTATGAACTTATCTTTTTCTTTTCTTAACTCGTTTCCTTGTTAAGCGGGTGCAAATATAAAACCCTTTTTTAAATCTCAAAACTTTTTTTTGACTTTTTTTTGAAAAAAATTAAAATCAATACTCAGTGTTTTTTTTAAGAACTTTTAGGCTTTTTTATTACCCGTTTTTGCGGGTGCAAATGTAAAACCCTTTTTTCGTTTCTACAACATTTTTTTGAAACTTTTTTTTTAAAAAAATTTTAAGTCTTTCTTTATCTTTAGTTTCGCTTAATATTTAAGAACTTTCACGCTAAAACAGCTTCCTGTTTTTTGCGGGGTGCAAACATACAACCCTTTTTTGTTTCTGCAATACTTTTTTGAAACTTTTTTAAAGTTTTTTTTTAAAAACCTTTTACTACTTGTTTCTCTATTTGTTTATGAACGTTGCGCCAACAGTTGCCCGTTTTTGCGGGTGCAAATATACTCCCCTTTTTCTCTTTTAAACAAACTTTTTATAACCTTTTTTTAATCTTTTTTTAATTATTAAACGGAACTCCTTTATTACCCGTTATTTACACCATAATCTTTTTTGAATTTACTTTATATAAAATCCTTTTTTAACCTGGGTTTTATACTTTATCTTTAAAATGACCGCTTATAAACTCATGTTTTGGTTTCTTATTAATTGATTAGATGGTTCGTTTTTTGCAGCAATAAACCTTTATTCTTTATATGTTTTATATAAATAGATTATCTGTTACTGTTTTTTACTCTTTATATAGTAACCTTTTTGATACTCCTTTACCTTATTGCTTAAATCTGCCTCGCAATATTACCCGCATTAGGGATTGTAGCGGCATCCTTTTTGAAGGTACGCACAAAAAGATATAGCGCAAAGCCCGACCGCGACAACCTTTTTTTGGCGTGGGAATGCCTTGATTAACATTATTTGGTTACATAAAGAAGTTCCAAACTACACCAAAGCGAATTATAAAATCGCGGTAAGGGTAATTTGGCGCTGAATAATAGTTGTAACCTGTAAAGGATGAATTGAAATGTTCGGTTTTAAAGAATATGCGCGCTTGACGGATTTTGGCGTTTAAAAAGAAATCGACTAATGGGAAATTCCCGTACTGCGTTTCGTTTTGAACATAAAATTCTGCCAGTAATGGATTATACGCATTTAAATAATACTTGGTAAAGTAATTTACGGTTAGCCCAGTTTGAAGGTATAGTGCTTTTTTAAATAAATGACTTGAAAAATAAAGGGTGTTACGTGTATTGAGTTCGGGTACGTTTAAACTGTTATTGGGATCTTGTACGTTTTGGTACATGATGGTGTTGTTTAATGCAAACTTACCTACTGTAATTTCATTTTCGAATTTGGCTCGTAAATAGGTTATTGTTGAGCTGTTTTGAAACGGATTGACTTGTTGAGAGGTTTCGTCCTCTTTAAAGTATACGTAATCGGTTATTGTGGAATAATCGACGGTTAGATTTGCTAACTTTTTATATTTTGCATTGAACGATAGTTGCTGAGTTTGAATATTACTAAAATTATTTTGCCAATTGTAATTTATATAATCACTTTGATGTAACAGCGTATTATAATTTGGCACTTGAGAACTGTGATTTAATGAAGCACTTGCCGATATATCGTTTTTTATTTTAAATGAGGCTTGCGCTTTTATAAAGTTACCTTCGAAATCGCCCGCAAAATTTACTCCTGCTTCTCCGTTTAAATTAAATCCTTTGTATTGCTTGTTGTATTTTGCTCCCGCGGCGTATATATTGCCTTTTAAACGATTAATAATTGTGGTGCCATTTAATACTATTAGCTTATTGTAACCATAATTATAATTATTATGACTTACGTTAAATTGTACATCGCCTAATAGGTTATTACTATAATTTAATTGTAGCTGATTGTAAAAATTTTCGAGTGTTGCGCGTTCTTGAACTGTGGACACGAAGGATTCGCCAAAGTAATCGGTATCGGCACTGGTTTGATCGAACTGGTAAAATTTATCTTCGAAAGACATTATATGAGCAAAACTTAGTTTGTTTTGCGATAGCGAATCGGCTTTATGAATGAGTTTATAATCGTGTTCTAGATGAAAACGTTTTCCTTTTAGAAAACTTTCAGCATTTTCAAAATTGACTTCGAAGATGGAACGATCGAGAAACTCCGGGTCAGCGTTTTCGAATTCGTCTATATTATCATCTATTATACCGCCGTTTTCTTGATTTAAGAAATCTTGCATGGTTATATGCCCACGCAAATTATACTTTTTGTTTTTAGTTTGATAGTTTGTTGTAAATGTAAAGTTTCCTGTACTGGCTAAAATATTTTGATACTTACCTAAGGAACGAAGTCCTTTATACTCTACCGAAAAGTTTAATTGTGGCGAAGTATTTATTGTAAAAAAAGAATCGGCTAACTGACCTTGCTCGAATGCTGTTTTAAAAAACAACTCGGTTAGTGGTGTTGGCACGCGATAATAATTTACATCGCCTATTTCTGTATAATTAAAATGTTTCGCTCTTGCACCAAAACCTGGCATTAAACTAGTATTGCTAAAATTATAAGTTAAACTGTTATAGGTTTGCCCAAGGTTAGAAAAACGAAGTAGCCCAAAATTATCTTTACGTAGATAATTAAATTTATATTCTTTTTGAATGGTTAATGAGGTATCGACATAAGTAGTATCTCTGTTTTGAGAGATAATTAAATAGTCTTTTATATTCGCTTTTAGCTCTTTATCCTTTTTATTTTCTTTTTTGTTTGCATCTACTTTTAAAGAATCTTGGGATTGACTCTGTCCATTCTTACTTTTTATAGACATTATTTTCTCGTTTTGTTGCGCATTTAAAGCACTTAAAATACATAAAAACAATAAAGTAGTTACTAATTTATTCATAGTTGCAAATTTCCAGAGGCAAAAGTAAATATTTGAACGCAAAGTGAACGCAATTATTTTAAATATTGAGCTTGATAAAAAAATAACACGATTTATTCTAATAAAAAAAGCCTTAACACATATTTGGGTTAAGGCTTTTATTTGTGCTTTATTAGCTCTATGCTAAATTTTTAAAAGAATAAACCATACACTCTTAACGATGGGTCTTCTAAACTTGCAAAGGTAACTGCTAAATTTATATAGCTAAATGTATCACTTTGAAACGAACCTTCAAGTTCTCCAACCATACCTTGTGAGCTATTGAAAAAGTCAATAATATCTTGAGCTAAAAATTGCAAATCGAAACTATCTTGATCTGCCGCACCTTGGAAGCTCATTGTAAAAGTTCTATCATCGTTAATTGTTGCTCCAGAGAAGCAATAGTTTAAAGATGGTAAACCATTAATTCTAACCCTAAGTAATCCTTCACATATATTTCCGTTATCATCGAAATCGAAAAAGAAAATATAATCGAAAAATGAAAGACCAAACTGAGCTAAAAATGCATCTAAACTTTCAATAATATTATCATGTCCGGCGGAAGTAAGTGGATTTGCACCCAAACCTGGTCTGTATAAGAAAATTGGTAAACCGCCATCGATTTGAGCCATTTCATAAATATCGTTAGAGATATATGCTGGCCAATCTGAGAACAAAATAGTAGCTGTTGTACCATTTACAGTAGAGATAAAGCTATTTGAATCTTCATCATAAATAAATTCTGTATAAGATTCGCCCTCGTATTCGATTGCAGGGTTTACATTAAGACCTGTATCGGTGAAAATTATACCAAAACTAAGTTCTTCTAAATCGCCAGAATCTAATGTTAAGGTTGGTGTTGCAAAAAGTCTTAACGTATCGTAATTAAGATTGAAATCTACAGTACCATTGGCATTATCCATTCTTAATACTTGAAAAACAGAAGAAGTAACTTCTGGCAAAATATTATTTTTTTGCTCTATAGAAGCTTCAACCATTTCAATACTTTCTGTTTCAAAATCTGTAAAACCTGATGGTTCCAGTACGAAAGATGACGTATCTCTGTTTCGCACATCTTTAAACTCAAGTTCTCCATCTTCGTTTGAGAAAAGCTGAAATACTGATGTCCCTTTAAAACCTGTACCAATTAAACCACCTAATAAAGGGTCGCTTACTTTTTGAATATGGTTTCTTGTAGTAAACACAAGTTCTGTAGTTGTACCAACTCTTACCTCGTAAGATGATGATGCAATTTCGATATCATCATCGAAATCTGAAGTCATATCTACAGTTCCGTCGGTGTTAAACCTCATAAAAAAGGTAACCCCACCAAATTCGTCGTTTTTGGTAAAGTAACTCGCTTTAAAGCCTTGAGTGTTCGATGTTAATATATTTAATAACTCCTCGTTTGCTTGGGTTAACCTATTAGCCGGAGCCTCATCGAAAACCTCGTTAGAATCGTCACTATTACATGCCACTAAAAGAATAGACATGATAAATAGTAACACATAATTATTTTTTAAAATATTTTTCATAGTATTTTTTTAGTTTACAAGTTCTTGAATTGCAGCATAAGTTAACTCTTGTAGCTCGTATATATCAATATCGAAATGCGTAAGGTAATATTCTGCAACCATTGATTCTTTTAAACGAATTTGAGCTTTAGCCTCTTCATCTTGAATACTTTCAACAATAGCATCGAACTGCTCTTTTGAATGTGTTAACATTTCTGAAACCATTTCTACAAAATCTTCACCTTCACTACTAGAACCATATGCCGTGATATAGCCTAATTCACGAGCAAATTCGTCGGTTCTATTAAACCATTGAGCGGTATAATTTTCTGGATTAATTTGTCCGTATGCAGGATCTAAAGGCACATTTTGATTTAAAATATGCCCATACTCGTGATGTACCGTTTTTAATGGTTGAATGATGCTGTTAATATCTGTAAAATCTAAATAATCTACATTAAATAACGTAATTCTTGTACCAGCTTCGGCAACCCCTAAAGTAATTGTTGGACTATTAGGATTAAAGTTAAAACTACCAGCAAAAACAAATTGACGTGGCGCTATTTCTTTAATAAAATTTTCTCCTCCTAAAGCAGTGTAAGGTTCTATCCATGCTTTTTGTAAAGCTACTGCGGCAGGTTTAACACTTGCCTCGTATGGTGGATGTAAATATCTGTCGATATCGGTGTTATTAATGTTCCACTTATATAAAATTTCGATATTATATGGAGAAACAAAATTTTCTCTTAACCATACATCTGTTTCATTTAAAATAGGTGCAGAAGTATCGATCTGCGTGGTTGAAACACCATCTTCATTTGCACAAGAAACAAAGATTAGCGATGCAAAAACCAAAAATGTATATATTATATTTTTTTTCATTTTTATTTGATTTTGGTTTAAATTTTATCTTGGATTTTCTTCAATTCCAAACGACTGTGCCGATTCTGGAATTTGAATTGCTCGTCTGTTATCTCCTTTAGGCAAAACAAATTCGTTCCCCAAATAATCGTAATGCGTTACCTCAACATCGTGACGTTTTAAGTCGAACCAACGTAAACCATCGTTATAAAACACCGTACGTTTAATATCTAAAACAGCAGCTACATAAGGCAGCGCTTCGGCAGAAATACCATAATAAGGTGTGTAAACATCGGCAGCTAAATCTTGGTATTCTGTTTCAATGTCTGAAGTTGTAAGCTCGTCTGAACTTGTATAACCAGTTGTTTTTACGGAAAGTGATAAGTTAATATCTGCCGTAGCATCTTCATACTGGCCTAACATGGCGTAAGCTTCTGCTCTATTTAATAAAGCTTCATCTGTAGATAATAATACATAAGTTACAAACGCAGATCCTGTATTTGCTGCTTGATTTGTTACTTTAAAGTATTCTTGAAATTTTGGTATGTTATAATATAAATCTGATGAACCATAAACCCCAAAAGACCAAGATTTTCCAGTAATATTTCCATCAAAAAATAAGGTACTTGCTACGCTGTTATTCATTTGGTATCTTGCATTAAAGTGATATCTTGAATAGGTTGAGGCAGAAGACACTAATAATAGGTTAGCCGGCTCTAAAGTAGAGGATGTATATAGAGCTGTTTGCTCTGCATAAGTTGCTGGCGCATAAAAGCTGCTCCAGTCTCTTATTTCGCCAACACCAGATCCGCCACCTAACGCCACCGTACTATGGTCTATTACTTCTTGCCATTCTCCAATATTTAAATAAAATCGAGATGCAAAAGCATTTGCCGCCTTTCTTGTGAAATGAAAGCCAGGTATTTCGTAGTCATCTTCAACTAATGGCAAACCTTCTTCAATGTCTTTTTGAATATTTTCATAAACATAAGCTAAGGTTCCTCTTTCGTATTCACCTAAAAGCACTGTTTCTGGCTCTAACACATAAGGTATACCTAAATTTGATGCTGAAGTTGCAGGATCGTAAGCTTTACAAAATATACTTGCCAACATAAAATGTGCATAAGCCCTACACATTAAAGCTTCTCCTTTTAAATAATCTAAATCAGCGCCACCACCAAGTTCTTCTATAGAAACTAAAGCTTGGTTTGCTTGTGCGATAGCTTTATATGCAGCATTCCAATAATTAGTGGGAGTATCTGAATCTGTAGTATTAATATCCTCCCAAAAGTACATACGTTCGTTTAGGGTTCTAAAAGCATCACTACCTCCTGTAGCGTTAGGGCCTTTATCTCCGGCATTATCAGAGAATGGCTCTAAAAATGTTACGTATGCCGCCTCTGGATAAGCTCCAACCAATAGCTCTGCTACTTTATCTGGAGAATCGATTGTGGTTCTATTATCGGGATTTTCATCTAGAATATCGTTACATGAAATAGAAACGAAAGCTATTGCACACAATAATAAAACTCTATTTTTTATATTTTTCATAGTCATTTAATTAAAATCCAATATTAAGAGAGAATGTGTATAATTTAGAAATTGGGTAAGCAACACCACCAGATCTAAAGAATTCTGGATCTTGACCTCCAAGTTTGGAATCGGAATAAATTAAGAATGGATTTGTGCTTTGTAAGCTAAATCTAAACGAACTTAATCCTAATTGTTTTATTGTTTGAGAATCTAGGCTGTAACCTAACGTTATGTTTTTCATTCTTACAAAACCTCCATCGGCAGTTCTTTCGGTAGAATAATTATAAGCGTTATAAGCACGTTCTAAATTATTAGAACCATAAGATTGTAATAAACTTTCTGACGCTAAAACAGGAACATTAGTTACGTTTTCATCTCCAGGAACTAACCAACGGTTAACAAATTCTCTTGGAAAAACATCTAAATCTGTGTATTCTGACTTATAAGCTGGATTTAGTCTTATTTTGTTACCTGCAGAGAATGACACGAAGAAGCTAAAATCCCAGTTTTTATATTTAAAGGTGTTTGATAAACCTCCAGTTAAATTTGGTTCTGTTGGTCCTTCGTAAACTAAATAATCAAGCACGTCTTCTGTATCTTGGAAATCGATTAAATCGTAAGGATTCTCTGGATCGTAATCTTCGTCGTCTGTTAGGAATTGAGGTAAACCCCATTCGTTTAATCCCTGGAAATCGAAAGAGAATAATGCACCCTTAGCATAACCAACGGCATTACCATTTCCTTGACCAGTAACTAAATCGAATACATTTGGTTCTTGTTTAAGCGATGTAACTTCTTGATTAAAATGAGAAATATTAAAACCTGTTTTCCATCTAAAATTTTCTTTATCGATGTTAACAGTATTTAACTGAAACTCGACACCATTTGTTTTCATTTCAGAGTTGTTTCCAAGTTTTAGCGACTCACCACCAATACCAGTTGTTCTAATTAAATCAATTAAATCAATACCTTTTCTAAAATAAGTATCAAAATTCATCATAATTCGGTTGTTAAAGAAACCAATATCTAAACCAAGGTTTAACTCTAAAGTTTTTTCCCAAGTTAACTCGGTATTTTGTAAATCTTCAATATTGATATAATTTTCTCTATCGTTAGAACTAAATCTATCGGTAACTTCATTTCTAAAAACCGCTAAGTTGTTAGTTGCATTATCTGCTAATAAAGCTACAAGACCATAACTTGGTCGGAACGCCATACTTGAAATTAAGTTGGAGTTTCTAATAAAATCTTCTTTATCTACATTCCATTTACCTCCAATAGTATATGTTGGTAACCATCTTGAATCTGAAGATTTACCTGCACGGTTAGAACCTTCGAGGTTTCCGGTTACGTTAAGCACGTACTTTTTGTTATAATCATAAGTAATATTTGAGAAGAAAGACACTTCACGCTGTCTTGTTTCTTGAGAAGAGAAATAATCTCTACCTTCTAAAATTGCTTTTTTAAGAATTCCAGGATCTGTAAATACAGTTCCTCCTCTATCAAACTGATAACCGTAGCCCGTATTAGAACTACTTGTTCTATCGGTATAACGATATTCTTGACCACCATAAATTCTTAAACCATGAGTATCGTTAAATCTTGTTGAATAGTCTAACGTATTTCTAAAAGTATAAGTTACTAATGTATTTTTAGTTGTTGTTAAAATACCTCCAACTGGAAGCACAACGTATGGTCTTGAGTTTGGCTCGTCTGGATCGGTAAATAAAAATGTATTAGCATCTTGTACAATTGTTGTTTCGTCTGCTCTATATGCTCCAGCTACATTAGAATTTTCTGTAGCACCTTGCTCTCCGTTTGAAGTTACATAACGTGCAGAACCTAAGAAATTATAATTTAACTTATCGTTAATTTTATATTCTGATTGCATTTGAAATTTAATATCCGAAACATTTAACTCTAATGAGTTATTATTGATTTCGTTTATAATATTAAAAGGAGCCCAATTGTATCTAGAATATTCTAAATCGCCATTATCATCGTAAGCTCTTAAAGCTCTACTGGTGTTTAAGGCATAACTAAATGGGTTAATATCGAAATCTCTAGTAAAGGACCCACCTACAACATCTTCTTGTCTTTCAAATGTTCCAGGTGCTTGTTGATTTCTTATAGAACCCTGTATTTGTGTAGTTAACTTTAACTTATCATCAAAAAGGTAATATGTATTTCTTAAGTTACCAGTAATTCTTCGAACGCGATCTGCGATTGTCCATCCGCTATCTGTATAATATCCTAAAGAAGCGTAAGATGTAGAAGTTTCGCTACCACTAGAAAAACTTAGCGTATGTGTTTGTGTTGGTGTGGTTCTAAACAAGGTTTTAAACCAATCGGTATTAGCCAGCTCGTATTTTTGTAAAAATGCTGCTCTGGCTTCAGGTGTATTTTCTAAGTCATATTGTCCGGTATCAGTATTATAGTTATCTATAGCTCTATACATTATATTGTATATACCACCATATCTACCTTGAAAAGCAGATGGCATACTTAAAAACCCTTTCGATTCCATTTCACGATAAACTGAAACCGTTTCTTGTGAATTTAATAAATCGTAATTCGCATAGGTTGGGCGCGCTCTTACGGCATATTCAGCCGCATAATTAAAAGTTGGCTTTTGGTTTTTCTTACCTGTTTTTGTTGTAATAACAACCACACCGTTTAATGCTCTTGCTCCATAAAGTGCCGAAGCTGACGCATCTCTTAAAATTTCGAAACTCTCAATATCGGCAGCATTTAAACCAGCAACAGCCGAACTAAGTAAGGTGTTTGGATCACCAGATACTAAATCGGCGACCGATAGGTTAACAATTTCTTCCTGAATTACACCATCAATAATCCAAATTGGTTTGGTGTCTCCTAAAATAGATGAAGAACCACGAATAGTAATTCTTGGTGCGGCACCAAAAGTACCTGTAACGTTTTGAACGCTTACACCAGCTGCTCTACCCTCAAGTGCGCGAGAAATATCGGCAACACCATCAAGTTTAACATCTGCTGCTTTAATAGTTTGAGAAGCTCCTGTAAAAAGTTCACGTTGCACGTTTTGATAACCTGTAACTACTACGGCATCTAAACTTTCTACATCTTCTTTCATAGTTACGTTAATCGTTGAACTATCGGCAACGGTAACAAGTTGGGTTTGCATACCAACATAACTAAATTTTAAAACATCTCCTACTTTCGCAGAGATGAGATACTCACCATCAAAATTTGATGTTACTCCTTTACTTGTTCCTTCAACAATAATGGTTACACCTGGAAGCGGCAGACCACTCGCATCAAGAACAGAACCAATAATTTGCTTTTCTTGAGCAAAGGAAAATTGCAATGCCAATACTACTAATAGCACGACATAGCCTTTTAGTTTTAATTTCATAAATTATGTATTTGAATTAGTCTCATGACGAATTTCTTAATATTATCTTAATAAAGCAAAATTTTAACGCCAAACTCTTTTAAATTTCACGAAAAACGAAAGTGAAAAATAGATAAAGCCCAACAAATTGTTAGATTCACAAGAAATAAAACTTAAAATGCGACGAAACATTAAATATTTTTTAATGGAAAAATTTTAGTGACACATCTCCAAATTGGCGCATTTTTACTTTATTTGTTTAAGTTTAAACTATGCTTTTATCTCATTTTTCGAATCATTTATTAGAATGTGGCACCGACGAAGCTGGCCGTGGTTGTTTAGCAGGTCCTGTAACTGCTGCTGCCGTAATTTTACCCGAAGGTTTTAATAATAAAATATTAACAGACTCGAAACAACTTAGCGAAAGCAAACGCGATATTTTAAAACCTATTATTGAGCAAGAAGCTTTACATTATGGAGTTTGCCATATTTTTGAAGATGAAATAGATCAAATAAATATACTTAATGCTTCAATTTTGGCTATGCATAAAGCCATTGATAAGTTACAAATAACACCCGAGTATATAATTGTTGATGGCAATAAATTTAAATCTTATAAAAACGTTCCTCACGAAACCATAATAAAAGGTGATGGTAAATATTTAAGCATTGCCGCAGCTTCGGTTTTAGCAAAAACACATCGAGACTTATATATGAGTCGCATTCATGAGGAATTCCCCATGTACAACTGGAATAAAAACAAAGGCTACCCAACAAAACAGCATCGCGAAGCCATTAAAAAATATGGCATTACAAAGTATCATCGAAAATCGTTTAGATTATTACCGGAACAATTAAAGTTAGATTTATAAGTTTTTATATTTGTAAAAATTCATGCCTTTAATATGAGATTTCTTTTTTTAGTTCTTACAGCTTTATTATTAGTTAACTGTAATTATTCCAATTACGAGCGCCTTGAACTCATAGATTTAGTTCCTGAAAATGCCTCCGTAATTATAAAATCTTCAAATGTAGACGAATTAAAAAATAGTATTAAAAACAATGATTTTTTAAATAAACTATCTGCAAGCAACACTTACCAAAGTTTAGAAAACAAACTAAACTCAATAAGTTACTTAAATCCTAAAAACGAAATTTTAATTTGTTTGTTTAACGATGGTAACGACAGCTTACAATACAGCATAATTACTAAATTAAATCCTGATTTTTTTGTAACAGATTCTTTACCAAATTACTCTGAAGAAAGCCTAAAATACAAGAACATAACCATCACAAAATCTACCATAAACGAAGCAACTTTTTACAGCACTTTAATAGACAGCACGTTTTACGCCTCGTCTTCGAAACAAGCCACCGAAGCTCTTTTTAACAAACCGATAAGCAAAAATATTTTAAAACCCTATAAAGCTCTAGACGAAAACAACACCTTTTCTGTATTAGTTAAAACAAGCAATTTTAATAATAACACCTTATTCATTGAAGACTCGTTATCCTTAAAACACTTTAGTAACTATATTGCCGCCGATTTTGATATTACCCAAGATGCCATTTTAATTAATGGTATTACAAATGCGTCAGACTCTACGGAAAGTTTAATTAATGTTTTTAAAAATACGATACCTCAAGAAAATCAAATTAAAAACATTGCACCGTCAAATTGCGATGGCTTTTTAAGTTTTACTTTTGATAGCTTTACAACTTTCAACAACAACCTTACTAAATTCAAAGAAAACGATTCTATTATTAGCAATTCCCTACTCCATGATGTTATTGAAGTTGGTGTTATTTACGAGGGAAACAAGCGCGCCATTGTTTTAAACTCTATTGATGTTATAGCAACTAACGATGCCTTAGTTGCCGAAAAAACCATTACAGGATCCTTTAGAGAAGTAGATATTTACAATTTTAGCACACCTAAACTATTTAAAGAAAACTTATCTCCTTTTGTATCGGTAAGTAACATTTCGATGTATTGCATAATTGATAACTTTTTTATTTTCAGCAATAACCTTGAAACACTGCAAAATATAATTGCCAGTTACCAAAACAAAACCACAATTATAAATACCAATTATTTTGAAGCAGTTAACGAAAAACTGAGTAAAGCATCGTCGTTATTACAAGTTATTAATCCGGCTTCGTTACAAAGTATAATTAATAAAAACGAAGGCACATCGGCTAATTTCAATGTTAGCAAATATGAGGCCTCGGCAATTCAATTTGTTTACGATAATAATTTTGCACATTTACATGCTGTAATAAAAAAGAGCAAGCGTATTATTCATCAAAACTCTGTGTCAGAATCCTTTAACATAAAGCTGGATAAAGATATTTTAAACGATCCTCAATTTGTAAACAACCATATTACGGCTCAAAAAGAAATTGTAGTGCAAGATATAAACAACAATTTATACTTAATTTCTAACCAAGGAAAAATTCTTTGGAAAAAAGCACTACAAGGCCCAATTTTAGGAAGCATTGAACAAATAGATATTTACAAAAACGGACGATTACAACTCGCCTTCGCTACACCTAAACGTGTTTATATTATAGACAGAAACGGAAACGATGTTGGCCCATTCCCAGTTAAATTTAAAGACAATATTACGCAACCCTTAGCCGTTTTCGATTACGACAAAAACAAAAACTACCGCCTATTAGTAACGCAAAACAAAAACCTACTTCTTTATAATACACAAGCCAAAATTGTAAAAGGATTTGGTTTTACAAAAGCCAATAACACCATAATATCGCAACCAAAACATTTTAGGTTAAGCCGAAAAGATTACATCGCGTTTAAAACAAAAAATAAACTTTATATTTTAGATCGACGCGGAAAAACCAGGGTTAGTCCTAAAATTCAAGAAAATTACGCCAATACACCTATTTATTTGTACCGCGATAATTTTACAACCACAACAGCTACAGGAAACCTTTTTACAGTGGACACCAAAGGCAACGTTAACGAAAATCCTATAAATTTAGGCGAAAAACACTTTATTGATGCTAGTAGCAAAACATTAGTTACACTTAGCGAAAATAAATTAACTATTAAAAACAAAACAACCGATTTAGATTTTGGCGAATACACCTCATGCAAATTCTTTTATTTAAACGATAAAATCTATATTTCGGTAACCGATTTACAAGCACACAAGGTGTATTTATTCGATAGCCAATCTAAATTATTAGCAAATTTCCCTGTGTACGGAAACTCAAGTATCGATTTAAACAATATAGACAAAGACAAAAACCTAGAATTTGTAACTAAAGGAGAAAGCAACTCCATAATAATTTATCAAATAAATTAATATTTTATTTTTTAGCTTTTGTATATAGAAACTAATTTCTATATTTAACAAACAAAATCGTTGTAAAACTATTTAATTAGCTCTCTCTTAAATGAAAAGCCCTAACAACCTTTCAATTACAAATATTTCCGTTAAAACATAACACCAACCGATTAAAATCGCAAGTCCTCGAATCTTTTTTGAGCGCCAAAGTTTTTATACTTTGGCGTTCTTTTTTTATAAAAATGTAAACTATATTTAATAGTATTGCAATCTTTAAACTTTAAACTTCGCTGTTATGATTTCACGTAAAAATGCTTCAATTTCAAAATTTATAATCCATAAAGTTGGCAATAAATTTAACGATACAAAAAATGCTTTTTCAGAGAAGTTAGTCGATTTCGACGAAGCTAGTTACGACTTAATGTTGCCGTTTTTATTGCGCCCATTTGGTACAGTGGTTCAAAGCTATCGTTTTAGCCATCATGCCAGTATTGCATTAAACGAAATTAACAGTTATAGTAACCAAATTTTTAACGATGATACTACTTTTATTGAAACATCGAAACACATGGTTACGCATTTATACGAACAATCGAACTCGGCAAATATAAAAACCGGCGACGTTATTGTAGTAGAATTTGAAGGTATAGAGTTTAGAGATATTACAACAAACGCTATTGGTATTTTTAAAATTGAAAATAAAATTAATTTTTTTCAAACCTATCTTGAAAATAACAGCTACGATGTTTTAGTGCAAAAAGGTATCAGTTCTAAAAAAGTAGATAAAGGCTGTTTAATATTAAATCAAAAAGATGAAGAAGGCCCCATTGTGTTTAGTATCGACAATAATAATTACGATGCGCAATACTGGATAAATCACTTTCTAAATATTAAATATGCAGACGATGCCAATAACCATACCCAACAATATATAGAATTGTGTAAAGATTTTGCAGACGAAATAATAAATACCAGTTACGGCAAACAAGAGCAAAATACATTTTTGGCTAAAACTATCGACTTTTTTAAGGAACACGAAACCGTAAATATAGAAGAGTTTAAAGAAGAATTATTTGAAGACGATAAACATAAACGCGAGTTCGACAATTACAAAAAAACCTTCGAAGACGAGCAAAATATAGTAATGCGAAATAGATTTGATGTTGCTGAAGCTGTTGTAACCAAAGAAAAACGAAAAATTAAAACCGATATTAAACTAGACACCAACATACAAATAAAACTAGATATTGATGCACCAGACGCCTCAACCGAATATTTAGAACGCGGTTACGACGACGAGAAAAAAATGCATTACTATAAAGTATTTTTTAATGCCGAAAATTAAACTAACAGCTTAATATTAGCATACGAATTTTTTATTGCTTCCTTAATTTGATCTGCGTTTAACCATTCAACTTTTGTAATACCTTCCTCTTCTTGAGCATGCAAACTACCCGTATAGTTAGTTTTCATCTCAAACCAATAAGTTACTTTAATTTTAAACTGGCCATTACGTTTAAAAATATGATAAGTAGTATCTAATTGTTTTACAATTTCTAAGCCTTTAACACCCGTTTCTTCTTCAACCTCGCGAATAGCGCTAGCTTCAATAGCTTCTTTTCGCTCTTTTTTTCCTTTAGGCAAATCCCATTTATCATTTCTATAAATGAATAAAACTTCCCCGTTCGAATTGTAAACTTTTCCGCCTCCGGCAACTACATTAGGCAGTTTTTTTAAAAACTTTTTTAAAAGCTTCTCTTCCTTTTTATAAACTAAATTTACACCGTGCAAATCCTGTTTAGACTGCAACTTTTTAATAACCTTTTTAATATTAACCGTACGTAGTTTATAGTTTTTAAAATGTGGTACTTTCTCCTTACTAGTTGTTAAAACTATAGGCTTATCACCAACAAAAGCTTTGTACATATGGGGTATGTGTTAAATTATAATTAGGGTAAAAATATCATTTTTTAATTACAACTTTGTTGAAAAATTTATTTTTTATCGACAATTAACACATAAATAAAATTAAATTTATGTGTAATTTTACCCACATGATTTTTAATAAAGATACCGCCAAAAAAACAGCTGAAGTTTTACTGCAAGTTAAAGCTATAAAACTTAGCCCGCAAGATCCATTTACCTGGGCTTCAGGATGGAAATCGCCAATTTATTGCGATAACCGCATTATTTTATCCTTTCCAACTATTCGAAATTATGTTCGCGAAACAATGGCAAAACATATAGAAGAACAATATGGCAAACCCGATGCTATTGCAGGTGTTGCCACAGGAGCTATTGGAATAGGCATGTTAGTTGCAGAATACTTAGGGCTACCATTTATTTATGTGCGCCCCGATGCCAAAGGACACGGACGTAAAAACCAAATTGAAGGATTTATAGAAAGTGGTCAAAATGTTGTAGTCGTTGAAGATTTAATTAGCACCGGCAAAAGTAGTCTTAATGCAGTAAAAGCACTTAGAGACTCCGGAATAAAAGTTAAGGGCATGGTGGCTATTTTCACCTACGGATTTAATGTTGCAAAAGAAAATTTTGAAAACGAAAATGTATTTTTACGCACTTTAGGTAATTACGAGACCTTGCTAGAAAAAGCATTAGAAACAAATTATATTACCGAAAAAGAAATAAAAACTTTATCGGCGTGGAATGCCAATCCTAGCGAATGGAACACAATTTGATTGTAAAAATGTAGTTGAGCTATTAAACTCGACTTTAAAACATAAAAAAACACATATAAAATGAATTTAGAATCCCCAAAGGTTAGTGTCTCAAAATCGCCTGAAGCTGTTTTTAATTTTTTATCAGACATTAAAAATTTTGAATCTTTAATGCCCGAAAACATAAGTAAATTTGAAGTTTTAGACGACGATAAATTCCTATTTGCACTTAAAGGCATGCCAGAAATTATCTTAAAAAAGAAAGAAGTTATACCGCCTAACAAAATTGTTTTAGGTGCTGCAGGTGGCAAAATAGATTTTTCGTTAATTGGAAACATTATTGAAGTTAATGCCAATTCAAGCGAAGTACAATTGCAATTTAGTGGCGACTTTAACCCAATGATGGCCATGATGATTAAAAGCCCAATTACAAAGTTTTTAGAAACCTTAGCAACCAATATGCCTAAAGCAGTTTAATACATTAATGTAATTTGTTTTAAGTCGAACTTTTCTATTATTTCGTCTTCAAGCAAAACCATTAATTTACCGTATTTGGAAACGCCTTTTATAAAACCAGAAAACATAACGCCTTCAGCATTTTTAAATGTTGAAGGTTTATTTTTTCTAAATAAATTAGCTTCATAAGCATCTTTTACAGCTTTGTAATTTTCGGCTTCAAGCATTTCAGAATAAAACTTAATATTCCCAATAATATCGTGCAATACTTCATCTACGTTATACTGCACGCCCGTAATTTTTTTTAACGAACTCGCTTTAGGTAAGCCCTTAAAATTTGTTTGGTTTACATTTAAACCCACCCCAATAATTGTAGATTCCAATTTATTTTTAATGACATTTTCTATTAAAACTCCACAAACTTTGTTGTTAGCTGACAAAATGTCGTTAGGCCATTTTATAGACAAATTAGGCACATTTAACCCTTTTAACGATTTTAATATCGCCAAAGAAACTGCCATACTTATGTAAAAAGGATATACCACTTCATGTTTACTTAAATCTTTAAACACACTAAACATAAGGTTTTTACCTTCTTCAGAATTCCACACCGTTCCCATTTGTCCGCGACCTTTGGTTTGGTTTTGGGTTGCAACAACAGTATAATCTGCCACTACTCCATTAGCAATCATATCCCTTAAAAACGAGTTTGTAGAATCGATGGCACTAAGTTTGATAATAGACATTACAGAGTTGTTATTTTTAGAAAATAAATCTTAAGAATTTTTAAACTGTAAAGAACTAAAAAAATAATAACTTTGCATAAATTAAATAAACTTAATGGCGAAAGAAAATATAAGCGCAGACCAACTCATATCTGTAATAATAAGTGGCATTGAAGATGTTAAAGGTAAAGAAATTAATCTGCTAGATTTAAGAGATATAGAAAATACAGTTTGCGATTACTTTATAATTTGTGAAGGTACTTCAAACACACAAGTAAACGCTATTGTTAACTCCGTTCAAAAAAAAGTAAGTAAAGAATTAAAAGATAACCCATGGCACACCGAAGGTGTCGATAATGCCGAATGGGTTTTAATTGATTATGTAAATGTTGTTGTGCACGTTTTCCAGAAACACATACGTGAGTTTTATGACATTGAGAGCCTTTGGGGCGATGCAAAAACAACAATTATAGAAACCAGTTACTAAAACACAAAAATGACAAACGAAAATAACAACTCGAAAGACAAAAAACCTAAATTTAGTCCTTACTGGATTTACGGAATACTAATAGCCATTTTTATTGGTTTTCAGGTTTTTAGTGGTGCAAATTACCAAAACGACCAATCTATTACACCATCAGAATTTTTTAAATATGTTGAAGAAGGTGATGTAGAAAAAGTGGTTGTGGTAAATCGTAAAATTGCTACGGTATACTTAACCAAAGAAGCCGAAGCTAAAGATGCACACAAAAACTCAATCCCGCAAACGTTCTTGCCTTCTGCTACCAAATTACCAAATTACAAATTTGAAGTTGGTAACCTAGAAAACTTCGAGAACGACCTAAAAGCCATAGGCAAATACAACATTTACAGCCTTAAAACAGACGAAAACTACTGGGGCGATTTCCTAATAGGAATTTTACCATTTATACTGTTAATTGGTGTTTGGTTTTTTATCATGCGAAGAATGTCTGGTGGTGCTACAGGTGGTGCTGGCGGCCAAATTTTTAACATAGGTAAATCTAAAGCAAAATTATTCGACCAAAACACTAAAGTAAAAACCACTTTTAAAGATGTTGCTGGTTTAGAAGGCGCAAAAGAAGAAGTTCAAGAAATTGTTGACTTCCTTAAGTTCCCAGAAAAATACACCACTTTAGGAGGAAAAATTCCAAAAGGAGCTTTATTAGTTGGGCCTCCGGGAACTGGTAAAACCTTATTAGCAAAAGCAGTAGCTGGCGAAGCCAAAGTGCCATTTTTCTCTTTATCTGGATCAGATTTTGTTGAAATGTTTGTAGGTGTTGGTGCATCTCGTGTTCGCGATTTGTTTAAGCAAGCCAAAGAAAAATCGCCTTCTATAATATTTATAGATGAAATTGATGCCATTGGTCGTGCTAGAGGAAAAAATGCTATGTCTGGTAGTAACGACGAACGCGAAAACACCCTTAACCAATTATTAACCGAAATGGATGGTTTTGGTACCAACACAAACGTTATTGTTTTAGCAGCAACAAACCGCGCCGATATTTTAGATAAAGCCTTAATGCGCGCCGGACGATTTGACAGACAAATTTATGTTGATTTACCGGATGTTCGTGAACGCAAAGAAATTTTTGAAGTGCATTTACGTCCGCTTAAAAAAGCCGAAGGTTTAGATTTAGATTTCCTTTCTAAACAAACACCAGGATTTTCTGGAGCAGATATTGCTAACGTTTGTAACGAAGCTGCCTTAATTGCTGCCAGAAATGGTAAAAAAGCTGTAGACAAGCAAGATTTTCTTGATGCCGTAGACAGAATAATTGGTGGATTAGAAAAGAAAAACAAGATAATTACACCAAGCGAAAAACGTGCTGTTGCTTTTCACGAAGCAGGTCATGCCGTTGTAAGTTGGATGTTAGAACATGCCGCTCCATTAGTAAAAGTTACTATTGTACCTCGCGGACGCTCTTTAGGTGCTGCTTGGTATTTACCAGAAGAACGTTTAATTGTGCGCCCAGAGCAAATGCTAGACGAAATGTGTGCTGCTCTTGGTGGTCGAGCTGCAGAAAAAGTTATTTTCGATAAAATATCTACTGGTGCGTTAAGCGATTTAGAAAAAGTAACTAAACAAGCCCGCGCTATGGTTACCGTTTATGGTTTAAGCGATAAAGTAGGAAACTTAACGTATTACGATTCGTCTGGACAAAGCGAATACGGGTTCTCAAAACCTTATAGCGAGCAAACTGCTGAAATTATTGATAAAGAAATTTCGGATATTATTGAAAAACAATACCAACGTGCTGTCGATTTACTTGAAGAACACAAAGATAAATTAACCGAACTTGCCGAAGTTTTACTTGAAAAAGAAGTTATTTTTAAAGATAATTTAGAAAAAATATTTGGTAAACGTGCTTTTGAAAAAGAAGAACCAGAAGTAAGTAAACCGGCCGAGGATATAGACAAAAAACAAGAATAGTAATTTATTCTTAACGTTTTGGTAAAAATCTTAAATTAATCACACGGTTAATTTAAGATTTTTTATATTTGGGCAACATCCAAGGAATTGAGATTAATAGCAAATCCACTAAATGAGTTTTTTTAGAAAATTTTTTGGTTCAAAACCTAAATCGTCAGACGTAGAAATAAAATCTGACGATCGTGGCAAATATATGCCTGAAATTAAGCTACCTATTGACGAAAAGTTTACCATAAACTTTAAAGCCAATGGTGGTAAGTTTCTGTATTGCGAGAATTTAAACGAAATATTCGATAATTTTGAAAACATTATTATTGAAAATAACTGGGCTAACGATAAAGCTTTCGTTTTAGATAAAAACCTAAGAAATAAGTTTAAAACTACAAGCTTAAAACCCACCTTAAAGCTCTCTGAAGCGACTTATTTTTTAACCACATGCGAGAATTTAATTGCCAACGATGGTTCTTTACTAATATCCTCGAAACAAATTTTCGAAAAAAAATTGCATGAATTACCATTTAACCTTATTGTATTTGCCACCACTAGCCAATTTGTTGAAAATATAGGTGAAGGTTTACGCGGCATAAAAAACAACAACAAACAAAATATACCAACCAACATAACTACTATTAAAAATTTTAAATCTGAAGAGGAAGATAAAAACTTTTTAAGTTACGGCAGTAGTTCCAAAAATTTATACCTTCTTCTTTTAGAAGATTTATAGTAATGAAAGAAACTCTCACGCGCTCACTTTCTGGTTTACTATATGTTGCCTTACTGGTTTTCTGTTTACAATACAAGCATTTACTTATTGCCTTATTTTTTATTTTTGGTTTAATTTGTTTAACCGAGTTTAAAAAACTAATTCAGTTTAAAAGTTATATCCCCTACTTTATATTTGCAGTGCTGTATGGTATATTTGGGTATTGGCAAACTATTTTAAATACTGGCTTAGGTTTAAGCGAAGCCATAAAAATCCTTACAGTATTTTCAATTTTTATTAATTTATTTTTAATACAAGATTTATTTTCGGTAAAACGAATTCCTTTATTCTTTACAAAGCGTTATTTACTAACCACTTTTTACTTATCAAGTTCTTTCGTATTTTTAGTTTTAATAGCGAACTACTTTAACAGCTATAACTCATATATTTTGTTAGGTTGTTTTATTTTAGTTTGGAGTAACGACACTTTTGCCTATTTAGTTGGTAAAAATTTTGGTCGCCAAAAACTATTCGAAAAAATATCACCTAAAAAAACGGTTGAAGGCTTTTTAGGCGGATTATTCTTTTCGTGCGTAATTAGTTATTTAATTGCTGAATTTACAAATACCTTAAATTTCACCAATTGGCTAATTTTAAGTATAATAATTAGTGTTTTTGGCACTTTTGGCGATTTAATAGAATCGAAATTTAAAAGACAAGCGCACGTAAAAGATAGTGGTGGTATTATGCCCGGTCATGGTGGTTTACTAGACCGCTTAGACAGTATTATTTTTGCAGCGCCATTTATTTATTTATTTTTAAGAATACTACATTATGTTTCATAAAGAAGGTCATAAAATAATTTTTATTACGCTAGTAACCGTTGTTGCAGCGTGTTTATTAGTTGATAGTTTTGTATCTATAAACTGGCTACGAACTTTAATTTTAATTGCTTTAGTTATTTTTTTAATATTGATTTTGCAATTTTTTAGAAACCCAAAGCGAAATACTGTATTAAACGACAAGCAAGTTGTATCGCCAGTTGATGGCAAAGTAGTTGTTATTGAAGAAGTTTTTGAAAAAGAATATTTTAACGAAAAACGCCTGCAAGTAAGTGTATTTATGTCTCCTTTAAATGTACATGTAACGCGTTACCCAATAAGCGGAAAAGTTATATTTAGCAAATACCATCCTGGAAAATATTTAGTTGCATGGCACCCAAAAGCAAGCGAAGAAAACGAGCGAACAACTGTAGTTGTTGAAAACACTACTTATGGTAAAGTTTTACATAGGCAAATTGCTGGCGCTTTAGCAAAACGTATTGTAAACTATGCTAAAGTTAACGATGCTGCCACGCAAGGCGGCGACTCTGGCTTTATTAAATTTGGTTCGAGGGTAGATTTGTTTTTACCTTTAAATACAGATATAAAAGTAAGCCTTAACCAAAAAGTTCGAGGAGGAGAAAGTATAATAGCAGCACTTAATGAATAAGCGAGACCTTGATAAAGCCTTTATTGAAGCTGTGCAACGTGTAAACGGCCACAAGGAACCATTTCCTGCCGACACTTTATTAAAACTATATGCTTATTACAAGAAGGCGACAAATGATTACAGCAGGCCAAAAAGTAAAAAAGCAATAATTAATGCCTTTAAAACAAATGCCTTATTTCAAGTTAAAAATATAACTCAAGATAAGGCAAAAGAAATTTATATCGATTTAGTAAATAACTACTTTTTATACCGTAAGTAAACTTACTTTTTTTTAAGCTCTAACTTTTCTGCGAAATAATCGCAAAAATCTTTCATCGTTGCAGTCATTTTCTCGTCTTGAGTTGCTCTGTTAAATGTATTACTCATGGCCACTAATGTTTGATGAAAAAACACTTTCATTTCGTCTACTGGCATATCTTTGGTCCATAAATCTATTCGTAAACTTTCTTGTGCTTTATGGTCCCAAACAGCTAGCATCATAGCCTTAGCCTCTTCGTTAGTAATGCCTCCATCTTGCGCTGTCCAACTTAATTTTTCTGGCACACGATTTTCATCGAGTTCTACATTAAGTTCTATTTTCGAGGTTGTATTCGCCATTATTTTCTTGGTTTAAATTTTGTGTTATTATATATATCTTCAGTATTTTTTATAAGCATCTCTTTAAAAGAAACATCATTTTGACTCATGTATGCACGCACTATTTGCCACCCAATAAATTGCCCGATTCTCCCTGGCGAACTGTTATCAACTTCTTCTAAATAAAATTTACTAAAAGGGGCATCAACAATAAAACGCCCAGGTAATTTAGAGTCTGTACTAAAAAGCAATTCGCGCTCGACAAAATACTGCCAAATATAACTTTCGTTTTCTATAGCCCAATTTAACTGATCTTCGGTATAACCAATGCGCTGTGCTTCGGTTTTAAACGGTACTACTTTATCTTTAAAATAAAGTATTTTTCCGAAGTAAATCATTTCATCTAGCAAGGTGCGATGTTGCGGATGATAAATATATTTTTGGGCATATTTTTCGGCCAAATCTACAACCAACTGCTCTTTATTAAAATTAGCCCGAATAAATTTTTGAATCCCACCATAAAACTCATGGTCGTTTCCTAAATACGTATCTAAGGACAAAACAGCAATGGTATCGGTTACAATTACTTTATTTCGGTAATCCACATCGTTAGTAGTTGTAATAACTCGTGGCGGATAAAATTCTGGAAAGTAATATTTTAAATGATTAAAAAGCGACTCTATTTCGACTTGAGACTCGTTAAAATCTCCAAAAGTTTTGTTTACTTCATAAAAAAGCTGTCGTTGTAGCGTATCATTTTTTTTTGCAAGCCAAAATGAGTCGCTAAACTTTTCGGCAAACATAAAAGGGTAAGCTTCTTTTAATTTTGGTAATTTTTCGGCATTTACATTTGCAAAATACTTATCAAAACGCTCAACATTTATTGCAGTATTAATTCTAGCAATGTTAGCTTCTAACTTATTTTCTTTTTTACAAGAAGTTACAACCATTAAAAAAAGTAGTGAAACAATTTTAATTTTAGGCTTAAAGTTAAACACCATAAATTTTTATAAATTAATTGTAAAGGTTATTTTTGTTTACAAAGGTACTATTATCATAATTAAATACACTTAATATGCAAACAGAAAAAGTTGTAGATTACATAGTAAACTGGTTAAAAGATTACGCAACAAAAGCAGGAGTTAATGGTTTTGTAATTGGAATTTCGGGAGGTATAGACTCTGCAGTAACCTCAACATTATGTGCTAAAACCGGATTACAACTTTTATGTTTAGAAATGCCTATTCATCAAGCTCCTTCGCAAGTAAGTAGAGCTTTAAACCATATTAGCTGGTTGCAAAAAAACTTTAACGATGTTCGCATGACCCAAGTTAATTTAACACCAGTTTTTGATACCCTAGTGGACAGCTTACCTCCGGTTGATAATGAGGAAGACCGTTTTATGTCTTTGGCCAACACCAGAGCTCGTTTACGCATGACATCGCTTTACTATTTTGCAGCATTAGAAAAACTTTTAGTTGCTGGAACTGGTAATAAAGTAGAAGATTTTGGTGTTGGTTTTTATACCAAATATGGTGATGGCGGTGTAGATTTAAGCCCAATTGCCGATTTACTTAAAACCGAAGTTTACGAAATTGCTAAATATTTGGGTGTTAACCAAGAAATAATTGAGGCCCAACCTACCGATGGTCTTTGGGGAGACGACCGTACCGACGAAGACCAAATTGGGGCATCGTACCCCGAACTGGAATGGGCTATGAAAATGAATGACGAAGGCAAAACCGCCGATGATTTTAAAGGTAGAGAACAAGAAGTTTTTAAAATTTACAAACGCTTTAATAATTCGAACAAACATAAAATGATTCCCATTCCTGTATGCGAAATTCCAACTTCATTTAAGTAACAAAACTTATAACCTACTTACAAAAAGAAACATTTTATCGAAATAAAACTACATTTAACCTAAACTTTTAGCCTATTAGTTAATTTTTTTTACTTTAGCCATCAGCTTAGTCTCTCACACAATTATATCTCAAATTAATTGTATAAAGCTTATATTAACTATGATAAAATTATTAATAGCAGACAGCCACCCTGTTACAAGAAAAGGGTTAGAGGTCTTGTTTACTGCAACCCAAGACATTGAGGTTGTTGGAAGTGTAGGTGATGGAGAAGCCATCATTGAATTTGTAAAAAGAAACCCTGTAGATTTGGTTTTAATGGAAACCGATTTACCAAAATTAAACGGATTAACGGTTTTACGTTATTTTAAAAAGGATTTCCCTAACATAAAAACCTTAATTTTTAGTGCGCAACCAGAAGAGGTTTACGCTTTAAATGCCATTAAAGCGGGTGCATCGGGTTTTATTTCTAAATCGGAAAACTTAATAACATTAAGCGAAGCTATTTACAAAGTTGCCGATGGCGGCATTTACTTAAGCAACGATTTAACACAGCAATTAGCTTTTGGTAATCGTGTAACTAGTAACGGTAAGGCAGCTTTTTACAAAAAACTTTCTACTAGAGAAGCAGAAGTTTTAAAATTGCTTACCATAGGAAAAAAGAACAAAGAAATATCTCAAGAATTAGATATTAACGAAAAAACTGTGAGTACTTATAAAGCTCGTTTAATGCGTAAGCTTAAAGTTACTAATTTGGTTGACTTGGTTAACCAAGCAAAACTTGCCGAGGAAGTTTTATAACACTCTATTAAGCTTTCTAGACAATAACATTTTTAGACCCGAATAGTCTTTTACTTCTTCCAGTATATTTCTATTCGTGTCTGCTTTGTTATTTATTGTTTGGGATTGAAACTCTTTTACTTTTAAATCTATTAAAAAACAACGCAAACTTAAAATGGTTTCGCTAACCAATTGCGCTACTGTTTCGGTTTTTGCCTTCGGGTAAATATTTTGCCGTTCCCAATCGTCGAGGGTATAGCGTTCATCGTCCATTAAAATGGTTGTTATTTCGCTAGCCATTGTAGTATCGACCGCATTTACAAATTGATTTAATTCGAAATTAGGATCTTGATTTAATTTCTCGATTATGGTATAATAAAGTGTTTTAAAATTGGGGTTCGTAAATTCCATTTCGTCGTCCTGTAAATCTAAAAACACTTTTTCGAACACTTTAGCTTCATGAATAACGGGCTCTAATCCTAGCTCTCCAGATTCGTTTTCTTTTAAAACTAAATCTTCAAACTCTTCGGTTTTATTTCCGTATAACAATAGTATTTCTATTATTTTTCGCTCTAACAAATATTGCACATCAACTTTTTTAACTGGTTGTTCATGCTTAATAACTTCGAAAGCTTTTTGTTCTTTTTTTAATTGTTTATCGGCTTCCTGTATGTCTTTCTTATTCATTTGAGCAAGCGTACTAAAAAGCACTTGTTCACTAATATCCATGATATTTGAACATTCGCGAATATAAATTTCCCTTTTTATAGTATCAGGAATTTTAGAAATAGAGGTTATAATATCGCGAACGGTATCGGCCTTTTTTATAGGATCGTTTTTTGACTCTTCGAATAAAACTGAAGCTTTAAATTGAATAAAATCTTTGGCGTTTTCATTAAGATAAAGCGCTAACTCATCAAATGTATTTTGTTTGGCAAAACTATCTGGATCTTCACCTTCTGGAAAGGTACACACCTTAACATTCATGCCTTGTTCGAGAATTAAATCGATACCACGAAGCGAAGCACGCATTCCTGCCGCGTCGCCATCAAAAAGCACTGTAATATTTTTGGTTAACCTGTTTATTAATCTAATTTGTTCACTGGTTAAAGCGGTTCCAGACGATGACACCACGTTTTTTATTCCAGTTTGGTGAAATTGAATTACATCGGTATACCCTTCAACTAAATAACAATTATCTTCTTTTGCAATGGTTTGCTTAGCATGATAAATGCCGTAAAGTACTTTACTTTTATGGTAAATATCGCTTTCGGGCGAATTTAGGTATTTGGCTGCTTTTTTATCGTTAACCAAAATACGTCCGCCAAAGCCTAAAACGCGCCCACTCATACTTTTTATGGGGAACATAACGCGACCTTTAAAGCGATCGAATCGCTTATCATCTTTTACAATGGTTAACCCTGTTTTTTCGAGAAAATCGATATTGTAACCTTGTTTTAAAGCTTCGTCGGTAAAAGCTTGCCATTCATTTGGCGAATATCCTAAATCGAAAGTTTTTATAGTTTCTGGTGTAAAACCACGCTCCTTAAAATAACTCAGGCCTATTGCTTTTCCTTGATCGGTTTTATGTAATATTTTTTGAAAATAGCTGTTTGCAAATTCGCTTACCAAGTATAAACTTTCGCGCTCGTTTGCTTTTTCTTTTTGCTCGTTGCTTTGCTCGGTTTCTTCAATTTCTATATTATATTTTTTAGCTAAATATTTTATAGCTTCGGGATATGTAAAATGTTCGTGTTCCATTAAAAATGCCACGACATTGCCTCCTTTTCCGCTAGAAAAATCTTTCCAAATTTGCTTTACTGGCGACACCATAAAACTTGGTGAACGTTCGTCGCTAAACGGGCTTAAGCCTTTAAAATTACTTCCCGCTTTTTTTAGCTGTACGAAATCGCCAATAACCTCCTCTACTCTTGCGGTTTCGAATACTTGATCTATGGAACTTGGTGATATCAATTTAAAACATTTAGAGTGTAAAATTACGTATTAACTATCGATTTTAGAAATATAAAAAATTGTTGTATTTTTATTACAAAACCTATTTATGCAAGCTCTTCCTTTAGTTACTTTAAAACGTCAATATCACAGAAAGGCGCACCAAATTATTATAAATTTTAAATTCGACAAAACCTTAATTCAACTTTTACGACAAAAAACAGAGGCTAAATGGAGTAAGACTCACCGCGCCTGGTATTTGCAGAATAATCCTGAAAATTTAAAAACCATTTTTACAATTTTTAAAGGTTTTGCTTCTGTTAACGCCGATGATATTTTCAATAAAAAGTTACCCGAAAAAAAGTTTCCGAAGAAAAGAATTAGACAATTAAATGATGCTAATCGCAAATTATTAAACAATTTTTATAAATACTTAAAAGGAAAACGTTATAGCGATAGTACTGTGAATACGTATTCGCAATTGGTAGCCGATTTTGTTGAATTTTATAATAATGAAGCTATTGAAACTTTAAATAACCGAAGTGTTGAACATTATATTGAAACTATTTACGTAAAACGGAATTATGCTATTAACACACAACGCCAATTTATTAGTGCTATGAAGCTGTTTGTTGTGTTTTACCAAAACTCGCAGATTAACGATTTGGAATTGCAACGACCTAAAAAGGCAAGAATATTGCCCAATGTTTTGTCGTATGTTGAAGTTATTAGATTGTTACAGGTTACTAAAAATTTAAAGCACCGAATGGTTATTGCTTTAATTTACTCGTCGGGTTTACGTATAAGTGAACTTATTAATTTAAAGGTTGCCGATTTAGAAATTGATAGACGCCAAATTTTTATTAAGAATGCCAAAGGAAAAAAGGATAGATATGTAAGTTTAGCCGAAAGTGTTTTACCACTTTTAAAAAATTATTTAATGACTTACGAGCCTAAAAATTATTTAATTGAAGGACAAAATGGCTTAGCTTATTCGGATAGTAGTATTAGAAAATTTTTAAAACAATCTTGTAAGTTAGCCAATATAAAGAAACTTGTTTCGCCGCACACTTTGCGACATAGTTACGCTACGCATTTACTTGAACAAGGTGTAAATTTAAGACATATACAAGAACTTTTAGGCCATGCAAGACCAGAAACGACAATGGTTTACACCCATGTAGCCCGAAAGGATTTATTGGATATACAAAGCCCTTTAGATAAAGTTGTAAGCCAATTAAAGCATGTTGATAAAGCGGAAGACAAATTCCTATTATCCCGTTAGGATTGATGGATATTTTGTTATATTTACCTTGATATAACTAGTTAGCAAACATTTAACCGATTCTATGAGTAGAAAGATTGAGTTTCCGAAGATTGATGAACGCACTCAAAAGGTTGTTGACCGAATGAGTGGTATGGATAAAAAAGAAGAACACGAAACATTATTACCGCTAAATGTAGTAGTGGTAAATGAGTTGAGAAAAGATATTGAAAGGAACAATAAGACTCAAAATTATTACAACATAGTAATACTTGTAATAACTTTGTTAAGTTTTTTAATAATGGCTATTGAATTTTTTAGCGACGACGAAGAACAATTAAAATTTGAATCGTCAAAAACAGAATATGAAGCCAAAAAGCCAACGTTAATCGATACGGTTGACCATTCTCATCTAAAGCACAACGAGGAGTTACAAAAACCACAAAACGAAGAAAAAGACTCTTTAAAGTAGACATAATAATTTTAAATTTTAGTTAATAATGAAAAGTGGATATTATTCAATTAATGGAAAAGGAAAATACATCTATTCTGAAAAAACAAAACAAGACAAAAACGGAATGGTTAAAGTTATTAATTCTCATACAAGCAAATCTGAGTTAGTTAAATTTAGTGAGCTTCGTCCTTGGTCGAATCCTGCAAAAGTAACTGTGATACGAAATCGATAAACTTGTTTCCAGTATGACTTTCATACATTTCAACAAGGTTTTGAGTTTCCTCTAATTGTTTAATGTAACTTAAATCAATAGCACCCATTACAATAAACTTTTCAGAAAGTTGTTTTTGAGCTTCGTCTGATTGTGACATAATAATAATTTTAAATTTTAGTTAATAATGAAAATAACAGTAAAAGATTTAATCGAAAGATTACAAAAAGAAGATGAAACACTACCAGTTTACTTTGGTGGTTTAGATTTTTACCGAGTTAGACAAGTTGGTGAACACGTTCATATTGAATTTAATCAGACAGTTTATCAAGATGATTCAGGACTCGTGGTGGTTGAAAACCATTAAGAACAGATGTAATCCAAACTTGCATGCATTCTTTTGACTCAGGGCGGTATTGTTCTTTTACTTTACCGTCTTTGTATCTTGATAAACTATATCTACCATCTTTAATTTCTATTCTAATTTCTTGATTTTCGAGGTCAGACTGTGCCATAATAAAAACGATTTGCTAACAAAGTATATAATTAATAAGGACTACAATGTTATAATTAATTTCAGTTTATTTGTTTTATTCCGTAATACAATACAATTAGCTTATATTTAACCCTTACTAATCATATACGTATTCCGTTGTGCGTCATTTAAGAAAAACCGTGAAATACAAGAAAATTAGAGGTTTAAAAAGAAAGGTTGCGAAAATTCAAAATTGGATTGAGGAATACTTGGAATTGGATATTGAACAGTTATCTAAACACAAATATCGCTATTCAAAAGTGTATGTACAACCTTGGGATAATCTGACATTAACTAAAAGTGAAATTCCTGAACCAAAAGGAAAAGCAAAAAAAGAGATAATAAACGGACTTGAAAAAATTTATGATAGTTGGAAAAAAGAATTGGACAAAATAAACCAACCTTATTATCTGAAAATATGGTTAAATGAACCTCGATTATCTAAATCCCAAGTTGTTTGTGCACTTGGAGAAAGAATTGAACATTATGAAAACCTATTTACAGAAGCCGATTTTAAACAAAATGATTCCTCGTTCACTAAACAAATGAGTTCTGACTTTAAATGGGAACCAAAACTTGATGAATGTCATTATTGGAAAAATGATTTATTGTGGCCAATTGACCAATATGACAAAATAGAAAATGCATATTCCGACAGAAGGCTTTTAAAAAAATTAGAAAATGCAGATATTAAAAAAGAAAAAACCACTTATTCAGACGGAACAGAAGACACTATTTTCTTCGTCCCTGTTGGGAAAATTTGGATTGGAGAAAAATAAAAACGAACGCACAACAATGTATAACCGCAATTACGGCGGATTCGACTACGTCCGAATCCACTCGGAATTGCTAACGTCAGTGTTAAACCGAAAAATTTACGTACTTTAACCCGTAACTGACGGTTATACGAGACCGTTACCACACATTTGAGAAATGACAAACTTTGAAAAAGCCGATATTGAACCGTTAGATTTTATCATTGCAAAATGCTTGGAAACTAATTGGCCTGTTACTGCTGAACCTCTTATAAAAAAAGGATTTATAAAACTTACAGATAACCAAGGGTACGGAACTTTAATTACTGATTTTGAAGTTCGTAAAAGGTTCGTTAGATATTTATACATATTAGATTCATATGGTGTTTGTGAATGTAATTTTAATGAAGATTCTGAATCAGCTCGTGCTAATAATAAAACTGAGCATTTCCAAAAACAAGGCGGATTTAAAAAAGAATATAAAGAATTACGTAAAAACAAAAGACCATTAACAACATACCAAATAATATATTTACCAATATTCATTGCTTTTGGTTTAATTGGAGCATATAAAACATTCTTTCCTGCTGTTTCAAAATCTGAACACGAGACTTTAAAATCTGATTTTCAAACTCTAAAGACGCAATACGATTCCATTGTAAAACTGAAAAAAAAACCCACGCTAGAAAAGTTAAATGACACATTATAGGCCAAAAGTTTTGTCTATTTAAAAAGTTATTGATTTTCATAATATTTTAGTTAAATTTTAATCTGATTAATAAAAACGTGTGGTAACACCGTGTATAGTTCATTGCGGCTGATTTTCCTATCGGAAAATCATTGCTATTTTACTATATTTGGTTTACGGCGGAAAAACCTCGCGGCTTTTCTCGCAACGAAACCATACACAATTCCGTTGGCAAACATTTAGGAAAAACTGTATCATAAGAAAATGAAGAACTATTTAATAATCGTTTCAATCATCTTTTTCTGTAATCTGAATTACGGACAAGTTGCAGTCATAAAAGATGTTGATGGATTCACTAACGTTCGAAAACTTCCTAAAATTGACTCTGAAGTCATTTACAAACTCAAAGATTATGAAGTATTTAGTTATCAAGAAAACGAAACAGAAACGGATTGGATAACTGTCAACATTTCAAAAAACAAATATCAAATGGAATGCGGAGAAGATGATACTTTTACGGGTTATATTCATAAAAGTCGTTTATGTCCAATTGAGGATTTGAATAAATACAACGGAACTGAATTTTCATTTGAGTATAAGTTAAAGGAATTTAGTCTGGAAAATAAAATTTCAGATTTTGACGGAAAATGGTTGACTAAAATTAATGGACGTAGAATTTACGGAACTGACGGAAATATTCCTAAAACAGAAGTTGTCGGAATTGAAACCTCAATAAATGGAAAATCCATTGAGATTCCGACTATTTTTTACGAGGATATTTTTGATTGCGACAATGATTTTGAAATTAATAAAAACAAAGGTGATTATATAGTTCATCAATGGAATAGCGATGGAGCTGGCGGATATTTAATTGTTTGGGTTTTAGGAAACGAGAAATTAAAACAACGACTGATATTAATACCATAAATAAAAAACGATTTGCCAACAATGTATAACCGCAATTACGGCGGATTCGACTACGTCCGAATCCACTCGGAATTGCTAACGTCTGTGATAAACCGAAAATCATTAACTTTAATCCCGTAACTGACGGTTATACGAGAACGTTAGCTAAAATACGAAACAAAAATCAGCGAGTTTATAATAAGTTCCTTTCTATTAAGAGATTTATTGTAGTTCCGAGAATTAAAGTCATCTGATGAAATTGTTGAAATTTTGACTCAAAACAAAAAATTGATACCGATAAAATGGATTGAAAATCTTTGCGGATAAAAATTCAAAAAGAAAATTAGAACTTGGCGGACTTGAAATCACTCGGATGGAAAAAAGCAAACGGATAAATTGTTGCGGATAAAAATTTCTCAGCACTACTCTATTTATAAATCTTTACGGACAAAAAGTAAAACTTAAATTCGCTTTCAAAATATTAATTTGAATTTAGCGGACTGAAAAGCTCAAAAACGATAAAGTGGAATCGAAAATCCAAACGGAAAAAGTACTTTAGCTAACAATGTATAACTTCAATTGCTCCGTATTTGTGTCCTGCGGACACAGACGCTGGCGCGTCAAAGTCAGTTCTTTTTATTATCTTTAGTTCCAAAATCACGCAACTGAAAGTTATACGAGACCGTTGCCAAACATTTGAAATCACTCATACGCTGATATGAATCCAAAAAATAAAGAGCTTGCAGAAAAAGTAATTGACTTATTTAAAAAGTCTGATAAGTCAAAACTTATTCCACATAAAGACCTTTTACATATTTTGCCAGATAATAACATAGCTGAAAAAGTTATATATTCTTTAGAAAAAGACTACGGACTCATAGAACGTTGTGGAAAAGAAGCTTTTAGATTAAATGACAAAGGATGGAAGTTTACAACATTCGACCAGTTGGAAAAAGATTCTAGAAAAACACCTTTGACTCTATACCAGAAAATATATTTATTTTTCTTCATTCCTGTGTCTATTTTAGCTTTATCAAATAGATTTTTTCCCTCTGTTCCAAAATCTGATTTTCAAGAATTAAGTCGTGGTTTTGATTCTCTAAATATTGAATTCGATTCTGTGAAAAAACAAATAGAATTATTGACAAAGCAAAACCTAAATGACTCATCACAAACCAAAAGTTATCTCGATGTAAAAATTGATTGAATTTCATAATATTTTGAATTTTAAAAATTAATAATCTGAATTAAAAACGGTTGGCAACAACGTGTATAATTAATTGCTTTTTAAGTGCTTACTTACGAAAATTCCTGCGGAATTTTCTCGGGTTCGTAAAAGTTTGCTAACTTAGTTGCTTAACCACGCAACTAACCATACACACGCACGTTGGGCACAATATCCGAACAGAACGCAAATGAAAGAAAATAAAGATAGAGTGATAATCGCAAGTGACGTAGATGAACGTGACGGAATCGGAGTTGAAATCTATCGAAATGACGAATTGATTGCGGAAATTTTCAGAGACGACACAAAGAAAACCTGAACAATCCGAGTTTTTAAAGAAAATATTTCACTTGAATTAATGGAAGAATGTATTTCAACTTTTAAAAAGGAAATTCCTTGGGACTTTATTGATTACCCAGAAACAGAGAATGAAAAAAATTAACCGAGAAATAGAATCGTATTTATTTGATGGAGAGAATGGAGAATTTAGAGCTATTCCTTTCCATGAACTTTCTATTGACGAATCTGTAATTTATCAGAATCAAGAGCCTAAATATTTAATTGATTTTAATTACAGAGAGTCCTCGTTTGTAAAGCAAATTAAAAAAGCAATGGAACAAGGTGTTGACCTTGAAGAAATCATTAATGGATATGGAATTTATCTTGGTTTAGATTGGACCACGAAGCATAATATAGTAAGTAATGAAATTCACAATTCGCAACAAACAGAAAAAGTTGAATTAGAAAGAATTGAATCCTTCGGAGATGTTGCCAATGAGTTGATTTTTATTGCAACTGACAACTACAATAAATCTGACTTCATAAACGAAAATGAATTGTTGGATAAATTTAGGATTCAGGACAAAAATGGTTTTTATAGTTTGGAATCAATGGTTATTGACCGAAAAGAAAATATTGGAAAACTGTTAGAGTTTCTATTTCAAAGAAAAACGGCATTAACCGAAATTCAGCTATCAGAAAACATTTCAATTTTCGACTTGAGCAGTTTAATCGGAAAAAGTATTGACTTAAATCAACTTGAAAATGATTACCAAAAATGGATTAAAATTTCGGGTCGGAATAACACTATGGATGAATACGGAACGCTACTCGGATTGATTGGCTTTCTTGAACGGAATTCTGGTAAAAAACAACTGATTTTAAGAGTTGAAAATAAAATACTGTGCCCAACAACGTATAAAAATAATGGCGGAATTTCTGCCAATACAAAAGATAATAACAATAATAAACTTTGGTCTAAACTGAAAAGTCTGTGGTCTTAAAACCGCCACTATTCTTATACAAGACCGTTGTAAATCATAGCACTCACTCAAACGGCGGAAAATTCCGAATTTTAAATACTTCTGATTTCTGAAAAAATTAAAACTCTGAATTATTACGCTGAGAAAACCACTCAAACTTTGAATTTAAAAAACTTTACGCGGAATCTCACTCGAACGGAATTGAGCCAGTTTGCGGAATTTTAAAACGTGGAATCAACAAATATTGCGCGGAATATCACTCTTGCGGTTTGAAAATTGTTGCGGAAAAATCCTGAATCGAAATTTACTCAAACGCGGAACTTCAATCAAGCGGAATAACAAATCTGAAAATGCTACAATTTACAACACCGTATAAGTTTAATTGCTTCTGATTTTCCTACGGAAAATCCTCGCATTTTTATTATCTTAGTTCCTTAATCTGAAAATCCTTGCGGATTTCCAGCGCAACTAAGCTTATACAAATACGTTAGGCAACATTTTGAAAGAAACTTTGTGTCTTAAATTTAAATTCCATATTTTTGGACAAAAATCGTCCTAAAACAATTGTCGAAAAATATGGTATCAACGTTCGGAGAATATATTAAGCAAAGAAGAAGTGAATTAGGTTTTCCATTGAGAAAAGTAGCTTCACATCTTGATATTGACACATCCACACTCGGAAAAATAGAGCGTGAAGAAAGACGCTTATCACCCGAATTGGTTGAACTTCTAGCTGAAATTCTTGAAACTGAGAAAAGTGAACTTTTAAATCATTATTATTCATCAAAAGTAATTGAAGAATTAAATGAATATCCGCAATACAAGGATGTTTTAAATATTGTTAAAGAACATATGGATTTGTATGTTTCCAATCAAACCCGACTTTCATTTCAAAAAAAATGGACTGAAAAAGAATTTGAAAATCCAAAAGCTAAAACCCGAATTGCAACCTTATTTTCGGGAATTGGAGCAATAGAATATGCGTTTAAACGCTGCAAATTAAATACTGAAATTATATTTGCGAGTGATAATGACAAATTTGTAAAGGAAAGCTATTTTGCAAATTATGATATGGACGAAGAAAGATGGTATAATGATGTACGAGATATAAAAGCTAAAAAATATAAAGGTCAAATTGACCTTTTAGTTGGCGGTAGTCCGTGTCAATCCTTTTCAATGGTTGGTAAACGAAAAGGTTTAAAAGATACTCGTGGAACACTATTTTACGAGTTTGCAAGAATTGTCAAGGAAAGCCAGCCTAAAGTATTCATTTTTGAGAATGTAAAAGGCTTAATAAACCACGATAAAGGAAACACTTTTGAGACAATAAAAGCAACTTTTGATGAATTAGGGTACAAATATTTCTATCAAGTGATGAATGCCAAAGATTATGGAATGGCTCAACATAGAGAAAGAATATTTGTAGTAGGTTTCAAGGACAAATCGATTGATTTTGAATTTCCCGAGCCAATAAAGCTCGAACATAAAATGCAAGATTTTCTCGAAGATTATATCGACAGTAAATATTATCTAAAAGAAAAAGGTGTAAAATTCGTAACCAGTTCAAAAAACAGAAAAAAACGATATACTCAAATAAACGGTGATGTTGCTATTTGCCAAAAAGCTAATCAACAATTCAATTGGCACGGAGATTTTATTTTTGAGAGCCAAGAAAACCAAGAATTTGATGAATTCATCTTTGACGTAAACGAGGTTGAAGAAAAATATTATTTATCTGAAAAGACTACAAAATATGTGCTTTCAGAAGGAACAAAGAATTTCAAAACAAAAATTAAAACTGACCTTGAAGTTGCAAGACCTCTTTTGCAATCAATGCATAAAATGCATCGTGCTGGTGTGGATAATTATGTAACTCATAATAAAGGTAGGATTAGAAAATTAACACCTAAAGAGTGTTTACGATTAATGGGCTTTCGTGATGATTTCAAACAAGTAGTAAGCGATACTCAAATGTACCGTCAAGCTGGAAACAGTATTGTGGTTGATGTTTTAATCGCACTTTTAAAACAAATGGATATAACAAAATTTTCGAGCATAAATGAAGATACAGCTATTGAACGAGCCGTTTAAGGTTCTTGACACAAAGGAAAAAATAACGATAGCGGATTCTTTCGTTGTTAGACAAAATAAAATTGGAGGAGGAAATGGCGAAGCCAAACTTTACATAGGACAAGAAAACCAAGAAACAAGAGATTTTTTTGGCATCTATGGTTTTGGAATAAAATGTTTTTTGCTAAAAAAAGACTTACTAAAGTATTTAGAAGAGACTAAACAAGAATACCTAAATCCGGAGCAACCCTATTTAAATCGCGAAATACTTCCTAACCTTTGGAACGAAAGACTTAAAAAAGTAAGTGAATTACCTGAACGTATCGAATTTGAAGTTACTGAACAAACTCAAATAGATGGACCAAGAATTTATATCAAGTCTAATGACAAAGCGTATAAATTAATCCGAGAACTTTCTTTACCAAACATAACATACATTTCAGCAGTTAAACTGCTGGATGATAATGGTAAAGTATATTATTATTTCCGACTATTTGCAGATTATTTTGGGAACGTTGAACATCCTTATACAATTGAAAAAGAGCAACAAGAAATTGATGAACTTGAAAATACAGAAGAGAAAAAAGTATTATCAAGAGCTCGTATTGGTCAAGGAAAATATCGAGAGGAACTTTTAAAATTATGTCCTTTCTGCCCAATAACTTTAGTATCTGATGATAGAATGTTAATTGCAAGTCATATCAAACCTTGGGCAAAGTCAAGCGATTTTGAAAAAACTGACCCATTAAATGGATTTATGTTATCACCAACCTTCGACTTTATGTTTGACAGAGGTTTCCTCTCTTTTACTGACGACAAGAAAAGTATTCTGTCACCTTTCTTATCGAAAATGACATACTCAAAATTGGGAATTAGTGATGGAAAAACATTTAGCCATCTGCCAGTTGATGGTCGAAAAGAATATTTAGAATATCATCGAACTGAATTACTGAAAAGATAAAAAACGTTGCCTAACAATGTATAAAAATAATAGCTGTTTAATCGCTAAAACGAAACAAAGGAATTACAAAAAAGGTCTGTATTTAACCGAAAAGTAAGTGTATAAAGAACCGCTACTATTCTTATACGAGACCGTTGCAAGTCATAGCACTCACTCATACGGCGGATAATTCTGAATTTAAAAACATTTGATTTCTAACAAATTAAAACTCTGAATTGTCACGCGGAGAAATTCACTCAAACTCTGAATCTGACCAATATTACGCTGACTTTTACTCTTGCGGAATTGAGCAAGGTTGCGAATTTTTAAAACGCTGACTAAAAATATTATGCAGATTTTCACTCTTGCGGATTAACAACACTTTGCGGACGAAAAATAGCTGAATTTACTCAAACTCGGAATTTAACTCAAGTGGAAAACATAACTCTGAAAAAACTACAACTTACAACAACGTATAAAAAACATTGCTTATATTTAGTTCTAAATTGAAACGTGTTGCTCTTTTGCTTTCGTCCGATTTTCCTTCGGAAAATCGCCGCGCTCAAAATAGCAACGTTTCTTATACAAACACGTTGTAACACATTAGAAGCAAAAACTGTGGAAGAATTTCAAATAAGATACAATAAGACATCTGAATTAATTGAAAAAGTAGTAGATATGTATTATAACGGAAATTCTTGCGCTTGTGAATATCCGAGATTTATACAAATTGTTGGAATTAATTGTGTTGACTACGGAAAATCCTTTAAGACGTGGGAAACAACATTATTAATTGATAAAGCAAAAAAACATTTTGAAACTGAAACTCTGGAAAACGGACCTGAATGTTCAAATGAAAAGTGGACTTGCAAAAAGTGTAAATCTGAATATAATTATGGTTGGTCGGATTTTAGCATCGCAGTGGAAAGAGAAGTATTATTACCAATAAAGATAAAGGCAACAGAAAAAGGAAAAAAAACTATTAAACCGATTCCTCTTTACGCAGGACTTTATGGACATAGTTATCCTTCAAAAAAGGAAATTGAAAGCGTTACATTTGACAGTTTTGAAAAATATATAATGGAAAAATAACGTGTTACAACAATGTATAACCGCAATTACGGCGGATTCGACTACGTCCGAATCCACTCGGAATTGCTAACGTCTGTACTAAACCGAAAAATTTGCGTACTTTAACCCGTAACTGACGGTTATACTAGACCGTTGTGCCTAATTTGAAGAACCAAAATGAAAGCTGAATTAATAATCGAAATTATACTTTTATTTATAGCAGTATATCTTGCTTTTTTTAAAAGTTATCTGACTGAAAAAGGGAAAAGTGCAGCTTTAAAAGAGGACTTACAAGACCTAACACGAGAAGTTGAATCCGTAAAAAACGAGTTTGTAAAAGAACAAGAAATGATGAAAACGGATTTACAACGGATTTTGGACAATGAAATTTCCTATCGAAGTGAAGAAAGAGACGCAATCATTAAATTTCACGGAATTGTTAATCAATGGCTTTATTCAATTTTAGAAGTAAGTTTAGGTAATTATGATAAAACCAATATTGCTGAATTAGTAAATATTAGAAACACCAATTCTTCTTATTATGCAAAAACTGGAATCGCAAAATCAAAAATCACTCTTTTAGTAGAGGATAGTAAACTTACAATAGCTGCTAATGATTTATACCTGTCAGTTATGAAGTTTCACTATTGGGCTGATGAAGTTTTTCTAAAATATCAACATAATTGCGAAAAACAAAAATCTTTAACAGATAGGTTTATCATCATTATGAAAAATTATGAAGAGAACAAAGAATTAGCTAAAGCAATGGCAGATGATGAACAAAATTTAAAAGCTGAACAGAGGAAAATCTATGAAGATTATATAAAAACTGATAGAAATAAAGAACTCGAAAAAACACAACCATATAAAAGTGATTTTGAGAATTTAGCAAAAGAATATTTAAAAAATTAAAAAACTAGGCACAACAATGTATAAAAATAATTGCGGTTATGTGCCTAATCAAAGGTAGTTGCAAGTTTACTACGTCTGATTTTCCTTCGGAAAATCCTCGCACGTAAACCCGCAACTATTCTTATACGAGACCGTTAGCAAACAGTTGAAAAAACAAATCCACATATTAATTTTAAGTCTGATTTCGACTTTTGCATTTGGACAAACCGAAAAAGAATCCTTTTGGAATCCTTATATCGAGTCTGACCGAATTGAAATTGGATTAAAACATTACGACAGTCTAAATTTTGAAAAAGCTTACCGAATTTGGACAGATTATCAGGTTGTGGAACTGATTAAAATAACTGACTCAACTTATAACGGAACTTTGACAAATTTCGTGACAGAAAATAAAAGAAAGAATAATTCAGAGATTATTTATCAAAAAATAAAAATTCCAAACATAATTGTTGAGAAATTAATCAACTCTCTAAATGCGGAAAATATTGAGACGTTAAAAGATTGTGCAGAAATTGAAAACTATCCTAAAGGATTTGACGGAAAGACATATGTTTTTGAAGTCGGAAATGGAAAAACAAGACGTGTCTACTCATATTGGGAACCTGAAAACGAAAGATATCAAGACCCAGAAATGTCTGAAATAAAAAACGTTCGAAACATATTAAAGTTAATTAACAACGAATTTAACTTGTGGAAATATTTTAAAGATTTTAGAGACAGATTACCAAAAGGAAGTTATTCTTATGGAATGATAAATATGATTAAAACATAAAAAACCGATTTGCTAACATCGTACATAATTTATTGCTAGTTCTAGCCTACTTACGAAAATCCTTGCGGATTTTCTATTCGGTTTTTATTTGCTAACTTTAGTGCTTAAACAACGCAACAAACCATATACAAACACGTTGTGGGTAATTTGAGAAAACCGAAATGAAAGAATCAAAAAGACTGAATTTTTTAAAATCATTTCTCAAGCTTTACGGAGTTGAGAGAATTAAATTGACAAACGAAACGGTCGACTCAATAAACGGAATTGCAATTTATGACGAAAATGACCCAGAAGAACGACAGGAATTTATTTGGCATAAATCTGAAATGGAAATTCCCTCACCTGAATTGAATATTCTGATTGAAAAAATTGTGGCGGAAAAATGGCATAACGGAGACAAAATTTCGGAACATATTGAGGAACTGGAATTTGAGGAGTTTGACAATTCGACTAAAGAAAAAATCTTGAATGAATTGTTTGACATCCAAATTAGAATGGTTGACGACGGAGAAGAAACGGACTCATATTGGGTGCATTACTAATTGAAAATCGGAATATGAAAAATAAAAAACTACCCACAACAATGTATAACCGCAATTACGGCGGATTCGACTACGTCCGAATCCACTCGGAATTGCTAACGTCTGTGCTAAACCGCAACATTTGCGTACTTTAACCCGTAAACTGACGGTTATACGAGTACGTTGCCAAACATATGAACAAAAAACATTTTTTTATAATACTAATAATTGCTTTTTCAAGTATTTACAGTTTTGCACAACCTGAAGATGCAACTATCTATTTCAAAGATGGTGATTCCATTCCAGGATATGCATTTATTAAGCACAATGAAATAAATTTCAGAGTTTCAATGGAAAGTGAAGATGACTTTTGGGATTATGAAATGGTAGACAAAGTTGAATTTGAGACATTTTTCGGACCTAAAATATACAAGTATATCAAGCTTAATGAATTTGACAAACCTGTTCTTTTAGAGCTTGTTACAGAAGGAGAAATATCTATGTACAGACAAAGAAGTACTTCGTGGATATTAGATTCTGACTTCCCACAAAATAATTTTCCTAATAACCGTCAAGTGACTAAAGTAACTAACTTTTTGATTAGAAAAAATGACGACTATCCATCTTGTTTGAACTGTGGAATTATCAATAAATGGAAAAAGCGAACTATGGACTTTGTAATTGACTGCTCTTCATTGGTAAAGAAAATTAAAACAAACGAATTGAGAGAAATTCACTTACAAGAAATTGTTGAATACTATAATGACTTTTGTACGGATTATTAAAAAATACGTTTGGCAACAACGTGTATAATTCATTGCTTCTGATTTTCCTTTCGGAAAATCCTCGCGCTGAATTATCACCTTTTATTTTTTACTAAATTAGTTGCTGAAACACGCAACGAAATCATACACAAAACCGTTGGCAACAAGCTGAAAAACCAAACTAAAAAGTGAATTTCATTTTAACTACCTACATATATCCAATAGACAAAGAAATTCCAATTTCAAGTAGATTTAGTTTTTACCTTGATAACCCAAGAACTGAGGAAGAAATACAACTGGTTACTAGCTATCTGGAAAAATCAATGAATAGTCCAGCTGAATTTTACCAAGATGGTTGGAATGCGAACTTACCAATTCATATAACAGAGGAAACAAAGGACTATGTTTCCGTTGAAAGTACATTACAAAATTTTGAAGAAAACTATTCAAAGGTTGATAAATATGTAGAACAATTTTTCAAGAACAATAAGGGCAAAAGCATACTTGAAAAGATTGCAAGAATGTGGATAGTTGGGAGATTTGATGACGAAGGGCATTTTGAGAGTATGAAAATTACAAATAAAGAAATGCAAGAAAGAGGAGAACGAGGCTTTATTATGTTAGATAAAGGTAATCCTGTCGTTGACAACTCAAATAAACTTACTAATTTTTCTCATTTAATATCACTTTTACTTCATACAGAAGGAACAGATTATTTTGGAAAATCATTTTTTCTGCACCAAGAACATTTATCATTACAAGAACTAAAAATTGATAGATTCTTAAATCAAACTATCTTAACGTTTGCATTTAAATCGCATACATCCGAAATTCATCACGAACAAGAGAGATGGTTATCAATTCCACATATAAAGGAGGATTTAATAAGATTAAGTAATGAATTAGATTCTATCATAGATGAATCCAATGAAGATAAAATTCTATTTGTATCTAATCTACTAAAAATTGCAAGGGAAGAAATCAAGGATTCAAGGTATAAACTTGTGACTTTGATAAGTATAATTGAACTACTATTAACCCATAGTCCAAATTACCAAAGGTTTAATGTTGAAGATTCAATTAGTAAACAGTTTAAATTAAAGACAAGTATTTTAGTATATCAGAACAATAAGGAAATTGATTTAGGTTGGTTAAAAAATAGATTACGAGACATCTATAATCAAAGGTCAAATATTGCACACGGAAATTTCAAAGAATTAGAAAAGTATTTAGAAAAAGAAGTTAAAAAATTAGACCCAAAAGAAAATACACTCAACTGGTCAAATGAAGTTCTTAAAGATACAATACTAGACAGTTTAATAAGTGATGTTTATTCTTTTATCAGAGCCATTATGGAGGAATATATCAAGGATAGAAAAATGGTTGAGTATTTAAAAGAAAACTAAAAGCCAGTTGCCAACACGGTGTATAAAACATAGCTCGTAAGTTCTTAATCGAAAGGTTAGTGTATATTTAGAAAGTCCGCCAAATTTTTAATTTGGCTTTTAAAAAATGATAAATTAAAACAAAATATAAAAATTCGGCTCTGTGTTAACCCGAAAATTTAGTGTCTTTTTGCACGCTACGTTTCATACACTAGACCGTTGTAAGCTATATAAGAACCAAAATCAGAAGAATTGAAAGAAAACCTTAAAAAGAGAATGAAAGTATTAGAGTATTCTCTAACTTTAGAATTCGTAGCTAGTTGTTCTTTAGGATATTTATTAGATATTGATATACTTGACCTAGATAAATCAAAATCATTAGGAAATAGTTCTAGTGCATTAAGTTTTAGTCAAAAAATTAATTTACTTCTTGACAATAAATCTATTTCAAAGGATGATAAATTGAAACTAGAAGCATTTATGAATGTTAGAAATCAATTTATACATAATAAAAAAGCTAATTCATACACGAAAGCATTTGGGATGATTTCAGGTCTTATTAATAGAATGAAAAAAACTTTCCCTGATAATTTTATTGATTCAGAATTAGAAAACTCTTTAGAGATTTGTGTTAAAAACTTATATTCAGACAGTTTAGATGTGTTAACTGATTTTAAAGGTGGGAGAGAAAAGAAAATGACAATTCAAGTGCAAAGAGATGTTTATATGAAAAGATATAAAATCTTCCAAAGAGTTACAAAACAGAAAATTGATGAGTTTTATAAATATCTTAATGATTTTAAATCTAAGAAAATTGATAAAGAAGAAATATTACCAAAATTAGATTTACTTAAATATGAGATAATTCTTCAAACCAATATTGATTATGAAAAGGAGGAATAAACAGCTTACAACAATGTGCATAAAAAATTGCTAAAGAGAAAATATAGAATGTTTCTAAAACAAAATAAACTTAAATTTAACAGGCTGAAAATTGCAGTTTTAAAACCGCAACTTTTCATGCACTAACCCGTTGTAGCCAATTAAAACAAAATCAATATGAAATTTTATCTGACAATTACAATTACTCTTTTAATCTCGACATTAGGATTTTCTCAAACTTCTGAAACTGACTCAATTTATAAAGCTAAAATAAAAAAATTGGATTTTATGGTTGGCAACTGGAAAGGAACTGGTTGGAGGATGGAACGAAATGGAAAATCAGAATTTGAACAAACAAATAGAATTGAATTTAAATTAGACTCAACTGCTGTTCTTATTGAGGGAAAAGGAATATCGAAAGGGAAAATTGTCCACAATGCACTTTCAATATTAACGTATGATAAAACTAATGACAATTATATATTTCGCTCATATTTACCAAACGGAATGAATGCAGAGTTTAAAGCTGAAATTATCGAGAACAAACTATACTGGTATACAAATGATAATATACGATTTAGAATATGGCAAAATGAGAAAGGACAATGGTATGAAACTGGTGAATATAAGAGAGAAAACTCTTGGATTCAGTTTTTCGAAATGACACTTAATAGAGAACAATAACTGGCTACAACAATGTATAGCCGCAATTACGGCGGATTCGACTACGTCCGAATCCACTCGGAATTGCTAACGTCAGTGCTAAACCGAAAAACAGTAACTTTAAACCCGCAACTGACGGTTATACTAGACCGTTGTGTGTAATTTGAGAAATGAGACAAACGATGACCAAAAGTGATAAAAATTTAAGGATTCTGAACAAGTTAATTGTGAACGGATTCTATAATGGATATATCGGAACTGAAAAGTTTGAATTAAT
>NZ_JAJAPX010000007.1 GCF_020523965.1 Neotamlana sargassicola | reverse complement strand
AAGTGCAATTAATCTATACAACCAAATAAGATTACATGTATCTTTAGACTATAAAACACCGAATATGGTATATTTAAAAACAGCGTAAATCAATCTTTAACCTGTAGCCATATTTCAGGACTAGACATTTGAGAGAACCTAAAATATGACAAGAGACGAAGCCCAAGATTCGTGGGAAAAAATAGTTGATATCGGATTTACCGATTATGAAAAATTGACTCGCGAACAGCGAGTATGGTTCAATGTTGAACCCTTAACTACGGACGGATTATGGTACCATTATGTGAATTACGGAGCAGATAAAAATGCAGACACGATTGCGGATTTGGAGTATCTGAATTTCAATTCGGTTGCCAACCAATTACGTGAATTTAATAAAACTTATTTTCCGAGTGGAGTTCCCGAAGGTCCAGACACTCGACAAGAGCAGTTTGACAAATTTGATGAAGACCAGCTTGAAGACGATATTGAGGAAATGGACGAAAAATTTTGGAAAATATCGGACGAATTAGAAAACGCTCTTTTGGAACATATAAATAATAGCGGAATTGGAAAATAAAAAACGCACTACAACAATGTATAACCGCAATTACGGCGGATTCGACTACGTCCGAATCCACTCAGAATTGCTTAAGCTAGTAAATAACTAAAAAATATTGGCTAAATTAGCCCGATAACTGACGGGTTATACGAAACCGTTACAAAAAATAGCTCCGAACTCACTCAGACGCGGAGAAATCCGATAGAAAACTAAATCTGAATTTGACCAAAGCAGCACGCGGAATTGAATACTCAAACTCTGAATCTGAAAATCGTTACGCGGAATATCACTCTTGCGGAATTGAGCTAGGTTGCGGAATTTTACAACGGCTGAAAAAAGCGTGGTTTATTGTTCGCGATTTTTTTTTTAGAATTTTAAGTTAGAATTTTCTAAAAAACTCAAAACCTGAATTTTTGAAATTTTGCGCGGACAAAATGCAATGCTAAACCAATCTGACGTGTCGCTACATTTTGTAACACCGTATAAGTTTAATTGCTGCTGATTTTCCTGCGGAAAATCCTCGCATTTTTATTATCTTAGTTCCTTAATCTGAAAATCCTCGCGGATTTCCAGCGCAACTAAGCTTATACAAACACGTTGTAGGTAAGCTGACAAAAACGATGGGATTAGACTTCAACAAAGAAATAGAACGAATCATAGAGGAGAAAAAGGAAAAAAGTCCGAATGAACTTTATGAAGTCTATCGCATCCGAAAAAAAGAGGATGAATATGTCACGATGGAATTAAGAAAAAACGGATTTAAAGTAAGCAGTCTTTATGGCTTGGTCAATTATAAGCAAACAGATTTTGGCTATATTCTAATCTTACTTGAAATTCTAAAATCGGACAAAATATCGGACGACATTATAAAAGATGGAATAATTAGAGCTTTGACAGTCAAAAAAGCAAAAGGACAAGTTGAGGACTATTTATTAAGAGAATTTCAAAATTTGACCGAAAATCAAACTGCTACTCTTGGTGGGACAATCGGAAACTTGTTTGAGTATTTGTATTCCGACAAATATTTTGACCAAATCGTTGAAATCGTTCAAAACAAAAAATACGGAACTGCTAGACAAATGTTTGTTTCTGGACTTGCAAAAACTAAAAAGCACAAAGAAGAAGTGGAAAATCTTCTCATCGATTTATCTTTCGATAGAGATGTAGCACTTCACGCTGTCGGTGGAATGGGAAAATTAAAGTCCGTAAAAGCTAAAAAGCGTTTGACAGAACTTTTGATTGACAAAAACAAAACTATAAGTAAGAAGGCAAAATCGGTACTTGAAAAAATAGAGAAATATGAATAAAGCCTACCTACAACAATGTATAACCGCAATTACGGCGGATTCGACTACGTCCGAATCCACTCGGAATTGCTAACGTCAGTTCTAAACCGAAAAATTTGCGTACTTTAACCCGTAACTGACGGTTATACGAGACCGTTGCAAGTCATAGCGCTCACTCATACGGCGGATAATTCTGAATTTTAAAAACATCTGAATTCTAACAAAGAAAAACTCTGAATTGTCACGCGGAGAAATTCACTCAAACTATGAATCTGACCAATATTACGCTGACTTTTACTCTTGCGGAATTGAGCAAGGTTGCGGGTTTTTAAAAACGCTGACTAAAAATATTACCCGGATTTTCACTCTTGCGGATTGACAATACTTTGCGGAAAAAAAATAGCTGAATTTACTCAAACTCGGAATTTAACTCAAGCGGAAAACATAACTCTGAAAAAACTACAACTTGCAACAACGTATAAAAAACATTGCTTATCTTTATTTCTAAATTGAAACGTGTTGCTCTTTTGCTTACGTCCGATTTTCCTTCGGAAAATCGCCGCGCTCAAAATCGCAACGTTTCTTATACAAACACGTTACCTGCAAGCTGAAGAAAAAGTTGAAAACACATAAAGAAATAACATCAAAGCCAAAATTATCGTCAATTTTAATACTGATTATTGGCGGATTTTTAGCTATAATATTCGGAACAATATTAATTATTAAAGGGAATTGGATAATTGGAGTACCTTTTCTAATTATAGGATTATACTCTTTATATTGGATTTTTAATTATGATACTTTGCAAATCAAAAACGGAAAATTGATTTTTAAATCAATAACAGGTTTTACTAAAAAGACCATTTCCTTATCCGAACTGAAATCTTATACTGAAATTGAAAAAGAAAACGCTCAATACAAATGGGAATTCGGATATATGAAATGGAAAGATTTAACTCTTATAGGCGATAATTTCAAATATAAAATATCCTCAACAAGCTACATAAATTATAACGAATTAAGAAAAGAACTTACAAAAGGACTGAAAAGAAATTTTAAAGCAGAAACTAAATGGCAAAACAACAATCTGACTTATATTGGTATTGGACTAATTATATTTGGTTTTCTCATTGGCTTTTGGTTTTGGCAAGCAACCAAAGATATTCTATTTGAAAAAATTCTGACTATTTTATTGTCTATTGGCTTTATTGGATACGGAATCTATTTGTTGTACAAAAGAAAAAAGCCAGCAGGTAACAATGTATAACCGCAATTACGGCGGATTCGACTACGTCCGAATCCACTCGGAATTGCTAACGTCAGTTCTAAACCGAAAAATTTGCGTACTTTAACCCGTAACTGACGGTTATACGAGACCGTTGTGGTTAATGTAGAAAAAACGAACAGAATTGATATTTAGAACTCTGAAATACGAAAAATATGCGGACAAAATTTGTCAAAAGCTGACTGAATCTCAAAACGAATTTAGAACAGAATATGACCTTGACAATTACGCAAATTGGTTCTATAATCAATCCAGCGAAACATTAAGACTGTTTTCAGACGACAAAGAAATTTATTTTAAATATATACCTGTTGGAACTTTTTCTCAAAAGACAAATACTTGGATGTGGGCTTGGGCAAACGAACATTCTGTTGAACCGAGAAAATTCAAGACTTTAAAAGTTAAGGATTTTGGAGCAAAGAAAAAATATGAAAACCTGACTAACGCACATTTTGATGGAGATAAATACACAGGTTGGGAATTGACTTCTATTGCGTTCGACATACTTGGCGGAATTGGAACTTATCGAGTAATTTCAGACCATTTAGAAATATACTTTTTACTTACTGACCAAATCTCAAAAGAAGAAGTTGAGAAAATAGAAAGCGAATTAATTGAATGCGGAATTCACGGAAAATTAAGAAAAGCATTTATATGTCAACACTTGAATAATCAAACCAAAACAGGATTTGAAGAAGCATTTGAGACATATCGTGGAATGGAATTAGACGAGGAAGACGATTTACAAGCTTGGTGCTCTGATTGCGAAAAAGAACGACTTAAAACAGACGGCTGGAATGACGAGTCAATGGAATTTGCAAACATTAAATTGGTTTGTGAAAACTGCTATTTTGATATTAAGGAATTTAATATAAACGAATAAAAACACTAACCACAACAACGTGTATAATTCATTGCTAGTTATAGCCTACTTACGAAAGTCCTCGCGGACTTTCTATCTGTGATTTATTTGCTAACTTTAGTGCTGAAACACGCAACGAAATCATACACAAACACGTTGTAAATCATAGCGCTCACTCAGACGGCGGAAAATTACAAATCTGAAAAACCTCTGATTTCTGAAAAAGAAAACTCTGAATTATTACTCGGAGAAAATCACTCAAGCTCTGAATTTGACAAACTTTACGCGGAATCTCACTCGAACGGAATTGAGCCAGTTTGCGGAATTTTAAAACGTGGAATCAACAAATATCGCGCGGAATATCACTCTTGCGGATTGAAAATTGTTGCGGAAAAATCTTGAATCGGAATTCACTCAAACGCGGAACTTCACTCAAGCGGAATAACAAATCTGAAAATGCTACAATTTACAACACCGTATAAAAAACATTGCTTATCTTTATTTTTAAATTGAAACGTTTTGCTCTTTTACTTACGTCCGATTTTCCTTCGGAAAATCGCCGCGCTCAAAATCGCAACGTTTCTTATACAAACACGTTACCACACATTAAAACACAAAACGAACATAAAAAAATAAAATATGAAATACAGGATTACCCTTTTATTTGTGATTTTTACAATTCAATTTACAACTGCACAGACTATAGATGCAAGTCTTATTGAAATAAATTTTCATGAAGATAGCGACCCACAAGACTTTGTTGCTTTTCAAAATGGGTTTTATTTTACTGCTACCGATGGCAATTTTGAAAACTTTGGTAGAGAATTATGGTATTCCGATGGAACTTCTAATGGGGCTTTAATGGTTAAAGACATAAAGCAAGGCCAAAACTCATCCAACCCAAATTCTCTTGTCATTGTAAACAACACCCTCTATTTTATTGCTGACGATGGAGTTCATGGTTCAGAGTTATGGAAAAGTGACGGAACTGAAACAGGAACAGTAATGGTTAAAGATATTCGTCCAAATAATAACAGCTCATATAATGGACCTATTAATTTAATAGATTATAATGGAACATTATTCTTCACTGCTACTAATGATATTGATGGCTACGAATTATGGAAAAGTGATGGAACAGAAGCTGGTACAATAATGATAAAAGACATTAATCCAAACGGTAATGGAAACCCAAATGATTTATTCATTTTTAACAATAGCATCTATTTTACTGCAAATGATGGTACAAACGGAACTGAATTATGGAAAAGTGATGGAACAGAAGCTGGTACTATTATTTTAAAAAACATTAACCCTAATTACTCTGGCTTAAATAACGGAAATCAATTTTTGACTTTAAATAGTTTCTTTTATTTCTTTGCTGACAATGGAACTAATGGCTACGAATTATGGAAAAGTGATGGAACAGAATCAGGAACAACTATCGTTAAAGATATGAGAATAGGTTCTGGCTCAAGTGCTTATTCATTGAAAGGTAGCTCGAATAGCAATTTCATAATTTTTGAAGCTAATGATGGGATAAATGGAACTGAACTATGGAAAAGTGATGGAACGGAAAGCGGAACTTCCATGATTAAAAATATCAATAATACTAATTTTAATAGTATATCATATAACAGTAAATATATAACATATAATAATGAAGTTTACTTTTTAGCAGACGACAATGTTCATGGAACTGAAATATGGAAATCCGATGGAACAGAAGTTGGGACAACTTTACTTAAAGATATTAATGGAGGAAATTCATCCGTATGGATTGAAAAATTTCATTTAGATAATGTAAATAATAAGCTACTATTTTTCACAAATAGCACTAATTCATCTGATAAAACATTATGGGTTAGCGACGGTTCTTCAAATGGCACATTTGAATTATCGAATACTACAGACAGTAATGTTTCTGGTTTAGAAGAGAACTTTGTTACTATAAATAATTCTACAATAATAACAGGTAAAGACGATACTTATGGTAATGAATTATGGATTACAGACGGTACAATTACAGGTACTTCATTCTTTGCAGATTTAAACTATTCCAACAGCAGCAATGCGAGTAAATTTACAAATGTAGGAGGTAACTTGTTTTTCAGAGCAAGAGGAACAGAATATGGTAACCAATTATTTAAAAGTGATGGCACAATTGAAGGAACACAGCTCGTAAAAGATATAAATCCAGGGTATAATTGTATTGATGATCCATCAGAAATGAAAGAAATAAATGGTATCTTATACTTTAGTGCAATTGATGGCACACATGGATATGAGCTTTGGAGAAGTGATGGAACAGAAAGTGGAACTTTTATGGTAAAAGACATTAGAACTGGCAGCCAAAGTAGTATGCAAAACTATAATGACCAACAGAAATTTACAGTTTTAAACGATATTCTTTACTTCAATGCTGATGATGGAATTAATGGTTTTGAGTTATGGAGAAGCGATGGAACAGAATCTGGAACATATATGATAAAAAACATCAATACAAGTTCAAATTATAATTATGGAAGTTATGCTAGAGAATTTGTCATGTTGAACAATACAGTATATTTCATTGCTAATGATAATTCTGGCTCAGGACTTTGGACAACAGATGGAACTGAATCTGGAACCAACAAAATAATTAATTTAAACGATATGAGGGTCTTAAAGACTGTCAACAATAAACTAATCATTGTTGCAGAAACTTCAGGTACTACTTATGGTCCACACGACGTATGGGTTTCTGATGGTACAGCTTCTGGCACTAATCATTTACAGTCTTTTGGAGATAATATAGATAGTAGCATCCAGTTTACAACAATATTAAACGATGAACTATATTTTGTAGCGAAAAGCCCTAATAGTTTTAGAAAAGCAGTTTATAAAACTGATGGTACAGTTTCTGGAACTTCGATTTTATTTGACGGAGCTAATCATCCCACCATGCCTGACTTAGATATTGACTTAATTATGACTTGTAGTAACTACGTATATTTTCCAGTACAAAATAGTTTTAATACTGAAAAAGAATTATGGAGAACTAATGGAACTATCACTGAACAAATCGCAGGTTCAGATACGACAGATTTCTTGTATATAAGAAATTTAACTTGTTATGATAACAATCTTCTCTACTTAGCCGAATCATTCCCTCATAAAATTTGGATAACTAATGATAATCTAAATGAACCATCGCAACTAGATATAAATGTACTAAACGGTTCAAATTTTGAAAATTATAATTCGATAGAAGAAATGGGAGCAACAGATAACCACTTATATTTTAGAGCAAGAAATGACATTAGTGGTAATGAACTTTACGTAACAGACATTGATGCGTCCACTCTAAGTATTAATGATTATGAAACAAATGAGAATAACAATTTTAATTTAGTTAGACTTTATCCAAATCCAACAGAAAATTTTATCACAATCGAATCAATTACAAACTCAAATATCGTAAAATTCGAAATTTGGGATTTGTCAGGAAAAAGAATTTATAAAGAATCCAATAGAAATGTAACTAATATTGTTTATGATACTAATAAATTAAGTGGTGGAATTTATTTTGTGAAAGTTTTTTTAATAGATAATAAAATTGAAACCTTAAAACTAATTGTAAATCATTAACAGCCGATGAAAAATAACGTGTGGTAACAACGTATAAGCATAATAAGGGTTAAATGCTAAAATCACAGTTAGTTTTGTGTTTGCAAAAGCTATTTCCAAGCCGAAAATAATAGCTAATATATACCTTACTATGCTTATACAAAACCGTTGGTAAGTAATTGCCTGCGGCACGTGAAACCGCGTTTTACAAACGCTCCCTTTTCACTAATTACTTACCAACGCCACCTGTTAATCACGCCTTAACAAAGTGATAGTAGTTTTGCTTCGGTTCCTGTGAACTCCACACGAAACTACTGACAACATCGTGTATCGCGAATAAGGCGCGATTATCGCTCTCCGTGAGGCGCGCCTCACTACGCGATACACAGGTGGCGTTGTGGCGCATATGAGAAAAAAGCACTTTCCTGAAATAGGTTGACTAAAAATTAAACACTTTTATCTCCTAATGAAAACACAAAATAAACACTGGCAAAAAAACTACCAATAAGCCAATTTAGAGATCAAACTTTTAGTCCTAGACTAAATTAATATTTCTAAAATCAATTTTTAACCTGTGGTTCACAATTATATATTATGAATACTAAACTAAAAAAAGTACTTTAGGCTCGCTAAAAACAACGAGGTTTATAAGAATATTACAACACCCTAAATTAAATTCATCAATTGAAATGAAAAAAAATCTACTTATTCTACTATGTGCAATTTTGTATTTTAACAAAATACAATCTCAAACAAATTGGGAATTACTCAACCCAAAGCCAACTGCCAATACTGGAAAAGACGTTGAATTTGTAACGTCCAATATTGGATTCATTATAACTTCGAATGAACTACTAGAAACAACAGATGCTGGAAACACATGGGTAAAAAAGCAAAATATCTCTAGTGGGAATGATATGAGCTTCTTCAATTCAACAGGTTATATTGTTGGAAACTATGGATATGTTTTAAAATCTACAGATAATGGAACATCGTGGAGTCAAATATCTACAGGATTTAATAGCGGTTTTAATACTGTTAATATTATTGATGATAACAATATTATATTGTCAACTTCGAATAGTATTGTAAAGACTAATGATGGAGGAACTACATGGGAAAGTTTTAATATTCCAAACTCTGCAGTAAATAAAACGTCTTTTACCAATTCTTTAGTTGGGCATGCAGTTTGTAACAATGGAATAATTCTAAAAACTATAGATGGCGGAGAAAATTGGTATACAACAAAAGACGACAGTAACATCTTCCCTTCAGATTATTTTACAGTTTATTTTGTTAATGAGAATATTGGCTTTGCAGCAAGAGAGCATGATGATATGTATAAAACTACAGATGCTGGTGAAACTTGGGTAGAAATCTCAGGAACTAGTCAAGCTATTTTCGATTTTCATTTTTTAGATGAAAATAACGGTTTTGCAACCGGTGAGCTAGGAGCAACTTACAAAACAACTAATGGAGGAAATACTTGGAGTCAAATCTTTTTTCAAAATGGTTTTGTTTACAACACCTCTATGTATGGCATTTATTTCCAAAACAGTAATATTGGTTATGCTACTGGTGCGCGTGGTCGCATCATTAAAACGACGGATGGTGGTAATACTTGGATTCAAAATTCACCGACTTACAATGATATAAAAAAATTAGAATATATAAACTCAAATACAGCTTTTGCTTCAGTAGGTGGTACTTTTTATAAAACTAATGATGGTGGTAATTCTTGGTTCGACATTGGAGAACCTAATGATTATCCTGGATTAACAATTACCAACTTTGATTATGTGAACGAAAATGTTGGTTATGCAATTATTTACGGCTCTGTTTACAAAACTATCGATGGTGGTTTAAATTGGAATGAAGTGAATAACGGAAATGATGTAATTAGTGAAAACTTGTATTCAATTCATTTTATAGACGAAAACTTAGGTTTTGTTAGTGGTGGTTTTAACCAAAGAAAGGTAATGAAAACAATAAATGGTGGTTCTACATGGGCGCAAGTTGAATCAACCTCATTTGGCAAAATACAATTCATCAATAATCAAGTTGGCTATGGAAATAGAATAGGGTATTCAGAAGGTGCAATGTATAAAACTACAGATGGAGGTAACACATGGAATATTAACTTTGAAGTAGATGAAGATATTAATGCTTTTCATTTTGTTGATGAAAACAACGGGTATTTTGTTGGTGACCAAGGATTAATCTATAAAACCAATGATGGTGGAAACAACTGGGAAGAACTTAACATTCCATATGACTGGTATACAGAAGTCAATTTTTACACTAAGAATGTAGGTTATATAGCAGATGAAGAAGGAAGGCTATACAAAACAGAAAACGGAGGGGAAAGCTGGGAATATCTTACACAACAATTTATTATAAATTCAATTGAGCTTATTGACGATAAAATTTTTACTGCAGGCACAAATGGAAAAATTTACAGAAGCGATGTAGAATACGAACCTATAATTTTACATGTTAATCCTGTTGAGAATGTCTCTAATTCTATTGCTAGTTTAAGTGGTAATGTCACATCAAATGGTGATTCTATTTCAAACATTAAATTTGAATATAGTCTAGATTACTCTTTTAGTAATGGTATTTCAACAACACCAAATACAATTAATTCAAATGAATCTTTAAATGTTTCTGTGGATTTATCAGCACTAGAACCTAATACCACATATTATTTTAGATTGTCTGGAATACAAAATTCAAATACAAATTATAGTCAGATTTTAAGTTTTACAACACTTCCTGATTATGAAATAACAACAAATTTCACGTATAACAATTCAGCCACTACAGCAGAAATATCAGGTAATATTGTATCCAATCAGTATGATATTATAAATGTCGAATTTGAATACGGCCTAAGTTCCGATAATCTAAACAATAATATAATTGGCACACCATTAACGGTTAATGGCAATACGACGGAAAATATTACGGCAAGTTTAGATAATCTACAGCCTGAAACACAATATTTTTACAGAATTAAGGCAACACATCAAGGGGAAAATATTTATGGTAATATACAATCTTTTACTACACGACCTGAATACAATATAAATCTTTACAGTCCCAATATAAATGGCACTGATGTTTCGTTATCAGCATATTTAACTTCTTATTATCAAGATATAACTGGTATTATGTTTGAATATGGAAGTATTGATTACGGAAACAATAGTGTAACTAGTCCATCAATAGTTAATGCTAATAGCTCATCATTTGTTAGTACTACCATAACTGGTTTAGATACTAGTTTAAATTACTATTATAGATTAAAAGCCATTCATAATGGAGAAACTATTTATAGCGATGAGGGTGTTTTTAATCTTTCAGGAAATATTATTATTGTAAGTGGAACTATAGAAGAAACTCAAAACAATTCCTTGGAAATTAAAGGCTTAATTAACCCTTATGGTGCTTTTTTAACAGATATTCATTTTGAATACGGGCTTACAGACAGTTTTGGTTCATCAGTAACTGGAACACCAAATTATGCTTGGGGTTCTGTTACTAATTCGATAACTGGCTTAATCAACAACCCTTTGCCAAATCAAACTTACTATTACCGATTAGTTGCCACTCATAACGGTGATAAAATTTACTCGGATACTTATCAATACACAACCGGCACACTTAGCTCGACGAAATTTGATTTAGAAAACACCATATCGATATATCCCAACCCAACAAGTGATTTTGTAATTATCAAATCAAATATTTCTGAAAAAATTAAAACTATCGAATTATACAATATGTTAGGTCAACGTGTGTATTATGAGGACATAAAAAATAAGACCAAAATAAAAATTGATTTATCGAATTATAATAAAGGAATATATTTTATGAAAATCAATTTAGAAAATGCTATAAAAGTATCATCGAAATTAATATTGAATTAAAACCCCTCTCATCCTAAAATAAACCAACAAAAAAGCAGCGTATACGATTTGAAACATATACGCTGCTTTTATTAACAAAAACTATCAATCATTAACCTTTATTATTGCGATTTTTTTTTAGATTCATTGTCTTTCCCTTTTTTACCTCTCATAGCCATACGTTGTTGACTTTTTTCCCATTTAATATATTGTTCTTCGTTTAAAATATCTTTCATTTTAGCCTTCATTGCAATTTTATGATCTAAACGAGCCGTTTCCATTGCATAGCGTTCTTCTTCTGTTGGCTTTTTACGTTCTTCACCACTTTCTTTCTTAGCCTTTCGCTCTTCCATCATTTCTTTGCGCTTTATGGCATTTTCTAAATTTATGGCTTGAATTTTCTTTTGTTGCGACTCATTTAAATCTAAATGTAGCGTCATGCGTTTTGTTTGTAACGTTGCAATTTCTTCGGCAGAAAGGTTAGCCATTTTATGTCCTCTTTCTTTTTTACCTTCTTCTCGGTCGTTTTGAGCTACCGCTTGTAATCCTACTAAAGCAATAGCAATTAAAAGTATTTTTTTCATCTTATTTTGTTTTTAAATTATTTGTACTTAGGACTTCGTAATTTCAAAAAAGTTTAATTGGGTTGTTTATTTTAACTCGAAGTTAACAGATTGATTTCGAGCTAAAAAATGCAGTCATCCTATTTAAATAAAGGTTTTTTAAAAGAAATACCCGTTTGAAGATCGGGTGCATTATTTACCAAAAAATCTTGTTTAATATAAAACGAAAACAAGAATTTTGGATTACCATACGAGTATATAACTGACCAATTAGATAAAGAATTATACAGCTCAGAAACACCATGATGCCAACCGCTGTCTGCCACTTGCCATTCACCTAATAAAAAATAATAATTAGCTTCTTCTTTTTTGTTGTAACTAGTCTGTATTTGATAATTTACGCTAATTGAATTAAAGTTTCCATTTTTTGTATATCGGGTAATCTGCGGATTCGCCTCGAAAGTAGCTAGGAATTTATTATTTCCAAAGTCGATATTTTCCTTTTTGAAATCGATTAAATTTTTACGTAAAACACTTCCGTGGATTCCAAAATTAAACCAATAATTATTTTTTAAATTAAATTGCTTAACCAAGTTTATGGATACACCAACATCTGTTGAAGCGTTATATTTTGAGGTATTAATTCCTAAATGCGTACCAAAATTAACAAAAAATTGTTGGGTTTTGGTTAAAGCTAGTTGGGGATAATAAAAATGATTAATACTAACACCACCAATAAAAAAATCGTTGTTTTCTATGTGTAAAGTTCTACCGTTTCTATCTAAATATTCAATATTTGTTTGGTTTAAACCATAATATTTTCTGCCAAAGGGATCTTCGTCCCCAATAATGCTACTATGAAACCACTCGATAGTTTCATCGCTAGTAATAAACGAAAACGGATATTTACCTCTTGTAAACAGGTAAGACCTTAAGTTTATAGAGAGTTCTCTGTTTTTATTTATAGGTATGGTTAACCCAAGGTTAAAATGTTTAATAACTGCATCAACAGCAATATTCATGTAATCGGCAGGAGTGGTTTCTTCATCTACATAATTAAATCGCCTGTTATACCAAATTGTTTCACTAAACTGTTGTCGTACTTCTGGATTTTTAGGAAAATAACCTTCTACAAAAGGATGAAAATTATTACCACTATTTATATCAATACTAATTCTTGTGTTTTTCGAAACCTCATGCTTAAGGTTAGAGGCTATTCTGGAGCTAAATATTCCAAAATGGTGCGTTGCCAATATGTTAGGATTATCTATGCCGTTTTGCGAAAATTGGGTGTTAAAATTTTGGCTACTTAAATTATTAAAAACCAACAAAACAAATAGCACACGTAACATTTTAATCGAAATTTATTACAAACAAACTTTAATGACTAAAATGAAACTGCAAAAGTTTAACTATATGTTCTTTTTTGAAGGGTTTCGACAAGTAATTGTTCATTCCATTCTCAAGTGCTAAATCAATAGCCTGAGTTGTAACATTAGCCGATAAACCAAAAATAATTACGTCTTTATCTATCTTTCGTATTTCTTTAGAGGCTTCCCATCCATCCATAATTGGCATATGAATATCCATAAATATTAAATCATAATTACGGTTTTGTTTAAATGTTTCAACAGCTTTTAAGCCATTATTGGCTATATCTGCTTTTATACTATAGCTCTCTAAAAACTTCTTTAAAACAATAATATTCAAGTTATTATCATCTACAATTAAAACGTTTAAATCGCATAAATTTGAATTGGAACTTGATTTTGTTATCGATTCTGTACTCTTTTCGGAATGCTCACTAATAATTGGAAAAACGACATCGAATATAAAAGTGGTTCCTTTTTCAACCGTGCTTTTAACCTTAATATCGCCTCCCATCATATTAATAAATATTTTACTAATTGCTAAACCAAGTCCGCTACCTTCGTACTGTTTTTTTACGCTATTGTCAATTTGTTTAAAACGCTCAAAAATACTTTCCAAATGATTTTTGGGGATACCAATGCCAGTATCTTTAATTTCAATAGTAATATGGAGTTTATTTTCTTTAATCACTTTTTCGCTATACGTAAGCGAAACACCACCGTTGGTAGTAAATTTCAATCCGTTTTTTATAATATTATTTACAATTTGGATAAATTTACTTTCGTCTCCCAAAACAGTAAAGTTATTTACTGTTTTATATTCTGCTTTTAAATAAAGTGCCTTTCGTAAAAAAATAAACTGATTAACCTCTATAAGATCTTTAACATTTTGGTAAGGATTAAATTTTACTTCCGAAAGCTCAATTTTACCCGATTCAATTTTATCCATATCCAAAATGTCGTTTACTATATTTAGTAAATTGCTCGAGGATTTCTCCATTAAATCTAAATACTCTTTATCAGTTTTATTTAGATTGCTTTCTTTTAGAAGTTCAATAAACCCTAGTATAGCATGAAGCGGAGTCCGTATTTCATGACTCATATTAGATAAAAACTCTGTTTTTGCTAAAGAGGCTTTTTCTGCTTTTTTACGTTCTTTATTTAGTTTATTATTGGTGTTTACTAAACGGGTATTGTTAACAAGTGCTATTTTAGTTTGCATCTTCACTTTTAAATAGAAATGCGAAAGTAAAGCCGTTAAAACGCAAAAAAGTAGCGCTATTAATAATGCTATATGAATATTTGATCTTCTGCCACTAGATGAAAACTTCGTGCTTGGGTATACTTTTAAACGCCATTTTTTATTGTGTAACGAATCGACAAGAATATTTGTTTCGAAACCTTTGTGATTTAATTTTTTATTTAAATTTAAATTATAAAACGGGGTATTCGTGTGGTCAAAAATTTCAATGGCATAAAAGTTATTTAGGTTTGTAGTAAACTTATCGAAGCTTTTTTTAAAATTTACTCCTCCAGTAATGGTGCCATGAAATTTATCATCAAAAAAAATAGGAACGTCAACCAGAAACACACTTCCGCCTCTTCTTAAATCAACCCAATTTGTAATATTTGTGGTACTGTCATTTATATGCTTTAGCCATTCTTCGTAACGATAGGTTATATCTGAGAGATCTAAATTTATAGCCGCTTCATTTCCCTTTAATGGCGTAATTTTACGAATGGTCATGGTGCTATCAATCCACTCTACAAACTGAAAAGATCGATTTTGATTTACAATAGAAGTAGCATCCCTTTGCCAATAATTAAAAAAAGAGCCATCTGTATATTCTACTCTACTCCTAAGGTTTTCTAATCTGGAAATATCACTTTTTACAATATTTTTAAACTCTTTTGAAATAAGATTACCAACCTGTGAAATATTTTGGTCTATTGAAGCATCTACACTATTCAATGCCCGTTGCCATAATACAAATACAATAAGCAAAAACAATAAAAAAATAACTAAAGGCACATAGGTAGTTCTTTTCTTTAAGTTACTAAACATTTTATTGATTTCGGATTTATTTAAAAAAATAACTAATCTACTAAATTTAAATAAAATATACCTAAAAACAGAATGTTAACCAGTTTTTAAAACAAAAGATACTATAGAAAAAATTGTGCGTTTTACTCTTTTATTACAAACAAACCTTCGTCAGTTTTTTCAACTTTAGCTAATTGATTCTTAGTGAGCTCTTTAATAGTTTTATCCCATTTTTTATTAGATAAACCAGAAGCTGTTTTTAATTCTGTTAATTCTATTTTTTCGGCCTTGGTTAAAATTTCAAAAACAGCTTTTGCATCCTCACTTATTTCTAAAGGTTTCTTTTCTGGTCGCATTTGCGGGAAAAATAAAACCTCTTGTATAGACTGGTTATTGGTTAAGTACATAATTAATCGGTCCATACCAATACCCATTCCAGAAGTAGGCGGCATACCATATTCTAAAGCACGTAAAAAGTCGTAATCAATAATACCATTAGCTTCATCGTCCCCTTTTTTAGCCAATTCCATTTGGTGCTCAAAACGTTCACGTTGGTCTATTGGGTCGTTCAGTTCAGAATAGGCATTAGCAATTTCTTTACCACAAACCATTAGCTCGAAACGCTCGGTTAACTCAGGGTTCTCACGATGTTCTTTACACAACGGGCTCATTTCTTTTGGGTAATCTGTAATAAAGGTTGGTTGTATGTAGTTGCCTTCACATTTTTCACCAAAAATTTCATCAATAAGTTTACCTTTTCCCATAGTATCATCAACCTCAATACCCATACCCTTAGCAGCTTCACGAATTTCGGCTTCCGTTTTACCAGTAATATCAAAACCAGTAAAATGTTTTATAGAATCGGCCATAGTAACACGAGCATAAGGCGCTTTAAAATCTATTTCATGCTCGCCAAAAGTAACTTTAGTTGTTCCGTTTACAGCCGTAGAACAGTATTCTAAAAGCTTTTCACAAAAATCCATCATCCAGTTATAATCCTTGTACGCCACATAAATTTCCATGGCAGTAAACTCAGGATTATGCGTTCTGTCCATGCCCTCATTACGGAAATTTTTACTAAACTCGTAAACCCCATCAAAACCACCAACAATAAGGCGCTTTAGGTAAAGCTCGTTAGCAATACGCATGTATAAAGGCACATCTAAAGCGTTGTGATGTGTAATAAATGGGCGTGCAGCAGCACCACCAGGAATAGGTTGTAAAACCGGAGTTTCAACCTCAAAATATCCAGCATCGTTAAAAAACTTACGCATGGCGTTAAACAGTTTTGTACGTTTTACAAAAACCTCTTTAACATTTGGGTTAACCACTAAGTCGGCATAACGTTGTCTGTAACGTAATTCCGGATCATCAAATTTATCATGAATATTTCCATCGGCATCAACTTTAGGTAATGGTAATGGTTTTAAAGCCTTGCTTAATAGCGAAAAATCTTTAACCATAACCGTTTTTTCACCAACCTTAGTTGTAAAAAGCTCACCTTCAACCCCAATAAAATCACCTATATCAAGTAATTTTTTGTAAACGGTATTATATTTTGTTTTATCGTCTCCTGTACAAATTTCATCTCTGTTAAAATACACTTGTACGCGTCCTTCGGCATCTTGTAATTCGGCAAAACTAGCATTACCTTGTATACGTCTAGACATTAAACGTCCAGCTATTATAACCTTTTTACCAGCTTCAAAATTGGTTTTAATTGTTTTCGAGCTATCATTTACCGGATAAAGATCTGCCGGATATGGATTAATACCTAACTCTCGTAATTTTCCTAATTTGTCTCTTCTTACAATTTCTTGCTCTGATAATTGCGCCATAGCTTTACTTACTTGATAAAATTTTAATGGCGCAAAGATACACATTTGCCATTGTTTTTAAACATCATATTTTTACTATTTTTAGGGCGTTACCCCGTCCCGAATATTCGGGATCGTGGTCGGGCTTTCGCTACTCGCTGCCTTCTGCGGCGGCGAGCTCAAACACACCGCTCAATCCCTAACGCAACTTGTAACAAACCAAAAACTTTTTCGTCAAATAAATATCAATCAATAAAAAATCAAAAAAAAATGAGTTTCTGGAGAGTTTTACTATCAATTATTTGTCCGCCATTAGCAGTTCTAGATAAAGGCTGTGGTTCAATTATAATCGTGTTTTTATTATGGCTTTGTGGTTGGGTGCCTGGTGTAATTGCGGCATTGGTAATATTAAACAACCCAAATAGGTAACCTTATATTTTACCTGTTTCAAGTATAGTTTACATGCAAATTACTTATTTATATTTATAAATAGTTTATTATAAAAAGCCTTAAATTTGTGGCTTATGAATAAAGCAATTCAATTTCAAGATTTAGGGCGAAAAGATTACAAAGACACTTGGGATTACCAAGAAAATTTGTTTAAAGCTATAGTAGATTCAAAAATTAAAAACCGAAGAGAAGACACTAACTTAAAAACTAAAAACCACTTCTTGTTTGTAGAGCATCCACATGTATATACTTTAGGCAAAAGTGGCGATTTATCTAATTTACTTCTTGACGAAAATCAGCTTGCTAAAAAGGGAGCCACATTTTATAAAATTAACAGAGGCGGAGATATTACCTATCATGGTCCGGGGCAAATTGTTGGTTACCCTATTTTAGATTTAGAAAACTTTTTTACCGATATACACAAGTATTTACGTTTGCTTGAAGAAATGATAATTTTAACCTTAGCAGAATATGGCTTAAAAGCCGAACGCAGCCCAGGAGAAACAGGTGTTTGGTTAGATGTAGGAACACCGTTTGCTCGCAAAATTTGTGCTATGGGTGTTCGTGCAAGCCGTTGGGTAACCATGCACGGTTTTGCTTTAAATGTAAATGCCGATTTAGGGTATTTCGATAATATAATTCCGTGTGGAATTCGTGGTAAAGCGGTTACTTCTTTAAATGTAGAATTGGGCAAAAAAACAGTAAACGAAGGCGAAGTTAAAAACAAACTTTTAAAACATTTTGAAACCTTATTTGGTGCACATTTTATTACTGAATGAAATTAAAACGCATTTTTAAAATAACCTTACTAATATTCTGTATACTTATAGCAGGGCTATTTAATTTTGCATTATTCTATTTTGTTTTTGGTGGAGGTTTTAATTTTAAGAACAGGCAGTTTTTATTGGCAGCAATAGCTTTTACAGGCATATCAAGCGTAATCTACCATATAAAAACGTTACCCATGTATAAACCTAAAACAAAAAAAACAGCGGAAATAAATTATGTACTCTGGATTTTAAACGGGCTATTTGCTTTAACATTAATATATATAGCGCTACGTTTTTGGTATGAAATGTTTTATAAGTTAAACAGAAAAAGTATAAACGACGATTATCTCGCTATGCTTTTATTTTTTATACCTATATTTTTAACTGGAATTTTTACTTTTATTGAAGAGCGTGTACTTTACAACATGATTATAGCATCTAAAAAGCATTCTCACTTCGATGAAATTAATCAAATTGGCACGAAATAACATCAAGAGAATTCTAATTAAACCCTGTAAGTTTAATACGCTAAATTTTTGTTAAATACACGTTGTAAACTTCTAATTAACAATTTCTACGGTTAAATTTTTGCATTTTTGCTTTTAAGAATCAGCCTATCTAAATTTAAAAGACCATCCACATTATATGAACTTTCAATTCATTAAACTTATTACATTTTCTTTCCTTTTATTATTTGTGAACTATTCGCATGCACAAACCATTGAAATTAAAGGAACAATTATAGACGAAACTAGTAAAGAACCGTTGGCATATGCAACAGTTTTAGTTGCAGATTCAGAAACTAAACAACCAATTTCAGGTACAACAACAGCCGAAAATGGTGCGTTTTATCTAAATACAGATGCCAAGAGCTTTTATATTGAAGTTAGTTATATAGGTTATGTTTCAAAAACCTTTAATCAATTCAATATTAAAAAAAATACGATTGATTTAGGCACATTTACCTTAGCCGAAGATGCTGCCCAATTAGATGCTGTTTTGGTGCAAGCCGAAGTGTCTCGAACTCAATTTAAACTCGATAAACGTGTATTTAATGTAGGAAAAGATATTGCAAGCACTGGCGCTAGTGCGTTAGATGTGCTTAACAATGTGCCCAGTGTTAATGTAGATATTGAAGGTGCCATTAGCTTACGGGGAAATTCTGGAGTACAAGTTTTAATAAACGGAAAACCTTCTATTTTAACCGACGATGGCGGTGCTTTAGGAAGCATTACTGCCGATATGATTGAAAGTATTGAGGTAATTACAAATCCATCGGCAAAATACGATGCCGAAGGAACTTCAGGAATTATAAACATAATCATTAAAAAAGAAGAACGTAAAGGCGTAAATGGTTCGGTAAGTTTAAATACAGGAATTCCAGATAACCACAGTATTGGTGTGAGTTTAAATAGGCGTTCAGAAAAATTTAACTTATTCACGCAGTTTGGTTTAGGGCGCAGAAGTTACCCAAGAGATAGCGAAGGAATTAACATCGATTTAGATGATAACACAACCCTCATTAATACCGGAACCGAATACAGAAACGAGAAATTTTACAATATTACTTTAGGAACAGATTATTACATAACTCCAAACGATGTATTAACCCTTTCGGGGAATTTTGCCTACGAAATTGAAGATCAGCCTTCAAACTACAACTTTCAACTTTTTGATGAAAACGATGCTTTAGAATCGGAATGGAACAGAAACGAAACCACCGAAGCTACAAACCCGAAATGGCAATACGAACTAGTTTATAAAAAAGATTTTAAAGACCATGAAGATCACGATTTATTGTTTAGTGTAACTGGAAACTCTTTTTCAAAAGATCAAAACTCATTGTTTAACGATGTTACCGTTGCTGGTGAAGATTATAATGCGACACAAAAAATTAGAACCGATTTTGCCGAAGATAATTTTACATTTAAGCTAGATTACACCAAGCCATTTAACGAACAATGGAGTATGGAAGCTGGTAGCCAATATGTATTAAACGATGTAAACAACGATTATGAAGTACAAGATTTAGAAGATGATGTTTTTGTAACAGATACCGGATTAACCAATATTTTTAACTTTAACCAAAACGTTTTGGGTGTTTATGCTTCTGGCGCTTATCAAGGTAAAAAATGGGGATTAAAAGCAGGTGTACGTTTAGAGCATACCGATTTAGAGACTCTGTTAGAAACCACCAACGAATCTAATAATCAAAATTATTCAAATTGGTTTCCTAGTTTGCATTCTTCTTATAAGTTTTCAGATGTGGTTTCACTGCAAGCTGGATATTCAAAACGTATTTACCGACCAAGATTAAGGGATTTAAATCCGTTTTTTAATATTAGAAACAGTTATAGCATCCGCCAAGGAAATCCAGAATTACAACCCGAATTTACCGATTCGTATGAGGTTACAACCATTTTTGACATTGGTAAAACGGCGTTGAATTTTGGCGTGTATCATCGTTTTACAACCGATGTTATTGAAAGTATTACCACCGCAGAAGATAATGTAAGCACCTCAAGACCAGAAAATATTGGTACGAACAGCACTGTTGGCTTCGAATTCAATACCAAATATTCTCCTATAAACTGGCTTACTTTTAATGTCGATTTTAATTTTAATTATTTTAATAGAGTCGGGACTTTCGAAGATCAGGTTTTCGATTTTAACGGAGACCAATGGACCTCTAAATTAATGGCAAAATTTAAATTTCCAGCAGACATCGATTTTGAAGCTACAGGTAATTATCAGTCAGATTACGAAACTGTGCAAGGTAGCACGGAAGCTATTGCGTTTTTAGATCTGGGTCTTCGTAAAAAAATACTTAAAGGTAAAGGCGTTTTTAGTTTAGGTGTTCGCGATGCCTTTGCTTCTCGATACTTCGAAACTTTCACCAACCAAGATACGTTTACAAATTTCTCTAAAACCACACGCGGCCGATTTTTTACTTTAGGTTTTAGTTACGGCTTTGGAAAAGGTGAAGCTATGGAATACAGCGGAGGTAAAAGGAGATAACCCATTTTAAAATTAAGAACAATTATATAAATTAAAACAAGATAATTTTTGTTCAAAAATTATCTTGTTTAGTAGCTTATACCAAATAAGACCACTTTATCTTTTCTGAATCAATAAGTTTTATTGCCTAATTTAGTTAAAACAAGTAACGTATTGTACACAATACGCTACTTGTTTTTAACCTATAAACTCTTAGCTACCTTATTTACGGCATTAATTGTAAAATCTATATCTTCAAAAGTTAAAGCGTCTGTAATAAACCAAGTTTCGAAAGCACTTGGTGCTATGTAAACTCCTTCGTTTAACATGCCATGAAAGAATTTTTTAAAGGTATCGTTATTACCTTTTGCAGCTGTATTAAAATCGTAAACCTCAGCTTCATCAAAATGTACAGATATCATAGAACCTACACGGTTTATGGTATGCACCACTTTATTATCGTTCAATACTTTTGTAATACCTCTGTGTAAATATTCTGTTTTTTCGTTAATGCTATCAAAAATACTTCCGTTGTTATTTAACTCGGTTAACATCGCTAAACCTGCTGCCATAGCTAATGGGTTTCCACTTAAAGTTCCTGCTTGATAAACAGGACCAACTGGAGCTAAATAATCCATAATTTCATGACTAGCTGCAAAAGCACCAACAGGTAAACCACCACCAATAACTTTTCCAAAACAAACTATATCTGCTTTTATATCAAATAGTTCTTGTGCACCTCCTTTTGCTAAACGAAAGCCTGTCATAACCTCATCAAAAATCAGCAAAATATTATTTTGGTCGCAAACGGATCTTAACGCTTGTAAAAAACCTTCTTTTGGTGGTATGCAGCCCATATTTCCTGCAACTGGTTCAATAATTATACAAGCTATTTCGTTTTTATTAGCTTCAATTATTGCTTTTACGTTTTCAATATCATTGTAATTTGCTAACAAAGTATCCTTCGCTGTTCCTTGCGTAACACCTGGTGAGTTTGGTGTTCCAAAGGTACTGGCACCACTCCCCGCTTGAATTAAAAACGAATCGGAATGCCCATGATAGCAACCAGCAAATTTTATAATTTTGTCTTTTCCTGTAAAACCACGTGCTAACCTTACGGCACTCATACAAGCTTCGGTTCCTGAGTTTACAAAACGAATTTTATCTATATTAGGCACCATTGAAACTGCTAATTCTGCTATTTTAGTTTCAATTTCGGTTGGCATTCCAAACGATGTCCCTTTTTGTGCTTTTTCCACTACTGCATCTACCACAGGTTTAAAAGCATGACCTAAAATCATAGGTCCCCAAGAATTTATATAATCAATTAATCTATTATCATCTTCATCAAACAAATAGGCGCCCTTTGCTTCTTTTACAAAAATTGGAGTTCCTCCAACACCTTTAAATGCTCTTACTGGTGAGTTTACACCTCCTGGAATTACTTTTTCGGCTTCAGCAAATAAAGCACTACTTCTTTTATAAATCATTTATAATTTTTATGTTTTTAAAATTAAGGTTTTACAATTAAAACTTGGCCTATACTTAAGTTTGTACTACGTAAACCATTTAGTTTTTGCAATTCTGCAACCGTTAAATTATACTTTCTGGATATAGAATATAGCGTATCACCTTTCGATACGGTATAGGTTTCTTTATAAGTTGGCGCCTTGTAAGGCGTATAATTTTTACCAAGTACTTGCTTATCAAACTCATCTAAATTATAGCGTTCTATTAGGCTAATTAATTTATCTGGGTATTTTCTATCGGTAGCGTAACCAGCAGCTCGCAAGCCTTTTGCCCAACCTTTATAGTCTTCTTGTTTTAAATCGAAAAGCCCTGCGTAACGTTTTCGTTCCTTTAAAAACAAGGAATGATCTCGAAACGAATATTTTGCATCTTTATATTTCCTAAAGCATTCTTGCAATGCATCATCATCATGATAAATTCTGGCGCCTGTCCATTCATGGCATTTAATCCCGAAGTGATTATTAGCTTCAACCGATAATCTGCCATAACCCGAAGCCGATTCTAAAATACCTTGAGCCAAAGTTATACTTGCAGGAATGCCGTATAATTGCATTTCTTGCTGAGCAACTTCCTTGTATAAATCAATATATTCTTCGGTTTTACTTGCGTAAACTTTAGGACTGCTTGTAGTTGTTTTAGGAGTAGACTCTTCAGTTTTATTGTTGGTTGAAGTCTGTTTGGTTGTTTGTGTAGTTCGCGTTGGTCGTTTTGTTGTAGCTGTCTTTTTTGTTTTACAACTAAATACAATTAAACTTAAACAACAAATCAATAATATTTTTTTCATTTAAAAAGTTACTTTATTAAGGGTAAATTTTTCTTTTTTAACAATGTATTCATCCCGGAAATTCCTTGCAAACCACCTGTATGAATTGCTAGTATTTTTGAGCCTTTTGGGAAATAGCCGTTTTCAATTAAATTAAAAATTCCGAACATCATTTTTCCAGTATAAACCGGATCGAGCGGCACATTACTATCCGCTTTAAATCTATTTATAAAACCAATTAAATCTTCATTTATTTTAGCATAACCGCCAAAATGATAATCTGTAATTAATTTCCAATTGCTTTGAGTTGCAAATTTAATAATATCTTCTTTTAAAAAGTCACCTTTAAGCGCCGGAAAACCTAAAATTTGCTGATTTTGGTTCGATGCATTTATTAAACCAGAAATAGTTCCGCCTGTACCAACTGCAGTGCAGATAAAATTAAAATCTTTATCTGTTTTATTTAAAATTTCTTCACAGCCTTTTACTGCTAGGTCATTAGTGCCACCTTCAGGAATAACAAAAAAACTTCCAAATTGGTTTTCTAAATGATTTAAAAAAGATTCACTTGTTTTATTTCTGTAGGCTTCTCGGGTAACAAATTCAAACTGCATCCCTTCATTTTCAGCGAAACTTAACGTAGAATTTTGACTGATTTTATTTTGAAGCTCTTCACCTCTTACTACACCAATAGTTTTAAAATTAAAAGCCTGACCTGCAGCCGCAACAGCAGCAATATGATTGGAATAAGCGCCACCAAAAGTCAATAAAGTTTTAAAACCTAAATGTTGTGCTTGTTGAAGATTGTATTTTAATTTACGGTATTTATTCCCAGAAATAAACGAATGAATTCTATCCTCTCGCTTAATATAAAGTTCAACACCATATGTTTCTGGTAAATTTATGCGCTGGTTTATGCTATGTTCTAGCTTAAAAATCATGCCTGCGAAGATACTTTAAAAAAGCCCAAAACGGTCTATTTTTAAGATATTCTAGTTTTTTTTCTTGCAGATAAGCCTCGCGCTCGAAAGATATATTTCGGTAAGCTAAATGCCATTTTTTGTATTGAAATAAACGAAACACAAACTCAACAACATACCAAAAATAAAACGGTATAACCAACAACTCTAATTGTTGTTTTAAATGAATACGCTCATGATTAATAAAAACAGCATCTTGTTTTAACGCCTTCTTTTTTAAAAATACAAAAGGAAAAAAGGTTAAACCTAAATAACCTTTGGGCACTAAATATTTTGAAACAAAAATCATTAACAAAAGCTTTTCAAAAATCAATCCAAATTACATTATCTTTGATTAAGATGAAAAAAATAATTCCAGTTGAAGAAGGCGATTACTATTTAACGCCCGAAGGCTATCGTTGTTTTACCGAGCAATACCATTTAAAACGTGGTTATTGTTGCGAAAGTGGTTGCAGGCATTGCCCTTACGGTTATAATAAAAAAACCAACAGCTATTAGTTAAAATTTTATAATTAAATAGCTTGGTATAATTATTGATACCTAAATAAAATAGATTTTTCTTAAAAATTAACTAAAAAATATCGCTATGAATACGTTTTTAAAAACAGTACCACTTTTAGCTTTTTTTGTGGTTTTATCGTCTTGCTCCTCTGTTAAAGTTGCTGCCGATTATGATAAAAAAGCCGATTTTAATAATTACAAAACTTTCGCCTTTTTTAAAACAGGTATAGATAAAGCAGAAATAAGCGACTTAGATAAACGTCGTATTTTACGAGCCATTGAAGCGGAACTTTTAGCTAAAGGATTTACAAAATCTGAAAATCCAGATTTACTAGTTAGCCTATTTACAAAATCGAACCAACGTGTCGACGTATACAACAATGCTTGGGGCAACGGCGCTTGGGGTCCTTGGGGTGGTTTTGGTCCTGGTTGGGGCTGGGGTTGGAATCAGCCAACCACATCGGTTAGTACAGAAGGCACTTTGTTTATTGACCTTATTGATGCTAACAAAAAAGAACTTATATGGCAAGGCATGGGAACCGGTTACTTAAGCCGAAACGTCGAGAAAAAAGAAGAACGTATTAAAGAATTTGTTTCTGAAATTATGCAGAAATACCCGCCCGAAGCGTTACAATAATAATATCACATAAATTAGCTTAGAGCTGTTTAGAAGGTGTTGATTAGAATTGTCAACCTGAACTTGTTTCAGGTTCTCATAGGTTAAAGATTCTGAAACAAGTTCAGAATGACAAAATCAAACACCTACTAAACAGCTCTATCGTTTCCTTAAAACTAATTGATAAAAATATTTGTATTTTTAGTAACACTATTTTTACTAAACTATGCAAAGCAACATCGAAGAAAACGACGTTTTAAAACGCTTACCAGAACATTTAAAACAGTTTATAAAGCCTCAAAACTATCAAGATTATTCGGCAATAGATCAAGCGGTGTGGCGCTACGTAATGCGTAAAAATGTCGATTTTTTAAAAACCGTTGCTCATAAATCCTATTTAAACGGACTCACACAAACAGGCATTTCCATAAACAGCATCCCGAACATGTACGGCATGAATCGAATTTTAAAAGATATTGGTTGGGCCGCTGTGGCTGTTGATGGATTTATTCCTCCAAATGCCTTCATGGAATTTCAAGCGTACAATGTGCTAGTAATAGCGAGCGACATTAGGCAACTCGAACATATTGAATACACACCTGCACCCGATATTATTCATGAAGGTGCAGGACATGCACCCATTATTGCAAACCCTGAATACGCCGAATATCTGCGACGTTTTGGTGAAATTGGGTGTAAAGCTATTTCCTCGGCTAAAGATTACGAACTTTACGAAGCTGTGAGGCATTTATCTATTATTAAAGAAGCGCCAAACACCAATGAAGCCGATATCGCTTCTGCGGAAGAAACCGTTAATCACCTTCAAAAAAATATGGGTGAACCAAGTGAAATGGCGTTGATAAGAAATTTACATTGGTGGACTGTAGAATACGGCTTAATAGGAACCCCAGAAAACCCCAAAATTTATGGCGCTGGTTTATTGTCTTCTATTGGAGAAAGCGCTTGGTGTATGACCGATCGTGTTAAAAAGTTACCATACAACATACAAGCTATCTATCAAGATTTCGATATTACCAAACCTCAACCCCAACTTTTTGTAACACCCAATTTTGCTCACTTAAGCTTGGTGTTAGAAGAATTTGCCAACACCATGGCCTTACGAAAAGGCGGGCTTTCAGGAATAAAAAAACTAATTAACTCCAAGGCCTTAGGCAGTATCGAGTTAAGTACAGGTATTCAAATCTCTGGTGTTTTTAGTACTGTTATCGAACATGATGGGCGCCCTATTTATTTTCAAACCACAGGAAAAACAGCACTTGCCTATCGTGAAAAACAATTAGTGGGTCACGGCACAAAAACACACCAACATGGTTTTGGCTCACCAATTGGCAAATTAAAGGGCATCAACATTGCCATTGAAGATATGAGCCCTAGAGACTTGATCGCTTACAATATTTTTGAAGAAAAAGCGGTTACCCTCGATTTTGAAGGTGGTATTTCTATTTCTGGTGAAATTATAACCGGAAAACGTAATTTACAAGGTAAAATTATATTGATTAGTTTTAAAAATTGTACTATAACATACAACAATACTAAATTATTTAAGCCAGAACATGGTATTTACCATATGGCAGTTGGTAAAGCGATTATCTCTGCTTTTTCTGGGCCAGCAGATTTAAATAGCTTCGATTTAATAACCCATAAAATAAGCTCTAAAACTATAAAAATTGAAAAATCTAATTCGCAACTACAACTTGAAGGCTTGTACCAACAAGTGAGAGATTATCGTAATGGTAAAAACACAACTATTTCACGAACTAAGGTTTTACAAGTTTTAATTACCGAACACCCTAACGATTGGCTTTTACCAATTGAACTTTACGAATTAGCTTTTAAAGGCAACGAAAAAACTCTGTGTAAACGCATTTTACAACACCTTGAAACTATTAAACAAAACCGACCGCTAGTTGGTAAATTAATTGATGATGGATTAAAAATTATAAACAATACTGTAGTTACAAGAGCACATTGAAATATTTTTTCCCTTAGTTGTAAAGACTCTGAAACTAGTTAAAAATGACAAATAAAACCGCCTATTTAAACCGTTTTAATGTTTCTTTTGTAAAGTCACTCAACACTAATTTTCCACTAATTTCGGCACGTTCGCTAAGCAAAACATCCCAATCTTCGGTATTTTTCCAAATTACTTTTTTCATTTCTTGTAAAGCTTCTGGGTTGTAGCTTGCTAATTTTTCGGCTAAAGTTGTCACCGATTCATCTAACGCTTCAGCAGTTTCAAAAACCTCGGCGAATAAACCTTTGTTTTTTGCCCATTCGGCGGTATAAAATGTTTCAGCATTAAGCGTTAATTGAGACATATTGGAAACACCTATTTTACGCGTTACGGCAGGCTCGATTACAAACGGGCCAATTCCTATACTTAATTCGCTTAACTTAATTGAAGCGTATTTTGTAGCCAAACAATAATCGGTTGCTGCGGCTAAACCAACACCACCTCCAACAGCTTTTCCCTGCACGCGACCAATAATAAGTTTACCCGATTTTCGCATGGCATTAATAACATTGGCAAAACCAGAGAAAAAAGCTTTTCCGGTTGCTTCATTATCAATAGCAATTAATTCATTAAAACTAGCACCAGCGCAAAACGTTCTTTCTCCTCCACTTTTTAAAACTAGCACTTTAGCTTCGGTATTTTCGGCATCAACAATAATTTGTTCCAATTTTTGCAATACATCACTTGGCATTGCGTTGTGGTTAGGGTGAAAAAACTCGATGTACCCAACTTTATTTTTTATATCGAATGAAACGTATGGATCTTTCATTATGTAGTAGCGCGTTTTTTAATCTTAAAATTACAACTTTATTTGCTGTAATTCTTCATTTTTAAGAATTGGTGTTTCGTTGTATTTAAGTGTCCAACCCAGAGAATTGGTTAAAATATAAAATTTAGAAAGCTCGCTAATTAATCGGTTTTTGGCATTCTTTTTTAAATCGGATGCTTCAATTTTTTTACTTAACGATTTTTTTACGATTTTCTTAATCTCATTATAATCTTTAGCTTCAAAAGGGTTTAAAAAATCGGCTTGAATATCGTAGTACTCAAAATCTGGATTTATTTTAATTTCTTCTTCTGGAATATTTAAAATAGTGAGCGTTTTTGTAGTTTCATCTACCTCAAATTCAATTTTACTTAAATCGTAAGCTACCGTTACATCGGCGTTAACAACAACTAGTGCTTTTTTTTCAACCGACACTAAATCACCAAAAATATCTTTAGAATTTTTATAATTAAAAACCTCGCTAAAATGTCCTTCGGTAACCACTAGCTTGCCTACATTATTTATTTGTTCTTGTATAAGCGCCGAACTTTCTTGAAGCATTATTTTGTCTTCACGTTTATCGCCGCAAAATTTAAAGGTGAATAGTACAGCCAAGGTAATTATTACACCAAAAAGAGTGTTTCGCATACGCTAAGTTAAAGAAATATTTTTTTGGTTCTTATTTTTTTATGACTGAGGACTTGCTACATTAAAAAGAAAAGACCGACTTACTTAATTATAACTCAAAAAAAAAACATTAGTTTCCTTCGACATAAGAAGTCTAACTAATGTAAGGTTGTTACTTTCTAACACTACAAATATAAACCTATAAAACCCAATATTTGTTAGCAAATGGTTAATACTAGATTAAATTATTTTTTTGTGCTTTCTGTACCGCTTCTAGCTTATTATGCACTTGTAATTTTTTATATATATTTTCGATGTGCTTGCGCACCGTACCGCGAGATAAAAACAAGTTTTCGGCTATTAAATTATAGCTTAAACCTTTGCTTAACTGCTCTAAAACCTCAACTTCGCGCTTGGTAAGCTTGATATCTTCGGTCTGATTTTGGTTTTCAATTTCTAATGGATTTCTTAACAGTTTTAGGGTTTTCATGGCAATTGACGGATTCATGGCTGCGCCTCCATTTAGTGTTTCTAAAATACCGTCATGTAAATCTTTGGCATTTACTTCTTTAAGCAAATAACCATCTGCCCCAGCTTTAATGGCGTTAAAAATATGCTCGTCATTATCGAAAACTGTAAGCATAATTATTTTTATGTGCGGATATTTTTTCTTGACTGCTTCGGTAGCTTCAATACCGTTTAAAACTGGCATTTCTATATCCATTAAAATTAAATCGATGTTGCGATTTTCGTCTAATTTCTCTAATAAATCGGCACCATGTTTTGCCGAAAATTTAAATTCTAAATCATCAAAAAAAGAGAGTTTTTCTTTTATGGCAGCTATTAAAAAACTGTTATCGTCGGTAATGGCAATTTTAATTTTCATAGTAATATTACACATTTAAAATTATGGTTGTGCCTTTGTTTTCTTCGGAAATAATTTTAAAATCGGCTTTAATTTCGTCGGCGCGTTTTTTCATATTATTTAATCCATTTCCTTGTTCTACCTCGCTAATATTAAATCCTTTTCCGTTATCTTCAACTTTAATATTCACTAAATTATTCTCCTTATTTATAGCTACTAATACCTCTGAAGCTTCAGCATATTTTATGGCATTGTTAATAGCTTCTTGAATAATTCTGTAAATATTCATGCCCTTTACGGATGTAAATTTAAGTTCCTTCTCTAAGGTATCTTCTATTACAAACTTAAACTTGATGGCATGAGCCGAACTATCTGCTTTATCAATAAAGTTGGATATGCGCACTTGCAAATCTTCCCACAAAATTTCACTTTTATTCATAGCCCAAATGGTATCGCGTAGCTCGTAAATTGTTTCTTTGGTAAAGCCGCTAATGCTACTTAATTTATTGGTTAACTTTTCGTTTTTAAGATTAAAGCCGTACTGCAAATTATCGATGGAAGAAATAATAAAAGTGAGTTGTGCCCCAATATTATCGTGTAAATCTCTTGAAATACGCAAACGTTGATCTTGCAGTTTGTTTTGGGTTTCAATTTTAACCAAAGCTTCACGCAATTCGCCTTCCTTTTTAAGCTGAGTGTTTTTTAACTTTTGTTGATTATAAAGTAAGTACCCCAAAGCAGAAAGCACCAAAGCTAAAATAACCAAACCTATTATTTGCGTATTTTTTTGATTGATATTTAATTCCTTTTCAGCTAAATCGGCACGTTGCGCTAATATTTCTTTTTCTTTTTTTTCGGTTTCGTATTCTATTTCTAATTCGGCTATTTTACTTGTGGTTTCAACATTTAATATACTATCCTTAAATTTAGAATGCTCCTTAAAGTATTTTAGTGAATTTCCCAAGTCATTTTTCACTTCATAAAACTCAGAATAATTAAGTAATGCCGTTTCAATATCAACCGAGGTTTTCGATTTGGTAGCATAATAATAAGCGCTATCAATATACATTTTAGTACTTGCGACTTTTTTATTTTCTATTAAAACTTGAGCAATATTATTATAACTAGCTCCTAAGCCAGATTCATTACCAATTAATTTTTCAAATTTTAAAGATTTTCTAAAATATGCCAAAGCAGAATCTATTTCTTCCATGTAATAAAAAACCGCCCCAACGTTATTTAGCGATTCCGCTACACCTTTTTTACTTTTTAATTCCTCTTCGATATTTAAAGAATATTTAAAATAGCTTAAGGCCTTTTTTAAATCACCATCATTAGCGTATATAATGGCAATATTATTATACACGTTTGCAATTCCTTTTTTATTGTTTAATTTTTCAAAAACATTTTTAGCTTTTGTATGAAACTCTACTGCCTTATTATTAACCCCCAAATAACTATAAACCATTCCGATATTATTGTTTACCGTGGCTTGGTCTTCCAAATAGTTTTTTGCTTCATAAATTTTTAAGGCTTTTAAGTAATTATCTAGTGCAGCTTCATACATACCCAAACTTCTATTACAAGCTCCAATATTATTAAAGGCTGATGCCTGAATTATTGAATCGTGTACTTTAATGGCTTGTTCCGATAAGGCTTTAGCTTCCTCAAATTTCCCTAAATCTCTATAAATTATTCCTAAATTATTATTAGTTCGTGCCGTTTCTACAATATCATTTTTAGTTTGCAAAATCGTTAAAGCTTCTTCCAATAATTCTATGGCTTTATTAGGACTTTCCTTGTAGATTATCATTGCAGAATCGTTTAATTTTCGTGTAGTCACTTGCGAAAATGACATAGCATAAAACAAAACGAAAAGGATAAAAATAAGTTTATACTTCATTAGGAATACAAGGTTTAGTCTTTAAATTGAAATTAACATATTTAAAATTCTAAAATAACGATTAAATAAATGTTCATTATAAGAATCAACCATTAAAACTTTTTGGTTGTTTAACTTAAGTCTTTTCTTTTCTAAACTTATTTTATTTAGAAACTCTAAAATTTTTATGCTATTATTTTTGGCCATTTTATAGTTAAACACCAATACTTTAGCTATCAAAATCAAGAAAATTAAAATTAATGCGTACACTACTATTATAAAAATCAAATTAAATTCCATAATTCTAAATAATAATTTGAAAATCAACCAAAAGAACGCGCATAAAAAAACACCAACTACCCCTCATTCTTTTGAATTTGGCAATTGGTGCTTTAAATATGAACTGATTAATAGCATTCTAAAAATAAATTAAACTTGGTAACCACTCTTAATTTTTCGATTAAGTGTTATAAAAAAAGATTAAGCGCAATAATCTGATTATCACGCCTAACCAAATAAACCTCTCAACAACAAGATTTATTATTTTAAACTATAAGCGTATATAGTTTTATCGGTTGCTTTGTAAAACAAATAACCGCCAATATCATCAACTTGGTATTCTGGTTTTTTATTTTTTAAAAGTATTTCTTTCTCTACCTTACCTGAATCTTTATTAACCTTAACTAACCCTACACCACTTTCTAAATTTGTAAGTATAAATTGTGCATTTTCGGTAGCTGCAGTTGCTTTAAAACGTTGCGACATCATTTTAAACGAGGCATCTGCGATTGAGGCAAACATATCGGACGCTCGTTTAGCCTCTTTACCGTAATCGTTATAATTTCTTAGATTGTTAGAACTCCCAAACCCCGTTTTATTGGCCCCAGCCGCTAATGCCGTTGATGCTGTTGCTGCCAATGAGGCTGCCGCCAATACCCCTCCTGCTACTTTCATAAAAGTACTTTTACTTGGCGATTTGTAATATTCGTGATATACCTCTTTTCCATTAGCATCAAGCAACATCATGTTTTGCGAAGCACTTAAAAAGATGTTTCCGTTACGCATTTCCATAGCGTTTGCAAATTCTTTTTCATCAAATTTTGTATTTGCTAATTCAACTACATCGCCAGAACTAGCATCAATTGCATAAATAGTTCCATCGGCAGCAATTAAATATCTATTGTTATCAACATCAAAAGTAGAAGCAACCGCAGCAGAATTTTTATATTTTAATGGTTTTTTCCAAACTTGCTCGCCAGTTTTTAAATCTACTATATTTGCATCGCTTCCTGTAATATAAATTAGTCCTTGTGGCGATTGTGCCATAACCATAATGTTTTCGCCTGTTTTTAAAGGCTTTTTGAAAAGTGTTTGCCCGTCGAACGAAATTTTATTAATACCTCCTTGCTGAATACCGAACAAAATACCATCGTCTTGTACATAAAAATGCTGTACGTAACCCTTTGTTTTTGGTGCTTTCTCCCATAAATCTTCACCAGTTGATGCACTTAAAAATGCAATTTCCGATTCGTTTTTAGTAGCCAATACACTTGTGCTACCACCAGAACTTTTATCGCTAACCACTGCTAAACCTTGAGGCAAAATTTGAAAATTAGAAACATTACCTTGTACTTTTCTATCATCTTTCCATAATTCGGCTCCATTGCTGCCAATTTTATGAATTCTGGTGTTTTTACCGTTTGTAGTAGTTTCGAAACCATAAATTTCTTTTTCAGTTTCATCGGCTACCATCCAATTAACACCTTTTATTTTTGTGCTCCATAAATCTTGACCTGTATGCGATTTTGCCAATAAACCTTGTGCAGTTGGAATAATTAAAAAATCTTTTAAAAGTAATGGCACTCCTGTAACGCTAAAGTCTTTTGCTACACCAACTCGACCTGGTTTATCTAGAAAAAAGCTATAATCGAGCTTTTGTTTACCTAAATCGTAAACCGCTACTTTTGGCGTCATTTTTTCATGCTTGCTTCCTATTTTTTGAATACCACTAACAATAAGTTTATTTTGTGGCAAAACAATATTACAAGTGTAAATCTGGTTCCAACTATCATCTTCAGAATTAAAAATAACATCGCCTGTTATATAATTTAAAACGGCGCGTTTAGTTTTTGTTATACCCGCCAATTTCGAACCTGCACCTTGCGAAACTACAATGTATGGCGAATTTGGAACAAACTCCGTCTCTTCGGGTTTTAACTGACCAAAGTTGTTAAAAGTAAATATAGGATTAGCTTTATTAGGGTCTATCCCTACCAAACCGTTGTTGGTAGCCGCAATTAATACACCACCAACAGTTAAGCTCATTTCATTAATTTTCGCACCTAAATCGTAGCTATTTTGTGGGGTTTCGGCCTTTTGCGCGTGTAACAGTGTGGAGCACGTTAACAGACAAATAATTAGTTTAAATCTCATTGTTATATGTTTTAAAATGACTTAAGCACTATGCAAATTAGCGCTGCACTTGTTAATATTTTTTAGGAAGTTTGTTTATTTAAATTAAAAGAACCTTCGGTAACTGTAATCACAGAATCGTCGTCTGTATTTTTCGCAGTAAAAGAAAACGTTCCTTTAACATGTGTATCTGTTTCTTCGGATATTGAAACGGTGCCTGCCACCGCATCCTCGTAAGGCGCGCTCCAAATTTTAGTAGTTGAAGCCGTAGGGTTGCTTAAATTTACATCGGTTTGCGTGTAAGACACCGTGTTAAATGGCCCTAATGTTGTACCATCAAACTCATAGGTTTTACCAGCACCTTCGTAGCCAAAAATGCTAATAGAAAAGGCATTACCATCGCTATTTGTCGCAATAATAATAAGGTTATTACCGTTGTTTGCCACCGTTGCCGATGATGAAATTTCCCAAGACTTGTAACTCGTACCATCAACTTTTGCAACTAATATACCTTGTGGTGCATTACCGCCATCGCCACCATCGTCGCTGGTTGAACACGAATTAAACATTAATGATGCACTCACCATTACTAAAGCCATAAATTGTTTTAATTGTCTCATTGTTGAATTTTTAATTGTTAATAACAGGTCAAAATTGCAACTTTAGGTAAGTGAAATCAATACGACAAATTGCGTATTTTTAATAAATAAACTTGAGATTAAAAGAAAAAAATTAGAAGTTTTACACGGTAAACTAAAAGCTTACATGGGTAAATTGACTTTCAAGCATTTCTATTTTTTTTTGAAGATTTTTTAGAAATTTTTTATGCGCTTCCGCTTTAGGATTAAACGGTTTATGTAACAATCCTTTTTGAATACCATCAACTAAATCCATGGTTTTGTAAGACGACTCATCAATCCAAACCAACATAAATTTCTCCCAAATATAATTGATAGCAAGTTGGTTAGGGTGCAACATATCGTCGTTGTAAAATCGGTAATCACGAAGTTCGTCCATCATAATCTCAAAAGAAGGAAAATAGTTAGTTGATCCTATTTTATTTGCAGATTGCGCGTTAATAACTTGATGAATAGCTGAAATTAAATGCGACTTACTTCGAGTGTTTTCCATAAATCCATCTTTTAAATGACGCACCGGAGACACCGTAAATATAATTGAAGCATCTTTGTTTACCGTACGGATTTGATTTATTATGTTTTGAAGTGATTCTGAAACATTTTGAACAGACAAGAGTTCCTTTTTAAAATTTTTTTGCGGAATTTTATGGCAATTAGCTACTATTGAATTGTTTTCTATTAAACGATAAACCCAAGCTGTTCCCAAGGTAATAACAATATGAGATGCTGTTTGTAATTGGTTTTTTGTTTGTTGAAGCTTATGATTTAAATATCGAATTAATTCTTCTTTTGAAGTATTACTTAACTTAGAATGTACGTTAAAACAATGCCATTGCTCATTATGGAAAAACACATCATTATCGGTATATAGTTTATTGTTTAAAGCATCCGTAATTAAGACTTCAATCGCTTTAGGATGAAATAAAATACCAAATGGGTTTTGGAGGTTTTTAAATTTAAAATACTCTAGCTTATCTCCAACATTTTCTGAAAAACAAGATCCTAGCAACAAAATATTAGAATTATAGTCTATGAGGTTATTAGACTGTTTTTTAAATTGTATTTTGGTTTGTAGATTCATAATTAAAATGAAATCCCGAAACGCGTTCGGGATGACATTAATTCTTATTTAAAAACTCAGCTATTCTAAAAACATTGGTTTTAGCTAATATACTCCTTCGCCTTTTCAAGAGCTTCAACAATACCATCTGGTTTTCTTCCTCCTGCTGTTGCAAAAAACGGCTGGCCGCCGCCACCGCCTTGAATTAATTTACCTAATTCACGAACTACTTGACCTGCGTTTAAATCTTTTTCAGCAACAAGCTCTTTTGAGATATAACAAGTTAAAAATGCTTTTCCTTCTTTTTCGCTACCAAATAATAAAAATAAATTATTGGTTTCTCCACCCAACTCGAAAGCAACGTCTTTTAAACCTGCTGTATCTAAATCTAATTTTTTGGCTAAAAAGTTTACTCCATTAACTTGGGTAATTTCGCTTTTTAATTCGCCTTTTATGTTTTTAGCTTTATCTTTTAATAAACTTTCTATTTGCTTTTTTAAACTGGCGTTTTCTTCTTGTAATGTTTCAAGAGCTTTTACAGGTTCTTTGGTGTTATTCAACAAAGCTTTCATTTCTGAATACACCTTGCTATTTTCAATAAAATAAGTTTGAGCAGCTTCATTAGTAATGGCTTCTATACGACGAATACCAGATGCAACCGCACCTTCTGATACGATTTTAAAATGCCAAATATCGCTCGTGTTTTTTACGTGAGTTCCGCCACAAAGCTCAATAGATTGCCCAAAACGAATTGAACGAACGGTATCACCATATTTTTCGCCAAACAAACTCATAGCGCCATCGGCAATAGCTTCTTCCTTTGGCACATTTCGTTTTTCATCCAAACTTAATTTCTCCGAAATTCTTGCATTTACAAAGGCTTCAACATCGGTTAATTCTTCTTCGGTTAATTTAGAAAAATGTGAAAAATCGAATCGTAATTGTTTAGCATTTACAGCACTTCCTTTTTGCTCGACATGTGTTCCTAAAATTTCACGTAAAGCTTGGTGTAATAAGTGTGTTGCGGTATGGTTACATTCGGTTTTATAACGTTCGCTCTCGTTAACCACGGCCTTAAAACTTTCGTTTAAATGCTTTGGTAAATTCTTTGTGAAATGAACAATAACGTTGTTTTCTTTTTTAGTATTTAAAATATAAACCACATCGCCATGTGCATCTTCTAAATACCCTTTATCGCCTACTTGTCCGCCACCTTCTGCGTAAAAAGGTGTTAAATTAAATACCAATTGATACATATCACCATCTTTTTTAGATGTTGTTTTACGGTATTTAGTTATTTTAACATTAGCTTCGAGTGCATCGTAACCAATAAATTCTTCAGTAGTATCATCAATTAAAATTGTCCAATCGTCTGCACTAGTTTCGCTCGCTGCACGCGATCTATCTTTTTGTTTTTGTAATTCTGCTTCAAAACCTTTTTCATCTAGTTTTAAATCTTTTTCAGATAAAATTAGCGCGGTTAAATCGATTGGAAACCCGTAAGTATCATACAATTCGAAAGCTTTTTCACCAGAAACCGTACTTCCTTTAGTGTCTTCAACTATTTTGTTTAACAGTACTAAACCTTGATCTAAAGTTCGTAAAAATGATTGTTCTTCTTCTTTAATTACGTTTTCAACTAATTGTTTTTGAGCCACCATTTCTGGGAAAGCATCTCCCATTTTTTCACTTAAAACACTTACTAATTTGTAGATAAACGGTTCTTGTTTATTTAAAAATGTAAAACCGTAACGCACAGCACGACGTAAAATTCTACGAATTACGTAACCCGCTCCAGTATTACTTGGCAATTGACCATCGGCTATGGAAAATGCTACGGCGCGAACGTGATCTGAAATTACACGAATAGCAACATCAACCTCATTATTTTCAGTTTTTGTAGCGCCATATTTTGTATTTGTTATGGTTTCAATCTCTCTAATTAAAGGTATAAAAACATCGGTATCGTAGTTAGATTGTACGCCTTGTAACACCATACACAAACGCTCGAAGCCCATACCGGTATCAATATGTTTATTCGGCAACTCAACAAGCGTTCCGTTAGCTTTTCGGTTGTATTGCATGAAAACTAGGTTCCAAATTTCAACCACTTGCGGATGATCTTCGTTTACCAATTCTTTACCTGAGATTTTTGCTTTTTCTTCAGCAGAACGAATATCAACATGTATTTCGCTACACGGGCCACAAGGTCCTTGATCGCCCATTTCCCAGAAATTATCTTTTTTATTTCCTTTTAAAATGCGGTCTTCGGCAATATATTTTTTCCAAATATCGTATGCTTCAGTATCCATTTCTGTTCCATCTGCTTCATCACCTTCAAAAACCGTAACATATAAAATATCTTTATCTATTTTATAAACTTCGGTAAGTAATTCCCAAGCCCAAGCTATGGCTTCTTCTTTAAAATAATCGCCAAAGCTCCAGTTACCCAACATTTCAAATAATGTGTGATGATACGTATCGTAACCAACTTCTTCTAAATCGTTATGTTTTCCAGATACTCGCAAACATTTTTGCGTATCGGTTACTCTATTATTTTTGGCTTTAGTGTTTCCTAAAAAATATTCTTTAAACGGTACCATACCGGCATTTACAAACATTAAGGTTGGATCGTTTTTAACAACCATAGGTGCCGATGGTACAATGGCATGCTTTTTATCTTCAAAAAAACTTAAAAATTTGGCTCGAACGTCTTGAGATTTCATCAACTTAAAATAGTTACTGTTTTGTTAAATTATATTTATTAGAAAACAATTTTTATATTTACTCGTTTGTTACGACTAAACTAAGCGTAAATTTAATTTAGGCTTTTTAATTTCCAAATAAATAAAGTGCAAAAATAGCATAAATTGCGACATGAGTAAGGTAAAATATTATTACGATTCCGAATCACTTTCCTATAAAAAAATTGAACGCAAAAAAGCCACTGCTTTTAAATATACCTTTATATTTTTATTGGCATCGGCCTTTTTTGCCTTTATTATGGTTTTTATATCGAGCCAGTATGTAGAGTCGCCTAAAGAACGTGCCTTAAAACGCGAGTTGCAAAACATGCAATTACAGTATGGCTTACTTAACAAAAAAATGCAACAAGCTGAGGCCGTTTTAAATAATATTGCCGACAGAGACAACAACATTTACCGGGTTTATTTTGAGGCCAACCCAATACCAGACGAGCAACGAAAAGCGGGCTTTGGCGGTATTAACCGTTATAGTAATTTAGAAGGTTTTGACAACTCGAAACTTATCATAGAAAGCAACAAACGCTTAGATATTTTACAAAAACAAATAGTTGTACAATCGAGATCGCTTGATGAAATTGCTAAACTAGCCGAAGAAAAAGAAAAACTTTTGGCTGCAATTCCTGCCATACAACCTGTAAGTAATGAGGATTTAACACGAATGGCTTCGGGATACGGCATGCGATCGGACCCATTTACCAAGGTTAGAAAAATGCATTGGGGAATGGATTTTACCGCTCCTCGTGGCACGCCAATTTACGCTTCTGGCGATGGCGTTGTGGCTCGTGCCGATAGTAACTCGTCGGGGTATGGTAACCACATAAGAATAGATCATGGGTATGGCTACATAAGTTTGTATGCACATTTATATAAATACAACGTGCGTAAAAACCAAAAAGTAAAACGTGGCGATTTAATAGGTTTTGTGGGAAGTACAGGACGTTCGGAAGCACCGCATTTGCATTACGAAGTCTTTAAAGACGGACAACGTATTAACCCTATTAATTTTTATTACGGTAGTTTAACAGCCGAAGAATTTAATAAAATGCTTGAACACGCCTCATTAGAAAACCAATCGTTAGACTAATGCAAATTAATTTACCCGACAAACGTTATTACAGCATTGGTGAAGTTGCCAAAGCTTTTGGAGTAAACACCTCTTTAATTCGATTTTGGGAAAAAGAATTTGATGTTTTAAAACCTAAAAAAAACGCAAAAGGTAACCGTAAATTCACACCAGACGACATAAAAAACCTTAAGTTTATTTATCATTTGGTAAAAGAACGTGGCTTTACACTTGAAGGTGCAAAAACACATTTAAAAGAAGAAAAAAAGCAAGCGTTAAACACGTTCGAAATTGTTAGTAAATTAGAAAACATAAAAAGCCAGTTACTTAAGTTAAAAGAAAATTTGTAGAGATACATGTAACTTTTTTAAAACTTTTGTATCTAACTATTAAACACGCATAAAAACAACTATAACATTATGAAAAAATTTTTACCGTTAATTATTATTGCCATTGTTGTATTAGGTATTTACTCTTGGGCTAAAGGTTTTAACAATACTGCTGTAGAATATGAAGCTGATGCCAAAACAGCATGGTCTAACGTGGAGAGTGCTTACCAACGTCGTGCTGATTTAATTCCTAACCTAGTATCGACCGTAAAAGGATATGCTGCACACGAAAAAGAAACGTTAGAAGGTGTAATAAAAGCAAGAAGTGAAGCTACGAAAACAACTATTGATGCTAATAATTTAACACCAGAAACGGTAGCTCAATTTCAGCAAGCACAACAAGGCTTAACGGGCGCACTATCAAAATTATTATTAACCGTAGAGCGTTACCCAGAGTTAAAAGCCGATAAAAGCTTTTTAGAATTACAATCGCAATTAGAAGGCACAGAAAACCGCATTAATGTGGAGCGTAACCGTTACAATGCTGCTGTAAACGAATACGATAAATTCACTACAAAATTCCCTGGAAAGTTACTTGCCGGATTATTTGGTTTTGAAGAAATGGCGCGATTTAAAAGTGCTCCAGGAAGCGAAAACGCACCAAAAGTTGAATTTTAATGTCGAAAATTGAAGCTTTCCTTTCTGCTGATGAAGAACAAGACATTGTTGATGCCATTAGAACTGCCGAATTAAACACGTCGGGTGAAATTCGCGTACACATTGAAAAAACCGCAAATGGTGATGCTACCGAACGTGCTTTAACTGTTTTCCATGATTTAAAAATGGATAACACCAAACTGCAAAATGCGGTGCTAATTTATGTAGCTGTAAACGATAAAAACTTTGTTATTTACGGAGATAAAGGGATTAACGATGTGGTTGAAGCTAATTTTTGGGATAGCACGAAAAATGTAATCCAGTCGCATTTTAAACAAGGTCGATTTAAACAAGGTTTGATAGATGGTATATTAAAATCTGGCGAACAACTAAAAAAACATTTTCCTTATTCTGATGATGATATTAACGAACTTACTAACGAAATCTCTAAAGGATAGGTTTAGTATGCAGTATCCAAAAAGTAATAAGCAGTCGCAGTCTACAATGGTCACATGGTTTTCTAAATCGGTTTTAACTATAATTCTATTTTTAGCGAGCTTAAATTTTAGCTTTGCTCAATTTGATATTCCTGAAAAACCAAGTTTTCAAACCAGCGTTTACGATTACGAAAACCTGCTATCATCATCTCAAAAAAGCAGTTTAGAACAAAAGCTTATAAAATATTCCGACACGACTTCTACACAAATTGTAATTGCTATTATAAACTCAACCAATGGCGAAAACATTAATTTTCTTGGAGCTAATTGGTTAACAAAATGGGGTATTGGGCAAAAAGGAAAAGACAATGGCGTTTTAATAATTTTAGCAAATGCCGATAGACGCATTGCCATAAACACGGGTTACGGTGTAGAACATTTACTTACCGATGCCATGAGTAAACGCATTATTGAGCGCGACATAATCCCCTATTTTAAGCAAAATGATTTTTATGGTGGATTAAACCGTGGTGCCGATGCTATTTTTGAAGTGTTAAGTGGCGAATATCAAGGTACGCGACAAAGCAACTCTTCGGGTGGCATTCCTATTGGTGTTATTTTTATTCTCTTTTTCATCTTTATCATCATCATCATTTCCATTTCCAAAAATAAACGCGGAGGCGGTAATAACCGTGGCAACAGAAGCGCAGGAACCGATTTGCTTGAAGCCATAATTTTAAGCAATATGGGACGTGGTAATTACCGTCGTGGTTCTTCTGGCTGGGGTGGCTCAGGCGGAGGTTTTGGTGGCGGCGGCTTTGGTGGAGGCGGTTTTGGCGGCGGCTTCGGTGGCGGCATGGGCGGCGGTGGCGGTGCCTCTGGCGGATGGTAATTTAAATAGTACATATTTTAATATCTTTTCTGATAATTAAACCCAAATTATGAATCGCTATCTAACTTTATTTTTGTGTTTTGTTATTTATCAAATAAATGCTCAAACAGTAACTACATCAGAAAAGTGCATTTTAACCCAAGCTATTGAAGAAACGTCCGGCTTACTTTTTTACAACAATAAAGTTATTACCCATAACGATAGTGGTAATAATCCTGCCTTATATGAAATTGACACCTCCAATGGTAACATTGCCAGAACTGTAGTAATTAATAATGCCACAAATACCGACTGGGAAGATTTATCGCAAGACGAGAAATATATTTACATTGGCGATATAGGCAACAATTTTGGTAACAGAAGAAACTTAAAATTTTACCGAATACTCAAAACCGATTTTAATACAAACACGAGTGTTAACGCCGAAACCATAAACTACTCTTACGTAAACCAAACCGATTTCACTTCAAAATTAAATAACAATAACTGGGATGCTGAAGCTTTTGTAGTTTATAATGACTACTTATTAATTTTTACAAAAAACTGGGAAAATAATGAGGTAGACGTTTATGCGCTGCCTAAAACTATTGGCACTCACCAGGCACAAAAAGTAAGTAATTTCAAAGCGCAAGGGCTCATTACAGGCGCCGATTTAGTAAACTCGAATAAGCTATATTTATCGGGCTATAACAAAGACCAAATTATTCCTTTTTTATTAGAAATAACTAATCTAAATATTACAGCACCCACTAACCTCGATATTTTTAAAAATAGTACGGTTTCAAAAATTGAAAATTTTATTCCGTTTGGGAATCAAGTTGAAGGCATTTGTTTTGTAGAAAGCAACGGAAACAGCGACACACTTTATTTATCGAATGAAAAACTGGCTTACAATATTTTTACTTTCCCCTCAAAATTAAGAGTAATTACTATCGATAATACAACTTTAAAAATTGATTAAAACTTTATTAATCTATAAAATACGGCCCGTTACCACCCGTTTCTCCTTTTGAACCAAGACTATTAAATTTCCAACTAAAACTTAGCATAAAATACTGCCGCAATACCGTACTTTGGGCATCTTCAATATAATCTTGTGTTGCCGTTCGCACAGCATTCGTATTCTGATTAAGCAAATCGTACACTTTTAAACTTATTAAACCTTTATCTTTTAATACAGAATAACTCACGGTAGAATTAAAAAACCAAGCACTTTTTTGAAATTCATCGGACACATTAGGGTTATACGTATAAGTAACATCATTACGCCATTCGAGACCCTTTGGAAGAAAAAAGCCAGTGCGTAATAATAAATTGTGCGACGTAAATTTAACATCCTCGAAATCATCTAGATCATATTTTGTATTTGTTAAACCAATTCTATATCGTGGTTTAAACTCAAACACATCTTTAATGATAAAATCGATTCCTAAATTTGGTGTTAACGTTAAACTGTTGCTAGCATATTTTACGTCGTTATTAAAATTTATGTTTTTTCTTAAATTAGACCATGCTCCTAATTTAAATCGAACAGAACGTATGGAGTCTAGCTTTACGCTTTTGCTATAATCTAAACCAAAATACCCGTTTGTGTTACCATTAACATTTTCGTAAGTTGTGGTTCTGGTAAGTGTTTCAGCATCTATAGTAGATTTAGACACCACGGCATTGTTAAACGAGGTAACACTAGCATACAAATAAAACCCCGTACGTTCTTGCCAATTATAAGCATTGAAATTTATATAAAATCTATTTTCGTTAGTAGGTTTTAAATTTGGGTTACCCATTATGATATTTAACGGATTTGAAATATCGGTAAACGCCTGTAAAAAACGTATCGCAGGCGGCCTATTAGTTAAACGATAACTGGAGTACACTGAAGCTTTTTCGCTAAATTTATAGTTAAAATTTGTATTTAACTCTAAGGCTTTAAATTCGCGTTCAACATTAAACTGTGGTCTTAATTCGTCGAAATTTTTTAGGGTTCTAAACACATAATTCACACCCATTCGGGTAGATAATTTATCGGCTCTATAACTTAATTCCGCGCCTGGTGCACTTTTTATATCGGTATATTTAAAATTGGTACTTTGGTCTTCGTTAAAGCTTGTATAACCATTGGTTTCATCATCAAAATCGAAAGTACTTTTTAGGTTTTCATCCTTATTATATTGGTATTCGTAATCGAAATTTACAAATAGCTTTTTGGCTATTATTGGCCAACGGTAACGTACTTTACTCGAAAAATCGTTAGACTTATTATTATTGTTTGCCAATTGTTTTCTTTCAATAGTTTCTGGATTACTTCCAATTACTTCAGATAAAGAATTAATATAATCGTCGCCTTCAGTTTTAGATATTTTATTGTTAAAATTAAATCTTAAAAAGGCTCCTTTGCTTCCAAACTTTTTGGTTGCACTAATAGCATTTGAGAAGCTATTAAGATTGTTTTCTACAAAAGAACCAACATTAGATTGGTTTGTTAGATTTAAATCTTCGTCTAACGTTTTATCATTACTTGTATATTCGGTTTTAGTTTTTGTAAACGAAAAAGATGGTTTTATATTAATCATGAAAGTACTATCTATTTTAACCTCCAAATCGCTATTAAACGAATGGCTATCGGTTTCGCTTAACGAACTAGAATTGGAATTAACATAATACCGAGAATCGGATAAAATAACTTCTCGCTCTGATAATTTATCGTTCTCTGAACTACTTCCAGAGTAAAAATAATCGGAAGAAAACTCGGTTTTATCTCCAAATGAATCGGCGTAATTTGCACCGCCTAACCTTGAGGTTGTTAAACCTTCGCCACCGCCAAATTGCCTACCATTAATACTAAAACCTCCGTCACCATTAAACCATGAATTGCCACCGCCAAACATTTTTTCGATTTCGCCAAAACTAAATCCCGGAGAGTTTATATTATTGCCACCAACCAAAACACTTAATCGCTGGTCGTTGTCAAAATGATTAAACATGCCAGCAAACTCATAGCGTTTATCGGTACCAGCTCCTGCCGAAACTCGACCGAAAACACCTTTATTATTTTCTTCTTTTATGGTTAAATTAATGGTTTTATTTTCGGAGTCGCCTTCCTCTCCTGTAAAAGCTTCACTTTTAGTTTTAGTATCTACAACTTGAATTTTCTCAATGATATCTTTAGTTAAGTTTTTGGTGGTAATGGAAGGATCACTACCAAAAAAGGGCTTACCATTAACCAAAATTTCATTAACTTCTTTGCCATTTACTTTTATTTTGCCTTCGTCATCTATTTCTACACCAGGCAATTGTTTTAATAAATCTTCAACGGTAGCATCTTTTTTTGTTTTAAAGGAACTTACATTAAACTCCAAAGTGTCTTTTTTTATAGTAACCGGCGCCGATGTTTTTATAAGCACCTCATCTAAAGCATTCGAGCTTACAGCTAAATTAATTGTACCTAAATTTATTTCGGACTTATTTATAAGAATTTCTTTTTTATAAGTTTGATAACCTACATAAGACACAAACAAGTTTAACGATTTTTGATAGGTTTCGTCTTTTAAAATAAAGCTGCCATTATTATTGGAAATGGTATAGGTTACTAAACTACTGTCTTTAATCGTTTCTAAATGAACGGTTGCTGCCTCAAGAGGTACTTTTTCTTCTTCTGAAATTATTTTTCCTGAAATTTGAAAATGTCTAGATTGACTAAAAGATAAAAAGCAACACCAAAATGCTACTACAAATAATAATTTGTGCATAATTGTTTTTTGATTGATTGATTTAGAGTTGTAAGATACTCAAAACAAGCAACCTAAAAATGTTAGCAAACTGTTAAAAAGTAGGAAAATTACTTTTTGCGCATATAAACCGAAATTGGCACCCCGTTAAAATCGAAATGTTCGCGTAATTTATTTTCTAAAAATCGTCTGTAAGGATCTTTTACATACTGTGGTAAATTACAGAAAAATGCAAATTGCGGTTGTGGTGTTGGCAACTGCATAATGTACTTAATTTTAACAAATTTACCTTTGTACGCAGGTGGCGGATAATGCTCTATTATTGGCAGTAAAATTTCGTTTAATTTACTCGTTTTAATTTTTTTACTTCGGTTTTTATAAACCTCAACAGCCGTTTCTATCGCTTTAAAAATACGTTGTTTAGTAAGTGCTGAAATAAAAATAATTGGTACGTCGGTAAATGGTTCTATTTGCTTTCGAATGGCTTTTTCGTAATCTTTAACCGACTTATGATCTTTTTCTACTAAATCCCATTTATTAACCAGAATAACAATACCTTTTCGGTTACGCTCGGCTAACCAAAAAATGTTTTGCACTTGCCCGTCGAAACCTCTATTGGCATCTAAAACTACCAAACACACATCGGCATGTTCTATAGCACGAACACTGCGCATTACAGAGTAAAACTCTAAATCTTCTTTAACTTTAGCTTTACGGCGAATTCCGGCGGTATCCACTAAGTTAAACTCGAACCCGAAACGGTTGTATTTTGTATCTATGGAGTCTCTTGTAGTTCCAGCAATATCTGTAACAATATATCGATCTTCACCAATTAAAGCGTTTATAAATGACGATTTTCCAGCATTTGGGCGACCAACCACAGCAAAACGTGGCAATTCGTTTTCAATAACCTCTTCTTCTTTTTCTGGTAAAGCTTCAACTAAAGCATCTAATAAATCCCCTGTTCCGCTTCCATTTATACTGGCAATAGTGTAATAATCGCCTAAACCTAAAGCGTAAAATTCTACAGCATCTTCGGCGCGTTTACCGTTATCTACTTTATTTACAACTAAAAATACGGGCTTTTTTACCTTTCGAAGTAAGTTTGCTACATCTTCGTCCATTCCGGTAACACCATCTTCAACATCGACCATAAAAATAATCGCATCGGCTTCATCGATAGCTAATTCTACTTGCTTATCAATTTCAGCTTCAAAAATATCGTCGCTTCCAACAACATAACCACCTGTATCGATTAACGAAAACTCTTTTCCATTCCAATCACTTTTCCCGTAATGTCTGTCGCGCGTTACACCACTAACAGCATCAACAATAGCTTCTCGACGTTGTATTAAACGATTAAAAAACGTTGATTTCCCTACATTTGGTCTTCCTACAATGGCTACTATGTTACTCATATCTTTGTTATATAAAACAGCTTAATACTGATTAAGATACATTTCTTTATCTGAAATATTTTGCAAAAATAGAAAAAGTTAACGACGCATCGCTTATTTTATTAATTAATGAATACAATTATATTTACAGATGACTAATTATTTCCTATTACCAGCTTCATTTAAAAAATATAAAACCGAATAAGTGTATTTTAAAGTGTAATTGATAAATTATTAAGAACTACTTTTAAAACTTGAAGGACTTACACCCACATTTTGTTTAAAAAAACGAGAAAAGCTACTTAAAGAATCGAAACCTAGTTTAAAGGCCAACTCTTTAGTTGTAATATTGCTTTTTACCAACATACGTTTGGCTTCGGTAACCTGTCGTTGTTTTATGATTTGTACGGCGGTAAGATTTAATTTTTCTTTTAAAATTTGATTTAAACGCTTTACACTTACTCCTATTTGGTTGGCATAAAATTCGGCATTGGTTTCTTGTAAAAAATGCGTTTCCATAAGTTCAAGAAAAGTAAATACTCGATTCTGATTTAAATCTTGCTCTAAAAAATTGTTGTTTTGGTAACGTATTAAATGTAAAAGCAACACCTTTAACAATGTTTTTAGCATAACGTATGATGCTGTTTCGCTATAAAACTCCTGCTTCAAAAGAAAAACAACTTTATTTATTTGCTCAATTTTATCAGCTTCATTTATAATAAATTCTGGATATTTATTAAAAAGCGACATCACATCTAAAGCATATTCAATATCATCTTCATCAATTAAATCACGCTCAAAATTCAGTAAAAAACCTTTGTTAGCTTGAAATACTTCAGCTTTAAAAACTTCATTTAATGGCTTAAAATGAATAATTAATTGGCGGTCTTTAAACTCAAAATAAATACCCATAGAGTTTCCTGAGAGTAAATCGTTATTACTTTCAAAATTATCGGATAACAGAATTTTATTTTCCCAACCAGGTAATGGCATTTACTTTTAAGGCTTTAAAACCTCAAAAGTAAAAAGAATTTAATCAAGTTTATTTTTTGGTAACATTTATAAACATAAAGAGCATAGCACTTGCAATAATTAAAGCCAAACCAACGGCAACTGCATAAATGGCTTTATAATCGTGCGAAACATACTCGATAAACGTAGATAAAAATTGCCCACCAAAAACGCCCATTGAAAACAAACCTAAATTTTTGCCTTGTGTTTTCGCTGTGCTTGCCTCAACCATCATGTGGTTTAACAACGGAATGGTAAAACCGAAGCCAACACCTATAAAAATAACGGTTAAAACCAAAAACGGAATACTAGCAGTTGTTGCTAATACCAAGTAGCCTAGCATAAAAAATAGGAATCCAAAAACTAGTGTTTTTCCATCCCCTAAAAGTTTTACCATTCGCGGCATCTGGCTAGCTGTTATAATTGCAACTAGCGAAATTGAAGCCATAAAATAACCTGTTACAGACTCTGTAAACTCAAAGGTTTGTGGTAAATACAGTGGCAAGGTTACAAAACCAACAAAAAACAACATCATGGCTAAAAGCGATGCTATAAAAATTAGTTTAACTCTGTTTTTATTAGTTTTGGGTGTTTCAGTAGTGATTTTTTCTGTACTACTGGTTATTTCTGGCTTTGGTAAAGTCTTCAATACAAATACCAAACACAATAGCGCAATTAAGTATATATAAAATGGAAATTGCCAGTTTATTTCTCCTAAAATTCCGCCAATAGCTAAAAAAACGACGCCGCCTAATTCTATGGCCATACCTTGCCATGCAATCATTTTCATTCTGGTTTCTCCTGTAAAACAATCGGCTATATAACCGGTTATCGAAACTTGAACTGCCACTGTTGCGCCACCCAGTAAAATTCTATCTAAAATTAAAATATAATCGTTGCTAATAAACGCACCTATTACACCTAAAATAGCGTAAGGCACCAAACCTAAACTTAATAATTTTAAGCTGCCTAATTTGGGTAATAATCTACCAATTAAAGGTGCAAACAAAACCACACCTAACGATGGCAACGTAATTAACCAACTAGGTGAAAACCCTAAATTTCTATGTTCTACAATACCCGATAATGCTGGCGCAATTACTGTGCCTACCATTATGGTTAAACTACTTACTAATAGTATTGTAAATATTCCGAAGTTTGTTATCTTTTTCATACTGCAAAATTGCCATATTAAATACAGAAGCACTTTTCAAATTTTCTAAAATGCTTGACTAAAATGGAAATAATTTAAAATGCTTTTATTTATTCCACTATTCATTAAACAAAAAACAATTATTTACTAATCGTTAAGCATATGTAAATTGATGATTGTAAATTGCACCAATAACAATCACAACCAATGAAATTAAAACTAAACTTATTATTCGCAAGTCTATTATTTTATACTTATGCATTTTCCCAAATTACAGGCAAAATAGTAGACGAAAACAATGCGCCGTTAGAATACGCTACGGTAGCCCTTTACAACCATAACAATCAAGAATTAATAACTGGTGTTATTACCAATTTAAATGGTGCTTTTAAAATTGAAAACATAAAAAAAGGCAGCTATTACCTGGAAGCTTCATTTATTGGTTACCAAGTAAGAACCATAAAAAATATTGAAATTTCAAATGCAACTAAAAACTTAGGAACTATAAAACTAAGTTTAGGAAACAACCTTAACGAAGTTGTAGTTGAAGCCGAACGTGCTGCAGTTGTTAATAAAATAGACCGACAAGTTTTTGATGCTCAAAAGTTTAAAAACGCTCAAGGCGGAAGTGGTATCGATGTTATTAAAAACTTACCATCGGTTAGCATAGATGGACAAGGTGATATTAGCGTACGCGGAAGCTCTGGATTTGTGGTTTTACTAAACGGCAAACCCGTTCAAGGGAATGCCAGTTCGCTAATTGCTCAATTACCTGCAAATGCCATAGAACGTGTTGAAGTGATTACAGCACCATCAGCAAAATACGATCCTGAAGGTAAAGCAGGTATTTTAAATATAATTACTAAAAAAGGCGCAACAAATGGCGCTTATGGACAAATAAACCTTAAAGGTGGTTTTCCTTCTATTGAGACCTACGATAACGACAAATACCACCAACGCTATGGGTTAGACGCTACTTATAACATTCAAAATGAAAAATGGAACATTTCCTTAGGCGCTAGTTACCAGCGTAACGACCTTGGCGGAAGACGTGAAGGCGATGTTTTTACCATTATTGATAACATTAAAACGCAATTTCCATCGACTGGCGAGCGTAGTTTTGATGAAGAAAATTATAGCGGACGTTTTACGGTTGATTTTACTCCAGACAGCACAAACGTATTTTCATTAGGCTTTTTTGCCGGTAAACGCAACAAAGCACGTTTGGCAGATATTGTATATTTTGATAATCATGCCGTTGATTTAGATGATGAAACTAACCGACTGTACACCTTCCAATACTTTAATCACAACCTTCGAGAACGCAACAGCGATTTTGCTTTAGGAAGTTTCGATTACACGCATACGTTTAAAAACAGCGCCCAATTATCTACTTCATTTTTATATGAATACACCCTTTTAGGCGGACCAACTGTAAATCAGAATTTAGGGTTTCCAGATAATTCTATACTATATCAAGATGAATACAACACTAACGACAACCCGCTTAACGGTATGCGTTTTCAAGTTGATTACAGCTTTAAACCTTTTAAACTAGGTATTTTAGAAACAGGTTACCAATACCGAAATTTAGACCATACTGGCGATTTTGTTTACGAAAGAAGAACCGATTTTAATGATGATTTCATTTTAGTTCCTGAATTTTCGAGCGAAGTAAACTTACAACGTTCTATACATTCGGTTTATACTCAATTTACTGGACAACAAAACAAATGGAGTTATAGCGCTGGCGCCCGAGTTGAAGTTATGGACAGAACTTTAGAGCTAAAAGATAAAGCAGGAACCATTGATGAAACCTACAACTACGATTTCACAAAACTATATCCTTCGGCATCGTTGCAATACGAAATTAACGACAAAACCAATATTAAAGCAGCATATAGCAAGCGTGTAGAACGTACAACAACCTTTAAAATGAATCCGTTTCCTGAACGTGAACACTCTGAAACTTTAGAACAAGGTGACCCAGAACTTAAACCTGAATTTATAGATTTAGTAGAACTTGGTATTACTAAAAAAATAAAAGGTGGTAACTCTATTTTCGCGACAGGTTATTATCGCTCGGTAAAAAACTTGGTAAATCGTGTAAATACGGTTTATAACGATACCATTTTAAATAGAATTTATTCCAATGTTGGTAATGCAAAAGCCGTAGGCCTTGAAATTGGTGCACAATTAAAGCCCACAAAAAACTTTAACGCTTTTATAGGCGCAAACGTTTATAATTACAACATTGATGGTGAGTTTGATGCCATGCCTGTAGATAGCGATGCCACCATGTATTCTGTTAACTTGAATGCTAATTACAAATTCTGGCAGAACGCTTCGTTGCAATTTACTTTTAATTATTTATCTGAAAGAATAACAGCTCAAGGTGAAGATTCGCGTTATTATTCACCAAACTTAACATTTCAAAAATCATTTTTAAACGATAGATTAACCGCTACTTTACAATGGCAAAATATAGATATGGGCTTGCTCGACACAAACGAACAACGTATAACCACCTACAGAACGGGTGAATTTTACACCACCACAAATTACATTTACGAAGTCGATATGGTTTTACTAAACCTGTCGTACACCTTTAAAAATGGTAAAAACAAATCGAAATTTATAGATAGTGAATTTGGTAAACGCGAGTTTTAAATTCAATTAACATTAAAAAAGCTGTCTTAGCAAGTGCTGATTAAACACTTACAAGACAGCTTTTTTATTTTAATTAATATCGAACCTAACACCTAACGAAATGTTGTTTTGACTAATAACTTGATCGTTAAAAATTGGAGACAAATCGTATTTTGCATAAAACGCTAAATCATCAAAACCAATATAAGCGCTTAAACCGTAAACTAATTTGGTAGTATTAAAATTACCTTTTTGTTTCTCTTTTTTGTTGTCACCGTCAAGGTCGTACTTCAGTTTTTGTCGAGCACCTATATTAAATCCGCCATAACCACCAATTCCAAATTTTAATTTCTTGGTAGTAGAATATCTAAAATAATCGTCTTTTTCTATTTTTTTTGAAGGCCCAAATTCAAAATGTATTGGAGCAACAAAATTATAAACTGTTAGTTTAGATTTGTCAAGTTCATACGGAAATTCCTCTAGTACAATGTTATCGTTTTGATTTACAAAATATCGATTTCCTTCAGGTTTTAAGCCATTCATTTGTACAGAAAGCCCATATTTTAATCGTAAAAAATTAGTGTTTTTAAACACACGTGTTTTCCACGCCCAACCAATTTCGAAAAATCGTGAACCTCCTATTTTGTATGGTGAATCGTTAAGGCTTTCACCATCAATAAGTGCATTATTTTGCCCAAAAGCAATAACGAAATCGTTAGATGTTCGTTTGTCATAAATTCTAGGCTTATCATTACTTGGCTTTCCAACATAAACCAAATCGTCGCTAGTGTTTTCATCGGTGCCAATTCTAAGAATATTAATTTCATCGTCATGTATTTTTACGCCATAATCGTTGTCGTTTCTTGCCAGTAAATCTATTTTACTATCTACAATAGCCATTCTGCTTTCTATATTTAAAGCATGTTTTTTTGCAGCCTCTTTTTTTAAGGTTTCGGCCTCTGTACTTGTAATTTCTCCTTTTTCTAGTTTAGTATTTATAGCTTCAACTTTAGCTTTTAACAATGCTCGTTCTTGTTCTTGAACTTTCTTTTTCTCTAGTTTTAAAGCTTCAATTTTAATTTGATTTGACGACACCTGAGTACTGTCTTGCGCATTAATTAATTGCGTACTTAACCATAGCGCTAAAAACGCTAAACATTTTGTAATAGTTTGCATAACTGTTCGTTTTTTGAAAATACTGAAGTCATTTCAGTATCTAATTATTGATTTAATTTGATTGAATTTAACTTGTAATAATTATAATTTTCGCTTTCGCTGAAATTTATTCGTTACGTTGGGCAACTGCAGTTTTTACCGTAACGTAACTATCTTTTATAGCCTCAAAAACACGCATTCTAAACGTTTGATCTAATTCTGCTTCAACGTCTTGAAGCAAACTATTAGCATCTACAACTCCGGTTTCGCTATTTATTAATTTACTTAATTGTATATCTCGTTGTGCTTGTTTTAAAAGCGCATCAATATCGGCTTCTGTAACTTCCTGCGTCTCATTTAATATTTTTATTTGAGCAACAACAGTTTGTATTTTTTGTTCTTCAAAACTTAATAATGCCTTGGGTTGTATTGGCGTTATTGTTTTTATTTCATCAATAGAATCTACTTTCGCGATAGCTGTTTTTGGCACTTCAACTAAAATAGCCGGCTTTAGTTTTTTAATTTTAGGCGTATTAATTGAAGGTTTTACATTTACCGGTTCATCATTGTTTTCAACAGCTTCAGGAATTGTTGCATCATCTATTTTTTCGAGCTGTAATTCTTCTTGCTGTGTTACAATTTCTATTGTTTCATCATCAATTTTAACTCCTGTTTCGGTATTAAAAAACTGAGTTGCTATTAAAGCTACACCAACCAAACTAGCGGCAACACCCAACCACCAATACAGTTTTTTACTGGTTTGTTTTTCTTCTTTATCCAAACGATTTGAAAGCTTTTCCCAAGCATTTACCGATGGCTGTAAACTGCGCTTTTCAAGCTTGCTTTTAAACTCCTCTTCATATTTATATGGCGCCATAACTTGTAGTATTATTAATTTTTAAAATTTTGTCTTGAAGCATTTTTCGTGCTTTAAATAATTGTGATTTTGAAGTGCCCAACGAAATATTTAATAACTCTGCTATTTCTTGATGCTTATACCCTTCAATGGCATACATTACAAATACTATTTTGTAACCTTCTGGCAATTCGTCAATTAATTCTTGAATTTGACTGACTTCTATATTTGTATTTATATTATTTTCGGAATTATCATGAATTCCCATATCATCAACCGAAAATTCTAACTTTTTTTGCTGCCTTAAAAAGGAAATGGCTTGCCTAATCATTATTTTACGAATCCAACCTTCAAAACTACCTTGGTTTTTAAAGTTTGATAAATTGGTGAACACTTTAAAAAATCCGTCGAGCATAACACTTTCGGCATGCTGTAAATCTTTTACATAATAACGACAAACGCTTAACATTTTTGGCGCATACAATTCAAACAAAACATGCTGTGCCTCACGATTATTTTTAATCGCTCGCTTAATAAGCTGATTTTCGTTTTTATGTAATTGTATAACTTTCAAAAAAGGTTTCATTTCGCTTTCTATTTATACAGACGCTATTTTTTTTAAAAAGGTTGCTTAGTACTTAATTTTTTTTTGAATTTAATCATTATTTATTTTAAATGAGGAAATAAGAACTTGAAGATTGATTGGTTCTCGATACAATTCCTCGTACCTCGGAATCACTCGAACTGACGCTTTTACTTAAATCGAAGCTGACGTCACTTCAAGTGGATTTGCGCAAAGTAACGAAGCGAATTTGTAACGATAAGAAATTTATAATGCCTCAAAATCACTCCAAAAAACAAATATAACTCAATAAAAAAGCCCATCATTTTCATGACGGGCTTAGTCTTATAAAGAAAAATAAATTATTCTTTTTTCTTCTTTTTATCTTCTAGTTTTTGAACCGTATCGTACATTATTGGAGTTGCAATAAATAATGATGAATATGTACCAACAATAACACCTACTATTAATGCAAACATAAATCCTCTAATAGAATCTCCACCAAAAATAAAGATTGCCAATAACACCACTAAAGTTGTAAGCGATGTATTTAAAGTTCTGCTTAATGTACTGCTTAACGATGTGTTTACAACTTTTTCGAACTTCCAGTTTGTATGCTCGTTAAAGAATTCACGAATTCTATCGAACACAACCACGGTATCGTTTAACGAATAACCAATTACCGTTAATATAGCGGCAATAAAAGCTTGATCGATTTCCATACTAAATGGCATAAACTTATATGTTAACGAGAATACACCAAGTACAATTAATACATCGTGGAATACAGCAACTACCGCTCCTAATGAATATTGCCACTTTTTAAAACGGAATAAAATATATAAGAATACTACAATTAAAGACCCTAAAATAGCCCAGAATGATGCTTGTTTAATATCATCGGCAATGGTAGGACTAACTTTGTAGTACTTCATTAAACCAACGGTTTTTTCGCTCGCTTCGTTAATAAAATCTTCGTAAGTTACGCCTTCTAAATAAGGCTGTAATGCATTGTAAAGTGTTTGACGAATAGCTTCATCGGCCTCAGCACCAGTTTCGTTAACCTTAAATTTAGTTGTAATTTTTAACTGATTAGATTCACCAAATGTTTTGGCATCGGCACTGTTAAACACATCTGGTTGCGATAATAAATCGGTAATTTCTGAAGCGCTAACATCTTGAGCAAAACGCACTTGGTATGTTCTACCACCAACAAAGTCAACACCTTGATCTAAGCTATTAGTAAATAAAGAAATTAAACTTACCAAAATAAATGCAGCAGAAATGATGTAAGCGACTTTACGCTTCTTTAAGAATTCAATATTAATGTTTCTGAAAAGATTTTTAGTAACACCCGTTGCAAACAATAATTTACCACCTTTATTAGAGTACCAATCGATAGATAATCTGGTAATAAAAATAGCAGTAAATAACGATGTTCCGATACCAATTAATAAGGTTGTTGCGAAACCTTTAATTGGGCCTGTACCAAAAATAAACAGAATTAATGCAGTAAGACCAGTAGTAATGTTAGCATCTAAAATTGAAGATAAAGCATTACTAAATCCATCATCGACAGCTTCTTTTTGCCCTTTCCCTTTAGTTAATTCTTCACGAATACGCTCGAAAATAAGTACGTTCGCATCAACCGACATACCAATTGTTAATACGATACCTGCAATACCAGGAAGCGTTAAAACTGCTCCTAAACCAGATAAAATTCCGAAGATTAATAAAATGTTTAACAACATTGCAATATCGGCAAAACCACCGGCTTTTCCGTAGTATAAAATCATCCAAACTAACACTAAAACAAGGGCTATCATAAATGAAGTTGTTCCACTCTCGATAGCTTCTTTACCTAATGATGGCCCAACAACTTCACTTTGAATAATATCGGCCGATGCAGGTAATTTACCAGCACGTAAAACATTTGCTAAATCTATCGCTTCGTTTAGTGTAAAACTACCAGAAATTGAAGAATTTCCACCAGCAATTGGCCCAGTAGTAACACCAGGAGCAGAATACACCACGTTATCTAAAACAATGGCAATTTGGCTTTGGTTAGCATAAGCATTACCCGTCATTTCTTCCCAGATTTTAGCACCCTTTGCATTCATTTGCATAGATACTTCTGGTTTACCTGTTGGTCCAAACTCATTACGAGCATCAACCACAACAGCCCCACTTAATTGTGGCGTATTTTCGCGGTTACCCGCTAAAGCATAAAGCCCAACAACTTCGCTACCTTTTTCTGGTTTCCCAAAGGCAAACTTAGTATAACGACGCTCTGCAGGAAGTAACGCACGTACCTCTGGCATGTTTAAATATTCAAGTACTTTATCTTTATCTTGAATAGAAAATTGTGCTAATATTGGTCCGCCAGGATATCCTAAACCTTTAATTAAGTTTCCTAAAGGATTATTTTGTGTTGCCACAGCCGTAGAATCGGTTTCGGCATCACCTAATAAATCGTCAATTTGAGCATCGGTAGCGTCTTCTTCATCTTGTGGCTCAACTTCTGCAACAGCAGTTTCATCTTCAACAAGATCTTTTAAAACATTGTTTGCTTGATCGATAAATTGGTAAAATGACTCACCTTTATAAGCATCCCAAAACTCTAATTGCGCTGTACTTTGTAAAAGAGATGTTGCTCTTTCTACATCTTTTACACCAGGTAATTCTACAAGAATTCTCCCTGAAGTTCCTAAACGTTGAATATTTGGAGAGGTTACTCCAAACTCATCAATACGTTTACGTAATACTTCGAATGCAGAAACAATAGACTCATCGATTTTAGTTTCGATAATGCTTTTTACCTCATCGTCACTCATACTTCCATCGATTTCACCATCTAATTGTTTGGTGTAAAAAATATCTGGAGAGGCTAATTTTGTATCGCCTTTAATGGCATCAAAAGCTACAAAGAAATCTTCTAAATAGGTGTTCTGACTATTTTTTTGAAGTTCGGTTGCATCTTCTAAAGCTTTATTAAAAACAGGGTCGTTAGTATTGTTAGACAATCCTTTTAAGATGTCTTTTACACTAACTTGAAGAATCACGTTAATACCACCTTTTAGGTCTAAACCTAAATTCATGGCCTTCGATTTTACTTCGTTATAAGTAAACTTGGCAACGCCTAAGTTAAATACGGTATCGGTAGCAATTTCTTGTAAATAATTTGCTTCTTCTTGACTACGTTTTGCACGGTAATCATCTTCGGTATCCGAAATTTTATTAATGGCTATTTCTTCGGCTTCATTTTCTATTTGGTTGGCTTTAAATGTGAAAGACAACTGATAAATACTTACCAAACCAAATAAAATAGCAAACAACCTTACTAGTCCTTTATTTTGCATGTTTTATAATTTTTGGGTGTTAATTATCCACTTAAAATGGATATGATTGTAATAATTTAATTTAGATTTTTAGCTTTTTAATTGATGAAAGCTTTGTGTTTTTTTAGGAAGATTTACACACAAAAAGGGCCTGCTCTAACTTCGGGAATTTTATGTGAAATATGTTGTACAGCGAGTGCTATATATTGACTTGCCTTTATGCGTTTTTGAGCAATCGGGTTTTCGTTTTTTAGAGTAAAAACAATGGCAAAACCATTGGTATTTGTATAAATATCGCTTTTTGTATCGAAAGCTGAAATATTTACAGCATTAAAATCCCAACCTGAATGCTTTGATTTTTGAATTTCGTAAACATCAAAATCGTACGCTAAATCATAAGTTTTTAAAGGACCTTTATCTGGATTTGATTTTGAAGTGCTGTTGAAATTTATTTCTAAATCTCCATTGGTTTGTAAACTAGCCTTTATTTGAGAAACGGCAGCTTTACTAAAATAAGAAATACGTAAAGCCCCTGAAGCTTCTTTTTTTACCTCAACCTCTTGAACTCCTAAAGTAATTAACTGTTGTTTAATAGCCGAAACAACCTGATCGACAGCAACACTTTCTAAAGTATGGTTAGAAAATTGCACCAATATCTCTTGGTTTGGCTGTAGGTTTTGCTTTTGCGAAACCATACCCAAAACAGACAGAACAACAACTAATATACTTATGTAGTGTTTTTTAAACATCGGGCAAATATAAAAAAATAAAGACTGTATTTCTACAGTCTTTATTAAATATATAAAAATGTGTTAAATTAAAGGTTACACATCTAATAAACCATTGGTTTTCTTAACACCTTCTGCACTAGCTTGCATATGTGCTTTTTCGGCATCACTTAACGGAACGTCAACTATTTTTTCAATTCCGTTTTTACCTAAAATTACCGGCACACCAATACAAATATCGCTTAATCCGTATTCTCCTTCTAAGTAAGTAGAACATGGGAACATTTTCTTTTGGTCGCAAGCAATGGCTTGAACTAAACCACTTACTGCAGCACCTGGAGCATACCAAGCCGAAGTTCCTAATAAACCAGTTAAAGTTGCACCACCTACTTTAGTATCGGCAGCAACTTGCTCTAAACGCTCTTCGCTTAAGAACTCAGAAACTTTAATACTGTTTCTTGTAGCATGACTTGTTAATGGCACCATACCTTTATCGCTATGTCCACCGATTACCATACCATCAACATCGCTAATTGGCGATTCTAATGCTTCGGCTAATCTGTATTTAAAACGTGCAGAATCTAAAGCGCCTCCCATACCAATAATTTTATGCTTTGGCATGTTTAAAGATTTATGAGCTAAATATGTCATGGTATCCATTGGGTTACTAACCACAATAAGAATCATGTTTGGAGAATGCTCTAATAAACTTGTAGATACGGCTTTTACTATACCTGCATTAATACCAATTAACTCTTCACGAGTCATCCCTGGTTTACGAGGAATACCAGAAGTAATTACACAAATATCACTATTTGCAGTTTTAGAATAATCGTTAGTTACACCTGTAATTTTGGTATCGAATCCATTTAAAGAAGCCGTTTGCATTAAATCCATAGCTTTACCTTCGGCAAAACCTTCTTTAATGTCTAATAATACAACTTCTGAGGCAAAATCTTTAATTGCGATATACTCTGCACAACTTGCACCTACTGCTCCAGCACCAACAACTGTTACTTTCATTTTTTAGTTTGTTTAAATTTATTATTAATTAGTTTATTACTTAAAACAAGCGAGGCAATTTACGAATTAAAACCCTGTTTATAAAAAAAGTGCAAGATTAAATCTCGCACTTTCTGGAAAACTAAATAAAACTAACTAAAAAATAAATAATCATTTCACAATGAAAAAAACTATATCTTATCTAAAGCCAAAGTTAACACCTAAGGCAAAAGCGTTGTATTCTGATAGGTGATACTCACCGTTTAATCTAAAAAAACCTAATTTCAATTTAAACCCTAAGGTTCCACGAACCGCTGCCACGTCGCTACTTACCGAGAACGGATCGGTTTCTGTTCTTGAAATTAACGGACCACTAGTTACTGTATATGTTCCTAAAACATCAGACTGGGAATTTCCTTTTATATACCCTAAACCACCGTAAAAATTTATTACTGGCAATTTGGTTGATCCTATTAATTGAAACAGCCATGTACTAGTACTATTTTCAATTTTTTGATTTTCTCCATCTATTCCAGACGATTCTGTAATATCGTAAGAACCATTCATGTGTGTATAGGCTACCAACCCAGACAAAGCAACTGGTAATATTTTATTTCCTGGTAACCATTTGGTAAACTCCATTTGTAAACCAGCACCGTATAAACTTAACTCTAACTCGTCTGTTTCTATTTTTGGTACAAACCTAGCTTTTACTTCTATGCCTTTACTTAAACCTAGAGCCGCTTGTAAAAAAGCTGTTGGCAACAAGTTTTTTGTGGACTCACCAATACCTGAAGGCAATGTAATCGTCTCAGGATTTACATTAGGAAACTGTTTTGACCGTACTATTAATTGTACATCTGGGTCGTTTTCCCCTAAGGCTGTCGCTACATCTTTAGATGCTAGCGTTTCATCATCGGCAAAAGCCACTGTAAAATCGTAATCGTCGCTGTTATAATCGGCAATATTTAAAGTAAATGATTTATGCTCGTCATTAATTACAACTGCATTGGTAACAATCGAAATTTCAAATCCTCCTAAAGGTTTTGCATCTGCAGTATTAAACCAGTTACCGTTCATGCTATGCATTAAGCCGTTAGTTCCTGGCATTAAATAATCGTTAGTGAATTGTTCTGCATTTTCTACACCCGCAGCAAATAAAGCGTCAACATCTTGCGCTTGAGAAGCCACTGATAATAAACTAATTAGAATTAAAAACCTTAAATTTTTCATTTATAATAGATCTGATAGATTGGTGGTACAAACATAAATCAAAAAAACTTACAAAACAACATTTTGTCGAAAAAAAATGCTTTTTAACGATTTTTTAATATTGGATTTTGATAATTAAAAATTAATCCTAATGCTCACATTAGGCGTTATTCCTAGAGACTGATTATCAACACGTAATACTTCATCGCTATTTTCTGAGCTTAATTCAAAATAGCGATTTATAGTATTTTTCTTATTCAAAAGATTTAAAACGCCCAATCTCAATTGCCCTTTTACCTTTTTTGAAAGCGTAAATTTCGAATTCAGCGAAGCATCAACTCGCATAAAGTCTTCCACATTTTCATGATTTGGCTCATCGTAATTTACAACTGTAGCATTTCCATCTTGAACAGTTTCATTTCCTTCAACAGGCTGAGTGTAAGGTTGACCAGAACGCCAGATGCCTCCAACAGATGCTTCTAAGTTTTTTAAAATATTATAATTGAAGGCCAAAGACACAGAATGCCTGATATCTAAATTATTAGGAAATACCGATGGCGTTATCGTTTCAAATTCATAATCATTCTTACTAAATGTATAACTAAGCCATGTGCTATATTTTGTTGCTGTTTTATTAACTAAAAACTCCAAACCTCTGGCATTATAATTTCCGTTTGCATTTACATATTGAAAATTATTGTAAAATCCTTGGTTGGATGCCGTAATACCATCTACTATTTTGTAAAAACTTTCAACATCGAACAACCAGTTATTTTTATTAAACTCGAAACCAAAGGAAACCTGTTTACTTGTAGATATTTTTATAAGTTGTTCGTTGGCAAGTGTCCAGCGCCTGTTTTCAACTCCTAAAAAATCATCTTGAAAATCTATTTTTTGTTTTGTTGTTTGATTTTTAAACTCGCCTTGAAGCTTTAATGCAAACTGGTTTGATATTTTTTGCCTTAGGTTTAATCTTGGCTCTACTAGAAAGCTATTAAATTTCTGAAAATAATTACCACGAACCCCTAACCGTAGGTAGGTATTGTTTTTATTATACTCTATTTCGGTAAAGGCCGCATGATTCAATAATACATCTTTGGTAATTCTATCGTAAGATGGTGCACTAACAGTAGTTTTATACAACACACCTATTTCGTTAAACGCATAACCCGCCAAAACATTTAAGCTCTCATTTATTTTAAGCCTGCTTTTTAATTTAATTCCTGTTTCTAAAACTTCGTTGGCTTGTGTTAAACTTTGGTCGGTTTCTACACGATAATTTAAGGCATCTACGTTGTATTTTGAATAAAACCCTGAAATTTCGGTTGAAAAACGATTCGTCCAATCGGCATTCCAGCTCCCACCAAAACCTAAATTTTCTTGTTTTAAATTACTTGTTTTCGATTCGGTTTCTCCTTCCGAATTTTCGAAACTTTCGGTATAGTCCAGATTATTATAAATACCAATAACATTAGCTCTAAACTTATGTTGTTCATTTAAATTGAATAATAATTTCCCCGAATAATCATAAAAGAAAAAGTCTGAAGATTGCTGAGCATCATTTACATTTTCACTATTAGTAGTTAACTCGCTATCTTGAAAACTTTTTTCGAAATACTGACTATAAGTTGGCGAACTAAAAGCATCGGTAAACGCACGTCGACCAGATACATGAACGGCTAATTTTTTGTTTAACGGAATTTGTAAATATCCATCGGCATGCAACAAATTTGCACCAAAACCTCCAGAAACAGTTTCATCTATATTATTTTTGGTAAACATATTTATGGTGCTCGACACACCATCGCTAAACTCGCTCGACGTTCCGTTTTTTGTAACCTCAACTTTCTCGGTTAAATAAGGATTGTAAGCCGAAATTAATCCAAAAAAATGTCCCGAATGGTACATTTTAATACCATCCCAAATCATAAGGTTTTGGTCGTTGGTTCCGCCACGAACATTTATATTCGCAATACTTTCGTTAACACTTTCAACTCCTGGAAGCGCTTGTATAGACTGCAAAACATCTGGTTCTGTTAAACCTGGAAGTGTACCAAATTTTTCGGTGTTTAACACCGTGCTACCATCTACTCGTTTTTGCAAACCTGTGGTTAAAAATTTCGAGATTAATATTTTATTGAGTGTTTCTAATCTTTCAGCTAATAAAACATTGGAGCAAATTGATTGATTTGTTTTACGTAAATCGATGGCATTAATTTGAACCGTTTCAAAACCTAAATATGAAATTTTAACTGTTGAATTTACAGGCACATCATCTAACTTAAAATCTCCATTAGAATTTGTTATCACTCCTTTTTGAGTATTTGCAACCTGAACCGTTGCTCCCATTAATGGAAAACTATCCGTTTCAGAAAGTACAATACCGCAGATGTTTATGGTTTTATTTATTGAAGAAATTGTAATGTAACGTTCATCAAGAATTTGAAAATTTAGCAGTGTTTCATCATTTAAACCATCAATAACATGTTGCAATGAAGCTTCAAGATTTGGTGTTTCAACAAAAACAGCATCAATATCGTTTTCAGAATACGAAAACTTAACACTAAACTTTTCTTCAAGTTGATTTAACACCTTTATAAGCGGCAGCCTTTCTTGTGCAAAAGCACTAAAAGAAAGTAAACTCGCAATAAGAACAATATTAAAACACTGTTTATTTAGCTTCATAATTATAAAACTCCACGTTATTATCGTTTATTTTATAACTAAGCTTTAACGGAATAGTTACCGACTGCAATGCAATATTTAAGTTGTTATGTGTAAAACTTCCCGAAAACAACGCGTTTGCATTTATTGTTTTTGTAGAAACACTAATATTATATTGATTCTCTAGCTCGTTAACAACTTGCCAAAGCGGTACATTTTTAAAACTAGATTCTTGCTGCAACCACGACGGCGCATTTTCATTTGCATTAGCCACAGCAACTACTTTGTTATCAACAATTCTAAACGTTTCTCCAGGTTTTAAAACTACTTTATTTTGGTTTGACGTTACACTTACAGAACCTTCGTAACAAGTAACCTCAAAATAATTAGCACGTTGTTTTACATTAAATTGCGTACCTAAAACCTGCACATTTCCTGCTGCAGTTTTTACCGTAAATTTTTGCCCCTTGGTTACTTTAAAATAGGCCTCGCCACTTAAATTTAAATTGCGTTCGGTTTTCCAAGTTTTTTTATTGTAATCGAGTGTTGATTTTGCATTTAAAACCACCTCACTTTCATCGGGTAAATTAAATGTTTTTGTTTCGGCAATTTCGGTGTTAACACTTTTGGTATTGTTAAAAAACAAGAAATAAGACGATGTTAAAAGCACCACTAAAATAGCAGCAACTCTTAAAAATTGTTTTATTTGTAATGGTATTACTTTAGGGGCATCCTTTTTAAAACTTCTCGTTTTAAAATCGGCTAAAGCAGCTTGGGCATCAACTTTTGGCGCTTCAATTTGTTTTGCATAAAACCCTGCTTTTTCTAAAACCGAAAAATCTTCATTTGGATATCGTTTTTTTATATCGGCCGTAGATATTTCACCTTCAAACCATTTTAATATGTCTTGTTCTTTATTCATCTTTTTAAGGCTTTCATCTTTTAGACACTCTAATAATTGTTTACCCTACCCTTTTTTGTAATTAATTTTTAAAAAGAAGCTCCATCCAAGTTCTGCCTTAACACTTTTAATGCTGCAGACATTCGTTTTTCAACCGTTTTTTGCGAAATATTTAATAATTCTGCTATTTCTCGGTACTTTTTTTCTTCAATTCTATTCAGTAAAAAAACTTCGCGCTGCTCGGGTGTTAAATTGGATATAACCCGTTCTAGTTTTGTTTTAAACTCTTCTTCTTCCAATAAATACTCCGGATTTTGATTTGTGATATCCTGATATGGTGCCGCTTTCGCGTAATTAAACACCACTTTTTGATGCCTAATAGTGTTTAAAAACAAATTATTAACGGTTGTAAACAGGTATGTTTTGGCTTTAGTAAATTCAATTTTAGAACAGTTTTCCCATATTTTAGAAAATGCATCTTGTACATAATCTAACGCAGCTGCCTTATCTCCACATTTATAAAAAGCAAAATTATTCACCGATTGTATGTGTTCTATATAAAAGGTATTAAATTGCGCCTCCTCGCATAAATTAGACTTAGGGTTGCTCATAAATTTTTAATAAATTAACGACCTCGCAAAAATATGACAAAAAACTTTATTAGCTAAATACTTAAAAATCAACACCAAAACAAAATTTTTACTTTTTTTTTCAAAAAAATGGTAGGGTAATTTTAAATGTAATTGTCTTAAATACAGAAACAGCAAAATTGCTATGAAAAAGATAATTTTAAAAACCCAAAAAAAGACAATCATGAAAAATTTAAAATTTTTAACTTTAATTATTTTAACCTCAATTTTTACCCTTACATCATGTCAAGATGAAATTGATGTTGAAAACGGAGATAACCCAAACACAAACTCATCAACATCTCCAACTGCTAGTAACCTAGAACGCTCATCGATGTACGATGGTAGTTTTGATGATTTTATTGATGGCGTATCATGTTCTTCAATATTATTCCCATTCACCGCAACTATAAACGACACTCAAGTTACTTTAGTTAGCGAGTCCGATTACAGTTTAGTACTAAATATTTTAGGTGAATTTATTGCAGACGACGACAGCATCGAGCTTCAATTTCCATTATCAGTAAAATTAAGTAACTATACCGAGGTTGTTGTAACAAACCAAACGGAATATGATGCTATAATTGACGCTTGCGAAACAGCCGAAGAAAACGCAGAAGACGCTATTTCTTGTATAAACATCGATTTTCCTGTTACGCTTTTAACTTACAACGTAAATATTGAGCAAACCGGAAGTGTAGTTCTAGAATCTGAACAAGAACTTTATACTTACATGAGTAACATTAATGATGACGAATTCTTTGCTGTAAACTACCCAATTACTGCAACTTTAAACGGCGATAGCGATACTGTTATTGAAATTTCTAGCGATGCCGATTTACAATCTAGTATTTCAGATTGTTTAGAAAATGAAGACATTGAAGATGAAGCTGAAGAAAACGCTGAAACCTTAGAAAATATTTTAGTAGATACTACGTTTAAAGTTGAATCGTTTATAGAAACAGGTATCGATAAAGCAAACGATTATATTGAATACACAATAGATTTTAGTAACGATTTATCTTGTACTGCAGAAAACACAGTTAACACATTAATTGCTGATATTGAAGGAACTTACGAAGTTACATCAAGCACAGAAGTATATTTAAACTTAACATTTTCGGCAAACGCTTCTTTCGAGTTGTTAAACCATACTTGGGAAGTAACAAGTTTTTCAGAAAGTTCAATTGCATTACAAAGCACAACTAATGCAGCTATAACGTTAGTTTTAGAAAAAATTTAAGACTTAAACTAAATATAATTCATGCAGCTACTTTAACTAAGTAGCTGCATTTTAAATAAAATAAAAATGAAACATAACATAATTTTTGCATTAGCCGTGTTAGCTGTATTGTTTTCTTGCCAAAACGATAATTCTTCAAATATTAACGAAGAAGAAACCGTAATAAACGTGGCTACAAACAGGCAAGCAACAGGAAGTTCTGCTAACGATTTACTATCAGACAACACCTTTAAAAGCTTAATTGTAGAAATTGTTTACGTTGATGGCTTCGAGCCAACCGATAATGGTATTAACAACTTTGTTTCATTTTTAGAAAGTAGAATTAACAAACCCGATGGCATAACTGTAGAAAAACGATCGATATCCTCTCCAGGACAAGATGTTTATAGCATTGATGATATTGCCGACATAGAACGCGAAAATCGCAAATATTATAACACAGACGACGAAATAGCCGTTTGGGCTTATTTTTCTGACGGAAGCTCTGATGCCGACTCAGAAGAAGACAATACTGTGGTTCTTGGTTCTGCCTATTGGAACACATCTTTTGTTATTTTTGAAGAAACTGTACAAGATTTAAGCGGTGGTGCTTTTCAACCAGACACTTGGTTTTTAGAAGCTACTGTAATTAATCATGAGTTTGGGCATATTTTTGGATTAACCGATTTAGGTTCGCCTTTACAAAGCGATCATGAAGACAAAGACCACCCGAACCATTGCGATGTAGAAAGCTGTTTAATGTACTGGTCTACAGAATCATCAGTTAGAGTTTCAAGCATGACAAATATGAATTCTGTACCAGAGTTAGATTCGCAATGTATTGCCGATTTACAAGCTAATGGCGGTAAATAATTTTATAATATCAACCCTAAATTTATATAAAAAATGAAAACAATTCTATTAAGTATTTTACTAACCGTTTCTCTTATATTTCATGTTAACGCTCAAGATAACGATATACCTGAAAGTAATTTTGGCTTAAAAGGTGGTTACAATCTTGCCGCCGTAAGTTTTGATGGCGATTCCGAAACCGGACAACGTCACGGATTTAATGCTGGTATTTACGCAGAATCATTTATTGCTCAAGGTGCTGCTTTACAAATAGAAGTTCAATATTCGCAACAAGGTTACGAAATTAAAGATAGTAGTGGCACTTTTACTCAAAAACTAGATTATATAAATGTACCGTTAATGCTTAAAATTTATCCAGACAACAACTTTTTCTTAGAGGTTGGCCCGCAAGCAGGTTATGCTGTTTCTCATAAAGAAGAATTTGATAGCAGTTTTAATGTTTTTGATACATCACAAGAATTTGAACCAGAAAGCTTCGACTGGGGATTTAATTTTGGTGGTGGTTTTAAAACCAACAGTGGTGTAAGCTTAGGCGTTCGTTACCATTTAGGTATGGGAAGTATTTATGAAGAAAACAACCCAAAAAATAGAGGTTGGCAATTTACATTAGCTTTCGATTTATAATTTTTTTTAAAAAAAGCGTAGGGTAAAAAAACTTTAAGGTGTCTTACTAATGAAGGCCGCTAAAAACGGCAATTTTTAAACTTTAAAATTACAAATCATGAAAGTTATAAAATCATTAGTAAGCATTTTAACCCTTGTTATAACCACAAGTTTAACTGCACAAGAAACAGAAGCTGCAAGCGAAACTACAATTTCTAAACAAGATTATTACACACAGCGCGCAGCCCAAGATGCCAAATTCGAACAAGAATTTAAGGCATCAAACCATGATGAAGAAGAAACATTTTGGGAAGAACAAGAAGCTTACGAAAAGGACTTAAAAAAACGAGATAAAAAAGCGTATCGCGCTTACATGAAAGGTAAAAAAGCGGCTTATGCAGAACACTACGAAAACTGCAATAACCATTGCCACCATAGTGAAAATTATTACCACCACGCATCATTTTACTACTACAGATACGATAGTTATTATTACAACCAACCACGTAGAAGCACCGTTGGCATTAGCACAAGAGTTTCTACACCACGTATAAGCGTTGGTTTATTTTAAAATATTAAACATTTTGTCCCAAATTTTCATTTTAAAACTGGTTAATAGCAAAAGAGACTACCTTATAATAAGATAGTCTCTTTTTAATTTAAAAACACTCAAATAAACTTAAGAAAATGATATTTACGCGTCAATATTAGCGTAAACAGCATTTTTCTCAATAAATTCTCTACGAGGTGGAACCTCGTCGCCCATAAGCATAGAGAATATTCTGTCGGCTTCTGTACCGTTATCTATATTCACTTGGCGAAGCGTTCTAAACTCAGGATCCATAGTAGTATCCCATAATTGTCCCGCATTCATTTCACCAAGACCTTTGTATCGTTGTATGTTAACACTACCTCCAAATTCTTCAGATATCGCATCACGCTCTTCATCATTCCAAGCATAACGCTTTTTAGCTCCTTTTTTAACTAAGTAAAGTGGTGGCGTTGCAATGTAAACGTGTCCTGCTTCAATTAATTCTTTCATATAACGGAAGAAGAACGTTAATATTAAAGTTGCAATATGCGAACCATCAATATCGGCATCACACATAATTACAATTTTATGATAACGTAATTTTGAAAGGTTAAGCGCTTTACTATCTTCTTCGGTTCCAATAGTTACACCAAGTGCTGTAAAAATGTTTTTTATTTCTTCATTTTCAAACACTTTATGTTGCATTGCTTTTTCAACATTAAGAATTTTACCTCTTAATGGTAAAATAGCCTGAAAGTTTCTATCTCTACCTTGCTTCGCTGTTCCACCTGCCGAATCTCCCTCTACAAGGAATACTTCACACTTCGCAGGATCTTGTTCTGAACAGTCACTTAATTTACCAGGTAAACCACCAATACTCATTACCGTTTTACGCTGTACCATTTCGCGAGCCTTTTGAGCTGCATGACGCGCTTGTGCGGCAAGAATTACTTTTTGCACTATGGTTTTAGCATCATCTGGATGCTCCTCTAAATAATCGGTAAGCATCTCTGATACCGCTTGACTTACAGAAGCAGATACTTCACGGTTACCTAATTTTGTTTTAGTTTGTCCCTCAAATTGTGGTTCGGCAACTTTTACCGATACAATTGCTGTTAAACCTTCACGAAAATCGTCACCTGCAATATCGAACTTTAACTTATCTAACATGCCAGATTCATCGGCATACTTTTTTAAAGTGTGCGTTAAACCACGACGGAAACCAGATAAGTGCGTTCCTCCTTCATGTGTGTTAATATTATTTACATACGAGTGTAAATTTTCAGCATACGATGTATTGTAAACCATAGCAACCTCAACAGGCACGCCATTTTTTTCACCTTCAAAAGCAATTACATCCTTCATTAAAGGTTCACGGTTCCCATCTAAATACTTGACAAACTCTGTTAAACCTTCTTCAGAATGAAACGTTTCTGTTAATACATTACCCTCTTCATCTTTCTCGCGCATATCAGTCATTACAATAGTAATTCCTTTATTTAAATATGCTAATTCACGCATTCTGCTAGAAAGCGTTTCGTAATTATAAATTAACGTTTGTTGAAATATTTGTGGGTCTGGTTTAAAGGTTACAATAGTTCCTGTTTTATCGGACTCACCTACAGTTTTTACAGGATATAGTGTTTTACCTCGCTCGTATTCTTGTTCCCAAATTTTACCTTCGCGGTAAACAGTTGCTTTTAAACTCTCTGAAAGCGCGTTAACACAACTTACACCAACACCATGTAAACCACCAGAAACTTTATAAGAATCTTTGTCAAACTTACCTCCTGCTCCAATTTTAGTCATTACAACTTCTAGGGCAGAAACACCTTCTTTTTTATGTAACCCGACAGGGATACCACGACCGTTATCTTCGGTAGTAATCGAGTTATCTTCGTTTATAGTTACACTAATTGTATCACAATGTCCAGCTAAAGCTTCGTCAATAGAGTTATCTACAACCTCGTAAACTAAATGATGTAAACCGCGTACACCAACATCTCCAATATACATCGACGGACGCATGCGCACATGCTCCATTCCTTCTAACGCCTGAATACTATCGGCAGAATATTGTCCTTTGTTCTGCTCGTCTTTTGCTTCTTCGCTCATTTTGTTATTTTATCTTAATTCGTTTGGGTTAAATTTATTCTTAGACAAAAAAAGATGCAATTTTAGCATCTTTGTAAGGCAACCAAATATACAAAATAAAAGCCCTTTTAAAAAGCTTTTTATCGACTCAGCAATAAATTTATCAACAATTGTTAATTACAACAAAAACCTCTTAAAACAACTAAAAACAAGCTTAAATAAAGTTTTAACCAAATTTCTTTGTTTCTCAAAACAAAAAACCAGCTAAAATGAGCTTAAAAAGCTTATTTTAAAATCAATCATTTATATATTATTCTTACAAGAAAAATTAAAAAGTTTCAATTTCGCATCAAAAACCCAAGCACTGTTAATCAATAACACAAATCACTAAAAAACTAACAAAGAATAAAACCTATTTTTAATAAATTATTAATATCTGTTAGTATATTTATAAACATGATGCTTAATCGTTTATTTCTCCATATCTTTGAAGCGATTTAAAGACCATGAAAAACAACAATAACAATAATAATTTCAATAATTCTAAGTTTTAGGATTCGGAAGGTTATTGTTTAAAAATATAGAAAGCCTTCCGGTTACGGAAGGCTTTTTTTAATACCAAAAGAATACCATGAGCAAATTAATGACGGTCGATATATTATCGAGCATTAAAGGTGCAAAACCAAGTGAAGCTGTTAACAAATTGTTTGATGACATTAAAAGCGCTGACATAAACGGCGAAGCATCCATCAACCTAAACAAAAACAGTGTTTCGCTTCAAGATTTACGCGACGATGTTGTTATAGAAAGTTCTGCTTTAGAAAAGCAAATCATCATTGAAAATTTCCCAAAAGAAAAAAACGGCTATTTAGTAGTTTCTAAAGTTATAGAAGAATAAAAATGAGCTCACAAATACTAAAAATACACCAACAACTGGTAAACAAAGAAATAACTTGCACCGCTTTGGTTCAAGAAAAATTGGAGCTTTTAAGCCAAAACACCAACAATACTGTAAACAGTTTACTAAGCGATACCGCTTTAAATTTGGCTGCAAAAGTAGACGAAAAAATTGCCAACGGCGAAAACATTGGCCTTTTAGAAGGCATCCCATTTGGTATTAAAGATGTTTACATGGTACAAGGTACAACCACAACAGCGAGTTCTAATTTGCTTAAAAATTACAAATCGGCTTACACGGCAACAGCCATTCAAAAACTGTTAGATGCCGGCGCCATTCCTCTAGTTAAAGAAAACTGCGATAGTTTTGGCCATGGTTCGTCTAGCGAAAACACCATTTTTGGTTCTGTAAAAAATGCCGTAAACCCAGAACTTGTTGGCGGTGGTTCTAGTGGTGGTTCTGCCGTAAATGTTGCTAAAAATTACACTGTATTTTCTATTGGTGGCGATACTGGCGGTTCAATTCGTCAACCCGCTGGTTACAACAATATTTATGGACTAAAACCAACTTATGGACGCATTTCGCGTTACGGCATTATGGCGTACGCATCGTCTACAGATTGCGTTGGACCTATTGCTAAATCGGTTGAAGATATCCGCATTGTGCTTAACGCCATGAGCGGTAAAGATGTTAAAGACCAAACCACTTACGCTTCCGCGGAAATTGATGCAGACGCTATAAAAACTTCCGAAGGCATAAAAACAGTAGGATATTTTAAAAACTTTATTGAGAGTGATGCCATTTCACCTGAAATTAAAGCCGATTTTCTTTCAGCTATAGAAAAAATAAAAGCCAAAGGCATCGAGGTAAAACCTTTAGATTTCTTCGAATCGAATACTTTGGTTTCAACATATTACACCTTAGCCATGGCCGAAACTGCCTCTAACCTATCGCGTTTAGATGGCACCAACTACGGCAACCGTATTGAAGCCGAAAATTTAAAAGAAACTTACGCTGTAACACGATCAGAAAATTTTTCCGAAGAAACAAAACGAAGAATTGTTGGTGGTAACCAAGTACTTTCTCAAGGGTTTTCGGATGCTATTTATTTAAAAGGTTTAGCGCTTCGCGATGCCATTGCTAACAATTTTGAAGATGATTTTAAGAAAGTAGACATTATACTTTCTCCTGTTACACCAAATACACCGCCTAAAATTGGCGATAGTTTAAAAGATCCGCACGCCATGTATTTAAGCGATGCTTACACGGTTGGTTTTAGCCTTGGGCAATTACCAACTTTAACCGTGCCACAAGGCACAGAAACTGGCTTACAAATTACAGCCGCCAAACAAAACGACGAACTTGTTTTGAAGTTTGCTAACTTCTTAAAAGACACGATATAATGGAGCTAGAACAATTAAACCAACTTTTAGATAAACACGAGCTAGAACTTGTTATAGGTTTAGAAACTCACGTACGTTTAAATACAAAAACAAAGTTATTTTGTTCTTGTCCGAACCAAGAAATTGAAACACCAAACCAAAATATTTGTTCGGTTTGTACAGGGCAAATGGGTGTTTTACCAGCCATAAACAAAGACGCTGTTACTAAGGCTATTTATTTTGGAAAAGCTGTAGAATCGTCGTTTAAAAACGAAGTTATTTCTTGGGACAGAAAACATTACGAATACCCAGACAACCCAAAAAACATACAAATTACGCAGTATCACAACCCGGTAATTCCAGACGGAAAAGTATCGTGTTTTCGTAACGACGGTAGCCAATTTACCGTAAGTTTAACGCAAGTACATATCGAGGAAGATGCGGCGAAATTAATGCATGAAAAAAAGGTTTCGTTAGTCGATTTTAATAAAGCTGGCGTACCGTTAATTGAAATTGTTACCGACCCATGTATTCGTCATATCGAAGATGCTTCAACTTACGCGCAATACATTCAACGTATTGTTCAAAATTTAAAAATTTCTGAAGCTAACTTAGAAAAAGGTGAATTTAAATCGGATGTTTCTGTTTCACTTCGTAAAAAAAACAGCAACGATTTAAACCCAAGAACCGAAATAAAAAACTTAAACTCGTTTAAGTTTATGGTTGATGCTTTAAAGGAAGAAGTTGAAAAACAACTTAATTATTTTATTGAGAACAATGCGTTTAGGCCAGACCAAACCACCGTGCTTTTTGATGCCGATTTAAAGCAAACTAAAACCATGCGTAAAAAGGAATACGAGGCCGATTACCGATTTATTTCGGAGCCCGATTTACCTTTTGTAAACATAAAATCGGTTATCGAAAGTATTGATGTCGATTTAAGCGCTTTACCTTTTGCTGTTGAATCTATTTTAATTGGCGGCGGCGTTTTACCACAAGATGCTAAGTTTTTTACAGCCGATAGTTTACGCTCTGAAACTTTTGTAGCTATAAATAACACATTACAAGATCCTTCGTTTGTTGCAAAAACCTTAACCAATAATGTAAAGGCCGAAGATTATATTAAAATTGAAAATGTTGAAGATTTCATCACTATTTTCAGTTTGTTTAAAGCCGAAAAAGTAACTCCGGTTTTAGCTCAAAACGCGATACAATCGTTGTTAAGTGATGCTAAATTCGATTACAAATCTTATTTTGAAGCGAATACCATTTCCGAAGAAAAAATACAAGATGCTATTGCAAAAGTTATAAGCGAAAACGAAGCTATTGCAACCGATATTAAAGCCGGAAACCAAGGAAAAGCGGGTATTTTAGTTGGTAAAGTTATTGGTATAATTGGTAAAGGCGCTTCGGGTAAAGTAATTCGCGAAGGCATTTTAAAGCAGCTGCAAAGTTCAAAGTTAAAAGTTGAAAGTTCAACAAAGACAGGAACTGAACAACCAACAACAAACAACCAACAACAGACAGCCAAAGAAGAAATTCTTCCAGAAATACCGCTTGTTATAAAAGATGAATATCGCACACATTTAATCACCGATATTAACGAAGACAACATTAACGCAGAAGTTACTTTTGCAGGTTGGGTATCTAGTGTGCGCGATCATGGTGAGTTAATGTTTATCGACTTACGCGATTCGAGCACCGAAATTTTTCAAGTGCGTTTAAGTCGTGAGTCCTTTGTAAACTTAGACGAGCTTGTTAAATTAAAACCTGAATCTGTAATTACAGTTTCTGGCAAAATAGTGCAACGTAAGGAAGACGATTACAACCCAAGCTTACGCACTGGAAAAATTGAATTAGAAGCCAGCGATTTAGATATTTTAAACCTATCTAGAACCTTGCCTTTCGAAATAAAACGCGCTACAAAAACTAACGAAAATGTACGTTTTCAATACAAATATTTAGATCACAGAAATAACGATGTACGTCGCACAATTGTTAATCGACACAAGGTTATTAAATTAATGCGCGATATTTTAGACGATGAAGATTTCTTAGAAATTGAAACGCCAATTTTAAGTGCCGGAACCGATGAAGGCGCCCGCGAATTTATTGTACCATCGCGCAAACAAGCCGGTGCATTTTATACTTTACCACAAGCGCCACAGCAATTTAAGCAAATGCTAATGGTGAGTGGTTACGAAAAGTATTTTCAGTTAGCCCGTTGTTTTAGAGACGAAGATTCTCGTGGCGATCGCCAACCAGAATTCACGCAATTGGATATTGAAATGGCCTACGCCAGCATGCAACAAATTATAGATTTAAACACTAAAATGTTTAACACTATTGTTAGCAAAATTTATGGCAAAAAATGGATTTTACGTCCGTTTGAAGTGTTAACCTATAAAGAAGCTATGGATTTTTACGGTTGCGACCGTCCAGATTTACGCTTTGGCTTAAAACTGCAAGACATTACCAATATTGTAAAAGACACGACTTTCCAGGTATTTAGCAAACCTATTGAAGATGGCGGTATTGTTAAATGCATAAAAGTATCGGCAGAAGAGCAAGGTAAAAAACGCTTGTCTAAAGGACAAATAGAAAAACTTACCACACTTGCCCAACAACATGGCTTAGGTGGTTTAGCTTATATAATTGTAAACGAAAACGACTTGCAATCGCCTATTATTAAATTTTTAGGTGAAGACATTGCTAGCAAAATTATTGAAACTACAAAAGCACAAGTTGGCGATATAGTATTTTTCTCTGCCGCCGATTATGCCACAGCAAACAAGGCTTTAGACGCGGTTCGCCAGGAATTAGGAAGCATGTTAAAATTAATTAACCCTAAAGAATTACGACCTGCTTGGGTAATTGATTTCCCAATGTTTGAAAAAACCGATGAAGGCCGTTGGACGTTTACCCACAACCCATTCTCGATGCCAGCTGTTTACGACATAGAAAAACACATGAATGGCAAGGAAGAAGAGATAGGAAGCATTATCGCACAGCAATACGATTTAATACTTAACGGTTACGAAATTGGTGGCGGCTCGGTACGTGCGCATAAACCTGAAATTCTAGAAGCTACTTACAAAAACATGGGTTACAACAAAGAAGAAATGCTTAAAAGCGTTGGCACCATGTACAAAGCATTCCATTACGGTGCACCACCACATGGTGGTATTGCTTGGGGTGTGGATAGATTGATGATGATTTTAGAAAAGAAAACCTCAATTCGCGAGGTTATGGCTTTCCCTAAAACAGGTACTAGCGACGATTTATTATTTGGAGCACCATCGTTACTTTCTGATAAAAAAGTAGAAGAAATGAATGTTAAAGTGATGCGAAATAAATAACAACTTACTTTATTTATTAAGAAAATCCTGATAGAAATATCAGGATTTTTTTTTGTTTTTTATTTGATTATATTTACAATACAACTAGAAATACATTTTAATATAATCCCTTGACTTTAACGAGATATTGGTATTAAAAGTTATTTTATGACATGTTAGCAAACATTAGAACCAAATCTATGAAAGGAATCTACATAACAATAATACTTTCTCTTTTTTTAAGTTGTTCTTCATCTCAAAAAGCAATTAGGGAAACGAGATGCTCAAAAATTTACAAAAATAAGTATACGGAAATTTTAAATGAACAATACGTTGCTGTAAATGGTAAAGACACTACAAAAATTAATGAAATTAGATACGAATGCGTATATTCTGCTTTTTACACTCATAAAGTGATGTATGATAAATATGGGAAATGGGATAAAGAAATTTTTCCGAGTAACAGCAATCACCCAATACTAATGTGGAATAATATAGACCTCTTGTTAAACGGAAAAAAATATATTGTTCTAACAAACGGACTTGAGGAATGGAAACATATTTACGCATCTGTTATGATATTAGATGAAAAAGAGAGAGACGTTTTAACGGAACAAACCGAAGAAAAAATCGCTCTGACGAACTTTTTTGGTGAATTAATAAAAAAACACAATCCAGAAAAGAAAGATTTTTATGAAGTCTATTGGAAAATGGTTGATCCAAAACGTTGGGAACAAATTAAGCAATACCAAAAGAATAAATAACGTTTGCTAACAATATATAACCGCAATTATGGCGGATTCGACTACGTCCGAATCCATTCGGAATTGCTAACGTCTGTGCTAAACCGAAAAATTTACGTACTTTAACCCGTAACTGACGGTTATACGAAACCGTTGCCAAACATTCTGACCCGTCCTGAATAAAGGCTACATAATTTTAAACATTATGTATAAAAACGACAAAGTAATCAGACGGTATTCAGAACCTTTCAAACTGAAAATTTTAGAAGAACTTACAACCGGAAAATTAAACA
>NZ_JAJAPX010000006.1 GCF_020523965.1 Neotamlana sargassicola | reverse complement strand
CAAGCAATGGTACAGCAACAGTAAACGATGGTGGCACACCAAACGATCCAACGGATGATACGATAGATTACACGCCAAATGCAGATTACAATGGTCCAGATCAAATCACGTATCAGATCTGTGATGCAGATGGCGATTGTGAAACGGCAGTAGTAGATATTACGGTCAACTCCGTAAATGATGTACCAAGCACGACGGATGATACAGCGAGTGTAAATGAAGACGATACAGTAAACATTGTAGTATTAGACGACGATAGTTTTGGCGGCGATGGAGCAAGCACAGGAACCATCACTATCACAAGTGGTGCAAGCAATGGCACCGCCACGGTAAACGATGGTGGCACACCAAACGACCCAACCGATGATACGATAGATTACACCCCAAATGCAGATTACAATGGTCCAGATCAAATCACGTATCAGATTTGTGATGCAGATGGCGATTGTGAAACAGCAGTAGTAGATATTACAGTGAACTCCGTAAATGATGTACCAACAACAGTAGACGATACGGCAAGTGTAAATGAAGACGATACAGTAAACATTGTAGTATTAGACGACGATAGTTTTGGCGGCGATGGTGCAAGCACAGGAACGATCACTATCACTAGTGGTGCAAGCAATGGCACCGCTACGGTAAACGATGGTGGCACACCAAACGATCCAACAGACGATACGATAGATTACACCCCAAATGCAGATTACAATGGTCCAGATCAAATCACGTATCAGATCTGTGATGCAGATGGCGATTGTGAAACAGCAGTAGTAGATATTACGGTCAACTCCGTAAATGATGTACCAACAACAGTAGACGATACGGCAAGTGTAAATGAAGATGATACAGTAAACATCGTAGTATTAGACGACGATAGTTTTGGCGGCGATGGAGCAAGCACAGGAACCATCACTATCACCAGTGGCGCAAGCAATGGCACCGCTACGGTAAACGATGGTGGCACACCAAACGACCCAACCGATGATACGATAGATTACACCCCAAATGCAGATTACAATGGTCCAGATCAAATCACGTATCAGATTTGTGATGCAGATGGCGATTGTGAAACAGCAGTAGTAGATATTACAGTGAACTCCGTAAATGATGTACCAACAACAGTAGACGATACGGCAAGTGTAGATGAAGACGCTACAGTAAACATTGTAGTATTAGACGACGATAGTTTTGGTGGTGATGGAGCAAGCACGGGCACGATCACTATCACTAGTGGCGCAAGCAATGGCACCGCTACGGTAAACGATGGGGGCACACCAAACGATCCAACGGACGATACGATAGATTACACCCCAAATGCAGATTACAATGGTCCAGATCAAATCACGTATCAGATCTGTGATGCAGATGGCGATTGTGAAACGGCAGTAGTAGATATTACGGTAAACTCGGTAAATGATGTACCAACAACAGTAGACGATACGGCAAGTGTAGATGAAGACGCTACAGTAAACATTGTAGTATTAGACGACGATAGTTTTGGTGGCGATGGTCCAAGCACAGGAACGATAACCATCACTAGTGGCGCAAGCAATGGTACAGCAACAGTAAACGATGGGGGCACACCAAACGATCCAACGGACGATACGATAGATTACACCCCAAATGCAGATTACAATGGTCCAGATCAAATCACGTATCAGATCTGTGATGCAGATGGCGATTGTGAAACAGCCGTAGTAGATATTACAGTGAACTCGGTAAATGATGTACCAAGCACGACGGATGATACAGCGAGTGTAAATGAAGACGATACAGTAAACATTGTAGTATTAGACGACGATAGTTTTGGCGGCGATGGAGCAAGCACAGGAACCATCACTATCACAAGTGGTGCAAGCAATGGCACCGCCACGGTAAACGATGGTGGCACACCAAACGACCCAACCGATGATACGATAGATTACACCCCAAATGCAGATTACAATGGTCCAGATCAAATCACGTATCAGATCTGTGATGCAGATGGCGATTGTGAAACAGCCGTAGTAGATATTACAGTGAACTCGGTAAATGATGTACCAAGCACGACGGATGATACAGCGAGTGTAAATGAAGACGATACAGTAAACATTGTAGTATTAGACGACGATAGTTTTGGCGGCGATGGAGCAAGCACAGGAACCATCACTATCACAAGTGGTGCAAGCAATGGTACAGCAACAGTAAACGATGGTGGCACACCAAACGACCCAACCGATGATACGATAGATTACACCCCAAATGCAGATTACAATGGTCCAGATCAAATCACGTATCAGATCTGTGATGCAGATGGCGATTGTGAAACGGCCGTAGTAGATATTACGGTAAACTCGGTAAATGATGATCCTGTAGCAAATAATGATAGTGGTATTACTACAGAAGATGTTAATGTTGTAATAGATATTACTGATAACGATACAGATATTGATGGTACTATTGATGATTTGTCTATTGATTTAGACCCGAATACTCCAGGTCAACAAAGTACTTTTACAGTGCCAGGTGAAGGAACATTTACAGACAATGGAGATGGAACTGTAACGTTTGATCCAGTTCCTGGTTATAATAATGCAACAACAACTATAACATATACTGTTCAGGATGATGGTGGTAATGTTTCAAATGTAGCTGAAATTTCAGTTTCAATTCCAGGTTGTCCAAGTGCTTTAGATACCGATGGAGATGGATTAACAGATTGTGAAGAAACTACAGGAATTGATGACCCTAATACACCTTTAGATCCAACGAATATTCCAGGAGGTCCGGTAAGTGATCCGAATGATCCTTGTGATCCAATGGTGACTACAGGTGATTTAAGTAATTCAACATGGTCTGATGCAGATTGTGATGGTGATGGAGTAACAAATGGAGATGAAATCGATCCAGATGGTAATGGAATAGATGATGGTAATGGTACAAATCCTACCGACGCATGTGATTACAACGTATCAGATATCACAGTAGCAATAACATCAACAGAAGACTGTGATGGAGATGGAGTAACCGATGCCGATGAGATCGCTAACGGCACCGATCCAAAAGACGCATGTGATTACAACGTATCAGACATCACGGTAGCAATAACAGCTACAACCGATTGTGATGGAGATGGCGTAACCGATGCCGATGAGATAGCTAATGGAACTGATCCAAAAGATGAGTGTGATTACAACGTATCAGACATCACGGTAGCAATAACAGCTACAACCGATTGTGATGGAGATGGCGTAACCGATGCTGATGAGATAGCTAGCGGCACCGATCCAAAAGACGCATGTGATTACAACGTATCCGATGTCACGGTAGCAATAACAGCTACAACCGATTGTGATGGAGATGGAGTAACCGATGCCGATGAGATAGCTAGCGGCACCGATCCAAAAGATGCATGTGATTACAACGTATCAGACATCACAGTAGCAATAACAGCGACAACCGATTGTGATGGAGATGGCGTAACTGATGCCGATGAGATAGCTAACGGCACGGATCCGAAAGACGCATGTGATTACAACGTATCTGATATTACAGAAACCATAACATCAACCGAAGACTGTGATGGCGATGGCGTAACCGATGCCGATGAGATAGCCAATGGCACCGATCCAAAAGACGCATGTGATTACAATGTATCAGACATCATAGTATCAATAACAGCGACAACCGATTGTGATGGAGATGGAGTAACCGATGCCGATGAGATTGCCAACGGCACCGATCCAAAAGATGAGTGTGATTACAACGTATCAGACATCACAGTAGCAATAACAGCGACAACCGATTGTGATGGAGATGGTGTAATTGATGCCGATGAGATCGCTAGCGGCACCGATCCAAAAGATGAGTGTGATTACAACGTATCAGACATTACAGAAACAATAACATCGACAACCGATTGTGATGGAGATGGTGTAATTGATGCCGATGAGATCGCTAGCGGCACCGATCCAAAAGATGAGTGTGATTACAACGTATCAGACATTACAGAAACAATAACAGCGACAACCGATTGTGATGGAGATGGCGTAACCGATGCCGATGAGATAGCTAGCGGCACCGATCCAAAAGACGCATGTGATTACAATGTATCAGACATCACAGTAGCAATAACAGCGACAACCGATTGTGATGGTGATGGTGTAATAGATGCTGATGAGATTAGCGATGGTACAGATCCAAAAAATGCATGTTCTTATATGTCAGATTCTAGAACAGTGTCAGTAACCTCTAGTGTTGAATGTTTGGGAGCTATAGAAGTAGTTAAAATAGCTCATACATCAGGAACAGATGTCAACGATAGAATTACTTATTCAGTTTACGTTGAGAATACTGGAAATATGATAATAACAGATTTAATACTGGAAGATGTTTTCACAGATGTAAATGGAGTTGAAATGAGTTTGACTGAAGATTTAGAATTTGAAAGTTCAGATTTAGGTAGTGAAGAAGGAACGTTGTTAGTAGGAGAAATAGCAACTTATACAGCTAGTTTTGTAATAACAGAAGCAGCATTAAATGCAGGAGGTGTATCAAATACAGTACTTGCTAATGGCGTAGCATCAAATGGAGATTTAGTAGATGATATTAGTGACGATGATGACGATTTTGATGGAAACACAGAAGATGATCCAACGATAACAGAATTAGGTTGTTTAATAACTTTTAATGAATTTTCTCCGAACGGAGATGGAATTAATGATACATTTATTATAAATTGTATTAATAGTTATCCAAATAATATATTAAGAGTTTATAACCGTTGGGGTAACATAGTTTACGAGAGCTCTAATTATCAAAATGATTGGGATGGTATTTCCAACGGACGAGCTACTTATAATAAAAAAGAACAATTACCAGTAGGAACCTATTATTATATCTTAGATTTAAAAGACGGATCAAAACCAAAAGTAGGTTGGATATATATAAACAGGTAAACTAAAAAAATCCCTTAAGATAGAAAAACCATGATAAAAAAATCATTATTTCGAAAGAGTTTAGCGCTAATTACTTTTATAGCGTTGATTAGTACAAAAGATTCGTTTGGGCAGCAAGATGCTCAATACACACAGTATATGTACAACACTATGAGTGTTAATGCAGCTTATGCTGGCCAACGCGATGTTTTAAGTATGACTGGCTTATACAGAACACAGTGGGTAGGTGTAGATGGTGCTCCAAAAACCATGACGTTTGGTATACATTCACCTTTAAGGAATGAAAGGCTAGGGTTAGGCTTAAATATAGTTAGTGATCAACTAGGACCTTCAGTAGAGACTAATTTAGATGTTAATTTTTCATATACCATTCCTGTAAATAGTGATGGTTTGGAGTTCTCGTTTGGAGTAAAAGGCGGTGTTCATTTTTTAAATTTAGATTGGAGTAAAGGAAGGTATCAAAATTCAGATAATTTATTTAATCAAAATGTAAATTTAATATCACCAACATTTGGTGTGGCGAGTTATTTACATTCCGATAAATGGTATGTGGGGCTTTCAGTTCCAAATGTAGTTAAAACGGAGCATTATGATGATTTTCAAGAATCTGTAGCTATCGAACGTTTGCATTTCTTTTTAATAGGAGGTTATGTATTTGATATTAGTAGAAATACTAAATTAAAGCCAGCCTTTTTAGTAAAAGCAGTAGAAGGCGCACCAATAATAGCCGATTTATCAGTAAATGCACTTTTTAACGAAAAGTTTACTTTGGGCTTAGCATATCGTTGGGATGATTCGATTAGTGGTTTAGTAGGGTTTCAAATAACCGATGGTTTACTAATAGGTTATGCATACGATTTAACAAGCACTGAATTAAATAACTATAACAGTGGAACCCATGAAATCATGCTAAGATATGAGTTGCAAAAAGTAGGGCGTTTAATTTCACCAAGATTCTTTTAAAAAATATAATCATGAGAAAAATATACTTATATATACTATTATTAATTCCAGCCTTATCTGTAAATGCACAGGAGAAATTAATAAAAAAGATATCGAAAAAGAATTACGACAATTTAGCCTATGTAAAAACAAGTGAGGTATTTTTAGAAGTAGCTGAAAAAGGACATGAGTCTGAAGATATGTTTAAAAAATTAGGTAATTCCTTCTATTTTAACAATGAAATGGAATCAGCATCAAAATGGTATGGAAAATTGATGGAAATAGAAACCGGCAATTTAGATCCAGAATACTATTTTAGATATGCACAAGCCTTAAAAGGAATAGGTAATTATGAATTATCAGACCAATGGATGCGCAAGTTTGAAGCACAAAAGCCACAAGATTTAAGAGCAAAGGCCTTTGCTTCAACAGAAGATTATTTAAGTAAAATAGAAAAGGTTAGCTATAAAGGTGCTGAGATTCGGAATTTAGATATTAATTCGGAATTGTCCGATTTTGGAACCACTATATACAACGGTAATTTAATATTTTCTTCAACTCGTGGTACAGGCGAATTATATAGTTGGAACGAGCAACCGTATTTGGATCTTTATTCAGCAGAAATAGATGAAACAGGAAATATAACAAATCAAGTAAATAAATTTGGATTAAACATTAATACAAAGTATCACGAATCATCGGCTGCATATACACCAGACGGTAAATATTTATTTTTTACACGTAATAATTATTTTAAAAGTAGATATTCAGAGGATGATAAAAAGTTTAATCGCCTTCAAATTTATCGAGCAGAAATCGATGAGAATGGCGATTATAAAAACCTAACCAGTGTTCATTTTAATAATGATGAGTATAGTGTTGCGCATCCAAGTATAAACAGTACAGGAACGAAAATGTATTTTGCTTCCGATATGCCAGGAAGTACAGGTCAATCCGATATTTATGCGGTAGATATTAACAAGGATGGCACATTAGGTGAACCAGAGCATTTAGGTATAACTATAAATACAGAAGGCGCAGAAAGTTTTCCGTTTATAAGTGAAACAGGCGATTTGTATTTTTCATCGACCGGATATCCTGGTTTAGGCGGATTAGATATTTACGTAGTAAAAGGGTTCGAATCACAATACACAAGTTCTCAATCCAGAGTATTTAAAGTACAAAACATAGGAAAGCCATTTAATAGTAAGCAAGACGATTTTGCCTATTATATAAACGATGAAAAAGATCAAGGCTATTTCACATCCAACAGAAAGGGAGGAAAAGGCGATGACGATATTTATGCTTTTAATTTACCAGAATGTAAGCAAGAGTTGCAAGGCGTTGTAAAAGACGCAGAAACACAAGAGGTTTTAGCTAAGGCCAAAGTAATTTTGCAAGATGCTTTAGGTAATGTAATTGCAGAAAGTATTACAGATAAAAAAGGCGCTTATAGTTTAGAAGTAAGTTGTGATACAGAATACTTAATTAGAGGCGAAAAAACAGATTATGAGTCAAGTGAAAATCGTTTTGTAAGTACCAATCGTTTTGAAAAGCTAACTCAAGATTTAAACTTAGTTCGCGATGTTAAGCCAATACAAGTTGGAGACGATTTGGCTAAAACGCTAAACATACCGATAATTTACTTTGATTTTGATAAACATAATATACGTCCAGATGCAGCGGTAGAACTAGAAAAGGTAATAGCTGTGTTAAAACAGTATCCAACAATGGAAATTGAAGTACGATCACATACCGATAGTAGAGCAACAAAAGTGTATAATGAAGCTTTATCAACACGAAGAAATAAATCCACAAAAGCTTATATTATTGAAGAAGGGCAAATAAACCCAGATAGAATAACAGGAGCAGGTTACGGAGAGAGCCAATTAGTAAATGGTTGTAGTGATGGTGTAAAATGTTCAGAAGAAGACCATCAATTAAACCGAAGATCAGAATTTATAATTATCAAAATGTAAGTTATAAAAATAGATTCAATTATATAAAAGCACTTAAACTAATTAAGTGCTTTTTTTATTGTGTTATTGCCATAAGATTAATTTGTTTGTATTTTTGTTTAATATGGAAGAAGAAAAGGTAATACTAGTAAATAAGAATGATGAACCAATAGGATTAATGCCTAAAATGGAAGCTCATGAAAAGGCTTTACTGCACAGAGCGTTCTCTGTTTTTGTTTTTAACGATAAAAACGAATTGATGTTGCAACAGCGTGCTTTAGGAAAATACCATTCTCCAGGGTTATGGACTAACACTTGTTGCAGTCACCAGCGTGAGGGGGAAAGCAATATTGAAGCCGGTAAAAGACGTTTAATGGAAGAAATGGGCTTTGTTACAGAGTTAAAAGAAACAACTTCGTTTATTTATAAAGCACCTTTCGATAATGGTTTAACCGAGCATGAATTCGATCATGTTATGGTTGGTAGTTACAATCAAGAACCGGTAATAAATAAGGAAGAGGTTGAAGCCTGGAAATGGATGCCTTTAGAAGCCGTTAAATCAGATATTGCAAGTAACCCAGAATATTATACCGAATGGTTTAAAATAATATTTGAAAAGTTTTATCGGCATATAAATATTGAAAAATAATGAGAGCAACTGTAAGTAGAAAAGCCCATTTTAATGCTGCACATCGATTGTTTAATAAAGATTGGAGCGACGAAAAAAACCAAGCTGTATTTGGTAAGTGCAACAATCCTAATTTTCATGGTCATAACTACGAATTAATTGTAAGTGTTACAGGCGAAATAGATCCGGAAACAGGTTTTGTTATAGATATGAAAATTTTAAAAGATTTAATCTATAATGAAATCGAAGAAACTTTTGATCATAAAAACTTGAATTTAGAAGTTGATGCTTTTAAAACATTAAACCCAACAGCCGAAAACATTGCAGTTGTAATTTATAATATACTAAAACCTCATTTAAATCCTGCCTTGGAATTGCAAATAACCTTATACGAAACACCTAGGAATTTCGTTATATATTCCGGTGAATAAATACTTAATAAGTTACTACATAAATTGTTTTTTATAAACTTTTTAAGTGTAATTTTGTAGGATATAAAAAATATAAATTATGGCAAACGTTAGAGATTTAAAAAAAGATATAAACTATGTTTTAGGCGATATTATTGAAGCTGTTTATGTTTGGGAAATGGAGAATACAGACAAAGAAACCAAAGAAAGCGAAGCAATAATAGATGAAGCTATCGATACATTTGATAATTTAATAGCCAAAGTAAACGCTAAAGACGTAGAGAGCCCAAAAGCTCATTTTAAGGCAATTAATATTGAACTTGAAGAAAAAGGGAAGGCGTTAATAGAAAAGATTAATAAATTAAGTTAATTTTTTTTGTAAAGTGCTTGCAAATTTAATTTTTGCGATTATATTTGCACCCGCAATTACGCCGATGTAGCTCAGCTGGCTAGAGCAGCTGATTTGTAATCAGCAGGTCGTGGGTTCGAGTCCCTCCATCGGCTCTAAAAAAACAAAAACCTTTCAAAATTATTTGAAAGGTTTTTTGCATTTTAGAAAGGTTGCGTTCTATTTTTCAGTTTCTTTTATAGTTTTAATAAAGGTTTCAAGCTCTTTACCATATTTAGAATTTTTAATTTCTGGTGTAAGCGTTTGGTTAATAGTATCTAAAAACTTGAGCTGTGCATTATATATTTCTGAAAGTGCTAAATAAGGAGCAACTTCACTGTCTTTATGGTTTAAAGCAAAATTAACTGTATATAAATAACGTCTTCTTAACAAGCCATTATCTAGATTAACTAAAGAGTCTAGAGCAATTGAGTCTCCATCGCGTTGTGCCTCAAACTTTTCTTTAATTAGCTCCAATCGTTTATTATTAACCTTAGAAATCATTAACAAATATTCTTCATAAATTTCTTGTTGTTTAGAACCTTTAATTTTGGCATCAAAAACAAAGTTTTTAAGGCTAGTATTTATTTCAGTTATACCTTTATCTGCAAAAAATTTAATTCGATCTTGTTCGGCACTATGTTTATCTAAATCTAAAAAGAAAATTTCAGGAGATTCTAGGTCGCTTTGTAAACTAAAATTGGAGTCGCCGTTTATTACTAAACTATCTACAGTAATTAATATCGTATCTTCTATTTTTTTAAGATAAACGGTTCCCTTTTTAAGACCTTTTATATGGCCTTTTACAGTTAAATCTTTTTCTGCTTTACCACATGAAAAAGCTATAATTAATACAATTAATGCTGCTGAAAATTTTTTCATATTTCTATTAAGTTTTAAGGTGAGCAAATATCTTATAAATATAATTCTTAAGCTAATTGGTTTTTAAAATAAATGTTTTTATTCAACGTAGTTTGTTAAACATATACTAATAAAAACTGTAACACTAAAGTTTGGCACGGGTATTGTTATATAAAAAGTAATTACATTCCTATAAAAAGTTTATTGAGTGGTTACTTTAAACTTACAGAAAGTAATTCATATTTTTGGTTAGTTAGTTAGAGAAAAACACCTCGTATTCGAGGTGTTTTTTTATGTGTTTAAATAAAGATTTGTTTTTCTGAATAGCTAAAAAATGTGTATTTCGTCGATTAAAAACACTTTATCGGTAAATAATGTTAAAAAAACATGTATTTCATCGATTTATAATGTTTTTTATCGTGTTGTATTTTAAAAGAATTATATATTTGAAGTGTACTAAATAACACACTTTTTAGTTCAATGGATTAATTAATTAATATTTGCATTATGTTGTTGATGCGGTTACCCCAAATCTAACCTACATAAAAAAATTAAAGCAAATAGAGAAAAAACCGAGTTTGAGGGAACTCGGTTTTTTTATGCAATAAAGTCAAGTATAATAATAGGTTTATTGAGTGTGCCTTATTATATTTTATAAATTAGCATATATTATGAAGAATTTATTATTTGCTTTAATGTGTTTACTAGGTTTCTTATCCTTTGGGCAGCTACCTAAAGGATTTGTTTATGTAAAAGATGTTATTCCAGATTTAGATGTTGAATTAAGGTATAACACAACCAACAATTTTTTAGGTAAACATGTTGAAGGGTATTTTGCAAACCGATTAATTTTAACTAAGCAAGCGGCTGAAGCTTTAAAATTGGTACAAGAAGAACTTCAACAACAAAATTTGTGTTTAAAGGTTTATGATGGTTACCGACCGCAAGAAGCCGTTAATCATTTTGTGAAATGGGCTAGAGTATTAGATGATACTATAAATAAATCAACCTTTTACCCGAAGGAAAAGAAAAAGAATTTGTTTAAAAACGGTTATATCGCTTCTAAATCTGGACATAGTAGAGGGAGTACAGTCGATTTAACAATAATTGATGCTAATACAGGAACACCTATCGATATGGGAAGTCCGTTTGATTTTTTTGGAGAGCAATCTTGGGTTACTTATGGCAAAATAACCAAAAAGCAGCATGATAACAGAATATTGCTTCAGCGTGTTATGCAAAAACACGGATTTAGAAGTTACTCTAAAGAATGGTGGCATTTTACTTTGCGCGGTGAGCCTTTTCCTAAAACCTATTTTAATTTCCCTATAAAGTAAAGTTTAGTACCAGCGCTTTTTCTTCTTTTTCGAAGCTGTACTTTTTCGTCCTTTTTTATGTTTACTACCTGTTTTTTTAGATTTATGAACAACAGGTTTAGCTTTGGGATCTAATGGATATGGATGTTCAGTTTCAATAGGAATTTCTAATTGAATAAGTTGTTGAATAGTTTTAATGTAACTCTTTTCATCAGCAGAACATAGCGAATAAGCTGTTCCGGTTTTACCCGCGCGAGCCGTTCTACCAATGCGATGCACATAGGTTTCTGGTACGTTAGGTAAATCGAAATTTATAACGGCATCTAATTCATTAATATCTATACCACGTGCTGCAACATCTGTAGCAATAAGAATATTAACGTAACCATTTTTAAATTTATTTAAAGCATCTTGTCGTAAATTTTGTGTTTTATCGCCATGAATACTATCAACTTTATAACCGTTTTTAGTTAATGTTTGTTCCAGTTTGTTTACTCCAAATTTGGTTCGTCTAAAAATTATAATACTACCTTTAATAGTGTTTCGTAGTAAGTGTAAACACAATTCCATTTTATTACGTTTAGGTACGTAATATAAAATTTGATTAATATTTTTTGAAGTTGAAGAGTTTGAAGCAACTTCAATACGTTCTGGAGTATTTAAAATGGTGTTGGCAAGTTGCTCAACTTTTGCAGGTATGGTTGCTGAGAATAATAAAATTTGTTTTTCTTTTGTACAAAGGCGTTCAATTTTTTTAACATCATCAATAAAGCCCATGTCTAACATTAAGTCGGCTTCATCTAAAACTAAAGTTTCAACATAGTCTAAATTTAGTAAATCTTGTTTGTGTAAATCTAGTAAACGACCTGGTGTTGCAATTAAAATATCGACACCTTTATTTAAAATATCCTTTTGAGGTTCAATTGATGTACCTCCAAAAATTACAGCAGATCTTAAGTTTGTATATTTTCCTAAGGTTTTAAAGTTATCTTGAATTTGAGAGGCCAATTCTCGAGTTGGACTCACAATTAAAGCTTTAACTTTTTTGCCTTTTTTAGGTGCATCTTGATAATCGAAAAACTTTTGAAGAATAGGTAAAGCAAATGCAGCTGTTTTACCTGTTCCTGTTTGTGCAGAAACAATAACATCTTTGTTGTTTAAAACAGAAGGAATTGTTTTTTCTTGAACCAATGTAGGAGCAAGGTAACCTGCTTCATCAATAGCTTTTAAAATAGGTTTGTTTAACTTAAAATTTGAAAATGACATACCAAAATTTTAGGCAAAGATAAGGTAAACAAATTTAGTTTAATGCTTTAAAGGTATTGTTATACCAACTGCGAATGCTCCAGAAAATTGTTTTACACTTGGAGTGAAATAATAGGTTAGTCCTAAATCTACTTGATGCTGTTTACCCAATTCTAAACCCAAGGCAAACGGAATATGATATAAAATACCAGATTTATTGTAATTATAAAATGCGGTTTCGCTAACAAATTTACCTACGGATGCACCAATACCAATTTCAGCATACGGAGCAACCCAAGGAATAGGAGCTCTCAATCTAGCTTTTCCTCCAAAAAGAAGCGCTTTAGTTTCAGCTTTTTCGTTTGTTGGATTATTGTTTAAGTCTTTACCGTTAGAAGATGTTGTTATAAAACCCAAATAAGGTTTAAACTCTACCCATGATGCTACTGTTAAAACCAATTCACCTTGAAGATAAAATCCATCGTCTGCAATATCATCAACACTGTCATAAGGCGCAGTTATACCATAACCAACCATGATGTTTAATGCTTTTTCTTTTATAGTTTGACAGTAAACAAAGCTGGTTGCAAGTACAAGAGAAATACAGAATAGTTTTTTTAAATGCATTTTAAAGGTAGTTATGTTGTGAATTTTTGCCGATAAAAATAAAAAAAAAGCTATTCCGTTAACCGAAATAGCTTTTTAATTTAAGATAATATACTAAAATTACTCACCTAAAAAAGGATAGCGGTAATCAGTAGGTGTTACAAAGGTTTCTTTAATCATTCTTGGCGACACCCAACGTAATAAGTTTTGTGCGCTACCTGCTTTATCATTTGTTCCAGAAGCTCTAGCACCACCAAATGGCTGTTGCCCAACAACGGCTCCGGTAGGTTTATCGTTTATGTAAAAGTTACCTGCACTGTTTTGTAAAGCTTCAGTAGCTTGTGTAATTGCATATCTATCGGTTGATAAAATGGCACCGGTTAAGGCATACTCGCTAGTTTCATCTACTAATTTTAAAGTTTCCGCGTAAGCGTCATCTTCATAAACATAAATAGTAATTACAGGTCCAAAAAGTTCGGTACACATGGTTGTGTATTTTGGGTTTGTTGTTACTATTACCGTAGGTTCAATAAAATACCCTTTGCTTTTATCGTAATTTCCACCAGCTATAATTTCGGCATCGGTATCGTTTTTAGCACCATCAATATATTTAGCTAATTTATCGAAAGAACCTTCGTGAATTACAGCAGTAATAAAGTTGTTCATGTCTTCTGGAGAACCCATTTTAAAAGAAGCAATATCTTCTAAAACAAAATGCTTAACATCTGCCCAAATGCTTTTTGGTATGTAAGCTCTAGAAGCTGCACTACATTTTTGCCCTTGAAACTCAAAAGCACCACGTGAAATAGCTGTTGCCACTTGTTTTGCATTAGCCGATTTATGTGCTACAATAAAATCTTTACCACCAGTTTCTCCAACAATTCGCGGGTAAGTTTTGTAGTTGTGTATATTGTTACCTATTTGTTTCCATAGCTCTTTGAAAATAAAGGTAGAACCTGTAAAATGTAAACCTGAAAAATCTGGACTTGCAAGTACTGTTTCGGTAATCATTACTGGGTCTCCAAATACCACGTTAATTACACCAGCAGGTACACCAGCTTCTTTGAAAACATCCATTATAACTTTAGCGGAATATACTTGGCTATCACTTGGTTTCCAAACAACAACATTACCCATTAAAGCCATACATGCTGGTAAATTTCCTGCAATTGCGGTAAAATTAAATGGAGTAACAGCATAAGTGAAACCTTCTAGTGGTCTGTATTCAATACGGTTCCAGGCATCGCTTGTGCTTTCTGGTTGTTCCATGTAAATATCAGTCATAAACTGTACGTTAAAACGTAAAAAGTCTACCAACTCACAAGCCGAATCAATCTCTGCTTGGTGAATGGTTTTAGACTGAGCAATCATAGTTGCAGCATTAATTTTTGCACGGTAAGGACCAGCAATTAACTCGGCTGCTTTTAAAAATATACCAGCGCGTTGTTCCCAAGGCATTAAACTCCATGTTTTTCTTGCTTCTAAAGCTGTAGAGATGGCGTTTTCAACATGACTTTTTTCTGCTAAATGAAACGTTCCTACAATATGTTTATGGTCATGGGGAGGCGACATTTCTTTTGTGTTGCCTGTTTCGATATCTTCACCATTAATATATAGTGGTACATCAATTTTGCTATTAAACATGTCCTTGTATGCAGTAAGTACTTCTGTGCGCTCTGGAGTTCCAGGTGCGTAAGATTTTACAGGTTCGTTTACAGCAACAGGTACATTAAAAAAGCCTTTTCCCATGATTTGTTGTTTTTTGTTATTGAAAATTCATTAATTAAGCCACAAAATTACGAATTTTTAAATGAATAATGATGATTGTATTTCCCCAAAAATGTGTTAATATTTAGTTTATATTTGTAAACTGCTAACCTGTTTAAAGCTTATTTGTAACATGTGTACAGTTTCTATATTTCCTAAGGGAAATAATGATTTTATTTTAACATCCAACCGAGATGAGGCGCCTAGTAGAATATCTTTGCCTCCAAGTTTTTACGATTTTAATGGGAAAAAACTGTTATATCCAAAGGATGAATTATCTGAAGGTACTTGGGTAGGTGTTAGTGAAAACAACCGACTAATTTGTTTGCTTAACGGTGGGTTTAAACTGCATACAAGACAGCCGGTGTATAGAAAAAGTAGAGGTATAGTGGTTAAGGAGTTATTGGTAGCTCCGCATATTATAAATATATTTAACGATTATAATTTTTTAGGAATTGAACCCTTTACTTTAGTAATTGTAGACTGGAACGACGGATTACAGTTTTATCAGTTTGTTTGGGATGGTTTAGAAAAATACTTTGAAAAATTACCTTTAGAGCCTAAAATTTGGTCTTCAGCAACTTTATATACTTCAGATATGAAGGTTGAAAGATTAGAATGGTTTAAAGCATTTGTAGATACTAATGAAAATTCTGCAAACGATATTCTTGATTTTCATAAATACGCTGGAAAAGATAATGACGAATACGGTACGGTAATGAATCGTGGTTTTGTAAAAACTACAAGTATTACTCAAGTTTGTAAAACAGGAACAACAGTAGAGATGAGGTACGAAAACGTTCGTAATAAATTTGTGTCTAAAGAACAGTTTAAATTTCCTGAGCCTATAAATGAATAATACCGGAATTATTATAACCTTAGCTTATCCTGAAACTATTGTTATGGTTGCCGATGAGTGGTATTCTCCTTTTTTAAGGTTTATTGGTATTGGTAAAAAAGATTATTTAAGAGCTGGACATGCCGCTTTAGTTTTAATTAATAAGGAAACTGGAGTTTTAGAGTATCATGATTTTGGTAGGTATATTACTCCAGAACCAACAGGGCGGGTTAGAGGTAAAGATACCGACAATGAATTGCATTTTCCTATTCAAGCAAAAATTCAAGACAGCCAAATTCTTAATTTAGATGAAATTTTAAAGTTTCTTGCTACCAAGCCAAAATTAACTCATGGCGACGGTAAACTTGTAGCGTCTGTTTGCACTAAAGTTAATTATTTAAAAGCACGTACGCACATTACCCAAATGCAAAACAAACATTTTATTAGATATGCCGCTTTTATAAAAAACGCTTGTAATTGTGCACGTTTTGTAACAGAAAGTTTAATTGCTTCGGTTACAGATGGTAATGTTAAAAAGGCTTTGCAAAAATCGTTATGGTTTACGCCAAGTACTGTTGGTAATGTGTTGTTAGGAAATACAGAAAGTGCAGTTTATGAAGTTACAGAGACTGGTGAAATTTCAATATTTAAAGGTTCTCAAAAAAGTGAAAATCTGCGATGTTTTTTAGATAAATTAAAAGAACATAATGTGAATTTAGTGGGCACTTTAAAGCCTAAACCTGTTAAAGGTGTTCATGAAAATGCACAATGGCTATCTGGGATTGCCGCTGGTGCTTGGTTTGAATTACATAAAACAGATAAATTAAATGTTTACCGTTTTAGAAGAATTTCTCCTTATGGTAATATTGATGTTGACGATTTTTATGAAGTAGAAAACACCAAGTTTAATTTTGATTTAGATTATGTATTTGTACATTATTCTAACTGTAAATTTTTTAATGTTAAACAAAACGGTAAGGTTTATAAATTTAATAGAATAGCCTGAACTTACTTGCGCGTTAGGGATTGAAGCGGCATCCTTTTTTGTAGTGTTATAATTTGCTAATATTACTTTTGTATTGTTGTTTGTACGTGCTTTGAAGAATTTAAAAAACTACTTTACAAAAAAGATATAGTGTAAAGCCCGCCCGAACGCCCAAATTAATTTACTGCAAACGGAGCGCTTAATTTAAATGTTGGTATGGTAACATCAAACTTTTTAGTGGTTGTAAAGTTTACCATGCTGTAAAAACCTTGCATGGCTCCAAATGGAGATGATAATAAGCAGCCAGAAGTATAAGTGTGCGATTCCCCTGGTTTTATTACTGGTTTTTTACCAATAACGCCTTCGCCAGCAACAATTTCTACATTATTTAAGGCGTCTAAAATTTCCCAATGGCGCGCGTTAAGCTGAACAGAGTCTTTGCTTTGGTTTTCGATGGTTACCGTATAACCAAAGGCATACTGTATTTTATAATTTTTATAAAACGAGCCTTCGAAATTGGTTTCGACCGAAATTTTTATGCCTTTTGTTACTTGTTGAACCATACTAATTGTTGATAAACAATGCGTTTCGTTACAAAAATAAGAAATAATTTTTTGTTGTGGATATATTTCTGTACGATTACCTTAAAAATTAGTTAAACAACGTGTTAATTGGAGATATTTACCGATGTGCCTTCTCCAAACCCTATTATTTTGTCGTAGCGAGCGCCTAAATCGCGATAATAAACTAAAACTTTATAATTGTTTTCGGTTTGATAAAAGTTACCACCTATTTCACTTTCGTTAATTTTACCATTATCAAGCGCAACAAAATTATAGTTGTAAAACCCTTGTTTTAATAATAAGGCTTTATAAAATACGTTTCGTTGAGCATCGAATTGCATTTTGGTTTCGGCATCGAGCGAAAAGTTATTGAAGTTACCATAAACGTAAATATCTTTATTGATGAGTTTTTCGGTAGCTTTTAACGAAAAATGTACCCATACATAATCGGCTTCAATGGTGGAGTCTTCTGCATCGATATTTAATACAGTGTAGTTACCATTAATATCTGGAAAATAGGTGTAAGCAGAGTTGTTTCTCGGTAAATTGGTGTACAGGTAGCTGTGATATAAATCTTTTAAATCGATATATTGAACACCGTTATTTGCAGCTCTTATATCTTTGTTTTCAAAATATAAGTATTCGTTTCCTGCCCAAAAACTAGTTTCTTTATCATATCTGTATATAAGTTGCGAGCCTACTGTATATTGAGGTTTTATATTAGTTATTGCAGTTTTTAAATTGTTATTTTTTATTATGGTAGCTTTAACCGTTTGTGTAGGATTGTTTAAATTGTTGCTGTTGGTATTTACTAGAATTTCAACACGTTGTTTTTGTTCTACAAATTGTAAATCTCTTGATCTTTTTAGGGTGACTCCAACGCTAACCTGCTCTTCGTAAAGCATAAATTTTCGTGAAAAAACTAAATGGTTATCGTTGTTAAAAACTGAAATTATATAATTACCTGAAACTTTTAGGCTTTTAGTAAAGCGGTTAGGAATTGTTAGTTTGTAATGAGAGTAAATTTGGTAGGTGTTATACGAGTTTTCGTAGTCACGAATACGTTGATTGTCGAACCCATCTAAAAACTCTGGCTTCATTAGTTTCGAGGGTGTCCAATCGTAATTAAAATGTTCAATTTTATAATAATAATCGTCTTCGTTGCCGTTTAAGGCATCAAACGATAATTGAATGGTCTCTCCAAGTTTTAAAATAGGAAGTTGAGATAAATCGGTGTTACTTTTAAAGATTATGGTTTTAATATAATCTGGCGGATTTACTTCTTCAACTTGAGCGAAAATAGTTGAAGATATGAAGCAAAAAGCTAGAACAAAGCGGTTTAATAATTTCATTAATTAAATTAAAATTTTAGTAAAGATAAACAAAATCTATGCCTAATTAAAAAGTGTTATTTAGAATTGGTATAAATAGATTAATAGCGCGATTATAAATAGATTTTAAATGAATTACTTCGTATTTTTGCAGCGATTTTTATAAAAATAAATTCAACAAAAAGATAATATGTCAAACGACATTCGTATTAAAAAGGGTCTGGACATTAAACTTAATGGTGAAGCTGAAAAAACTGTAGAACAAGCAGTTGTAAGCAACTACTGCACCATAAGACCAGAAGATTTCCACGGTGTTATTCCAAAACTTGTTGCAAAAGAAGGCACATCTGTTAACGCAGGTGGTGTTTTGTTTTATAATAAAGCCAACGAAGCGGTAAAATTTGTATCGCCAGTTTCAGGTAAAGTTGTAGAGATCGTACGTGGACCAAAGAGACGCATTGATGCTATTAAAATTGAAGCAAGCAAACCACAAACTTTTGAAGAGTTTGGTAAGTTTGATGTTGATGGCGCAACAGCGGAAAGTGTTAAATCGCATTTGCTACAAGCAGGTTGCTGGCCGTTTGTTAAACAACGACCGTACGATGTAATTGCAAACCCAGAAAAGGCACCAAAAGCCATTTTTATTTCGGGTTATGCTTCTGCACCGCTTGCTGCTGATTTGGATTTTACCTTACAAGGTAAAGAAGCCGAATTGCAAGCTGCTGTTACGGCTTTAGCAAAACTTACCGAAGGTAAAGTGCATGTATCGGTTGGGAAGTCTTCCAACTCACCACTTGCAGGTTTATCTGGTGTAACATTGCATAAAGTATCTGGGCCACATCCATCAGGGAATGTAGGTACTCAAATTAACAAAATAGATCCGATAAATAAAGGGGAAGTTGTGTGGACGGTAAATCCGCAAGACTTGGTGATTATTGGAGAGTTATTATTAACTGGTAAGTTTAATGCAGAACGCATTGTAGCCTTAGTAGGTTCTTCGGTACAAAAACCACGTTATTTTAAAACTGTAGTTGGAAGTGAAGTTGCTACTATGATTTATGATAAAGGTGTAGAGCAATCTGGAAATGATCGTATTATTTCTGGTAATGTGCTTTCTGGTAAAGAAATTAAAGCCGATGGCGCTTTGGATTACTACAGTGATACCATTTCGGTAATTCCAGAAGGTGATGATTACGACTTTTTTGGATGGAACAAACCTGTATTTAATAAAGTATCTACTTCTAGAGCATTAACTTTTTCTTGGTTAAACCCTAACAAAAAATATAGTCTAGATACAAATACAAACGGTGAACACCGCGCGTTTGTGGTAACTGGTAATTACGAAGAGGTTTTTCCTTTAGATATTTTTCCAATGCAAATTCTAAAAGCTTGTATGTACAAAGATTTAGATGAAATGGAAGCTTTAGGAATGTACGAAGTAGCACCAGAAGATTTTGCACTTACCGAGTTTGTTTGTGTTTCTAAACAACCACATCAAAAAATTATTAGAGAAGGTTTAGACTTAATGATTAAAGAGATAGGATAATGAGTTTAAAAAATAACTTACATAATCTAAAAGAAAAGTATAAAGGAAAAAAAATAGCACCGCTATTTAATGGTTTTCATACTTTTTTATATCTGCCGAATGAGACGACTCACGGCGGAACACACATTAAAGCAGCCGACGATTTAAAACGTACCATGAATACGGTAATTATGGCTTTAATACCGTGTTTAATTTTTGGTATGTTTAACGCTGGTTACCAACATCACGTTGCAATTGGAGAAATTAGTAAAGTTTCAGCAGGGTTTTTTAGTTCAGAGTTTTGGACTTTAGCGAATCTTGGTGTAGGCGCATTAAAAATTTTGCCACTTGTTATTGTATCGTATGTAGTTGGTTTAGCTATAGAATTTATCTTCTGTATAATTAAGGGTCACGAAATTGAAGAAGGTTACTTAGTAACTGGAATGCTTGTGCCATTAATTGTACCAGTAGATCTACCACTTTGGATGCTTGCTGTTGCAGTTGCCTTTGGTGTTGTAATAGGTAAAGAGGTTTTTGGAGGAACAGGAATGAATATCTTAAACCCAGCATTAACTATTCGTGCTTTTTTATTCTTCGCATATCCAACTTGGATGTCGGGAGATAAAGTATGGGTTCACGGTGCAGTTGAGCGTGCTCAAGAAATAGCTGGAGGTGCAAATGTTGATGTAATTTCTGGTGAAACTATTTTAGGTAGTTTAGCACAGAGCAACGGCGCGGGTTATTCTGTTGCCGATATGTTCTTTGGATTTATTCCAGGTTCGGTTGGTGAAACATCTACTTTATTAATTTTATTAGGAGGTTTATTTTTAATCTTCACTAAAATAGGAAGCTGGAGAATTATGTTATCATCAGTACTTGGTGCTATAGTAATGGGCTTAATCTTCAATGGTGTTGTAAGTTCTGGTTGGATTACAGAAAGCAGCAAGTTTTACGGATTAATGAGTACCGAATTCTGGCATCATTTATTAATTGGTGGTTTTGCTTTTGGTACTGTGTTTATGGCTACAGATCCAGTAACGGCATCGCAAACCAATAAAGGAAAATGGGTTTACGGATTTCTAGTAGGTTTCATTTCAATTTTAATTCGTGTATTCAACCCTGCGTATCCAGAAGGTGTTATGTTAGCCATTCTTTTAATGAATGTGTTTGCACCTACTATCGATCATTATGTGGTACAAGGAAACGTTAAGAAAAGAATGAAACGTTTAAAAGTTAAAACAGCTTAAAAAGATGAGTAATAAAACAGATAGTAACGTATATACCATAATATTTGCCATTGCTATGGTAATTATTGTAGGAGCTTTATTAGCATTTACAGCTTCATCTTTAGCTCCAAAAATTTCAGAAAATCAACGTATAGAAAAGCAACAAAACATTCTGTACGCTATGGGTGTTAATAATAATGATGAAGGTAGCGCTGTGTTTGTTGATGCAAGCGAAGCTCAAGACCTATTTTCAAAATATATTACTAAACAATTAGTAATGCAAAATGGAAATGTAACAGAAGATGCTGAAGCGTACCTTATCGATATTAAAAAACAAAAAACAATAGGAACAAATAATCCAGATGAAAGAAAGTTACCTATATTCTTAGGCGATAAAGATGGTAAAACATATTATGTTATTCCAATTTACGGTAAAGGTTTATGGGATGCCATTTGGGGATATGTTTCTGTGGATAAAAATATGGTTATTCAAGGTGCTTATTTCGATCACAAAGGAGAAACACCTGGTTTAGGAGCAAATATTAAAGAACGCTTCTTTATGGATGACTTTATTGGAGAGCATTTGTTAGATAGCAACGGAAACTTTAAAGGTGTAGATGTTGCTAAAGGTAATGCTGATCCAAAAAACGAAAACAAAACCGATAACGAGGTTGATGCAATTGCAGGAGCCACCATTACAGGTAATGGAGTTACAGCAATGATAAAAAGCGATTTAAAGCTTTACAAACCTTATTTCGATAATCTTAAAAATAACTAAAACGTATGGGACTTTTATCAAAAAAAGATGCCAAGTTAATCACCGATCCGTTAGCAGATAATAACCCAATTACTATTCAGGTATTAGGTATTTGTTCGGCTTTAGCAATTACTGCTCAGTTAAAAGCATCAATTGTAATGGCTGTGTCTGTAATGGCTGTATTAGGTATAGGTAACGTGGTAATCTCGTTAATGCGAAACATTATTCCTTCAAAAATTAGAATTATTGTTCAGCTAGTTGTAGTTGCCGCTTTGGTAATTATTGTAGATCAAGTTTTAAAAGCCTTCTCGTACGAATTAAGTAAAACCCTATCGGTATTTGTAGGTTTAATTATTACCAACTGTATCATCATGGGACGTTTTGAAGCTTTTGCTTTAGGTAATGGACCATGGCGTTCGTTTTTAGATGGTATTGGTAATGCTTTAGGTTACGGAGTAATTCTAGTTATAGTAGGTTTCTTTAGAGAATTATTAGGTTCTGGTACATTATTAGGATTTAAAGTTTTAGGAGACCCAATTGAGAAAACAGGATTATATGCTATTGGTTACGAAAACAATGGCTTCATGTTATTATCGCCAATGGCGTTAATTGTTGTTGGAATTATTATTTGGGTACAACGTAGTAGAAATAAAGATTTAATAGAAGATTAAATTTAGTTAATGGTTAGGGGTTGATGGTTTTTAGGCCAGAAACTAACAACTAGCAACTAAAAACTAATATCATATGGAACATATAGAATTATTTTTCAAATCAATATTTATAGATAACATGGTATTTGCCACGTTCCTTGGGATGTGTTCTTACCTTGCGGTATCTAAAAAAGTAAGTACAGCCGTTGGTTTAGGTGCTGCAGTAGTTTTCGTATTAGCTGTAACTGTGCCTGTAAACTGGTTGTTAGACCAATATATTTTACAACCAGGTGCTTTAAAATGGTTAGGGGCAGAATATGCAGAGTACGATTTAAGTTTCCTTTCATTTATCATGTTTATTGCAACTATTGCAACTATGGTACAATTAGTGGAAATTGTGGTAGAAAAGTTTTCACCATCTTTATACAACTCTTTAGGTATATTTTTACCGCTTATTGCTGTAAACTGTGCGATTTTAGGAGGTTCGTTATTTATGCAATCTCGTGAAATTCAAACTATAGGCTTAGCATTTAATTATGGTATTTCTTCTGGAATAGGATGGTTTTTAGCCATTTTAGCTATCGCGGCAATACGTGAAAAAATACGTTACTCTAACGTACCAGCTCCATTAAGAGGTTTAGGTATTACTTTTATTATTACTGGTTTAATGGCCATTGGTTTTATGAGTTTTGGAGGAATGCTTACAGGTGGAGATGAAGAGGCTCCAGCAGAAGAAAAAGCTGCCAAAATTGAGAAAAAAGAAGATACAAAAGAAGACATTGAAGTCGCTAACAACATAAAAGTTATAAAGTAATATGATTTTAGCAGCAGGAACATTAGGAACCGTTATTGCAACAGTAAGTGCTTTTTTAGTAATTACATTGTTGTTAGTGGCGTTATTATTATTTGTAAAACAAAAATTATCGCCATCTGGTCCAGTAAAAATCACTATTAATGGTGAAAAAGAAATTGAAGTAGCCTCAGGTGGTAGTTTATTATCAACTTTAGGTAATCAAAAAATATTTTTACCATCGGCTTGTGGTGGTGGTGGTACTTGTATACAATGTGAGTGTCATGTTTTAGAAGGTGGAGGAGAAGCTTTACCAACCGAAACCCCTCATTTTACAAGAAAGGAATTACAACATGGTGCGCGTTTAGCTTGTCAAGTAAAAGTTAAGCAAGACATGAACATTACAATTCCAGAGGAAGTATTCGGAATTAAGAAATGGGAAGCAGAAGTTGTACGAAACTACAATGTAGCATCATTTATTAAAGAATTTGTTGTTCGTATTCCAGAGGATATGAACTACAAAGCAGGTGGATATATTCAAATTGAAATTCCTCAATGTGAAATTAAGTATTCTGATATAGATATTACAGCGCATCCAGAAGAGCATGAAACTCCAGATAAGTTTCAAGCAGAATGGGATAAGTTTGGTCTTTGGCCTTTAGTAATGAAAAATGATGATATAGTGGAGCGTGCTTATTCTATGGCTTCTTACCCTGCAGAAGGACGTGATATTATGCTTAACGTGCGTATTGCTACGCCACCATGGGATAGAAATAAAAACGGTTGGATGGATGTAAATCCAGGTGTGGCATCATCTTATATTTTCTCAAGAAAGCAAGGTGATAAAGTAACTATTTCTGGTCCTTATGGAGAGTTCTTTATTAACGAAAGTGATTCAGAAATGCTTTACGTTGGTGGTGGTGCTGGTATGGCACCAATGCGTTCGCATTTATATCACTTATTTAAGACGTTAGAAACAGGAAGAACAGTTACTTATTGGTATGGTGGACGTTCTAAGCGTGAATTGTTCTATTTAGAGCATTTTTATGAGTTAGAGCGTAAGTTTCCTAACTTTAAGTTCTTCTTAGCATTATCTGAACCTTTACCAGAAGATAACTGGAAGGTTAAGAAAGATATTCATGATGAAGAAGGCGATGGTTTTGTTGGATTTATTCACAATTGTGTAATCGATAATTATTTAAACCATCATGAGTCTCCAGAAGATATAGAACTATATTTCTGTGGACCACCATTAATGAACAAAGCCGTTCAAAAAATGGGTGAGGATTTTGGTATTCCAGATGAACATATTCGATTTGATGACTTTGGTGGATAATATTAAAGTTAAGTTTAAGAATCAAAAAAGCCAACTAAATAAATTAGTTGGCTTTTTTATTTAAAATATTTTTAAAAATTAAGCAATTAGTTCTTCTGAAATTTTTGCTAGTAATTCTACATTTATTGGTTTAATTATAAATTTTGAAACGGCTTCGTAGGTTTTTAATCTGTTTTTATCCTGAGGATCGATTGAAGAACTTACTACGTAAATAACCACTTCCTTGTGAGCTTTTATTTTTGTGAATTCATCAAGAAATTCCCAGCCATCCATAATAGGCATATTTAAATCTAGTAAAATAACGTTGGGCATATTTTCACCAGATTCTAAAATAGGCGTTAAATTATTTATTGCTTCTTGGCCGTTATTAAATATCATAAAAGACTCGCAAAAGTTTGCTAGTTTCATTAATTTTTTAACACTATAAATAAATATAGGGTCGTCATCGATTATACAAGCAACATCAATTTTTTTCATAATTTTTTAATTTCACAATAAATGTTGTACCTAAATTTACTTCACTTTCTACTTGAACTTGACCTCCAATGGCTTCAATTTGGTTTTTGGTAATGAATAAACCTATGCCTCTAGAGTCTTTATGCTTATGAAAGGTTTTATACATTCCAAATAGTTTTTCACCATATTTTTGTAAATCAATTCCCATTCCGTAATCACGTATTTTCAAAATTACAAAATTGTTTTTAATTTCTGCATTGATATCAATTACAGGATTGTCATTGGGTTTTTTATATTTAATAGCGTTCGTTAAAAAGTTTAAAATAATACTATCTAGGTAGGCTGGTATGGCCATTACCGTTATATTATCGTCGACATTAATTGATAATTTTGCGTTTGTGGCAATAATTTGGGCAGCAATACTATTGGCAATATTATTTATAGTAGGTAATAAACTAATAGGTTCGAGTTTAATGTCTTTTTTCGTGTTTATAGAAGCTACTTCATTAAGGTTATCCACAGTTTCACCCAAATGGTCTACTGCTTGTTTTAACAAGGGGTAAATCTCGTTTTCTGTAGATTCTGGAATTTCCATTTTCGCTAAATCTAATAACATATTTAAATTAGAGAAATGGGAACGTAAGTTGTGAGATACTATATGTGCAAAATTTAAAAGTCTTTTATTTTGGTTTTCGGTAGTATCTAATAAATTAACTATTTTTTTAGTACTTCGTTTTATTTGCGATATGTCGTTAATTTGAGTAACAAAATGCAACGGTTGCCCATTATTATCTCGTATTAAAGTTGATGAGATAAAAGCCCAAATTGTTCTACCGTTTTTTCCTAGGTATCTTTTTTCCGTTTGGAAATAATTTACCTTACCGTTCATCATATCCATAATGGCTTGCTTGCCCTTATTTTTATCGTTAGGGTGAGTTATATCTAAGAAAGAAAGCGCTAATAATTCGTTTTTTGTATATCCAAAAGTCTCACAAAAGCTTCTATTGGCATCAAGGAATTTACCTTTTAAATCTAAAGTAACCGTTCCAACGGCACTTAATTCAAAGGTTTTAGTTAATAACTGTTCTCTTCGGGCGAGTTCTGTAGTAATTTTTGTTTTTTCATCTATATCTTGAAAAACTCCCGATACTTTAAAACAAATACCATTATTTACTTGTGCTTTACCAATAGCTCTCACCCATTTTTCTTTTCCACTTGCAGTTATTATTTGTAATTCCACATCGTAGCTTTCATGTTTTTCAACACAATTTTTAAAGGCTTTGCTAATAGTGTCTCTGCTATATCCTTCTTTATAAAAGTTTATTCCTTCTTTAACACTAGGTTTGTATGATAATGGTAACTCGTGAATTTTATAGGTTTCGGGACTCCAAATAACTGTATTACTATCAAGAAATACTTCCCAAAATCCAATTTTAGCAGTACTTTGTATAAAATCTAAATAAAATTCTTTTTCATTCATTGAAAGTACGTTCTTAGAGCTTTGCATTTTTTGGAGGGTTAATTTTTCAAAGGCGAAAATACTAAATTATTTGTTAGTTAACAAGTTTAAAGGTAAAAAAAATCGATAAAATGCACTATTTTTAAAAAATGTTAACACGTATTTGTAGGTATAATTTTATATTTCTATAATTTTGCTTTCTTTTTTTAATTTGGAAGTGCTTTTTTTATTTGAGAAGAATGGGTTATAATTTATGATGTTTTTTTCTCCATCGAGTGTATAAAGTAGGTCAATAACTTCTAATAAGCCCTTTAATAAAATATCTTTGTCTTCTGGGTTATTTGGTTTTTTGTTTCTGTAACTATAGGGCAGCTGGTAACCACAGGCCTTTAAAAATGTGGCTTCTATTTTAAGTAATTCTTCTGGAGTATAACCATTAAAACGTTTCCCCATTAATTGGTTCACCTGACCTACGTAATTAAGGTTTGTTGTTCCATGGTCATCGGAAAAATATTTCCAGCTATCCGTTTTGTCAAGAATATTTCCAACAGCACATTGTTTGCAGCATTCTGGATTTAAGGTATTTTCATTAAAAGCGATGTATAGCTTTTTTATGGCATTTTCTAAACGAGACATAAGTGTATGTGTTTATGTCCTAAGTTATTAAATAATAGTTTATTTAAGATAAAAAAACTATTAAATTTTATCTCTTGAATAAGAGAGCTTAATTTTTTATTTTTTTCGTTTTAAAATTAATATGGACAGAATTAAAGAAATCGAAACTATGATTGAGGTGTAAATAAATAGGTTTTTATACGAATTAAGGGCTATGGGAGCTATGTTGCCCATTAAAATTGAACCAGACCAATAACATGGTGTTAATAAACGACCCTCATTCTTTTTTTTAAAAATTAATTTTGCTAAATGCAAGGCTTTATCTTTAGGCAAGCCATTTTTTATGTTATTGTAAAATAATTTTAAAATTTCGGAACTTGTTTTTTCGTCTATTTTCCATAAGCTAGTTAAAATACTTCCGTTTCTTGCAAAATTGAAGGTATGTGCTAGCGATATCATATATTCACCAGTTTGAAAGACTGGTTTCCCTGTTTCGCAACCAGTTAAAATGGCTAAATTAGAATTGAAGTTTATATTGTAAATTATGAATGTATATAAAGAGTTATCAGGTTTTTATCTTGTTTTGCAAAAATTAATCGGGAAAACTTTGGGGAAATGTTATACAACAAATGGTAAAACAAATAAAAACGTATTTGAAGTTTAGTTGAGTTTTCATTTTAATCGGAGAGTTTTAAAAGTAATTCTTTACTTACGTTGTTATTACTTTTAGTTAAAAATTGTTTTGCCAATTCTGTATTTCCTTCCTTTAAATAAGCTAATCCTAAATAATAATTTGCCTCGTTAATTAAAGGAAACTCTTTTTTAGATTGTACTGTTCGTTCTAAAAACGGTATGGCAGAATCTACGCTTTTATTGGCCAAATGTGCTACTCCTATAAAATAATTTAAAGTGTCGTTTTTTGGTTTTTTTTCAACTAATGCTTGCCAAGATTTAATGGCATTTTTGTAATCACCTTGTTTGTATTTAACCATGGCATTGTAAAATTCATAATTATTGCTCTTACCTATGGTTGTTGGCAATCCAGGGTCGTTTTTATAATATTTTGCATATAATTTTTCGTTTTGCGGAATGCTAAAAAACCAAATACTACCTAAACCAATAACAAAGGCTGCAGCTACAGCTATTCGTTTTAAATTTAAATACATTAAAGTATTTTTTGTTGAAATTTTTGGTTCATTTATGGCTGTTTCATGAAAATCGTCTAGTTTTTCCTTTAAAGCTTGGGCTTCAACATCATGAATAAAGGTTTTTACCTCTTCAACCTTTCTTTTAAAGTCAACATCGAGCTCAATGAGCTGATTAATGTCTTGCTGCTCTTTTAGCGTCATATTACCATTAATATAACGTTCTATAATTTCGAATAATTCTTTTGATATGTATTCTTTATCTTCCAAGTTATTGTTTTTTTTGTGCCATAACCATGTTTCTTAATTTCTCTATACAACGATATTTTTTATTACGTGCTGTATTTTCTTCAATTTTAAAATGTAGCGCAATTTGTTTTAACGACTTTTTATCAAAATAATAATCGGCCAATAGTTGTTTACATGGTTGTCGTAAATTTTTAAATGCAACCATAACCGCTTTTAATTTTAGGTTTTGCTTTGTCAAGGCATCATCATTATTGTTATCGTGCGTTTCGTTTAAGGTTAATTCGTTTAATTTATTGGCATTTTTAAAGTTTTTCGGTTGTAAAACATCGGTCCATTTGTTTTTTGCAATACTGTATAAATAACCTTGTAAAGCGGTTTCGTTTTTTTGGTACAAACTTGTCGGCTTTAGCTGTTTGGGGCAAAACAGTTAAAAAAGCACCTTGGTAAACATCTTTGGTATATTCTGTTATGCCACTATTTTTTAAAACTAATGCTTCAATTTTTTTATAATGTAACGTGTAAAATTGCTTTAAAATATATGAATCGTTTATTTTTAAAGCATTAATAAGTTCGGTTTGACTTAATGCATGTATAGATTTCCTCATGTTAATAGCTAAGGAAATATACAACTTAATCAATTTAGAACAAATACATTACTACTAAAAGGTTTATAATTTCGTTTATCTACTTTTTTCTTATTTAAACAGGTATTATTGTACGTTGGGGTTGTCTGGGGCACTGTTAAAAATATCTGCTACACCGTCATTATCTCTGTCCGATAATGGACTTCCTTCTTTTGGATAAAGTTGAAAGTGTAATGGCAAAAATATATTCATAAACAAGTTGTCATACTCGGTAACTAGGCCTGCTGCAACGACATGGGTTAGACTAGCCGTTGGTAAGCTCTCTAAATACAAGGCAGAATCAATTTTAAAGCACGGGTATTATTAAACCCTATAATGCGGGCTCTTGTAACTCTAAATACTCCATTCTCAATAAATATTATGGGCTCTAATTCACATAGAATGTTGTAGTTTCCGTTAAACCCAAATGCGTTGGTTACGTTATTAATTTCAATATTTAAAATGCTTAAACTATCAAAATTTGAAGGATATGACGACGTAGGTACATAACGCCAAACAGCAGCGTCATTGTTTCGAATTATGTTAACACCAAACGAATTAGTGTTTGGGTTAGCATAATTTACAGCGGTATAACCTTATGGAGGTGTTAATGGTGGCATACCTAAGTTGCCATGTGCGCACGAGAATCTGGCTTGCGGATTTTGCAATATAGGTTGTTCGAATAATGGAATTGGTTTTCCTTTGCCGTATTCCCAATATGCCGATGTTGGGTCTGCTGGTAGTTGCGGACAATTATCTGGCGAAGTAAAACCAGTTAAATTGTTAGTGTTTCCAGATATGTTAGTGCTGCACCCTAATAGGTTTATAATTAGTGTTATGCCGCTTAGTAGTTTTAAATATTTCATAATTTTAATTGCTTTAATTTATAAATCATCGAAATATTTTTAAAATGTCATCATAATCATCAAAAAAAATATTTTTATTTTTGCGCTATGAAGAAGCCACTCACGGAACAAGAATTACATAATCTAGCAATGAATCATGTTGGGAAAGATTTAGAACAACGTGGTTTTGAGTTTGTGGCGGTAAATAGTAAGCTTAAAAAACATCCTCAGTTTGTTTGCATAGATAAAAACAGTCAGTATTATTTTGTAATTGTAAGAGCTGTAATTTTACCCGAAAACCCAAATAATTATAATGTGGTTTGGATGGAAACCTTTAAAAAACATGCCAGAGAAAATAATGCAAAAGTATTATATGCTGGTGTAGGATTAGGTAGTAAGGACGATGCTAAAACACCTATTTATTTAGATGAAGAATATTTGTTACAATACAGTGGTATTCAAGTTCTAGAAACTAACCTAAATTAAATGAAAAAAGTCTTTTTATTAATTATTTGTTTCGTAGTTTTTAATTGTAAAACAGAGCAAGGTAAAAACATAAAACTTCAGGGGGCGGTATTTGGCACAACGTATTCTATTATTTATGATTCTGATATTAATTTCTCTAATGAAATAGATAGTTTGTTTGGCCAAATAAATAATTCGCTTTCAAACTATCAGGTAAATTCCATAATTTCAAAAATAAATAGGGGTGAAGCCGTTAAAACAGATACTTATTTTAATAAGGTCTTTAAGGCTTCAAAAGCCATTTTTTATAATACAGATGGTGCTTTTGATCCAACCATAGGAGCCATGGTTAATGCTTGGAGTTTTGGTTCTGAGCATAATATTATTAGTGTAGATAGTTTAATTATAGATAGCTTAATGCAGTCGGTTGGGTTTGATAAAATTTTTAAAATTAATAATGAAATTACCAAGCCCAAAGATGCTTTTATCGATTTTAATGCTATAGCGAAAGGGTATGGTGTTGATGTTGTTGGAGAGTTTTTAGAATCTAAAAATATAGCTAATTATTTAGTTGAAATTGGAGGAGAGGTTAGAGTACACGGAAAAAATATAGAAAAAAATAAGGAATGGCGTATCGGGGTTGAAAATCCTAACTTTAATGGGGAGCAATCGATTTTGAAAACTGTACAATTGCTCAATAAAGCTATGGCAACTTCTGGAACATACCGTAAATTTAAAATTGATGATAATGGTAACCGTTACGCGCATATTATCGATACTAAAACGGGCTATCCAACTAAAACCAATGTGCTAAGCGTTTCTGTAATTGCAAGCGAGTGTATGATTGCTGATGCATACGCAACTGCATTTCAAGCCATGGGTGTAAATAAAATTAAAGAGTTTTTAAAACATCACCCCGAATTAAAAGTGTTTTTAATTTTTGAAAATGAAAATAATGAAATTGAAACACTTGCTTTAAATGGTTTTCCAGAATAATTGTAAGCTTAAAGAGCTTGCAAAATTATTAATAACCAACCAGCTACAAAAAGTAAACCTCCAATAGGCGTAATTGGCCCTAAAAATTTTAATTTCTTCCCTTTAGCATCGCTTAAAACTAAACCATAAATACTAAAGGAAAATAGAATAATTCCTATGGTAAAACACCAATACATTGCTGAAGTTGAAAACTGAAAATTAAAACCAAGAAGTAATAAAACAATGGCATGGTACATTTGGTATTTTACACCGGTTTCAAAACTTTTAAGTTGATCTTCAGAGAGTGTTTTCTTTAAAGCATGAGCACCAAAAGCACCAAGTATAATGGCTAGCATTCCGAATAAAGCACCTGTAATAATAAAAACTTGTTGTGTCATGTTGGTTTAATTTTTTCGAACTAAAGGAATGATTTCATCTTTTGCTAAACGATATTTATCGATGTCTTCTTTAGTTAGTTTAGCTGTATAATCTACTTCTTCAACAATAAAACCAATACTTCTAAGTTTGTCAAAGTAATCTTTACCGTAAACGCGAACATGGTCGTATTGTCCAAAAATTTTAGCACGTTCGGCTTTGTCCGTAATGGAATCATCTTCAAAAGTTACTTCACGATTCAAATCTTGTGGAATCTGAAAAATGCCCCATCCACCTGGCTTCATCACACGAAATAATTCTTGCATAGCCTTTGTATCGTCTGGAATATGTTCTAAAACATGATTACAGAAAATAATATCGTAGCTATTATCTTTAAAAGGTAAATCGCAAATGTCTGCTTTTACATCGGCAATAGGTGAAAGTAAATCTGTTGTCGTATATTCTATGTTTTTTAAAGCTTTAAAACGTTTTAAAAAGCATTGTTCTGGTGCAAAATGAAGTACTTTTTTATTTGCTGAAAAAAAATCGGTTTCATTTTTTAAAAACAGCCATAACAATCTATGTCTTTCTAAAGATAGAGTGGAGGGCGATAAAATATTTTCGCGCTGTTTTACATAACCGTAAGCTAAAAACGATTTAAAACTTTTACCATCAATAGGATCGGTGTATCTATCTCCTTTTAATATTAAAGCCAAAAACGGTTTTGCTAAATAACTTAACCTAATTAATAAAGGCCTTGGTATTAGGTTTAATATGAGCTTAAAAAGAGATTTCAAAAGGTAAATTATTATGCTAAAATTGATTTATTAGCCTCTATTAAGTTTGCAATATTATCCCAAAGAGCAATGCGTTGTTTAATCGCTTCAATAGCTATTTCTTTAACTTCATCCCATTTTGTCTGGTCATTTCCACAAAGCTCTTCTATCATTTTTAATGATAAAGGCCCGTGTTCATCACCATCTAATTCAATATGACGCTCTAAGTAATAAGTTAATTTGCTATAGGATTTGTCTTTAGTTTCTGATTTGTTTATAATTTGAAAAAACATATCAGGAATTAAATCTTCTCGTCCAAAAGTAAAAGCAGAAGCAATTAGGTGTGCTTTTTCCGATGCAATAACATTAAATGTAAATTCAACGAATTTTATAGTTTCTAAGTTAACTTTAGTTTCTTCTGAAGCTTCTTTTATAGTTATACCATTGTAAATACTTTTTACAAAAGCTTCAATTTGATTTGTATTTGCACCAATTTGCGTCATGGCATCTAAGTACATTTCGTAATGGCTTTTAGGTTCACCAAGCTCGTTTACATCGGTTTCTTCACCTAAAACAATTTCGTTTATAAACCGTGCTGTCGATGGCGTTTTAACAGGTGTCCATGGCAATGATGTGCATGTTAATTTGTTTTGCAGGGCTTTTAATAAAGACATAAAATCCCAAACCGCAAAAACATGATGTTCCATGAAGATTTTAACATCATCAATAGTTTGTAAATTTTTATAAAGTTTATGATTGTTTAATTCTGATAATAAAGGTTCTAACTCTTTTTGTATATCTTGAATGTAAGTCATGTTATAAAACTAATGCTTCTTGTCTAAATTCGTTTTCTTCGTCACTTTTTATTCCTAATGCATCATATATGTAAGCAAAGGTAGATAGTAACTCTGGCTTTCCATCAACTAAAGCAACGTCGTGCTCAAAATGCGCACTTGGTTTATTGTCTCTGGTTGTAATAGTCCAACCATCGCTGTGTTGTTTTATGCGATGCGTTCCTAAATTAATCATAGGTTCTATTGCAACTACCATACCTTCAACAAATTTTTTGCCTCTACCACGTTTGCCGTAATTTGGCATTTCTGGGTCTTCATGCATTTTTTTACCTAAGCCGTGGCCCACAAGTTCACGAACTACGCCATAGCCATGGTCTTCGCAATATTTCTGGATGGCATAACCAACATCGCCAACACGGTTATTGGCTTTAAATTCGCGAATACCAACATAAAGAGATTCTTTGGTTACTTGTAAAAGTTTTTCGGTTTCGGCATCAATTTCACCTACAGCAAAAGTGTAGGCATGATCGCCATAAAAATCATTTTTTAAAGCACCACAATCTATCGATATAATATCGCCTTCTTCTAAAGGTTTATCGTTAGGTATGCCATGAACCACTTGTTGGTTTGGGCTCATGCATAAAGTGTTTGGAAAATCGTAAAGTCCTAAAAAACCAGGAATAGCACCATGATCGCGTATATGTTCTTCTGCAATTTTATCTAATTGTAGGGTAGTAACCCCAGGTTTTATTTCTTTTGCTAAAACGCCTAAAGTTTTAGAAACTATTAGGGCGCTTTCTCTCATTAACTCGATCTCTTCTTTTGTTTTTACTACTATCATGGTTTTAAAAATAAAAGGCAAAGATACAATATTGTTACGATTAGGCTATTTAAATAAACCTAAAAAGCCTTTTTTCTTTTCGGGAATATTGGGTGTTTCGTTGGTAATAATTTGATAAATTTTACCCCAACCTATAAAGCCGCCAATGTTTCTATCATCAATAAAAACATCGGCGTTTATTTTTCTACTAGCGTCGTTGCTAAATTTTTCTTCTGGAAAACTATTGTTAATGGCATAGAAGAAAATACCATTATCTTCACAAAACTTTACGGCTTCGTTAAGTCGTTCACCATGTCTATAAGTCCATAAAATAAGACGATGCCCTTCACTTTGAAGTTTTTTTAAGGTTTCAAATGCAAAAATTTTTGGTTTTCCTATTTTTGGGTAGGCATCCTCTACAATAGTGCCGTCAAAATCGACAGCAATAATTAATTGTTTATTTAAATTCATTGAAACGGACTTAGGGTTGCGGTATTGTTATAAATTAAACTAACGGATGTTGTGTCATGGCCTCTGGTTGTGGCACGCCTATCAACTTTAAAATAGTTGGAGCTACATCACCTAAAATGCCGTCTTTAATTTCCTTAATGTCTTTATCTACTAAAATAATTGGCACCGGATTTGTTGTGTGCGCTGTATTTGGTGAACCATCTGGGTTTATCATAGTTTCACAGTTACCGTGGTCTGCAATTACAATAGTAGTGTAATCGTTTTCTAAAGCAGTTGTGATAACTTCTTTTACACATTCATCTACAGCTTCACAAGCTTTTACAGCTGCTTCCATAACTCCAGTATGGCCTACCATATCGCCATTTGCAAAGTTTAAACATACAAAATCGGTTTCGCCTTTTTGTAATTCTGGTATTAAGGCATCTTTTAACTCGAAAGCACTCATTTCAGGTTTTAAATCGTAAGTTGCTACTTTTGGTGAGTTTCGTAAAATTCGGGATTCCCCTTCAAATTCAGCTTCTTGACCTCCTGAAAAGAAAAAGGTTACATGAGGATACTTTTCGGTTTCTGCAATACGAATTTGTTTTTTACCGTTTTTAGAAAGTACTTCACCTAAAGTTTCTTTTAAATTTTCTTTATTAAAAATTACGTTTACATATTTATAGGTATCGTCATAATTAGTAAGCGTTACATAATGCAAATCGAGTTTGTGCATGTTTTGCTCATGAAAATCTGTTTGCGACAAGGCTTCAGTTAATTCACGACCACGATCGGTTCTAAAGTTGAAGAATATAACTACATCACCATCTTTAATTTTGGCAACGGGTTCATTCTTCTCATCAACCATAATTATAGGTTTTATAAACTCGTCTGTTACGTCATCATCATATTGCTTTTGAATAGAATTTGTAACGTTTTTAGATTTTTCACCAATACCTTTTACTACAGCATCGTAAGCTAATTTAACACGCTCCCAACGTTTATCACGATCCATGGCGTAATAACGACCTGTTACCGAAGCAATTTTTCCTTTACCTTTTTCAAGATGTTCTTCTAGTTCGGTTAAAAAACCGTATCCAGATTTTGGATCAACATCACGACCATCTGTAAAGGCATGAACATATGTGTTTTCTAAACCAAAATCATCAGCTGCATCTAATAAACCAAATAAATGATTGATATGTGAATGTACACCGCCGTCGCTTAATAATCCTAAAAAGTGCACATCTCTATTGTTTGTTTTTGCATAATTAAAGGCATCAACTAAAACCTGCTCGTTATTTAGTGTTTTATTTTTAACGGCTAAATTAACTTTTACTAAATCTTGATATACAATTCGTCCTGCTCCTAAATTCATGTGTCCTACTTCGCTGTTTCCCATTTGGCCTTCAGGTAAACCTACGTGTAAGCCATCGGTACGAAGCGTTGCATAAGGGTAATTATTATAAAGCGAATCTATAAATGGTGTGTTGGCATGGTCTATAGCAGAAACTTTTGGATCTGGAGAATTTCCCCAGCCATCAAGTATCATTAAGATAACTTTTTTGTTCATTTTTAATAAAATTTAATTTGAAACAAATATAACTAAGTTTAATAATATTTGGGAATAAAAGCCTTATAAATGCTAGCGGTTTTAGGTGTTTAAGTATTTGGTGAATTACTAATATTAATGTGAAATTATTGTTAAAAACAAAATTTTTTAGTGTTTTATTGTAACAGAATAAAATTTGAAGCGTCTTTTAAGTAAATCAAAAAACAATCATAAATCATTAAATCTTTCATCATGAAAAAAACAATCATTATTTCCGCAATCGCATTAAGCTTAGGTGCAACAAGTGTTAATGCTTCAACTATTCCTAACGATTTTAACGTAGTAAATTACGAGTATTTTTTTAAAGTGAATTCTTTTTGTGTTTCTATTGCACATGGCGATTTAGAAACGGTACAAAAATTAATAGCAAGAGGAGCAGATGTAAACGAACGTTCAAACGGAATGACTCCAGCTATGTACGCTGCAAAATTTAACAGAACTGAAATTTTAGAGTTGCTGATAACTCACGGTGCCGATTTAAAAGCCAGATGCGCAGGTAAAAAAATGACAGCTTTACAGTATGCCAAATTACATGGCGCAAAAGATACAGCTGTAATTATAAAGGATGCATTGTCTAAAAAGAAAAAGAAAAAATAATTGTATTCATTTTATAATTATTTGAGCTAGTCACTCATAAAAAAAGCCTTGTTTTTTACAAGGCTTTTACTTTTTAAAGGTTTTTATATTTTTTAATGGACTCTTGTATTTTTTCAATGCGATTATCGGGATCGGGATGTGTACTTTGAAACTCTGGTACACGGTTAGGTCCAGCAGCAGCTTTTAAAATTTGCATAACGCCAATCATTTCTTGTGGGTTGTAACCTGCTTTTATCATAAACTTTACGCCTAAGTCGTCGCTTTCAAGTTCGTCGTCGCGCCCGTTTGTTAATAAGGTGTTTTGTCCTATGCCGCTTATAACGCCACCCATATCTGCACCAACAGATCCTGCTGTAGTTAATCCTTGCCAATATTCGCTTTCAGCAATACGTTCGGCGCTATGGCGGCCTAAAACGTGTCCTATTTCATGGCCTAAAACTCCTGCCAATTGGTCTTCGTTTTCCAGTTTTGCAAATAATGCATAGGTGATAAAAATTTGTCCGCCTGGTAAAGCAAATGCGTTTATGGTGTTAGGATCGCTAAGTAAATGAAATTCGTATTGGTATGGTGTTTCTCTGGCAATACTGCTATTTACAAGTTTGTTGCCAACATTGTCCACTAAAGCTTGGTATTGTGTATTCTCATGCAAACCACCATGTTGTTGTGCCATTTGCGGTGCGTTTTGCAAACCAATAGCTATTTCATCGTTTGGTTCCATTGATATGGTTTGTGTTCGCCCTGTATATGGGTTAACTTCTTGTTGGCTACAACGTTTAAAAACAAAAAATAGGGCAATGGCAGCACCTATTAATAACCTGAATTTTAAATTTCTTCCTCTCATTTTTAGGTATAATAGTTAATTTAAAAATACAAAATTTTAGCTTACTTAATATTAGACTCTAGTTTTTTGATTAAGTCACTAATTTAATACCTTATACATGGCGTAGTGCGTGCCAATTCCTTCTATATTAAAAGGTTCTCCAAAAATGGCATAGTTGTTTTTTACGTAGAATTTGGTTGCTACTTCACGAGCATTGCACCAAACGATTTTTACACCTAGAGATTTAATATGGTTTTCGGCGAAATTTAAAACAAGTTTACCTAATCCTTTACCTTGTTGGTTACCCAAAATAGCCATACCACGCAATTGATATTGGGAATTATAGTTGAGGTTTTTATGATGATTTTTGAAGAATGAACAAATGCCTAAAATTTTGTTGTTTTGAAAAACTCCAAAATGAAATGTGCTTTCAAGATTATCGCCATCAAAAATACAGGTTTCGTAAGGACGTCCGGGTCTTAAAACTGGATGTCTTACTTTATAGCTTTCCTCTGCAGAAATTAATTTTAAAGTGTAATTAGAAGATTCTATTTTAAACGTTTTAAAAAATTAATAATTCAAACTTAATATATTTTAAGTAATTATTACCTTAACCGAAAAAAATATGTCATTTCAGTTTAAAATTTTAAGTACATCTAGAATTGAAGAAATTTTACCGCTTGTAGAAAAATTGAACAATTATAAAATTCCTGCTCACATTTTAAAAGATCGTATTTTAGAAATGGCGAAGCAAAATTATGAGTGTGCTGCCATTTTTGATGCCGATAAATTAATTGGTATTTGTGGTTTATGGTTTTGTACTCGGCATTATGCGGGTAAAAGTGTTGAGGTAGATCATGTTTTTATTGATGAGGCTTACCGCAGCCAAGGTTTAGGGAAGCAATTTTTTAATTGGATTTACAATTACGTTAAAAGTAAAGGCTGCGAAACTGTAGAATTAAACACATATTCAACCAATTACGCATCGCATAAGTTTTATTACAATGAAGGTTTTAAAATTTTAGGGTATCATTTTTTAAAAAAGTTATAAAAGTTTTGCAGAATTGTGAGGAGTTTATATATTTGCAGCCACTTATTAAGGCGGGAGTAGCTCAGTTGGTAGAGCGTCAGCCTTCCAAGCTGAATGTCGCCGGTTCGAACCCGGTCTCCCGCTCAAGAAACTCTGTTGGAAACAATGGAGTTTTTTTATGCCTTAAAGTTTCTAGTGTCTAAATTTTTAGGGTGAGAAGTTTATCCTGAGCGCAGACGAAGGGAACCCGGTCTCCCGCTCAAGAAACTCTGTTGGAAACAATGGCGTTTTTTATGCTTTATACTGAATTAACAGATAAATATTTTTTTGAAATATAATGCATTTTGCAAAACCTGAATACTGCGTGAGGGATAGCAGTGGAAAGCCCACAGCGAGGTACGAGCGCGGACTTGTAACGAATAGCCCGACCCCGAAGCTTCGGGGCACGCCCAAATTATTTTAAGTCGCTTAAATTGGTTTCGGGTGTAACTTCGTAAGCGTCTTTTTTATATTCAAAAATTCTTGCAGAGAGTTCTCCTTTTAGTATTATGGTATTATTGTTTACTTGCAGCCAACTGCCTTCACGCAGCCCAATTACTGGTGGTGTATTATAATAATGAAATTCGTTAATACGCGTTTCACGAGTTTCTCCCATGTGCTTACTCTTTTTATCTGGATCGAGATAATGCGGATTAATATTGAATGGAACCAAAGCGAGTGCGTTAAAATTTGGAGGGTAAACTATGGGCATATCGTTGGTAGTTTTTATGGTGAGTCCGCAAATATTGCTACCTGCACTTGTGCCTAAATATGGTGTGCCGTTTTTAATGGCATTTTGCATTGGAGTTATTAATTGGTTTACATACAATTGGTTGGTTAAAACAAAGGTGTTACCGCCACCTACAAATATGGCTTGGGCTTTTGTTACGGCCTCAATTGGGTTTTTAAAGGTGTGAATTCCAACGACTTTTTTGTTTATTTTTTTAAAGGCTTTTTGAGCAATTTCGGTGTATTGGTCGTGCGAAATGCCGCTTGGTCGCGCATAGGGCACAAATAAAATGGTATTTGCGTTTTTAAAATGTTTAGCGAGCGTTGGTAAAATATATTCTAAATAACCACTGCCATGAATGGTTGAGGTACTGGCAATAATTAAGTTTTTCATAGGTTGTTATTTTTAAGGGTAAACATAAGTAAATATTTGTTTTAACAAAATATTACAGGCCTTTTACCTTTTTTTTAAGATAAAAAATGCGTAATTTATGAAAGAAAATTTTTTGATGTGAAAGCAAAATTACTTTTAATTTTAGTATTTATTTTTCCGGTTATATTGTTTGCGCAATCGGTTAATCGTATTACTGTAACTGGTGTTATTCTGTCGGATGCAAATGATGTTGAAGCGGTTACTATTTTTAATAAATCGGCCGGAGAAGGGACCATTACCGACGAATTTGGTGTGTTTACAATTAATGTTGCACTACGTGATGTTATCGAAATTTCGGCATTACAATTTCAAACAGCATCGGTTATTGTTGATGAAGATGTAATAAAAAACAAGACGTTAAAAATTCAATTAATCGAGCAGGTAAATCAGTTAAATGCAGTAACACTTAATTCGGGGCTTTCCGGTAGTTTAATTCGAGATATTGCCGAGGTTAAAACTATTACTCTTAAACCTCTGGTTGTTGGTAACATGGATGCTTTAGCAATGAGTGAAGATAAAACAATTGATAACCGAGTTATTGCAGACCACTTAACAGCTACAATAAACCCAAACGCCTTAAATTATTTGCCAGATTTAGTTAAAATTATAGGCTTATTTGTAAAGCCTAAAAACAAAACCAAAAACATTAATAACGAACAGGTTGAAAATGATAAGCCAAACGATGTACTTGATGTTTATACTGTAGATTATTTAAACCAAACCTTTAACATTCCCGAAAACAAAGTGCATGATTTTATAAATTACTTAGAAACTAAAAATTTAAATGAGTCACTCTTAAAGCCTGAAAACGAAATACATTTGTTAGAGTTTTTATTTGCAGAAAGTAAACTTTTTTTAACCGAGTATGGTAAAAATTAAGTTTGGGTTATTTCTGTTTGTAGTTTTCAGTTTTCAACTTATCAATGCACAAACCACAGAAATTTTAGGACGGGTAGAAAGCGCAAATAACGTAGAGAATATTCATGTTATTAATAAAAGTTTAAACCAATTTACTATAACAAATATAGTTGGCGAGTTTAAAGTATTGGTTAGGCTTAACGATACCTTGCATTTTTCGTCTATTCAACACAAACCTAAAAGTGTTATAATTACTCCTAGTATAATAAATTTAAAAGCTTTAAAAGTTTATTTAGAAGAACAAGTTAATGAGCTTGAAGAAGTTATGGTCGGAAATTTTATGACAGGTGATTTACTTTCGGATGTAAAGAATGTAAAAGGAAAACCACCCATTAATTTTTACGATGTTGGTATACCAGGTTACACAGGGAGACCAGCAACCCAAAGCGAACGTCGCTTAAGTGAGGCTTCAAATTTTAGGCCGTCTGTTAATGGAAATACCATGGGCGGTGGTGGATCAGTCTCCATATTACCAATTATAAATGCTATTACTGGCAGGACCAAAATGCTTAAAAAGCGTGTAGAGATAGAAAGCAAAGACGATGTCATGTTAAGTGTAAAAGCACGTTTGGCTAAAGATTTTTTTTTATCGAATCCCTTAGATGCTAGATTTCACGCAGACTTCTTTTATTTTTGTGCAGACGACGAGCAATTTATGGCGCGTTGCAACCATAAAAGCGATTTCGAAATATTAATTTTCTTGCGTTACAAGTATAAACAATACCTAAAAAACCTTAACGAAGTTGAAAAATAATAATTTTATGGAATGTTTTTTGATTTCAATTGCTATAAATTAGCCACAAATTTTATTTATGAAAATTAATAAAGTACTTATACTGCTTAGTGTTTTACCACTTTTTGCTTTTACGGGATTACATAAATATTACTTAAGTGTAACACAAGTAAATTATATCGAGAGTAAAGAAGCTATACAAATAACCACTCGAATTTTTGTTGACGATTTAGAGCTTGCTTTACGTAAAAATTTTAACGACACTATTACTTTAACAGGTTTAAACCAACCTGAAGTAGGCGATATTTATATCGAAAAATACATAAAACAAAAATTTACTCTAAAAATTAACAATCAGCCTGCTAATTTTAGTTTTATAGGAAAAGAATATGATGGCGATATTGTACGCTGCTATTTAGAAGTTGAAAATGTGAAAACCATAAAAACACTAGAAATAAGCAATGCCATTTTGTTTGATGTTTATAATGAACAGCAAAATATTGTTAAAACCAAAATTTATAATAAGCAAAAGAGTAAAGTTTTATCAGGTTCAAACAGAAACTTCCTGTTAAATTTTAATTAAAAACCTCGTTTAGAAATGAAAATTTATTAATTTCGGACGTTTTTAGTTACAATAATTTAGCTTTTATGGCTAAAATTCAAAAATCATTAAAAAAACTCAAAAAACTAACAATGAAAAAACTAACTTATTTAATGTTTTCATTTGTTGTTGTGTCGTCTAGTTTATTTGCACAAGAACAAACGAAGCCGCAAGGTCATACCGACCAAAACAAATTTCGACAATTAAAGGATGTATTGGCAACACCTAACGAAACAAGAAATGCTTCTGGAGCACCGGGTTACGCTTATACTCAACAACAGGTGGATTATGTAATGGATATTCGTTTAGATGAAAACAACGATAAGATTTTTGGTGAAGAAAAAATTACCTATCACAATAATTCTAAAGATCATTTAGAGTATTTATGGTTACAGTTAGACCAAAATATGAGAGCAAAAGACTCGAAAACTCCAGATGCTAAGTCAGAAAATTTTAATGCTGCTTTTAATGGGCCAATTTCGTTTACAAAGGCTAATTTAAAAGATAGATTTGATGGTGGTTTTAATATAGAATACGTAAAAAATGAAAATGGTTCGGCATTATCGCATACCATTAACCGTACCATGATGCGTATAAACTTAGCAAAACCATTAGCACCAGGTGAAATTTTTAAATTTAGTATTAAGTGGTGGTATAATATTAACGACATTAATGTTGATGGCGGGCGTTCTGGTTTAGAAACTTTCCCCGACGGAAATAAAAACTATACCATAGCTCAGTTTTTTCCACGTTTATGTGTTTACGATAATGTTGAAGGTTGGCAAAATATGCAGTTTTGGGGGCGTAGTGAGTTTGCTTTAGAGTTTGGGCGCTATGATGTAAAAATTACAGCTCCAGCCGATCATATTTTAGAAGCTACAGGAGAGTTACAAAACCCTAAAGATATTTACACAAAAGAACAATTAAAACGTTTTGCTAAAGCCGAAAAAGAATACACCAATCCTGTTTTTATCGTGTCTCAAGAAGAAGCCGAAGTAAACGAAAAGGGTAGAAGCACAAAAACAAAAACATGGCACTTTATAGCAAATAATGTTAGAGATTATGCGTTTGCATCGTCTAGAAAGTATATTTACGATGCCATGGCTGTAAAGATAAATGGTAAGAATATTATGGCTATTTCCTTATATCCAAAAGAAGGAAATCCGCTTTGGGAAGAACATTCAACACGAGTAGTTGCTAATACTCTAGAAGAATACTCAAAGTACACATTCGATTACCCTTACAGTAAAGCTATTTCTGTACATTCAGAAAGACAAGGGATGGAATATCCAATGATTTGTTTTAACTACGGACGTCCAAATCCAGATGGAACTTATTCAGAACGATTAAAAAGGGGGATGATTGGCGTTATTACTCACGAAGTAGGACACAACTTTTTCCCAATGATTGTAAACAGCGACGAACGCCAATGGACATGGATGGACGAAGGAATTAACTCCTTTGTAGAAACCTTAGCAGAGTTAGATTACGATCCAAATTTTATTACAGGAAACTTACCTAAAGACATTGTACCATACATGGGAGGTGATCAAAATTATATTTCGCCAATTATGTCGCAAGGTGATTACGTCTATCAATTTGGACCAAACGCTTATACAAAACCAGCTGCAGGTTTATACATGTTACGCCAAACCATTATGGGACCAGAGTTGTTTGATTATGCTTTTAGAACTTACTCGCAACGTTGGATGTTTAAGCACCCAACACCTGCCGATTTCTTTAGAACTATGGAAGATGCTTCTGGAATGGATTTAGATTGGTTCTGGAGAGGATGGTTTTACACTACAGATTATACCGATATTGGTGTTAAAGATGTTAAGCAGTACTATTTAACAGATAAGCCAACCGATTATGCTAAAACGCAAGCGGCTCGTTATAATATGAATCTTGATGATTATAAAGACAAGCTTATTTATTTTGCAGAAGGTGTTAACCCAGAAGAAGCTAAAGAACCAAAAGACTTTGCATTTTTAAACGAACATATAGCAAGTCTTTCTGATGCTGAAAAAGCTAAATTAATAGAAGCTCCAAAATATTTTTACGAAGTAACCTTCGAAAAACCAGGTGGTTTGGTAATGCCTATTATTTTAGAAATTACATATAGCGATGGAACCAAAGAACGTAAAACGTTTCCAGCACAAATATGGAGGTATAACGATAATGAAGTTAGCAAGGTATTTAAAACTCAAAAGGCGATTACTAGTTTTGTAGTAGATCCAGATCTTGAAACAGCAGATGTTGATACTTCAAATAACGCTTGGCCAAGAGACCAACAAAATAGTTTCGACAAGTTTAAAGAACAAGTTCAAAACTAAACATATTTAAAAAAATAAAAAAAGCCGATTAATTTATAATCGGCTTTTTTTATTCTAACAAAAACAACACTTATATTTGCATTGTGATACAACAACCTACATTATTATTTATTAGCGGGCCAGAAATAGCATTTATACTATTTATAGCTATTATGGTTTTTGGCGCCGATAAACTACCCGAAATTGCTCGAGGCTTGGGTAAAGGCATGCGTACTTTAAAAGATGCCACAAACGATATTAAACACGAAATTACCAAAACAGCCGAAAATAGTGGTATTGACACTAGCGTTGCCTCAGACGTGAAAAAAGAATTAGAGCAGGTTAAAGAAGATCTAGAGGATTTTACAGGATCGGTAAAACGGAAAATTTAGCCGTTAATCTATTCATCGATAGGTAGTTCATCTATTAAACAAATACATTTTACATTTTACCGAGTTTATTGAAGTGATTTTTACTTAAAAAATATCTTTGAAGTACCAAATCATCAAAATAACCTACATTATGAAAACTACTTTACTGTATTGTTTTCTATTCTTTTCTGTGCTTACTTACGGGAAAGAGGAACGAGAAATTATCAAAAACATTGATAACATTAATTCTTCAGCCACTCAATATCTGGAGAATAAAAACATTGTTAAAGCATTTAAAGAGTTTGTTTTAGCTAAAAAATTATCCGATTCAATTCACGATCATTATGGTAGTGCCTTGGCAAATTTCAACATAGGGAATATTTACAACCTTATGGAAAATTACGACTCTGCAAAGGCATTTTACAAATTAACCTTAAAGTCGTTAGTAAATATAAACGACGACTATTTATTAGCAAGTACGTATTTAAATTTAGCCAAAATTTATACAAAGGAAATCGACTATTCGAAAGCTACCTATTATTTTAATGAAAGCTTAAAATACGCTCAAAACTATCCTGTTTTAAGCACACCTGAAAATAAAAAAACCGAACAGGTTTATTTTGAAGCGCGATTAAATTTAACCGAGTTGCACATAGCTAAGGGTAATTTAGAAGAAGCTTTAATTAGTTTATTAAAAATTAAATCAGATTTAGATTCAAAAAATATAGGTAAGTATTATTTAGGGTATTTCAATTATGTATTTGGTACCTATTATTCTAAAAAAGAATTATTTAATAGTGCTACAGAAAATTTTAGAAAAGCAATTCCTTATTTTGACAATAATGTGCAAAACCTACCCTTATTAAGTAAGGTTTATATGCAGTTATCTGTGGCCTTAGCAAAATCTGGTAAAAGTACCGAAGCTTACCTTACGCTTTTAGAACATAATAAATATCAAGAAGAATTAGATAGTAAAAGAAAAAATCAGCAAGATTTACTTATTAAATCTAAATTTTTAATTGAAGATTACAAAGCAAATGCAGAAAAAGCAAATGCCGAACGATTAGAGCAAATACAAGTGGCCGATAAGTTCAAGAAAATTAATATTGCTATTGTTATAACGCTAATTTTATTACTGTTTTCGGTGGTTATAATATATTGTAATTATGTGTCTAAACGAAAATTAAGTAACACACTTGAAACTAAAAATAGTGAACTAGAAATTGCAAAAGATGAAGCTTTAAAAACGGCCGAACTTAAAAGTAAATTCATTTCTAATGTATCTCATGAGTTAAGAACTCCTCTTTATGGCGTTGTTGGTATAACGTCATTATTATTAGAAAAAAATGATTTAAACGACAGCGATAAAAAATACTTAAATTCTTTAAAATATTCTGGCGACTATTTGTTAAACTTAATAAATGATATTTTACAGGTTAGTAAAATGGAGGCTCAAAAGGTCGAAATTAAAAGTGTTTCGGTTAACTTACCAGAGATGTTAAATAACATTGTAAATACTTTTAATTATCGCTTAGAAGAAACTAATAATAAATTAGTTTTAAATATCGATAACTATGTGCCAGAGCATGTTAAATGCGATAAAGTAAGGTTGTCTCAAATCTTAATAAATTTAATTGGGAATAGCGTTAAATTTACTAGTAATGGCATTATTAAATTAAATGTGGTGCTTTTAAGTAAAAACAACGATAAAGTAGGTTTACGTTTTGAAGTGGTTGATAATGGTATTGGTATTCCAAAAGAAAAATTCAACACTATTTTTGAAAACTTTTCTCAAATAGAAGAAAGTAATTTAAACTATCAAGGTACTGGTTTAGGGCTTTCTATTACCAAAAACTTAGTGAATTTATTTGGTGGAGATATTAAATTAGAAAGTGAAGTTAATGTTGGAACAAAAATTAGTTTCGAACTTAATTTCGATATTGATAATTTAAGCAACATTACTCAACCAGAAGCCAAATTGGTTAAAAATAACGTTGTAAAAGGACAAAATGGTATTAAAATTTTAGTTGCGGAAGATAATAAGATTAATCAGGTAGTAACTAAAAGTTTATTAACTAAGCAAGGTTATAGTTGTAAGATTGTTGATAACGGCCAGAATGCTCTTGACGAAATACGAAATAACCATTACGATTTAGTTTTAATGGATATTAACATGCCAATTATGAATGGTAATGAGGCTACAAAAGCCGTAAGACGTTTTAATTCTGAAATTCCAATTATAGCGCTTACAGCTGCCGATATTGAAGATATTGGTAAAAACTGCAAAGAAATTGGGTTTAACGATTACATTATTAAGCCATTCGATAATTATGAGTTTTTTCAAGTGATTTCGGAAAATCTTCAAAAAGCAACGAAAAATAATTACGAAACAGTCGAACCTCAAAATGGTTCTAATTTGCGAGTAGTAAAAGCATCATAATTAGGGTTAAAAGTATAACCATTAGTAAGGAAATTAAATTTTCCTACTAATGGTTAAGCCATCTCTAATAGGAAGTAAAACGGTTTCCACACGTGTGTCGTTTTTTAAAAGTGCGTTGTATGCGATTAAAGCGGGCGTTGAGGTATCATCTTTTTTAAAAGTTTTATCTAAAATTTTGCCACTCCATAAAACATTATCCGATAAAATAATACCGCCCGTATTAAGTTTATCAATAATTAAGTTGAAGTATTTTGAGTAATTGTCTTTATCAGCATCAATAAAAACTAAATCAAAAGTTTTATTTAGTTTAGGAATAATATCTAAAGCGCTTCCTAAATGTTGATGAATTTGAGATGCATAATCAGATTTATCGAAATACTTTCTTTGAAAATCAACCAATTCCTCATTAACATCAATTGTATGTAGTTCGCCATTGTCTTGCATGCCTTCAGCTAAACAAAGGGCCGAATAACCAGTGTAAGTACCGATTTCTAAAATATTTTTTGGATTAACCAACTTTGAAATCATACTTAAAATTCTACCTTGGTAATGTCCACTTAGCATTCTAGGTTGTAAAATTTTCTGGTAGGTTTCTCTAGTAAGCTGTTGTAATAATTCGGGTTCGTCTTCGGTATGTTTTACAACATAATCATCTAATTCTTCTGGTATAAAATGCATTAACTTAAAATTCTGTTTACTAGTTCATTTTTTGCTTTTTCGTCATCGCCATAAAGCCATTGTAGTACATTATCTTCCCAAATGGCATCACGCTCGGTTTCGTTTATAATTTCGCGTTCTATGGCCAAATCTAAAATTTTACCCGGGTACGACGATTGTTTGGTGCTTTCCATTTCTCCTAAGGGGTAAGGGTCGTCTAATCCCATTAACACCTGTTTGGCGCCTTGATTTTTTACTAAAAGCTGAAAAGAGCCTGTATCATGAACCAAAGTATCAAAAAATATATTTTTATGGCCGACAGCCTTTCTTGGGTGGTGTTTGCCTTCGAATAAATCGGGTCTGCCATCAAAACCTTGTATACGTCTTCCTAAGTTAATTTGAGCTAATTGCCCGCCATGAGCAAAACAGGTTCGCATATTTGGGTATCTATCTTGCAAACCATTTAAAGTGAAAAAATGGTAAGCATCGGCGCATTGCGCAAGCATCCAAATTAGGTGAAAACGCCATGCAGTATTTTGTAGTTTTATAAATTTTTCGCCGTCGTAGGGGTGAATTTCAACGGCTAATCCATATTTATCGGCAAGTTCAAAAATACGAGCGTTTTCTTCATCAAAAATACTACGCCAAGTACCAATGGTATCCATGTAATGTGTTGGCAAGCATAAAAGACGCATGTTTAACTCTTCAACACAACGTTCAATTTCCCAGCAAGCACCACGAACATAACCAGGATGCACTACAAAACCACAAGTGAATTTTTTAGGATGTTCGGCTTGTATTCGGGCGTTAAAATCGTTTTGAAAACGAAGCGCTTGTTTCATTTCCTCTAAACGCAAACCGTTACCATATAGTTGCGATAAATTTAAAACCACGGCATGGTCTATTTTGTTGCGTTCCATCCAAGCGAGTTTTTCATGGAGAAAGAAACTTGAATCTGTAATGGGACGATTCCAATCTTTTTGAAGCATAAATTTTCGGTCTTTATCCACCCAAAAAATGCCTTTGTCTCGCATAAAATCTGGAATTTCTTCCGGATAAGGTAATAAATGCGAATGCCCGTTTATTCTAAGTTTACGTTTGCTCATGGTTTGGTGTTAATGCGCTATTTTAACGCGACAATCTAATTTAAATTAATGAAAATTTATTTGTTCGATTTTCCTTTCCCAAATTTGTTGTGGTATCTATCAAAAATGGCAGGCATATCGGTTTCAATATTTTCCAAAGTAAACTCTTCTTCATAAATTAAATCGGCTTCTTCTTCAGAATACCATTGTAATTTATCTTTTACGCCTTTGTCTCTTGGGTATTCTATAACCAAACCAACCGTATTTGGTCCGCGCTGAGGCGAATGTGGTACTTTTGGAGGTAATAAAAATATCTCGCCTTCTTTTATATGAATGTCTTTAGGTTTGCCCTCATCGATAACTTTTAAAACAATATCACCTTCAATTTGATAGAAGAATTCAGGCGTTTCGTTATAATGATAATCTGTACGGTCATTCGGGCCACCAACAACCATGACTATAAAATCACCATCTTTCCAAACGACCTTATTTCCTACAGGTGGTTTTAATAAATGACGGTTTTCTTCAATCCATTCTTTAAAATTAATTGGCGGATATATTTTACTCATTTTATATAATTTTTAGATTTTTTAATTCTAATATCGGTACAGCTTAAAGATAGTTAAAAAGTCTTGTTTTTAAAGATTATGTTTTGCCATAATTATATCAGTTTTTATTTAAATTTTTTGGTAGTTATATTGGTTAAAAAAGGAAACGAAAGTTTCACATTTTTTGGTAACGAGAAAAGGTTTAAAATAAACCTAATAATAGAATTAATAATTATTCTAGTGCGTTGGTAGTTACATAATAGCGCCAACCAATTATGGCAAGTTGTAGTTTGCTGGCTTTAGCTAAATCGAGCTGTTGTTTAGTGTAACTGGGTAGAATAAATTTATTAAGTTTTGCTAATCCTTTAAAAAAATGCTTTTTCAATTTAATCTTCTTTTTGTAAAAATAGTAAAACTTATTCTAGACTAAGTTTTACGTATTTAAAAAAGTTAGAAAATTGAAATAATTAAAATGATTATTTCAATTAAAATTTTGGTAAGCGTTATCATATAATTATGGTTTAAAATGGTTAGTAAAACAATGATTTTTGTTATTGTTTTTTCAATATAAATACTTAACTATATGTTTGCCAAACAGTTTTATAGAAATCTGTGAAAGTGAATACTAAATTGTAGTTAAAAAAACATAATTAGTTTCGATTTATTTGTGACTTGCTTGTTTTAAGTTGTTTAATGTAGTTTTAAACGCTGCTTTAGTTTTAATATGTAGGTTTTGAAGGGGCTTTTTGCTTTAGTTTTTGTAAACCAAGGCAGATTTCATTTTTAAGAAGGCCAAAATGGGCTATTTCATTATTTTTTTGTTGAAATGAATAGCCGATTTTTATAAATTAATTAAACTTAAAATAAAGAAATATAGCAGAGTAATATTGTAGTATATTTAGATAAGAGAAATGGTATGTCAAAAATATTAAAGTAGTTAATTATAGTCCTGCAATTCGGTTTTCGTTTAAAATAACTTCGGTTTCTTTTTTAACTTTTTCTAAAATGGTTGAGGTCTTATCGTTTGTTGAGATTAGCTTATTCGATAATAAATTTAAAATGGCTTTGTCTTGTGCACGCCCTTTAAGCATGGCTTCTTTGTAGCCAATATTTTCATTAAATGTAACTAAGCTGTATTTAGAGGTATAATCTTCAGGAAACTCTTTTTCTAAAGCCATTTCAATTTTTCGTTTTTCTTGAAAAATAGCTTGCCCCACGTGGTCGCGCATTTCATTAAAATTATCTAAAGCTAAATCGGCAATAGCATCGGTATCTTTTTTTCTGGTTTTTTCGTATGCACTAAAAATAGTTTGCCAATCGGCATTTTTATTTTGGTTTAAAACAGAATCAAACTCAACAACATCTTCAAACGAGGCATTCATACCTTGCCCGTAAAATGGAACAATAGCATGTGCAGCATCGCCCATAAGCAGCGTATTGCCTTTATAATGCCAAGGCGAGCATTTTATTGTGCCAAGAGCTGCAGTTGGGTTTTTAAAAAAATCTTCAACTAAATTAGGCATAATTTTAAGGGCATCGCGGAATTCGTTTTTAAAGAATTTGGTAACAATTTCTGGTGTGGTTAAATTGTTAAAGTTGTATTTACCTTCGGTATAACTTAAAAAAAGTGTTACTGTAAAACTACCATCTAAATTGGGTAGGGCAATAAGCATAAAATCCCCTCGTGGCCAAATGTGCAATGCGTTTTTATACGTTTTATAATCGCCAGTTTCTGTGGGTAAAATACTCAGTTCTTTATAGCCATGAGTTAAATAGTTTTGCGAAAAACTAAATAGGAATTTTTTACCTAAATAATAGCTTTTACGTAAAGCAGAACCAGCGCCGTCGGTGGCTATTATACAATCGGCATCTTCAACAAACTCCGTTTTGTCTTCATAATCTTTAAAAAGAGCTGTAGTATTTTCAAAATCTACCGATTTACATTTTCTATTAAAATAAATATTTACGTTTTCGTGTTTTTCGGCTTCGGTAAGTAAAAGCGCATTAAGTTCGCCTCGAGAAACAGAGTTTATATATTCGTGTTCACGACCGCTGTAATTCGATAAAAAAGTTTCGCCTTCTTTGGTATGTATCATTCTTCCATGCATAGGTATGCAAAGTGATTTTACTTTATTTTCTAACCCAACTAATTTCATGGCCTTATTACCACGATCTGAAAACGCAAGATTTATAGAGCGACCAGCAGAAATATCGGTTTTTCTTAAATCTGGTCGCATTTCGTAAACATTAACAAAGTACCCCCGTTGTGCTAACCTTAAGGCTAATAAACTACCACATAAACCGGCGCCAATAATTAAAATATTCTCTTTTTGTTTCATGTTATATTTTAGTATTGTTAAAAATACTTCTTATTAAGCTCTTTTATGTTTTTAATATCTCTTTAAGTTTTTCTACCATTTTAAAAACATCTTCAAAAGTATTATAAAACGGTGTTGGTGCACAACGTACAACATCTGGCTCGCGCCAATCGGTTATAATATTTGCTTCTGTAAGTTTATGGTGTAAACTTTTATCTGCATTTTGCACTTGTATAGAGAGTTGGCAACCGCGTTCCTCTGGGTTTTTAGGTGTGATTATTTTTATTTTACTGTTATTTAATTCGTTAATTAAAAACTCGAAATAACCCGTTAGTTTTTTCGATTTTTCTCTTAAAGCATCCATTCCAACTTCGTTAAACATATCTAATGATGCTTTTATAGCAGCCATAGAAAGAATAGGTGGGTTGCTTAGTTGCCAACCTTCGGCACCCGGCATAACATCGAGCGGTTGGCGCATATTAAAACGCGTGTCTTTGTTGTGGCTCCACCAACCAGCAAAACGTTTAAGGTTTTTATTGTAAGCATGTTTTTCATGCACAAAAAGTCCTGCTAAACTGCCTGGTCCAGAATTTAAATATTTGTAAGTGCACCAAGCTGCAAAATCTACTCCAGAGTTGTGTAATTCTGGTTTTATATTTCCGGCACCATGAGCCAAATCTATACCAACCATACAGTTTTTAGCATGTCCAATTTCTGCAATTCGTTTTAAATCGAGGTATTGACCGGTATAATAATTTACACCACCAATTAAAAGTAGTGCAATTTCATCACCTTGTTGCTCTAAAATGGTTTCTAAATCTTCAATATTTAAAAGTTCTTCACCTTCACGAGGTTTCCATTCTACCATACCATCTTCAGCATTAAAACCATGAAATTCAAGTTGTGTTTGTACCGCATATCTATCGCTAGGAAAGGCATCACTTTCAATAACAATTTTATATTTCTTTTTTGTTGGTTGATAAAAGCTAACCATTAATAAATGTAAGTTTGTGGTAAGCGTATTCATTACTACCACTTCAATAGGTTTTGCACCAACAATTTTGGCCATACTTTCGGTTAAAAACTCATGATAAGGTAACCAAGGGTTTTTGGCTTCAAAATGGCCTTCAACACCAAGTTTAGCCCAATCGTTTAGTTCTTGCTGAATATAAGTTTGTGTACTTTTTGGTTGTAAACCCAACGAATTTCCTGTAAAATAAAGCCAGTCTTTTCCGTTTTTATCTTTTGGTATATAAAACTGGTCGCGATATTTTGCTAGAGTATCGTTTTTATCTTGTTGCAACGCATACTCAAGGCCGTGTTTATAGGTGTGCAATGTGATTTGATTTTTGGGTTTTAACAAAAATAAGAATTATAAGAATAGCAACTGGTACTATTAATAAGGCTTTAAAAAGAAAATGCTTCAATAATATTACTATTGAAGCACTTTGATATATATATAGACGCCTTACGCGGAATATTTATACTTTATTTACGTGTAAAACGAATTCTTAGACGTTTATAATTAATTTTTTTTTTTGATGTTTTATTTTATTGCAATGTTTGTTAATTTTAAATTCCAATCGCCTTCTACTTTTTTATGACTTTGGGCTATTTTTATGCCATTAAAATCTTTATAATCTTCAAAAGTATTGGTTAATGATGCTTCTTGTTGATTTTGCTTTCTAAAAACCCACTCTTTAATAATATATTGGTTGTCAAAGTAAATGTCGTAGGCATCGCCAGGAGTATAACCGCCTTTATTTGGATATGTTAACGTGATTTTTTGGAGCTCAATTTGGCTAATTGGAGCTATCTCATTTTTTGCCTCTGAAATTGTTACATTTTTATCCCAAACTAATTGAAACGGAAATAATAACCAAAACTTATCGTTTGTAAATGCGGCATCGGTTTTCGCATTAATAGAATCTATTTGTTTTCTGTTATAGGTTATGGTATCGGTTTCTGTAAAAAGGCTAACAGTGTTTGTTTTAGTATTCCATAACCAATGTCTTTTATCTGCGAAAGTAAATGCAATTTCGCTTACATTATTCCAGTTTTTATAACCATGTGCATTTGCAATTTTTTCGGCGGTAGTTAAAACATTAGTTTTAGACGCTGTTTTTAAAGGCTTTGAAACTGTTTTTTCTTTACAGTTGAAAAATAATAATGCTATGAATGTAATTTGTATTAAATGTTTCATAAGTTAAAAAATATCTTTTTTATAAAGATACTTTTTTAACTGTGAAGCTTTATTTTTAATGCCCATTATTTTTTAATACGCCTGGCATTTTTGCTTTAAAACGATTTAACCTCGGGATTGAAACCGCTTTTATATAAGGGTGATTTGGGTGCTTTTTTTCGTAGTCTTGATGATAATCTTCAGCGACCCAAAATTTTTGAAAAGGGTAAACTTCTGCGGCTATTGTTTTACCTAATTTATCCGCTAAAGCTTTCTTTTTCTTTAAAATAACCTCTTTTTGTGTGTTATTTTGATAAAAAATTATAGATCGATATTGAGAACCACGATCGTTACCTTGTCCGTTAACCTGTGTTACATTCTGCGATGCAAAATAAACATCTACCAAAGTTTCAAAACTTACAATGTTGGGGTCGTAAATAATTTCTACAGCTTCTGCGTGACCTGTTCTGCCTGTGTTACTAGCTTCGTAAGTTGGGTTTGAAGTATGCCCACCTGAATATCCAGAAATAGATTCTTCTACGCCTTTTACACTTTCGTAAATAGCTTCCACACACCAAAAACAACCGCTAGCAAAATAAGCTCTGGCTTTTCCATTTTTTAAAGGAACCTCCACTGGTTCATTATCTGTTATAGTTACTTTTTGCTTTTTGTTTTGCGCATCGTTTTTACAACTTAACAATACAAATAATCCGAATAAAAGAAATATGTTTTTCATGCTATTATAGACGTTTTTAATTTTTAAACTTAACAATTTTAATGTTAAAATAGATTTAAAAAAAGCCTTTACAGTACGCAAAGGCTTGGATAAGTAGGGGTAATTGTTCAAGATTAATAAGTTAGGTTAGGTTCTGGTTGTGTTTGAGAGACAATGACTAACTCTTAAAAATAAACAAGTTGATAACTTGCAAACTAAATAACTAACTGATACAAATTTAGAGTAGAAGTGTAAAATAAAGTAGAGGTAAAAGGTTGAATTTGTAAGGGTGTTTTTCCTGTAAATTCAATCTGTTTATATTTTAATGCATAAAAAAAGCCCTCACAAAGTGAAGGCTTCTACATATTTTAAAGAAAGCTGTTTACAATTTAGAAAACATTTTTTCCATTTTTTCTTTTTGTTCTTCAGCTAAAACAGCATCAACTAAAATTCTACCACTATGCTCGTCTGTTATTACTTTTTTACGTGAAGCAATTTCTACTTGAATTTGTGGAGGAATAGTAAAGAACGAACCTCCAGAAGCACCTCTTTCAATTGGTACAACGGCTAAACCGTTTTTAACGTTGTTTCTAATTCTGGTATAAGCAGAAACTAAACGCTCCTCTAGTTGCTCTTTATATTCGGCAGATTTATCAATTAAGGCTTGTTCTTCTTTTTCAGTTTCGGCTAAAATAGCATCCAATTCACCTTTTTTATGTTTTAAGTGTGTTTCACGCTCTTTTAAGCGCTCTTTTGTTTCACTTATAACTTCTTTTTTCTGCTCAATTTGCGCCTTAAATTCTTTAATGTGTTTTTCGGCTAATTCGATTTCAAGCTCTTGAAATTCAATTTCTTTAGACAACGAATTGAATTCTCTGTTATTTCTAACGTTCTTTTGTTGCTCAGCATATTTTTTCATTAATGCTTTAGACTCTTCAATAGAGTTTTTCTTATTGGCAATGTCGTTATCTATAACCTCTAGGCTTGCAACCAGTTTGTCTAATCTTATGTTTAATCCAGCTACTTCGTCTTCTAAATCGCGAACTTCTAATGGTAATTCACCACGTACATTTCTAATTTCATCTATACGAGAATCAATTAATTGTAAATCGTATAACGCTCTTAAACGCTCTTCTACAGTTGCTTCTTTCTTTTTAGCCATACTTTAAAAATACTTAACAGGATTGGTATTTGTCTTTGATAAAATGATTGCAAAATTAGTAATTTTTTTTGTAAGATGAGCTACTAAAAGATTTTTTGTGTATTGTTCACTTTCATAATGGCCAATATCGGTTAAAAGAATGCGATTTTCTGCCGAAAAAAAATCATGATATTTTAAGTCGGCGGTAATAAATGCGTCTGCACCAGCCCCTTGGGCAGCGTTAATAGCAAAACTCCCCGAACCTCCTAAAACCGCAACTTTTTTTATTTTTTTGTTTAAAAATGAAGAATGCCTAATAAAAGGTGTTTTCATTTTAAGTTTTATGTGGTTTAAAAACTCATTTTCGGTTAAAGCTTCTTTAAATTCTCCTACCATTCCCATACCTATATTTTGGTTTTTATTTTCTATGGTAATAATTTCGTAAGCAACTTCTTCGTACGAATGTGTTTTAAATAATGTATTTAAAATTTTGCTTTCTAGGTGTTTAGCGAAGGTTATTGTTATTTTAGTTTCTGCTTCGGTATGGTCTTTACCAATCTCTCCAATGCTAGGATTAGAGTTTTCGTTACCTTTAAATGTACCAACGCCATCTACATTAAAACTACAATTTGTGTAATTACCAATGGCACCCGCTCCTGCATTGAACAGCGCTTTCCTAAGCGCAGCGGCTTCATTTTTTGGGGCGTAGGTGGTTAATTTTTTAATGGTTTCGTTTTGAGGTATTAAAATGCGTTTATTTTTAAGTTGTAATTTATTGCAAATCATGTCGTTTACGCCATGAATTGAATTATCTAAAGCGGTGTGAATGGCATAAATAGCGATATCGTTTTTTATTGCTTTTAAAACAGTACGCTCTACATAGTTTTTACCTGTAATTTTTTTTAAGCCTTTAAAAATAATGGGGTGGAAGCTTACAATAAGGTTACAGTTGGCTTCAATGGCTTCATCTACAACTGGTTCAAGTGTATCTAAAGTTACTAAAACACCAGTAATTTTAGAATTTTTATCGCCTACTAAAAGCCCTACATTGTCAAAATCTTCAGCGTATGCCAAAGGCGCTAAAGTTTCTAAATGATTTATAACATCTTGTACAATCATATTCAATTAAATTTTACATCAAAGATAAAATAATTACTTTCGTTGTAATGAAATTTTTGCGATACATACTTTTTCCTATTGTTCCTGTTTACTTTATAATAACTTGGTTTAGAAATAAGCTTTACGATTATAATATTAAGGTATCTAAAACTTATAACTTGCCAATAATTTGTGTTGGAAATTTAAGTGTTGGTGGCACGGGCAAAACGCCAATGATAGAGTATTTAATTAGTTCTTTAAAAAACGATTATAAAATAGCAACTTTAAGTCGTGGTTATAAGCGCAGTACTACAGGTTTTCAATTGGCAAATTTGTCATCTACGGCAAGCTCTATTGGAGATGAGCCTTTTCAGTTTTATTGTAAATTTAAAGATGATATTTATGTTGCAGTCGACTCTAACAGGCAAAATGGTATTGCAGCTTTATTAGATTTAAACATAAAACCCGAAGTTATTTTACTTGATGATGCTTACCAACATCGTAAAGTTAATGCCGGATTTAATATTTTGCTAACTACTTATAATAGGCTTTATTTTAAGGACATTGTTTTACCTACTGGCGATTTACGGGAACCCAAAAGTGGAGCTAATCGTGCCGATGTAATTATTGTTACAAAGTGCCCTGAAGGAATTAGTAATTTGGATAAAGAGCTAATAACAAAGCAAATTAAACCCAACATTAACCAAAGCGTATTTTTTAGTAGTATTGTATATTCTGATACTGTTTTTTCGGAAAACTCTTCAAAAAAAATAACCGATTTAAAGCCGTTTACTTTAGTAACAGGAATTGCGAATGCCTCGCCTTTAGTTGAATTTTTAAAAACTAAGGGTTTACAATTTACGCACCAAAATTTCCCAGATCATTATAATTTTAAAGTTGAGGATGTTTTGCGTTTAGAAAAAAACGACTTAATTATTACTACCGAAAAAGATTTTATGCGTTTAAAAGACTTTGAGAAGCTAAAGCATAAGCTGTTTTATCTTCCAATAACCGTAAAGTTAGATAACGCCGAACAGTTTAATAATTTATTAAAGCAATTTGTTAAGCCGTAGTTTTGTTAGATAAAGCATTGTATAATTTTTTCTCGAACTCTTCTTGTTTGAATGGCTTTGGAATAATATCTGTAAAACCTGCCTCTTCAAATTCTTGCATTTTATCTTCAATAGTTACGGCGGTTAAAGCATAAATAGTAAGTTCTTTATCGAAAGTTCTAACAATTTTTGTAGCCTCAATACCACTTATTCCAGGCATGTGGATATCCATTAAAACAACATCGTAGTTGTTGTCTTTTATTTTGCTTACGGCATCCTCTCCATTATCTACTATTTCGCAGTGTAATCCCATTTTGGTTAAAATCTTTTTAGTAATCATTTGGTTGATTTTGTTGTCTTCAACTACTAAAATTTTAACCTTCGATAAATCGAAATCATTATTTTCCGGATTAAAATAAGATTGTTTTTTATCGCTCGATTCTTCAACTGTAGTGTATTCTAAAGGAATTTCAAAGAAAAACGTTGTGCCTTTTCCAAGTTCGCTTTTTACGTAAATTATTCCTTTTAAAATATCAATTAAACCTTTAACAATAGACAAACCTAAACCAGTACCACCATATTTACGGTTAATTTGTATGGATCCTTGAGAGAAACTCTCGAACATATGGTCTTGTTTTTCTTGGCTTATACCAATACCATTATCTTCTACTTCAAATCGAAGTGTGTAAATTTTATCTTTTTGTTCAATTTTATAAACTCGAATCCAGATATCTCCATTTTTAGTAAACTTAATGGAGTTACCAACCAAGTTTATTAAAATTTGAGAAATTTTTAATTGATCGGCAATAAAATTTTCCGAAAGACCTGGCTCATATTCAAAATGAATATTAACGTTATTATCTTGAGCCGAATTGTTTAAGGCCAAAATAATATTATTTATTTTCTTTTTTAAATTAAAAGTTTCAGGTTCAATATCAACTTTATTTGCTTCAATTTTATTTATTTGAAGAATGTCGTTGATAAAGGTTAATAAATAATCGCCAGAAAACTTTAACGATTTTAAATGTTGTACTTGTTCGGGTTTTGGGTTTTCATCCAAAAGCATGTTACTAATTCCTGTAACAGCGTATAAAGGTGTTCGTAATTCGTGAGTTACTGTAGATAAAAAATTTGCTTTGGTTTTCGAGGCTAACTCAGCTTTTTCTTTGGCAACAATAAGTTCAGAATTTTTTTTGTGCAACATGTTGTTGGTTTTTAACCTAATGTTGTTGTTTTTATATAACGATAAGGTTAAAAGCGACAAAATGGTTATTAAAGCAACACTTAAAATTGAAATTAACGTTCCTAAGTTATTATCCGATTCAGATTTTTTTAGCTTTTCTGTTACTTCGGCGAAGTCATGGTTTAATTCGGCTAATTTAGTTTGCGTTTCTAATTCTAATGATGAATTTGAGTTAATTAAGCTTCTTATTGAGTCTGAAATTTTAATATGCTTATTAAGATACTCGCGAGATAATTTAAAGTTTCTGGAACTATTATATAAGTCACTTATAACCAAATAGCCATCAGGAAGTAAATTGGTAAAATTATTGGTTTCGGCAAGTTCAATACCTTCTTTTCCGTATTTAACTGCTTTATTATGGTTGCCTAAATTGTTTTGAACAACTGCTAAATTAATTAAGGCTTCACTTTGCGCTTTTAAAAAATCTATATTTTGCGCTTCAAGTAGCGCTTGTTCAAGTAAACTTTGAGCCTTCTTATAATTTTTAAGTGAAATATAGGTTTTACCCTCAGAAAGCAAAGTTTGTGTATAATTTTGGTCTAGTTCTTCTTCTTGAAACTTAGATTTAGCTGCTGTATATGAGTCTAGCGCTTGGTAATATTCTCCTCTTGAATAATAAATATCTCCAAAGGTTTTATAGCTTTTTCCTAAATTTGTGTTGTCGTTTATAAGTCGTTGTACCTCAATGGCTTTGCTTAACGACTTTATGGCTTTTTCTTCTTGATTAACAACTAATTGAATTTTTCCTTTTAAGGTATGAATAACTCCAATACTTTCTTTATTGTCTGTTTTGTTAGCAAGCGTTAAAGCTTCATCTAGATTTATTAAAGCTTCGTAGTAGTTAAAATTATCTAAATATTCTTGAGCCTGTTTTATTCTGTAATTAATATTATTAAGCGCAATTTCTGGATCGTCTTGAATTTTATCCTGCGCAAAACTAATTAAGCATAAAAGCATTAAAATAAGAGAACTGTAGGCTTTTATTTTAGACATATTTGTTGTTTGGAATTAGACAAATATAAACATTTTATCGATAAAACGTATTTTTATCACGATAAATTACAGATTAAATCAATTATTCTTTGAGAATACCCCGTTTCATTGTCATACCAACCAATTATTTTTACCATATTGCCTATAACCGAAGTCATTTGAGCATCGAAAATGCAGGAATGTGTGTTTCCAACAATATCGATAGAAACTATAGGATCTGTAGTGTATTCTATAATGTTTTTAAATTTTCCTTCGGAAGCTTGTTTAAATGCGTCGTTAACGCTTTTTATTGATACTGTTTGCTTTACATTAAATGTTATATCGGTTAAAGAGCCGTTTATAACCGGAACTCGAATACCGCAACCTCCAATAACTTCAGACAAATCTGGGAAAATTTTTGTTAGTGCTTTAGCTGCTCCGGTTGTAGTTGGCACAATAGATTGGCTAGCTGCTCTCGAGCGGCGTAAATCTCTATGCGGTTGGTCGTGCAAACTTTGGTCGGTGGTGTAAGAGTGTACTGTTGTAATATAAGCTTCGTTTATACCGCAAAGGGTATTAATAACATCAAACATTGGGGCTGCGTTGTTTGTGGTACACGATGCGTTAGATATTATTTTTTCAGAGCCATCTAATATATAATTATTAACTCCTAAAACAATAGTTTTTATATCATCTTCAATTGGCGGAACACTTAAAATCACTCGTTTTGCACCATTATTTAAATGATGATTTAATTCTAGAGTTGTTTTAAATTTTCCTGTGGCTTCAATTACAAAATCTACATTAAATGGTAGCCAATTTATTTCTTTTGGATGATTATGATTTAATAACGGAATGGTGTTGTTATTTACAATAATGTTATTGTTTTCACCTGAAATAGTACCGCTAAAAAGCCCATGTACACTATCGTATTTTAATAGATGACTTAAGGTTTTAGCATCAGCTAGATCGTTTATGGCAACAACGTTTATATTGTTGTATTCTTGAAGAAGTCTAAAAACACGTCTGCCTATTCTGCCAAAACCATTTATGGCAACATTAATCATTGTTTTTAATTAATATGTTTTTGAGCATGATAAGATGAACGCACTAATGCACTACTTTCAACATGGCGAAATCCTAGGCTTAAACCTATTTCTTCATACTCTTTAAATTCGTCTGGGTTTACAAAACGTTGTACGGGTAAGTGTTTTTTACTTGGTTGCAAATATTGGCCAATAGTTACTACATCAACGTCGTTAGCTTTAAGGTCGTGAAGGGTTTCAATAACTTCTTCTTTAGTTTCACCTAAACCAAGCATTATACCAGACTTTGTTCTACGTTGCCCTTGCTGTTTTAAGTATTTTAAAACACCCATACTACGGTCGTATTGTGCTTGAATTCTAACTTCACGGGTTAAACGACGAACGGTTTCTATGTTGTGTGATACAACCTCTGGAGCCACATCAATAATTCTATCTATATGTTTTTCAATACCTTGAAAATCGGGTATTAATGTTTCCATAGTGGTTTCCGGGTTCATGCGGCGAACAGCCTTAACGGTTTCTGCCCACATAATGCTTCCCATATCTTTTAAATCATCTCTATCAACACTGGTTAAAACGGCGTGTTTAATTTTCATGATTCTAATTGAGCGTGCTACTTTTTCAGGTTCGTCCCAATCCACGGTTTCTGGTCTTCCAGTTTTTACACCACAAAATCCGCAAGAACGTGTACAAACGTTTCCTAAAATCATAAAGGTTGCAGTACCTTCACCCCAGCATTCACCCATATTTGGGCAGCTTCCAGAAGTACAAATAGTATTTAGCTTATATTTATCTACCAGACCACGTAATTCGGTATATTTTTTCCCTGTAGGGAGTTTTACACGAAGCCATTTTGGTTTTGGTTTGCGCTCTGGCAATATATTTGAAACTGTTTCTGTATTCATATAAAAAAAAGTGTGATTACAAAGATACAAAGTATTTCTGTTAAATTGTATAGGAGGAAAGGCAATAAGGTGTTTAGTTTTAAGACTTATTTGTAATAATATCAGCTAGTAATTTTTTAGCACGAAGTAGTTTTACTTTTACGTTGTTTATAGGTTCGTTAAGCTCTGCAGATATTTCTTTATAACTTAGTTCTTGAAAATAGCGTAAGTTAATTATGTTCTGGTAATGGGGTTTTAGTTTTTTTATGTCGCGAAGTAATTTTGCTAAATTCTGTTCTGTAATGAGTTTGTCTTCAGGTGAAGGCGATTCGTCTAAAATTTGATAAGCTTCATCGCGATTATTTGATAAAACTTGAGAAATAGAATTCTTTTCCTTTCTAAGTAAATCAATATGAATATTTTTTGATATTGTTATAAGCCAGGTTTTAAACTTGTAGTTTTCATCAAATGTTTCAATTCTATCAAAAGCTTTTGAAAATGTTTGAATGGTAATATCTTCGGCATCGTTTTCGTTTTGAGTTCGCTTTAACTGAAAGCCATAAACATCGTCCCAAAAGCTATCTAAAAGAAAATTAAATGCTTTCTGGTTGTTTGCTTTTGCAAGTTTAATAGCGTTTTCTACTTCCAATAGTTGGGTTTTGAAATAAGATTATTTATAAATATAGTTAATTGTACGATAATTAAAAATATTTCTAAAAAGGGTAATAAACCTATTAAGCCTTTTTCTTGTAAAGTCTTTGCCGATTTGTAAACTATAATGTATTGAGTTATTAGCTTTAAAACAAATAAACTAACTACTAACTCCCAGTTAAATAGAAAAGCGGATAATAGTATAAATAAAACCCAAAACAGAAATTGTGCTAGGTAATTTAAACCCAATAAAATTTTGTGTTTACTTTTGTAATATTTAGCAGTGCTTACATGTCTGCGTTTTTGCTTATACCAATGTTTAAATTTAAGTTTAGGAACAGAAATTGTAAAGCTATTTGGTGTTATACAAATAGCGGTATTGGTTTTATTTGCAATTTGATTTATAAATAAATCATCGTCTCCAGATTTTATTTTCATGTGGTTTGCAAATCCGTTAACTTTAAAAAAATCTGTTTTGGTATAAGCCAAATTTCGGCCAACACCCATATAAGGTAAGCCAATTTTAGCAAACGAAAAATAATGAATTGCAGTTATTAGGGTTTCATACCTGATAACTTTGTTTAAAAAAGATTTGTTCTTGGTTTTATATTTTCCATATCCTAAAACAATATTTTTAGGGGTGTTAAAATGAGAAACCATTTCGCTAATCCAGTGTTTGGAGGCTGGTTTGCAATCTGCATCGGTAAATAATAAGTGCTCGTGAGAGGCTGCTTTTATGCCCATAGTAAGGGCGAATTTTTTATTACCCCAAAACGTTTCGTAGTTTTCTACATTTACTATTTTAATGTTTTTGTTGGTATCGGCAAAATGCTCCATCACATCTAGAGTATTATCGCTTGAAGCATCGTTAATTAAAACAATTTCAAAATTTGAATACGCTTGAGAGATTATGGAGGGTAAAAAAGTTTTTAAATTTTCAGCTTCATTTTTAGCACAAATTATAACCGAAACAGAGATGTTGGTTTTTGTCTGTTCTTGTTGCTTAAAAAAAGCAAGTTTTGAAAAAATAAAAAGATAAAAAAGTATTTGAATACCAACTACAACAATAAAAATGTAGAAAATAACATCAAGAAACGCCATGAAGTTTTATTCCTGATGTTGTGGCTCGTTGCAATCGCTAAATTGATCTGGAGTTTTACCACAAAACCCACAGGCTTCACCACTTTTGTTTAGCATTGGGTTTTGGCTAGCGCAGGTGCCAGCAAATTTACCATCCTTTTTTGCCCAAATTTTAATAGCAATTCCTGCTATTCCTAAACCTAGCATTGCTATAGTGATTAAAAGAAGTTTCATTGAATATAAATTTTTGCAAAGATAATAGTTTTAGTTAAACGCAATAGTATTTTTGGGATATAAAAAATCCCCATTTAATTTTTTAAATGGGGATTTTTTTAATCGTGAATTGCTATTAATATAATTTAGTGTAAGTCTATTTCTGCTACAGAATTATCTGTAGAGGCGGTTTGGTTTCCACCTTTAGGTTCTATTGTAATGCTTAAAGCTAAAGCGTCTTCTAAATAGGGGACTTCTTTTAATTTTCTGTCAGCTTCATTTAAAATTCCTAAACTAACCATTTTACCTTGTAATTCCGCCCAAATTTGGTAGCATTGCTCTTCTGGTAATTGTGGTAATGAAACCACATCAATCATTGATGTTTTTTCTTTTGGATTAATGTAGGCAACGGTTTTTAAATCTTTAGCACGTTCGTTACCTTTTATAATGTATTTTTCTGTTTCTGGGTTATTAAGCTTCAAAAGTTGACGCATAACATTGTCTAACATTAAATTGTTTTTGTCAATATCACTACGTAAATCAAAAAGCTCATCTACAACCACTTGATTTTCTTTAGATAATTTTAAATTTTGATTATAAAATATATACGAAGTAGCCGCAAATGCTATAGCTGTAATACTTGCAGCAACACCAAATTTAAACCAACTTTTAGTGTTTTTTTGTGGTTTTAAATTTACCACGGGTTTATCATCAAGTTCATCTAAAATATTATTTAAGATGCCTTTAGGGGCTTCAACAGCATTACTTTTCGCAACCACTTCAAGGTTGTACTGTAACATGTTGTAGGCATTCTGTACTTCTGGATATCTTGCAATGTAAGATTCTACCATTCTGGTTTCTTCAGAAGTAGTATCACCAATTAGATATTTGTCTAATAGGCCAGAATTTAAGAAAGTAATTATTTTCTCATTCATGACTTAATTAATTAGGGGTTGTAAATTTTTTTCAATTCGCGTAACCCAATTTTTAATCTTGATTTTATAGTTCCTAACGGAATATTTAATTCGTCGCTGGCTTCTTGCTGTGTCATACCTTCAAAAAACAAGGCATTTAAAACTATTTGATACTTTTCGTCTAAACTGCTTAAATGCTTTTTTATATCTAGTACGTCTTGGTTTAACTCTGTTGACGATACTTTATATACGTTTGAGGTTTCAATTTGGACTTCTTTACCAGATTTATTTTTAATATTTCTAACCTTATCTATGGCACAGTTATAAGATATACGATATAACCAAGTAAATAGTTTTGCTTTGTTAGGATCGTATTTTTTTGCATAGCGCCATATTTTTACAAAACTTTCTTGTAAGACGTCCTGCGCAATATCATCGTCAGTAATTACTTTTTTAATTACTCCAAATAATGCATCGGCATAGTTTTCGTAAAGTAAACTAATGGCTTTTTTATCGCTTTTTTGCAATAAGGAAACGATTTCTTTTTCTATTGGTGAAATCAAATTTTGGTTAGATATTAAGTTTTTCTAGTGTCAAATTTAGAAATTTCTTTTAAATTAAATAATATTTACTTCAGCTTCAATAGAAATATTAAAAATTCGATAAACGGTTTTTTGAATTAATTTTGATAAATTTAAAATATCTTCCCCTTTGGCATCGTTGTAATTTACCAGAACTAATGCTTGTTTAGCATGAACACCGTAATTGTTAAAGCGCTTACCTTTAAAACCTGCTTGTTCAATAAGCCAACCTGCTGGTACTTTAATTTCGTTTTCGTTTACAGGATAATTTGGGATATTATTAAAGTTTAAAGCCAATGTATTGAAATGCGATTTAGAAATCACCGGGTTTTTAAAAAAGCTTCCGCTGTTACCTATGTTTTTTGGATTTGGTAATTTGCTTTCTCGAATAGCAATTACGGCCTTTGAAATACTTTGAATTGTAGGAGTGCTTATTTGCATGCTTTCTAGCTCTGCCTCAATAGTGCCATAATTAATGTTGAGTTTGTGGTTTTGTTTACTTAATTTAAAAACCACCGAGGTAATCACATATTTTCCTTTTACTTCTTGTTTAAAAATGGAATTTCGGTAACCAAAGTTGCAATCTGCATTGGAAAAGGTTTTTAACTGATAATTATCAACCGAAATGGCTTCACACGACTCAAAAACATCTTTTAGTTCAACGCCATAAGCACCAATGTTTTGAATGGGCGATGTCCCAACATTACCTGGAATTAGCGAAAGGTTTTCAACCCCGCCAAAATTATTTTGAATACACCAAAGTACAAAATTGTGCCAATTTTCGCCCGCTTGTGCTTTTACATATACAAAGTCTTCGGTTTGTGAAACAATTTCAATGCCTTTTAAGTTTATATGAATTACTATTCCAGCAAAGTCTTTAGTTAGTAACAAATTGCTTCCACCGCCTAAAACTAATCGGTTTTTATACTCTTTTAATGATAATACTTGTTTTAAATCATCAATGGAATTTACAGATACAAAATGATTTGCAACCACATCAATTCCAAAAGTGTTATAGGGTTTTAAAGATATGTTTTGTTGTATTTGCACTAGTTCTTGTAAACTTTTAAGGCTTCTTTTAAAATATTAGTAGCTTTTAATAGGCTTTCTTTATTAAGCACATAAGCAATTCTTACTTGGTTTTTTCCAACTAAGGGTGTTGAATAAAAACCAGAGGCCGGAGCTATCATAATGGTTTCTCCATCCAGATCAAAATCTTCAAGAAGCCATTGCGCAAAATGATCGGCATCGTTTATTGGTAATTCGGCAATACAATAAAAAGCACCTTTAGGTTTGGCAACTTTAACGCCTTCAATACCCTCTAAAGCTTTAATTAATGTATTGCGACGACTTAAGTATTCTGCATTTACCTCAGTAAAATAGCTTTTAGGGGTATCAAGAGCGGCTTCACTAGCAATTTGTGCATACGTTGGCGGACTTAAACGGGCTTGAGCAAATTTTAAAACCGTAGACATAACGGTTTTGTTTTTTGAAACTAAACTACCTATGCGAGCACCACACATACTGTAACGTTTCGAAACCGAATCTATTATAACCGCATGTTCGTCCATGCCTTCTACTTCTAGAATAGAAAAATGTTTTTCACCGTCGTATACAAATTCACGATATACTTCATCGGCTACTAAAAATAAATCATTTCGTAATGCTAAATCAGATAATTTACGAATTTCTTCCTCTGAATATAAATAACCTGTAGGATTGCCTGGGTTACAAATAAGAATTGCTTTTGTTTTTGGAGTTATTAATTTCTCAAAAACTTCAATATCTGGTAAAGCAAAATTGTCTTCAATATTACATACAGCGGGTACAACTTTAACTCCGGTAGCCGTAGAAAAAGCAATATAATTAGCGTAAAATGGTTCGGCAATAATAACCTCGTCTCCTGGATCCATAATACTGCTAAATAAAAATATTAAAGCTTCACTCGCGCCAGTGGTTACAATAATATCTTTATCGCTTACATTAATATTTGTGTCTTGGTAGTATTTAGCTAGTTTTTGGCGATATGAATTTATGCCTTCAGATCTGGAGTAAGACAAAATTTCCACCGAATTATTTTTTACAGCGTCTAATACATTTTGAGGGGTTTTAATGTCGGGTTGCCCAATATTTAAATGATAAATATACTTTCCTTGCTCTATTGCTTTTTCGGCAAATGGTACAAGTTTTCGTATAGGCGACTCGGGCATTAAGCGCCCTTTTGTAGAAATTTTTGGCATTAAAAAAATATTTAAGCGGCAAAGTTGAGAAAATTATTTTAAAATTATTTTAAAAGATCCGCATAATTATTGCGACAAAAACGGAAAGTTTGTTAAATTTAAGAACCAACTTAATTGTATTTGCCATGAAATGCTGTTTGTTTTTTGCCTTGTTTTTTTATGTAGGTGTTGTAAGTTATGCTCAAGATAGTTTTAAGGTTTTAAACAGCAAGAAATCTCATAAAATACAATTTAAGCTAATAAATAACCTCATAATTGTTCCAGTAGAAGTAAATGATGTAAAATTATCTTTTTTGCTTGATACAGGAGTTAGTAAGCCTATTATTTTTAATTTGTTGCATGTTGAAGATAGTTTAAAGCTACAGAATACAGAAACTATTGAGCTCATGGGGTTTGGCGACGGAGAACCTATTAAAGCAGCAAAATCTACAAATAACGTCGTTAAAATAGGAGATGCCATTAAATTAAATCAAGATTTTTATGCGGTATATGATATCGATTTAAATTTAGCTCCCAGATTAGGTATACCTGTACATGGTATTATGGGCTTTGATTTGTTTAAAGATTTAATTGTGGAAATTAATTACTCAAGAAAATTTGTAAGATTAATAGAACCAGATTTTTATGACTATAAGCGCAAAAGAAAAACAGAGAAATTACATTTAGAGTTTTATAATAATAAACCTTATATAAACGTAAAAGTAAATATTAAGGATAAAGAAATACCTGTAAAACTATTAATTGATTCTGGCGGGAGTGATGCTTTGTGGTTATTTGAAGATGATAGTTTAGATATTCATCCTGGTGACCATTTTTTTTATGATTATCTGGGGCATGGGCTTAGTGGAAGTGTTTTTGGAAAACGTTCAAAAGTCAATGGCTTTTCAATTAACAATTATCATTTAAAAAATGTAAATGTTGCGTATCCCGATTCTAGTTCGGTTGTAAAAGCTAAAAATAACAAAGGAAGAAATGGAAGTTTATCTGGAAATATGCTTAAGCGGTTTAATGTGGTTTTCGATTACCCAAGAGGATTTGTAAGCTTTACTAAAAATAGCTTTTTTAAAGAAAAGTTTAACTATAACCACAGCGGGATTGAATTGGCACACGATGGCTCAAGACTTGTAAAAGAGATAGACGATTCTCGTAGCAAATTTAGAAGCCCTAACACACAAAATAGAAGTGCTGCTAATAGCCAAACTATTGTAATAGATGCGCAATATAAATATGTTTTAAAACCTGCTTTTGTAATTGCAGAACTCAGGAAAAATTCTCCCGCAGATTTAGCTGGATTACAAATAGGCGATTTAATTTTAGAGATAAATAACAAACCAACAACTAGGTTTAGTTTACAAGAAATTACTAGTAAATTTTATGATGATGTTGGTAAACGCGTTAAATTAAAAATTGAACGTAGGGGCGTGGTATTAAATTATTCTTTCGTTTTAAAGTCGCCTTATTAAAAAAAGAAACCTCAAGTTTTCACTTGAGGTTTAAAAATTAAATATTTTTTACAATTTATTGTTGTACAATACTTTTGTCTTTCTTTTCAAGAACACTTGCTTTACTAGAATCTACAACTAAACCTTTAATTTTTAAAGCTACAGTTGGCGTTTCAGCGTTAGACTGCACAGTTATTGTTTTTCTAATTGGGTTAACACGGTTGGTGTCGTATTTAACTTCAATTTCTCCAGTTTTCCCTGGTAAAATAGGATCTTTTGGTTTTTTAGGGATTGTACATCCGCAGCTAGATGATACCTTAGTAATAACTAAAGGCTCGTTACCAGTGTTGGTAAACTCAAAAACTCTAACACCATTTGCTCCTTTTTCTATTGTTCCATAATCAATTGTTTCCGTTTTAAATTCAATTTTAGCTTGAGCATTTACAGCTAAACTGAATAATCCAACAAAAAAGATTGTAATTAAATGTTTCATAATTTTAGTGTTTATTTCAAATTAATTACCCTTTACTATTTAAATATTTAGGGCGAATATTTACATGGTATTCTTTAAATCTTCGTCAAACATACTCACTTTTTCTACAACCTACAAAAATATTGGATGTATTACAGGTTTATTAACATATTTAACAAAGTTAAAAGTACATTCTGTTTCAAAATTAAATTTAACAATCATTAGTTTAATATCTGTTTTTACAGAACAAGAAATATAAGTACTTTTGCCAATTATTATTCAAAAACTATTCCAAAGATGAGTATTCCATCAAAATACGATGCACAACAGGTAGAAAACAAGTGGTACGACTACTGGATGACACATAATTACTTTCATTCAGAACCGGACGAAAGAGAGCCATATACCATTGTAATTCCTCCGCCAAACGTTACAGGAGTACTTCATATGGGACATATGTTGAATAATACTATTCAAGATGTATTAATTCGTCGTGCGCGTTTACAAGGTAAAAATGCCTGTTGGGTTCCTGGTACAGATCACGCTTCTATTGCTACCGAAGCCAAAGTTGTGGCCAGATTAAAGGAACAAGGTATAGATAAAAACGATTTAACTCGCGATGAGTTTTTAAAGCACGCCTGGGATTGGACGCACGAATACGGTGGCGTTATACTTGAACAATTAAAAAAACTAGGCTGTTCTTGCGATTGGGATCGTACCAAATTTACAATGGACGACGATATGAGCGAAGCTGTAATAAAAGTGTTTGTAGATTTATACAACAAAGGCTTAATTTATCGTGGCTATCGTATGGTAAACTGGGATCCTGAGGCAAAAACAACATTATCGGACGAGGAAGTAATTCACGAAGAGCGTCAAGGTAATCTTTACTATATTAATTATAAAATTGAAGGTAGCGACGATACCTTAACTATTGCAACTACGCGCCCTGAAACTATTTTTGGCGATACTGCTATTTGTATAAATCCAGAAGACGAACGTTTTACGCACTTACGTGGAAAAAAGGCCATTGTGCCAATTTGTAATCGTGTTATTCCAATTATAGAAGATGAATATGTAGATCTTGAGTTTGGTACAGGTTGTTTAAAAGTAACACCTGCACACGACGAAAACGATAAAAACCTTGGCGATAAACACAATCTTGAGGTTATCGATATTTTTCATGAAGATGCTACATTAAATAGTTACGGATTACAATTTGAAGGTCAAGATCGTTTTGTGGCTAGAAAATCCGTTGCCAAAGAATTAGAAAATATTGGTGTTTTAGTAAAAACAGAAACACATATAAATAAAGTAGGAACCTCAGAACGTACAAAGGCTGTTATCGAGCCTAGATTAAGCGATCAGTGGTTTTTAAAAATGGAAGAACTCGTAAAACCAGCAATAGAGGCGGTTTTAGGCGAAAATAACGATATTCAATTATTTCCTAAAAAGTTCGAAAACACTTATCGCCACTGGATGGAAAACATCCGCGATTGGAATATTTCGCGCCAATTACTTTGGGGACAACAAATTCCAGCGTACTATTATGGTGAAGGAAAAGAAGATTTTGTAGTAGCAGAAACTATTGAAGAAGCGGTTAAGTTAGCGCAAGAAAAAACAAACAACCAACAGCTAACAACTAGCGATTTACGTCAAGAAACTGATGCTTTAGACACTTGGTTCTCGTCATGGTTATGGCCAATGTCGGTTTTCGATGGTATTCGCAACCCAGAAAACGACGATATAAAATACTATTACCCAACAAACGATTTAGTTACAGGTCCAGATATTTTATTCTTTTGGGTAGCTCGTATGATAATTGCTGGATACGAATATAAAGGAGAAATGCCATTTAAAAATGTGTATTTAACCGGTTTAGTTCGCGATAAGCAGCGTCGTAAAATGAGTAAATCTTTAGGAAACTCGCCAGATGCTTTAAAACTTATAGAAGAATACAGTGCCGATGGTGTTCGTGTTGGTTTACTATTAAGTAGCGCAGCAGGAAACGATTTGTTGTTCGATGAGTCCTTATGCCAACAAGGAAAAGGTTTTGGTAACAAAATTTGGAATGCTTACCGATTAGTTGATGGTTGGGAAGTTTCGGAAAGTATAGAACAACCAGAAGCAAGTAAAATAGCGATTGAGTGGTACGAATCTAAATTCCAAAAAGCATTAATCGAAATAGAAGATCATTTTAGTAAATACCGTTTAAGTGATGCTTTAATGGCTATTTATAAATTGATTTACGATGATTTTTGTGGTTGGTTACTAGAAATGGTAAAGCCAGCGTACCAACAACCTATAGATGTTAAAACGTATAACGCGATTATTGCCATTTTTGAAGATAATTTAAAAATTGTACATCCGTTTATGCCATTTTTAACTGAAGATTTATGGCATTACATAAAAGACCGCACACCAGAAGAAGCTTTAATTGTAGCCAGTTGGCCAACAGCTAAACCAATTAACGACACTTTGATTTCTGAATTTGATTTTTCTTCGGAAGTGATTTCTGGTATTCGAACCATTAGAAAAGAAAAGAACATTGCTTTTAAAGATGCGATTGGTTTTTCTGTTATAAACAACGAAAAGTCACCTACTACTTTCGATGCTATAATTGCTAAAATGGGTAATTTAGAAGCTATTGATTATGTAGATGAAGCTGTTGAAGGCGCATTAACGTTTAGAGTAAAATCGAACGAATATTTTGTGCCAATGGTTGGTGCCATAGATGTTGAAGCTGAAATTAAAAAACTAACCGAAGAGTTAAATTACACCGAAGGATTTTTAAAATCGGTACAGAAAAAACTATCAAACGAGCGTTTTGTAAATAATGCACCAGAGCAAGTTGTAGCTAGCGAGAAAAAGAAAGAAGCCGATGCTTTAGCTAAAATTGAAACGTTGAAAACTAGTTTAGCTAGTTTGGGGTAGGTTTTGTTATTATGTTGTAGGTAAAGGAATTAAACCTTCCGAAAAAAATACTGTCAAATAAAAAAATTAATCTATGAGACAGACGGTATTACTTTTTATGATTAGCTTGCTTTTCGTACAGTGCACAAAAACAGATGATAATACTGCGATTGATTATCCCGATTCTGAAAACGATATAAGAGTTGGGGATTTTTCCGTAAACTATGTTAATCCCGAAATTTCGCCTAGGGATAATTATATGATTTGGATAGAACTTGACACGATAAGTGGTGTGTCTGGAAAAGTCTGGCAATGCGGTATAAACCCAAATACAGGAGATTTAATTCCTGAAGATGGAAAAGGATATAGTCCTTTTACTTCAAATATTTATGCACGTCCTGCGGATTGGGGAATTGATAACTTAGGTGTTTTTTATGTTGGCGCTACAACTTCAGGGCAAATAAAAATGGTGCGCCCAACAAGCCCAACTTCAGCAACGGTTAAAGATATTGCAGCACCTATTGATAATAAACGAAGAGTATTTTACCCTTCACAACTTCCAGACGAAAACAAAAGATTTGTTCTTTATATTTTAAATGATGTCATTAATGGGTTTTCTGCAAATTACCCCCAAAACAAGAAATTTCAATTGCGACTTCTTGATTTGGACAATCCAACAAATGATTATTTAATAGAAGAACAACCAAGCATATACCCATTAATAGTTCCTATGGATGTTATTGTTCCAAGATGGATAAAAGGAAGTTCTTACATCACTTATGGTTATAAAGATGCCAATGGAGTTGTGCAAGCAAAACAATTTAATGCACTTAACCCAACCGCTGCTGCTGTTCCTGTAACAAATGATATAGCCAATAAAGTAGATGGTAATACAATTTTAAACATTTTAAATGGAAATCAATATTTTATAAGTGGTTTTAATGCGACAAATACTGCATATGTTTATAAAAGAGCATCTTTCGAATCTATGTTCGTTCAAAATGAAATAATAACACCAACCTCAGTAAATCTTGAAGCACCTGCCTTAAACCAATCGCATGAACCTTTTATTTTTAATAATGAGATGTATTCAGCATTTCAAATAAATGAAGATGGCAATAATTTTTCCCTAACGGCATTTAATCGACCTGGTGAAATTTGGTTAACGACAATAGACAACCAAAATCAACAAATGTGGTTATTAAGTGATTTTGATAGTACTTTAAATGTATCCGAACCAGAAGCATACATTGGGAACGACAAAGTTTGGATATTCTATTCAGCTTCTAAACTAGATGGTTCACAATCTTTTATTAATAGGAAATATCAATTGAGAAGATGTGAAACGCCTATGAATTAAGCAAATACCAAAAAAAATAAAAGGTGTAAATTAATTACAATTTTCCAATTTCTCATCAATTTGCGACATTAAAGCCCATAAGTAAATATGATAGTCTTTAATATGATAGCCCCAATTTGAGTAATTAATATGGTCTTGCTCGTCTTCAAGCTCGTTAGGGCGCTGGTCGTTGGGTTGTGGTGCAAAATCTATACTTAATACCACTTTTTGATTTGCTTCACGGCGTTGTCTAGCGGTGTAAAAATTGTTAAAAGCTATAAAATTAGCGTCGTCGGCATAATCGTAACCGCTGTCTGGTGTTATGTAATAATCTAAATTTGATGCAGTTTCTCCGTAGTAACTAAAATCTTGAACAAACCAGTCTTCGGTTTCATTAAAGGCTCTGTAAACCAATCCGCTATTTATTAAATACGGGTTAAATTCTGGCAACCCTGGGTTAATATCTGGAATGTCCTGAGCTTCATCAAAAGCAGCCCAATTACTTATACAACCACATTCGCTTGTTGTTGTACATAACGGGATGTTTTCCCACCAACCGCCTTTGTATTGGCCTTCTTCGGCATAAACATATGCCATTCCCGCTAAGGCCGCTACCACTAATTGGCCGCGTAGTGTTGGATTTTCATCGAATACATCGCGTAATAACATGCCTAATAAATACGATCCTTGCGAATGGCCTGCAAGTATAATTTTGTTACCGTTATTGTAATTGTTTAAATACTCTAAAAATGCAGCTTTTACATCGCTATAAGAGGTTGCAATAATATTGGCTTGTTCTTCTTTGTCGGTATCTTCGCTATAAGTTTTTCCAGACGATTGGCGATAATGAGGCGCAAAAACACGACCGTATTTTGCTAATAAACCACCTTGAGCAATTATAGTTAGGTTAATTAACAATTTATCTTGCTCATCAATAGGAATATTTTGTGGCGTAAAAGCACTTTGTGCAGTAGTTAATATGGTTGGGTGCACCCAAAATACATCGACACCAGTGTTTACGGTGGCATTATTTTCTACCGCAATGGTTTCTTCAATGTTTAAATTTTCATCAATTACGGCAATATCTAAATTGTAAAAAGGTAAAATGGTTGTTTTTTCGGGGTGAATTACCCAATTTTCGGGATTCTCGAAATCTACAGTAGAGGTTGGAATATCAATGACTTCTGTAACTGGGTCGTCGTCTTGTTCTTCTTCTGTGTTGCCGTTATCGCTTTTTGAGCATGCCGTTTGCAGTATAATTAGGGTAAGTAATAAGAGCTTTTTCATTTTTTAAGTAGGTTTTTAAAAATAAATATCTGAAAAATAGTTCGTTAGGCTAATATAATAAAAAAAGTCGCTCCTAAATTAAGAACGACTTTTTTGTGTTGTTAAATTGTTTATTCTTTATTCGTTCACCGAAATTAGGTTAATATCAAAAATTAGTACAGAACCTCCAGGAATACCGGCGTAACTGCTATTACCATACCCTAAATGTGCAGGAATTAAAAGCATGCCGCTACCGCCTTCGTTAAAATAAGTAATACCTTCGGTCCAACCGGCAATAACTTGTTGTAAGTTAAATGAAATGCCGTTTTCGTCACTTTCATCAAAAACACTACCATTTAAAAAATATCCTTTGTAAGCTACGGTTACGTTACTCGTGTAAGTTGGTTGTTCGCCAGAACCTTGTTCGTTAATAACATAGTACAAACCCGAATCGGTTTTTGTTGCATTTAGGCTGTTTTCGGCAATGTAATTTTGAATGTCTTTATCGTTTTGTGCTCTATAGTCTATAGTGTCGTCGTTTTTACAAGCTGTAAATATTAATGGGAGTATTAAGGCAAAGGTTAATAAGGTTTTTTTCATGTTTAAAATTTTAGGGGTAAATATAATAAGATGTAAGTGTTGTAAATGGCCTTATTTGTTAAAGTTTGTTGAAAAAAATAGAGACGCTTTAAAAATCGGTAAACCTGTCATCCTGAACTTATTTCAGGGCCTCATTAATTTGGAGATGAGAATCTGAAATGAATTCAGATTGACAATATGGTTAGGACTTTTAAAGCGTCTCTTTAAATATTTAAAGCTACAATTAACTTTACTTTATCATAGCGTAGCTACGTTTTATAAAGTTTGTAAGTTCTTCACCTTTTAATAAACCTTGAGATAAACGCGCTAAATCTAATCCTTGATTAATTAAGCGTTCTTTATCTTCTTTGGCTTCGGTACTTAAAATATCGCTAACTAAGGCATTATTTGTGTTAACAACTAAGTTGTACATTTCTGGCATATTACCCATGCCAAACATACCACCGCCGCCTGTAGCTTGCATTTCTTTCATGCGTCGCATAAATTCTGGTTGCGTAATAATAAACGGATTTGCCTCGCTATCCATAGCTTCTAATTGAACCATAAATTTATCAGAAGGCACAACTTCTTTTAATAATTCTTCTAATGTTTTCTTTTGATCGTCATCTAACTTAGAAATAGTGTTTTCATCTTTCTTAATTAAATTATCGATGTGATCACCATCAACACGTGCAAAAGATATGTTTTCTTTTGATGTTTCTAATTTCTGGATTAAGTGTGAAACTATTGGAGAATCTAATAATAAAACTTCGTAACCTTTTGCTTTTGCAGACTCGATGTAACTGTGTTGTGCATCTTTATCTGAAGCGTAAAGAATTACTAATTTATCATCTTTATCGGTTTGGTTTGCTTTAATTTTATTGAATAATTCTTCGTATGTGTAGTAGCTACCATCAACCGTAGGGTAAAGTGCGAAAGCATCTGCTTTTTCAAAGAATTTTTCTTCGGAAAGCATTCCGTATTCAATAACTACTTTAATATCATTCCATTTCGCTTCAAAATCTTCACGATTGCTATTGAATAACGATTTTAATTTATCGGCTACTTTACGTGTAATGTAAGATGAAATCTTTTTTACAGCGCCATCGGCTTGTAAGTACGAACGAGATACGTTTAACGGAATGTCTGGAGAATCGATTACACCACGTAACATGGTTAAAAATTCTGGTACAATACCTTCAACATTATCGGTTACAAAAACCTGGTTTTGGTATAATTGAATTTTATCTTTTTGAATATTCATGTCTTGTCCCATTTTTGGGAAATACAGAATACCAGTTAAGTTAAATGGATAATCAACATTTAAGTGAATGTTAAATAACGGCTCCTCGAACTGCATTGGGTACAACTCGCGATAAAAGTTTTTGTAATCGTCGTCTTTTAAATCGGTTGGTTGCTTTGTCCACGCTGGGTTAGGGTTGTTAATAATATCGTCAACCGTAATTTGCTTGTGTGGTTCTTTGGTTTCTTTACCGTCTTTGTCGTTAATAGTTGCAGGCTCATGCTCTGGGTCGTTAATTTCTTTAGTACCAAATTTAATTGGCACAGGCATAAACTTGTTGTATTTGTTTAATAGCTCACGAATACGAGATTCTTCAAGAAATTCTGTAGAATCTTCGGCAATATGAAGAATTATTTCTGTACCTCTATCGGTTTTATCGGCAGCTTCTAAAGTAAACTCAGGCGAACCATCGCAAGTCCAATGTGCAGCAGGTTCATCTTTAAACGATTTTGTAATGATTTCAACTTTTTCCGCAACCATAAAGGCAGAGTAAAAACCTAAACCAAAATGACCGATAATTCCAGAATCTTTAGCCGAATCTTTGTATTTATCTAAAAATTCTTCAGCTCCAGAAAAGGCTACTTGGTTAATGTATTTTTCAACCTCTTCGGCTGTCATACCTAAACCTTGATCTATAATATGAAGTTTTTTACCGTCTTTATCAACTTTTACTTCAATTTGCGGATTGCCATACTCAACTTTAGCTTCACCAATATTGGTTAAGTGTTTAAGTTTTAAAGTTGCATCTGTTGCGTTACTAATAAGCTCACGTAAAAATATTTCGTGGTCGCTGTATAAGAATTTTTTAATTAACGGAAAGATATTTTCTACCGATACATTAATGTTTCCTGTTGCCATAATTTAATTTATTTTTTAATTCTCACATCTGCGAGAACTGTTTATTGATTTTTATTTTGATTGATTAGGTTATTTCAACAAAAATGCCAATTCCTAAAATATGACAAAGTGGCATAAATTTTTATAGAGATAAGAAATAGTAAAAATTGAAGGAGATTTTTTATATAAAATGAAAAATATGATTTGTTTATTGGAAATAATTTAAGGTTATTGTAATTTGAAACAATTGAAATAAACTTTGATAATATGTATAATTCAAAAATAATTGGTTTAGGTAAGTATGTGCCAGATAATGTGGTTACCAATGATGATTTATCTAAAATAATGGACACTAATGACGCGTGGATTACAGAAAGAACGGGTATAAAAGAGCGTCGCTGGGTTAAAGAAGGTAGTGGAGATACTACTGCAACCATGGGTGTTAAAGCAGCTAAAATGGCAATAGAGCGCGCCGGAATAAGTAAAGACGATATAGATTTTATTGTTTTCGCTACGTTAAGTCCAGATATGTATTTTCCTGGGCCAGGTGTTCAGGTTCAGCATGCGTTGGGTATTAAAACGGTTGGGGCTTTGGATGTTAGAAACCAATGTTCAGGTTTTATTTACGCCTTATCTGTTGCCGATAATTTTATTAAAACAGGTATGTACAAAAACATACTTGTAATTGGTAGTGAGTTACATTCGCATGGTTTAGATAAAACAACAAGAGGTCGTGGCGTTAGTGTTATTTTTGGAGACGGAGCAGGTGCGGCTATTTTAACTAGGGAAGAAAATAATAAAAAAGGAATTTTGTCTACCCATTTACATAGTCAAGGTGAACATGCCGAAGAATTGGTTTTAAAAGCTCCAGGTATGGGAACGCGTTGGGTAAACGATATTTTAGCAGATAATAATGAAGATGATGAGAGTTATTTCCCGTACATGAACGGACAATTTGTATTTAAAAATGCAGTAGTTCGATTTAGTGAAGTTATTATGGAGGGGTTAATGGCAAATGGTTTGCAAAAAGAAGCTATAGATATGTTAATTCCGCATCAAGCTAATTTACGTATAGCACAGTTTATTCAAAATAAATTCGGATTAACAAACGATCAAGTTTTTAACAATATTCAAAAATACGGAAATACAACAGCAGCGTCTATTCCTTTAGCTTTAACAGAAGCTTGGGAAGAAGGTAAAATTAATACTGGCGATACCGTAGTTTTAGCTGCTTTTGGTAGTGGTTTTACTTGGGGAAGTGCTATTATTAAATGGTAAAAAATACAAAAAACCCAAAACGGTATAGTTTTGGGTTTTTCTAGCTATTAATCAACTTCAATTAACACTAATGTGAAGAATCTTAATATATTAGACGAAAAATCTTTCCTTTTATTACGTCTAACATATATTTTTAACAAACTTTAACTTTTAAAAAAAACAAAACTCGAAATATACAATTTCGAGTTTTTAAATAATACTAATCTTCATATGAACGAATTTTTTTAGACGACTAATTCCAAATAATTAAAACTTCGCGTTTGGTTAGATGATTGTACTTTATTTTATAACGTAAAGATAATTCTAATATTGCATAAAATTTAAAATTTTAACATATTATTTATTTTTTTAAAATTTTTTCACCTTAAAAAATTTGTAAAATATAATTTCTAGGTTTTGTTTTTTTGTTATTTAGATTGGTTTTGGAAAAAATTATAAGCTAAAATTTAAAAATCGTTCAAAAATTATAAGTATGCAGATTTCGTTTTAAAAAAGTTATTTTTTGTAATAAAATATCAACTTAAGACTGTATTTACTTGATATAAAATACTTGAAAATATATTTTACAATTCTAAAATCAAGAATAAGTAGGTCACTATGAAAAAATGAAAACCCTAAAATCAAAACTGATTTTAGGGTTTTTTAATAATCTTGCATTTCACTAACCATCAAAATTATGCAAGATTATAGTATTTTGAACATATTATTTATTTGATAGTTGTAATTTTCCTACCTGTAGGACGTCTATTTTATAAATCTGTTACAGTTTGGAAGTAGAGTTAACTAATTTTTAATAAATGAAAGATAAAACCCTAGTGTTTGGAGCGTCGTTAAATCCGGAGCGATATTCTAACTTAGCCATTAACCGTTTGGTAGTTAATAATAAAAAAGTTGTTGCTTACGGATTAAAAGCAGGAACAGTTGCAGGCGTTACTATTGAAACGGAATTAATTAAATATGATGAAATTGATACCGTTACTCTGTATATGAATCCTTTGCGGCAGAAGCCATTTTATAATTATATAATTTCCTTAAAACCGAAGCGCGTTATTTTTAATCCTGGAACAGAGAATCCGGAGTTTTTTAGTTTGCTTCAAAAAAATAATATTCATTTTGAAGCGTCTTGTACTTTAGTGCTGCTTTCTACGAATCAGTATTAATCCTAAAAAGGTTAGTAACCCGTTAATAATTAAAATTTCAAATCCAATTTGGTATCCATTTAATAAATCAACCGAATATTTATTAATAAAAAATGATATTATTGGAGCGATAATAGATATTATCCAAACGTATTTATCCTTTATTTTAGTTTCAGTGAAAATGCCTAAGGCAAATAACCCTAAAAGCGGTCCATAGGTATAACCAGCAGCTTTAAACAATTCCCAAATTACAGACACATCTTTAAAAATAGCATCAAAAGCAATAATTACGAAAACAAGTAAACTGCTTATTAAAACATGGGTTCGCTTTCTGATTTTCTTTTGAATTTCTTTTGGTTTCTTATCAATTTCAATAATATCAATGCAAAATGAAGTGGTTAGGGATGTTAAGGCAGAATCTGCACTAGAGTACGCCGCTGCCACTAAACCTAGAATAAAAAAGGATGAGGTTATAATACCAATTTCTGGTAACATGGCAATGGTTGGAAATAGTTCATCTTTTTTAGCAGAAATACCATGAGCATTGGCATACTCGGTTAGCATTAAACCTAAAACTAAAAATAATATGTTTACAAAAATTAATACCACACTAAAAGAAATCATGTTTTTTTGAGCTTCTTTTAAGTTTTTACAAGTGAGGTTTTTTTGCATCATATCCTGGTCTAAACCCGTCATGGTAATGGTAATAAACATTCCTGAAAGAAAGCTTTTTATAAAATATTGTGCGTCGTTAACATCGCTAAAGAAAAATACTTTACTCATGGTGTTTTCTTTAACACTCGCGTAAATTTCAGAAATACCATTTAAGTTTAATGCTGATGCTAAAAATATAATTGTTACAACCACCGAAACTAGCATAAACAAAGTTTGTAAGGTGTCGGTAAAAATTATGGTTTTAATTCCGCCTTTAAACGTGTACAACCATATCAATACAATGGTGAGGATAACAGTTACAGCAAATGGCATATTAAATTGATCGAACACTAAAAGCTGAAGTACTTTTGCAACTAAAAATAACCGAAACGATGCGCCAACAATTCTAGAAATTAAAAAAGCTACCGATCCTGTTTTGTAGCTTACTACTCCAAAACGATCCTTTAAGTAAGTGTAAATTGAAGTTAAATTAAGCTTGTAGTAAATTGGGAGTAAAACATATGCAATAACAATATAACCAAACAAATATCCAAAAACCACTTGCAAATAACCAAATTGTTTGGTCTCTACGGCACCAGGAACCGAAATAAAGGTAACGCCCGAAAGCGATGCGCCAATCATCCCAAAGGCAACCAAATACCAAGGGGCCGACTTATTGGCCTTAAAAAAAGCATCGTTACTATCTTCTTTTCCAGTGAAATATGAAATTAAAATGAGCACGACAAAATAGCCGGCAATTAGGAATAAAATTTGAGTTGCAGTCATATATGGAGTAATTCAAAGCCAAAATACAAATTCCAATCGATAAGTTAAATCAAAAATTGTAAATTCGCAGCCATGGAATTTTCTTCAAAATTACTAGAAAACGCAGTTAACGAAATGTCGCAACTACCAGGAATTGGTAAGCGTACGGCATTGCGTTTGGTATTGCATATGCTAAAACAACCGGAATCGCGAACAAAACTGTTGGCCGATGCTTTGTTAAAAATGCGAACCGAAGTAAAGTTCTGTAAATCTTGTCATAATATTAGCGATGTGGAAATTTGTGAAATTTGCTCAAATAAAAACAGAATGTCGCATACTATTTGTGTGGTTGAAGACGTTAGAGACGTTATGGCAATTGAAAATACGAGCTCCTTTAAAGGCATTTATCATGTTTTAGGAGGAAAAATATCTCCAATGGATGGTATTGGACCGCACGATTTAAAAATAGAATCCTTAGTAGAAAAAGTTAAGCAAGGCGAAGTAAAAGAAATAATTTTTGCGTTAAGTTCAACAATGGAAGGCGATACTACTAATTTTTACATTTATAAGCAAATACAAGATTATAACATTGTTACTTCTACCATTGCTAGAGGAATTTCGGTTGGAGACGAACTCGAATATGCCGACGAAATTACCTTGGGAAGAAGTATAGTTAACCGAATTCCGTTTGAATCTTCATTAAAATCTTAAGCGCTTATTTTTTGAAACTTTCTGTAATTATACTTAACTACAATGTGCGTTACTTTTTAGAGTTATGTTTAAAAAGTGTTGAAGCCGCTGTTGCAAATATTGAAGCCGAAATTATTGTGATCGACAATCATTCTCAAGATGATAGTTGTAAAATGCTTAAAGCCAAGTTTCCATCAATAAATTTAATAGAGAACAAGGAAAACTTAGGATTTTCAAAAGGTAATAACATTGGTGTATCACAAGCCAAAGGCGAATATATTTGCATATTAAATCCAGATACCGTTGTTGCCGAAGATACCTTTACTAAAATTTTAAACTTTGCCGAAAAAACGAATAATTTAGGAGCAATAGGTTGTAAATTAATTAATGGTATTGGCGAATTTTTACCAGAAAGTAAGCGTCATATTCCTTACGTTAATGCAGCTTTTAAAAAGATTTTAGGAAACTCTAACGATTATTATGCAAATAATTTAAAGCAAAACGAAGTTGGAGAAGTTGAGGTTTTAGTAGGCGCATTTATGCTTTTAAAACGCGAAACTTTTAATAAAATTAATGGGTTCGACGAAGATTATTTTATGTACGGCGAAGATATAGATTTGTCTTACAAACTAATAAAAGCAGGTTTTAAAAACTACTATTTTGGCGAAACTACAATTATTCATTATAAAGGCGAAAGCACTTTAAAAAATAAGTTTTATGCGCGCCGTTTTTATGGAGCCATGAAAATATTTTACAAAAAGCATTTTAAAAGAAATTACTTTTTTGATGTTTTTGTAAATTTAGGTATTGCCGGAGCTTATTTTTTTAGAACCAATCCTAAGGGTATTCGAAAGCAGCCTAATCGTTATTTTTTGGTGTCGAATTCGGTTTGCGACAAATTAAAAAGTACATTAAAGAAACCAATTGAATTAGGTAATAGTTTAAGCGCTATTAAACCAGAAACCGAGGTGGTTTTTGATGCTAACGTAATAGACTTTAAACAAATTATAAAGTTTATGGAGACTAAGCCCAATAACCTTAATTTGTCATTTAAAATTCTCCCAAATCAATCAAACTTTATTATTGGAAGCGACGATACGATTTGCAAAGGAGAAATAATAGAGTTTAACTAGTTTTTGTGAAATTAATTAATTGAAAACCGTTGTTTTTTAGTAATTTTGCAAAAAAATAGAACAACCTAAAAACCACTACATTATTTAAATATGGCAAAATTTAAGTTGAAGCTACCAAAAATGGGCGAAAGTGTTGCCGAGGCAACTATAACTTCTTGGTTAAAAGAAATTGGAGATACCATTGAGATTGATGAGCCAATTTTAGAAATTGCAACCGACAAAGTAGATAGCGAAGTGCCAAGCGAAGTTGAAGGTGTTTTAGTTGAACGCTTTTTTAATGTAGATGATGTGGTGCAAGTAGGCGGAGTTTTAGCTATTATTGAAACCGAAGGCGATGCAAATGATATTTCTGAAAATGATGACGCAATAACAGAAAATGTTATTCAAGAAGCACCGCAACAAGAAGCCATAAGTTATGTTGAAGAAACAGTGGCTGTAGCGCAACAGGCCGTTGAAACGCCAGTAGTTGTTTCTACCGATAATAGATTTTATTCTCCTTTAGTTAAAAACATAGCCAAAACCGAAGGTATTACACAAGAGGAACTCGATACTATTCCAGGAACAGGAAAAGACGCGCGAGTAACAAAAAGCGATATTTTACAATTCTTAGAAAATAGAAATGGTAATGGCGTTATAGCTCCTGCTAAAATAGACCCAGTACCTGTACCTGTTAAAACAGTTCAAGAGCCAGTAAAGGTTCAAAAAACACCAGTAATTTCAAACGGTGAAGATGAAATTATTGAAATGACTAGAATGGGTAAATTGGTTTCAAACCACATGACGTCGTCTTTACAAACATCGGCACATGTACAAAGTTTTATTGAGGCCGATGTAACAAATATTTGGAATTGGCGTAAAAAAGTTAAAGATGCATTTTTTAAACGCGAAGGCGAAAACCTTACGTTTACACCCATTTTTATGGAAGCTGTTGCTAAGGCATTACGCGAATATCCCTTAATGAATATTTCGGTTCAAGACGATAAAATTATAAAAAAGAAAAATATAAATCTTGGTATGGCCGCAGCTTTACCAGATGGTAATTTAATTGTACCTGTTATTAAAAATGCCGATCAATTAAATCTTGTTGGTATGACAAAACAGGTGAACGATTTAGCTAATCGTGCGCGTTTAAACCAATTAAAACCAGACGAAATTCAAGGCGGAACCTATACGGTTACCAACGTTGGTAGTTTTGGTAGTATAATGGGAACGCCAATTATTAATCAGCCACAAGTTGGTATTTTAGCCTTGGGTGCTATTCGTAAAGTGCCAGCGGTTATAGAAACACCAGAAGGCGATTTTATAGGTATACGTTATAAAATGTTTTTATCGCATTCTTACGATCATCGTGTTGTAAATGGTGCGCTTGGTGGTATGTTTGTAAAAGCAGTAGCCGATTATTTAGAGGCTTGGGATATAAAACGAGAAATTTAGAAAAATTAAAATAAGTTGTAAATTGTCCAATCCAATCTATGGGTTGGATTTTTTATTTTTAACTAAAGCCTAAAGGCGATTATTAAATATGCGTTGTTTCAACTTTTTTATAGTACTATTTGTATTGTCTTTTAATGGTTTTTCTCAGGTCGATACAATTTATGTTGATGAAAACTATAACAAACTTTTAAAAGATACTTTTAAGCAAAAGTTAGAATCGAATGCTTATGAAGGATACAGGTATTCTACAGATACCTTGGTTCTAGAAATGCTAAAGGTTAAATTCCGTTTTGGAAATCTTGATAAAGATATTAAATCACAATTATTTAAACTTTTATTTGCAAGACATAGTATTGATACATCTAAAGTTTTATCAATCCTTTATATTGATTCATTAAAGTCAAAAAATGATTTTCCTAAAAAGAAATACGCATTGGTTCAAGATTTATATGGAAATACTATTGGTAAAGAAAAATTTCGAAGTGCGTCGGTTTTTCCATCTGAATATGTAGATATTCGAAAATATTTGAAGGATAGAAATAAAAATGAAATAAGGTTAGTAACAGAATATAATTATAAGGGGTTTTTGAAAAATTGTAAACGATTTTTTAGCTTTCATAAAAAGTATGATGAAGTAACACCCTTTATTTTTTATAATTTTAACGCCGGAACGGAAGATGAATTTAAAGAGATAAATGCATATAAAGATTATGGACAATTATTGCGAAAATTATTTGCCTTGGATACAGAAGTGCCAAAATATATAGTGATTAAAAATAATGGTGAGTTTTATGCGAGTCATTTAATGCCATATTTGTTTTTCAATGAAAAAGACTGGGAGAGAACAAAAAATAAATATTTTAACAAAATAAAAGCTAATTCACAAAATTTATAATGCAATTAAACCTAACAAAACCCATTTGTTTTTTCGATTTAGAAACTACAGGTGTAAATATAACTTCCGATAGAATTGTAGAGATTTCAATTTTAAAAGTTTATCCAAACGGGAAAGAAGAAAGTAGAACATGGTTAGTAAACCCGGAAATGCCAATTCCCAAGGAAGTCACAGAAATTCATGGGATTTCTAATGAGAAAGTAGCTAACGAACCTACTTTTAAGGAGCTGGCTAAAGAGATTCACAATATGATTAAGGACTCCGATTTAGGAGGGTTTAATTCAAATAGATTCGATATTCCGTTATTAGCTGAAGAAATGTTGCGTGCCGATATAGATTTTGATATGAAAAACCGAATGGCTGTCGATGTGCAAACTATTTTTCATAAAATGGAGCAACGTACTTTAAGTGCTGCTTATAAATTTTATTGTAATAAAAATTTAGACGGTGCCCATAGCGCAGAAGCCGATACTAATGCAACCTACGAAGTGCTAAAAGCACAAATTGAAAAATACGATGAGCTGGAAAACGACACGAAGTTTTTAGCTGAGTTTAGTTCTCGAAAAAAGTTTGCCGATTTTGCTGGATTTATCGCATTTAATAAAAAAGGGGAAGAGTGCTTTTCGTTTGGGAAACACAAAGGTAAATTAGTAACAGAAGTGCTAGAAAAAGAACCAGGTTATTTTGGTTGGTTGCTAAATGCTGATTTTCCGCTGTACACAAAAAAGGTTTTAACAGCTATTAAGTTGCGCAGTTTTAATAATAAGTTTTAGAAGCAAGAAGCAAGAAGCAAGAAGCAAGAAGCTAGAGAAAGAATTTGGAAACACGCGTAAACTATCGAATTAGGTAATAACTTAGCAAATACACCCGTGTTAGGGATTGCAGTGGAAAGCCCACAGCTTGCACCGTTTTTTATAGGTGCAAGCGCGGACTTGTAGCGTAAAGCCCGACCGCGAACCAAAAACTTTTGGGCGGGGTAACACCCAAAATAGAGTAATTAAAAAAATTAAATTATTTTCGCGACTTACTTGTCTCGAATTTTAATTAGTACTTATGAAGTTAATTTGTATTGGTAGAAATTATACCGAACATATTGAGGAATTAGAAAATGAAAAACCTACAGATCCGGTTATTTTTTTAAAGCCAGATACAGCTATTTTATTAAAGAAACAGCCGTTTTTTATTCCCGATTTTTCTAACAACGTACATTACGAGGTTGAAGTTTTGGTTAAAATAAACCGTGTTGGGAAATATATTGACAAAAAATTTGCACATAAATACTATAACGAAATTGGTTTAGGAATAGATTTTACTGCGCGCGATTTACAAACTAAATTAAAGGAAAAAGGATTGCCTTGGGAAAAAGCTAAAGCTTTCGATGGATCGGCGGTGATTGGAAAATGGATGCCAAAAGAAGAGTTGAGCGATATTAACAAAATATCATTTTCTTTAAAAAAGAATGATATTTTTGTGCAAAACGGAAATACAAGCCACATGCTTTGGAAAATTGATGAAATAATAGAATATATCTCCAAATATTTTACATTAAAGATTGGAGATATTATATTTACGGGTACACCAGCTGGAGTAGGCAAAGTATCTGTTAACGATAATTTAAAAGGATTTTTAGAAAACAGAGAAATGTTTTCGATTACAGTTAAATAAAATATGGAACAACATTACAAATTATTTAGAGTACGTGAATTAGCCGATAATGATGAGGATTTTATCTTGGCTTTAGCGCAAACTTTTGTAGAAGAAGTTTCTGTAGATGCCGAACGTTTAAAAAATGCGGTTGCAGAAAAAAACTATCAAGAGGCTTACCAAGCGGCTCATAAAATGAAACCTACAGTAGATTTATTTGAACTTGGTGTGCTAGAAACCTTAATTGAGGTGCAAGATTGGGGGAAATTTACCAAAACAGACCAAGATGTAACCGAGCAATTAAATACTGTTATAAGGGCAGTTGATAATGCTTTGGCAGAATTGAAGTCGGATTTTAATTTATAAATGTTATCAGAAATAATTACTATTGGCGATGAGTTATTAATTGGGCAAGTTATTGATACCAATTCAGCTTTTATTGCCAAACAATTAAATAAAATTGGTGTTTCGGTTTATCAAATTACTTCGGTACAAGACGATAAAACGCATATTTTACAGGCCTTAAAAGATGCCGAAAGCCGTGTAGATGTTATTATTTTAACAGGTGGTTTAGGGCCAACAAAAGATGATATCACTAAAAAAACCATTGCCGAATATTTTAATGATACGCTAGTTCGTGATGATTCGGTACTAGAAAATATAGAGAGCATTTGGAAAAAATATGCTCGACAAACTTTATTGCAAGTTAATAAAGATCAGGCTTTGGTACCTTCAAAATCTAAAGTATTAATGAATACCTTAGGAACTGCACCCGGTATGTGGATGGAAAAAGGTGAAAAAACTTTTATTTCGCTTCCAGGTGTACCTTTCGAGATGAAGGCTTTAATAACCAATGCAGTAATCCCGAAATTAAAAGAAAAGTATAAATGTCCGTTTATACTCCATAAAACTTTATTGGTTTATGGCTTAGGCGAGAGTACATTAGCTGCACGAATTGAAGCTTGGGAAGATGCGTTACCCGGGCATGTTAAATTAGCATATTTACCAAGTTTAGGTAAAATGCGATTGCGAATTTCGAGTAAAGGTTTTGATAGAATTAAGGTAGAAACCGAAGTGCAAGACCAAATAGAAAAAGTATTGCCTTTAATTAAAGATGAATTTTTTGGGTATGAAGATGAAGATGGTAATGAAGAGGCCGTTATTGGTAACCGATTAACTAAAATAAATAAAACACTAGCTATTGCCGAAAGTTGTACTGGCGGAAAATTAGCAGAATTATTTACTGCAAATGCAGGCGCTTCAAAATATTTAAAAGGTGGTGTTGTAACTTATTCAACACAGTCTAAAATAGATGTTTTAGGAATAAATGAAGATTTAATTAAGCAGCATTCGGTTGTAAGCGCACAAGTAGCCGAAGCCATGGCAATTAAAGTTAAAGCATTATACAAATCGGATTTTGCAGTAGCAACCACTGGTAATGCTGGCCCTAGTAAAGGTGATTCTCTAGCCGAAGTAGGAACCGTATTTATAGCAATTGCTAATGAAAAGGGTGTGTTTTCAAAAGAATTTAATTTTGGAAATCCGCGTGCAAGAGTAATAAGCAAGGCGGTTAATAAGGCTTTGGAATTACTACAAAAAGAAATTTTTAAAAATTGATAAGTTTTTGGTTGCTAGCTATTAATTTATTTGTATATTTGCACCTCGATTTTAAGCAACAAGAATTTAAAGTTATAGATAATGTCAAGAGTTTGTGAACTTACAGGTAAGAAGGCAATGGTTGGGAATAATGTTTCTCACGCATTAAATAGAACTAAACGCAAATTTGATGCGAATTTAGTTAAAAAACGTTTTTACATTCCAGAAGAAGATAAGTGGATAACTTTAAAAGTGTCAACTTCTGCTTTAAAAACCATTAATAAAATAGGTATATCTGCGGCAATTAAAGAAGCAAAATCTAAAGGATTTTTAAAATAATAGCTGCATAAAAAGTATATAAAATGGCAAAAAAAGGAAACAGAATACAGGTTATTTTAGAATGTACAGAGCATAAAGCAACTGGAGAACCAGGAACTTCTCGTTACATTACTACTAAAAACAAAAAGAACACGCCAGATAGAATGGAGATTAAGAAATTTAATCCAATTCTTAAGCGTATGACTATTCATAAAGAGATAAAATAATTAGTTATGGCAAAGAAAGCAGTAGCATCATTACAAACAGGATCAAAAAGATTAACAAAAGCCATAAAAATGGTTAAATCTCCTAAAACTGGAGCTTATGTTTTTGTTGAATCTATTATGGCGCCAGATTTAGTTAACGACTATTTCAAGAAAAATTAATAAACCTTTAAAAAGGTTTGGAAAAGCAGCTTTCTAGCTAAGAAAGCTGCTTTTTTTGTTTTATATTTATCTGACATTTTTGCATACCATTAATTAAGGCAAGAATTTTGTTTGATTTAGTCTGATATTAAATCAAATTTTATAAGAAATAATTACGAATGAGTTTTTTTAAAAAAATATTTTCATCAGAAAAAAAGGAAACTTTAGATAAAGGTTTAGAAAAAACTAAAAGCACTTTTTTTGGCAAACTTAGTAAAGCAGTGGCTGGAAAGTCTAAAGTAGACGATGAAGTTTTAGATAATTTAGAAGAGGTTTTAGTAACGAGTGATGTGGGGGTTGAAACCACATTAAAAGTTATAGATCGTATTGAAGCGCGTGTATCTAAAGACAAGTATCTTGGCACTGCAGAGCTTAACCAAATTCTTCGAGAAGAAATTGCTGGGTTGTTAAGTGAAACTAATGTTGGAGAAGCCACAGAATTCACAATTCCAAAAGATAAAAAACCTTATGTTATTATGGTTGTTGGCGTAAATGGTGTGGGTAAAACTACAACCATTGGTAAATTAGCTTATCAGTTTAAAAAACAAGGGTTAAAAGTTGTTTTAGGAGCTGCAGATACGTTTAGAGCTGCGGCAATCGATCAATTACAAGTTTGGGCAGACCGTGTTGATGTACCAATTGTAAAACAAAACATGGGTAGCGACCCGGCTTCTGTTGCTTTCGATACCTTGCAAAGTGCGGTTACTCAAGATGCCGATGTTGTTATAGTTGATACAGCAGGACGTTTACATAATAAAGTAAACCTCATGAATGAGCTTACTAAAGTGAAGCGTGTCATGCAAAAAGTGGTAAACGATACTCCAAATGATGTGTTGTTGGTTTTAGATGGTTCTACGGGGCAGAACGCATTCGAGCAAGCCAAACAATTTACCGCAGCGACCGAAGTTACAAGTTTGGCAGTAACAAAGCTTGACGGAACTGCAAAAGGAGGCGTTGTTATTGGTATTTCAGATCAGTTTAAAATTCCTGTAAAATATATTGGTGTAGGCGAAGGTATTGAGGATTTACAAGTGTTTAATAAGCATGAATTTGTCGATTCGTTTTTTAAATAACTAGCGTTTTAGGGTAAAGTGCCCTTTATATACGGTTTTATTATTTTTTGTAACTACAAACCAATAATCGCTCGTGGGTAAAGGGTTTCCTTTAAAAAAACCATCCCAAGAGGTTTTCGAATTTAAAACTGTTAGTAGTTTGCCATAGCGATTAAATATGGTGGTTGTAATTTCTGGATACTGTTCTACGTGTTCTATATGCCAGGTGTCATTAATTCCGTCGTTATTTGGTGTGAAAAATTTTGGTGGATTTAAAAGATAAACAGTTTCTTGGGTTATACCACAACCATTTTTATCCCTTACTTGAACATGGTATTCTCCCGCAGATAATCCGTGAAACGAATTTTCATCTTGGTAATTAATGCCATCTAAAGAATATTCGTAATCTCCTAAACTAGAATTTTCAAGGTAAATGGTTATACTATTGTTGGTTTCTGTCCAATCTTCAATTTCTATTTCTGAAATTGTTGCCTCGTTCGAAAATAAAACTTCAAAATTTTTGGTCGATGTACAAGAAAAATTGTTGTGATTTTGCGTAACACTAACCCAATTAGTTCCTATGTTTTCTTCAGTAATATTTATGGTTTGTGTTGTTTCTCCTGTAGACCATAAATAGCTGTCAAATCCAGAGCCAGCATCAATAGTAGCATAATTGTCACTTTCGCAAATACCAATACTGTCGTTAATTGGAATTATAGGAGTGCTTTCTGGAATGAGATTTAATGTTGCTATTTGGTAGCAATTATCGGGAGAATCAATTCTTACATATAAGTTGTTTGTTGTTGTTTCCCAAGAATATTCTGTTGGTATTAAAATAGAATTGCTGTCGTTTTCAGCATCAATAATTGTGGAGAAATAGCTAAACATACAATTTGGACAGCTAACAATTTCGGGCTCATAAAAGGTTAAATCTATTACTTCTGTGTCATCATTTAAGTTGTCGCATATGTAAGCATCAACGTTATTTATTTCAAGGGTTGGACTATAAATGGTTACATGAACAGCTAAAACTTCGTCGCTTTCGCATCCATTATTTAGTTGCGTGGCATAGTAGGTGGTGTTGTTTGCTAGATTTGTGCTATCGTCAAGCACATTATCTTTTGAAATAGAATCGTACCAAACCGCACTTGCATTAACTTCAATATCACTTAAGGTGGCTTGTTCGGTAGAGCAGAAGCTTTGGTCTGTATCGCCAACTAAGGGTTCTGGTTTTTCGGTTACTGTAATCTCAAATTCATCGGAGGTAATTCTGCAATTGCTTGAGTTAATATTAGTTCCATTAGCTATGGCTACACGAAATAAGTAAGTACCAGGAGTACTGCTATCGGTAAAAATAAAAGTGTTATTATTTTCTGAATTTATATCTACCCAAGAAGCACCACTATCGTTCGATGTTTGCCATTGAAATTGGGGATCATCATATCCTTCGGAAAGTTCGGTTTCCAAAGTTATATTGGTTGGTTCGTTTTCGCAAACAGCCAGAGTTGTGTTGCTATCGCCTTCAATATATGTTGTAATAGTTGGTCCGCAGGGTTTAAACGTAATATCATCTAATGCAATATCGTTTCCTGGATGTGCACTAGGCGCGGAGTTTAAAATGGTTATAATTACTTCCGATTCGTTTTCCAAGGTAAAAAAGAATCCGTATTGCACCCATTCGCCAGAAGTTGTTTGGTTAATATCACCTGTATTATAAAACCCTAAAATATTACCTGCGGTATCGCTTACGCGGAAGGTAACATCGGGATGGTATTCGTCTGTTCCTGCCGTCGGGTTCATAACATTAATAAGCCAAGCAGAAAATTCGTAGGTGGTATTTGGGCATAATCCAGAAACACTTTTGGTATAAAAAACACCTTCACTTGTAAGTACGGCACTATTAATAACCATCATATAGCCGTTTTCATCGCCGGTATGGTCTGTAGTAGTATGCCAAGCGTTTCCTTTTAATCCGGTAGTAGAGTTTGCAATGGTATATTCGCCTTCATCGAGCTCTCCAGTGGCAACGTATGTAAATGCTGTTATACCATTATCTAGAGCAGCACCTCGGTTTGAGCCGGAACCAAAGTTAATTTCTACAATTGGATCGCCTAAACTTCCTGTACAAAGTTGAGCAGAAAGCATTTTACAAAATAAAATTAAGATGATGGTTAGGGTTGGTTTATGTTTCGTCAAAATATACAATGGCTTGTTATGTTATTTTATTTAGATGCAATGTGAGTTAAAAACTTGCTAGTATATTTTATGAATTGGCAATAAAAGAAAGTAAATAGTTATATTTAAGTCGACTTAATTATTTTATTGAATGAAATTAACACCAAAAAAACTAAATACATTTACCATGCTTAAACTGCCTTCGGCTTTTTTGTGTGGTGTTCGAACAAAATTTATTAATGCTGAAAAATGTGTTGTTACAGTAAAACATCGATGGATTAACCAAAATCCGTTTAAATCTATGTTTTGGGCTGTGCAAGGTATGGCGGCCGAATTTTCTACCGGAGCATTAATGATTTCAAAAATTAAAACTTCGGGTAAAAAAATATCTATGCTAGTTACAAGCAATAATGCTAGTTTTACTAAAAAAGCAACGGGTAGAATAACCTTTACTTGCAATGACGGAAATTTAATTGATGATGCTATTACTAAAGCCATTGAAACCGGAGAAGGACAAACCTTGTGGATGAAATCTATTGGTATTAATGAAGAAGGCACTGTGGTCTCAACCTTTAATTTTGAGTGGAGCATAAAGGTTAAGGCTTAATTTTATTTAAAATTGTAACATTTTGTTGTAACGGTCTACAAATAAGTGAATCAACAAAAAACAATAACATGACAGCACACGAAATTGATTATAGAATCTACGGCGAAGAAATGCAATACGTAGAAATAGAACTCGATCCGCAGGAAGGTGTAATTGCCGAAGCAGGCAGTTTTATGATGATGGATGACGGCATTAAAATGGAAACTATTTTTGGCGATGGTTCGCAAAAAGACACTGGGGTTTTAGGGAAAATTTTAGGTGCAGGAAAGCGCATATTAACAGGAGAAAGTTTGTTTATGACAGCTTTTTATAACACGCTTGTTGGAAAGCGAAACGTGTCGTTTGCATCGCCTTATCCAGGTAAAATTATACCTATTGATTTAACGCAGTTTGGAGGTAAGTTTATATGTCAAAAAGATGCCTTTTTATGTGCCGCTAAAGGTGTAAGCGTTGGTATTGAGTTTTCAAAAAAACTGGGTCGCGGTTTATTTGGTGGCGAGGGTTTTATTATGCAAAAATTAGAAGGTGATGGTATGGCTTTTGTTCATGCGGGCGGCACTATGGCCAAAAAAGAATTGCTTGCAGGTGAAACATTAAGAGTAGATACAGGTTGTATTGTTGGCTTCGACCAAACTGTAAATTACGATATAGAATTTGTTGGAGGTATTAAAAATACTGTTTTTGGTGGCGAAGGATTGTTTTTTGCAAAATTAGAAGGTCCTGGAACTGTTTTTATTCAATCTTTACCATTTAGCCGTTTAGCCGGAAGAGTATTGGCTTCTGCACCTCGAACAGGAGGAAAAAGTAAGGGAGAAGGAAGTATTTTAGGAGGATTAGGCGATTTACTTGATGGAGATAATAGGTTTTAATTTATTCTTGAATTTAGTAGTCCCTAATTAGTGAAAAATAAAAACCACCTGTTTTTAAGTATTAGTTAAAACAGGTGGTTTTAGGTTTTTAAGGTTTTATAAATTTTATACTTTCTGTTTCCGATTTGTTTTTAAACCTAATTTTTAAAAAATAGGCACCACTATAATATTTTGATATATTAATCGATTTACTAACTGGGTTAGTAATGTGCATTATATTTTGCCCAATGGTATTAAAAATCTGTAAATCTTTTACGGTACTTATGTCTTCATCAAAATGCAATTCTAAAGATTCGTTAAATTTATTATAACTTACAAATGCTTTTGATGCATCCACCTTGTCGTAGCTTAACGTGTTTTCCTCTTCAAAAACAATGGCATATTGATTTTGATCGTTACCTGAGTTTAAATAAATTTCAGCAACAGCCTCATTTATTTTTTGATAGGTATTGTTAAAAGTGTCTACTATGAAAATATCTAAGTCATCCGGCAAGTTTTCAGAATTACTAATTCGTACCTTATATAAACCAGAATTTTCAATGTCGAAACCTAATGGCAAAGTGTCCTCTCTGTTAAGTTCGGGTAATGCTTGAATAATTAGTTTTTCGTTGTCGTTAATCGACCAATACATAATATCATTAAAGTCGTCGTAAACTTTTGTATCGTAGCCATTATCATAATTATATGAGCTGTTTTCATCGAAACCTAAACCAATTGTTTTTTCTAAATTATTGGGTGTTTCTAGAGAAAACCATATTTTGATTCGGCTGTCGGTTTCAATTTTTTTATTTGATGTTTTATAAAATACCGATTCACTTAGCGATTCGCGAGCAAATTGTCGTTGTGCATTGGTAAATGCAAAGGAGCCACCATATTCGCTTTTAATAAAAAAACCTTGTCCTGGTGGGATATATTGAGTAGGAGCAGGTTTACTCGCCGTGCCAGTACCACTTGTTCTACCAGAAACATCGGCAACAGCAGGAAGTGATAAGGTTAAGTTTAAGGCCGCATAGCCACCTTGGTAATTGCTTAAGAAGTGACTATTATTTGTAGTAAACGATTCCCAGAAATACAACGTACCTTCAATATTAGATAAATTGTCCGTAATAAAAGCATGCGCATCGATAGCCGAAGGGTAAGGGTTGGCTACTAAAATTTCTGTATTCGGGGTAATAGTAAAAGTGTAATCACCACTGTTTGGGGTGCCTCTAAAAATATATTCTTGCTCTGTAGTCGCTGCGCCAGAACCTTTCATGGAATATCCAATGCCAGGAAGTAAACTGGTATTTGTTTCTAATTTTTTCCATCCAAAATAATTATCTGAAATAAAATTAAAGCTATACAACCATTTGCTGCTTAAAGTTATTGGAGTTGTAGTTGGATTTGGGTTATTACCTGTCGTATAGTTAATAACACCATTACTATCCTCTAAGTAACCAATTTGCCAAGTACCACCTCTATTAACAGGAGCGCCCCAATAATTATAATTGTATTGGTTTGTTGAACCTTGTTGCCTAATTATTAAAGCCCCATCGCCCGAGTTACTACTTAATCCTGTATGATTTTGAATAAGCTGTGCTTCACCTAATAAATCAACACTACCATTGGTGTTAATTACAACTTGGTTTTCTGTTTCAAGTAATAAGCCATCGCTAACATTTAATTTGGCATTATTTTCAATCTCAATTTCTCTAACATGAGCATTAGTTGTTAGGTTAGCTGTTGCTCCTGGCTTAACAGTAAGTTTTAAACAGCTATCTGTTGCGTCTGGAGCATTTAAACTACCAGAGCCATTATAAAAAGTAACACCGTCCCAAACAATTTGATCTGTATAGCGAATGGTAAAATAACGATCTCCAGCAATTGTTATGTTGGTAGCTGAAGCTGTGTTTCCAGAAATTATTAAGTCGTAAACATTGTCTGGAGATGAAAAATCACTATTATCATCGATTACTAATTGAAGCGGTACACAACCTTGTTTAAAGGATAGGTTAAAATTAGTTATGTCGAAGGTAATATCTACTTGTCCTAAGTCTCCTTGTTTTGAGGTTCTCCATCTTGAATTTAATTGTTCGGTGTAATTAGCTGTGTTGGTATTAAAGTTGTAGGTTGGATTTGCCGATTCTTCTCCCCAAAATAAGAATTCATCATTATCTAAATTTGTGGGGTTATTTATTCTCACAATACCTGTGCCTTGAGAATCTGTATGGTTGCTACCATCGGTGGCTTGCCCAATACCTGCTACATGATGGTCGAAATCACCATTTCCAGGGTTGTCCTTATTATAAATATCGTTATTCGCTAAGGTCTTATTAAATTTTGCTGCTAGATAATTATTAATTATAACTTGTTGAGCTGTATTTACCTTTTCTTTAAAAATAACTACTTCAGCGATGTCTCCAACAAATCCATTGGTAGCTGTAGTAAATCCACCAAGACTAAAACTTTGAGAACTATGAGAAGTATAATTGGTGGTATTAGCTCTATTTTGTAACAAATTAAAATTTTGATATAACTGTTTTCCAGTTGTTGGGTTTGCAATAAAAGACCAAATAGAGTAATCGGTATAGTTTAATCCACTTACATTTACTCTAGCATTATTACTGCAGCAAGTACCTATATCGAAATACACACTATTATTCCATGGTATATGGGTGGTAAACCTTGTGCTTCCAACCATAGGGTCTGTTGTGTAAACAGAAGATTTTTGTGTTGTATTATCTGCCCTTGAAACAACAAACGACGACGCTTGGTTTGTTATAAAGTTTCCTGTAGTTAAGGTGAGGCCTGTGTAAAGTTTATTTGTACCATTATAGCTAACTTCGTTATAGCCATTAACAGCATTTGTTACTAACGTTGGGCGCTCTGTTGTTGTACTTGTTAAGTTAAACTCAGCAAATCCAGCCGAATTTTGCCAACTATCTATATTAGTTCCTGAAACTGAAAGTCCATTATCTGGTCTGTACCACATAATAAGATTAGAACTTCCGTCGTTCGAACCAACGCCACCAGGGCCAGTTTGAGAGAACGTAAAAAGCGACAGCAAAAAGCATAAGCTTTTACAGAGGGATTTCAGTAGATTCATAATTCTTAGGGTAAATAAGGAGTAATTCGTTCTTAGTTTAATTTAGACACTTGCTATTATTATTAGTCACATATTACAATAAAATCAATTTATTTTACAAATAAAAGAATAAAAATTATGAATTTATCTTTAAAACATCGAAATAGTTATTAAAATGTTAATTGTTATCTTGTTTAAATTAATTAACATAAAATTTCATAAATTAGGACATAATTTTTAACCAAACTATATAAAACAAATCTACTTTAAACCAAAAAACCAAAAAAAATGCCAAGAGCAATGCTTGAGTACACGAAAGTGGTACTTAACAAAGTGAGTTTTGATGCCACTTTATTTTGCAGGGAAGTGCAAAAGGCTGCACAACGTTTGTTGCCTTATGAATTGGAAGAACTGAAAGTTTTTATTAATAAACTTGTTCAACAAAACCCTGAACTAAATCAATGTTTAATTTATTTAAATCCATAGTGAAAGCGACCATAATTGGTCGCTTTTATTTTTAACACTATCTAATCTTCTTTTTACTTAATTATTTAAATTAACTTCTTTAAGTTTGCAATTCTATTTTTAAAAAATTGAAAAAACTAGTTTTAATTACACTTCTTTTAGCTTTTATGGCTAAGCCATTATATAATTTAAGTTACTTGGTGTACTATCAAGTAAACATTGATTATATAATAGAGAATTATTGTGTTAATAAAACTAAAGTTGAAATGGCTTGTAATGGTAAATGTCATTTAGCCAAACAATTACAACAGAATGATGCCACAGATGAACAAAATAATGCTGTAAAGTTGTTTTCAGAATTGTTTTCGGTGGTGTTTTATCAAAGCAAAACATTATATAGTTTTTCTTGCCTTATTTTTTATAGAAAAGGCAAAATTAATTCGTTCTACAGTAAAAATTACCGTTACGCATATAGCGCGTCTTTTTTTAAACCTCCAATAGCTTAATTTTCATTTTTAAAAAATGAATGCTAAAAGTATTTTGCATTCACTAATAATTTAATTTTTAGTAACCCTTTAAACATTAAAGTGGGTTACAACATCTATATTCAAAAATTATAAAATGAAAATTATAAAAATTTCTTTTGCGCTTTTAATATGCGCTATAGTTTCTTCATGCTCAAACGACGACGATAACACGGAAGATTTATCTGGACAAACCGGAGCGTTAATCATAAAATTTGATAACGGTGTTGGTGATCAAGATTTTATTTTTGAGACGGAATATTCAAAATCAAATGATGAAACCTATAAACTATCTACATTAAAATATTTAATTAGTAACATTACTTTAACCGATACTGAAGGTAATGAATATATGTACCCTTCAGAAAAAAACGTTTTTATTATTAGCGAGGCTAACGCAAATAATGCAGGTGAAATTTACGTTACATTAGAAGACGTTGATGCCGCCGATTATACAAGTATTTCGTTTGGAGTTGGTATAGATCAAGATCGTTATGCTTTAGGTGCCGACGGACAAGGTGATTTTTTAACTACTGCTGAAGCTGAAGGAATGATGTGGTCGTGGGCAACTGGTTACCGCTTTACTAGAATAGATGGAACATATTCTTCTAATACGGTTACCGATGAAGCTTTAAATATTCATATGGGAAGCGTAGGTACATCAATCGATAATTATCGTGAGGTAACTTTAAGTTTACCAAATACCGTTTTAATTCGTGACGATAAATCGCCTCAAATTCATGTTGTTGCAGATATAGCAAAGTTATTTGATGGTACAACTTCGGTTAGTTTCGACAATGGCTATGCACAAGTACATGTTGATGAGACTACTACTGGCGTTATAGCTAATAATGCAGCGGGGATGTTTAGTGTGCATCACGTACATAACGAGTAATAATTTAAAACGTTGCCAGAATATGAAGGTGTATTTTGGTAGCGTTTAAATTTCTTTTCAATGAAAATTAAATTCCTATTAGTTTTAGGGGGAATCTTATGTTTTAGTTGTACAAAAAATGATGCAGAAATAGCATATCAACCTGTATATTTAACTGTAGACCAACCTTCAAACTTTCCAGAAATAGTTTATAACCTCGAAAACAACCCGGTTACCGAAGCTGGTTTCGAGCTTGGTAAAAGTTTGTTTTACGAAGGTAAACTTTCGGCAAACAATGCTATTCCTTGTGCTTTTTGCCACGAGCAAGCTTTTGCTTTTACGCATCACGGACATACCGTAAGCCACGGTGTTAATGGTGGTATTGGCACTCGCAATGCGCAACCCATGCAAAATTTGGCATATCAAGGTGAGTTTATGTGGGATGGTGCTGCAACACACCTCGATTTTCAACCGGTAATTCCCATAACTAGTGAATTAGAAATGGGAGAAACGGTAAGCAACGTTATCTCTAAATTACAAGCCGATAGCTATTATCAAGATCAATTTAAAAGGGCTTTTGAAGATGGCGAAATTAATAGCGAAAATTTGCTAAAAGCCTTGTCGCAATTTATGGTAATGATGGTGTCTTCAAATTCTGCATACGACAAATATGTAAGAGATGAAGAGCAAGTTACTTTAACAGAAATTGAACTTGACGGATTAGCAACATTTAATAATAAATGTGCTTCGTGTCATGCAACCGATTTGTTTACAGACCATAGTTTTCGAAATAATGGGCTTTCAATAAACCCAAGATTAAACGATGTAGGACGCTTTGCTGTATTTGAGAACGCAGACGATATTTATAAATTTAAAGTTCCGAGTCTACGAAATATTGCTGTAACCGCACCTTACATGCACGATGGCCGTTTTGCTACTCTTGAAGCTGTAATGGATTTTTACGATTCTGGCATGGTAGACAATGGTAATGTTGATACCATTTTGCATAGAGAAGACGGAACTTTAGGAATTACGCTGTCTAGCTACGAAAAGGAAAGCATTATTGCTTTTTTAAACACTTTAACCGATAACGAATTTTTAACCGATGAACGTTTTTCTGAATTTTAAACTTTTTGCCCCAATTTTACTATTTATAAGTGTTTTTTGTAATGCTTCAACTATCGATCCGCCAATTAAATCTGCTTCATTTTATGAGTATGATTACGATTGCGATTTGTGTGGCTGCACTACAGGAAGCGGAAGCTTTGGTTTTGGCACTTTAAACAATGCTAATTTTGTTGGTGTGCGTTATATAAATCAGCATTTCGAATCGAAAAATGGTATTTTTTCAAATTCGCCAGTTAGCGAAGAAACTTTTAATACTTACCAATTATGGGCCCAAGTACCCATTAATAATTCAATTTATTTTAGTGCTAATTTACCCTATCAAGATTTAAGTAGAAAAATGGATGGGACTAACGAAAACATTAATGGTATTGGTGATGCAAATATTATAGGATGGTTTAAGTTACCATTTTATAAGAAACCTGTAGATGACGTGATGGAAGGTATGGAAAAAGAACATTCTGGACATAGTTTACAATTTGGCTTGGGTGTAAAATTGCCAACAGGTAAGTTTGAAGAAGCTTTGGTAGATCGTGTTAACCCTGGATTTCAAGTAGGAACAGGAAGTGTTGATGGTATTTTTTCGTTAGGCCATAGTTTTGCAGGAAATACATTTGGGGTTAATACACTATTATCGTACTACCTAAAAACTGAAAATAAAAATGAATATAAGTTTGGAAATCAGTTCAGCTATTCAACTAAATTTTACACAGCATTTCCAATTAAAAAAACAATGTTAATGCCATTTTTAGGTATTTCAGGAGATGTTTTTAATAAAATTGAACAGTATGGAGAAACTATAAATGATACAGATGGATCCATATTAAATTCCAGTATAGGCACCGAACTTGTAGTAAATCGATGCATTTTTGGAGTAAATTATACCTTGCCAATTTCTCAAAACCTATTTGGTGGCAATGTTACTTCAAAAAACCAATTGTCGCTTTACTTTAACTTTGCGTTATAGTAAGAATCAATTAAAAAAAAGCCACGAAAACACCAGTAATTTACGGTCGTTTTCGTGGCTTTTTTTAAAATATCGTCTTTTACTTTTTATGTATCGGACTAATAATTTTTACATCTTGAAAAGCAATTGCACCTCTTACAATTCCTGCGATTACCTCTTGTAAAGATTCAATTATTTGCATTTTTAGCTCGCTTTTATGAAAAATAATACTCACTTCGCGTGCTGGCGATGGTTCTTTAAAATAGTGCAGATTTTTCTTTTCATTCTCCCGCATATCTAAAGTATGTAAATAGGGCAGAAGTGTCATGCCTAAGCCTTCGTTAGATAGCTTTATTAACGTTTCAATACTTCCGCTTTCTAACTGGAATTCATCATCTGCATGGTCTTTAAATGCTTTACATAAGTTAATAACACCTTCCCTAAAGCAATGGCCGTCTTCTAGTAAAAGCATGTCGTCTATATCGAGGTCTCCAACTTCAATATTTTTTTTACCATGTAACCTATGGCCTTGTGGAATATAACATACAAAAGGCTCGTATAACAAGGCACGCTCTTTTATATTATCTTCCTCAAGGGGAGTTGCAGCAATGGCGGCATCTAAATGTCCGTCGTTAATGCGGGTAATAATTTCTTCTGTGGTAAGTTCTTCAATTTTAAGCTTTACTTTAGGATGTTTTTTTATAAATGCTTTTAAAAACATAGGTAAAAGCGTGGGCATAACCGTTGGTATTATGCCAAGTTTAAATTCGCCACCAATAAATCCTTTTTGTTGATCTACAATATCTTGAATTCTGTACGATTCGTTTACTATATTTCTTGCTTGAATAACTATTTTTTTACCAACATCGGTAAGCTCAATAGGCTTTTTACTTCTATCGAATATTTGCACATCAAGCTCGTCTTCAAGTTTTTGTATTTGCATACTTAAAGTAGGTTGTGTTACAAAACATTTTTCGGCAGCTTTGGTGAAATTTTGGTTTTCGGCAACAGCTAAAACATAATATAGTTGAGTAATGGTCATTTAAATCAATTTAGGCTATAAAAATATAAAAACTATCAATAAAACTTATTGATATTACAGTTTATTATATGATAAATTTGTAGTGTAATTTAAACAACAGAAATAATGACACTAAATAGTATAGGATTAGATACAGAAAAAGCACAAGATTTAGCAAACGATTTAAATGATTTGCTTGCAAATTTTCAAATTTATTATCAAAATTTAAGAGGAATACATTGGAATATAAAAGGGAAACGTTTTTTCGATTTACATGCCAAGTTTGAAGAGCTTTATACCGATGCTAATGTAAAAGTAGATGAAATTGCTGAGCGTATTTTAACCTTAGGACAAACGCCGTTGCATACTTTTGAAGATTATACCTTACACGGTAAAGTGCCAGTTGGAAAAAATATATCACAAGACGAAAAAGCCGTACAATTAATAGTAGAATCGTTAACCGAATTGTTAAAAATTGAACGTGATATTTTAGATAAATCGGGTGATGCAAACGACGAAGGAACAAACTCGATGATGAGTGATTTTATTACCGAACAAGAAAAAACTGTTTGGATGATGAAAGCTTGGTTAAGCTAAATGAAAAAAGAGAGCTAAGAAAAAGAGAACCTTGTTAATAGCAGATAACGCGGCCTTACTTATTTTAAGTTTGGCTGCGTTTCTATTTAAAAATCAATACGTTTTAAAAATTCGGTTTTATAACTTACTCCAATAGGAATCCATTTTTCGTCTATTATAATACGGTTTCGTTGTACAGAATGAATATGATTTAAAGAAACAATATACGATTTGTGAACCCGAATAAAATTATGGCTAAGTTTTTCTTCGAAATTTTTAAGACTATTTAAGGTTAAAATAGGCTTATCTTTATTTGTGTAAATTTTAATATAATCTTTTAAACCTTCAATATACTTAATATCGTTTATGTTTACTTTTAGGTTTTCGTATTCCGATTTTACAAATATAAAATCTTGTTCGGGGGCTGGCTTTTCAACATTTACAACGGTAGGTTCTTGTTTTTCGTTGTTAATAATACTTTGTGCCCGTGTGGCTGCTTTTAAAAATCTATGAAACGGTATAGGTTTTACTAAATAGTCTATGGCGTTTAAGTTAAAACCTTCAACGGCATAATGCGAATATGCTGTTGTAAAAATAAAATGCGGATTATAATCGAGCGATTTAATAATATCGATTCCCGAAAAATTTGGCATTTCAATATCTGTAAAAATTAAATCTACTTTGTTGTTGCGTAAAATGTTGGTAGCTTCAAAACCGTTTGAGCAGGATGCTATTAAATCTAGAAATTCAATTTTAGATATAAAATCTTCTAAAAGTTCTAGGGCTAAAGGTTCATCATCTATAATTATACAAGAAATCATAGCGTTTTTAATTTTAAAGTTAGATTTACTTCATAACTGTTTTTTTCGTTTTTAATAACGATGTTATGCTTATTTGGGTACAGTAAATTTAATCTGTTTTTTATATTTTCTAACCCAACACCCGAATCTTTTGTTTTGGGTTGTTGATGTGTTACCGAATTAAAAACATTGAATGTTAATAATTCTTCGTCGATAGTAATTTTAATATTTACATTGGTTTTTCCAGTAAAATCTGTTCCGTATTTAAAAGCATTTTCAATAAACGAAATAAGCAAAAGAGGTTCGATACTAAACTTTAAATTACCGTGAATATTAAGTTTTACGTTGCTAGAATCTTTTAGACGCAGCAATTGCAAGGATACATAGTTTTTAATGTATTCTATTTCTTTTTCTAAAGGAACAAGGTCTTTATTGGTTTCATAAATCATGTATCGCATTAAATCGGATAAAATAACAATAGCGTTTGTAGTATCTTTTGATTGTTTATGAGCTAGTGAGTAAATACTATTTAGCGAGTTAAATAAGAAATGCGGGTTAAGTTGCGCCTTTAAAAATGATAATTCGGAGTTTACCTTTTCCGATTCTATGGCTACTCTTTTATTTTCCGATTTAAACCATTCTAAACCTAATTTAATACTTGTACTTAAGGTGAAAATTAACAACAATAAACCGCCAGAAGGAAAAAATCCTCTAAAATTTAAAAATAAAGGCCCGTGATTTTCCGGAGGAGGTAGTTTTGGGAAATTATTGCTATTAAAATTTGGTGGCGAATCTATTGGACGCGGCAAAAATTCGTGTAATATAAAACTGAAAAAAAAACTGAATGCCAATAATACCAAAAAGTATAGTGGTATTTTTTTGTTTAGTAACAAATAGGGCACGAGTAAGTTAAAGTTAAGGTAAAAGGCCAGAATTAAAGTAAAAGATCTAATAATAAAATCTTGAGGAATACTACCAATTCTGTAATAAATTTGAGAAGCACTAATTATTAAAAAAAATGTCCATAATAAAACATGGATTACAATTGGTGGTATTTTTTTAAAATTATTCACAATAAATTTAGTTAAGGCAAAAGTAAGCGTATCAATTTTAACATGCGCATAAATTAATATTATTATGCAGAAAAAATAAGGCCGAGTATGGTAAATTAATTAAATAATTACCAGTACTCAGCCTCTTGCTAAAAAAACTCTATTAATCAATTAATCATCTTCATTTTCTATTTCGTCTGGTCTAAATTCCCAAACATCATCGAAGTAATAGTTACCACTTCGTCCCATTAAAACGTACGCTTTATCATCAAACGAAAACGCAGAGGCGTCTTGTCTGGCTGTACCTTCAAAGTTTGGCATTTCATCCCAACTATCGGTCGAAGGGTCGTACTCCCAACATTGGTTGGAAACTGCACCTTGTAATCCAGTAGCAAAATATCCTTTACCATTTAAAGCAAAACCAGCGCTACTGTAAAAAATAATATCTTCATCTAAATCGTCATCATCTAAATCTGTTAACTGTGTCCAAGTTGTACCATCAAAAGAATAAAAATCGTATTCTACAGCGCCATCATTTGTACCAGTTCCAATGTATGCAATATCGTTAATAACAAAAACAGCTGCATCTTTACGTTTTTCTCCACCAAAACCAACAAGTTGTTCCCAACTATCTGTAGTGGCATCGTATTTGTAAAAATCTTTTTGCTCACTACCGTCGTAACCGGTACCAATATAACCATAACCGTTAATAGAAAAACCTATAGCGCCATATCTTCCAGAACCAATAAAATCGGCCTTTTGTTCCCATTGGTTGGTGTCAGGATCGTATTCCCAAAAATCAGTTAACTCGTCGAAACCATCGTAACCAGTTCCAATGTATCCTTTTCCATCAATAGCAAAACCTACAGCACCGCTTCTTGCATTTCCAGGAAAATCCGCACGCTTTACCCAATAATCAAACTCAGAATTATATTCCCATGTATCATTTAAATAATCATCACCGTCGTGTCCAGTTATTAAATAACCTTTATCGCCAATTGTAAAACTAACTGCATTTCCTCTGGAATCACCATCGAATGTAGAACTTTCTACCCAGTTTCCGTATTCATCAGAGTCATCATCATTATTACAACTAACAGTTAATAAAGCCATTATAAATAGGCATATTACATGGTATTTTTTTGTCAATTTCATACGTATTAATTTATGTTTATTTCTTTTTTTGAATGATTAATTTTTCACAAAACTAGATTCAAACAAATTTTAAAATCATACAAAATATACCAATTAGTCGTTTTTGTCTATAACTGCGATTAAATACACTATGAATAATGTAATTAACTCTATTTTAACATTTTAACATAAGTTTTACATACTCGTCTATAAAATACTATTATTAATCTATTACTACATATTGAAACTTAGTTAGCATTTAGATTTGCCAAAAAATGCGATATATGAGATTATTTTTAGTGAGCGGCCTTATTTTTTTATTAGCGCTTTCATGTTCTGAAGAGGTGAGTAATTACCCTGTTGGAACCAATTTTGTTGACAGTGATATTAATATTACAATAATGGATACGTTTAGCATAAAAGCAGGAACTTTTAGGCTAGATTCACTTATTACTTCTAGTTCAAGTAGAATTTTAATAGGAAGTGAGTACGACGATAATTTCGGACAGGTTAAAGCACAATCGTATTTTCAGCTTAACCCTGCTAGTTTTACTATAAGCGACGACGCCGTTTACGATTCTATTGGTCTTGTTCTGCACTACGACAATTATTATCATGGCGATACCACAAAACTCCAAACCTATAGAGTACACCGAGTAACGGAATATTTCGAGCCTGTCGATGATGCCTATGCGTTTTATAACCTTTCAGAACTTAGTTATAATGCAGAACCTTTAGGAGAAGCTTCGTTTATTCCTAGACCGAACACAACCACCGATTCTATTTATATTCCTTTAGATTATAATGTTGGGTTAGAAATTTTTGAACAAATTAGAGATAACGAAATAATTTCTTCAGATGAATTTTTTCAATATTTCTATGGCGTTACTGTAATTCCAGATTATACGGCAAACGCGCATGTTTTAGGGTTTAAGTTTTCTTCAGACGAAACTATTGATGATAATTCTGGAATGCGTATTTTTTATACAGAAGATACCGATGATACTAGTGCCGATAACGACAAGCAATTTAGTTTTTATGTTAGTACAGAAGCAGACCAATTTAATGCTATTGATGCAGATTTAGAAAGCACCTTAATTAATTATTTTGATGATTCTGAAACTATAATTTCTAGTGAAGATACCAACAACAAAATATTTACCCAAGCGGGGCTTGGTATTTGCGCAAGAATTGAAATGCCTACGCTTCGTGATTTAAATGCAATTTCAGATAATAGTAATGTTTTAAAAGCCGAATTAACATTTTATCCCGAAATAATTGATAGTGACTCAAAAAGTGAGCTACCTGATACTTTTGAGGTTTATGTAGTGGATCATAAAAACCGAATTGTTACTCAACTTACAGATATTGATGGGAATACCGCTTACGCAGTACTTTCTGGGGATGATGATGAGTTTAACCAAAACACCTATTATACAATCGATATGAGCGGTTTTGTACAAACGGTTTTAGCTTCAGAAACCGATTTAAATTACGCTTTAATGATTCAGTTTGCCGACTATGATAAAATTGTAGATAATGTGGTTATTAAAACTACAGATGATGAAGGGCATCCCAACATAAACCTTGCGGTTACTTACTTAAATTATTAAAATTATTTAAATGAAAATATTAAAAATCATGTTGGTTATGGTATTAATAGCCAATTTTTCTTTTGCACAAAACGATACGAGTACGCCTTATTCTATTTTTGGTTTGGGTGTAGAAAATAAAACAGCAACGGGAGGTTTAACCGGATTAGGAAATACAGGTATTGCGCAAAATAAATCGGCCGAAATTAACTTATTTAATCCAGCGAGTTTAAGCGGTATAGAGCCTAAAACTTTTCTGTATGAATTTGGTGTAAACGGCATGTATTCTACCATAGAAACCGATAATTTATCTGAAAACACCACAGATTTTAATATTTCTCATGTTGTAATGGCTTTTCCTGTTAATAAAAATATAGGTTTAAGTTTTGGGCTTTTGCCTTATACCAAAGTAGGATACGATATTGATATTGAAAGGTATATTGAAGGTAGTAACGAAACATACACCTCGAGAGTAACAGGCTCCGGAGGTTTAACTAAATTATATCTTGCCGGTGGTATCGATATTACTAAAAATCTATCTTTTGGTGCCGATTTTACTTATATTTTCGGTTCTATTAGGCAAGAAAGCAGTTTGTATTACGAGTCGCTTGTAAATATTGTTGATGAAAACAGATATCACGGATTTAAACTTAAAACAGGTTTACAATACAATATTATTAATAGCGAAAATTTAAATATTAACCTCGGCGGAATTGTTGAATTGCCAACAAGTTTAAGTGGCGACCAAACTAGGAGCTCAAACACCACATTAAGCAGTGGTACTTATATTGTTATAGATGATGAAGAAGCTTATAGTTTAGACGATTTTGAGCTACCATTAACCTATGGTTTTGGTATTACTTCTGCCATAAATAATAAATTAACCACGAGTTTCGATTTTACAAAACTTAAATGGAATGATACCGACCAATCTATAAACGAAGAAACCTATACCGATCAAAGTATTTATGCTTTTGGAGCAGAGTATAACCCAACACCAAGCAAAAGCTATTGGAGTAATGTAGATTACCGTTTTGGTTTTAATTACAATACCGGTTTTTTAAATATTAGCGATAATACGATTGATAGTTATTTCGTGTCGGCAGGTTTGGGGTTGCCTTTGTCCGATTTATCTAAACTAAACATTGCTTACTCCTACGGAACCGAAGGTACAGTAAACAATGGTTTAGTAAAGGAAAACTACCATAAACTTACTTTAAATTTAAGTTTTATTGGTAGTTGGTTTAATAAAGCAAAGTATAATTAAAACATTAGCTTCATTTCAATGTTTTGGCTAGTTACATTAAATTTAGCTTGAGCGAATTGTGGCGGACCATAAAGCACTGGATTATTTGATACAGCGAAAGATTCTTTTGGCATGCCAGTTTCTGTAAAATCCATTCGGTTATTATCGTTTAAGTCGTGTAAGCCAATTATGGCATAAGTGCCTGGTGCTATATTTTTAAATGTAACTGTTACTTTACCATCTTTAATTTCACTTTTTTCAGATTTTAAAGGGGCCGCTTTCATAAAAGTAGCTTCGTTGTGTAGCGTAAGTAACACATGCCCGTTATTGTTGGTGATATTTTCAATAGTTACAGTAATAGATTGGCCTTTTTCTTCTGATTCTTGGGCGTTTCCAAAAAATGTAGATAATGTTAATAGAATGATTGATGTTAGCGTTTTCATAATTTAAAGTGATTTATGTTGTTTTACACTTCAAATATCTAATGGAAAACCAGTATTTAATAATTACAATGACTCAATTGTAAAAATTATATGCTGAATTGTGAATTTTATAATAAACCACGTGCTTTAACTTCTAAATACTTGTTGATGGTATTAATGGTTAAATGTTCAGGAGAAGTTAAAATGGAGTGAATACCATATTTTTTTAGTTCGTTTACAATAAGGCGTTTTTCAAAGGCAAATTTTTCGGCAATAACTTTATCGTAAACTTGCTCAACAGTTTCGGCTTTGTTATTAATGAGTTCGTTTAACTCGGTATTTTTAAAGAAGATTACCACTAGTAAATGACTTTTAGCAATGGCTTTTAAATACGGTAATTGGCGCTCTAAGCCATCTAATGTTTCAAAATTAGTGTACAGTAAAAGCAAGCTACGTTGCTTAACGTGTTTTTTTAAATTGTTGTACAATCTACTAAAATCGGTTTCAAAATAATCAGTTTTTACATTGTAAAGCGATTCTAAAATAAGTTGCATCTGCGAATTTCTGCGCTCTGCAACTACCACGTTTTCTGTTTTTTTAGAAAATGAAAACATACCCGCTTTGTCTTGCTTTTTTAAAACTACGTTGCTGATAACTAAAGTGGCATTTATGGCATAATCTAAAAGGCTTAAACCATTAAAAGGCATTTTCATTACACGGCCTTTATCGATTATAGAATATACAGGTTGAGATTTTTCGTCTTGAAACTGGTTTACCATTAATTGGTTTTTCTTTGCTGTAGCTTTCCAGTTTATAGTGCGTAAATCGTCGCCTAAAACATATTCTTTTATTTGTTCGAATTCCATAGAATGCCCCAAGCGACGTACTTTTTTTAGGCCATATTCAAAGGAGTTTTTATTAATATTTAAAAGCTCAAACTTTTTTAACTGTTTAAAACTAGTGTAGGTTGGCACCATAGCATCGGCATTAAAAGTATAGCGTTTGGCTACAATTTTTAATGCGGAAGACGCGTAAACATTTAAACTGCCAAATTTATATTCGCCACGCTCGGTTGGTTTTAATTGGTAGTTTATGGTTTTTGTTTTTCGTGAAGCAATGTTGTCTTTTAATTTAAAGTCGCGTACTTGAAATTGCTCTGGTATTTCATCAATAATCTCTAAATTAATAGCAAAAGGGTAGTAGTTACTTAGGGTTAAGATCACCGAATTATTGTCGCCATTCGAGAATTTGTCTGGCAATTCTCGAGTGGCTTCAATTTTGTTTTTTCCTATAAAAACGATTAAAACATCTAAAACAAACAACACCACTAATGCCAAAATTAACAGTTGAGCTACGTTAAATAGCGACGGAATAAAATAACTTGCGGTAAATAAAACTACAATAGCAATTCCGGCGTAAAAAAAACGAGGTTGTATGTAAAAGGGTTTAAATAGTTTCAATCTGGAAATATTTTAAAAAATAATTTATTCTTCGATTTCAAGAGGTTTTCCAATCTCATTTATTTCATCAGTATTGCCTATACCTTTTGGATTTGGTCCGTATTGGTTTGTTCCATGTTCACCATCACCAAAAAGCATCCATAAACCATAAAATGGAATTAGTTGATACCAGCCACTATTACCACGATCGTGACAACGTTTTGCGCCTTGAGCGGTTAAAAACCACAATAATGGAATTAAGATAATTAATAAAATAATGCTTCCGGTGTCTCCCATTTGAGAAATTAATACTCCAGATAACATGTAAATTGCTAGATAAATAATGTAGCTAAGGCCGTACTCGGTGCGTCTTATACGTCCATCGTAAGAAAAAGGGTTTTTAAACATAATTGTATTGGTTTTGGTTATTAATTTATTTTAATCTCAGTCTCAGTATAAAATTTGGTTTTTACTTAATTATTTATTTATTGAAAAGCGGTTTAATTATCTTGGTATTTCAACCGTTTCAATAATTTGTTTTATTACCTGTTTACTCGTTACGCCTTCCATTTCGCGCTCTGGTGTAACAATAACACGGTGGTGTAATACTGGAATGGCAGCGCGTTTAATATCTTCGGGTGTTACAAAATCTCTACCACTCATAGCAGCAAAAGCTTTACTTGATTTTAAAATGGCAATAGATGCTCTAGGCGAAGCACCCAAGTATAAAAACGGATTGCTTCTCGTAGCCATAATTATTTGTGCAATGTATTTTAGCAAATGCGCTTCAACTAAAACTTGAGTTACTAAATGTTGATATTTTGCAATTTGCTCTGCGGTTAAAAACGATGTGATTTGATTGGTTTTTTCTTTGTCTTGTAGTTGATGCTCGCGCGATAAAATTTCAATTTCATCTTCTAAATCGGGATAATCAACATCTATTTTAAATAAAAAACGATCTAATTGCGCTTCAGGTAAGCGGTAAGTACCTTCTTGTTCTACTGGGTTTTGGGTTGCTAAAACCATAAATGGTGCATCTAATAAAAATTTATTACCATCAATAGTTATTTGCTGTTCTTCCATAACCTCAAATAGGGCGGCTTGTGTTTTTGCAGGGGCACGGTTTATTTCATCAATTAAAATCATATTTGAAAAAATAGGCCCTTTTTTAAACTCAAACTCCGAATTTTTTAAGTTAAAAACCGATGTTCCTAAAATGTCACTTGGCATTAAATCGGGTGTAAATTGTATGCGGCTAAACCCAACGCTTAACGATTTTGCTAGTAATTTAGCAGTAACCGTTTTGGCTACACCTGGAACACCTTCAATTAAACTATGGCCTTTAGCTAAAAGCGATGCAATAAGCATATCTACCATGTCTTTTTGACCAACTATAACTTTACCAACTTCTTGTTTTATCTTGGCTATACTTTGTTGCAGCTCGGTTAAATCTAAGCGGTTTTTAAACTCTATGTCGTTAGTGCTGTTCAAAGCGCTATCGTCGATAGACGACACAACATCTTCTGGTTTTTTAGGTATATCTTGATTGTCTTCCATAATTATTTTGTGTAAAATGCTTCAATTTGGCGGTTTAACTTAATTAAGTTTTCTTCAAAAAACTCATTTTTACTTCGTAACCAATTTATATAATCTATAAGTGGTTTAATGTCTTCTTTTTTCTTGCCCGTTTTAGCGCTTAATTTTGTTAAAAAAGCATCATCTAAAACAGTAGTATTTATATGATAATCGGTACGAATGCGTTCTAAAAAATAGGTGATTTTTTTATCGACTATATTTTTATAATCTTGAGTTTCTAAATATAAATTAGACACTGTTTTTACAAAACCAACTGTTGTGTTTTGTAGCGGTTTTATAATTTTAATGATGCGTTGGCGACGTTTAGCATTAAAAATCATGAATAAAATGCCAAAAATTATTGCGGTATACCAAGCCCATTTAAAAGCGGGTTGTTGTAAAAACCAACTTAAATTCGATTCTTTTTCTACATTGGCAGTGTAGCGCGTTTGCATTTTGGTATACGAATCGAAATAAATATCATCATCTGGTAAATACGATACTAAACCTTCAACGTATTTGTAGCGGTTGTTTTTTAAAATATTGTAATTGGTAAATACCTTGGGTTCGGTATGTAAAAATACTTGGCCTTTACCAAACGGTACTTTTATAAAATTAACAAAGTTTTTACCGATTTTAGAATGCCCTAAAACGCTGTGATTAATGCTGTCGAAATAAGAGAAATACTGCATAAAAGCACTTCTGTCGGTCTTTATATTTTTAATATCCAGATACTTTAAGGAGTGATAGGTAATGCTATCTTTTTCGTTATTTAAATAATCGATACTAACATCTAAAGTATCGTGAAACTTTTGCGGAAATACATAATCTGATAAAAAAAGTGTATTGCCATTATCAACAAAATTTAAAAGTTCGTCAATAGATTCTTCGCTTAAATAATCGGTATTACCAATTATAATGTAGTTTCCTTTTGCGGTATGGTCGCCGTAGCCATCCTCAGAATTGGCTTGTAAATAACTGTCGGGTTGATGGTAAATGGTTCTTATTTTACGGTCTTTAAATAAGTTGTTTAATTCTTTGTAAAAAATACTGGTGCCATAAGGTTTGTTACTTTTTTCGTTAAACGATTCTTCCCAATCTACGGTGCGCGTAACTTTTACGCTCATAAAAAATACGCCAACAATAATTATGGCCGCCAAAACAAATATTATTGGTAAGGCCTTTTTCATTTATTAATGGTGTTTAAAAGGGTTTCAAAATTATCTTTGGCTTTGCTGTATTGTGCTGTATTTACAGGAAATTCGCCATACCAAATGTAAGTGTACAAATAAGATGTGTATGAAAATTGATCACTAAATGGTTTTTCTAAAATTTCGTTATAATACTCGCTGTTAGTTTTGTCGTCTTCAAATTTTATGAAGTTTTTTAAACTCAGTTGTTTAAGAACTAACAAGTAATAATACCGAATAGCTAATCTGAAATTATTGTTGTTTTCAGCATTTTTTATAAGTGATTTTATATCGGCAGATTCAATGTTTTCGGCAGTGATATCTTCAGAAAAATTAACTTTTTTATGTTTTCTGGCCGTAAATAGGTTAGAGCCACCTTCGTTAACTAAAATATAAGCTAAAAATATAACCGCAAATGCAATGGCTATATAAAAGATTAAATTTAGAGGTTGTGTATTGAAGGATACCGAACTCGAGTCTTCTTCTATCTTTGTTTTTACTTTCTCTTTATTATATGCTTCGTATTCACCAGAACCAGATTCGGTATAACCAACAATTTCTTCGCCTTCATAATTAAATTTATCGCTGGAATAGCGCGATTTAAAATCCTCGTCAAATTTGCGTAACTGTTCTGGTTGCTGAATAATTTCAGAACAAAACAGCGGCTGAAAACTATGAAGCATCAACACACAAATAATTAAAGTATGTAATTTAAATAAATTCAAATGATGCGTTAGTTGTTTGGGGACTTTTAGTAATTTGTTTTTGAATTTTAAAAGGATAAATAAGATAGTAATATGAAATAAATCCTAAGGTTGATAAAATTATACCAACCGATAGCCAATGTGGCATAATGTTAGAATATCGTGTAATAAAGCCTTCTAAAAACCCTGCACAAAAGGTAAATGGGAAGGTGCTAATTAAAATTTTGATTCCGGTTTTTGCACCGAGCTTAAATGATGTATATCGCGAATGTGTATCTGGAAATAAAATGCTAGCACCTAAAATTAATCCAGCGGCGGCTTCAATAACTATGGCAAAAATTTCCATAGAACCATGAATCCAAATACCACGGACACTTTCCCAAAAAACACCTTTATCGTAAAAAAAGTATTGAAACGAACCTAACATTATACAGTTTTTAAACATAATATAAAGTGTGCCAATACCTAAAAATACGCCTAAAACAAAAGCAATAATACCTACCTTAAGGTTATTAATAGTTATACCAATAAAACTACCCCAATTACTTCCGCTTTTATACACGGCAACTGGGTCGCCAGCTTCAATGTTTTCCAACGACATATTTACATAGTGGTCGCCTAAAATAGAGCGTACAAATTCACCATCGTTAGCTGCAGCAATGGCGCCAATAAACGTAAATGCAAAAAATATAATAAAGGCAACATAAATAAACTTGCGGTATTGGTAGCAAATAAGCGGCACTTCGGTTTTCCAGAATCGAATTATACGATTGGTGTCTTCGGCTTTGGTTTTATAAATTTTTTGGTAGGCTTTCGCAGCAAGCTGATTTAAATAAGTAATAACCTTACTTTTAGGGTAATAGGTTTGCGCGTAAGCCAAATCGTTTATAACGTGAATGTATTGCGAGGCAAGTTCATCGGCATCTTTAAAATCATTATTAAAGATAGCTTTTTCAAAACTTAACCATTTTTCCTTATTTTGCTTAATAAATGCAACTTCCCTCATATAGATTATAAATTAAATTATAAAATGTCAGAGTTACAAATTAACACTACTCAAAATGTCAAAATTTCTTTCAATGCTGCAGGTGGTGGAGAACGTTTATTGGCTTTTGTTATAGATAATGCTATAAAAATCGGCTATATGCTACTTTTAAGTTATACTGTTGGCGCCTACCAAAACATGGATCAATGGTCGCAAATTGCTATAAACACTGTGTTAAGTTTTCCGGTAATGTTTTATACGTTGGCATTAGAGTCTTTTTTACAAGGACAAACAATTGGCAAACGATTGCTAAAAATAAAAGTGGTTAAAATAGATGGTTACCAAGCAACATTTTCCGATTATGCGGTGCGTTGGTTTTTTAGGGTAGTAGATGTTTATATTTTTGGTTTAGGCTTTTTTGTTATGCTTTTTAATAAAAAAACACAGCGTTTAGGCGACATGGCTGCAGGAACAGCAGTTATAGCGTTAAAAGATAAAGTTACCATAAAACACACTATTTTAGAAAACTTGTCTGAAAATTATAAGCCCACATACCCAACGGTTATAAAGCTATCCGATAACGATGCCCGAATAATAAAAGAAACGTTTATAACAGCAAAAGCATCAAAAGATTACCCAACGCTTATAAAATTACGTTCTAAAATTATGAGTGTAATGGAGTTAAAATCTATGAAACACAAATCGGATATAGAATTTATAGACGCTATTTTAAAAGATTATAACTTTTACACCCAAAATATGTGAGCAGAGAACCACATTTTTCAAGTGTAACGCAGAAAAATGTGTGTGAATCGCTCATCCCAAACTCGTTTTGGGATCTTTCAATAAAAGTAAGCATCAATAAAATATTAAGTTTCAAATCAATTTTAAAGATTTCAAGTGTAACGCAGAAAAATGTGTGTGAATCGCTCATCCCAAACTCGTTTTGGGATCAATTTCATTTAAACGCACAGAATAACTTAAATTACAGCTATTCTCTTTTCAAAACACAACAATCAAGAAACATTTTCCTTAGTTTAGCAACCTAAATAAACAACTAAACGCAATGTTTTATACCATCGATATTTTAGGCACCATTGCATTCGCAATTTCAGGCGTTTTGGTGGCCATGGATAAAAAAATGGATTTGTTTGGCATTCTTATAATTGCTTTTGTAACCGCCGTTGGTGGCGGTACATTACGCGATTTACTAATTGGAGACACACCAGTAAGTTGGATGAAAGACATCACGTACACCTACGTCATTATAGCATCAGCAATTTTTGCTATAACCTTTAAAAGCAAAATAAATTATTTGCGAACCTCACTGCTGTTGTTCGATACCATTGGTATAGGTTTGTACACCTTAATAGGTATAGAGAAAGGCATAAATGCCAATTTGCATCCCATAATATGTATAGCTCTGGGTACCATGACGGCGAGTTTTGGCGGTGTAATTCGCGATATTCTATGTAACGAAATACCTGTAATTTTTCGCAGAGAAACCATTTATGCAACCACTTGTATATTAGGTGGTGTGGTTTATTTTGTGCTTGGTCAATTACCAATAGACAGTAATATTGTGTATATTGTTTCGGGTTTTGTAATAATAGTAACGCGTTTATTAGCGGTAAAATTTAAATTCGCTTTACCTAACATTTATAAAAATTAAAATAATTTGGGCGTTACCCCGCTTTAGGCGTGGTCGGGCTTTCCGTTACAATCTTTTGCTTAGGCAAAAGGATTTTCACTACAATCCCTAACGCAATAACTAACTAAACATAAAATTTTTTAAAATGATTCAGCTTAAAAATCTCAAAGTACTTCTATTTATATTAGGTGTCAGCTTCAGTGTAAATAGTCAAGAAAATGTAATAAAAATAAACGAAGTTACACCATGGTGTATTATTGGGTTCGATTCAAAAGATAGAACTCCTGCCCAACGTATAGAGATGTTAAAACAATTTGGCTTTAAAAAATACGGATACAATCGTGGAAAAGCCGATTTTAGTTCCATGACCGAAGAATTTAAATTAGCCAAACAAAATAATATAGAAATTACATCGGTATTTTTATGGTTAAATGCTCAACGCGATACTATTGGTAAATTAAGCGAGGCAAACACATTACTTTTCAATCAATTAAAAAAAGCACCTTTTAAACCTGCTATTTGGGTAAGTTTTAGCGAGAATTTTTTCGAAGGTTTAAATCAAAATCAATCCATAAATCGTGCAGTAGCTATGCTGCAATATATAAAAGGCGAAGCCAATAAATTAGGATGCAAAATTGCATTATACAACCACGGAGGTTGGTTTGGTAACCCAACGAATTTGTTAGAAATTTTAAATACCTTAAACGATAAATCAGTTACGTTAGTTTATAACTTTCATCATGCACACCATCATTTAACTAATTTTAATGATACCGCAAAAAACATAACACCTTATCTATCTTATGTAAATTTAAATGGCGTTAAAAAAGGAGGACCAAAAATATTAACCATTGGCCAAGGTGATTACGAATTAAGTATGATTAAAGCGTTAATAAACGAAGGCTACCAAGGGCCTTGGGGTATTTTAGGTCATATAAAAACCGAAGATGTAGAGCAAGTTTTAAAAAGAAACCTTGAAGGTTTAAAACAAATAAACCAGCAATTAATAAAACCATAAAAACGGTTACTCAATAATTTCAACCTTTCTAATATAAACATTTTTATTAGGCCAATCGGCTTCATCGGTTTCAACTCTCGAAATTTTATCGGCAACCTCCATACCGCTAGTAACATGGCCAAAAACGGTATAATCGCCATCTAAAAAGTGCGCACCACCTTTTTGAGTTACTATAAAAAACTCGTAAGGCGAGGCTAATTTATAAGGATCTTCAATTTCGCTACTTGGCATCGATATAGCACCGCGGTTGTGTTTAAAACCTCGTTTGGTATCTGGTGGTAATAAATAAACGCCAATTTTGTTTCGTTTGTCTCGGGTTTTTGTATCGTCGCTGTTTCCTCCTTGAATTACAAAATTGTCTATTACCCTGTAAAACTGCGTGTCGTTAAAGTAGTTTTGTTTAGTTAAAAAAATAAAATTCGAGCGGTGGTATTTGGTTTCATCATAAAGTAAAATGTCAATATTGCCAAAATCGGTGTAAATACGCACTTTATTCTCTTTGTGTTTTTTGTCGTAATCCTGAAAAAAGTACATAGCGTTTTTCGTGGTTAATTTTTTGTAACCTGTATTTGTCGTTGTAGTTGAGTCTTTTTTAGTGGTTTCCTGTGCATTACTTTCAGAAGTTATTTTCTTTTTAGTTTTTTTATCTTCACAATTCAAAAAAATAAAACAGGCAAACAACAAATAGATAAAACGCATAAATGAATTTTGATGATTTTTTAATATTGCTTTCAAAAATAAAAAATAAAGACTTACCAGGCGAAGTATCGCATTTTAAAATGGTGCCTCCTTTTAGGCAGGAATTATTAAAAAAGCAACAAAACTCAATTAAAACAGCCAAAAAGGCTGGTGTTTTAGCATTGTTTTATCCAGATTTAAAGCATGAAACCAAATTTGTTTTAACGTTGCGTAAATCATATAAAGGTGTACATTCGGCACAAGTGTCATTTCCCGGTGGTAAATTCGAGCCCGAAGATAAAACTCTTGAAGAAACTGCTTTAAGAGAAACCCAAGAAGAAGTTGGTGTACCATTAAAAGATGTTACTATTGTAAAAAAAATATCACAAGTTTATATTCCGCCAAGTAATTTTTATGTTTATCCGTATTTAGGTTTTGTAAAAAAAATGCCTAATTTTATAAAAGAAGAAGCCGAGGTAGAAACCATATTAGAAATTAATTTAGAAGATTTGTTAAACGATAAACTATTGACAAGTAAAACTTTAAAAACATCCTACAGTAAATTGGTTGAGGTTCCGGCTTTTTATTTTAATCAGCACATCGTTTGGGGTGCTACCGCAATGATGCTTAGTGAAATTAAAGACTTAATTAAAGACAGCCTGTAATGGGTTTGTTTTATTACATTTGTAGCGCTAAATTAATTGAAGTGAGATTTTATGGGATTGTTTAAAGAAAATCCATTTGGGCATATATTATTTTTAAAAAAATGGCTTATTCGTATTTTGGGTGCCATTTCCCATAGGCGTTTTCGTGGCTTTAATGAACTGCAAATAGAAGGCTCTGAAATAATTAAAGATTTACCCGATAAAAATGTTCTTTTTATATCGAATCACCAAACATATTTTGCCGATGTGGTTGCCATGTTTCACGTTTTTAATGCAAGTTTAAGCGGACGCGATGATTCTATAAAAAACGTAGGGTATTTATGGAATCCTAAATTAAATATTTATTACATAGCCGCAAAAGAAACTATGAAGGCCGGCCTTTTACCAAAAATTTTGGCCTATGCAGGAGCAATTCCTATCGAGCGTACTTGGAGATCAGCAGGACAAGAAGTTAAACGTCAAGTAAAAATGAGCGACATATCCAATATAGGTAAAGCGCTCGACGATGGTTGGGTAATTACCTTCCCGCAAGGTACAACCACACCGTTTAAGCCTATTCGAAAAGGAACTGCGCATATTATAAAAAAATACAAACCCGTTGTTGTGCCTATAGTTATTGATGGATTTAGACGTTCTTTTGATAAAAAGGGACTTAGAATTAAAAAGAAAAATATCCTGCAAACTATGGAAATTAAAGCCCCATTGGATATTGATTACGAAAACGAAACAAACGACGAAATCGTTAAAAAAATAGAGTATGCCATAGAACAACACGCGTCTTTTTTAAAAGTCATTCCACAAGAGGAAATTGAAGAGCAAGAAAAATTAAATAAACTACGCGAATGGTAAATAACTTAAAGTTAGATAACAAGAGGTTACATGTTGTCGATGCTTTAAGAGGTTTTGCTGTATTTTTAATTTTTTTAGTACATAATATTCAAAAGTTTGGTGTTAATTTTCATGAACGAAGCAGTTATAAATGGTTAAATGTTTTAAATGATTACCTGGCCCAGTCTGTTTTTTTTCTATTTGGTAATAAGGCGTTTCAAATTTTTTCCTTACTTTTTGGTCTAACGTTTTTTATTCAAAAAACGCACTTGACATTCAAAAATATAAATCCGTACAAATTTTTTCTTTGGCGCTTTTTTTTACTATTCTGTTTTGGACTTTTTAATTCCATGTTTTATCGTGGAGATATTCTAGTCGTTTTTGCAATTTTAGGTGTATTACTTATACCGTTAAGCCAATTGAATTCAAAATGGATTTTATGCATTGCAGCTATACTAATTATTCAACCTTTGGAATTATTTAAATTAGCTGAAACATTTAAAACTGTAATAACTCCAATAAAAGAAGCTTTTGAGGTTTCAAATTATAACAGAAATTCTATTTTAAAATTTGGTTCGTTTTTGGATGTGCTGAAAGGCAATTTGCATCATAATAAAATTGCAAATTTAAAATTTAACATAAACTCGGGCAGAATGTCTATAATTCTGTCCATGTTTTTATTAGGTGTACTTTTCGGTAGAAAGCAGTTGTTTTTGCTCACTAAGCCTTCTTCAATAAGGTTCTGGAAAAAAGTATTGATATTTTCAACTGTTTTTTTTGTTCTTAGTTTTATGCTAAATAAGACGGAATTTTTAGCTTTTGGTTCATTAAAAACTCAAAACTATTTTAATTTAATTTTTACCATGTTACCAAATACTTTTTTTACATTTATATTGGTTGCTTCCTTTGTTCTGGTATTTAAAATGCAATTATTTAATAGGTTTTTTAAGCTATTTTCTTCGTTAGGCAAAATGAGTTTAACAAACTATATTCTACAATCAATTATAGGTGCTTTTTTGTATTATGGTTACGGTTTGGGTTTATATAGAATAACAGGCGCTTTAGAATCTATTTTAATAACTATTGTCGTATCGGTTTTAATGTCAATGTTTTCTAGGTACTGGCTAACAAAATATTCTAGAGGACCTTTAGAAACTATTTGGCATTTGGGAAGCTGGAAAATGTTTGATAAATCCTAGTTGATAACTCCTAATAAATCCTTTTTTTTTAACCTTTGAAAATTTCTATTTTGCAACGCTAATTTTTAAGTAAGTTTTAAATGAAAGTTTGCATAGCAGAAAAGCCAAGTGTAGCGCGCGAAATAGCATCGGTGTTGGGAGCAAATACCAAACGCGATGGCTACTTCGAGGGCAATGGTTATGCTGTAACTTATACTTTCGGGCATTTATGTACTCTAAAAGAACCTAACGATTATAAACCTTACTGGAAAAGCTGGGATTTAAATAACTTACCCATGCTGCCCGAAAAATTTGAAACTAAAGTAGTTTCAAATTCAGGGATACAAAAACAATTTAAAATAGTAAAATCCTTATTTGATAAAGCCGATGTGGTTATAAACTGCGGCGATGCTGGTCAAGAAGGAGAACTTATACAACGTTGGGTTTTAAATGAAGCTAATTATAAAGGCGAAGTACAACGTTTATGGATTTCTTCATTAACCACCGAAGCCATAAAAGAAGGCTTTAACAAATTAAAACCCGCAACCGATTACGATAATTTATATTACGCCGGTTTTTCCCGAGCCATTGGAGATTGGCTATTAGGCATGAATGCTACCAGATTGTACACTGTTAAACATGGTGGTTACAAGCAGGTATTATCGGTTGGGCGAGTGCAAACACCAACCTTGGCTATGGTAGTAAACAGGTTTAAAGAAATTGAAAATTTTAAACCACAACCCTACTGGGAATTACAAACCACTTATCGCGAAACACTTTTTAGCTACGAAGACGGCAGATTTACAAAAAAAGAAGAAGGTGAAGCGCTTGCCGCAAAGGTTAAAGAAAGCGATTTTACAATAGAATCTATCACCAAGAAAAAAGGAAAAGAATACGCACCAAAACTGTTCGATTTAACGGGGTTGCAAGTGTATTGCAATACAAAATTTGGACTTTCGGCCGACGAAACTTTAAAAATTGTACAGTTATTATACGAGCGCAAAGTAGTAACCTATCCAAGAGTAGATACAACGTTTTTACCTAACGATATTTACCCAAAAGTACCGGCAATACTTAAAAACTTAACTAATTATGCAAGTTTAACGCAACCACTTTTAGGTAAAAAAATAAAAAAATCGAGTAAGGTTTTTAATGATAAAAAAGTTACCGATCACCATGCCATTATTCCAACAGGAATGCAAACCCAGTTAAACCCTGTACAGCAGCAAGTTTACGATATTATTGTAAGACGTTTTATAGCCGTTTTTTACGACGATTGTACCGTAGCAAATACAACAGTTATTGGTAATGCAGCAGAGGTGCTATTTAAAACAACAGGGAAAGAAATTTTAGATAAAGGTTGGCGTGTCGTTTTCGACACTTCGTCTGCGCAGGGTGTGACAAACGATAAAACCTTGACATCATTTTCTAAAGGCGAAAAAGGGCCACACGAACCTTCGTTTTTAGAAAAAGAAACCAAGCCACCAAACCAGTTTACAGAGGCGTCCCTTTTAAGAGCTATGGAAACTGCAGGTAAACAAGTAGATGATGATGAGTTGCGTGATTTAATGAAGGAAAACGGTATTGGTCGTCCGTCAACACGGGCAAATATTATTGAAACTTTATTTAAACGCCAGTACATTAAACGTAATAAAAAACAAGTTTTGCCAACTGTAACAGGTATTGCTTTAATAGATACAATTCAAAATGAAATGTTGAAATCGGCAGAACTTACTGGGCAATGGGAAAAGCAATTAAAAGATATTGAAAAGGGCGAATATAGCGCTGCTGCTTTTATAAAAAATATGAAGCGTATGGTTGATGCTTTGGTTTACGAAGTACGAACCGAAACTAAACGCGCCAATATATCGCAAGCCAATGTAATTAAAAGCAGAAAGGCGAAAGAGACTAAGGTTAAAAAAGCAGGAATTACTTCTGAAACTTGTCCGAAATGCAAAAAAGGAACGTTGCTAAAAGGGAATTCGGCTTATGGGTGTACGCAGTACAAATCGGGTTGTAATTTTAAAATGCCTTTTAAGATTTACGATAAAAAAATATCGGAAAAGCAATTTATTAGATTGTTGCAAAAAGGAAGTACTGTAAATTTAAAAGGGTTTAAAACAGAAACAGGAACCGTTGAAGGCTTATTACGTTTTGATGATCATTTTAACTTGAAGTTAGAACCCAAACAAACTGGTGCTACAAAGACTACAGAAACTATAACTGAAGCTACGAATAATAATGCTTGCCCAAAGTGTAAAACGGGAAATATTGTTAAAGGAAAAACAGCTTACGGTTGTTCGGCTTACAAATCGGGTTGCGATTTTAAAGTAACTTTCGATGTGGTTAAAGCTAAAATTAATGGCCAAAAACCAACCAAGGAGTTGGTTTATAAAATTCTGGGTGAAGCTTATGTGTAAACATAGGCATTTTATTATTTATAAACCGTACCGCTTTTTAAGTCAGTTTAAAAGCAACGACTCCAAACAACAAAAAAAACATTTTTTAGGTGAATTACATGATTTTCCTGAAGGCACCATGGCGATTGGGCGTTTAGATGAAAAATCGGAAGGTTTGTTGTTTTTAACCACTAACGGACAAACAAGCGATTATATAAATAGCCAAAAAGTAGAGAAGGAGTATTACGCTCAAGTTGATGGGGACATAACTCTTGAAGCTATAGAACAATTAAAACAAGGTGTAGAAATTGGTTTTAATGGTAGAAAGTATAAAACAAAACCCTGTAAAGTGTTTAAATTAGATGTTTTACCAGAACTGCCTGAAACAACGCAGAAAATACGTGATGATAGGCATGGACCAACCAGTTGGATTTCGGTAACGTTAAACGAAGGCAAGTTTAGGCAGGTACGAAAAATGACCTCGGCTGTGGGGTTTCCTACACTGCGTTTAGCTCGTGTGCGTATTGGTGATGTTTTAGTTGGTAGTATGCAACCTGGTGATGTTATTGAGGTTAGCAAACTATTGCGTTAGGGATTGCAGTGAAAATCCTTTTTGCGAATGTTTGCAACGAATTCTCGAAAATAAAAAATTAATGTTTTTTAAGGTGAAAAAATTAGAAAACATGAAATAGCTTCGCAAAAAGATTGTAACGTAAAGCCCGCCCGAACGCCCAAAAATAATTAACTGTCTAACTGCTTTAATTCGTTGTAATTTCGGTTTAAACGTTTTAATAATAAGCCGTAAATAAGTTTGTAAAACAGCCAAATAATACAAACGAAAATAAGGATAACAACAATAATTACAGAATATAAAGCAACTAGTTGCCCATTGTTTAGGTGAGTTATTTTTTCGGTTAGGTTAACATCGTTATGAAGGACATAATAAAACCCAATGGTTAGCGAAACCGCTGCCATTACTAGGTTGTAAAGCACGTAATACTTAATTATTTTACGTGTTTTTAAAATGTTTTCCATGAGTTTTTTTGCCGAATCGGTAACCGAAATAGATTGGTAGGATTTGTATAGCAAGTATATAAAAACCAAGATAATACCGTAGGTTAAAAAGGTTATTGCGGTAAGCAAAGTATCGTTTTGGTAAAGTGCTTCGAGTTTTTGTTTATGCTCATCGGAGTAAAAAACAGGAATGGCATTAATTAATAACCAAAATATAAGTTCGGCAATGCTAATGTAAAATAAGGTCTTAACTATGGAAGACGATTTTTTATGCAGCATGGGGTAAATATCGTTTACCGATAGTTTTTTATGTTCGGGTTGGGTGGTGTTCCAACTTTTCTTTAATAAATCTAATTCATCCATAGTTTTACGGATTTAAAATGGCTTTTAGCTTGGTTTTTATTCGGTTCATTTTCACTCTGGCATTCACTTCGCTAATTCCTAAAGTTTGGCTTATTTCTCGGTAATCTTTGTCTTCTAAATACAAGAATACGAGCGCTTTTTCAATGTCGTTTAGTTTGTGTACAGCTTTGTATAGTACTTTTAGTTGTTGTTCTTCGGTATCATCATAATCTTCTGCTTTTATTTTAAATTCTACACCTTCGTAAGCTTGGGTAGAAATTTGTCTTTTCGATTTTCTGTAAAGTGTTATTGCGGTGTTTAAACCAACACGGTACATCCAGGTGCTAAATTTTGCGTCGCCACGAAATTTAGGATAGGCTTTCCAAAGTTGTATGGTTATTTCTTGAAATAAATCGTTATGTGCGTCGTAATTATTAGTATAAAGTCTGCAAACTTTATGCACTATATTTTGATGTTTTTCAAGTAATTCTACAAAACTATGTTCGAGTTCGGTTTTCAAATTGATGGTTTAGTTACTTATATGTAGAAGGCATTACAAATATGTTACACTTTTTTACAAGATATTTTTTTAAATCGAACAGTTAAGTTTTAAGGTTTTGGTTTTTAGGTGCTTATGTTTTTTTGGTTGACGTGTTATTTCGCTAAGAACATACCTAAAAATACTGCTAAAAAGCCAAGAACAAAACTTGTAATGGTATAAACGGCAAAACTTGTAAAGTCGCCCGATTTTAAAAATATATGGTTTTCGTAAGCAAATGTTGAAAAGGTTGTAAATCCGCCGCAAAAACCTGTGGCTAAAAGTAGGGTTTGGTTTTGCGATAGCGAGTTGTTTTTTAATGCTAAACCTAAAATTAAACCTATTAATAAACTGCCTATAATGTTGGCTAAAAAAGTGCCATAAGGAATGCCGGTATTGGCATTGTTTAAATACTTGCCAATTAGGTAGCGTAACACACTACCAAAACCGCCGCCAATAAATACAAGTAAAAGCTGTTTCATTTTAAGTTTACTTGTTAACTATGTTATTTTATTGGAATATAAATTTCAGTAATCCAGTTTGCCGGATTTGGAAAATCTCCAGGATCGTTTGTGTAAATTTCGAAGGGAGGAATAGCAGCTTGTTCTAAGTTGTTTTTAGCTAAATATTGCATGGTTTGCTCCCAAGCTTTTGGTAAATTAGTGTAGTTACCTTTTAAAGTGGTTTTTACAACTTTTGTTTTAGGAATATAACCGCACAGTATTTGTCCGTCGCCTGTTGGGGTAACTTTATTTAAAACCGGAATGGCGTTACTCATAATAATGCCACCGTTTTCTGGATTCATGTCATTATAAATAGTAAAAGGCATACCAGAAGCTACTATATTGTTTTGAGCCATGTAACTCATTATCTCACCAAATTGTTTTCCTATTATTTTACTAATGTTTTCTTTTGTAGCCGAAGTGGTTTTATACATGTAAAATCCACCACCGTATTCTGAAATTCCATCAATTTTTATAGTGAATTTTTTCATTTCGGCAGTAACAATACTATCTAATTTAAATAAACCGCGATCGAAATCGGGACTTGTGTTTTCTTCAATAGAACCTGCAAAGGTTGTGTACATTTTTGTCATAAAATCTTGCTTGCCACTCATGGCCCAAGTTACTTTGGTGCCCTCGTTGGTGTTCTCGAACGTCCAATTAATGTCAGATTCAGACTCGAAAGGTTTTATAAAAAATATTTTTTGATTGATAGATTTGTTTTGTTCTACGCTTAATGTTTTCATGCCACCTTCGCCTAAAATATTACCGTTCCAGGCATAACTAGCGTTAACGCCAGATGTTGTGTCGCCATATGTTAATTTGGCTTCAGGTTCATGTTCAATCCAAGGAGAAAAACTAGGCCAACTTTTAAAATCGTTTATTTTGTTAAAAAGGAGGGATTTAGGAGCATTAATAATACGACTTCTAGAGAAGCTAAAGCTATTTGGTTGTACAGCAATATATATGGCAAGACCGATTATTACTATTAAAAGTAAGAATAATATGTATTTTAATGCTTTCATTAATATAGGTTTGAGAGTTAAACATATCAAATATAATCAAATAATAAATATTTAATTAGTTTACCTATATTATTCAAAAATGAATTAGAAAGAGAAAAGATAATTAAGGCTCCGTTCGCTTATTAACGCTAAAAAATAACAGTAATAAATTAACTACGAGAAGCACGCTAATGAGTAATAAGATTTTCATATTTTTTGGATTGGTTATCTAATAGATACATAAACATAAAAAAGGTTGCGTGTAAATATTAAGTTTTTTTAAAGCTTCGATGTTATTTTAAATGTTTAAAAGAAAACCCTCGGTTTGGAGGGTTTTCGTCCCCAATAAATTAAAAAATGTGACTAACTTCTTTTAAAATTATTGATATAAAGGAATTTTTAATCCTAAATAGATATCGGTTGTTTTTGTAGATTCTGAAATTAAATTAGAAATAATGGATCCAGAACCAACCATTAAGGGGCCTAAACGCATACCAGCACCCCAAGCAAAATCCCCATATTGGCGCATGCTAACAGGCGAGTATAAACTAAACCATTTTGTTTCTAACCTTGGTGATAAAGTTGCAGAATTAATTATAGAATTGGCAAACATGCTATTGTCTTTTACTAACGACATGTTACCTTGTAAACTAACATAAAGTTTTCCTGCTAAATGATAATCGACTAACAAATGGAACGCTGTTGGTAATTTTATTTTCTGATTTACGATAGATTCTGTGCCGGTATAATTGTTTTCTAAAAACGCCTCAATGTCTTCTTCATCTTCTAAAGTTGACGCATCAACTGTAGCGTTCATGTTATAAGTAGTTACAGAAGCATCTTTATAGTTTACAGAACCAATATCGGTTATTGAAGCTCCAATTTTGAACTTGTATTTGTTGTGTTTTCTTGTAAGCGAATCGGTTGTGGTTGGTCTAAATTCGTAAGTAAAACCAATATCGGCGCCAAAGCCTTGCGTTAGGTTTTCAAAGTTAATATCGTCGTTATCGAAATCTTCCGAAGTACCATAAATTAATTGTCCGGTAGTTGTTAATGTTTCGTTTGCAGCATCGTAATTACCCGTTAAATTAGGGCTGTTAATGTAGATACTTCCAGCTCCTTGAAGGTATTTTAATGTGGCACCGGCTTTTAAAAAGTGTTTTTCGGTATTTACAATTTGGCGTCCGTAAACAAGGCCAATTTCTGCCCAAGCATGAATTGTTCCAGATAAATTCTCTTGGTTAAAATTGAAGTCTTCATCTGAATCGAAATCTTCCGAAAAATTTTCAAAAAGTTCACCGTTTATATTATTTATGTTCATTAAAGTTCGTACCCTTGTAACAAATCCTACGCTGCTTTTAGGTGATAAATTAAACATAAACGACGGGCCTAAAATATCAGCATTTACAAAAAAGTGGTTGGCATCTGTTGGGAATTTTTCAGCATCCGTTTCAAAATCAAATCCTTCATCGGAGTTTATAATATCGCTTACACTTATTCCGAAGTAATCGCTTCCTCCAAAAGCACTTACCGAAAGTAAATTTATATCGGCTTTAAAGCGCGAATCGAATACATTTGAAGGGTTGGAAATTAAGGATTGAATTCCCGCATAATTATCGACAGTGTTGCCAACATAACTTTGAGCATTTAAATTTAACGCATAAGCCAATATAAAAAGGCATAATAATTTAGTAGAAAATTGAATTTTCATAATAAGGTGTTAGAATTAAAATTGAATTGGTTAATTATTTATTTCGGGAATTGTATTACAGTCCTGTACTAATATTAATGCCATTGAGGCATTTTTATGTTCAATATTAATTTTTGAAACCAGTTTAGAAAATACTGCCGTTTGAATTTTGGTTTTTTCTGAGGTGGTATTTTGGTTATGACTACAAAGCACCAAGGGTGAGCATAGCAAAACTACCTGAAAAATAAATTTAAATTTTTTCATGTTGTAAGAATAATTGATTAATAGCTACTCAAAATTAAGGGTTTAAGCCTAAAAAAAAATACCCATGATTGGGTATTTTTTGTGCGTTTATCGAAAAAAAACATCGATAAACGGTATTTGTTTGTGTTTACTGTTTAATTATACGTGTAGTAGTCGTTTCATATTCTGATGAAACGTTTAACATATACATACCGGCGTTAAAGTTGCTAATATCTATTAGGTTTATAGTGCTGTTTAGTTTTAAACGTAATAATTCTTTTCCCGAAATATCTGTTAATCGAGCTTCTCCAGATTGGGTTTTATTAAGTTTTATGTGTAACCAATTTGCAGTTGGGTTAGGGTAAATACTAAACGGGTTTTCTGTGTTTTTTTCAACAGATAATGTACCAATATTTAGTGTAATGGTTTGGCGCTCTATAACCATATTAGGTAAGTCGGTATTTGTTATTTCGCAATGGTAAATGCCACTATCGCTAGTTTGAGCGTTATTTATGGTATAAGAATTTGAATTTGCACCAGAAATAGCAACCCCATCCTTAAACCATTGGTAGTTATTATCGGCAAGTTGGTTTTTAGTTTGCATAGATTTTGATGTGGTACTAACATCGGTAAGTGTTAAAGTAATATCGTCGCCAATACTAGCCTTGGTTTCTAGTGCTTCATCAACTGTAAACTAATACAAGTTATATTAAGCATTTAAGTTAGAAACCAATTCTTTGAAATGCGTAAAAAATAGACGAAATACAGAAAAAACCGAAGTAAGGTGTTTTTTGTGAATTTAGATTGTAAAATAAAGGTTATAAGTAAGTTACAATAAAAATTTAATCGCAGAGATTAAACCTATAAATGCAATAAAAGCCAAAAGCACCCAAAAACTGCCTTTATAAAAACGTTTATGGATTTTAATATCTTTTCTGTATTGGTAACCAACAATTACAGCAAAAACCACAAAAAATAAAACCCCAAAAACTATTTGACCGTTACTAAACATATAAGTATTTTTATGCAAATTTAAATAAAACAAGATGAGATTTCCGCCTTAGCGGAAGTGAAAAATTAAAATTATTTATGAAAGATAAAATAGAGGCCGTAAAGGCATTTCATACGGCATTTAAAATAGGACACAGAGAAACTCCAAAAGCCAATTTAGGAGAAGCTAAAAACACCTTACGATTTAATTTAATGAAAGAGGAGAACGAGGAGTATCTTGAAGCAGCGCAAAATGACGATTTAGTTGAGGTTGCCGATGCCTTGGGCGATATGTTGTACATTTTATGCGGTACAATAATTGAGCACGGTATGCAACACAAAATAGAAGAGGTGTTTGCCGAAATTCAAAGTAGTAACATGAGTAAATTGGGCGAAAACGGCGAACCTATTTATCGAGAAGATGGTAAAGTGCTAAAAGGCCCAAATTATTTTAAACCTAATATTAAAGCCATTTTAGAAAAGTAAAATTGAACATATTGTTATGCTTAGCTTGTTCAGCATCTCAAAAATATAGTGCAATAAAAAAGCAGCTAATTTAGCTGCTTTTTTTATTATTTAACTTGTACTCTCCAACCAAAAGGATCATCCGTTTTATTGGTTTGTATATCGGTGATGCGTTTCTTTAAAAAGCTAGCATAAGTATTGTCTAATTTTGGTAAATCGTAATCTTCACCTTTATAGCCAAAACCAGAAATTGGCGAAATTACCGCAGCTGTACCTGCGCCAAACATTTCTTTTAAATTGCCGTTTTTGGCAGCTTCAACAACTTCGGCTACTTTAAGTGGTCTAACTTCAACGTTTATGTTTTCAGTTTTAGCCAATTCAATAATACTTTTACGCGTAATACCATCAAGAATACGGTCGCTTGTAGGGCCAGTAATTAAAGTGTCGTTAATACGAACAAATATATTCATGGCGCCAGCTTCTTCAATGTATTCGTGTGTGTTATCGTCTGTCCAAATAACCTGTTGATAACCTTTTTCTACAGCTAGTTGTGTTGGGTAAAATTGTCCAGCATAATTACCACCAGCTTTGGCGTAACCAACACCACCATTAGCAGAACGCGAATATTTTTCTTCAATTAAAACACGAACTTCACCAGAGAAATAAGAGCCTGAAGGCGCTGTAGCAATAATAAATTTGTATTGATTAGCTGGTGAAGCATGAAAACCTACACCTGAAGCAAATACAAACGGCCTAATGTAAAGCGAGCTACCATCTTGTTTTGGTATCCAAGCTTCATCAACCTCTAAAAGTGTTTTTAAACCATCCATAAAATAGTCTTCTGGTAACTCAGGAATGGCTAAACGTTTTGATGATATGTTTAAGCGCTTAAAATTATCTAAAGGGCGAAACAATAAAATATTGCTGTCGGCATCTTTATAGGCTTTCATACCTTCAAAAACCGATTGCCCATAATGGAAAATTTTAGAAGCAGGATCTAAGCTAATTGGAGCATAAGGCACGACCTTTGGTGCTTGCCATTTACCATCTTTAAAATCGCATTCTAACATATGATCAGAGAATACGCTTCCAAATTTTAAATTATTAAAATCTACTTCGTTTATTTTAGAGTTTTTTGTTTTTATAACCTCTATTGCGTTCGTCATAGCGTTCATAGCTTAAATAGTTTGAATAACAAATTTAGTTAAAAACGTTTTTAAAAAAGCGCTATCTTTACATAAATTAAATAAAATTGAAAAATTTATAACATGTCATACTTTAGACTATTAATAATTTGCGTTTTAGTGTTAATTTCTTGTAAGAATAAAAGTGAAGAAACAACAAAACAAGATAGCCAAACACCAGTGGTAACTTATACGTCGTTTGGAAAAGAAATTATTGCAGATGATGCCATATCGAGTAAATCAATGGCACAACACTACCAAACCATGCAAGTTGGAGATAGTATAAATAGTAAAATGATAGCTAAAGTAACCGATGTTTGTCAGGCAAAAGGCTGTTGGATGACTTTAAATTTGCAAGGCGATGAAGAAGTTATGGTGAAATTTAAGGATTACGGTTTTTTTGTGCCTAAAGATATTTCTGGTAAAGATGTTATAGTAAACGGAAAAGCTTTTGTTAGCGAAATTTCTGTTGAAGAACAACAACATTATGCAAAAGATGCTGGTAAAACCGAAGAAGAAATAGCTTTAATTACAGAGCCTAAAAAAACATTGTCTTTTGAAGCCGATGGCGTCTTAGTTTTACAATAGTAAGTTTTGAAACGCGAAATTATAATAACCGCCGATGGTTCAACAACCATTCATATCCCAGAATGGAACGAGCAATACCACTCCAAACATGGCGCCATAAAAGAAGCCTATCATGTTTTTATTAAGCAAGGCTTAAAGTACTTTCATGATAAATATTGGCATTCTGAACGCGTTTCAGAATCTCACGATATCGATGTCATTCAGAGCGCAGCAGAGTTTTACTTAAAAGAAGATGGTGTCACTCCGAGCGCAGTCGAGGAGCATAAAAAAATAAACAACTCCGTTTCTATCCTAGAAATTGGTTTCGGTACAGGCCTAAATGCCTTCATAACCCTTTTTGAAGCTGAAAAATTAAACTTAAAAATAGATTATTTTGGTGTTGAAGGTTATCCAGTTGCGGTAAATGAAGTTGAAAAACTTAATTATGCTAAAGAAATTCAGCAATCCGAAGAAATTTTTAGAGAAATACATAAAGTGTCTTGGGAAGAAAAACATAACATTACACCATATTTTTCATTAGTAAAGCAAGAAAAATTTTTTGATGCCATTGAAGATGAAAACGCCTTTAATATCATTTATTTTGATGCATTTGGAGCTCGTGTTCAACCTGAATTGTGGACAGAAACAATATTTCAAAAAATGTATAAAGCTTTAAAAAATAATGGTGTTCTAGTAACTTATGCAGCAAAAGGAAGCGTGCGTAGAGCGATGCAGGCGGTAGGCTTTTTAGTAGAAAAACTTCCCGGTCCTCCCGGAAAACGTGAAATGCTGAGGGCAACGAAGCATTCACGCCGAATACCATGAAAGCGCTAAATGCTAAGGGCAACGAAGCATTCACGCTGAATCCATGAAACGCTAAATATAGACAGCAACCATGTTTTTTTAATTGAGTTAGTAGTTAAAATCAAATAATCTGCGTGTTTTTATAAAAACCTTGCTCGCAAGTTTGCCTTGTGGTATTTAATACAAACTCGTGGTGTTATATTTTAATTATTTCATTTTTTAGCTAATAATTTCAGCATAAATTAAATTGTTAAACCTTCATTAAAACAAAAGGAAGAGCCTATACTTTTTCGTAATTTTAATAAAAAAAGAATATGCGAGTTTTAATAACAGGGGCAACGGGTTTGGTTGGAAGCGAAATTGTAAAACTTTGTAAAGAAAAAGAAATTGCAGTAAATTATTTAACTACAAATAAATCTAAATTAGAGCGAAACACCAATTATCAAGGATTTTATTGGAATCCTTCAAAAGGAGAAATAGACGTTAATTGTTTAGAGCAAGTGGACACTATAATTCATTTGGCTGGGGCAAATATTGCTAAACGATGGACCACTGCAAACAGAAAAATAATTCTAGATAGCAGAACACAATCTGCTAAATTATTATTTGAAACTTTAAAAACAGAAAAACATCAAGTCAAGCATTTTATTTCGGCAAGTGCCATTGGTATTTATCCAGATTCTTTAACAAATTATTACAGCGAGGATGATAAAAATGCTAATACTACTTTTTTAGCAAAAGTGGTAACAGCTTGGGAAGCATCGGCAAATGCATTTAAAACCTTAAATATTAACGTTGCAAAAATTCGAATTGGTTTGGTTTTAGCTAAAAATGGAGGTGCTTTAGTGCAAATGGTTAAACCTGCCAAATACGGGTTGTCGGCACCTTTTGGAATAGGTAAACAGTGGCAATCCTGGATTCATATTACAGATTTAGCACGATGTTTTATGTATGTGTTAAAATATAAATTAGATGGCGTTTATAATGCTGTGGCACCAAACCCAGTAACAAATAAAGAGCTAACTAAAACAATTGCTAAAACTTTAGAAATGCCTTGTTTTTTACCAGGAATTCCAAAGATAATTATGAAATTGGCTTTGGGAGAAATGCATATTATCTTATTCGAAAGTCAGCGTGTAAGTGCGAAAAAAATGGAAAATAAGGGGTTTAATTTTAAGTACAATTATTTACAACCAGCATTAAGTAATATCTTAAGTTAAGCCGTTTTTCTTTTTTAATATGAAAGAATCATAACAAGATCATATTATAAAGATTATGACGATTTAGTTATTTCTTATAAAGCCAGAAAAGAGTCTAGACGTTTTAATAACGCATGTGATGCAGTTTAGCTAAAATTTCTAAAACCAATACTGAATAAATTGTTAATTATCCTATTTTAAAATCGCTTAATTTGGAAATTTTAAAGTTTTTAAACTCGGTTGAAGGCTTTTTAAAAAAATGATATTTAGAGATTTAATCTTTAAATATTATCGGAAACTATATTTTTAAAGGCGCCAATTACTTTTATTGAATCTGAAACTTTGTTTGTATAATCTTTATAGGCGGTAAATTCAAAAGTTCCCGATACCATTGCTATCTTACCAAAAAGGCCAAATTCTAATTCGGTTATAGATAGATTTCCGGATGGTGTGTTGTTAAAAGTAGAAGTATAGTATAATTGGTTATCTACAATCTTGTCTGAATCTTCAGGATTAGTTATGCTATAGCTTGCTGCAAATGTTGACAAGTTGTAAGTGTTTTTTGCAAAGGGATAATCGAAAATAAACGAATTAAATTGTATGGTTTCGATATATCCAGATTCTAAAACTCTTTCGGCTTTAAATTCTTTTGGCTGCACTAAATTTTCACTAGAAATTAAAGTTATCTCGTCTGCGGTAAATGTTATTTTTGAGCCATTTATAATGGCAATTAATTCTCCTTCTTCTGGTGATAAACTAGAAGGATCGATAGAAGTGGAATTGTCATCATGAGTACTACAACTTAAAAAAGTAGTAATTAAGAGTATTAAGAACTGAACTAACTTTTTCATTGAGATTTAAACTGTTAAAAACACAGATTAAAATTAATCTTTAAACAGTAGGAAATCAATACTCAATTTGAGTAAATGTTAATAGAACAATAAAAAAAAGTTGATGTTCTGGCTGAATTTAAAACGAATCAATTAATTAATAATCAATCAAAATTTCTAAAAGTTGAATGGCCGTATCGCTAATTTTTGTACCTGGGCCAAAAACCGCTACAACGCCAGCATCAAATAAAAATTGATAATCTTGTTTCGGAATAACACCACCAGCAATAACCATAATATCGTCACGTCCGTTTTTTTTAAGCGCTTCAATAACCTGCGGAAGTAAGGTTTTATGCGCTCCTGCTAAACTAGAAATTCCTAAAATATGAACATCGTTTTCTACAGCTTGTTTGGCGACTTCATTTGGTGTTTGAAACAACGGACTAATATCAACATCAAAACCCATATCGGCATAACTTGTGGCCACTACTTTGGCGCCTCTGTCGTGGCCATCTTGCCCCATTTTAGAAATCATGATACGTGGACGTCTGCCTTCCTGTTCGGCAAAACTATCTGCTAAAACTTGTGCTTTTTTAAAACTACTATCGTCTTTTATTTCTTTACTGTACACGCCCGAAAATGGTTTTATCTCGGCTTTGTAACGTCCAAAGGCCACTTCAAGTGCATCACTTATTTCGCCTAATGTAGCACGTGCTCTTGCAGCAATAACGGCTAAAGCTAGTAAATTAGAATCTGGATTATAACCAGCCGATTTTGTTGTTGAATTTACAAAATTATTTGCTGCTGCAGTTAAATTATTTAAAGCTTCTTGCACCAGTTTTTCATCTCGTGAACCCTTAATTTTTTGTAAACGTTCTAATTGTTGTTGTCTTACTTTTTGGTTATCAACTTCCAAAATATCTAAAGACGATTCAGGTTGAGTTTGATATTTATTTACACCTACAATTATATCTTTACCAGAATCTATTCGTGCTTGTTTTTTTGTTGCAGCTTCCTCAATACGTCGTTTAGGAATACCTGTTTCAAGTGCTTTGGTCATGCCGCCTAAGCTTTCAATTTCTTCAATATGCTTCCAAGCTTGTTTAGCAATATCGTTAGTGAGTGTTTCAACAAAATAACTACCTGCCCAAGGGTCTACGCTTTTAGTAATTCCGGTTTCTTCTTGTAAATATATTTGTGTGTTACGTGCTATTTTAGCCGTATAATCGGTTGGGAGTGCAATGGCTTCATCTAATGCATTTGTGTGTAAACTTTGCGTGCCACCAAATACAGCGGCTGTAGCTTCAATAGTAGTTCTGGCTACATTATTGTAAGGGTTTTGCTCTGTTAAACTCCAGCCACTAGTTTGGCAATGAGCGCGTAGAGTCAAAGATTTAGGATGTTTTGGATTAAATTGTTTTACAATTTTTGCCCATAACATTCTGGCAGCTCTCATTTTAGCAATTTCCATAAAATGATTCATTCCAATTCCCCAAAAAAAGGAAAGTCTTGGAGCAAATTCATCTATATTTAAGCCTACTTCAAGTCCTTTTCTAATATATTCTAATCCATCGGCTAGGGTATAGGCTAATTCTATTTCGCAGGTTGCTCCGGCTTCTTGAATATGATATCCAGAAATACTGATGCTGTTAAATTTTGGCATGAATTTGCTGGTATATTCAAAAATATCTGAAATAATTTTCATTGATGGTTTTGGCGGATAAATATAGGTGTTGCGCACCATAAATTCCTTTAAAATATCGTTTTGAATGGTGCCAGATAATTTCTCAGGCTTAACACCTTGTTCTTCTGCAGAAACAATATAAAAGGCTAGTATAGGAAGAACAGCACCATTCATGGTCATTGATACTGAAATTTTATCGAGCGGAATGTTGTTGAATAATATTTTCATATCTTCAACAGTGTCAATAGCCACTCCAGCTTTACCAACATCGCCAACCACACGATAATGGTCGGAATCGTAGCCTCTATGCGTAGCCAAATCAAAAGCAACCGATAAGCCTTTTTGACCAGCTTTTAAACTATTTAGGTAAAATGCATTACTATCTTCTGCAGTGCTAAAACCTGCATATTGCCTAATAGTCCATGGTTTTTTTACATACATGGTGCTGTATGGACCACGTAAATATGGAGGAATTCCAGCAGCAAAATTTATATGCTCTAAACCTTCAATATCTTTATGTGAATATAAAGACTTAACCTCGATGTCTTCGGCGGTTTTAAATACAGACGAATCGATATTTTCCTTTATAATTTCGGAGTTTAATGTTATATGTTGAAGGTTTTTTCTCAAAAAAAAAATTAGTGTTTGTTTGGTATTGGTAATTTTTGGTTTTCTTGCGTTTTTGGTGTTAACGAGTCTGTGTTTTTAAATGTTATGTTAGTAAAATCTTCATTATACATTTTGGCATAATACATATCGAAGGCTACATAGGCAGACAAGAGTTTATCTGAATTTAAAAATTTATAGCGACTCATTAAAGGTGTGCCAAAAAGTTTTGGAGACATACTATTAGTTTCAATTAAAGCATTTAACGTGGTTCTTAAATTTGTATCTTTTATTCCAGAAGATATACATTTTAATAAGTTACTGTTGTAATTTAAGTTGCTATTTTCTGTTAACTGCCATAAATCTTCATCTTGTTTTAATACATTTAATATTTCTAAAGTATGTGGTGTAATTATTTCTGAAAAGGGAACATTTCCATACAAGCTATTTCTTAGAAATTGCGAGTAAGCTACAGGTAAAGATGGGGTTTTTCTGTTTTTGTTATAATGATTATAAATATCTTGCTCGAAGGCGTAAACCGCTTCACTAAATAGTCTTTCGTTTATGGTAGGGCAATTAAAAACCAACGGTTTATCTGCAAATTTATAATTTTTAAATTCTGGTTTTTCTTTACAGTTAATTAGTAAAATAGATAAAACTAGTGTTAAAAATGTAATTTTAGTTTTCATAATTTAATCGTGATTTTTCAAAGTTTTCGGTAATACGTTTTTCAATTATGGGTTCTATTAAAGTTTTTCTTGGTTTGGTTTTAACAAACGGATAAATTTCTATGTTGTTCTTTATGTTATGTTCGTTGGCTTCATATTTGTTAGTGCCAACAATAATAAGTTGGTTGTTTTTAAATTGTTGTTCTTCCTTTAGGGCACTTTCTTTTATTTTACGTTGTATAGTTCCTGTTTTTAATTGTTTTAAAAAGCCGCCGTTTTTTTCAATATTTTTAAATAAATCAAGCGCTTTTTCTGCCAATTGCTGGGTTATTGTTTCAATATAATAAGCACCGTCTGTTGGGTTATTTACTTTGTTAAAATAACTTTCATGTTTTAAAATTAATAATTGATTTCTTGCTATTTGGGTACTAAACGCATTTGTTTTTTTATAAATAGCATCAAACGGAAGATTAAAAATAGTATTTGCTCCACCAAGTATAGCGCTCATACATTCTGTAGTGGTTCGGGTAATATTATTTTCTTTATCCAATAGCGTTTTATTTCGTTTGGTTGGTATTGCTATAATATTACATTTTGATTTTATGTTGTAAGCTTTTGCAAGTGAATCCCAAAGTAATCTTAAGGCTTTTAACTTAGCAATTTCAAAAAAGTAGTTGGAACCAATTGCGACCTTAAAATTAGGTATAATATGAGTTAGGTTTTTACCAGCAATTTCTAATTGGTTAATGTATTCGTTAGCATGTGCTAAAGCATAGGCTAATTGCTGCACCATATTAGCACCCGAATTTTGGTACAAAGTTGAGTTAACTGTTATACTATTTATGTATGTGTAACTGTTTAAAAATGATGAAAAATCGTGGTTTAAATTTTTATACCAATTCCCTGTTTCTGCTAAATTATTAATGATATCTGTATGAACAAAAACGTTAGTATTTAAAGGAATTGATTTTAAATAAGCTTCTGATGAAAATTTTAAGTTCAGGTGTATTTCAACTAAATTTAAATCTATATTTTGTAGCAGTTCTGTTATTAAAACTTCATCTGAAGCAATAGTGAAAGCAATACTTTCTGCGCCATTTTCAATAGCTGTAATAGCATTTAAGTTAGATTTTTTAGTATCTGCAACAAAAATATTTTGCCCTATTTTCCATTCTGAAGCTTTGGTGTTGTGAAGTGGAGGTGGTGTTTTAAAATCATCAGCATGATAAAAGGGTTTAACTAAAATATCTTCATTAGTTTTCCATACCAAGGCATCGTTATAATCTTCACCTTGTAAATCAAACTGAATTTTTTGTTTCCACTGTTTGGCTGAAACAGCATTAAAATCGTTAAACAACTTTTGGCTCATTGTTATTCGGTTTTAAGGCTGTCTTCGTATTCTATAATAAATATTTCTTCGTTTTCGCGTTTCATGTAATATTCTTCGCGAGCAAATTTTTCTAAGCCTTCGTCTGTACTTAATTCTTTTAAGGCTTTTTTATCTTTTTCAATTTCTTTTCTGTAATACTCTTTTTCTTTTTCTAAATTTTCAATATCTGTATTTAATTCATGATGAATAAGCCACGAGTTAGCATCGAAAAAAAACATCCAAACCGCAAAAATAACCAGTATAAGTATAAACCAATTTTTAAATGGTTTTAGGTATTTATTTTTGAAGGTTTTCATTGTACTATTACAGTTTGTCGTTAATTATAGTTTTTACAATATCTATAGCAACAGTATTGTAGTGGTTGTTAGGTATTATAATATCTGCATACTCTTTCATGGGCTCAATAAATTGCGAGTGCATGGGTTTTAATGTGGTTTTATATCGGTTTAAAACCTCGTCTAAATCACGTCCGCGCTCTGTAATATCTCGTCTTAAACGTCTAATTAAGCGTTCGTCGCTATCGGCATGTACAAATATTTTAATATCGAACATTTTACGCAATTCGGGGTTACTTAATACCAAAATACCTTCAACAATCATTACTTTTCTTGGTAATGTATGAATAGTATCGCCAGTTCTATTATGTTTAACGAACGAATACACAGGTTGGTCTATGGCATTACCTTTTTTTAATTCGGTTAGGTGCTCTTCAATTAAATCAAAATCTATAGATCTTGGATGATCGAAGTTTATTTTAACACGCTCGTCGAACGATAGGTGAGACGTATCTTTATAATAAGAATCTTGTGATAATATACCAACTTCGCCTTCTGGAAGCTCTTTTAAAAGTTGATTTACCACCGTTGTTTTACCACAACCTGTACCGCCTGCAATACCAATAACTAACATAAAAAGTAATTTTTTTAGGTTACAAAGTTAACTATTTGCTAAGCTAAAGCTAAAAAGAATTTTACTTTTTAATATTAGAAACCTCTGTTTCTGTAATTATTTTTTTATTCTCGTTACCCCAACTATTGGTAATATAGTTCATAACATCGGCTACTTCTTTATCGCTTAAGCCCATAGGAGCCATCATGCCTTTGTACGTGTTTCCGTTTACTTCAATGGTGCCACTAAGGCCATATTTAATAGCTTTAATGCTGGCTTCTCTGTTTTGCATTAAATAATCAGATTTTGCTAAAGGCGGAAATGCACGTTTCACACCTTCGCCGTTAGCCATGTGACAAGTCATGCAGAAATCTTGATAAACAGATTCACCACGTTTTACAATTTCTTCGAGTTTTTTATCTTGTGCTTGTAAATTGTTAATAGACAGAACTGAAATTAGAATTACTATAAAAATTGAAGTTGATTTCATATTTTATTTTTTAGGAACTATTTTAACTATGCCATAATTTTCGATGCCTACGTAAATGTATCCATCAGGAGCTTGAACTACATTTCTAACTCTGCCTAAACCTTCAAATAGTTTTTCACGCTTAACAACTTTATCATTTTTCAATATTAAGCGCTCTAAATACATAAACTTTAAAGAGCCAACCAAAATGTTATCTTTCCAGTCTGGATATATTTCTGAAGTTACAAAAGCCATTCCGCTTGGTGCTATAGAAGGCACCCAGTAAAAAAGTGGTTGTTCCATGCCTTTTTTTACTGTAATATCTGTAAAAGATGTGCCACTATAATTTACACCATACGAAATTACAGGCCAACCAAAGTTAGCTCCTTTTTTAATAATATTAATCTCATCTCCACCTTTTGGACCGTGTTCATGTACCCAAATTGCTCCGGTATAAGGATGTTTTATCATGCCTTGCGGATTACGATGCCCGTAGCTATAAATAGCTGTTTTTGCATTTTTTGTGCTTACAAAAGGGTTGTCTTTAGGGATAGAACCATCATCATTTAATCTGTAAATTTTGCCACCATCTCTTGTTATATCTTGAGGGTTTACATCACGCTGTCCGCGTTCTCCCACAGAAAAATATAAATAACCGTCATTATCAAAAGCTATGCGTGACCCAAAGTGTTGGCCACGAGTTGTGTTTGGTGTGGCTTTGTATAAAAGTTCTTTTTCTACTAAAGTGTTATTTTTAATTTTTGCGCGCATAAGCGCTGTGTTACCGCCGCTGTCTTCACCTTCGGGTGATGCATATGTAAAATAAATCCAGCCATTATTTTTATAATTTGGGTGAGCTTCTATATCTAAAAATCCGCCTTGACCACGAACATATATTTCGGGTAAACCAGAGATTGAAGTTGTTTTTCCGTTTTTGTATTGAATTAACTCACCAGATTTTTCGGTTATTAAAATACTTCCGTCTGGTAAAAATGCCATTCCCCAAGGGTTAAATAAATCCGGAACAATTAATTCTGTAGTGTAATTAATATTAGTGGGCGTTTCGGCAATAATTTCGGTTTCTTTTTGTTGAGCACAGGCCAAACAAGTTATGAACGTAATGAGTATTAAGCTGAGTTTTTTCATAATTAAAATTGATATTTTAAGTTGGCACCGCAAAAATAATTTACGGGATTGCCTGGGTAGTAATATCTTGGTGCGCTTGCGCCAAAACCTGTGGCATTTATTAAAATTTGTGATGCATATTTTGTATTAAAAATATTATTTATGCCAGCAAAAATATCGGTTTTAAGTTTTTTGCCTAATGCTTTTTTAAAACCAATTTTACTATGCGATAGGTTGTAATTTTTTGAATAAAGCGTGTTTGCATCGGTTACTGGTATTTTGCCAACATGTTGAAAATTGATGTTTCCGTATATTCCAAGCATACTATTAAAATCTACAATAAAGTTAAACATATTCTTTGGAACACCGGTTACTTCATTTCCAGAATAATCGTTTTCATCATCTATAAAATCTTTAAACTTATAGTAGTTTAAACTAAAATTTGAGGTTGTTGCAATTTGAATTTGTGAATTTGAAATAAGTTGATAATTCAAATTAAGTTCTAGGCCATTATGTTGTGTTTTTCCGGCGTTTATACCAATATATTCATCTTCAGAAGTTCGGCGTGCAACCAGTAAATTTTTAACTTGTAAACTGTAAATGGATGTGTTTAATTGAAGCTTATTTTTAAAAAAGGAATGTCGAGTTCCAATTTCGTAGTTCCAAGCGGTTTCAGGTTTTAGGTCGTTATTTATTTGTCCGTTTGGTAATAAGGTTTCAGATAGTGTTATTGGTGAAAAACCGTGACTTAAACTTGCATAAACAGATGTGTTTTTATGAAATTGATGCGTAATACCCAATTTTGGAGAAATAATGGTTTTATAATTAAATGAGCCCGATTGGTCTAGGTTTTCGTTTGAAGCTGGAAAATTATCCTCTAAATTATACCAAGTCTGATTCAAATTAATGCCAAAGTTTAACACTGTATCATCGTTTAAATTTTGGTTGGCTTCAAAAAAAAGATTGAAATAGCTACGATTTTCTTTAAAATTTGAAAGTTCTTCACCTTTTACACTGCCGGTGTTAGGCGGAAAATCTTCATATAAATTTTCAAAAGTTTTGTAAGCGTAATTATCTGTAAACAATTCTATTCCAGTAGTCCATTTTAAGGTGTTTTTAAACAATTTTGTGTTACCCATGGTTCGTGTTCTTATACCAAAGGCTACATTGTCATCGGTTAAAATATTAAAAGGTCTGGGTTCGTAATTGTTTTTAAATGAAGTAAATACACTTGTAATTTGTTTTGTGTTTTTTGAAAATAGATGCTCCCAAGACAACCCGAAGACACCTCGGTTAAAATCTTCAAGACCTTGTGAAGCTTCCCATGTAAATGCAGCACTCGTTGGGGTGTTTAAATAGCTATCTTCATCAATCGAGCTTGGTATAAAGGCTTTTAAATCAACATAACTCATTAAAAAATGTAATTCGTTATTCGGGTTTATGTAGTGGTTTGCATTTAAGGTAAGTGTTTGTCTGTTATAGTTATTATTATCGCGGTAGCCATCATGTTCTGTATAACTGTAAATAGCATTTATACCAGTTTTGGTGGTGTTGGTGTTTAATTGAACCAAGTTTTTAAACAAGCCAAAAGAACCGAAAGTAAATGTGTTTGAAAGCGTACTAGACTTAAAATTTGACGATTTTGGGTTTAATTGAATTAATCCTCCCAGACCAGCACCATAAATACTAGAAACGGCACCTTTGGTAATTTGTAAACTACTAATGCTGCCAAGTTCAAAATCTTCAATATTAGTTTCGCCGCTACCGTTAGTTAGTGGTATATCTTTAAAATAGGCTCTAATTTTTGATGTGCCATATTGATTTCTAGCACCTATACCTCGAATAGATATTTTGTTTGTATTTAACGAGCCAGTTTGCATAAAAACACCGGGCGTTCTGTTTAAAACTGAAACAAAATTAATGTTGTTTGAGCGTTCAATATCTTGAGGTGTAATAATGTTGATTGCCGCCGAGGTTAGCTTTAAACTTTGCGGAATTAAATTACTGTTTACAATAACTTCGTTTAATTCTGAAGGATTTATATTGAGTTTTACAACCTTTTTTTTAAATGTAGATACCTTAATAGTTACAGGTAAATACCCCGACTTTTTAAAAGTATATAAACCTAAAGAGGTTAATTGAAAGTTTCCATTTATATCTGAAGTTATTGAGTTTCCTTCTTGAGTTTTTATTATTTCAGCGAAAGCTATAGCTGCGTTTGTTTCGGCATCAATAATTTTTCCATTTATGGTATTTTGAGTGTAGCCAAATAAACCTGAAAAAAGTAATAAGTAGAGTAGTCTTTTTGTTAATTTCAATGCCAATTTTATTTATTAGCATAAAGGTAGTAATTAAATTAGGGTTTAGTAAAAGTGAAATAGAACTTAATATTACCTGAAGTATATAATTTAAAATACATTTTAAAAAATAAGATTCTTGGATGGCGTATTTTGAATTAATTCGAAAGCATTGAAATATATTAATAAGTATTACGACAAATCTTAGCTGGTTTTTATTAGTGAGATTATTTCCATTAAATTAATGCCAACTAAATTTTGTAATTATAATAAATAACTTATATTTGCACCCCGTAATAATAAAAGGGCTTTAATTATAATTATTAAGACTACTTTTTTTATTCTTCGGGGTGTAGCGTAGCCCGGTTATCGCGCCGCGTTTGGGACGCGGAGGTCGCAGGTTCGAATCCTGCCACCCCGACAAAAAAAAGCCAGAAACATAAGTTTCTGGCTTTTTTATTTTAAAGCACATTTAAGCTATTTTAAGTTTATTTTCGAATTGTTCATTAATTTGTACGGCGTCAGTTATTCCAAAAGAGTAAACATAATGTTGTTAAACAATTCTTTCAAGTAATGTTCGGTAAGCTTAATAATCGTTTTGTTAAAACCTAACATTAGTTTAGAAATAAGTATTAAAATCTGTAAGGAGTTTTAAATATCAAGACTAACTATGGAATATTTTTATTATTTTAAACGAAAATTCTTTGCATGCAAGTAATTCTAAACGCTTCGATAAACACTTTAAAGAAATCTGAAACCTTATTATCGCAGCTATCTAACGAAGAATTAACTAATATTTCCATTGGCCCATATTATTCTAGTATTGGGTCTCATTTAAGACATATCTTCGATTTTTACAATTGTATTTTTTGTGAAGAAAAAGGAGTGATTGATTTAACTTCGAGAGAACGAAATACAAAGGTGGAATCTTGCTGTTTAACAGCTTCAGAACATTTAACTTATATTGTAAATAAGCTGAGTGATTTTAATACCGAAAATAAAAATATTGTTGTAATTGATGATTTAGGCACCGGTAAAACAAAAATAAATTATACAATTGAAGCGTTGTTTGCCCAAGCCAACAGCCACACCATTCATCATTACGCTATAATTAATTATATTATAGATCAATTAGGTATTAAGGTAAACGATTCCGAGTTTGGCTACAATCCGTCTACACCAAAAGGTTAGATTTTAAAATAGGGAAGCGGGTTATTTCTTTTTAAAAATACTACTCATTATAGTATTTATTCCGCGAAAAGCCAAAATAACAGCCATAGCACAAATTAGGCAACCAACAATTAGCATAGGCATATATAGTGGTTTTTCTTTATTATTTAAAGCCATGTGCATAAAGGTTGGACCAATAAAAAAACTAAATAAGGAAAAAACCATTATTTTAATGCCTTTAAATAGCGTTTTTTTGTCTGTTTTATTGTTTTCCATTATTGTAGTTTTGAATAGCTAACCTAACGTTTTTATATTTTTGAAGCAGTTGTTTTGCTTCGGTTTCTGGTAAATTAAGTTCGCTCATTATCATTTTTGTACCTCGGTTAACCAATTTATTATTACTAAGTTGCATATCGACCATTTTATTGCCTTTTATACGTCCTAGTTTAATCATCGATGAGGTGGTAATCATGTTTAATACCAATTTTTGAGCGGTTCCAGCTTTCATTCTTGAACTTCCAGTAACAAATTCAGGACCAACAATAACTTCAATAGGAAATTGAGCAGCCTGAGATAATGGGCTGTTAAGGTTACATGAAATACTACCTGTTACAATGTTATTGGCATTACAATTTTCTAAAGCAGAAATCACATAAGGTGTTGTTCCAGATGCTGCAATACCTATAACGATGTCTTTCGACGAAATTTCAAACTTTTTTAAATCTTCCCAACCTTGGTTTGTAGAATCCTCGGCATTTTCAACAGCATTTCTAATGGCATTGTCGCCTCCAGCAATAATTCCTATTACTAGTTCGGGAGAAACACCAAAAGTTGGAGGGCATTCCGAAGCATCTAAAATCCCTAAACGTCCACTCGTGCCTGCACCAATGTAAAATAAACGACCGCCATTACTTAATTTAGAAACAACTTGGTCTACAAGCATTTCAATTTGAGGTAAGGCTTTTTCAACAGCTAAAGGCACTGTTTTATCTTCGTTATTAATATTTTCGAGCAATTCTCTGGTGTTCATCTTTTCAAGATGATTGTATTTAGAATCTTGCTCGGTAGTTTTAATAAAACTCATATGCTTAAAAATAACAAATTTTAATAAGTACAAAACATTATTAAAATTTGTTATCTGAAATAAGTAAAAAAAGCTCCTGATAAATAGGAGCTTAATTTTTAATTAATAATATTGTTAAATGTTGCGCTTGGTCGCATTACTTCTTGAATTAAATCGGTGTTTGGTTCGTAATAGCCACCAATAGTAGCTGGTTTTCCTTGTATGTCATTAAGTTCGTTAACAATGTTTTGCTCGTTCGCTGCTAATTTTTCAGCTATTGGAGTAAATTCTTCTTTTAAGGCAGAATCTTCTGTTTGATTTGCTAATTCTTGTGCCCAATATAACGCTAAGTAAAAATGACTTCCTCTATTGTCTAATTCTCCAGCTTTTCTTGATGGTCCTTTTTTGTTTTCTAATAACTTTTCTGTGGCGTCATCTAAAGTTTTTCCTAAAACTTTCGCTTTCGCATTGTTGTTCACTTCACTAAAATGTTCTAGAGAAACTGCTAAGGCTAAAAATTCCCCTAATGAGTCCCAACGTAAGTGGTTTTCTTCTAATAACTGTTGTACGTGCTTTGGAGCAGAACCACCTGCACCAGTTTCAAATAAACCTCCACCATTCATTAATGGTACAATAGATAACATTTTTGCACTAGTACCCACTTCTAAAATTGGGAATAAGTCGGTTAAATAATCACGTAAAACGTTTCCAGATACGGAAATAGTATCTTCACCTGCTTTTAATCTTTCACAAGTAAATAAAGTTGCTTCTACTGGAGATAGAATTCTTAAATCTAATCCTTCAGTATCATGGTCTTTTAAATAAAGATTTACTTTTTTAATTAACTCTGCATCATGAGCTCTGTTTTCGTCTAACCAGAATACAGCAGGAGTTTGAGAGGCTCTTGCACGAGTTACAGCAAGTTTTACCCAGTCTTGAATTGGAGCGTCTTTTGTTTGACACATTCTCCAGATATCGCCAGCATTAACATCGTGTTGCATTAACACATTACCTTTAGCATCAATAACTTTAACAACACCATTCGATTCAATTTCAAAAGTTTTATCGTGAGATCCGTATTCTTCAGCTTTTTGAGCCATTAATCCAACATTAGGAACAGTTCCCATTGTTGTAGGGTCGAAAGCACCATTCTTTTTACAGAAATCTATAGTTGCGGCGTAAACACCAGCATAACTGCTATCTGGAATTACGGCTTTGGTATCTTGTAATTTTCCTTCAGCATTCCACATTTGTCCCGATGTACGAATCATTGCAGGCATAGATGCATCGATAATTACATCACTTGGCACGTGTAAATTGGTAATACCTTTATCAGAATTTACCATGGCCAATCCTGGTCCATTTTTATAAACAGCTTCAATATCTGCTTCAATTTCAGCTTTTTTAGCTTCAGGAAGATCGTTAATTTTTTCAATTAGGTTTCCAAAACCAGAATTTACGTTTACACCAACACTTTCTAATGCTTCACCATGTTTTTCAAAAATATCTTTGAAGAAAATTTTAACTGCGTGTCCAAAAATAATTGGGTCACTTACTTTCATCATGGTAGCTTTCATGTGTAATGAAAACAATACACCTTGTTCTTTAGCGTCTGCTACTTGCTCTTCAAAAAAGCTAATTAAAGCCTTTTTGCGCATTACAGTACTATCTATAATTTCACCTTTTAATAATGCGAAGCTATCTTTTAAAACCGTAGTATTACCTTTTTCATCGGTATGTTCTATAGTTACGCTTGTTGCTTCTGGAATAGTTACCGAAACTTCGTTGTGAGCAAAATCATTATCGCTCATTGTAGCAACGTGTGTTTTAGAATCGCTTTTCCATTCACCCATAGAATGCGGATTCTTTTTAGCAAAGTTTTTAACGGATTTTGGAGCGCGTCTGTCACTATTACCTTCACGTAATACTGGGTTTACAGCACTACCTTTAATTTTATCGTAACGCGATTTTATTTCTTTTTCTGTATCGTTTGTAGGTTCATCTGGATAGCTAGGAATTGCGAATCCTTGAGATTGTAATTCGCTAATAGCTCCTTTAAGTTGTGGTATAGATGCACTAATATTTGGTAATTTTATAATATTAGCTTCAGGCTTTTTTGCTAATTCTCCTAAAATGGCTAAATCATCAGGAACTTGTTGGTCTTCATTTAAATAATCAGGAAAAACAGCTAAAATTCTTGCAGCTAATGAAATATCTTTGGTTTCAATTTCAATACCAGAAGATTTTACAAAGGCTTGTACAATAGGTAAAAAAGATTGTGTAGCTAAAGCTGGAGCTTCATCTGTTTTTGTGTAAATTATTTTCGACATCAATTTATAGTTTTTGTATAGTTTATTTTGTTTAAAAAAAACAGTAATTAAGTGATTAGTTTTTAGCGATGCGAATATACAAAAATTGAGAGCTAATTTATGTGCAAATTGGTAGGAAAAAGTATAGAAACTTGTTATTTTGAACAAATTTCTAACAAATGTTAAATGAAATTGATAAAAACAGTGTAATTGATTATAAAACAAAAGCCATATCACTTAAGAACTTAATCTTCTTTGATATGGCTTTTTTGAAATAACACCTGACTTCTTAGCATTTTACTAAATTTAATTTAAAATATTCATTTAAATTATTTCAGCCTTCAGTTATCTCAAACGAAATAAGCTTGTAATTTTCAAAATGTATTGACTTATTACTAAACTTATTTCAGTTAATTGCTTTTTTCTTGCTTTTAACTCCAAATTGCGCTTTCGCGTTTACTAGGTTTAAGCATTATTTTACTGGTTGTTTTTACTATTGTAAATACAATTTTCAAACATTACGCCTTAAAATACTTTAATAGGTTAACACTAACTAGGTTTTAAGACGTTATAGATTTTTAAATTCAACGCCTAAACGTTATCCATTTAAAATCTCAAAAAAAAACAATTAATTTGTATAAGAACGTTACCTTATTTAGAGCATAATATAAATTCATCGTCGGTAAATGAAAACCAAACGTATTTGGTTATTATCTCTGATACTAAATTACAAAAAATCTTTCAAAGCATCTGTTGTTTTATTAGTTTAAATATCAACTGGTTATAAACCATACTTATCAACAATTGTTAATAACACAAAAAGCCTTGGCTATAAACCAAGGCTTTTAAATCTGCAAAAGCAGTATAATATTAGCGTCTTACTTCTTTAATTCTAGCTTTCTTACCAGTTAAGCCTCTAAAGTAGTAAATTCTAGCTCTACGAACTTTACCACGCTTATTTACTTCAATTTTTTGTAATGCTGGTAAATTCACTGGGAAAATACGTTCTACACCAATAGTTCCAGACATTTTTCTAATTGTAAAAGTTTCAGAAGTTCCCGAACCTCTACGTTGTATTACTACACCTCTAAAGAACTGAGTACGTACTTTTTCTCCTTCTCTAATTTCGTAGTAAACTGTTATTGTGTCTCCAGCGCTAAACTCTGGAAATTCTTTTCTTGTTACAAATTCGTCTTGTACAAATTTTACTAAAGATTCCATATCTTTAAAATATTAATTATGAGTTAATTCGAAACAACATTCACGATTCTCGCCAGAGGTTAACCCGAAATTGGCTGCAAAGATAATTAAAAAGTTATAACTAAAAAGTAAAAGTTTTAAAATTTTAATGCTTTTGGTGTTACCCCGTTATCTCGGGGTCAGGCTATCCACTATATCTTTTTTTCATACTTCAAAAAAGGATGCCGTTACTATCCTTAACACAGCTTTTTAGGATGTTTTTGGCTTTATAGGAATAAAAATAGCTTCTTCCGATGCTGGGGCATTACTTTTATAAGAATCTCCAAGAACATTAAAATGTGGTCGATGGTCTAGAATATACGCAGAGTTTGGCAACCAAGTTCCTAAAATATATCCCATAAAACCACCTATTTCTTGTGGTAAACCTTTGTAATTAAATTTAGCGTACAAACCAGATTCAATATTAAAAGTTTCCATATTCTCTGGAATATTTTCAAAATTTTTAACTGCTAAAGTCGCCCATTTTGTAAATGTGTTGTTCGGGTTAAAGTTTTTAAAATAACCATCCTTATATATGCATATTTCAAAAACATCTGTATTAATAGCATTTTTAATTGTTTTTCGTTTAGGCATAAAAGCAGAAAATAAATTAAAGGTTTTATTTTCTGTAAGCGACATGTTAGTTTGCATACCAACAAGTAACGTTTCTGGAATGGTTACAATTTCAGGATTTTCCATGATTTAATCTTCTAATAAATCTGGACGACGCTCTTTGGTACGCTGGTAGGCTTGTTCTTCGCGCCATTTTTCAATCTCCGGTAAGTTACCGCTAAATAATAGCTCAGGAACTTTCATGCCTTTATATTCGCGAGGTTTGGTATAAATTGGAGGTGCCAATAAATTATCTTGAAACGAATCGGTTAGGGCAGAGGTTTCATTTCCTAAAACGCCAGGTATTAACCGTATAACAGCATCGCACAGTACAGCAGCACCTAATTCGCCACCAGAAAGTACATAATCGCCAATAGATATTTCTTTGGTTATAAAATGATCGCGCACACGTTGGTCTACACCTTTATAATGTCCGCATAAAATAATTATGTTTTCTTTTAACGATAATTGGTTGGCAATACCTTGGTTTAAGGTTTCGCCATCGGGTGTCATATAAATAATTTCGTCGTAATGGCGTTCTTCCTTTAGTTTACTTATACATTTATCAATAGGTTCAATCATCATAACCATGCCTGCGCCGCCGCCAAATTGGTAGTCGTCTACACTTTTATAGTTGTTATTACTATAATCGCGTAGGTTATGAAAATGAACTTCAACCAAATCAGCCTCAATAGCTCGCTTTAAAATTGAAGCTTCAAAAGGACTTTTAAGTAATTCCGGTAAAACCGTTATAATATCAATGCGCATAAAATTCTAATATAGATTGCAAAGATAATTTAATTGTTTGGGATAATTATAGACTCAATTGAGTGCAATTAACTATTTAAACTAAAATTAAAAATTATAAAAACTCTTGATTTTTAATTCTTTGAAAATCAAACAGTAAGACTTGTTAACAACTCCTAAGTAAATAACTAAACTTAATTGCTTTATTAACTGGTTTAATTTTGTAAATTTGCCTGCGTTTAAAAGCGCAACATGACAACTACAACAAAATACATTTTCGTAACTGGCGGGGTTACATCATCTTTAGGTAAAGGTATAATTGCGGCATCGTTAGCCAAACTTTTACAGGCTCAAGGCTACCGCGTAACCATTCAAAAACTAGATCCTTATATAAACGTAGATCCTGGAACCTTAAATCCATACGAACATGGCGAATGTTATGTAACTGATGATGGCGCCGAAACCGATTTAGATTTAGGCCACTACGAGCGTTTTTTAAACGTGCCAACAAGTCAGGCAAACAATGTAACAACAGGGCGCATTTACCAAAGCGTTATTGAAAAAGAACGTCGTGGCGAGTTTTTAGGTAAAACGGTACAAGTTATTCCGCATATTACTGATGAAATTAAAGCACGCGTACAAAGCCTTGGTAATTCTGGCGATTACGATATTATTATTACCGAAATAGGTGGTACAGTTGGTGATATTGAGTCTTTACCATATATAGAAGCCGTTAGGCAATTACGTTGGGATTTAGGAGAAAACAACGGTATTGTTATTCATTTAACTTTAGTGCCATTTTTATCGGCAGCTGGGGAGCTAAAAACAAAACCAACACAGCATAGTGTAAAAACTTTGATGGAAAGTGGTGTACAAGCCGATATTTTGGTTTGTAGAACCGAGCACGATTTACCTCACGATTTGCGCCGAAAATTAGCCCTTTTCTGTAATGTAAAGGAAGAAGCGGTAATCCAATCTATCGATGCTTCAACCATTTACGATGTGCCTAATTTAATGCTAGATCAAGGTTTAGATAAGGTTGTCTTAAAAAAATTAAATCTAAAAAGTACAGAGCCCAATATAGAGCGTTGGAATCAGTTTTTAAAACGTCATAAAAATCCAACATCAGAAGTTACTATTGGTTTGGTTGGTAAATACGTAGAGTTACAAGATTCATATAAATCTATTTTAGAAGCTTTTATTCATGCTGGAGCTGAAAACGAGGTTAAAGTAAATATCGAATCTATTCATAGTGAATATTTAAGTAGCGATAATATTAAACTGAAACTATCGCATTTAGATGGTGTTTTAGTTGCTCCAGGATTTGGAGAACGTGGTATTGAAGGTAAAATTGATGCTGTGAAATTTGTGCGTGAAAATAAAATTCCATTTTTAGGGATTTGTTTAGGTATGCAAATGGCAGTTATAGAATTTGCTAGAAATGTATTAAAAATAAAAGATGCAAATTCTACCGAAATGGCTCCAGATTGTGACAATCCAGTAATTAATTTAATGGAAGACCAAAAGAATATTACCGAAATGGGAGGTACTATGCGTTTAGGTGCTTGGGATTGCGACCTTAAAATGGGAAGTATGGCAAGAGATATTTATAAAGCCGAAAGCATAAAGGAACGTCACCGTCACCGTTACGAGTTTAACAGTGCGTATCGCACTCAAATGGAAGAAGCTGGCCTAGTAGCATCTGGTTTAAACCCAGATACAGGATTGGTAGAAATTGTAGAATTACCAGAACATCCATGGTTTATAGGTGTGCAATATCACCCAGAATATAAGAGTACAGTAGCAAATCCGCACCCATTATTTGTGGCATTTATTAAGGCAGCTTGTAATTATAAAAAGAAACATAAAAATGCCACTTTGGCACAAAAATAAAACTGGTTAGTTTTTTGATAAGCTAAGTATATTCCTGTGTAATGGCAGGAATTTTTTAATATTTACGAATATAATTTAGATGGAAGAAAAGAAGTTAGACATTAATTCGATAATTGGTTTTATACTAATTTTTGGTATTTTAATGTACATGTTGTGGCAAAACCAGCCAACACAAGAAGAACTTGAAGCTGAAGAAAAAGCAAAACAAGAAAAAGTTGAAGCCCAGAAGAAAGCTAATGAAACTAAAGTTGTCGATGCCGAAACCTATAATGTAGGCAGCGGAATAGATTCACTTCAATTAGTGCAGCTTAAAAACAAATTAGGAGCATTTGCATATTCTGCAACACAATCATCTAACAACGAAACTACTGTTGAGAGCGATTTATTAGCTTTAAAATTTAGTAATAAAGGCGGTTATTTAAGTGAAGTACGCTTAAAAAAGTTTGTTGATTTCGATTCGGTTCCTATCTATTTAATAAAAGATAACAACTCTGGTTTCAATATTAATTTTGGAACTACAGATAGCCGTGTTTTAAATACTAAAGATTTACCTTTTGTACCAACAGTAACTAAAAATGAAGATATTACTGTTGTGTCTATGAAGCTAAAAGTTTCAGAAAGTAAATTTTTAGAATACCGTTACGAAATTAAAGATAACGATTACATGATGGATTTTACCATCCGTTCTCAAGGCTTAAGCGATGTAATTAACAGTTCTCAAAACATCAATTTAAATTGGGATTTAAAAGGATATCGTCATGCTAAAAGTATTTCTTACGAAAATCGTTATACAGACATTCATTACGAATACGAAGGTGGAAAAGCCGATTATACAGGTGCAAGAGATGCAGATGACGAGTTAGAAGATGTTACCTGGATTGGCTATAAGCAACATTTCTTTACATCGGTTTTACTTACCGATAAAGCTTTTAAAACAGCAAACATTAAAGCTGAAAATTTAGTTGAAGACGAAGAAATAGATACAGTTTATACTAAATACTTCGCTGCAAAAATGCCTTTAGAGCTGCAAGGTGGCGAAATTAATCAACCAATGGATTTCTATTTTGGTCCTAGTGAATTTAAAACTTTAAACGCTTACGACCGTAATTTAGATGAAATTGTACCATTTGGTTGGGGTATTTTTGGTTGGATAAACCGTTACATTTTCATGCCTTTATTTGGTATGTTAGGTAATTGGTTGCCTTACGGTATAGCTATTATTGTAATGACAATTTTAGTTAAAATATGTTTATCGTTTGTACAATACAAGCAATTCTTGTCTCAGGCAAAAATGAAAATTTTAAAGCCAGAGTTAGATGCTATACGCGAAAAGTACAAGAATAATAAGATGAAAGCGCAACAAGAAACAATGGCTTTACAAACCAAAGCAGGTGCTAGCCCAATGGCGGGTTGTTTACCAGCTTTAATACAATTGCCTGTATTTTATGCGTTATTTCAATTTTTTCCTTCAGCCTTCGATTTAAGACAAAAAAGTTTCCTTTGGGCAGACGATTTATCGTCTTACGATGTTATTGCAGATTTACCATTCCATATTCCTTTTTATGGTAACCACGTAAGTTTGTTTCCAATTTTAGCATCTGTAGCTATATTCTTTTACATGCGATTAACTACAGGGCAAAATGTACAGACCGCACCACAACAAGAAGGTATGCCCGATATGGCAAAAATGATGAAATATATGATGTATTTCTCACCAATAATGATGCTGTTTTTCTTTAATAATTATGCATCAGGGTTGAGTTTATATTATTTTATTTCGAACTTAATTAGTATTGGAATTATCCTTGTAATAAAAAACTTTATTTTGGACGAAGATAAAATACACGCCCAAATTCAAGAGAAAAAGAAACAGCCGCGTAAGCAAAATCGTTTTCAACGAAAAATGGCTGAAATGATGGAGCAAGCCGAACAACAACAAAAAGCACAACAAAACAAGCGCAAGTAATTTTGTTTATACGTATTTTAAGAAGCTGCTATTAAAATTTTAATAGCAGCTTTTTCTATTTATGCAATTTGGTATTAAATTTGTCGTTTAATTTTCAACAATTAAAAAGTAAGTATTAATCTATTTAAAAGGAATATTTATGAACGTTTTTAAATTTGTTTTAATATTAGTTTTCTTTATTAATTTTTTAGGGTTTTCGCAAAGCATTAATCAATTAGATCCTAACGGAAAACGTCATGGTGTTTACAAAAAGTATTACGGCGATACAAAAGTTTTACGTTACGAAGGGGCGTTTTTTCATGGTAAAGAATCGGGACTTTTTAAATTTTATAAAAAGATAGACGGAAAAGCTGTTTTATCGGCGACTAAACAATTTAATCATGACAATAACATAGCCGAAGTAAAGTTTTTAGCATCTTCGGGTAAAGTTATTAGCGAAGGCCAAATGGATGGTAAAAAATATATTGGAACTTGGAAATATTATCAAAAAAATAGTGATGCTCTTTTAACATTAGAGAATTACAACAAAAACGGAGAGTTACATGGTGAACGCTTAGTGTATTATCCAAACGAAATTATAGCTGAGAAAAAACAGTATGTAAATGGTAAATTGCATGGTCTCGCTAATTGGTTTACCGATAGTAAAATATTATTAAAATCAATTAATTACGAAAATGATATGTTTAATGGAGAGGCAAAATATTATAATAATTCAGGAGGATTAATTTCTGAAGGCTTTTATAAAAATGACAAAAAAGTAGGGATTTGGAAATTTTATAAAAATGGTAATTTAGTTGAAGAAAAAGATATGAGTGCTAAACCAAAAAGAATAAAAAAAACGCCTTAATTTTAAGGCGTTATTTCTTTTTCATAATCAATTTTTCTCCCTTTTATTGCGCAGGTAAAATTACTTTATCTATAAAATGAACAACACCATTAGTAGCTTGTATATCAACTAAACTTGTAATAATATTACTTACTCTATCATTCATATCTGTAATTGTAAAAGCTGTAGCATCAACAGTTACATCGCCTCCAAGAGTAGTAACAGTTCCAGACGTAAGTTGGCTAGATTGTACATTTGCATTAACTATATGATTTAATAAAACAGCATCAACGGTATCTTTATCAATATCTGTTAACTCATCAACACCAAGTTCTTCTAGTAAATTAGTAAACGCATCATTAGTTGGCGAAAAAACAGTAAAAGGCCCCGCTTCACTGTCCGAAACTGTTTCAATATAAGGTACAGTTGGGCTACCAGTATCGGCGTAAGCTAAAACACTAACTAAAGTAGATAATGCCGAATTAGTTGTAGCAAAAGTAGCAATTGTTGGTAGCGTAATAACTTCATCAATAATGTGCACGACACCATTTGATGTACTTACATCTGCAGTTGTAACTGTTGCCATTCCGTTAAAAGTTACTCCAGATGTGCCGTCATAAAAAATACTCAAATTGGTTGAGCTAGGTCCATCTGCCATTGTTGTGGTATAACCTGTGTTACCAATTAATGCAGACGATTCAATGTTAACACTTGGAATAACGTGATTTAATAAAATTTGAGTTAGTACATCATCTGGAACTTCCGATAGCGAACTGAAACCGTTGTCGCTTAAAAATGATGTAAATGCAGCGTTAGTTGGTGCTAGAACTGTTCGATCACCGGCAGCAGATAAAGCATCTACCAAGTCTGCTTGTATAACAGCTTCAACTAGAATACTTAAATCTGAAACGCTCTGGGCGGTTTCTACAATGTTTAATTCTTGTGGGGTAGTGCCTTCGTCATCACTATTACAAGATGATAAGATTAGAGCAAATACAATTACTAATGGTTTTAAGAAATTTAACTTTTTCATGTTGTTAGATTTTATTTTGTTTAACAAAAATAGTTAAAAATTAAACAGAATTAATTTTTTGTTTATTAAAATTTGTTAAAATTTAAACAAAAGTTGTTTTTCCGCACCTTTAGGTCATTAAGTTGGGAAGGTTAAAAAATGATATTTATGCGTATATTTGCAGCCTAAAAATTGGTATATATGAAACGGGTAATAATAGGGCTTTCCGGAGGTGTAGATTCAAGTGTTGCAGCTTATTTGTTACAACAACAAGGTTATGAGGTTATTGGATTGTTTATGAAAAATTGGCACGACGATTCGGTTACCATATCCAATGAATGCCCTTGGCTAGACGATAGTAATGATGCTATGCTAGTAGCTGAAAAGTTAGGTATTCCATTTCAAACAGTAGATTTAAGTGCTCAGTACAAAGAGCGCATTGTAGATTATATGTTTAATGAATACGAAAAAGGTAGAACACCAAACCCAGATGTACTATGCAATCGTGAGATAAAGTTTGATGTATTCATGAAGATTGCACTCGATTTAGGAGCAGATTATGTTGCTACAGGTCATTATTGCCGTAAAGGCACAATAGAGAAAGACGGAAAGGAAGTTTACCAATTATTGGCTGGTGTCGATGGTAATAAAGATCAATCGTACTTTTTATGTCAATTATCTCAGGAACAACTCGCAAAATCGCTTTTTCCAATAGGAGAATTAACAAAACCAGAGGTTCGTGAAATAGCTTCGGAATTAGATTTAATTACTGCAGATAAAAAAGATTCTCAAGGACTGTGCTTTATAGGTAAAGTGAAGTTGCCTGAGTTTCTTCAGCAACAGCTTAAACCAAAAGAAGGCGAAATTGTTGAAATCCCAAACAATTTAGAGGTTTATAGCCAAACTGAAACAAGCTTTAATTCAAAAGAAGAGGAATTAAGTTATTTATCACGGAAAATAAAATATTCAAAAAATCAAGGTAAAGTGGTTGGTAAGCATCAAGGAGCGCACTACTTTACAAAAGGTCAGCGAAAAGGTTTAGCCGTTGGCGGTACAGTAGAGCCATTGTTTGTTATAGATACGAATGTTGAAGAAAATATAATATACACCGGCCAAGGAAAATTACATCCAGGATTATTTAAAAAGGCCCTTTTTGTTGCAAATGAGGAGTTGCATTGGGTAAGAGAAGACCTGGCATTAAATACTAATGAAACCATGCCTGTTAAAGCACGAATTCGCTACAGACAAACTTTAGAGGAAGCTACTCTGCATAAAGTAGAAAAAGGATTGTATGTTGTGTTTAAAAACCATCAATCGGCAATTACAGAAGGACAATTTGTAGCTTGGTATTTAAACGATGAGTTAGTCGGTTCGGGCGTAATTTCTTAAATTGCAGTAAATAACATACTGCCCCATGAAATTTTTAGTTTTAATTTTATTTGTTTGCCCTAGTTTTCTTTTCTCTCAAAATGAAGATGCTTGGGTGTATTTAACAGACAAAGAAGACGTAGAAGCATCAATAGCTAATCCTATTTCTATTTTAACTCAAAAGGCAATCGATAGAAAACAAAATTTTAATATCCCGATTGATGTACGTGATGTTCCTGTAAATGAGTATTATATAAGTCAACTTAAATCGCAATCAGGTATTACTGTTTTAGCCAAGTCTAAATGGTTTAATGCTGTTCATGTTCGAGGGAGCGAAACAGATATTAATGCTTTATCTGCTTTAAGTTTTGTGGAACGTGTAGATTTTGCCAACAATAGTTTAAATACTACGAAAGCAAAACTAGTCAAGAATACCAATAAATTTCAAGAGGAATTGGTTACGTTTAATTATGGTAATGCAACCAATCAAACAGAAATGATTAATGTTAATAATCTGCATTTAAACGATTATACAGGAGTAGGTATTACTATTGCAGTACTCGATGCCGGATTTCCAAATGTTAACACGATTGATGGTTTCGAACGTTTACGAAATGCAGGTAATATTAAAGGAGTTTACGACTTTGTAAATCGCGATTTAGATGTGTATAACACTTCACAGCATAATCATGGCACTTTGGTTTTAAGCACAATGGCTGGATATATTGAAAACGAGTTTGTTGGCACCGCACCAGACGCCTCGTATTATTTGTTTATTACAGAAGATGTAAGTAGCGAAACGCCTGTAGAGGAAAGTTATTGGGTTGAAGCTGCCGAACGTGCCGATAGTTTAGGTGTTGATATTATAAACACATCTTTAGGATATAAAGCGTTTGATAATGCGAACTACACCTACAGCGATGCGGAAATGAATGGATCTACTGCATTTATTTCCCGTGGTGCAAATACGGCATTCGAAAAAGGGCTTTTATTGGTTACTTCGGCAGGTAACGAAGGAGAAGATGGTATTACCGCGCCGGGAGATTCACCAAATACCTTAACCGTTGGAGCAGTCGATGCCAGCGGTAATTCTGCATGGTTTAGTTCTGTTGGTAGTAATTTTCAACCTACACAAAAACCAGATGTTGTGGCTCAAGGGCAATCAAGTGCTTTAATAACAGAAAATAACGTGATTGCAACAGCTAATGGAACATCTTTTAGTTCTCCAATTTTGGCCGGAGGAATAGCTTGTTTATGGCAAGCTTTACCTAATTTTTCTAATGCAGAAATTATGCAATTGGTGCGCGAGTCGGCATCTCAATATGCTTCTCCAGACAATTATTTAGGTTATGGCATTCCTAATTTATTCGCAGCTTTTAATGCGGGGTTATTAGTTGAGTCTCAAAATAATTTACAAATAGAATTGTATCCAAACCCGTCAAGCGGAAAGGTTTTCTTTAAAGTACCAAATGGCGATTTACAAATAACGGTTTTTAGTGTTTTAGGAAAATTTGTTGGAGAATATACGGTGTCCGCTGAAGCTCCGGAGATTGATTTATCAACTTTACAATCAGGATTATATCTTGTAAAAGTGAGTCAAAATGAAACTGTAAAAACCTTTAAATTCCTAAAACAATAATGGAAAATAGAGTTACAAAACTATTCAATATTAAATATCCTATTGTTCAAGCAGGAATGGTGTGGAATAGTGGATGGCGTTTAGCTTCAGCCGCAAGTAACTCAGGTATTTTGGGTATTTTAGGTGCAGGCAGTATGTATCCAGAGGTTTTGCGAGAACATATTATTAAATGTAAAAAAGCAACAAATAAACCTTTTGGTGTTAATGTACCTATGTTGTATCCAGAGATAGATAAATTAATGGATGTTATTGTTCAAGAAGGTATAAAAATTGTTTTTACATCGGCAGGAAACCCAAAAACATGGACTAAGTGGTTGCAAGACAAAGGTATTACCGTAGTACATGTTGTAAGCAGCTTAAAGTTTGCTTTAAAAGCTCAAGATGCGGGTGTTGATGCTATTGTTGCCGAAGGTTTTGAGGCTGGCGGCCATAATGGTAGAGACGAAACAACTACCTTTACTTTAATTCCTATGGTTAAGGAGCAAATTAACATTCCAATAATTGCAGCTGGCGGTATTGCAACAGGAAGCGGTATGTTAGCCGCTATGATTTTAGGTGCCGATGGCGTACAAATAGGGAGCCGTTTTGTGGCTAGCGAAGAAAGTTCGGCCCATCAAAAATTTAAAGAGGTGGTTGTTAACGCCAAAGAAGGCGATACGCAATTAACCTTAAAAGAGTTAGCACCAGTTCGATTAATAAAAAACGATTTTTATTTACAAGTTCAAGACTTATACAAAACAGCTCCAACAGTAAACGATTTAAAAACTTTACTGGGCCGAGGAAGAGCTAAAAAGGGGATGTTTGAAGGCGATTTAAATGAAGGAGAACTAGAAATTGGTCAGATATCTGGACTAATTCATAGTATAAAACCAGTTTCCGAAATTGTAAATGAGATTATTGACGACTTTGAAAAAGCAAAACAACAGGTTAAAAACATTTAAAAAAAAGGAGAAAATTTACATTTTCTCCTTTTTTATGAAAACTTTCTAGCTTAAATTTTTAATCCCTTTAAAATACTTGCTTTTTAGTTTTCTTACTTTATGTTTACGTTGGTAAATTTATTGATTGTCAAAACGTTATAGCAAAATTAGCAAAAAAAATCGTAATTAAATCAGATTTTCAGAATTATTTTAACATATGTTAAGAATTTAATACTTTGTTCAATTGGTTTTATATGGGCTTAAGTGTACTTTTACGCCATGAATTTTAGCGACTACACCAGAGAATTTAAGTATAACTGGATGCTTGCCTCACCAGTAATGTTGGGCATGTTGGGGCACACCTTTGTTGGTTTTATCGATAATATAATGGTGGGTCAAATAGGTACTGCCGAATTAGCAGCCGTTTCTTTAGGTAATAGTTTTATGTTTATTGCCATGTCGTTGGGTATTGGTTTTTCAACTGCAATAACGCCATTAATTGCCGAGGCCGATGCTGCAAAAGATTTTATAAATGGAAAAGCCTACTTTAAAAATGGTTTATTTTTATGTACGTTTTTAGGAATTCTATTGTTTTTATTAGTCTTTTTTGCGAAACCATTTATGTACTTAATGAAACAACCCATTGAGGTGGTAGAATTGGCTATTCCGTATTTAAATTTAGTGTCATTTTCACTTATTCCCTTAATTGTTTTTCAGGCATTTAAGCAATTTAGCGATGGTTTGTCTTTAACACGATACCCCATGTATGCCACCCTTGTAGCTAATGTGGTTAATGTGGTTTTAAATTATTTATTAATTTTTGGAAACTTTGGTTGCCCAGAAATGGGTATTGTTGGTGCTGCCTATGGTACATTGGCATCGCGTTTTATAATGGTGTTTTATTTATGGTATTTATTGTTTAAACAAGATAAATCGAAGCCTTTTGTTACAAAAATTAAATTTTTTGTAATTGATAAGTTAATGATAAAAAAAATATTAAACCTCGCCACACCAAGTGCGATGCAAATGTTTTTTGAAGTTGCTATTTTTACAGCAGCTATTTGGTTAAGTGGTTTATTAGGTAAAAACCCGCAGGCTGCAAACCAAATCGCACTGAATTTGGCATCGATGACATTTATGGTGGCTATGGGACTTAATGTTGCAGCCATGATACGTGTTGGAAACCAAAAAGGTTTAAAGAATTACAAAGATTTGCGTCGTATTGCTTTTTCAATATTTTTTCTAGGAGCACTTTTTGCCTGTTGTTTTGCGCTACTGTTTTTTGCTTTGCACGAGCATTTACCTAAATTATATGTAGATATTAATGATGCAAAAAACTTTGTCGATAATACGGAGGTTGTTAGTATTGCTTCTAAATTATTAATTGCTGCTGCCATTTTTCAGGTGAGCGATAGCTTGCAAATTTTAGCTTTAGGAGCATTACGAGGTATGCAAGATGTAAAAATACCAACATTAATAACCTTTTTTTCGTATTGGGTAGTTGGTTTTCCTATTTGTTGGTATTTTGGTAAAGCAGATAACTTAGGAAGTTTTGGAATTTGGTTAGGTTTATTGGCAGGTTTAAGTACAGCCGCAATTTTATTGTTTTTTAGGTTTAATTATTTAACTAAACGCTTAATTTTGTTTCACAGTAAAACTTAAAAAATGACACTTCCAAAATTTATTTTAGGCGACAATAGCGAATTTCCAAATGCTATATATATTATACACACCGAGTTTCCTCGATTTATCATTAATTTAGAAGATGATGAAGTGGAATGGTTTGAAGATTTTGATGCCGAAGACCAAAAGGAATTAGAAACCGAAACCCAAAATGCCATTAAAGAAGCTACCGCTTTTTATGATGCCGAAATAGCTAAATACGAAGATTAAATTGCGTTAGGGATTGCAGCGGTATCCCCCGATTTTTTTTTTCGGGGATTTAGCGGAAAGCCCGACCCCAAATTTCGGGGTAACGCCCAAATTGTAAATAATGATAGATCAACTTATTAATCAGGATGAAGCGCTTTTTTTATTTTTGAATAATTTAGGTTCGACTACATGGGACACGCTGTGGTTGGTAATTACCAATAAGCTTAGTTTTATACCGTTGTATGCAGTACTTTTATTTTTGCTGTATAAAAAATTTGGGTTAAAAGGGTTATTGATTTTTATTTTAACCATTGTGTTAATGGTGACATTTACCGACCAAATTACTAACGTTTTTAAACGAGGATTTGAACGTTTACGACCTTGCAGAACAGAAGGTGTTATGGAATATATGCGCATGATTGCTGGCTATTGCGGTAAGTATGGGTTTTTCTCTGGACATTCGTCGAACTCTATGGCGGCGGCTGTTTTTATTGGGCTGTTGCTAAAACCTTACTATAAAAATTTAATTTTTTATTTGTTATTTTGGGCCGGAACAGTGGCTTATAGCCGAATTTATGTTGGGGTACATTTTCCTTTGGATATTGTTTGTGGAATGGCGTTTGGAGCTTTGTCCGGATTTTTATTTTACAAAATAGCTCTGTTTTTAGTGGGAAAATATGGGGCTGTAAACGCTGATGCCTAACAGCCTTCTTTAATACGTTGATTTATAATAAATGCTTCGCCACAACTTAGTTTTTTTGCCAATTTTGAATTAGGGCTTACTATACGCCAAAAGGGTGTTATTTGTTCGATAGATCCGTTGTTTTCGAGTTCTTCATAGGCCGCTTCGGCTACAATTCTTAAAAATATTCCTGCTGTTACTGGGCAAGTTTTATCGGTGTTATAGGTTGCTGCTAAGTCGGTTCGCATGGTGGTTAATTCCCGGGTTTTACCAAACGGAATGTTGTTTACGTAGGTATTTATTATTTGAGGCGTTGCAATAAGCATGCGACTGCCCTCAGGAATATCGGCGAATTTTTTATCTATGGTTTTAACTACAAATTCTTTTTTTGCATCGCGTTTTTCTATCCAAGTTTTTTTTGCCATGGTTTAGTCAAGATTTAAAATATAGTTTGCTGCGGCGAAAGCCGTTGTACGATTTTGAGCCATTAAAGTGAGTTGTTCTTTTAAGGCAGTTTGTATTTTTGGTGAATTAAAAAAGTTAGCTTTTAGTTGATTTTCAATAGTTTGCATAAGCCAATATTTATCTTGCTCTTGTCGTTTGTGCGAGAAATATTGATTCGCTTTTGTGATTTCAAAGTAGTTTAAAATGGCTTCCCAAATTTCTACGATTCCTTCGTTTTGTAAGGCGCTACAGGTTAGTACTTGTGGTTGCCATTGCGATGCTTTTCGAGGTAGGTAGTGCAGTGCACGGTTAAATTCTACCTTTGCTAGTTTTGCTTGTTTAATATTGTTTCCGTCGGCTTTATTTATGGCAATGGTATCGGCCATTTCAATAATACCACGTTTAATACCCTGTAATTCATCGCCTGCACCTGCTAATTTTAAAAGTAAAAAGAAATCTACCATACTAGCAACGGTAGTTTCGCTTTGGCCAACACCAACTGTTTCAATAATTATTACATCGAAACCTGCGGCTTCGCATAAAATAATAGTTTCGCGTGTTTTTTTTGCAACGCCACCAAGCGTATTTCCAGAAGCTGAAGGCCGAATAAATGCTTTCGGATTTTTTGCTAAATTCTCCATTCGGGTTTTATCGCCCAAAATACTGCCTTTGGTTACCGTGCTACTCGGGTCTACAGCCAAAACTGCTACTTTTTTGCCTTGTAAAATTAGGTGATTTCCAAGGGTTTCTATAAATGTGCTTTTACCAACTCCAGGAACACCAGTAATACCAATTCTAATCGATTTGTTTGCATGTGGCAAACAGTTTTTAATAATTTTATTGGCTTTTTCTTGATGCGCGGGGTTGTTACTTTCAATTAGAGTTATGGCTCTGCTTAATGCCGAAATGCTTTTATTTAATACCGATTTTACTAAGTCGTCGGCATTAATTGTTGTCTTTCTTTTTTGTTGAAAAGATTTAATTGAAACTTTGTTGGTAAATTTTGAAATTCCTTCTTTATTTTCTTTTGAAGCCACAACTACAGATTGTTTGTAGAAAGTTACAAATTTTTATAGAGCCAAAAAACAAGAAAATAAATTGCAGAGTTAAAATTTCGCACTAGCTACAAATCTAAATTTACTTTTCTTAAGTATCCAGTTTGGACTCCTTTAATTATTTATCAATTCATAGACCATTTGTCCAAAAAAATATCCAAAATTATACAGAAGGGCGACGCCAATTAAAACAATGTAAATTAGAATAAAAAGTTTTTTTCTTTTAGAGTTTCTTTCTCCTTTAATGGTTAGAATACTAGCAATAACTAATAATAAAATATAAAAATAATCTATTTGATATAATAATTTGTTGTGGTATAAGTCTCAAATTAATTTCTGTTGTTACAGATTTATTTTTTTATTTTTAAAGGAAATAGAAAAATTGTAAGTATTTTTATAAACAGTCTAGAACTAGTAATAAATTATATGCGGTGTTAGCAGTAGTATTATTTTTTGTTTTTATATTCCTCTATAAAAGAATTGTTTGTGAATTTTTTGGTATCAACAAACATGTATTCAAAATAATACCCGACTATCTTTTCTTCACCTTCTTCAACTATAAGTTCTGACTCAATCTTAATGCATAAAACTCCTTTAATTGGATTTTTTGAATCAACATTAATGAAATTAAAATTTACCCTATTTGAGTCAATTGATTTAAATGATAAAATCTCTTCTTTTTCATTATTTGTAGATGTAATTACCTTAAATTCAATATCAATTACTTTCTCTTTTCCATAAACAATATCTATGTAGCCCTTATAATTTAATGGTTTATATTCATTAAACTTAAGTGTATAAAAATGACTATTCAAAGAGTCTATATCAACATCTGTTTTTAAAAACGATTTTACTTGATTTACGAACATATTTTCTTTGGTAGTTCCGTAAATTTCAAGTTCAATTAATTGATCAGTACTACTCTCTCTATTTTTAGTGTTTATAATTTTGTAGTAGTTGAAATCACTGTAGTTAATCTCGTCATTATAAGTTTTCTTATCTTTTTTATCACATGAATTCAGACTTATAAGAATACAGAGCGAAATAATTAAACGGGTTAATTTGACTGACAAAAATTTATTATAATTCATGAAGGTCGGCGGACTGTATTTAAGGTATTGCTGCTAGCTACTGGATACTAAGAACTGCAAACCAAATCTACTTCAAAGGCACCGAAATTTTAACATCATCCCAGGCCATGGTTAAAAACAAGTTGTCTGTGGAGTTATCGAAAGCAATCGTAAATTGTTCAACCGTAGTGTTTAATTTTTGTACAGGAACATCAATATTTAAAACGTCGTAATTAGGATCCCACATGGGTTGCATTTGGGCATTTACACCCCAAGCGTATTGTTTCGAATTAAAAATAACGGTCCAAACAGAATCTCTTGGAACTGTCCATAACGTATATTTACCTTCAGCTAAAGGCATTCCGTTTACTTCAAGATTTTTGTTAGTTTCGAAAGTAGTAGCTTCGTTTGCTCCTGTTCGCCAAACCTGATCGAATGGGACTAAAGCTCCAAAAATGGCTCTGTTTTTTTTAGACGGACGGTTGTAAAACACTTTTAATTTTAAATCGTTTAACTCGAATTTTACAGTGTCTTTTGGGCTTAATCGTGGCGCAAAAATATTTTCAACAAATACAGAATATAATAATAAACCTAAGGCAACAATAGATAAAAAAACTAAAATTCGTTTTAAAGCGGTGTTCATGCAGAGCAATTTTTTAGCTGTAAATATACTTTAAAAAGTAATAATTATTGAAATACAAACGTCTATTTATCTAGCTTTGTTATAATTTTTTTAAAAATATTTAAATTTTTTGCAACACTCCGTTTTTTAATTCGTCTTTAAGATGAACTATAACCAACCAAAAGAAAAAAGCATGTTTCAAGTTGACATTATTGAACAATGTAAACAAAACAATCGCAAAGCACAAATGCAGTTATACAACCAGTACTGCGATGGTATGTATATTGTTGCAAAACGATTTTTAAAAGATGCTGCCGACGCCGAAGATGTGGTTCAAGAAGCCTTTATTAAGGCCTTTACAAAACTGCATCAATATAAAGCGGAGGTTACTTTTGGAGCTTGGTTAAAACGTATTGTCGTTAATAAAAGTATCGATTTTTTAAAATCTAAAAAACAAGAACTTGTTGAGTTAGATGAGGTGCACCTTAAAGTTATTGATACGCCAAAAGACGACAAATGGTTGGTAGCCGATACTATCACTATAAACGATGTAAAAAAAGCTATAAACGCATTACCAAGCAAATATCAATACGTTGTGATGTTGTATTTAATTGAAGGATATGACCATCAAGAAATATCTAAAATTTTAAGCATTAGCGAAGTAGCTTCGCGTACACAACTATCGCGAGGAAAAGCGAAATTACAAGAAATTTTAACACTTAAGAATAATGGCACAAGATATTAGAGAACTGTTTAAAAACGATAAGGTAAGCCTTGAAAAAATGCCTAATAACCATCAAGAACGTTTTCTGGAAAAGTTAGATGCAACCTTACCGCAACAGAAAAAACGTAGTTTTAATTGGATGCAAATTGCAGCTAGTGTTGTAGTTATTTTGGGTTTAAGTTTTGGTGCTTTTAAGTTTTTCCAATCCAATAGTGCTAGTGATACACCTAAAATTGAGGTCGCTGAAACAAAACCAGAAACAATTAAAACTTTAGGTGACTTTTCGCCAGGGCTAAAAAAGGTAGAAGATTACTATTTGGCGAGTATAAATTTGGAGTTGAGTAAAATTAAATACACGCCAGAAACCAAAGAAATGTTCGACGATTATTTGGTGCAACTCGATGCGCTTGATAAGGAATATAAAAGACTTTCTACCGATTTAACCGAAACAGGTTTAAACGAGCTTACGGTTAACGCTTTAATCGATAATTTAAAATTGCGCTTAAACCTTTTGTATCGTTTAAGAACACAATTACAAGAATTACATCCGTCTGCATCAACAGACGTTAAACAATCAATTTAAATCAATCAAAAAATGAACAAATCCATTATAAAAACGTTACTTTTTACGCTATGCTTTACAATTACGGGAAGTGTTGTGGCACAGCAAAAGTTGACTAAAGTTTCACAATCAATAAAAGTAGATAACGATGTTGTAGTAGACTTAAATACCAGTAACACCAATATTGTTATAGACACTTGGAACAAACGAACAGTAGAAATAGAAGCCTTTATTGAAGGCGAAAAAGTAAGTAAAAACGAGTTAGAATCTGTTTTAGACGCTTGGGGTGTAGATGTAGATGCTTCTAGTAAAAAAGTTAACATTAATGCACGTGGCGGAAAAGCGTCGAAGGTTATTTATATTTCCAAGAACAATGATGAAGACGATATGGTAAATGCCTTATTACATGAATTACAATTTGAATTGGCCGATTTACCAGAAATGATTTTAAGTATGCCTGTAGTTCCAGAAATACCTCCTGTGCCACCAATGCCTGTAATGCCGGAGTTACCTGAGTTACCAGAAAATAGTGATGCTTTTGTGTTCGATTATGATACTTATAAAAAGGAGGGCGATAAATACTTAGAAAAATATAGCAAACGCTTCGAAAAAGTGTATGGCGACGATTATGCCAAAAAAATGGAAGCCTGGGGCGAAAAATTTGGTAAAGAATGGGGCGAGAAGTATGGCAAAGAAATGGAAGAATGGGGTAAAGCTCTTGAAGAAAAATTTGAAAGCTCAGATTTTGAAGAAAAAATGGAAGCTTGGGGCGAGAAATTTGGAGAACAATTTGGTAAACAAATGGAGGCTTGGGGCGAACGTTTTGCGGCAAGCTTGGAAGCAAATGCATCAAGGTTAGAAGCTAGTAAAGCTAGGGAAGAAGCTAATAAAGCGCGTATAGAAGCTCAAAAACTTCGCGCTAAAGAGCGTGCAAAATTGGCAGAAAAGCGTCGTTTATTAATTGAAGAAACGGTTGAACATAAATCAAACTCCAAGATTAAAAAAACAATTATTATTAAAATGCCTAAAGACGCTAAATTAAAGGTAAATGTAAAACATGGCGAAATACAATTTGCTTCAAGCGTAGATAATCTGGAAGCTAATTTAGCATATACAAAATTTACAGCGAATAGCATTAATGGAACTCATACTTCCATTAATGCTTCATATTCGCCAGTAATTGTAAATAATTGGAATTTAGGTGAACTAAATTTAAATTATACCGAAGATGTGCATTTAAAAAATGTAAACAATTTGGTTTTAAACGCGATATCGTCGAATGTGAATATTGAAAATTTAACTGGTGCGGCTATGGTTGATGGTAATATTGGTAACTTAAATATTTTAAATATTGCCGATACATTTAGCAACCTAAATATTATTATTCAAAATACCGATGCTATAATTGCATTACCCAAAGCGGCTTGTAATTTTCAGTATAAGGGTACGCGCTCCAAATTTTCACATCCTGAAAAAGTAACCAATGATAACAGCGCTAGTTTTTCGAATGGAAGCTTAGCCAGTGGCAAAAACATTATGATAAATGCCAAATATTGTAATGTTATTATGGAATAAAATTACGTTTACTACTCGTATTTACATAAGTAGGCCGAATCTTCTAGTGCATAAACCTTAAACGTAATACCCGACGGTATTTCGCAAGTTTCGTTAATAGCAAATATTTTCTTCTCGCTATTTGGTAACTCTATTTCCCATGTTCCAGCGGTTAAAGTCATCCACTCTTTTGTAGAGGTATTAAACTCGTAAGTGCCTTTTGTTAAAACGCCAATTGTAAAATTGCCTTGTGTGTTTTTTAAGCCTAACGATTTTACTTTTCCATCAAAATATTCGTTTACCTGTATCATTGTTAATTTAGATTTGTTTTTATAGTTTTTATTATATGATCTAATTCGGTTTTGTAGTCGAACCAAAGGGTGTTTTCGTTTCGTTTAAACCATGTAAGTTGTCGTTTTGCAAACCTACGTGTATTTTTCTTTATTTCGGAAACTGCAAAGTCGAGTTCCCAAGTACCATCGAAATAATTAAAGAGTTCTTTATAACCAACCGTATTTAGTCCGTTTAGGTGTTTAAACGAGATGAGATTTTTAACTTCATCGAGTAAGCCTTCGTTAACCATAATATCGACGCGTTTATTGATGCGGTTGTAAATTATTTCTCTGTCGGCTGTTAAACCTACGGTTATGGTTTTAAAGTTTCGGCTGTTTTTTTCTTTATTTAAAAAGGATGAATAGGGTTTACCTGTACCAATGCAAACTTCTAAAGCGCGAATTACACGGTGCGGATTATCGATAGCGATGGTGTTGTATGACGCTTCGTCAAGTTGTTTTAATTGATTTTGAAGGTGTTCTAGATCAAAGGTTTCTAAGTCGCTATTTAATTTTTCGCGGATGCTTTTATCTACATCGGGGAAATAGTCTAAACCTTTTGTTACGGCATCCACGTACAAACCAGAACCACCAACCATTATTACAACATTGTGTTTGGTAAACAATTTTTCTAAACGACTTATGGCTTCTTTCTCGAAAGCACCTACACTGTAATTATCTTGAATAGATTTATGATGTATAAAGTGATGTTTAGCCGCTGCTAATTCTTCTGGTGTTGGTGCAGCAGTGCCTATATGCATTTCTTTAAAGAACTGCCTAGAGTCTGCCGAAATAATTTCGGTGTTAAAATAATTGGCCAATTTTATGCTTAATGCAGTTTTACCTATTGCCGTTGGGCCAACTATTGATATTAAATATTTAGGGTTTGTATTAATAGTTTTAATTTTTTTACAAATTTAGTTTGAATTAACGATTTTACAAGTTATTTGTAATGATTAACTAAGTGGTTTTACTGCGTTAGGGATTGAGCGGCATGTTTGAGCTCGCCGCCGCAGAAGGCAGCGAGTAGCGAAAGCCCGACCCTTGTGGTAACGCCCTAGTTTTTTTAATGTAATGGGTGGCCGCAATTATGGCAAAATTTTGCGCCATCTTGGTGTTTACTGGCTAAACAGTTGGCGCACGATTGCGAGTTTAAATGTACTTGCGGGGTGGGATTGTTTGTACTTGGGGTTTTATTTTGATTTGAATATTCGGCTGAAACTATACCTGTTGGCACTGCTATTATGCCATAGCCCAAAATCATGACTAATGAAGCTAAAAACTGGCCTAAGGGTGTTTGTGGTGCAATATCGCCAAAACCTACGGTTGTTAGGGTTACAATGCACCAATATACGCTTCGAGGTATGTTTGTAAAGCCGTTTTCTTCGCCTTCGACCAAGTACATAATGGTGCCTAAAATTATGGCTACGATTAACACGGCAAATAAAAATACAGCGATTTTGGCTCTACTGGCTTTTATGGCACGTACTAAGTTATTTGATGCGCCTAAATAGCGTGCTAATTTTAATATGCGAAATACGCGAAGTAATCGTAATGCGCGTAGTGCTGCTAACGCATGAATACCACCAAAAAAGAGTGAAATGTATTTTGGGATGGTTGATAGAAAATCGATAATGCCGTAAAAACTAATAATGTATTTAGTTGGCTTGTTTACGGTAATTATTCTGGCAATATATTCGATGGTAAATAAAATGGTGATTACCCATTCTGATATGTTTAAAAAGTCGTGATATTTATTATCAATACTTTTTACACTTTCGAGCATAACCAATAGAATACTTGCCAAAATAACTATTAAAAGTACAACATCGAATAGTTTTCCGGCAGGTGTATCGGCTTCATAAATAATTTCATGAAGTTGTTTCTTCCAGTTTTTTTTGGTTTTACTCATACCATCAAAAGTACTTAAAAAAAAGAAATTTAATTTTTACTTAGTACAATTATGGAATTTTTTTGAATATCGACTACTTTACTCATAAATTCTTTCAAGTACGGGTAATATTCAGTTGGGTAAATAACTGATTTTAAGCTGAGTTTAAAATTTACGATAACTTTTGTACCTAACTGCTGTGTTGAAAATGAAAAGTCGCCAGCATTGTTAGGTAAAACAATTCCCGTAGGTTTTGGTAATTCTTGCACCTTATATTTATTGTTTAAATCGATAACATAATTGTATAAATAGTTTCTTTTGTAGCCAAGCTCTACGGGGTAGGTGCGTTCTTGAAGTTTAAAAGGGTTTTCTTTAAAAAACTTAACAATAAAAGGGTTTAGGTAAATTAAATTGATGTTATCGTCTATGGTATATTCGAAATTGTAAGTTTCAGAAAATGAGTTTTCTGTTTTTTTAGTTGTGCTCGATTCGTGGTTGTAAATATCTATAAATGGTGTGTTGTTTATAAGCTCGTCTACGTATTCTTCTGGATTTTCAAAATATGATTTTCTTTTAAAATAGGCATCATATCCAGTAAGTTTGTCTGTTACTGTACCCGTAATTTCATCATTTTCGTTTATAGTTGCGTTTGCCATGTAAATTATTCTAGATAGCGACTGTGGTTCAATATCTATCCATTGGCTACCTTCTTTAAAGTCTAATTGTCTACCAAAATAATTTAAGCATTTGTATGGTAATTCGCCGAATGCTAAAAACTTATTTGTGGCATCTAATAAATAATCTTTACCATTAATTGTTGCTTTTACTATAAGGTAGTTAAAATCGTCTATTACAGGAAAAATTTTTGTAGGATAGCCGTTTGGTCTTGTAGAAAGTAAAACGGGTTTTACACTTACTCCGGTTTGATTTAACAAATTATGAAGCAAAATATTTATAGCAGAAACATTACCGGTTTTTGTTTTGGTAAGCTCTTTAATTGTAAAGTCTGAAAAAAGTTTGTAGTCGCCATTCCAGGTATAATTATTTTGTACATAATTATAAATGGCTTTCGCTTTTTCTAAGGCATCTTTGTTGTTTATAATTTCTGGGCTTAAAAGTGTTTCAAAATCGATTTTTTTTCGAAGTTGACGGCCAATGCCGTTTTCTGTTTTAAATTCTTTATCAACATCTTTCCACGTTTTGGTATAGTTTTTTACTATGCCATCCATGGATTTAAAGGTTTTTAAGGTATAATCTATTCGGGCTAAGTAGTTGCGCTCCGAGGTCATGTAATCTTCTTCAATAAAAGCGGGTATATCTTTCATGGCATAGATACTTTCTTCGCAATCTGCCTTACCACCATTAAAACTAGTTAAGCAGTTTTTTTTAATTTCGGAATTATTGATTACAAATTTTTCTGTACCAATAAGCTTTTTATGGTACAACCAATTACCTGGTATGCTGGCTCTATATTCGCTGTAAAGTTTTGGTATATCGCTTTGAAATTCCCAATCTTTATAATTCCACATAAACGGAGACATTAATGTATAACTATAAGTAATTACCGAACCGGGTTTTACATTGGGCAGTGTAAATTTTATAATGCTGTAATTGTCGTTATACTTTTCTGTGAAAATGTTGTTTTTATCTAATTTAGAGGTGATTAATTCGTTGTTTTCTAAATTGTAAGTTGTGGCAATAATATCTTTAATTTCTTCTTTTGATGTGCCAGAATTATTTTTGTATAAATAAATTTCGATGATTGCTTTTTCGAACCCTTCATTTTTTAAAATTTTAACTTTATGTTTTTCTTCTGTAATTAAAACATGATCATGTTTATGAAAATAGCTATTACCTTGCTCGTAAAGTACTAAGGCATTGGCAGTAGAGTCTTTCTCGTAAGTGTTTAAAGTTAAATCGTCTTTGGTAACACGTAGGTCTGTAGAATTAAATGTTTGGGCAGACAAAGCAAAATAGCTTAAGAAAGCTAGTAGTAGTAAAGTTTTGTTCATGTTTTTACGTTAAAGGGTAATAATTTTTAAGCGTTTATTTTTACGGATATAACTTTGAATTATATGCTGTGTATCTCTATTATTTTGCATTGGTGTTATAATAGATTCTAACACTTCAATATTGTTAATTTGATAATTTAAGTTGAAGAACCCTAAGCCTTTAAAAACACCGTTTTCAATTAAAATAGCACTGCGCTCATCTACATCTCGACCTCTATCTATAATTACCATGTTTTTATTGGTGTAGCTATTTTTATCAATTAAAGCCATGACACGTTTATTGTAACTTTCTGGAGATTCTTTTTGAATACAAGCACCTTCACAGGCTTTAATTTCGTAATTAAAACAACTAGATTTTGTGTTATATAAACCCGCTAACTTTTGGCAAAGTGAATAATCTTCAACCGCTTTGGTTAAAAAACTTTTTCCGCTTTGTCTGTTGGTAAAAGTTGTTATTGGTTTTTTACGCCCATCGGCTATATCAATCTTTAAATTAATATAACCGTTTTCATCTTTAAAGCTATACAATGCGTGTGTAAAAATTGAGCGTCTTAATTGCCTGTTTAAAATAGGTTTAACTCGTTTTATTTCTTCACTTTCTTTTAGTAAAGCAACGAGTTCGCTACCTGTAGCTTCATAGGTTACTGTGTAAACTTTAGATTGTATTTTTTTAGATTTTGGATTTGTTCCTGTGAAATGCTGATTAATTCGTTTTTTTATGTTGTTGCTTTTACCAATGTATATAATTTCGCCATCGGTATTATGTATGTAATAAACTCCGGTGATTGATGGTAGTTGACTTAAAATATCTAAATGCCTTGGCTCTAATTGGTGTTTGGGGTTTTGTCTTACCGATTCTTGAATTATTTTTTTTTCTGAATCCTTGCTTAACAATAATTTAAATAGCTTAACCGTAGCCAAAGCATCACCAGAAGCTCTGTGCCTATCGGTTACAGGAATACCCAACGAACGCACTAATTTCCCTAAACTGTATGACGGTAAATCTGGAATTAAATATTTTGAAAGCTCTACGGTACATAACGATTTACGCTCGTATTCAAAACCTAATCGACGGAATTCGGTTTGTAAAATTCTGTAATCGAATTTCGCATTGTGCGCAACAATAATGCAATCATCAGTAATTTCTACAATACGTTTTGCAACCTCGTAAAACTTAGGAGCATTGCGCAGCATGTTGCTATTTATTCCTGTTAAATTAACCACAAAGGGCTGAATTTCGCGTTCGGGGTTTATTAAACTTATAAATTGATCGACCACTTCATGCCCATCATATTTGTAAATGGCTATTTCTGTAATGCCTTCTTCGTTGTACTTACCGCCAGTGGTTTCTATGTCGAGTATTGCGTAGATTTGTTAAAAGTTAAAAGTTAAAAGTTAAAAGTTAAAAGTTAAAAGTTAAAAGTGATTTTGTTGTTTGTTTTTAGTTTATGGTTTTTTGTTGACTGTAGGTGTCTTAACAGTGTTCGTTGACTTAAATATAATTTCTACTACCAAATATACTACTTCCAACGCGAACCATATTACTGCCGCATTTTATAGCTAATTCGTAGTCTCCACTCATGCCCATGGAGATTGTATTTAGTTTGCAGTTTTCAGTATTTAGTTTTTGTAACTCGTTAAAAGTTGTTTTAAGATATTTAAATTCGTTTTCAATTTGTTGTTCATTATCAGTAAATGTTGCCATTCCCATAACACCAACAATATTTATGTATTTTAATTCTGAAAATGTTTCTGATTGTAGTATCTCTGAAGCTTCGTTGGCTGTCATTCCAAATTTGCTGTCTTCTTCAGCAATTTTTATTTGAAGCAAACAGTTGATAACTCGGTCGTGTTTAAGTGCTTGTTTGTTAATTTCGTTAAGTAACTTAAAATTATCTACACCGTGTATTAAACTTACAAAACTGGCCATGTATTTCACTTTATTTCGTTGTACGTGCCCAATCATGTGCCACTCGATATCTTTTGGCATTTGTTCATACTTTTCTGCCATTTCTTGTATTTTATTTTCACCAAATATGCGTTGTCCGGCATTGTAGGCTTCCATAATATCGCTTACAGGTTTTGTTTTAGATACAGCAACTAAAGTTACATGTTCGGGTAAAGTGTTTTTTATGGTATTTAAATTCTGGGTAATATACATTAACTAAATTGTTTTGAGATTTTTTCGGCTTTTTTTCCTTCGGAATAATCATAAAAGCCTTCGCCAGATTTTACACCCAGTTTTCCTGCGTTAACCATATTAACTAATAATGGACAAGGTGCATATTTAGGATTTTTAAAGCCAGTGTACATAACGTTTAAAATAGATAAACAAACATCTAAACCAATAAAATCGGCTAACTGTAATGGTCCCATTGGGTGCGCCATTCCTAGTTTCATAACAGTATCTATTTCTGTAACGCCAGCAACACCGTTGTAAAGTGTTTCAATGGCTTCATTAAGCATGGGCATTAAAATACGATTGGCAACAAAACCCGGGTAATCGTTAACTTCAACAGGTGTTTTACCTAAAGTTTTCGATAATTCCATTATGGTTTGGCAAACCGAATTGCTGGTATTGTAACCGCGAATTACTTCAACCAATGGCATTATAGGTACCGGATTCATAAAATGCATGCCAATAACTTTATCGGCTCTATTGGTTATCGCTGCTATTTGCGTAATGGAAATAGAAGAGGTGTTTGTTGCTAAAATAGTTTCAGATGAACAAAAAGTATCAAGTTGTTTAAAAATTTCAAGTTTTAAATCGAGATTTTCGGTGGCCGCTTCTATAACCAAATCGGTTTGCTTTACACCTTCTTCAATATTTGTAAAACTCGAAATATTAGATAAAGTTTTAGTTTTATCGGCTTCAGATATTTTATCCTTGGCTAATTGCCTATCTAGGTTTTTTAAAATGGTGTTTAAGCCCGATTTTAAAGCATCATCATTAATATCAATTAAATTTACTTTAAAACCAAATTGCGCAAAAGTATGCGCAATACCATTTCCCATGGTGCCCGCTCCAATTACAGCAATGTTTTTCATGTTTTAAAAACAGTTTATAATTTGGTTAGCAACACGTAACGCTTCTGTACCATCGTGAAGTGTAACTACAGGTGTTGTGTTGTTGTTTATAGCATCGGCAAAGGTTTCAAGCTCATCTAAAATGGCATTGTTGTCAGACACTTCAGGGTTATCAAAATAAATTTGTTTTTTTACACCTTCTGCGTTTTGCAAAATCATATCAAAATCACCAGGGGATTCTGGAGCGTCTTTCATTTTTACAACTTCACATTTTTTGGTTAAAAAATCGACTGAAATGTAAGCATCTTTTTGAAAAAATCGCGCTTTACGCATTTTTTTAAGTGAAATCCTGCTAGCTGTTAAGTTGGCTACACAACCGTTTTCAAACTCTAAACGAGCATTTGCAATATCTGGTGTGTCGCTAATAACAGAAACACCACTAGCCGAAACATGTTTAACTTTAGATTTTACAATGCTTAAAACAATATCTATATCATGAATCATTAAATCTAAAACCACAGGAACATCTGTACCTCTTGGGTTAAACTCTGCAAGTCTGTGCGTTTCAATAAACATTGGTGAGTTTATATCGTCTTTTACAGCTAAAAATGCAGGGTTAAAACGCTCAACGTGTCCTACTTGCCCACGTAATTTGTTTTCGGCAAGTAACTCGCGAATATGTTCTGCTTCTTCAACAGTGTTTGTAATTGGTTTTTCAATAAAAATGTGTTTGCCTTTAGCTATGGCTTGTTTAGCGCAATCGTAATGTGATAAGGTTGGTGTAACAATATCTACAACATCAACAGCCTCGATTAAAGCATCGATAGTTGGGAAGAATTTATATCCAAATTCGGCTTCTACTTTTTTCCCGTTTTCTTCGTCGGCATCGTAAAAACCAACAAGATTATATTTATTAGATTGATTTAATAGTCTTAAATGAATTTTTCCAAGGTGACCAGCACCAAGTACTCCGGCGTTTAGCATAATATTTTACGTTTTAAACAAAAATAACATAATTAAAGGTTGAATTTAGGGATTTAAATTGATTTTTTATGGATTATAAATGCTAAAAATAAAATCTTTGTAAATAGTTTTTAGCTTTAAAATGTTTAATTAATTTTAGCAAACTAAACCCACCCAAAAATTGAAAGATACTTTTAAACACCAAGGCTTACGCCAACAACTTGTTAATGTGTTAAAAAACAAAGGCATTACTAACGAAAAAGTTTTGCAGGCTATTGGTAAAATACCACGCCACTTGTTTATGGACTCTAGTTTTTTAGACCATGCTTACCAAGATAAAGCGTTTCCTATTGCTGCAGACCAAACTATTTCGCAACCTTATACCGTAGCTTTTCAAAGTGAATTGTTGCAAATAGAACCAGGACATAAAGTTTTAGAAATTGGTACAGGTAGTGGTTACCAAACTGCGGTATTATGTTTACTTGGTGCTCGTGTTTTTAGTATTGAACGCCAACAGGAGTTGTTTAAAAAAACCAGTAGATTTTTACCTAAACTAGGCTATCGTGCTAAAAAGTTGATTTTTGGCGATGGCTACAAAGGTTTACCAGAAGAAGCCCCTTTTGATAGTATTATTGTAACTGCCGGAGCCCCTTTTGTGCCTAAACCGCTTTTAGGACAACTAAAAATAGGAGGTAGGTTAGTAATTCCTGTGGGAGATGATGTGCAAATTATGACAATGTTTATTAGAAAAGGCCCCAAAGAATTTGAGCAACACGAGTTTGGCGAATTTCGTTTTGTGCCTTTATTGGAGGATAAAAACTAAGGGCCTTTATTTCAGGAGTTTATTTAAACCTTCTTTTTCGAATAAAACTTTACCAATTTTAACGTCAGACCACCCTTTTTTTAGTTTATAAGTAAAGGTTGGTATGTTTTCAATAAGTTCACAGTCTATAAAATAGTTTTCTATGTCGTTGCTAGACACTTGTTTTAACTCTTGAATATGAGTAGAAATAAAGAAAAATGAATTTTTAAATTTACTTAACCCATTAATGGTTGCTTTACAAATTTCGAAACCATCTTCTACATTTGTACCACTAAAAAGCTCATCGAAAACTGCAAAACATTTTTTCTCATTATTCGCTTTTAACACTACATTTTTAAGATGTTTAACTTCCGTCATAAAGTGGCTGTAGCCGTTTAAAATATCATCTTTTTTATTAATTTCTATCGAGAAATAGTTGAAAAAAGGAATGGTGCTTTCTATAGCGGGTATGCCAAAGCCTAAATGCCCGAAATATATACATAAGCTAAGTGCTTTAAGACAAGTAGATTTTCCAGACATGTTTGGCCCATTTAGTACAATAACATTGCTAGTGGTACTAAGGCTGTTTTTTACAGGGTTTTTAATTAAAGGATGATAAAACTCGTTTAAACGAATTTGGTTATCACTAAAAATCGGGTATGTAAAGTTGTTTTTTTCTATTCCGCAATTAATAGCTAAGTAAGCTTCAAAAAGAAAAAATGCATTCCAAAAAGGCTGTATTAACTCTTGTTGTTTTAAATTATTAATTTTTGAAATTAATTGAAGAATATGGTTACTTGATAATCTTTTTTCTCGAATTATGTATTCGTATTTTTCAAGTTCAAAATGAGATAAGAAGGCTAAAATTTCTTTTATGTTTGATGCATAGTCTTCTGGAAAAGCTTCTAGTTTTAATCGCTTAAAATATCTAGAATTTATACGATGAAAAAATAAAACTAGTTGGTTTAATTTAGTTCTGTAAGCTATTTTATCTTGTTTAGAGCCAATTAACTTAAACTTTATTTTATTCTGTGGTAAATCCTCAAATTTTTCGCTATTCAAGAAAAAGTATACCTCGTTTACATATAATACGGAATACGAGTAGTCCTTTAATATCGCTTCGTTTTTCGAAAATCCTTTTAATATATTTTGGCGATTAACTATGTCGTTTACAGAGTGAAGCGGATTTTTTAGTATTTCAAGAATTTTATTTTTTGAAAAGCTATTTAAGGAGTAGTTAAAGATGGGGAGAATTTCATGTTCAATGTTTAAATCTTTAATGTTATTCATTTTAACTAAACCTTTATTAAAATAGGGTCTAAGTTGTTAAAACGTAAACTCCTAAAGATTATTATGTAATTAAAAAAAGGAATTACTCTAAAATGCCTGTTTCAAATCCATCAATACTTTTTGAGTTTTTTTCTTCCCAGTATGCTTCAATACGTTCTTTTCCTTGTTTTTCAGACCACGAGTTGAGTTGTCCGCGTTCTTCCTTAAAATCCATAAATGGTATTGAGTAGCCACAGGAGGTTTGCACCATTTCTACGTCTAACTCTATAATCTGTCTTGAACCTACATTTTCATCAAATAAACCAATGTGTTTTTGAAATGTTTCATCGCGTTCATGATATATTTTTGCATGCCCGTAAAGGCGTAAAATAAGTGGTTTACCTTCAAATGCACAAAACATAATTGTCATGCGATCGTTTTTTAAAAGATGTGCTGCGGTTTCATTACCACTTCCTGTAAGGTTTAACCAAATAACCTTGTTTGGAGATATAACACGAAGTGTATCGTGCCCTTTAGGTGAAACATTTACACGGCCTTCGGCAGCTGCTGTACCTACAAAAAATATTTTTTGAGCTTCAATAAATTTTTGAATCTCCGTTGTAATTTCTGGTAATTGCTTTCCCATGGTATATTAAAATTTGCTTAATCCGTTAACTATAGGTAAAGTTATTGAAGTTTTATTTAAATCTACAGTTAATTCAGTGCCCGGTTTTGGGTGTAATGTAAAATCTTTATCACTTGAAAAAATCATTAAACCAATTTGTTGTCCGGCTTTTATAACTTGATCGTCTGGTTGAAGATTAAAAGTAACTTTATAAAATTTAGCTGGTTTTAAAGGTTCACTTTCTGTAATAGATTTGTAGTTTTGAGGATCTGCCCAACCGCGTGTTATAATGTTATCTGTTATAATAGCGCCTTCGTTATCATTCCACGGAAGTGAAACTAACCAAACTGATAAATTTGTCGCAGGTTTACTGCTTGCTAAAGTTACCGTTACTTGAGCAAGTCCAGAAATATGTACATCTTTAGTTAGGGTTGGTGTAACATATAATAAACGATTGTTTGATGTTGTAGCTTGAGCTAAAGTTTCCCCGTTAATGGTGTAATTGTCTGTTAAGGTTTCTTTGGCTTGTTTTTTTTGAGGCTCAAGTGTTAGTCCGCCAAATTCAGGTGCTCCTTTTGTTAAGTAAAATGTAACAGGTTTGGCTTCTGGGTTTGGATAATCTTTGTACGCTGTGGGGTTACTTCGCAGTTCACCTTCGCGAACTATATAGGCTTTATTAGAATCTTTTTCTATGTCGTTATCTATACCGTGTAAATAATGTGTAAACCATTTATTCATCATAGCAACAGGTGGCGGACCACCATGACCAAATTGGTGATAATAAATAGCAGTTTCTAAGCCCATATCTTTGGCTTTTTTATATATTCTGTAACTGTGTTCTGGCATAACATTCCAATCGTTAAAACCATGAGACATGAGTAAAGCGGCTTTCATATTATCCATTTGGTTTAAATAATCTCTACCAGCCCAAAAATCGTTATAATCGCCAGTAACTCTATCCATTCCGTTTTTCATTTCAATATCTCTAACTCTGGCATTGTTGCTAGCTCGTTTACTTTCGTCTCCACTATGAATGTAATCGTATAAAACATCTATATCTTCACCTAAATAACCACCTGGAGATCGAACTAATCCGTTAGATCTGTAATAATGATAATATGATGTGTTAGGCGCTACAGGAATAATAACTTTTAAACCGTCTACACCAGTGGTTGCAGCGGCCAAAGGAATAGTACCGTTGTATGATGTACCCGTCATGCCAACTTTTCCGGTACTCCAAAAAGCTTTAACTTCTTCACCTCCTTCAGGTTCTGTAAAACCTTTAGCTCTTCCATTTAACCAGTCTATTACTGCTTTTGGCGCTAAAGATTCGTTTTTACCGCCAACGGTTGGCGAACCTTGCGAGAAACCAGTTCCTGGAGAAGAAGAATGCACTACAATGTAACCTCGAGGTACCCAAGTTTTAACTTGAGAATTAGAGATAATTGGACGCTTACCGCGGCGAGTTACGGGTGGATGAACACGCTCTTCGGCCATTTCACCTAATTCATGGTTTACATTCCAAAAAACACCATCAACATCTGGCGCAACACCAGCATAATAAGGACTTGATTCGTAAATTATAGGTAGTTTTAAATTTTGGGTTTCTGTTTGGTAAGGTCTTGTAACATCTACATGTACGCGGTCTAGATTTCCATCTTTATCAGAATCAAAGGTGGTTTCAACAAATAAATCATGTCTAATCCATTTTTTAGGATGGTTAAAAGCTTCAACAATTTGTGCTTCACCATCAATAAAAATAGGTTTTGCTGTTTTTGTTTCTTGTGCGTTTAATATTGTAAAACTAAAAGCAGTAATAAATAAGGTTTTGCAAAAACTATTTTTATTAATTTTCATGACACTATGTTTTTATCTTAAATATTTTTTTGGTATTTGATACTTGGCATTTTCTTGACTCCATTGTATATTGGTAATCCACCAGCGTTCATTATCATTAAACAATTGTATGCTGTTTATACCTCGCATAAAAGGTTTTTCGTCGTTTAAACTTTCGTAACATTCATAAGTACTAAAAACTTGAGCTATATGCCCAAAAACATGAACTTCACGATGTATTTCGCGCTCTATAAATCCATTTCTAAACATCCAATCACTGGAAGATTTAATATAATCTGCTGGCGACATATAACGCACAGATAATTTATCGTCTTTTTCTTTTAGAATGGTAACTAATTTAGCGTCAGACTTAAATAGAAACTTAAATAATTTCCAATCGCGTTCTTTACCTTTTTCACCAGAAATTACACCGTACAAAGTTTGTATAGTAGATTCTAATGTATTTACTTTTTCTGGGTAGTTTAACGATTTGTCTTCTGGTTTTTCCTGTCCAAAAGTAACCGTACTAAAAAAAACTAAGAAAAGAATAAGAGATAGCTTTTTCATAATAAAAAATAAAGGATAATTAAGTTTACAAAGTACCGTTTTGGCCTAAAAAGAAGCGTTAAGGTTTTCATAAAAATATAAAATGAACCCCTTTTGAAGTAAATTTAGAGCCAAAATTTAGTTGAAATTATTTATATATTTTTTTTACACGATCTAAATTGCGCTTATTATCGCGGTCCTTTATAGATTCGCGTTTGTCGTATAACTTTTTACCCTTAGCTAGAGCTATGTCTAGTTTAGCTAAGCCTTTATCGTTAATAAACAGGCGTAACGGAATAATTGTTAATCCGGTGTTTTGTACTTCTTTTAAAAGCTTTTTTAATTCGCGTTTATTTAAAAGAAGCTTGCGCTGTGCTTTAGGTTTATGGTTGTAATAGGTGCCGTATAAATATTCTTCAATAGTCATATTTATTACAAAAAGTTCGCTTTGTTCATTAAATTCACAAAAACTTTCGGCAATAGATGCTTTACCGCTTCGAATAGACTTTATTTCGGTTCCAGAAAGTACAATTCCTGCAGTATATTTATCTAAAATCTCGTAATTAAAACGAGCTTTTCGGTTTAGTATGTTAATTTTCTTTTGCATAAAGCACAAAACTACATAAATTTAAATTGGTGTAAAACGTTGTATTTTCAAATTAAACGCATATTCCTGTTATTTTAATATTATATGAAGTATTTTTTTATTTTAATTCTGATAGCATTCTGTTTTTCTTCGTGTAACAGCGTAAAAAAATATAACGAACAAGTTAATACATTACACAGTGTAGAACATTTAAAAGAAGATGTAGATAAGCTTTATAATCAGTTAAAAAAACATCATCCAAAATTATATCAATATTCAACAGAAAGCGATTTAAATAATAAGTTCGATAGTTTAAAACAAACAATAAATAAGCCTTTAAGTACAAGAGCATTCTATAAAAAAATAGCTCCAGTGGTTAGCTATGTAAAACAAGGACATGTTTCTACTGGTTATACTGTAAAACGTTTCACGAAAAAAGAGCGGAAAAAATTAAAAAAACAAAAACTAGATTTTTACAATTTAGAGTTTGAATTTATAGACGATAAACTCTGGGTTAAAAATAATTATGGAAAAGATTCAACTATTATAGGAAGCGAAATAATTAAAATTGAAGACGATTCGGTTTCTAACCTAATTAAAACTTATAAAACCCGATTTGCTTCCGATGGTTTTAACACCACACTGCATAATCGATATGTTGCCAAAGCCTTTTCGGTGTTTTACACCAGAGATAAAGGTTTTTTAGATAGTTTAAGCGTGACTTTAAAGCAAAATGATTCGCTCTTTGTAAAGAAATTTAAACGCATAACTCAAGAAGAAAATAAAGAATTAAACGATAGCATTTCAACTAAAAAAGAAAAACCATTAAAATTAACCAAGACCGAGAAACAGAATAACCGAATAGCTAAAAGAAAAAGAAAAAAGTACAATAAAAAACATGGGTTTATAACTAAAAGTAAAACTTATACCAGGAATTTTGAATTTAAAGGAGTTGATAGCACGGTGGCTTATGTTAAAATAAGAAGCTTTACAAACGGTAATTATAAAAAGTTTTACAAAGAAGTTTTTAAAACCTTAGATTCTTTAAAAACACAAAATTTGGTTATAGATCTTCGCGATAACGGTGGTGGTCGAATTTCAGAAATAGATTATTTGTACAGTTACTTAACATTAACCGATTATCAATTTTTAAACCCCAGCCAAGTCAATAGCCGTGTGCCTTTTTTTAAAGTTTTAATGACTAATACTATGCCAAATACGGCCAAAGTAGTATCTGGTATTTTGTCGCCATTTATAGTCACCCATAATTTTTTAAATACATATAAAAACGACGGAAAAATATATTATAAGTTTAAGAAATATACCAAAATTAAATCACCCAAACCTTTACATTTTAAAGGTAATATTTATGTTTTAATAAACGGAAACTCGTTTTCGGCGTCTTCATTAATTTCCACACATTTAAAAGCTAATAATCGAGCCATATTTGTAGGAGAAGAAACAGGAGGCGCTTATAACGGTTGTGTTGCTGGTATTTATAAAGTGTATCAATTACCAACTAGCAAACTAAAAATAAGAATTGGTATGATGCAAATTGAAGCACCACAAAAACAGCAACCGGATGGCTTCGGAATTAAACCCGATGTACATATTATTCCTACTGAAAACGACCGAAAATTAAATAAAGACCCAGAGTTAGAATGGGTGTTAAATAAAATAGCATCCTAGAAATCAATTATTTTAAATACTTCACAAAAAATATAAATCTGTTTTAAAAGCAATTTTCCCATTGTGCTACGACAAAACATTTGTATTTTTGGTTAACCAATTTTATTTTAATACAAACATTAGTTTATGAATTCATACGATGTAGCCGTAATAGGCTCTGGACCTGGAGGATATGTAGCAGCTATTCGTTGCGCACAATTAGGCATGAAAACAGCCATTATAGAGAAATACGCAACACTTGGCGGAACTTGTTTAAATGTTGGGTGTATACCAAGTAAAGCATTATTAGATTCGTCGCACCATTACGAAGATGCTATTAAGCATTTTGAAGCACATGGTATTGACATTCCAGGTGAGATAAAGGTAAATCTTGAGAAAATGATTGCGCGCAAGCAATCGGTTGTCGATCAAACTATCGGAGGAGTCGATTATTTAATGAAAAAGAATAATATTGATGTTTACCAAGGTTTAGGAAGCTTTAAAGATGCAACACATATTACTATTTCTGGAGAAGAAACCACAGAAATTGAAGCCAAAAACACGATTATAGCAACAGGTAGCAAACCTGCTAGCTTGCCATTTATTGATTTAGATAAAGAACGCGTTATTACTTCAACAGAAGCTTTAAAACTTAAAGAAATACCAAAACACTTAATAGTTATTGGTGGTGGAGTTATTGGTTTAGAGCTTGGTCAAGTATACAAACGTTTAGGCGCTGAAGTTTCGGTTATAGAATATGCCGACAGAATTGTACCAACTATGGATGCTGGTGTTTCTAAAGAATTAAATAAAGTTTTAAAGAAACAGAAGTTTAAAATAAATGCTTCGCATAAAGTAAAATCTGTAGAGCGCGTAGGCGATGAGGTTATTGTAAAAGCAGATAATAAAAAAGGTGAGGAGGTTGAGTTTAAAGGAGACTATTGTTTAGTGTCTGTTGGGCGTCGTCCTTACACCGATGGTTTAAATGCTGAAGCTGCCGGAGTTAAAATAGACGAAAGAGGTCGTGTTGAAGTTAACGACCATTTACAAACTAGCGCGTCTAATATTTATGCTATTGGCGATGTTGTAAAAGGCGCCATGTTAGCTCACAAAGCCGAAGAAGAAGGTGTTTTTGTAGCTGAAACTTTAGCAGGACAAAAACCACATATCGATTATAACCTAATTCCAGGTGTAGTTTACACATGGCCAGAAGTGGCAGCTGTTGGTAAAACAGAAGAGCAACTTAAAGAAGCTGGTATTGCATATAAAACAGGGCAGTTCCCAATGCGTGCTTTAGGTAGAAGTAGAGCAAGTATGGATATTGACGGATTTGTAAAAGTGTTAGCCGATAAAACAACAGATGAAATTTTAGGTGTACACATGGTTGGCGCTCGCGCTGCCGATATGATTGCAGAAGCGGTTGTAGCTATGGAATACCGCGCAAGTGCAGAAGACGTTTCGCGTATGTCGCATGCACACCCAACATTTACTGAAGCTATAAAAGAAGCCGCTCTTGCTGCAACAGATGACAGAGCATTACACGCTTAAACAACGGTAAATTATATAAGTTTAAAAAGCGAACCATTTTAGGTTCGCTTTTTTTTATGCTTTAAACTATTATAAAATGTATTTCGTGAATAAAAAAAGCAAACTCCAAGAGTTTGCTTTTTAGTTATTTTTAAGAAAAGAATTTAAATTATCCGTTCATAGATATTAAAAACTCTTCGTTGTTTTTTGTTTGTTTGAAGCGCTCATTAATAAACTCCATAGCTTCAACAGGATTCATATCTGCTAGGTATTTACGCATTACCCACATACGTTGCACAGTGGTATCGTCAAGTAAAATATCATCTCTACGCGTACTTGAAGATGTAAGGTCGATAGCAGGGAAAATTCTACGGTTAGATATTTTTCTATCCAATTGCAGTTCCATGTTACCTGTTCCTTTAAATTCTTCAAAAATAACTTCATCCATTTTAGAGCCAGTTTCTGTAAGCGCAGTAGCAATTATGGTTAAAGAACCACCATTTTCAATATTTCTGGCAGCTCCAAAAAAGCGTTTTGGCCTGTGTAAAGCATTGGCATCAACACCACCACTTAAAATTTTACCCGAAGCAGGTTGTACCGTGTTATAAGCTCTTGCTAAACGTGTTATAGAATCTAATAAAATAACAACATCGTGTCCACATTCTACTAAACGTTTTGCTTTTTCTAAAACAATATCGGCTATTTTTACGTGTTCATGAGCTTCTTTATCAAAGGTTGAAGCAATTACTTCACCACGAACATTACGTTGCATGTCTGTAACTTCTTCAGGACGTTCATCAATAAGTAAAATCATTTGGTAAACTTCAGGATGATTGGCAGCAATGGCATTCGCAACATCTTTAAGTAACATGGTTTTACCCGTTTTAGGTTGCGAAACAATCATACCACGTTGCCCTTTACCAATTGGAGAAAACAAATCCATAATTCGAGTAGAAATGGTACTTTGTTTTTCGGCTATATTAAATTTTTCTTTTGGAAAAAGAGGCGTTAAATGCTCGAACGATACACGATCACGAACCACTTCTGGTTTTTGTCCGTTTATAAGATTCACTTTAATAAGAGGGAAATATTTTTCACCTTCTTTTGGCGGACGTACATTCCCTAAAACAGTATCCCCTTTTTTAAGTCCGAATAAACGAATTTGCGATTGCGATACATAAATATCGTCTGGAGAAGATAGGTAGTTATAATCCGAAGAACGTAAAAAACCATATCCATCTTGCATAATATCTAAAACACCTTCACTTTCAATAATAGCATCAAATTCAAAATCTGGCTCGCGATAACGGTTTCGGTTATCTTTATTGCCTTTATCAACATGGTTATTACCATTATTTTTTTGGTTTTTATGTTGATTTTTATTTTGGTGATTATTGTTGTTGTTATTTCTTTGATTTGATTTTTGCTGATTTTGATTTTTATCGTTCTGATTATTTTGTTTTTTATCAGAAGTTTTTTCAGCATTATTTTTTTGTGGCGCTGGGCTTTTATCCTCGCTATTCTTTTGAGGCGTATTTTTAGGCTGTTTTTGTATGCGCTGTCTTGGTTTTTTTGCTTCTGGAGTAGGTTTCTCCTTGGTTTCTGTTGTATCTGCTGCCGGTGTTACGGCTTCTTTAACAGCTTTTGGGTCGGCCGCTTGTTGATCTAGAATTTGATATACTAAATCTAATTTTTTTAACGAACGATACTTTGGGATACTTAGTTTCTTTGCTATTTCTTGTAACTCAGTAAGTTTTTTTTCTTTTAATTGTGAAATTTCAAACATTGATATATAAGTGAATATGTATATTATAAGAATTTGCTATTCTGTAGAATGAATTATTTATTTCTTCTGAAGAATTAACCGTTTGTTTTTACGGTTGTTGTGAATTATTACTGCAATTATACAACATTATTTTAATTTTTAATATAATTTCTGTTATTTTTGCGGTCAAGTTTTAAAAAAATACATGTTACAACGCATTCAAACAATTTATCTGTTATGTGCCGCTTTAGTTTCGGCAGGCTTAATATTTGTATTCAATTTATGGGTTACAGAAAATGATATTACTATATTTGCCAAAGATGAAATAGTGTATTTGGGCTTGTTTTTAGGTTCTGCCTTATTATCAATTATTTCAATATTTATGTTTAAAAATAGGAAGTCTCAATTTATGTTGGGGCGACTTAACATCATATTAAACTTTATTTTACTAGGATTTTTCGTGTATCAATCACTAAACGTATCTGGAGAGACGGCGGTTTCTGAGAAAGGTATTGGGATGCTTCTTCCTGTTATTTCTATCGTGTTTTTAGCCTTAGCCAATAAGGCCATTAAAAAGGATGAAGATCTTGTAAAATCTGTAGATAGATTGCGATAAACCTAACATCTTAGTAGTATTAGTGCGAAAAAAGCCCGAAGTTTTTACTTCGGGTTTTTTGTTTTTTGGGTATTTTCTTTTAACAAATGGGTGTTTTCCCTCTTGAAATGTAAATACTTTTAAAGGACATTTGTATATACTTCTTCCCGAGATTTTTTCATAATAAGGCGTTAACCGAAAAGCCTGTATTTAAACGAGTAGGTACTAAATTAAATTTATTATGGCAGTTTCAAACTATAATCCAGGGCAAGAGCTATCATCCATCGATTTTCGTTCCATGATTGGTGGTCCATTAACAGCAGTTGTAGAAGCCCAAGCTCAAGCAGCACTTTCAACTGTAGGTTTTATTAAAAGTGTTGGTTTCGAACAAGATTCTGAAGATCCAACAACTGGTGAAATTACTCCGGGAGGACCAGTGTATGTTCAGTTTAAATACCCTAAACAAGTCGCGCCTTATATACCCGCTAAAAATGGAATTATTGATGGTGTTTCGCTAAGCGGAAGTGTAAGCGATGCCGATTCTATTGTTAGCGTAATAATTACAACATCGACGGGTACAGGTGGCAATGTAGTCGCTTCTGTAAACGGTTCTAATGGTATCGATTTAGCATTGCAAAGTGGAGGAGAAGGTTATTCAGATGACGATACTATTACCATAACGTACAACAGTACAGCAGACCCGTCGGCAGTTGAAACTGCTGAAGCTTCTTTAACAACAAGAGATGAAGTAGCTGTACCAGCGGTTTACGACGAAATGAAACTGGAAGTACCTTTATTAACTATGGTGCCAATTCCTTTTATTCGAATAGACGAGGCTACTATCGATTTTAATGCAAAAATTAACTCTATGGAGTATCGCAATGTTGCTTCAGAGTTTAACGCATCCAGTAGCTTTGCTATGAAAAATACCGTAAAAGGTAGTGTTTCTGCGGGTACAAGCGGTTTAAGTTCATTATTAGCTAAAGGTAGTGCGTCAACTAGTTTTACTAACTCAGTTAGTTTTAAGGTGAATGCTTCTTATAAAAGAACATCGCGTGCTGGTAGTAAAGTAGAAAAAACCTATCAGTTAGGTGTAAATGTTAAAGCAAGTCAAGACGAAATGCCTGGAGGTATGGAGAAGATTTTAAATATTCTTGAAGAGTCTATTGTTGGCTTACCAGCAAATCAATAATCCTATACATTATGCCACTTTTAAAAGATTATTTAGGGTCTTTAGTGTCTGGAATAAATCAAGCCCGTGCTATGGCCGATGTAGAATCGGCCAAAATAGCCGAGGCTTATGCTGCCAATTCTATATTAAAAAACTTTTCGGTGCCCCGATTTAAGGCTTCTAATATAGAATTGGATATTCCTATTGCTATTGATGAATTGAATGAAGTTGAAGAAAAAAATTATCAGCCAATCGATAATAAAAGCTTCAACTCGTATGCGTATAATGTGTTTAAAGATGTTTTGAGGGTTGATAGCTTTGATAGAAAACAATCCGATTTATTAAGAAAACGCATTGCTGCAGATACCGATGTATTAGAAAAAGACTTAAAAGCTAAAGAAGATATTCGAAAATCGTTAAATAAATTTGCTACTAGTGTTTCTCGTTTTTTTATAACAGCAACTAAAAATGATGATAAAGAGATTCAGGGCAAATTAACAACTCAATTACAAGAATCGTTAATTTCCAAAATTCAAGAGCCTAAAAAAACAATTGATATGGATAATACTAAGGTTTTAGTACAATCGCATCAATTAAAAGAAATTCCACCAGAAAATATTGTACGCATTAAAATGACTTTAGTTGAAGAGGGTATGGAATGGCAAACCATTGAGCGCGATAATGGTGAGGTTGAAACTAAGTTATTACCAGAATAAATTATCTTGTGAAAAAGTCGTCTTTATATATTATAAATCAATTAAAACCTAAATTAATGGAGCTTCCTAGGTTGGTAACCGATATTCATCAAAAAAAATTTAGCTCTATTGATACTTTGTTTACATGGCTTGAAACAACCGAGGATACTTTAAAAACTTTAAATTATACGCAATGTGCCGAAGTGTCTGGTTTACGCGCACAACTAGCACAACAAAAGTTTGTATTGAATGGGAAACCCAACGAGCGCAAAAAACGACAGATTAGTAAGGCCTTGGAAATAATTCATCCGGCACAAGAGGTGGTTTCTCAAATTATTTTGCCCTTAGAAGAAAAAATTGAACAGGCTAAAGGTTTACTAAAACAAATATTAAATGTGGCTATAAGCTTAGGCATTTTACCGGAAGCAACGCCACAAGATTTTAATAGCTACGTGTATAACGTATGGAGTATTTTAGTGGCTCACGAACAGTTACGCAATGGTATGAATAATGTTAAGGCATTAATTGGGATGGCAGACGGCATTCAAATACTAGCCGAAGAAATTGAAATGTAATTTGCTAAATTATTTTTTTAATAACCCTCAATTTATGCGAATGCGTTTTAGTATCCACATTGTATATTCCAGAATGGTCAATTCTATCGATGCGTATTTTGCCATGAGCATGAATAATATAATTATCGGGCATTATAATACCAACGTGAGTAATTATGCCTTCATCATTATCAAAAAACGCTAAATCTCCGGGTTCGCTTTCCTCTATAAAACTTAAAGCTTCACCTTGGGTAGCTTGTTGCGATGCATCGCGCAGCAATTTATAGCCATTTAACTTATAAACCATTTGTGTAAAGCCCGAACAGTCTATACCAAAAGGTGTTTTGCCACCCCATAAATAGGGCGCGTTTAAATATAAAAACGCGGTATTTAATAAATTTTCTTTAGGTGATTTTAAGTTAGTACTATTTCCGTCGTATTGATGCCCTAATAAGCTCAAACCATTTAGTGTAGATCCCATAACTATGGGGTGAAGTTGATTGTTTTGATCTTCAATAAATTCAACCAAGTCTAAGGTAAGTACAGGGCTTTCTGCGTTAAACGTTTTGTATTGTTCTTCAGTAAGTTCGAAATACTGTTTATTGTCTATCCAACCTTCATATTTATCGAAAGCTAAACGGATTTTACTCCACTTTTTTCTAGGTTCAATAATTTTAAAAATATCACCGTACAACACTTGGGAGATAAGTTCACTTTTATCTGAAGCTTCACTTCTAAGCGGTACAATACTTAAATTACAAATTCCGTACTGCATTTAAATTAATTTCGTTCTATAATAACTGCCGAAGCGCCACCACCACCATTACAAATAGCTGCTGCACCAATTTTGGCATTATTTTGATTTAATACGTTAAGTAAAGTTATTAAAATTCTAACACCCGAACAGCCTAATGGATGCCCAAGAGAAACTGCACCACCATTTACGTTTACATTGGTGTCTGTTAATCCTAAAATTTTCATATTAGCCAAACCAACTACAGAAAATGCTTCGTTAAATTCAAAGTAATCCACATCTTCAATATTTAAATTTGCTTTTTCTAAAGCCTTTGGTAATGCTTTGGCAGGCGCCGTAGTAAACCATTCTGGTTCGTGCGCTGCATCGGCATAACTTTTTATGGTAGCTAAAGGTTTTATTCCTAACTCGTTTGCTTTTTGTTTGCTCATTAGCACAACAGCCCCAGCACCGTCGTTTATGGTTGAAGCGTTTGCTGCTGTTACCGTTCCGTCTTTAGAAAATGCAGGACGTAACGTTGGTATTTTATCGAGTTTTACGTTGGTAAATTCTTCGTCTTGGCTTACTACAATAGGTTCTCCACGACGTTGTGGTACTTCAACAGGTACAACTTCGTTGTTAAATTTTCCATTAGCCCAAGCTTCGGCCGAACGTTTGTACGATTGTATGGCAAAAGCATCTTGCTCTTCTCTAGTAAAATTATATTTTATGGCGCAATCGTCGGCACAAACGCCCATAGCGTTTTGGTTATACACATCTACTAAACCATCTTTTTGCATGCCATCTTCAAGGGTTACAGGTCCAAACTTTTTTCCTGTTCGTGCATTAAAATAATGGGGTATTAAGCTCATATTTTCCATACCACCTGCAACAATAATTTCGGCATCACCTAAGGCAATACTTTGTGCCGCTTGCATAACCGCTTTCATTCCAGAAGCGCAAACTTTATTTATTGTTGTACAAGGTACTGTATCTGGAATTCCAGCGAAAATAGCGGCTTGCCGCGCAGGCGCTTGTCCAGATCCGGCTTGAACCACATGTCCCATTAAAACCTCGTTTACCAAATTGGGGTTTAAATTTATTTTATCGAGCGCTCCTCTTATCGCAACGGCACCTAATTTTGGCGCCGGTATTGTAGATAGTGCTCCCAAAAAACTACCAATTGGTGTTCTTGCTGCAGATACTATTACGACTTCGTTATTCATGAGCTAAATGTATAGTTTAGTACTCGCGAAAGTAAGGTTTTTTTAAGAGATAAATAAGCTATAAGTTGAATATAAAACGCGGTATAAGGTTATAATTTTATTACATTTGATTTACACTTAGTAATAAATGAAAGATTTTATAAACAAACTTTACAGAAACCATGCCTTAATTTATAAAGCACTATTGTTTGTTGCAACGACTTTTTTTATTGTTTATTTATTTCCGAAGAGTGGAAAATTTAAATACGATTTCGAAAAAGGAAAACCTTGGCAATCGGAAAATTTACAAGCACCATTTAATTTTGCAATAAAGAAAACTGAAGCAGAAATTGCTTCGGAAAAAGAGCAGGTTGAGGCTCAAATTCCGTTGTATTTTGATGTAGATTATACTGTTAAAACTAAAGTTGAAAATGCTTTTTATTTAAAGTACAAGGAAGCATTTAACGATTCTATTACGGCTTCAGATTTAGTTGAAATAAAAAAAGTTGGAAATGAAATAATTAATAATTTATACGATTATGGTATTTTAAAGGAAAATCACAATTTTTCCGCCGAAAGGCAAATTATTTTACTCAATAATCGAGAGCAGATAAAGGAAGGTTTTATAGCAAACTTAATTCGTCAAGACGATGTATCTGCCGTGATTAATACTATTTTAAAACGAAATAATTTATTAAATTATAGAAATGAGTTTACGGCTTTGTTTTTTGATTTGGTTGAACCTAATTTAGTGTTTGATAGCTCTTTTACAAATAAAGTAAAGGCTAACGAACTTAATAAAATTTCGTTTACACGAGGCAGCATAGCCAAAGAAACACTTATCATTTCGAAAGGAGAAGTTGTTGATGAGGGTACTTACCAAATACTTAAATCGTTGCAACAGGAGTACGAGTCGCAAGTTTGGAATAAATCTAATTACATATGGGTTTTAATTGCATATACCGTTTTAGTGGCGTTGGCATTATTGATGTTGCTACTTTTTTTACAAAAATACCGTGTTGCAGTTTTCGATGATAACACGAAAGTTACTTTTATATTTTTTAATATAGCCTTGATTATTTTAATTTCAACAATGGTTGTTAATTACAATTCAAAATACATTTATGTGGTTCCTATTTGTATTTTACCATTGGTTTTTAAGGCTTTTTTCGATGCGCGCTTAGGTTTGTTTGCGCATGTACTAACCGTTCTATTACTTGGTTTTATAGTGCCAAACAGTTACGAGTATATGTTTTTACAAATTATAGCCGGTATTGTAACCATATTAACGGTTTCCGAGCTTTATAAAAGGGCTAATTTATTTATTTCTGTAGGGCAAATTACATTAATTTATATTATAGCCTATTTTGCGTTTTTTGTGATTCATGAAGGTAGTGTTACCGAATTAAAATGGGAAACTTTTATTTGGTTTATTTTATGCGGATTAGCAACATTGTTTGTTCAGCCCTTAATTTATGCTTACGAAAAATTATTTGGTTTGGTATCGGATGTGTCCTTGTTAGAATTGTCTGATACAAATTCGAAGTTACTTAAAGAACTATCGAACAAAGCACCAGGAACATTTCATCACTCTTTAAATGTTGCTAATTTAGCTGAAGCCAGCGCGAACGAAATAGGAGCAAATGCGATGTTAGCACGTGTAGGAGCCTTGTATCACGACATAGGTAAAATGAAAAACCCGACGTATTTTACCGAAAATCAATCTACAGGCATTAACCCGCATCAAGAATTATCGAATAAAGAAAGCGCTGAGATAATAGTAAATCACGTAATAAATGGCATTGAAATTGCTCGAAAATACAATCTGCCAGATCGCGTTATAGATTTTATTCGTACCCATCATGGTACAAGCTTAGTGTATTATTTTTATGCGAAAGAGAAGAAGGAATTTGAAAAGGTAAATAAAACCGATTTTAGTTATCCTGGACCAAAACCATTTAGTAAAGAAACTGCTATTTTAATGATGTGCGATAGTGTTGAAGCAGCCTCGAAAAGCTTAAAGGAGCCAACGACTACAAAAATTGAAGCGTTCGTAGAAAATATTATAAATAAACAAATAGAGGAGGAACAATTTTTAAATGCTAATATTACTTTTAAAGAAATTCAATCAATTAAAAAAGTACTAAAGTACAAGCTAGCAAACATTTACCATTTAAGAATTGAATATCCAGAATAATTTTTAAAAAAATAAATAAAAATAGTTGCGCAACTGTTAAGTAAAAGTTACATTTGCAACCGCAAATTTATTGCGAAGTTCTTAAAAGAATAGGAGAGGTGCCAGAGTGGTAATGGAGCAGATTGCTAATCTGTCAACGCGTAAGTGTTGCCCGGGTTCGAGTCCCGGTCTCTCCGCTAGAGTTTAGAAAAGCCAAGCGCCGGCTTGTTTTTCGCTAAAAATGTCTGTTAGATATTTTTTAAATACTCAAGTACGGGGTGTAGCGTAGCCCGGTTATCGCGCCGCGTTTGGGACGCGGAGGTCGCAGGTTCGAATCCTGCCACCCCGACAAAAAAGCCAGAAACATTTGTTTCTGGCTTTTTTTATTTATGAACTATTTATTTTCTATTGAATTTAAATAGTAAACAAAAGACTGATTGACTTTTATTTTAATGGTTTATTGAAATTAAAAGAAATACTTCATTTTTATTAAACAACTAACAACTACAAGTTGTAAATTTAAACTAATGAGGTAATTTGTTTTTAAAAACACCGTACAAATAAGTTCCTAAAAGTGCGAATGCCGTTACCACTAAAATATTAAAAAATCCGGCGCCCAAGAGCACATACATTGGGCCCGGGCAAGCCCCAGCAAGCGCCCAACCTAAGCCAAAAATGCTGCCACCAATAAAATACCGATAAAAGCCTTTTTCTTTGGCAGGAATTATGATAGCTTCTTTATAAAACGATTTTAAATTTTTTCGTTTTATAATTTGAATAAAAATAATACCTAAAAATAATGCAGAACCAATGATGCCATACATATGAAACGATTGAAATTTAAACATTTCATAAATACGAAACCATGAGGCAGCTTCCGACTTAAACAGAGTGATTCCTATTAAAATACCAATGGATAAATATGTTAAATACTTTTTCATGTTTAAAAAATTAAAGGAAATATAATATGAATCATTAATAAACCACCAACAAAAAAACCAATTACAGCAATGAGAGAAGGTAATTGTAAGTTGCTTAATCCGGTAATGGCATGACCAGAAGTACAACCGCCTGCATAACGTGTTCCAAAACCAATTAAAATACCACCAATGGCTAAAATAATTATGGTTTTTAAGTTGCTTAATTGCGATACATCGAATAACTCGGTGGGTAAATAAGCTTTTCCTGCACTATTGAAGCCTAAAGCGTTTAAATCTGAAATAGTTTCTGCTGAAATAGCTACACTTAAATTATTTGAAAGTAAGTTGGCAGCAATAAATCCGCCAATTATAGTGCCTAAAACAACAGTTAAATTCCATTTTTGGGCTTTCCAGTCGAACGCAAAGAATTTCACTTTTTTACCTGCGCCTAAAATAGAACACATTGTTCTTAAATTACTAGACATACCAAAGGTTTTTCCGGCAAGTAAAAGTAAAAACATGCCCAAGGCTATTAATGGGCCAGAAACATACCATGGCCAGGGTTGAAGGATAAAATTCATAGGATATAAAATTATGCTGCAAATTAATATAATTTGCCGTGAGTTGTTGGTAACAATTGTTACATGAGATTTAACTAAAGATCTAAAACCTTAATAATTTTAAAGGATTTAAATAAATGAAATAAGCCTGGTAGAATTAATGAACCACCGATAATTAACGCGATGCCTAGGCTGTTAATTACCTTTTCTGAAGCTACATTGTCTAATAATCCGATTTCTGAAGTAGAAGTAAGTATTAAATGCGGAAAATGGGCAATTAACGCAGCCGTTAAAATTAATATAACTTGCGCACCGGCTAAACCACGACTGGTAACTTTATGTCCTTTTTTAATGCTTCGCAATAGCGGGTAAATTAAAATCGCAGATAATAAGATTAAATAGTTAGAATAGCGATTTTCAATAAAATCGGTTACAAAAATAATGTCGTTTAAATAGCCGTAAGTTAATGTGAAAAATCCAGATAAAATAACCAAAACAGTGGCAACGATAGATTTTTTTAAGTAAATATTGATATCTTCTTTTTTAGCTTCGCCAATTAATAAAATAGCCGATAAAAACGCACATAAAGCCATAAAAAAGAAACCAACTAATAATGAAAAGATATTAAACCAAGGTGCAATAAAAACTTCGTAAAAGCTATAAGCAGCATAATTGTTTGTAATAATTAGTTTTCCTGAAACCATGGCTCCAAAAGTTAAACCTATAAATACCGGTGTAACTAAACTAGAAATTCTAAACATCCAATCGTATAGTTTATGGAGTCTGCCTTTGTAAGCATCATAATGTCTAAAAACAAAAGCAACACCGCGAAGTGTAATTCCCATTAAAACTAAAGTTAGTGGAATGTGTAAATATACGGTAAGGACGTTGTAAAAATCGGGAAAAGCAATCCATAAAATTACAATTACAATGATAATCCAGATATGATTTGCTTCCCAAATAGGCCCCATAACTCGATACACGGTTCCTTTGGTAATAATTCTACTTTCCTTTGAAGAAAATAGCTCTACAATACCTGCTCCAAAATCGGCTCCAGCCAAAATAACATAAAGTAATAAGGAGAATAACAGAAAAAACAATACAACGTAAAGCATAATTATATTTTTGAAGCGTTTAAAAATTGAATTTGGCGACGCATTAACCAGGTCACGGCAACGGTAAGTATTGTGTAAAGAACGACGTAAGTGTAAAAACTAAAAATCATTCCGGGCATTGGTGTTACCGCATCTTTAGTTCGCATTATGTTGTGAATAATCCAAGGTTGTCTGCCAACTTCGGTAACTATCCAACCAGCTTCTAAGGCTATAAAGCCTAAGGGAGCTAATATTGTAAATGCCAACCAAAATTTATTTAACTCCCACCATTTTTTCTTTTTTAAACTTACAAAAAACAAGATTCCTGCAAACATGAGCAAGGTACCAATACCAACCATAACTTGAAAAGCATAGTGTACAATGGCAACATTTGGATGGTCTTCTTTGGGGAATTCGTTTAATCCTTTTACTTCGGCATCAAAATCTCCAAAGGCTAAAAAAGATAAAGCTTTAGGAATTTCAATTTTATAAGATACCTCCTGGTTTTCTTCATCTACAATACCGCCAAGAAATAAAGGCGCACCTTTTTCTGTTTCGAAATGGGCTTCCATTGCAGCCAGTTTTACAGGTTGTCTTTCTGCAATATCTTTAGCCGATAAATCGCCACTTATAGGTTGTAAAATAGCGGCAACTGCAGCAAAAGTAATGGCAATTTTAAAAGCTTTTTTATGTAACTCGATTTGTTTTTTTTTATAAATTTGATACGCATGAATCCCGGCTACAGCAAAACCAACGGCTGTAAAAGCAGCAAGCGCCATGTGTAAAGCTTGCGTAAACCAAGCGTCGTTTAAAAAGGCTTTTACTGGGTCGATGTTTGTAAATTTTCCATCGATGTAATCAAAACCAGAAGGCGCATTCATCCAACCGTTAGCTGCAACCACTAAAATACCAGAAGCAACTCCAGAAATACCAATAATTACGCCAGTAAACCAATGGAATTTTTCGGGTAATTTATTCCAGCCGTAAAGATAAAAACCAAGCGCGATAGCTTCAATAAAAAAGGCGGCGCCTTCTAAGGAAAAGGGCATTCCAATTATAGGGCCTGCATGTTTCATAAACTCAGGCCAAAGTAACCCTAATTCAAACGATAAAGCAGTTCCAGAAACAGCACCAGTAACAAAAAATATTGCAACACCTCGTTGCCACGACTTGGTGAGAGTTAAGTAAATAGGATTTTTAGTGTTTAACCATTTTTTGTGAGCAACAATCATAAAAAAAGGCATTACCATACCAACGCAAGCAAAAATAATATGGAAAATTAATGTAAAAGCCATTTGCAATCGTGCTGCATCTAAATTGTCCATTTTTTATGTGTTTTTTGGTGTTTTACAAAGATACGGATTGTGGATTTTTAGGCATAAAAAAACAGCCAAAATAATTGATGATTTTTAGCTGTTTTGTTAGTTTTATTTTAGGTTTTTTATTGGTAATTGCCCGTTTATTTTATCCAATTTAAGTAACCGCCTTTTAAATCGTAAATTTCTTTAAACCCGAGGCTGTCTAATTTTTTAGCAGCTCTATTGCTTCGTTTTCCAGATCGGCAATACAAGTATACCGGTTCATTTTTATTAAGTGTAGAAAAGCGCTCAACAAAGCTTGAGGGTTTTAAAACATCAATATTTTTAGCGTTTTTTATATGGCCTGCGTTAAACTCGGTGGCCGTTCTAACATCAACTAATTGTACTGTTTTGGTACTAATTGAATCACTAAAAACTGCTTTTTCTAGAACCTTAACTGTTTTAGGTTGTTGTGCAGCACCAAATAAAAAAGATAGAATAGACATGGTGAATAAAATATATTTCATTTTAATTAATTATAAAGTTGTAGGGCAAACATAATCGGTTACTTTTATTTCTGCTTCTTTAATGGCTTTAAAGCCTCCTTTTACATCGATTAAATTATGAATACCTCTACTTTTTAAAATAGAAGCAGCGATAACACTTCGGTAACCACCGGCGCAATGCAGGTAAAACGTTTTGTTTTCTGGAAATGCTGATAGATAATTGTTTAAATAATCTAATGGTGTGTGTGTAGCGTCAATAACATGTTCCGATTTGTATTCGCCATCTTTTCTAACATCAAAAATAGAAATGTCTTCATCGCTATTTATGGCTTTTTTTAGAATAGAAGCATCAACAGAACTAATGGTATCGTAATCTTTTGAAGCATTTTTCCAATTTTCAAATCCGCCGTCAAGAAATCCTATAACTTGATCGAACCCAACACGCGATAAACGTGTAATGGTTTCTTCTTCGCGTCCTTCGGGAGTTACCAATAAAATATGTTGTTTTACATCGGCAATTAACGCGCCTACCCAAGGAGCAAATCCGCCGTCTAAACCTATAAAAATGGAACGTGGAATATGTCCCAGAACAAAATCATTTTGATGACGAACATCTAAAACAACGGCATCGGTTTCGTTAGCTGCGGCTTCAAAAGCATTTGGAGATAGAGCTTGGGCACTTCGTTTTAGTACATCGTTAAAATCGTCGTAGCCTTCTTTATTCATTTTTACGTTTAATGGGAAATATTGAGGCGGCGGTAACAAACCATCGGTAACTTCTTTTATAAATTCGTCTTTCGACATATCTTCCCGAAGGGCGTAATTTGTTTTTTTCTGGTTTCCAAGCGTGTCAACCGTGTTTTTACTTAAGTTTTTTCCGCAGGCAGAACCAGCACCATGTGCAGGATAAACAATAACATCGTCGCCTAAAGGCATAATTTTATTCCGAAGGCTATCAAATAAATATCCAGCTAAGTCTTTTTCTGTAATTTCTCCAGTTTTTTGAGCTAAATCTGGACGACCAACATCGCCTAAAAAAAGTGTGTCTCCACTAAAAATGGCGTGGTCTTTTCCGTTTTCATCTTTAAGAAGATAAACAGAACTCTCCATAGTATGCCCAGGTGTATGAAGTACTGTAATGGTAATATTTCCTAATTTAAATGCTTGATTATCTGTGGCTATAATAGCCTCGAAACTTGGTTCTGCTAAAGGCCCGTAAATAATAGGGGCACCTGTTTCTTTAGATAGTGTAACGTGACCGCTAACAAAATCGGCATGAAAATGGGTTTCAAAAATATATTTAATGGTTGCGTTATTTGCTTTTGCTCTATCTAAATAAGGTTGTACTTCACGCAGCGGATCGATAATAGCAACTTCGCCATTGCTTTCTATGTAATAAGCGCCTTGCGCTAAACAACCCGTGTATATTTGTTCTATTTTCATAGTAATAAATTTTATGATGCTAAATTAAGAATAGTGTTTTGTTTTTAAGGTAACAAAGGTTACTTATTGGTTTTTTAAATGCGAGGTGTTAAAAATTCCATGTAAAAAATAAAGAAAGCCATGACAAAAATAAAGTAGCCAAAGCCTTTTTTTAGTTTGTTGCCATCAATGAAATTACTTAAAAAGCTTCCTAAAAATATGCCAATAAAAGACAAAAAGGTAAAAAGTAGCAAAAAATTCCAGTTAATATCCATTGTAAATGCGTCGCCAAGGAAAAAGCCCATAAGCGATTTAAATGCAATTATTATTAATGATGTTGCTACGGCCACCTTCATTTCTAAATTTGCTAAAATTACTAAGGCTGGTATAATTAAAAAACCACCTCCAGCACCTATTAAACCTGTAATACCACCAACCAATAAGCCTTCAATTAAAATTAAGGGGTAATTGTATTTTACTTTTCCTGTAACGGTTTTAGTTTTTGTATTTTTTAACATTGAGAACGCTGCGGGAATCATTAAAAGAGCAAATAAACCAAACATAGCCATGCGACGAGTAAAGTTATAATTACCGAAAGTAAATATAACATCGGGTAACGCAGGAACTACATAATGCCTAACAACAGAAACTCCAATTATAGCAGGAATGCCAAAAATAAGAGCGGTTCGCCAATCTACATAGCCTTTAAAATGTTGTTTTAAACCGCCAAGTAATGCGCTTGTACCCACAATAAATAATGAGTACGCTGTGGCAATTTTTTCGTTAATTGAAAAAAGATAAGCAAGAACTGGTACCGCTAAAATGGAACCACCACCACCAATTAATCCGAGCGATATGCCAATTATAAATGCGCCTGCGTAGCCAAATAGGTTTAAAACATCCATGTTTTGTTTTTTTAGCAAATGTATACTTGGTGATTTGCCTGCGCAGTAACATTGGTTACATAAGTATGGAAAGTTAGAAGTTGGAAGTTGGAAGTTTGAAGTTAGAAGTTGGAAGTAAGAAGTTGGAAGTTAGAGGTTGGAAGTTAATTGTTAATTTTAAAATAGAACGACATTCTGTTTAAAGGAACAGGTTATTTTAAAAGTGTAATATAATTGCGATGCAGTTTAATTTCGCCTAAGTTTTCAAGTTTTTTAAGTAACCTGGAAATTACAACTCTCGATGTATGTAATTCATAAGCTATTTCTTGGTGGGTGTTTCTAATTGTGCCATCTTCTGAAACGCGGGCTTTTTCATTTAGGTATTTAAGTAAGCGTTCGTCCATTTTTAAAAATGCAATGCTATCAATAGTTTCAAGCATTTCATTTAGGCGATTATGATAACTTTCGAAAACAAAATTACGCCAACTTTTATATTTCGCCGACCACTCTTCCATTTTTTGAATGGGAATCATTATAAGTTTAGCATCGGTTTCGGCAATAGCCTTAATTTCACTTTTTGTTTGCCCTAAGCAGCAGGTAAGTGTCATGGCGCAGGTGTCACCCTTTTCTAAGAAATAGAGTAGGAGTTCGTCGCCATCGTTATCTTCGCGTAAAATTTTAATAGCTCCAGAAATTAATAGCGGCATGGCTTTTACGTAGTCGCCAATAGAAATCATTTTAAAACCTTCTGGAACTTCTTTAAAAGTGCCCACTTGGTTTATTTCGTTTAAAAGATCGTTTTCAAAAAGGTGGCCGTAATTATCTTTTAGTTCTTGTATCATAAGGCTAAATTATGAGCATAAAATTAAGCCTTTAAGTTTTTAATTTGTGTAACAAGGGTTACATTATTTTTTTTTTTAATAAAATGGGCTGTTTAAAAAGTCACATTTTTGTCAATCTGAACTCGTTTCAGATTCTAATGTGTTTTGAAAATCCTTGTTTGAGATTTTGAAATAAATTCAGAATGACAGATTTCACTTTTTAAACAGCCTCTTATTGGAGCGTAAAACGCTTATTCTTTAGTTTCAATAATAATTACACCGTTTTTACCTTTTTCGCCGTATTCTTTAACGGCAGTTGCATCTTTTAAAACATTTACAGATTTAATTTCATCTGAATTCAAATCTATAAGTTTTTCGCTGTCAATTTCTTTACCATCTACAATAACTAGCAAGTCTTTTGGCAAACCATTAAGCCCACTATTTCGTTTAATGATTTTAATGTTTTTGTTGCTTGTTTTTGTATCGGTTTCATCTTTTGTAAAAATTTCTATTACGGCTTTAGAGATACCATGTTTTTCTAAAACGTTTTCATCTTTAATAACATTTATAGATTTTACTTTAGAAGGCTCTAAAGCTTCTGCATCTTCTTTTTTACCTTCAACACCATCAATTATATAAATTATAGAATCTCGCTGGCTTGTTGCAAAAACGCTTTTAGTGCCATCTTCTTTTATTTTAATAACTTTTACCTTGGCATTTTCGCTACTTTTTACATTTACAGCATCACCCGTTGAGCTTATAAAAATAGATTCTGTTTTAGCCTTTGTTTCAGAGATGTTAATAGACTCGTTCTCTGGGTTGTAACTTATTTTAATAGGTATAATGGCTTCGTTAGCGTTTATATTATAATTAGCCTTAGAGGTTTTAGATTTAGCATCAATTTTTATGGCAGTTATTTCGCCGTTAGCATTTCTTTTTAAGCCTTTAAATTTAATGGTAACACCTTGTTCTTTTAGGGTGTTTATTATTTTGTTTAAATCGGCTTCGGTGCTGTTTTTTTGTAAAATTGCTTCAAAATGTTCGGTGAAACTAGTTGTAAATTCTGGTTTAGTTTCCATAGAAATTTCTTTTTCAACATAAACAGTTCTAGTATTAAAGCTCATTAAAAACAGAGCAATTAACGGCAATACAGCCAAACATTTAATGCGATTCATGTTGTTTGATTTTGATTTGTGTAACATAACGATTCGTTTTTTGATTAATGAATTATAAAAAGCATTACTTAAAGCCAATTGATTAGTTGGTAAACTTTGTTTAAGTAATGTGTATTGATATTGTTTTTTGCAAGCCACCGCTTTGAAGGCCGAATAATCTGCTAAAAACTCTAAGTTTTGTTTTAAGTCTTTTTGATATAACCATATAAACGGATTAAACCAAAGAATAACACAAGCCAAATTAGCTAAAATAACATCGAAAGAATGCTTTTGTTTCGCATGAATTTTTTCGTGAGTTATAATTTGTTGTAATTCGGTTTGGCTAAATTGTTCTGGGTTGTAAACAATCCAGTTAAAAAATGAAAACGGAGACGCTGCGGTGTCGCTTTCAATAAAAATATATTGACCTTCTTTTCTTTTACTCGGGTTCTTAATTATTTTAAATATGGCAGTAAATTGAATTAAAAACCTAACTAAAAATATGGTTGCACCGGTAATATATAAATAAGGCAAAAAATCAATAAAACTAAAGGTTTTTGTAGTTGCAATAGTTTTGGTGTTAAAAGTAAAATCGCTTAAAACCATAGGCGTGTAAGTAACATACTCGGTTATAACATACAGCGGCATTAAAAACGAAACTCCTAAACCAAAAAGTAAAAACCATCTATTTTGTTTAAAAAAGGTGTCTTTTTGCAACAAAAGTTTATAAATAAGGTAAAACAGGCCAACAATGGCGCTAACTTTTAGTAAATACGCCATGTTATTTCTCGTTTTCTATTAATGCAATAATTTCCTTAAGGTCGTCAACACTTATTTTTTCTTCTTTAGCAAAAAACGATACCATATTTTTATAAGAATTATTAAAGTAGTTATTTATGGCGGTATTCATAAACTTCTGTCTGTAAGCTTCTTTTGTAACAATAGGGTAGTACTGGTGCGTTTTTCCGTAAGCATTATAAGCAACAAAACCTTTGTCTTCCAGCTTTCTAATTATGGTCGATAAGGTGTTGTAATGCGGTTTTTCGCTTTTAATTTCTGCCATAACATCTTTAACAAAAGCCTTTTCTAGCTTCCATAAAATGTGCATTATTTCTTCTTCTTTATTAGTTAATTTTTCCATAGTTGTAGTTTTTTGGCGTTCGGGCGGGCTTTACGCTATATCTTTTTTCTCGTGCCTCAAAAAAAGGATGCCGCTGCAATCCCTAACGCAATTCAAATATAAAACTATTTTTGTAGTTATAAAACTAAATAAATAGTTATTTAACTAAATTTTAAGTTATTTCAACATATTAAGTGCAATCGCAAAAGTTTTAGCAAAATAGTTTCAACTTTAATTATCTTCGCAAAAAAATATTTTTTATGAGTTTACTTTGGGTAATATTAGGTTTTGTACTGTTGGTAATTGGTGGCGAGTTTTTAGTACGTTCGTCTGTGGCGTTATCATTTAAATTTAATATATCTAAAATGGTAATTGGGATGACGGTTGTGAGTTTTGCAACTTCTGCGCCAGAATTACTAGTAAGTTTACAAGCGGCCATGTCTGGTTCGCCGGCCATTGCCATTAATAATGTAGTAGGCTCGAACATTGCTAATATAGGTTTGGTATTAGGTGTAACGGCTATGGTAGGTGCCATTGCAGTAGATAAATCGTTTTACAAATTAAATTGGCCAGCAATGATGCTGTTTTCAATTGTTTTGTACTATTTCTTGAAAAACGACAATTTACTTTCGGCTATAGAAGGTGGTATTTTATTTGTAGGTTTAGTTGTGTTTTTATTCATTTTAATAAAAAATGCAAAACAAGATGCCATACCAGAAGAAGTAGATGATAAGCTTTCAAATACATCAAATTTTAAAATTGTAATTTGGTTATTAATTGGCGCCGCGGCATTATATTTTGGAAGCGAATGGTTGGTAGAGGGTTCTAAAACTATTGCACGTTCTATTGGTGTTAGCGAAGCCGTTATAGGTGTATCATTAATAGCAATAGGTACAAGTGTTCCAGAATTAGCAGCTTCTGTAATTGCTGCTGCAAAGCAAGAAAAAGCCATTTCTTTAGGTAATTTAATAGGTTCTAATATTTTTAATATTGCTTCGGTTTTAGGCTTAACAGCAATAGTAAAACCTATTCCTGTTACCGAACCTCAAATTTTAAACAGCGATTTTTTCTGGATGTTAGGTTTTGCAGCTGTGTTAATACCACTGGTATTTTTACCAAAACGACTTCAAATAAGTAGAGTAAAAGGGTTTGTTTTGGTTTTAGCTTATGGTGTTTTTATGTTTTTAGTTTTTACTAAAGATAAGTTTTAATAATTTACTTTTCCCACAAAGTTATAGAATAGGAATATTGCCATGTTTTTGTCCTAATCAATTAGCTCTGACAATTTAATTAATGTAAAATAATTAAGAAGTTTTCTGGTTTAATTTAATGGTGTAAGAGTTCACAGAAAAATAAAAAGGGCTTAACAATTATAATGTTAAGCCCTTTTTTTATGAATAAAACAGATTTATTAAACCTTTGCAGATTTTACAGTTTTAATAATTACCGCAGCAATTTTGTATGGGTCACCGTTAGATGCAGGACGTCTGTCTTCCAACCATCCTTTGTAACCTTTTTCAACAGTAATTAATGGAATACGAATTGATGCTCCTCTATCAGAAACTCCATAAGAGAAATCTGTAATAGCAGCAGTTTCGTGTAAACCAGTTAAACGTTGGTCGTTAAACTCACCGTAAACAGCAATATGCTCGTCTACAACAGGTCTAAACGCTTCACAAATTTTCTCGTAAGTTTCTTTAGAACCACAAGTTCTTAAAGTAGTGTTAGAGAAGTTAGCGTGCATACCAGAACCATTCCAGTCCATATCTTTACCTAGAGGTTTTGGGTGATACTCGATGTAGTAACCGTATTTTTCAGTTAAACGTTGTAATAAATATCTAGCAACCCAAATTTCATCTCCAGCTTTTTTTGCACCTTTAGCGAATAATTGGAATTCCCACTGTCCACATGCAACTTCTTGGTTAATACCTTCAAAGTTTAATCCAGCAGCAATACATTGGTCTGCGTGCTCTTCAACTAAGTGTCTTCCGTGAGTGTTTTTTCCTCCTACAGAACAGTAGTACATACCTTGTGGAGCAGGATAACCGCCAACAGGGAAACCTAAAGGTAAACCGGTTTCTGTATCCATAATAAAGTATTCTTGCTCAAAACCAAACCAGAAATCATCATCTTCATCATCAATAGTAGCTCTACCGTTAGACTCATGTGGTGTACCATCAGCATTCATAACTTCAGTCATTACTAAATAACCATCTTTTCTATCTGGATCTGGATAAATAGCTACAGGAACTAATAAACAATCTGAAGAACCACCTTCTGCTTGCTTAGTTGATGAACCATCAAAAGACCAGTTTCCTAATTCTTCTAAAGTTCCTTTAAAATCTTCATGCTCTTCTACTTTTGTCTTACTTCTCAAGTTTTGAGTTGGGAAATACCCATCTAACCAAAGGTATTCCAATTTAATTTTTGCCATAATGTATGTTTAATTAATAAATAATAGTTAGTTATATCCACACAAATATAAATTTTTATGTTGTTACTCTAAATTTAATAGGGGTGTTTTAACTATTGCTAAATAAATTTTTATTTAAACCCCATTTTTTTAAGGGATATATTAAAAAAAGTATATTTATTTTTATGAAAACTGAAAAAGTGTTAATAAGAATTTTTCTTTTTTTAAATCATTTTTAGTTTTTCGTGTGTATTTTTGCCAAAAACATATAAAAACTATGTCATTACTTCGTTTTCATGCTTTGAAAAAGTCTTTAGCTAACAAACCTATATTTTTTGATAGTAAAAAAAGACGTTCTGAATTATTTAGTAATAATGTGTTTAATGAAAACACCATGCAAAAATACCTTACAACAGAGGCTATGCAAGGTGTTATGAATGCTATAAAGCGTGGAAAAAAAATAGAAAGAAGTGTTGCCGACCAAGTAGCAGCATCTATGCGCGATTGGGCATTATCAAAAGGAGTTACGCACTATTCACATTGGTTTCAACCTTTAACAGGAAGTACAGCCGAAAAGCATGATGCTTTTTTTGAATTAAAAGACAATGGCTTAGGGATTGAAAAATTTGATGGAAGCTCTTTAGTGCAACAAGAACCCGATGCTTCTAGTTTTCCAAGTGGAGGTATTCGCAATACTTTCGAGGCTCGCGGTTACACGGCATGGGATCCAACTTCGCCGGCCTTTATATATGGAACAACTTTGTGTATTCCAACTATATTTGTTGCTTATACAGGAGAGGCTCTCGATTATAAAACACCACTTTTAAAAGCTTTACATGCTATTGATGAAGCTGCAACAGACGTTGCGAAGTACTTCGATAAGAATGTAAAAAAAGTAACGTCTTCGTTAGGTTGGGAACAGGAGTATTTTTTAGTAGATAGAGAGCTTATTGCAAGCAGGCCAGATATATTGTTAACAGGAAGAACTTTAATGGGGCATTCTTCGGCCAAAGGGCAGCAGTTAGATGATCATTATTTTGGAGCTATACCAACACGTGCTTTTAATTTTATGAAAGACCTAGAGCACGAATGCATATTGTTGGGTATTCCTGTAAAAACAAGGCATAACGAGGTCGCGCCAAATCAATTTGAATTGGCTCCTATTTTTGAAGAAGCCAATTTAGCAGTAGATCATAATGCTTTAGTAATGGATATTATGGGGCGTGTGGCAAGACGACATAATTTTAAAGTTTTGTTACACGAAAAGCCATTTGCCGGCATTAATGGCTCGGGAAAGCATAACAATTGGTCATTATCGACCGATACGGGTATAAACCTATTGTCTCCAGGTAAAACACCAATGAGTAATTTACAATTTTTAACGTTTTTTATAAATACTATAAAAGCAGTTAAAGATTATGAGGAGTTGCTTAGAGCTTCGATAGCTTCTGCTAGTAACGATCACCGTTTGGGAGCAAACGAAGCTCCGCCAGCAATAATGTCGGTATTTATTGGAGAACAATTATCAAAAGTTTTAGCAGAGCTAGAAGGTGTAACAAAAGGTAAATTATCTCCTGAAGAAAAAACAGAACTTAAACTTAACGTAGTTGGGAAAATTCCTGATGTTTTACTGGATAATACAGATAGAAACAGGACATCTCCTTTTGCTTTTACAGGAAATAAATTTGAGTTTAGAGCTGTTGGTTCTTTGGCTAATTGTGGTAATCCTATGACGGTTTTAAATACCATTGTGGCCAAACAATTAAAAGATTTTAAAGCAGAAGTTGATAATTTAATAGGTAAAAAAGATTTAAAAAAGGACGAGGCTATTTTTAATGTTCTTAGAGAGTATATAAAAGATACAAAAGCCATTTTATTTGAAGGTAATGGCTACGGAAAAATATGGGAAGACGAAGCTAAAAAACGAGGTTTAAGTAACAACAGAACTACACCAGAAGCACTTGAAGCTAAAATATCGGAGAAAAGTATTTCGCTTTTTGAAGAAATGGGAGTTATGAGTAAGATTGAAACTTTAGCTCGTTATGAAATTGAAATGGAAGCCTATATTACCCATATTCAAATTGAGAGTATTGTAATAGGCGATATGGCCAGAAATCAAATTGTACCAACGGCAGTAAAATATCAAAATACTTTAATAGAAAATGTACAAGGTTTAAAATCTATTTTTGAAAACGATTTTAATAAATTGGCTAAAGAGCAAATAAAATTAATTCAAGAAGTATCAAAACATATTGAAGGTATAAACGATAACGTAACAAAAATGATAAAGGCAAGAGAGGTTGCCAATAATAATGAAAAAGTTCAAGAAAAAGCCATGGCTTATTGTTTTAAGGTAATGCCTTTTTTCGAAAAAATTCGTACTCATTGCGATAGTTTAGAATTACTAGTTGACAATGAAATTTGGCCACTTGCTAAATACAGCGAATTATTATTTACAAGATAAAATTAAATCCCGTAATAAAAATGCGGGATTTTTTAATGCAAAAAAGTAAATTTGCACATCAATATAACATTATGAGTCAAGAAGTTTCTAAACGATACGCACAGCGAGGCGTTTCAGCATCAAAAGAAGATGTACACAATGCCATAAAAAACATAGATAAAGGTTTATTTCCTAAAGCATTTTGTAAAATAGTTCCAGATTATTTAACCAATGATAATGACTATTGTTTAATCATGCATGCCGATGGTGCTGGAACAAAATCATCTTTAGCTTATATGTATTGGAAAGAAACCGGAGATGTTTCGGTATGGAAAGGTATTGCTCAAGACGCTTTAATAATGAATATTGATGATTTATTATGTGTTGGCGCTACAGATAATATTATGTTATCTTCAACCATCGGTAGAAATAAAAATTTAATTCCGGGCGAAGTAATTTCTGCAATAATTAATGGCACAGAAGAATTAATATCAGAATTAAAAAAGTTTGGTGTTACCATTCATTCAACAGGTGGTGAAACTGCCGATGTAGGCGATTTAGTGCGAACCATTATTGTAGATTCTACAGTAACAGCCAGAATGAAACGAAGCGATGTTATTGATAATTCAAACATAAAACCTGGAGATGTTATTGTTGGTTTAGAAAGTTTTGGGCAAGCAACTTACGAAACAGAGTACAATGGTGGAATGGGAAGTAATGGGTTAACATCTGCAAGACACGATGTGTTTAATAAATATTTAGCCGAAAAATATCCAGAAAGTTTTGATGCCTCTGTACCCGAAGATTTAGTGTATTCTGGACAAGTGAAATTAACCGATACAGTGGAAGATTCACCAATAGATGCTGGTAAATTAGTGTTGTCACCAACACGTACATACGCACCAATTATTAAAGCAATATTGGCAAAATATAATAGCGAAGCTATACATGGAATGGTGCATTGTTCGGGTGGTGCGCAAACAAAAATTCTTCATTTTATTGAAGAAAATCATATTATAAAAGATAATTTGTTTCCAATTCCGCCTTTGTTTAAGTTAATACAAGAACAAAGTAATACCAACTGGAAAGAAATGTACCAAGTATTTAATTGTGGGCATAGAATGGAACTTTATGTTTCTCCAGATGTTGCTACAGATATTATTGAAATATCAAAATCGTTTAATGTTAACGCTCAAATAATTGGACGAGTGGAAGCATCAAAAGAAAAAAAGCTTACAATAAAAAGTGAGTTTGGAGAGTTTAATTATTAAAACTTAGTCAAATTTATTTTTTGGAATGATTGTTGATAGGTTTTGAAACTTAATGATTAACCAAACATAAACCAATGAAACATTTTATTTTCGTACCGGCTTTTTTCTTATTTAGTTTAATGCACGCACAGCCAAGTTTTTTATTTAAAAAAGAAAAGGAAAAGGACGAATACACTGGTCCAAAATGGGACCAAACAAATAAGGCTTCGGTTTATTTAAGCCAGGTTTCGTTTGTTAACTGGAATGCTGGTGGTACTAATTCAATCTCAGGTTTGTTCGCTTTCGAGACTAAAGCCAACTATACCGATAAATATTTTAATTGGACAAATAGTGCTTTGGTTCGATTGGGAATAAACAAACAGCAGTCTTTAGGTTTACAAAAATCGGACGATTTAGTTGAGATAAATTCTAATTTAGGATATCAGTCAGATATTACGTCTAATTGGTTTTATTCTGCAAGAATGAGTTTTAAAAGCCAGATGTTTAATGGTTATTCTTATCCCGATACCGATAATCCAATTTCAAGATTAATGGCACCTGGTTATTTGTTTTTTGGTGGTGGTATGGAATATGGAAAACATATAGATAAATTATCATTTTACTTTTCTCCGGTTACCTTAAAAGCAACTTTTGTTTTAGATGAAGATTTGTCGAATGCCGGCGCTTTTGGAGTAGATCCTGCTGTTTACGACGATAATGGTGCTATTTTAACTCCAGGAGAGCGCGTAAGAAACGAAGTAGGGGTGTTAGTAACTAATACTTATGAAGCAGAGTTAGCGACTAATATTAATATCAAAAATCAGTTAAGTTTATATTCAGATTATGTTAATAATTTTGGAAATGTTGATATTGATTGGAGCGTCGATTTCGATTTTAAAGTTAACAATTTTATAAAGGCAACTTTAGGCTCGCATATTCGTTACGACGACGATGTTAAAACAACTGTACCCTCAACCGAAGTTGAAGGTGAGTTCGATGAAGCTGGAGCGAAAGTGCAATGGAAACAGTTTCTTGGAATAGGTGTTGCTGTAGACTTTTAGTCACAAGCCGCCCTGCCTTTTTCTTTCATTAATTTTATTGTTGTATAATTGCATTCGTTTTTAGTAATTTAATGTAATATGATTAATTTTTTAAACCAAAAGTATTTAAACTTGGTTGTTGTTTTTTTATTAATCATTGTTAACTTACTAGCGGTTTATCACTTCGATTTTTTTTATAGCCGTTTGTTTAGGTTTATTACGGCTTTACTGTTTTTTCTATTTTATTTTTTCGTTTCAAATAAACTCAAACAAAATAGTAAGTTAATTGTTGCTATTGCTTTAGTTTTTTTATTGTGTGATTATTTGTTAATGTTTCATTCTAAAGAAAACTATACCTATTATTATGTTTTTGCGAGGTACTTGAGACATGTATTATTAACTTTTTTAATATGGAAATATGTAAATTTTAAAAGAGTAGATCGATTTTCGTTTATCATAATTACAATTGTACTTATAATTAATATTGGAGGTGTAGCATTAATATTAGATTTAATAAAACCAACCATTTATAATCCTGTTAGGTTTTATTTATATATTCCAGAAAGCCTTATTATGCTAGCTCTAGGCTATTTAGCTATTATTTATGGTTTAGGATTTAATACAAAAAAATCGTTATTTTTTGTTGGGGGAATTATAGCAATAGTGTTTTCAGATATCTTTTATGTTTTAGGTTTTCATCTTAATTTAAACATACTGTTTTACTTTTCTCGTTTACTTTATTTATTTGGGCTCGTTTACTTTATTTCATCATTATTAAAACCGCATAAGTCTAAAATAATTTAGGGGAATTAATTTTTAAAATTGTAGAAATAGTTAATCATCAAGAACCTTTTTTTAGTCATAAATTGAAAACACAATTTATGTTTAATTTGCTATTCAACTTAATTCCTCAAAAAAAGCATCAAGTTTATTATTAGATAAAGCCTTTTATTAATGAAATAAAACTGCAAGTTATAAAGGCATCTATTAAAAAAAGACTCAGAAAAAACTTAAAGTTAGAAACACCTCTTATTTTATAAAAATTTAAGCGTTTTCTTAAGTTTCTATCACTTAACATTACCCAAAGTAAAAGTGTTAAAAATAGCTTTGTGCATAGGGCTAATATTACCATTGGATTAATAACGGTAATAATAATTGTTATTAAAAAAGACCATAATGCTAATGGTTTGTAATAGTTTATAATGGAGGTTATTTGCCGTGTCATACGTCTTTTAACGTTTGGTGAATTAAAATTATTTTACGCTTTAAATAAATCGGTAAAAAGTTGTACTTTTGGTTTCCAATTTTTTGAAGAGAGATGTTAGAGAAGTTACAGATAGTAAAACAAAGATTTGATGAGGTTAGCGATTTAATTATTCAACCAGATATTATATCAGATCAAAAGCGTTATGTAGAGTTAAACAGAGAGTACAAAGACTTACGTATTCTAATGGATAAGCGCGAAGAATATATTGAATTAACTAATAATTTAGCTGAAGCTGAAGAAATTATAGCAGACGGTAGCGATGCAGAAATGGTTGAAATGGCCAAAATGCAATATGATGAAGCTAAGGAGGGTATTCCTAAATTAGAAGAAGAGATTCGTGTACTTTTAATACCAAAAGATCCAGAAGATGCTAAAAATGCCGTAGTTGAATTACGCGCAGGAACGGGAGGAGATGAGGCGAGTATTTTTGCAGGCGATTTATATAGAATGTATAGTAAGTATTGCGAAAGCAAAGGTTGGCGCGTAGATGTTGTAGATTTTAGTGAAGGCACAAACGGAGGCTTTAAAGAGATTCAATTTGAAGTATCTGGTGAAGATGTTTATGGTACTTTAAAATTTGAAGCCGGTGTACACCGTGTGCAGCGTGTGCCACAAACCGAAACACAAGGTCGTGTACATACAAGTGCAGCAACCTGTATGGTTTTTCCAGAAGCAGAAGAGTTTGATGTAGAAATAGACCCAAAAGACGTTAGAATTGATTACTTCTGTTCGTCTGGTCCTGGTGGGCAGTCAGTAAATACAACTTATTCAGCTGTACGACTTACGCACATTCCAACAGGTTTAGTAGCGCAATGTCAAGACCAAAAATCGCAGCATAAAAACAAAGAAAAAGCATTTAAGGTGTTACGTTCTAGATTATATGATTTAGAATTGGCTAAAAAAATGGAAGAAGATGCTGCCAAGCGTGGAAGCATGGTAACATCAGGAGATCGTAGTGCTAAAATTAGAACATACAATTATCCGCAAGGGCGCGTAACCGATCACAGAATAGGTTTAACACTCTACGATTTACAAAACATTGTAAACGGAGACATTCAAAAAATAATAGATGAGTTAATGCTTGCAGAAAACACAGAAAAATTAAAAGCAAGCGACGAAACCATTTAAATATATTCCCGCAATTGCGGGATTCTTTTTATATAATAGTTTACTGAAAATATTAAACATGACAACAGCACAACTTGTTTCAGAAATTAAAAAAAAGCAATCATTTCTTTGTATTGGTTTAGATGTTGATTTAAACAAAATTCCAGAACATTTATTAAAAGAAGAAGATCCGATATTTGCTTTTAATAAAGCCATTATTGATGCAACTCACCATTTATGTGTTGCCTACAAACCAAATACCGCTTTTTATGAAGCTTATGGTTTAAAAGGATGGAAAGCTTTAGAGAAAACTATTATATATTTAAACGAAAATTATCCTGAAATTTTTACCATTGCAGATGCTAAACGCGGAGACATAGGTAATACAAGTACAATGTATGCCAAAGCTTTTTTTGAAGATTTAGCTTTCGATTCTGTTACTGTGGCTCCATATATGGGAAAAGACTCTGTAGAACCTTTTTTAGAATTTAAAGATAAGCATACTATACTTTTGGCTTTAACCTCTAATCAAGGTGCCTTCGATTTTCAAACAAAACAGGTGGAGGAGAATGAATTATATAAAGAGGTTTTAAAGGTATCAAAAACCTACAAGAACTCAGAAAATTTAATGTATGTTGTTGGTGCTACTAAAGCCGAATATTTAGCTGAAATAAGGCAAATTATTCCCGATAGTTTCTTATTAGTCCCAGGTGTTGGTGCGCAAGGTGGAAATTTGCAAGAGGTTTGTAAATATGGTTTAAATGACCAAATCGGTTTATTAATAAACTCTTCTAGAGGCATTATTTATGCATCAAAAAACGAAGATTTTGCGCAGCAAGCAGCTAAAAAGGCACAAGAAATACAAAATGAAATGATTGCATTTGTTTAATAGTGGTTACGATACCATTTTTTCGTTATTACTATTAAAATTTAAAACATTTTGTAATTGCCCTAAATTTATGGGTTTTACTAAATAATTACTTACCAAGTTAGTTTGTTTTGCCTTTTGCTTGTCATTATCATCTATCGATGAGGTTATAATATGTATAATTGGTTGGTATAAATTATCTTGGTTAATTTTTTTTATTAGCTCTAAAAATTCCCAACCATTAACACAAGGCATATTTAAATCTAGTAAAATAATGCTAGGCAGGGTTTTGGGCGTTTCAATATTATCTGATATGAAACTAAGTGCAGTTTTACCGTTTTCAAATAATAATATTTGCGAGTCTTTAATACTCAACTTAAAGAGCAGTTTTTGAGTAACTTTTCTAAACAGTAAATTATCATCTATAATTGCGATTTTATGCATGCGTAATCCAGTTTTATAGTAATAATGTTGCCAATAGTTTTTTGCGGTAAAATTTTAATTTTTCCGCATAGTTTTTTTAGGTATAAATTTAAAAAGTGTAAGCTATAATTTTGGTGTTTATTCTTTATTTGGGTTTTTGTATTATTAGTTATTAAAAAACCAGAATTATCAGTATAAACGATATTAAAAAAGGTGTTAGTGTGTGTAGTGGTTATGTTAATTTTTAAATCAATATTATTTAATTTATTCATAAAAGAATTAATTAATAAATTAACTAATAAGTTTTTAATATAAACTTCAGGCAAGTTTAAATTAGCTATTAGGTTATGGCTAATAGTTGTCGATTTTGGTTTTAAATAGTCTAACTCAAATATTGTGTTTTCCAAGTTTTCAGAAAATTTAATTTTGGAGATTTTATCATTCCCTAAGCTTTTAATAAACTCATGGTAGTTAGTCAATAAATTTAATCCATAATTTAAATTATTGGTATTAGTTAAATACATGTTTTCTAAATCTTTAAATTTTAAATCATCCGCTTCTGTTTCAGATTCTTTGTAAAAATTATAAAGTTCTTTTAAAGCAATTATAGGTTCTCTTAAGTTGTGGGATGTTAATGAAGCAAAATCGTTTAAGTAGTTGTTTTTTTTACCTAATTCGTTATTAACTAATTTTAGTTGGATATTTGCATGCAGTAAAGCTTCTGATTTATCTGAAATTTCCTTAAAAAAATCTATAAAGCGAAACGAGTATAAAAAAATACTCATTAGTATGGTAAGGTTTAAAAACAGAAATATTATAAATATGCCAACGTTTGGAAGAATTATATTAAAATATATGGCAATAGAAATGCTAACTATTATAATTATAGGTAATAAAAAAAAGTATGGAAAATAGTAATAGGGGTGTGTTTTTTTTAGAGGTAGAATTTGAAATTCATAATTTTTTATTTTTTCAATTAATGCTATTTCAAATAATGCTATCGCATTGATAAAAAATAGTATGGACGTATTCCAGCTTAAACTGCTAAAACCAATTACTGTTGTTACAGAATCTTTATCTAAAAGGTAATAAAATATGGCAAATGAAGATAATAAATATAATAAGCAATTGCTTATTATAAAGTAAAGGTTTTTTTTGAGGACCCAAACAAAGTATATACTAGCATAAGCTAATATAAACATTAAAATTGTGGCATACGATGATAAGGCAAAAACACCGCTTGGACTTAAATTAAATATATAGGCCAGTATTTGAGCAATTTGAATAACTAAACCTGCCAATAAAAAATATCTTATAAATTTCCGTTTTATGAATAAAGGAATAACAAGAAAGATAAAACTTAAACTTGTGGCTACCTTCATGGTAGCATCAGGATTTATAATATATCCAGTAAAAAAATTATTTATGTGGTTTGAGCTCCATGCATAAATATTTATAACTGCCATTAAAATGGTGAAATTTGCAGTTAGTTTATATGCAAATAAAGTTGTGTGGCGTAAATTATTCTCGTTTTGGTGAGGCATAAGTTTATTATATCTAAGTTGGCACCTTAACGAATATAGTAAAATTCTTTCAATTAAAGGTGTTTTAACTTACGTAAATATAATAAACTAGTTTATGAGCTTGGTCATAAATTACTTAAACGACGTTTTATTGTCTTAGTTTTTAAATTTAAATATTAGGATAATTGTCCTAAGTCATGTTTATAATCTACTTTGCTAACGTCATCAACAAAATTTTCAATCATGTTTTCTAATTCTTTTAAACTTAAAAGTTTACTTAAGTTTGGTTTAATTTTACCAACTTTACAAAAATGCTTATTCATAATAATGTTCTTTTAAAGAAATTACGTAAAAAGTGAGAATTTGGATGTTCTATATAGCAAATAATATAGAAAAATGGAGTTTTTTTATGCTACAGCTTGCTTTTTGTGATTAAGCTCACTGGATAGGAAATTAAGTCTATTAATTTTATAAGAAATTTTAATAGCTCTAAACTCGAAAAAATCACTTAGTGCAGAATCGCTTTGTTTGTAGTTGTACGAGCGCTCAACAAGTTGCCTGTGTCTACGCTTAAGCTTGTTGAGCTTAATTTGTATTAGTTCAATTCTATTCATTAGTTTAAGTAGTTAGTACTTAAAAGTACAAAAAACTAACGAATATTTAAAATTTTAACGTAAAATTTATTTATTTGATATGTTTTTTAGTCTTGTAATGCGAATACCTTTTTTAGTATATCAGTTGTTCTTGATGCTACGTTATTTCGTATTTCTTTTTCCTCAACGGCAATCATTTTGTAAACTCCATTTAAAGCTTCGCCAGTAACATAATCGGTTAAATCTGGATTTACGTTGCTAGTAAAAGGAATATTGTTATACTTTGTTATTAAATTAGTCCATATTTTATCTGCACCAACTTTTGCAAACGAATTATTAATAACTGGTTGGAATTTATCGTAAAGTGAAGTTTGCGTTTTTGTAGTTAAATATTGGGTTGCAGCGTCGTCGTTACCTAATAAAATATTTTTAGCATCTGCAAAAGTTATACCTTTTACAGCATCAACAAAAATAGGAGTTGCTTCTTTCACGGCGTCTTCAGCAGCTCGATTTAATACTTTTAAACCTTCATCGGCTAGACTACTTAATCCTATATCTCTTAGAGCTTTATCAACTTTTTGTAACTCTTCAGGCAATGTTATTTTAACCAATTCATTTTTAAAAAAACCGTCGGTTTGAGTTAATTTAGTAACTTGTTTATCTATTCCTAAATTTAAAGCCTGAATTAGGCCGTTTGCAATTTGGTCGTTCCCTAAAGTTGTAGTTTCTTGAGGAAGCTGGTTAACAACTTGCTGAAGTTCGGCGCATGCCGTTAAGTTTAAAGCGATAAGAACTAATAAAATTTTACGTATCATAAGTAGTGGACTTTAATTTTTAGCCGCAAAGTTAATATTTATATACTATTTTAGCATGGTATTTGTTGTTAATAAAATTAAAATTAATATCATGAATTTACTGGTTCCCAAATATTTTATTTTTATCGTTTTCTTTGGCTTTTATAGCGCTTTTGGTCAAATTAGAGTGTCTCAAATAATGTCAGAATCTCAATTAGCAAAAAGTGAGCAAAATGCTTTGTATTTTGTAGATTTTTGGGCTACTTGGTGTAATCCTTGTATCCATGTGTCGCAATATTTAGAAACTTTACAGAGTCAATATCCTAAAAACTTTTATGTATTGTCGCTTTCTCAGGAAAGTCCAGAAGTGGTGGCTAAATTTTTAGCAAAACACGATCTTAAGTTGGCTGTTGGAATTGATTTTGATGGCGAAACATTTAAAAAGTATAACATTTACAGTTTGCCACAAGGTGTTTTGTTTAATGCAAAGGGTGAAAAATTATGGGAAGGGCATCCTGCAAATTTTAAAAAGCAACATTTAGAATCCTTTTTAAGGGAAAATAAAAATGTAATTGATGTAAATTCTTTTTTCAAAACAGAAGCTTATGCTGTTGAAACTTCAGATTTGGAACCAATAGATTTCAACGATTTTGAATATCGTGTTATTGATGATTATAGCGATTTGGAGACTATTCAAATTATTGAAAATGATTCGTATATTGAGTTAAGTGGGAGTTTACAGAAAATATTATCGTATGTATATGGGGTTTATTACAAGCAAATAAAAATTAGTGATACAGATAACAGAAGTTATAGCATGCGCTTTACAAAAGGAAGCAGGGCAAGTAAAAATATGAAGCGCACAATTTTTAAGTCTTTAAAATTAAATGCAAAACAAGATGAGTTAACAGGTGATGTATTAACAGTTGCGTTTAATACGGCTAATTTCTGGGATACATCTCAATTTAATTGGGAAGGTAATAATCAAAAGTTTTTAATAGGCGACTCTGAAATTCAAGCGGATAATGTAACGTTTAACGATGTTATTTATAAAGTATCTAATCTTATTGAAAAGCCTATTTTAGTAGATGGTAAATATGAAGAAGACGCATTACATGATTGGCAAATTCATTATAAATATTATGAATTAATGGTAAGTAACTTCCAAGATTATGGCATCCAGGTTTCAAATAAAAACACAGCTTATCCAGTATATAACATAACAAAAAAAGCACCCTAAAAAGGATGCTTTTTTGTTATATAATGAGTTATTATTAGTTGTTTAAAACTCTAAACTCAGTTCTTCTGTTCTTTTGGTGATCAGATTCAGAACAATCAACGCCATTAGAACAACGGTTTACTAAACGAGTTTCACCATAACCTTTAGCAGTTAAACGGCTTCTTGAAATACCTTTAGAAACTAAATAGTTTACTACCGAGTTAGCACGTTGTTGCGATAAAGACATGTTAAAGTCGTCGTTACCTCTAGAATCTGTATGCGACATTAACTCAATGTTTACAGGCTTGCTATTTAATAATGGTAATAAAGTATCATCAATTATTTTTTTAGAAGCAGGAGTAATTCTTGCACTACCTAATTCGTAAAAAATTGGTAAAACGTTAGCGCTTAACAATCCACAGTCAACTTCTTCCCAAGTAGTAATACCACCTTTTTTAGCTAAAACTGTTTTAGTTACCGTTTGAGTTTTAGACGGTACAGTTACGCTTTTAGTAGTTGCAGGAGTATCTAACACTTGCTTTGTAATTGTTGCATATTCAGCAGGAATAGCAATTTCATCCATTCTTGCAGGAGTTTTTATAACTCTTTTCTTGTAGGTTGCGCTTGCCTCAGAAACAGGAATGCTTCTAGTGCTAGCATCGCTTGCTAAAGTAGTAAAGCTAACGTCTTTTGATTGTGAAGGGTATTCAACAAAACATGCCACAACACAATCTTCTTTATTTGGAGAATCACAAGCTGTTTCTTTGTATTCCCAACCAGAAGTAGCTGGATAAACTTCAAAAGTTCTTGAATCAGAACCAAAAGTAGCAGGAATAACTTCTAAGTTATTTCTTCCTTCTTTTTTTACGTAAGGTACTTCAATAGTTTCGTAAGTTGCAGGAACGTAAACAAACTTTTTAGTTGCTTCTTTTACTAAAACACGTTCTTCTACGGTTTTGTAAGTAGCAGGAACAACAGTTAATTTTGTGTAAGCAGGGTACACTTCAATAGTTTCTTCTACATCTTTAAACTCATCCTTAGTGATACATTTTACGTAACATTTTCCTGGATCTGGATTGGCAGGTAAATTTTGAGAATTTGCAAATCCTACACCTAATAGTAACATTAGCCCAATCGATAATTGTTTTTTCATTGTTTTAATTTTAGTTATTTATAACGGTTTTTAATTCTTTCATGTTTATGACACGAAAAAAAATAAAGGGTCACTAAAATTAATTAAAATTTCTTAAAAAAATGTTAAGTGGGCTTTACTAATGTGTAACCAAATGTAAGTTATTACTTAATAATTATGTGAAAATAATAGTCTTATTGTTGTAAACCATAACTTTTCTGTTTGCATGTAATTTTACAGCATTCGCAAGAACAATTTTTTCTAAATCTCGTCCTTTGGTTATAAGGTCGTTAATTGAGTGTGTATGTGTTACTCTAGTTACATCTTGTTCAATTATAGGTCCTGCATCCAGTTCTTCGGTAACATAATGGCTTGTTGCTCCAATAATTTTAACTCCACGAACATATGCAGAGTGATACGGTTTTGCGCCAACAAAAGCAGGTAAAAATGAATGGTGAATGTTTATTATTTTATTAGTATAAACATCTATTAATTTACTAGAAACAATTTGCATATACCGCGCAAGAACAATAAAGTCTATATTATGTTTTTTTAAAAGCTCTAATTGTTTGTTTTCAGCATCGGCTTTTGTAGCTTTAGTTACAGGAATGTGATAAAACGGAATTTTAAAATTATCGGCTATATGTTTTAAATCATTATGATTACTAATTATAAAAGGAATCTCAAGGTTTAGTTCTCCAGAATTATATCTAGCAAGTAAATCGTATAAACAATGATCGTATTTTGAAACAAATAGTGCCATTTTAGGTTTTGCTTCAGATGAATAAATGCGCCATTTCATCATAAATTTATCGGCTAAATCTTCTTTAAAACAAGTTTTAAAGTCATCAGTAGAAAAATTATTTTCAGAAAATTCACTTTCTAATCGCATAAAGAATATGTTCTGTTCACGATCTACGTGCTGATCTATATATACAATGTTTCCATTTTTTTTAACTATAAAATTAGTTACAGAAGCTATAATATTTGGTTGATCTTGGCAATGTATTAATATGGTTATTTTGTTCATTTATTCTTTGTTTAATGCATTCAAAATTAATTTAAATAGTATTAAAATTGTTAATTTTTTTATTTTTTATGATTAATACATAAATCGTGAATAATTTTTGCATCTTTTTTACAAAATAATCGTCTATTAAATGAACAATAAAATTTATCATTATGAAAAATAGAGAAAATTGCGCTTGTAATTGCGAGCCATGTAGTAAAGGAAAATGTAACGATTGCCAATGCGAGAACTGTAATTGTAAAAACTGCAATTGTTAACTAACTATCAGCTTGAATTTTTTGAAATTTAAGCTGATTTTTATAAATTAAGATATGACAACAAAGAAAATTTGGGAAACATACTCAAAAGATATAAAACGTTTTATAAAAGATAAAGTAAAGCAAAACGATATTGCGGATGATTTACTGCAAGACACCTTTATAAAAGTACATACAAAAATACATACCTTAAAAGATGATAGTAAACTTAAAGCGTGGTTATTTTCTGTAGCTCGATATACTGTTTTAGATTATTTTAAAACTAGTAATATTAAAGTGAATACAAATGAAATTGAAGCCGAGGTAGAACCAGAAATTTATAAACATTCTGAAAAAGATTGCTTGCGAGGTATACTTGTTAATTTGCCACAAAAATATAGAAACCCCATTTTTTTAGCAGATATAATGGGTTTAAAACAACGTGAGGTGGCGGAGCGTTTAAAGTTGCCGTTATCTACTGTAAAATCTCAAATACAACGTGGCAGAACTAAAATAGCCGAAGGGTTTATGTACTGCTGTGGTTATACATTAAATGAAGCGGGCTATTTGGTTGGCGAACTTAAAGAAAAAGAAGATTGCAAAATTTGCCACTAAAGCGTCATCATCCAGTTACGCTGTAACTTTTTAAACTTTTTTAATTCGCTTCTTAAAATAGGTAAAAAATCTTTTCCATTACTGTTCGAGCGTTCAAGTCTATAAGAGTTTTTATAAAGTCTGTTAGTTAAACGTTTTAAAGACGCAATGTGCTTACGTTTTTTAAGCGAACAACGTTCCAATTGGGCATTAGCAATTTCTGGAGCTAAAGAATTTGATTGTTGTACGATATCTCCAGAAAAATAAATATTATTGTCTTCTGTACCATCTGGATTTAAACCAGATAAATCATGGTTTAAGTATGCAGATATGTTTTGAGATATAGTAAAAATCTCTTGAGCTTTTCTGTAAACCGGTAATTCCGATAGATTTAATGGGGTATTAGTAGACATATGTTGTTTTTCTTAGCAATCACATCAAAATTACTCACATAAATTTATATTCTTCTTTAGATTTTAAAGTAAATTGATATATTTGATTTAATTTTTAAGTTTTTAAGTTAATTTTTATGTAAAATGAAATTAGATTCTCTTAATAGTAAGATTTTGAAGTGTTTACAGGAAAATGCACGTTTATCGAATGCCGAAATAGGTAGGCGAGTAGGTATAAGTTCTCCAGCAGTTTCAGAACGCATAAAAAAGATGGAAGATTTAGGTATAATTGAAGGGTATAAAACTATTGTTTCGCCATTTGAAATGGGTTACCAATTAAAAGCTATAATTACACTTCGTGCCTTTATGGGTAAATTAAAGCCATTCTTAGAAAAGGTAAAAACCTACGACGAAGTAATAAACTGTTACCGAATTACAGGTGATGAAAATATTGTAATGGAGGTGGTTTTAAAAAACAATAAACATTTAGAGAATTTTATAGACCAGTTAATAACCTACGGCGAATCTAAAACTCAAATTGTTTTATCTAGAGTAGTAAAACAAAAAGAAGTTATTCCTTTGAAGTAAAGGGATAACTTTCTTTGTTAAAAAATTATATTTTTAGCTTTAAAATACCCTGTTTAAGTATTTGTACTTTCTATATGTTTTGCTATTAATTTAGCATGAATTCTAGAGTTTTCAATAAACCATTTATGGGTTTCTTCGCCACCACAAATTACACCGGCTAAATACATACCTGCTATATTGGTTTCCATAGTTTCTGGATTGTAGTTAGGTATTCTTTTTTCTTCAGAAAGTGTTACGCCATTATTCTTTAATAAATTAAAGTCTGGCAAATAACCGGTTAAAGCAATTACATAATCGTTATTTAAAGTAATTTGTTTTTCTGGCGTTTCAATGGTTACCGTATTTTCTGTAATTTCAGAGAGTTCAGAATTAAAATATGTTGTAATACTGCCTTCTTTTATACGGTTTAAAATATCCGGTCGCACCCAATATTTAACGCGTTCACCAATGGCTTCCCCACGAACTACCATAGTTACATTACCACCTTTTCTATAAATTTCTAAAGCGGCATCAACAGCTGAATTACTTGCACCAACTACAACCACATTTTGTAAGGCGTAGTTGTGAGCTTCTTTGTAATAATGTGTAACTTTTGGTAAATCTTCACCAGGAATATTTAATAGTTTCGGAATATCATAAAAACCAGTTGATATAATTACCCGTTTACTAATGTAATTTGCTTTATCTGTTGTTACAGTAAATTCATTATTGTTTTTATTAATAGTTTTAACGTTTTCATATAAATTGATATTTAATTTATTTGATGTTACAACACGGCGGTAATACTCTAAAGCTTCATCTCTGTTAGGCTTTGGGTTATTGCTTATAAATGGAATATCATCAATTTCTAATTTTTCTGAAGTAGAAAAGAAGGTCATATTTTTAGGGTAATTAAATAAAGAGTTTGTTAACGCTCCTTTTTCAATTATTAAATAACTCCAACCTCTTTTTTTGCACTCTAAAGCACAAGCAATTCCAATTGGTCCTCCGCCAACAATTATGATATCTTTTTTATTTTCCAAGCTTTTCTTTTTTTATTAGTTTTTAATTTTTCATTTAGGCTAAATAAAATAATAGCACAAATAGCTGCAATAGCTGTTATAATATACCAAGTTGTATTGTAACCAACGGTTCCTGCAAGTTGTAACCCAGCATTATGCCCAAAAATATGAGCCACAGAAAACGAAATGGAATATAAAGCCATGTATTCACCTTGATTACCTTTTTTTGCACGATCTACAGCAAATGCGTTAGAAAAAGGAAAGGCTATCATTTCGCCAAAAGTCATTAATAACATACCTATAACTAAAACGCCAGACCAAGTTGTTAAGTTTAAAATTAACAAGCTTAAACCTGTTAAAATGGCACCAAAAAACATAAGACTAAGTTTGCTGTATTTTGAGTTTTCTAGCCACTTAATTAAAGGCATTTCAAATACAAAAATAAGAAATCCGTTAAGACCTAAAATAATACCGATTTCAAATTCGCTTAAAACATGTACATCTTTGTAATATATTGTTATTGTTGAAAAATATTGAAGAAATACAATGCCAAACAACATCATGGCTACTAAAAATACAAGAAATGCTTTATCTGAATAAGCAGATACCGGGTTTTCGGTTTTAACTTCATCTAAAACTTTCGCTTTTTTAGGGTGTAATACATTTATTAATACTAAGGTTGCTGCAATACACGTAATGCCGTCAACCCAAAATAATCCGCCATAACCTAAACCTGTAATTATTAAGCCTCCAAGAGCAGGACCTGCCGAAAAACCTAAATTTATAGCTAATCGAATTAAAGTTAACGAACGTATTTTGTTTTCTGGTTTACTGTAAGCATTTAGTGCCACAAACATAGCTGGCCTAAACGTATCGGCTACGAGCATTACAACAAAAATACCGAAACATATTGATGCAAAAGTGTTAAGAAATTGCAGAGCAATAAATAAAATACCAGTACTTAATAAGCTCCCTACCATTACTTTGTAATAGCCTAAAGTATCGGTTAATTTACCACCTAACCAAGAGCCCGCAACCGAACCTAAACCAAAGGCGCTCATTACCCAACCAACATCGGCAACTGTAAAGTTTAAATCTTCCTTTAAGTATAACGACAAGAATGGAATAACCATGGTGCCAGCTCTATTTATTAAAGTAATAAAAGCAAGCCACCAGATTTCTCTCGATAAGCCTTTAAAAGTATTTATGTAGTTGTTAAATAAAGTTTTCATTTGTAAAGTTTTAAATCATAAAATTTGGTTTATAAAAAATAAAAAGCCCGACCTAAAAAGGTCGGGCTTAAAAAATATGTTTTGTGCAATGTTTTATTACATTTTAATACATAAATAACCCAACCTCTGTTGTTGTAACGAGGTATAACGTTTTTTACAAATTAAAATGTTGACTTGCATTTTTGTTTTCTTTATTACCCCAAAGCTAGGTAAAAAAGTTTTAAGTTGTATTTTTGAAATGAAAAAATTTAATATGAGACCATTAATTATATTATTTACTGCGTTTTTTTGTTTGACTAGTTGTGCTCAAAAAAAGCGATTTTTAAAAGGAGAAACTGATTTTCAAAAGGAATTGAATGCAGAATATAAAGATGCTTCTACATCACCATTAAAAAAGGAAGATAGAAAAACGTTTGAAGGTTTAGATTTTTTTAAAGTAGATTCTGTTTATGTTGTAAATGCAAAATTAGAGCGCACTCCAGATAGCAAATGGTTTAATATGAAAACTACAACAAACAGGTTGACTAAAGAACGTATTTATGGCGTTTTACATTTTGAATTAAAAGGAAAGCCCTATAAACTAAATGTTTACCAAGGTTTAGAATTAATGCAGCGCGAAGGTTTTGAAGATTATTTGTTTTTACCCTTTTTAGATGAAACTAACGGAAGCACAAGTTATGGCGGCGGGCGTTACATTGATTTAAGAATTCCTGAAGATGATAACTTAACTATCGATTTTAACAAGGCATACAATCCGTACTGTGCTTATAACGATAAATATTCTTGTCCCATTGTACCTCGTGTAAATTATTTACGAACTAAAATTGAAGCAGGAGTGAAGGCGTTTAATAAACACTAGATTAATTTTTCCCAAAAACCAATGGTGGTTTTAATGAGTTCATTTACGCTAATCTTGGATTGATTTCCGTAATAAATTTCTAATCTAGAAATATTAAAATCATTTGAAAAAATACCACTAAAATCACCTTGTTTAGTAATTGTTTTTTTTATGTGTACTTTGGGAGATGTAAGTTTTTTATGTTTGAATGAATTTACTAGATCATGTAGAATTTTCATTTGATTGCAATTATTATAAACAAAAATTCGAAAATTTTGTTTAGTAAGAGAAGAATCTTCTATTTTTTTCTCTTCATACACCCAATCAATTAAATGCCACGCATCCGAACAAGTTTTTTCAGCCAAAGATATATTAAGGGAATCTTTTTGTAAGGATTTAAAATTTTCTTTCAATTGATTAAGTCTATCTTTTGAATTTTCTATTCCAAACATAATTAATGTTATTTATTATTATTTAGTATAAAACCAAACTTTCGATTGAAACGGATCGAAAATCACCTTTTTACTATCCATTAAAAAGGAAGCTCCTAGTTGTGCAGCAGGAATTTTCCAGGTACCAATACCTCCGCAAGTTTGCGCTTCGGGTGGTGTTTGTTTTAAAAAAATATTTACATCGTTGGTTAAAAATATTGGAGAGCCATCAACCGAAGTAATCGAGAATTTTACGCCTTTAGGCAATTTATAGGCCTTAACAGCTTCACTATAAAAACTTACACAAGTGCTTAGCGTTATATTTGCTGAAGGATTTTCAACTAAATAAATACCTCCATCAATTAAAGCATTAAAAAAGGCTTGATTAATATTTATGGAATGGCGGTATTTTGCATCGTCGTAACCAGAATCTATTTGAGCTGTGGCGCTAATAGAACCAATTTTTATTGGAATGGTTGGTATGTTTGCAGTGCAATCGTTATTCAATTTTTTGTAATCGTTTGAATAATAACCAACGCTAGATGCGGCTTTAAAACCTTGTTTAACTAAGCTTTTGTTGGAATAAAAATTTATTCCAGATGATTTATAAATAGCTTTATTTTCGTAATCTAAAGTATAAATATTAGTCGTTAAAAAGTCGGTTCCAATAATACCTGCTTGCTTAAAATTACTCAATCCTGCAATGTTCGAGTGGTTTTGATGATATAAACTTACCGTACCCCAATTACCAAGAAAATTAAAGTTATTGTATTTATTTGAAGTGTTCGCGTATGGCTTGCCGTTAGTAAAATTATTTGTGTCTATGGTGCTAGATGTGGTTCCGAAATCAACCAAAAAATAACCTTCAATATTTCCAACAGATACTTTTGCGTACGGTGTGGTTTGACCTAATTCTAGAGGGAATTTCTCTCCAAAGTCTAAATTATTTTGAGCACACGCTATTGTAATTGTAAATAAAAAACCGAGTATAATTTTATAACATTTCATTAGAAAAACAGGAATTATATTTAGTTTTAAAAGTACTTTTAATTTTTTAAAGACATAAAAAAAACCGCAAAATAATTGCGGTTTTTAGCTAGTAATTTATAGAAAACTAAGCTTTTACAGGTTTAACTGGACAGCCAATCGCTTTTGTGTAATTGGTTTCAGGTTTTTCACCTTTTAATAAAGCATCAATGGCATTTTCAACATATTTTGTTTTAACATCGTTTGCAGACCTTGCATTGTCATCAATAGTACCAATGTATTGCACTTTTCTTTCAGCATCTAATAAAAATACATGAGGCGTTCTAACCGCGCCGTATTTTGGGAAAACTTCTTGGTTTTCATCAGCTAAATACACAAAAGGGAATGCTTTTTCTTTAGCTCTTTTCTGCATAGCTTCAAAACTTTCTTTATCATTATTGGCGCTAACGTTAGGGTTAATTGCAATAACTGAAAACCCTTGAGATGCATATTTGTTGTGTAATGCCACTAGGCGATCTTCGTACATTTTAGCAAATGGACATTCGTTGCATGTAAACACAACAATGTAACCTTTGGCGTTTTCAATACTTGATAACGAAAACTGGTTGCCATCTACATTTTTAAGTTTAAAATCGGTAGCGGTTTCACCTATTTTATAGCCTCCAATTTCTTCTAAGGTTTTAGTTTGTTCTGGGCTATGTTTTCCACCTGGAGGCGGTCCTTTGCGGTCGCCATGGTGTTTGGGAGGATGCTCGCCTTTTGGTGGACGATCTCCTTTTGGACCTTTGTGTTCGTGATTTACGACTTCTTTTTCCTTGGCTTCAGATTTGTTTTTACATGAAGTCAATGCTCCTAAAGTTAAAATTAGAGCTATTGCTAGTACATTAAATTTTTTCATAAATAGTTTAAAGTTATTATTAAAAGTTTTTTTGAATTTCGTTTTCTAAATCCTCAACACTATCAAAAGAGCGTTCGAAAAACAAACGTTTATTTTTATTTGAAATTATGGTAAAAGGAATAGCGCCAGACCAATTAGTATCTATTTTATTAATCCATGAATTAGCGTCAGGATCATCTAACATAACTACTTTGGCTGTAATATTTTTTTCTTTTAAAAAAGGTTTTAGTTCCTTTTCAATGGTCTCAGGAAAATCTAGACTAATTAATAAAAGTTCAACGTTTGGATGTTTTTGGGCATATTCCTGTAAATAAGGTAATTCCTTTACGCAAGGCGCACACCACATAGCCCAAAAATTAACGATTTTGGTTTTGTTGGAAGTACTGTACAACAATGGTTCAATAGTATTAAAATTATATACAGTTATATTTTCGTTGTTGTTTATTGCAGTATTTTTATTCTTTTTATTGCCACAAGCAGTTAGTAAAAAGATCAAAGAAAAACAGCTTAATAAAAGACTTTTTTTCATTAAAATAGGTTTTTATTAAGCTGTTAGACTTCCTGAGGAAATATAGGTTTAATGCTTTAACAAAGTTTTAAGCATTTTTTTGTTTATTAATTTCGTCTTGTAGTTGTCTGCGTACTTTTTGTTCACGCTCTAAAGCTACTTTGCGGTGTTGTTCAAATTCTTCTTCGGTTTCTGCTAAAGTTTTTTTAGCACTTTTTGTAACCGCATTACTATTCTTAAATTTATAAATAAATAAAAGCAACAGAGCCAATAAAGCAGCAATAATAATCCACATTAAGCTATTATAACCCGTTTTGCTCATTTGTATACCAAACAAAGACATACTGTCTTTTTCAGCATTTGTTGCATCTAAGGAGCTTTGTGTGCTATTTAAATTAGATTTTAAGGTAGAAATTTCTTTGGCTTGTGTGTTTACAACAGCTTTGGTGTCGGCTAAATTCTTTTTTATGGTGTTTAAAGAATCTTTTGTATTTGCTCTTAAAGCGTTAATCATACTTAATTTTACAGCTTCGTATGGCTGACCATTAGTTCCTTTGAAATTACCCGACTTTCTTAATAAGTATTCAAACTGATTATCAATAGTGCCACTGTTTATAGATTGGGTTTCTTCGATTTCTGTAGTTTGAGAGAAAGATAAACTAGAGAATAAACAAATTAGTATTAATAAAAATTTTGATGATAAAGCGTTCATTATATTGATGATTGTTAATTGTTTTGTAAGGTTACTAAAATATAAAATTAAGTTTAAATAAAAAGCCTCAATTTATGAGGCTAATTTATATACGGCTAATTTATTTTTCTGGACGTTAAAAATAGCATTAATAATAGGTATAACGCCTAACCTTAGCAACATATTTTGCAAGTCTTATAACTTGATGGCTATAACCATATTCATTATCGTACCAAATGTATAAAATTATATTTTTCCCATCTTTGCGCACTATGGTTGATTTGCTGTCGTAAATAGAAGGAGCAGAGCTTCCTACAATATCTGTTGATACAAGTTCGTCGCTTAATTCGTATTTAATTTGTTCTACTAAATCGCCTTCTAGAGCATATTTTTTTAAAATAGTATTTACCCCATCGAGAGAGGTTTTATTTTTTAATTCTAAATTTAAAATAGCTAATGATCCGTTTGGTACAGGAACTCGAATAGCGTTTGATGTTAATTTGCCTTCTAACTCTGGTAGTGCTTTTGCTACCGCTTTTCCTGCGCCAGTTTCGGTAATTACCATGTTTAATCCGGCTGCTCTACCACGACGATATTTTTTATGAAAATTATCAACTAAGTTTTGATCGTTGGTGTAGGCATGAATGGTTTCTAGATGTCCGCTATTTATTCCAAATGAATCTTCAATTGCCTTTAAAACAGGCGTTATGGCATTTGTAGTACAAGAAGCGGCCGAAAATATATTTAATTCGTCTGGGCTATAAGCTTTATGGTTTACACCATAAACAATGTTGGGTAAGCCTTTTCCTGGAGCAGTTAAAATAACTTTATCTACACCTTTAGCTTCAAGATGTTTACTTAATGCTACATCGTCTCTAAAAGCACCGGTGTTATCAATTACTAAAGCATTATTTATATTAAACTTTGTGTAATCTATTTCATTAGGTGCATTTGCCGAAATAATTTTTACGGTTGTGCCATTAATTATTAAAGCTTGATTTTTTACGTCTATATTTACAGTTCCAAAAAAATCGCCATGTACAGAATCGTTTTTTAATAACGAAGCTCTTTTTTCCAGAATTTGCTCGTTTATTTCACCACGAGTTACAATAGCTCTTAAGCGTAATTGATTACCTTTTCCTGTGCGTACCATGAGCTCTCTTGCAACCAACCTACCAATTCTACCAAAGCCATATAAAACAACATCTTTTGGTGTAATGGCCCCGTTTTTATGAGCATCTTTTAATTTTGATGCCACAAATGCAGTAGCATTATTATGTGTATTATCTTCTAAATGATATTCGTATGTTAGTTTACCAATATCTAATTTTGCTGGTGGTAAGTTTAGGGTTTTAATAGCTTGTGCAATTTCAACCGAATCGAAAATAGAAATTGGTTTTTGTACAAATTTACCAGCGTAATCGTGCAAGTTTAAAATTTGGCTAACATTTTTATCTATTAATTGATTTCTAAAAATGACCAATTCAATAGATTTTTCATACCAAAGGTCATTTACTATTTTAATAAATTCTACCGTGGCTCTTCGTCGGTCTGCTTGAAAAGCTAATTCCTTTTCATAAGTTTTGTTAAAACTCATAATTTTAAAGTTTAGTTTAATGTTTATGAAGTAAAAATACCACATTTCAAACGTTTTCGTAAGCTGTTTATCGAAAAAAATACCCCGTCGAAAAATATATTTTTTTCGACGGGGTATTGGGTAGAAAAGAATGTTTCTTTTTTACAATTTACCTAAAGTTATAACGCTCTTTTTCACCGTTATTATTTATTAGTTCAATTCTTAGCGGTTCGTATTGCGTTTTGTTTTTTAGCGCGTTTTTAACATCATCGATACTATTAATTTTAACATCGTTAATAGCAGTAATTATGCAGCCTTCTGTTACACCATTCTTTTTCCAATAAGATTCGTATTGTTCGTCTAAATCGGTAATTTTTACACCGTTCGAAGCATTAACTTTTTTCAATTCTTGTTTTTTCGCATTTTTAACCATGCCAACAAGTGGCATTGTAAAGGTTTCGTTTCTGGTTAATGTAACAGGAATTGTTTTAATATTACCATCTCTAGCAATTTTAAGCGATACATTATCGCCGGCACGTTTAGCACCAATATGTCCAGTTAAATCAGCAAACTTCGATACTTTAATATTATCTATTTCTTTAATAATATCGCCTTTTTCAATACCCGCTTTTTCGGCTCCTGAATCTTCAATTACACTCGCTACATAAATGCCCTCGGTGTCATTTATACCTAAATCATCTGCAAATTTACTGTTTAAAGCACCACCGTTAATTCCTAAAATACCATTTTGTACGTTACCGTATTCCATAAGATCTTCAATAACACGGCGCGCGATGTTACTTGGTACAGCAAACGAGTAACCTACATAAGAACCTGTTTGCGATGATATAGCGGTATTAATGCCTACTAATTCACCATTAGTATTTACAAGTGCGCCTCCAGAGTTTCCTGGGTTTACAGCGGCATCAGTTTGAATAAACGATTGTAAATAGGTTCCTGTTGGGTCTAAATTTCTGGCTTTGGCACTAATTATTCCGGCTGTTACGGTCGATGTTAAATTAAATGGATTACCAACAGCCAATACCCATTCGCCAATTTTAGCGGTGTCTGAATCTGCAAAAGTTACATAAGGTAAATCTTTGTCGGCTTCAATTTTTAAAAGCGCAATATCGGTTTTGGGATCTGTACCCACAATTTCGGCATCATAGGTTTTATTATTATTTAAGGTAACAGTAAGTTTGTCTGAATTATTAATAACATGGTTGTTTGTTATAATGTAACCATCGGCATTAATAATAACACCAGAACCTGTTCCTTCTTGAGCACGTTGCGGACTTCTTCCTAAAAATAAATCTTGAAAACTCATTTGCCCGGTGCTTATGGTAATGTTTTTTACGTGAACCACAGCATTTACGGTGTTTTCGGCAGCTATGGTAAAATCTACTTTATCTTCTGCACTATACAAGGTGTTTAAGTTGGTTGTTGGCAAAAATGATGGATTACTTTCGGTAGTAGCTAAAACCACGGGTTTATCTTTTTCTAAAAATAATTTGTAGGTACTTAAGGTAAAAATACCCCCAAGTGCGGATACTAAAACAAGTGTTAAAACCTTTTTCATAATTTAAATGTATTTTACTTAAAGTTGTTTATTGTTAAAAACACCCGCTTTAAATTGCGAATGTTTTATGTTTTTTGTTAATAACGATTAAAATTAATTATTTATTGAATTTCATTTTACCTTTTAACGATTTTTAACGCCGTTTTTAACGCCTTTTAACAACAATAAAAATGGTTTTATATTTATATATTTGTGTTTCATTATGGCACAAACTTTTTACAAATATCAAGGTACAGGAAACGATTTTGTGATGATTGATAATCGTTCACAAACATTCGACAAAAATAATACCAAACAGGTAGCTTTTTTATGCGACCGACGTTTTGGCATAGGAGCCGACGGACTAATTTTACTTGAAAATCATCCGGAGTTAGATTTTAAAATGGTGTATTACAATGCCGACGGTAACGAAAGTACCATGTGTGGTAATGGAGGTCGTTGTTTAGTGGCTTTTGCAAAACACCTTGGCGTTATTAGCGATAAGGCTGTTTTTGAAGCTATTGATGGCTTACATCATGCCACTATTAAAAATGATATTGTGAGCTTACAAATGCTGGATGTTAATGTGGTTGAAAACCATAAAACACACGTGTTTTTAAATACGGGATCGCCGCACCATGTGCAATTCGAAGAAGCTATTGATGCTTTTGATATTAAATCGTTAGGTGCTAAAATTCGCTATGGCGCACCTTACAATCAGGCTGGTAGTAATGTGAATTTTGTTAAAAAAATATCTGACTCTAATTTTAGATTGCGAACTTACGAACGTGGGGTAGAAGACGAGACTTTATCTTGCGGAACAGGAGCAACTGCTGTAGCAATTGGTATGCATTATATTGGTGAAACCGAGAAGAATTTAATCGATTTAAATGTAGAAGGAGGTAAACTACAAGTATCTTTCGATGTTGAAAATGGTGCATATAAAAACGTTTGGTTAATTGGACCAGCCAAATTTGTGTTTAAAGGCAGTATATGATTACCTTAAAAGGAGAACATATTTATTTGCGTGCGCTGGAGCCTGAAGATTTAGAGTTTATTCACGACATTGAAAACGATGAAACCATTTGGGAAATAAGTAATACACAAACACCGTATTCTAAATATTTAATTAAACAATATTTAGATCATGCACATAAAGATATTTTTGAAGTAAAACAGCTGCGATTAGCCATTTCAAATTATAACAAAGATACTTTAGGAATGATTGATATCTTCGATTTCGATTTTAAAAACGCTCGTGCCGGTGTTGGCGTATTAGTTAAAGATGTAAACCATAGAGAAAGAGGTGTAGGTAGCGAAGCGCTAAAATTGCTTACTAATTATTGTTTTACACATTTAGGCTTGCATCAACTTTATTGTAACATTACAGAAGACAATGAAGCTAGTATTAAACTATTTACCAAACAAGGATTTAAAAAAGTAGGACTAAAAAAAGATTGGACAAAAATTAACGGTTCTTATAAAAATGAATATTTATTTCAGCTAATAAAAAACTAAATGTACATTAAAAAAATACTTATTGCTATAGCCTTAATTGGGTTGGCTGCAGCGGCTTATTTTGCAAATATGGTTTACAAAGCCATGATGAAACCTAATACAGCGTTTAATAACGAAGCTGCTTATATTTACGTACCTACAAATGCTAGTTATAATGATGTAAGGAGCCAGTTAGAGCCTTTACTTTTAGATATTAATTCATTTGATGTTTTAGCTGAGCAAAAGAAATATACAACCAATATTAAAGCGGGACGTTTCGAAATTAAAAAAGGAATGAATAATAACGATATTATAAATTCTATTAGAAGCCGAAATTTACCAATAAAAGTAGCATTCAATAACCAAGAAACTTTAGAAAAATTAGCAGGACGCGTGGCAACCCAAATTGAAGCCGATAGTCTGTCTTTACTAACAGCTATGAAAGATGCTAGTTTTTTAGAGGAAAATAAATTTAATGAGGCCACCGCCTTAGGCATGTATTTACCAAACACCTACGAATTTTTCTGGAATACTTCTGCTGAAAAATTTAGAGCTAAAATGCTAACAGAATACAAACGTTTTTGGACTGATGATAGAGTAAAAAAGGCCAATGCTGTCGGTTTAAATCCAAACCAAGTAATCGCTCTGGCATCTATTGTTTACGAAGAGTCTAAACAACCTAGCGAGCAACCTCGTGTTGCAGGGGTGTATTTGAATAGATTGCGAATTGGTATGCCTTTGCAAGCCGACCCAACTTTAAAATTCGCAGCTTACCAATTACCAAAATATAAAAACACGGTCATTAAGCGGGTATTAAACGTACATAAGGAAATTGATTCACCCTACAACACCTATAAAAACTTAGGATTACCACCAGGGTTAATTGCCATGCCAGATATTTCGGCAATCGATGCTGTTTTAAATTACGAAAAACACAATTACTTATATTTTGCTGCCGACGCTAAACGACTTGGGTTTCATAAGTTTGCTAAATCTTTGGCTCAGCATAATGCAAATGCTCGAGAATACCATCGTTATTTATCTTCACAAGGTATTCTTAAATAGTGCATTGTAATGCTATAAAATATGGGTTCATATTTATGTTATTGCCATTTTTGGTTTGTTCTCAACCTAAAATAGATACCTTTTTTACAGCAAGCGATACCTTAAATAAATCCAGACGAAATACAGTTTTAATTTCTGAAGCTGCTATTTCTACAGCGACAATCGTGGGATTGAGCCAACTTTGGTATGCAGATTATGAACAATCTAAATTTCATACAACAAACGATAATAAGGAATGGCTGCAGCTCGATAAAGTTGGGCATGCTTTTACCTCATACCAAATGGGGAAATATGGTGCACAATTATTAAACTGGAGTGGCGTTAAAAAAAATGAGCAACTTATTTATGGAGGTACTTTAGGTTTTACATTTTTATCGGCAATTGAGGTTTTAGATGGTTTTTCGCAAGAATGGGGCTTTTCATGGGGTGATATTTTAGCTAATGCGGCAGGAACAGGTTTGTTCGTAGGTCAAGAATTGCTTTGGGACGAACAACGAATTAGTTTAAAATACTCGTTTCATCACACAAATTATGCTAATCAAAATCCAAACAAACTCGGAAAAACGTATATAGAGCAATTTTTGAAGGATTATAACGGACAAACGTATTGGTTAAGCTTTAACTTGCATTCTTTTTTTAAAAAAAGTGAGTTTCCACGGTGGTTAAATTTGGCATTAGGCTATGGTGGGGAAGGGATGCTTTCGGGAGTTGAAAATACTAATTTGATAACTGATAGGTATCGACAATTTTATATTAGTTTCGATGTAGATTTAAATGCTATTCGTACCAAATCGAAATTTTTAAACACCCTTTTTGATGTGTTTAATATGGTGAAAATTCCATTTCCTACTTTAGAATTTAATAAAAATGGAGGGGTATTTCATCTATTCTACTATTAAAAAAGGTTTTTTAACGATAAATTTTGCAGATATTTTAAAAATCACTACCTTTGCACGCTCAAATTTAAAAAGGTGCTGAATTTAATAAAGTGCCTTTATAAAATTTAGAAGTTATGGTAAGAAATATTGCAATGTATGTTACAATAGCACTTACAATTTGTGTACTTATTAACGTGGCGTTTCAAAATAATGAAACTCCAAATTTAAACGATTACTCTACAAAAGGGTTAAGTTTAGATTATACTGTAGAAGATAATACCGATGTATTGTCTTTAGCTACAACAGAACAAGAAGACTACGAATTTTCTCCGTATTTGGGTAAATCGTTTGTAGGTTTTAAAGAAGCTCTTGCGTTTAAAGAGTCTGGTGGAAATTATTTTTCGGTTAATACCTTTGGATATTTGGGTAAATATCAATTTGGTGCAGGAACACTAAAATTAATAGGTATTAATAATCCTAATGAATTTTTAAAAAATCCAAAGTTACAGGAAAAAGCATTTATTGCTAATGTAGCTCGTAATAAGTGGATTTTACGTCGTGACATTAAGAATTTTGTGGGACGACGAATTAATGGTACTGTGGTTACCGAATCTGGAATTTTAGCTGCGGCACATTTAGCAGGTCCTGGAAGCGTGAAGAAATATTTACGTAGTTATGGTCTTGATAATTTTGCTGACGGATATGGTACAACGGTAGGTTATTACATGAAACGCTTTTCAGGTTATGATACCTCATTCGTGAAGGCGAATAAAAAAGCTAAGGCTATATAAACAAAAAGGTTATTTAGTTTTTGTGAATTATAAATATGGTAGGTCTTTTATGAAGGTCTACCATATTTTTTTTCCAGTACTTTGCTGTTTCTGTTTTTATAAATTCGGTAGAAAGGGTAATATCACAGGCTACACAAATATTCGTACTTGCGTCAAGACAATTCGCTAGATCTTCGAGCATTTTATTGTTTCGGTAGGGAGTTTCAATAAATAATTGCGATTGATTTTGTTCGAATGATAATCGTTCTAAACGTTTTATTTCATTTTTTCGTTCACCTTTATCTATTGGCAAATAACCATTAAAGGCAAAGCTTTGTCCATTCATTCCAGAACCCATCATTGCCATTAAAATGGAAGAAGGTCCCACAAGAGGAATAACTTTAATGTTTTTTTGATGTGCAATTTTTACAATATCGGCGCCCGGATCGGCAACGCCTGGGCACCCAGCATCAGATAATAAACCAACGTTTTTACCTTCTAAACACGGGCTTAAGAAATTCGGAAGCTCGCTTAAATCTGTTCGTTTGTTTAATTCGAATAATTTTAGTGAAGGTTGTGGTTTTTCAGGACATATTTTTTTTATAAATCGTCGAGCAGCTTTACTGTTTTCAACTATAAAAAAATCGGTTTTATCAATAATGTTTTTTACGGTAATTGGTAACACATCTAACGGATTGTTATCTCCTAATGTATTTGGTATTAAGTATAATTGCCCTGTAACCGTCATTTTAGTCCGTTAATTTATTGGCTATAATTGTGCATGCTTCATCAAGCATATTGTACACAGTTTCAAAGCCTTTGTCTCCGCCATAGTATGGATCGGGAACATTGTAATTTTCGTTAGGATATACTTCATTTAAAATCATAGAAACCTTGGCAACATCGTCGTCGTTTCGTGCTAGTTTTACGACATTTTTATAATTGGAATCGTCCATAACGTAAATTAAATCGAAAGCATCAAAATCTGAAACCTTAAATTGGCGTCCGCGTAAATTTGAAATGTCTAAGCCATTAACTTCTGCAACAGCCACAGAGCGTCTGTCGGGAGCATCACCAATATGGTAATTCGATGTTCCCGCAGAATCTACTGTAAAATGTTTTGGTAATTTGGCTTTTAAAATACCTTCGGCAAGCGGTGAACGACAAATGTTGCCCAAGCAAACCATAAGAATTTTAGTCATTAGTATATAATTTTAAACCGATAGTTTTTTGGTGATATCTTCAACGTATTTTCTAAATTGTTTATCGGTAGAAGATAGGTTATCAACCGTTTTGCAAGCATGTAAAACAGTGGCATGATCTCGTTTTCCTATTTGAGAACCAATACTAGCTAAAGATGCTTTTGTGAATTTTTTCGCAAAAAACATAGCCAACTGTCTGGCTTGAACTATATGGCGTTTACGAGTTTTCGATTGTAAAGTTTCAATATCCATTTGGAAATAATCTGAAACTACTTTTTGTATATAATCTATAGAAACTTCGCGTTTAGTATTTTTTACAAACTTTTCAACAATTACACGTGCTAAATCTAAAGTGACTTCTTTTTTATTGAACGAAGATTGTGCGATTAACGAAATAATAGCGCCTTCAAGTTCACGAACGTTACTTTTTATGTTTTTGGCAATGTAATCGATAATTTCATCTGGCATAATAACACCATCTCTATATAATTTATTTTTTAATATAGAAACGCGTGTTTCAAAATCTGGATTTTGTAATTCGGCAGATAAGCCCCATTTAAAGCGCGATAGTAAACGCTGCTCAATGTCTTGCATATCAACAGGAGCTTTGTCGCTAGTTAAAACAACCTGTTTGCCATTTTGGTGTAAATGGTTGAAAATATGAAAAAACACATCTTGTGTACCACTCTTACCTGATAAAAATTGAACATCATCAATAATTAATACATCTATAATTTGATAGAAATGAATAAAATCGTTACGATTATTCTTTTTTACAGCTTCAATGTATTGTTGTGTAAATTTTTCGGCAGAAATATATAAAACCGTTTTTTCAGGATATTTATCTTTAATGTCTACCCCAATAGCATGTGCTAAATGGGTTTTTCCTAAACCAACATTGCCAAAAATTAACAACGGATTAAATGATGTTCCTCCTGGTTTAGCAGCAACCGCTAACCCTGCGCTTCTTGCTAAACGGTTAGAGTCTCCCTCTAAAAAGTTTTCGAAACTATAATTAGGATTTAGTTGCGATTCAATTTTTACGTTGCGAATACCAGGAATAATAAAAGGGTTTTTTAATTCTCTACTTTTATTATTTAAGGGTATATCTACATCTTGCGATTTTACCGCTGTTCTATGCGAACTCGGTATTTTTTCGGTAAATGGTTGTTTGTTGCCATAGGTATTTTCCATTTTAATAATGTACACCAGTTTGGCAGTTTCACCTAATTCTTTAGTAAGTGCTACTTTAAGAATTTTTACATAGTGCTCTTCAAGCCATTCATAAAAGAATTTACTAGGAACTTGAATACTCAACGCGTTGTCTGTGAGTTTAACTGCGACTATGGGCTCAAACCATGTTTTGTATGCTTGGGGCTGAATATTATCTTTTATAAATAAAAGACAATTATTCCACACCGATTTCGCAGTTTTACTCATTTTTTAAAAATTTCTTTAGGTTTTTTGTTAGATAAGATTGATTGAAATGGAATTTCAATACCCCCTTTTATAGTGAGGCAAATATGTGAACAAAATTCTAAAAAAAAAAATGAATACCTCTTGAATTTTAAGAAATTTTTTCTCATGTTTAGCCAGCAAGGGAAACTACAAAAAAATATTTAAAATACAGTATGAAATTCGATGAAATACAAATAAGAGTGAGGTATGGTGAAACCGATCAAATGGGAGTGGTGTATCACGGAAATTACGCATTATACTTGGAGATGGGACGGGTTGAGTGGTTAAGGAAGTTAGGGATTTCTTACAAATCGATGGAAGATAACGGTATTATGTTACCTGTCGTTTCTTTAAATATTAATTATAAAAAATCGGCGGGTTATGATGAGTTAATTACGGTTAAAACTATGCTTAAAAATAAACCAACTTCTAAGATAGAATTTGACTATGAAATAACCAATGAGAAGGGGGAAATATTGACCTTAGCAAGTACAACATTAGTTTTTGTTAGTATGAAAACTTTGCGGCCAGTTAAAGCTCCAGATTATGTTTTAAACTTAATTGAAGATTAGTTTAAATTGCTTTGATTTTTACCTCGAAAATAGAATTAAAAATTTCAAATATTTTTTCAGATTCTGTTTTTCTAACAGAAATTGTTAATTGGCAATTTAATTCTAGTTTTTGGTTAATAATATTTATTTGGTGCTCTTTTATTCTGCGCATTACCACATTCATGTTTTTATAATCGAAAGTTATTAGGTAGTTAATATTTATTGTTTTTTCAATAATCGTTGCGCTTTCTAATGCTAATTGTGCGGTTTGTCTGTAGGCATTAATTAATCCGCCAACACCTAATTTAACGCCGCCAAAATAGCGAACCACTATTATTAAAATATTGGTAACGTTAAACGATTGTATTTGTCCGTAAATGGGCATACCTGCTGAATTGCTAGGTTCGCCATCGTCGTTTGCACGATAATGTATTTGTTCGGTGCCTATTTGGTAAGCATAACACCAATGTCTTGCCGAATGGTGTTCTTTTTTAACCATTTCTAAATTAAGTTTAACATTATCTTCGGTTAAAACTGGAAAAGCATACCCGAAAAACTTGCTGTTTTTATCTTTAAATAAAACAGGTTCTGTTGCTTTGTTAATAGTTTGATATGTGTCTTCGTTAATCAAAAAGAGTTATTTGTTTTGGTATATTTCTAATATGTCTCCTGCGATAGTTTCGGTAGAAATTAATTTTCCCGCGAATTTAGGAGCTTCAATACCTTCATTAAAAACAACGGCGCCTTTAAAAACTCTAGCTTCATCCCAGAGACCTTCATTTATAAAGGTTTGCAATGTTTTACTTCCGCCTTCAATTATAACGGAATTAATATTTGCATTAAATAGTTCGTTACAAATAGCCTTAGCCGTATTTTCTTGCAAGCTAATTGTTTCCGCTTCAGCGTTAAAAATATTGAGGTCTTTGGGTAAACTGTTATTATTATCAATTACAATTCTAACAGGATTTTGCCCAAAGTAATCTCTGGTTGTTAAGCTAGGGTTATCTGCTAGCACTGTATTGTAGCCAACTAGAATAGCTTGTTCTTCGGCGCGCCATTTATGTACCAATTGTCTGGAAAATGTATTGGTAATCCAAACAGGTTTTTGCTCGTTTTTTGTTTTAGGCGCGATAAAACCATCTGTAGTTTGCGCCCATTTTAAAATAATGTACGGGCGTTTTTTATTGTGAAATGTAAAGAATCTTTTGTGTAAAGATTTACATTCGACTTCCAACACACCAACACTAACATTACAACCCGCTTCCATGAGTTTTTTTATACCTTTTCCTGCTACTTTTTCGTTATCGTCAATACAACCTATAACAACATTTGGAATGTTGTGATGTATAATTAAATCGCTACATGGTGGTGTTTTACCATAATGTGAACATGGTTCGAGTGTTACATAAATGGTCGCTTCCTTAAGTAGATTTTTATCTGCAACCGAGTTTATGGCATTTACCTCGGCATGACTACCTCCATAAGGACTCGTAAAACCTTCGCCAATAATTTTATTGTCTTTTACAATAACTGCGCCTACCATGGGGTTAGGTCTCGTTGTTCCTAAACCGTTTTTGGCTATTTCTATACAGCGTTTTATGTATTTTTCATGTATCTTCATCCCGTAAAATATCTACAAAAATATCATTTTAAAGTGAGTAAAGATAGTATAGTTATTAGAGAAATAGAACCTCAAGATAATGAGCAACTTGAGGCTGTAATACGCGCCTGTTTTCATGAGTTTAAAATTCCGTTAGAAGGTACAGCGTATACCGATCCTGAAACTAAAAAAATGCATGAAGCCTATCAAAATAGTAACGATGTGTACTTTATTATTGAAGAAAATGGTGAAGTATTAGGCGGTGGTGGTGTAAAACCGTTGCAAGATTCAAATGGTGATATATGTGAAATACAAAAAATGTATTTTTCACCTAAAGTTAGAGGTAAAGGTTACGGGAAACAACTTTTTGCTAAATGTGTTGAAGCTGCGAAGCAACTGGGTTATAAGCAGTGTTATTTAGAGTCTGCATCGCAATTAAAAGCGGCTATACATATTTACGAAAATTTTGGTTTTAAACACTTGCAAGGTGCATTGGGAAATACAGGTCATTTTTCTTGTGGCGTATGGATGATTAAAGATTTATGAAATTAAAACCCATCCAACATACGTTTTTAAAACGTTTAGCTGCGTTTTATTCTTCGGAAGAAATTAATGCGTTTTATTACGAGTTAATTGAATTCTATTTTGGCATTTCTAGAATTAACTTAGCATTGAATCCAGATGTTGAAGTTGATGATGTATCAAAATTAAATGAAGCTTTAAAAGATTTAGAAGCACAAAAACCGATACAATATATTATTGGTGAAACCGAGTTTTATGGTTTAAAGTTCAAGGTGTCTCAATTTGTTTTAATTCCACGTCCAGAAACCGAAGAATTAATAAGTTGGATAATAAACGATTGTAAAAAGGCGTCTGCCAAAATAAATATTCTAGATATTGGCACAGGCAGCGGTTGCATTGCTATTTCCTTAGCCAAAAACCTACCAAATGCTAAAGTTTATGCGCTAGATGTTTCCGCGGAAGCGTTAAAAATAGCGAAACAAAATGCTGAGTTAAACCATGTAAATATTGAGTTTATTGAGGATTCCATTTTAGATGTAAAGAACTCAAAATTACTTTCGAAGGATTTAAAATTTGATGTAATTGTTTCCAATCCGCCATACGTTCGCAACCTTGAAAAAGAATTAATGAAACCCAATGTTTTGGAGAACGAACCGCATTTAGCTTTGTTTGTGGATAATGACAATCCTCTAATATTTTATAAAGCAATTACAAATTTTGCTGTTGATAAGTTATATAAAAATGGTTTGTTGTTTTTTGAAATCAATGAGTATCTTGGGCAAGATATGAAGGCTTTACTAAATTTAAATTTTAATAAAGTTGAATTAAAAAAAGACATTTTCGAAAAAGATAGAATGATAAAAGGTGTTTTAAAATGAATGATGTAAAACAAAAAATAGAAGCTTTAAGAAACGAGTTGCGCCAACATAATTACAATTATTATGTGTTAGATAACGCCACGATATCAGATTATGATTTTGATATTAAGCTGAAGGAATTACAAGCACTTGAAGATAAACATCCAGAGTTTTTTGATGCCAATTCGCCAACACAACGTGTAGGCGGGGAAATAACTAAAAACTTCGAAACTATTCCGCATGAGTTTAGAATGTATTCTTTAGATAATTCTTACTCAAAAGAAGATTTAGAAGACTGGGAAAAACGCATAAAAAAACTAGTTGATGGAGCAATTGAATACACATGCGAACTAAAATACGATGGCGCATCTATTAGTTTAACCTACGAAAACGGAAAGCTAACGAAAGCAGTAACACGTGGCGATGGTTTTCAAGGCGATAATGTAACAGCTAATGTAAAAACAATAAAATCGGTTCCTTTACAATTAAAAGGCGATTATCCTCCAAAATTCGACATTCGTGGTGAAATTATTTTACCTTTTGATGGGTTTAATAAAATGAATGAAGAGCGTATAGAAATAGGCGAGGAGCCTTACCGAAACCCAAGAAATACAGCATCTGGAAGTTTAAAATTACAAGATAGTGCAGAAGTAGCAAAGCGTCCGTTGGAGTGTTTGCTGTACAATTTAACTGGAAATAATTTAGGTGTTTCTACACAATTTGAAAGTTTAGAAAAAGCCCGCCAATGGGGATTTAAAGTGCCAAACGCCGCAAAACTAGCAAAAAGTATTGATGAAGTTTTAGAGTTTATAGATTACTGGAACGAAGAACGTCATGCTTTACCATACGAAACCGATGGTGTTGTTATTAAAGTTAACAATTTACAACAACAAGAGGAATTAGGTTACACAGCTAAAGCACCGCGATGGGCCATGGCTTATAAATTTAAAGCCGAACAAGTGTCTACAAAATTAAACAGTATAACTTACCAAGTTGGTCGAACAGGCGCAATAACACCTGTTGCTAATTTAGAACCAGTAGAGCTTGCAGGCACAACCGTAAAACGAGCGTCGTTGCATAATGCCGACCAAATTGAAAAACTTGATATTCGAGTTAACGATACGGTTTATGTAGAGAAAGGTGGTGAGATTATACCAAAAGTTTTAGGCGTTGATATGTTGCAACGACCAATAGATTCTGAACCAACAAAATATATTACACATTGTCCAGAATGTGGAACAGAATTAGTTAGAAAAGCTGGTGAAGCGCAACATTATTGCCCTAATTTTAATGGATGTAATCCTCAAATAATTGGTCGTATTCAGCATTTTATATCCAGAAAAGCTATGGATATTGATGGTTTAGGAGGTGAAACTGTGGCGCTTTTAGTAAATAATGGTTTGATTAATAATTATTCCGATTTGTATGAACTAACTAAAGAGCAAGTAATTCCTTTGGAGCGTATGGCTGAAAAAAGTGCTGAAAATTTGGTAAATGGTATTGAAAATTCTAAAACCATTCCGTTCGAGCGTGTATTATACGCATTAGGAATACGCTATGTTGGAGAAACAGTTGCAAAAAAATTAGCGAAGCACTATAAAAGTATTGATGCTTTAATGATGGCAACAGAAGAAGAATTAGTAAATGTTGATGAAATAGGCGTAAAAATAGCAGAGAGCGTAGTAGCATTTTTTACTTCAGAAGAAAACAAAACAATTGTTGAAAGATTAAAAGGGTTTGGAGTTCAGTTAGAATTATCGGAAGAAGCTTTACAAGGACAAACAAATTTACTTGAAGGTCAAACTATAGTTGTTTCTGGAGTTTTTGAAACCGTTTCTAGAACTGAGTTAAAAAAGCTTATAGAAGATAATGGAGGTAAGGTAAGTAGTTCAATTTCATCTAAAACTAGTTTCATTGTTGCCGGCGATAAAATGGGACCAAGCAAGAAAGAAAAGGCAGAAAAGTTGGGTATTGAACTCAAAAATGAAATTCAATTCCTACGTATTTTTGAAAAATAATCGATAAAACGATATTTTATTGGTTGATATGTGTTTTTTAACTATGTTTGTTGAGTGCATTGACGATTTTACCTATGAAAATGTCTAAAATATTTATACCAATTTTAACGATTTGCTTTTGTCTTTTTGCAATTTGTGAGTTTTTAGGTTATTATATTCTTTCTACATTTTTCGACAGTATTATGGTTCCTTTAATTACTGTCTGTTATTTGGTATTAGCTAAAGAAAAAAACATTTGGTTTTTCTTGTTTTTAATATTTTATTCTATTTCAGATGTCTTGGGGTTTATTGTAGAGTGGACAGTCGTCGATTTTAATTTAGATGGAAGTGTTTATTACAAATTAGATTACTATGTATCGAATATATTATATGATTTAGCCTATTTATGCTTAATTGTAAAAATTAGTAAGTTTTTATCAATGTCATTTGTTTTAAAAAATTTATGGATTCATATTATAGTCCTCGCTTTTTTAAATATTTATTTAATTTATGTTTTACAGCTAGTCTCCGATACTAGTTTACGATATGAATTCGAGAGTATATTCGAGGTCATTTATAATAGTATCGTGCTGCTGCTGTTGTCTATTTCGCTCTTAAATTATTTTTATAATGACAATAAGAAATCATTGTACCTATTTTTAGGCTCATTATCTATTGTATTTTCCGAGGTTATGGATGTTGCTTATATTTATGTGTCTAGTATGTCGTTAATCTATGTGTTAGGATCAACTTTTACGTTACTTGCTTTTTACTTTTTTTACTTGCAGTCTGGTTTTGTTAACGGAGCTAATAGATTTAAAATTTTAAATCGTTAATAATTTTTTTCCAATATTTTCTTCTTCTTGTAATTTTTTAATGAGTTGCTATAAGTAATTACTCTTATTTAATTCAGTATTTCTGCTTTTATATTGTTTCGAAAAAATTTTTCGTGTTTCAAGTTACTTTTATTTAACTAAAAAGGGGCAAATTCGTTTGTGAATAAGTTAAAATCATAACAGGAATAGAGTTTCCTAAAAAAGGTAAAGCTTATAGGTTTAAAATGTTGATAATTTAATTTACGTTTATCGATAAAGTGTCTGGTTTTTTAAAAATATCGATAAAAAGTCATTTTTTAACGTTGAAATTGAATTATTATTATAAATTTGTAACAACCTACTTATATTATGATTGTGAAAAAATTAACCCTACCAGTTTTTAGCAAGCTGTTATTAGCAGTTTTAATAGTTACTTTATTTTTTAATTTACTTGGAGTTTTTTCTAAAAGCCAATTTTTAATACAAACATCGTTTGTGGCATTAATTCCTGTTTTTATGACCGTTTTTTTAATGCGTTATAAAAAATTAAACTTGCCATTAATTTCATTTTTGGTGTTTTCTCTCCTCGGAAACGTTAGTAGAGTTTTTATTAGCGATTTGAGTTTTGGTTTTATTTCCGACGCTTTTTATTTAATAAGTTTTGGGTACTTAATTTTTATGATTGCTCCGCAATTTAAATTTCAACGAATAGATAAAATTATTGCAGGTTATCTTATTCTTGTTTTTTCAATAAACATATATTTATTGTATTCACTTTATAGTTTCTTGCTCACTATTATTCCAGACGATTTAGGAGTAAAAGTGTTTGCTATTAAAAGTTTGGTACTAGTTGTTCTGGGTTTTGTTGCTTTAGGAGTGTATTTAAATTACCAAACACAAAAGGCAATATTTTTTTTATCGTCGGTTGCTTGTTTTGGTTTTTCTTTAATCCTGGAGTATGTAAATGAATATTATGTTAGTAGCTTTAGCTATTTAATGATTGATAGAATGTTATATGTTGTAGGTATCTATTTTATTTTTAAATATGCTACTATCGAGGCGGTAAAAAGCCAAAAGTTGAGAAAGGCCAAATTAAAGGTTCGTAAAAACCCCAAAGCTATTACAGACGTTGTAATTTTAAACTAGGATAGACGTTCCGTTGGCACTTTTATTCTTTTCGTTATCAAAATAAAAATCTATTTTACCTAAATACAATCCGTAACATCCAACTTGATTTACCAGTACATTGTTTCCTTCAACATTTTTAGTTACTGTAGGTTTTGGTAAAAACGTGTGCGTGTGACCCCCAATAATTAAGTCTATATTTTTTGTGGCCGCTGCTAGTTTTAAATCGCTAATCTTATTAGGGTTGCTTTTATAATGATAGCCTAAATGCGATAAACATATAATTAAATCGCAGGCCTCATTATTTTTTAAAATGCGCGTCATATCTTGAGATATTTCAACCGGGTCGAGATATTTTGTTTCTTTAAACATATTTGGTGCCACCAAGCCTTCAAGTTCAATTCCTATGCCAAAAACACCAATTTTAATACCGTCTTTCATAAAAGTTTTATAAGGCTTAGCATGCGTATCCATTACGGTGTTTTTAAAATCGTAGTTGGCACAAACAAATTCAAAATTGGCATGAGGTAATTGGGCGTATAAACCATCAATTCCGTTATCAAAATCATGATTTCCAATGGTTGATGCGTCGTATTTTAATTTACTCATTAACTTAAACTCCAGTTCACCTCCATAATAATTAAAATAAGGTGTGCCTTGAAAAATATCGCCAGCATCTAACAGTAAGGTATTTGGGTTTTCTTTTCTGTAGGTGTCAATTAAAGTTGCGCGTCTGGCTACGCCTCCTTTATTGGCATTTCTGCCATCTTCTGGTCCAAAAGCATCAATATGACTATGCACATCGTTGGTATGTAAAATAGTTATTTTAGTTGGTTTTTTTGCTGAAGTAAACGATGTTAATCCTAATCCGCCCAAACCAATTAAAGTGGTGCTTGCAGCTGTTTGTTGTAAAAAATATCTACGTTTCATAGTTTAATTTATTTGGGTAAATCGGTCGTCTCGTATAGGGTTTATGGTGTCGTTTTTAATAAAATAATCAATTAAGGCATTTCTTATTTTATAATTTAAAACATATAAAGAATCGTTAGTTTTAAAAAAGCGCATATTATCGCCACCGTTGTATAAATAATCGTTTGTAGCTACGTAATAAGTTTTATTTGCGATATTTTCACCTTTAATTTTAGCATCAACAATTTCAAAATTTTTGTTTAAAGTTAATTTAAGTTGCGAAATAGGATGAGCTTTAGTTGATTTCGATAAGTAAAGTAATAAACTATCGATTTGCGGTTTTTTTAAAGCTACAACTACAATGCTATTTTCAAAAGGCATCAATTCAAAAGCTGTTCTTTTAGAAATGTTTCCCTTCGATAAAATAGAACGAATACCGCCATGGTTAAGTAAAACCATATCAATATCGTGCCCCGTCCTCTTTTTAAAAATGGGGTTCGCTTCTTGGTACACCGCATCGGCCATAAAGTTCCCAATAGCGGTGTTAAATTCGCCATCCGATTTTGTGTAAGTATGAGGTGCGTAAGCAATAATGCTGTCTAAGTCGTTTTGAATGTGTTCTCTATAAGGCTTTATGTATGCTTCTATATCGGCATTTTCGGTAATTGTATTGTTAATTTCAATACGTTCACCTTCAATTTTATTTAAGTGTAATTGATTTTGTTTACAACTAGAAAAATTTAAAAAATATAACAAAACCAATAAAATTGTTATCCTCATTTTTTTACGATATTTTTTGAATGTACTTTTGCTACCTTTGCGCAAAGTATAAAGGTAAATGATTTTACAAGGTTTTAAAGAAAAATCTAATAAAAAGTATTTAAATAAATTGTTATCAAAAAGAGACATAATTGTTAATGATAACAAAATTGAAAGTCTGGGGATTATTGTAAACCTTGATGAATTTGATGATTTAGATAAATTTGTAAATTTTTCTGAAGCTTTAAATATTCGATCTAACCGATTGAAAATTATAACCTTTACCGAAAACGAAAAAGAACAAGTTTTATCTTGGGATTCTTGTTTTAACCCTAGCGATTTGGGCTGGAAAGGAGCTGTTAAGAACGTTGAATTATCTGGTTTTTTAAATAAAAACTTCGATTTACTAATCAGTTTTTATGAAAAAGATATTACAGAAATTAAATTGATTACGGCAATGAGTCAATCTAAATTCAAGATTGGTAATTTTCAACAAGACGAACGATTAAACGATTTAATAATAAAAACATCAACAAAAGAAATTAATCTTTTTAAAGACGAGGTGGTAAAATACCTTACTATTTTAAATAAAATATAAAATGAATAATAAGTTTCTTGGAACCGGAGTAGCTTTGGTTACACCGTTTAATTCCGATTTATCAATTAACCACGATGCATTAGCAAATATTGTAAATTATAATATTGAAAACGGTGTAGAGTATTTAGTAATTTGTGGTACCACAGGCGAAAGCGTTACCATCACTAAAGAAGAGAAAAAAGCCGTTGTTGCAACTGTAACTAAAGCTAATAACGGGCGAGTGCCTATGGTTTTAGGTATTGGAGGTAATAATACCATGCAGGTTATTGAAGAAATTAAAACAACAGATTTAAGTAATATGGATGCTATATTATCGGTATCGCCATATTACAGTAAGCCTACACAAGAGGGCATGTACCAACATTTCAAGGCCATTGCCGAAGCTTGTCCTGTAGATATTATTTTGTACAACGTTCCTGGGCGTACCGCAAAAAATATGGAGCCAGAAACAACACTGCGCTTAGCTAACGATTTTAAAAATATTGTGGCTGTAAAAGAAGCAGGTAATAATGTGGCGCAATATTTAACGTTAATTAAAAATAAACCAGAAGATTTTATGATTATTTCTGGAGACGACGATTTAGCTTTAGGTATTGTACTAGCGGGAGGTTCTGGTGTTATTTCGGTGATTGGGCAAGGGTTTCCAAAAGAATTTTCAGAGATGATTCGTTTAGGTTTAGCAGGAAATGCAAAAGAAGCCTACAAAATTCACTTTAAATTAATGGATGTAATTGATTACATTTTTGAAGAAAACAATCCGGCAGGAATTAAGGCTGTTTTTGAAGCTTTAAACTTATGCGAAAGCACCGTAAGGTTACCTTTAGTACCAGCTTCAAACGCGTTAAAAAGTAAAATTGCAGATTTTGTAAAAGCATTTTAATGGTGTTAAATATTACTTAAACCTTATAAATACTAGCTTTTACCTGTTATTTTAGCGTTTAAATAATATTTTTAAAATCCATTTTATTAACTTAATTTTGCAAACTGTTTAAGATTTATGAAGAACGTTTTATACATACTATTAGCTGTAACACTTTTAACAAGTTGTAGTGAATATCAAAAGGCTTTAAAGTCCGAAGATATTGCTACAAAATTTAAATTGGGTGAAGACTTGTATAATGAAGGTAAGTTTGGAAAAGCCAACAAACTTTTTGCTCAAATTGTGCCTAATTATAGAGGTAAACCACAAGCCGAAAAACTTATGTTTTTGTATTCTAATTCATATTACAAAATGAAGGATTATTATACGGCCGGTTACCAGTTCGAGCGTTTTGCAACGAGCTACCCTAATAGTGAAAAGTTAGAAGAAGCTTCGTTTTTAGCGGCAAAAAGTTCTTTTATGCTATCGCCAGTATATTCTAAAGATCAAACCGAAACAGCTACGGCTATCGAGAATCTTCAAGATTTTATTAATATGTTTCCAGATTCAGAATATGCAGGTGAAGCAAATAAATTGGTTCAAGAATTAGATTTTAAACTTCAAAAGAAAGCATTCGAAATAGCTAGAAAATATAAGGTGATTGCACCAGGTTATACAAAAGATTTTAATGCAGCCATTACATCTTTCGATAACTTTTTATTTGAATTTCCTGGTTCCTCTTTACGAGAAGAAGCCATGTTTTTAAAGCTCGATGCTATGTTTCAGCAAGCTATAAACAGTAGAGAATACAAAAACACCATACAAGAAGGTTTGGTGCATTTGCGTAAGGAACGTTTAGAGAGTGCTAAAGAATATTCAACCACATTTAAAAGTACATTTGTAAATTCTAAATATCTAGAAACTGTAAACGATATGGCAGTGCAACTAGAAGAAGAATTAAAAAATTATAGCACAAAAAGTTAAATATAGAAGACCGATGGATTTAAAGAAAACTAATGCACCTGTTAATACTGTAACGTACGACAGAAACCAAATAGATGAGCCTACAGAAAACATATACGAGGCTATTTCTATTATTTCAAGACGTTCTGAGCAAATCAATACCGAAATTAAAAAGGAACTTATCGATAAGTTAGAAGAATTCGCTACATATAACGATAGTCTTGAAGAAATTTTTGAAAATAAAGAGCAAATCGAAGTTTCTAAATTTTACGAAAAGTTACCAAAACCTCATGCGTTAGCTGTTCAAGAATGGTTAACGGATAAAATTTATTTTAGAAATACTGAAGAAGACGCTCAGTAAAACATTCTAAAATGTCAATATTAAGCGGCAAGAACATACTATTAGGAATTAGTGGTGGTATTGCCGCTTACAAAACAGCTTCACTTGTTAGGTTGTTTATAAAATCTGGTGCCCAAGTTAAAGTGGTTATAACACCAGCGGCAAAAGATTTTGTAACACCTTTAACACTTTCTACTTTATCTAAAAACCCGGTGTTTTCTTCGTTTACAAATGAAGATGACGACACTGGAGTATGGAATAATCATGTCGATTTAGGCCTTTGGGCAGATATCATGGTAATTGCTCCAGCAACGGCCAATACCTTGTCTAAAATGGCAAATGGTGTTTGCGATAACTTATTGTTAGCAACGTATTTATCGGCCAAATGTCCTGTGTATTTTGCGCCTGCCATGGATTTAGACATGTACAAACATCCATCTACCTTAGCCAGTTTTACAAAATTACAAGCTTTTAAAAATGTTATGATTCCTGCTGCTAGTGGCGAATTGGCAAGCGGTTTGGTAGGAGAGGGTAGAATGGCAGAACCAGAAAATATTGTTTCTTTTATAGAAAACGATATTTTAAATAAATTACCACTTCACGGAAAAACTATTTTAATTACGGCTGGCCCTACCTACGAAGCCATCGATCCTGTGCGTTTTATAGGGAATCATTCATCTGGTAAAATGGGTTTCGAAATAGCTAAAGCAGCAGCCAATAACGGAGCAGAAGTTGTTTTAGTTACAGGGCCAACCCATGAAAAAGTTAACCACAGCGCAATAAAAGTGGTTCCTGTAGTTAGTGCTCAAAGCATGTATAATGCTGTACACGAATATTTTAAAAGCAGCGATGTAGCAATTCTTTCGGCAGCTGTTGCCGATTTTACCCCAAAAGAAGTAGCAACCCAGAAAATAAAAAAGAAAACCAATACGTTAACTTTAGAGTTAGAAAAAACTAAAGATATTTTGGCATCTTTAGGCGAAATAAAAACGAAACAATTTTTAGTTGGTTTTGCTTTAGAAACTAATAACGAGTTAGAAAACGCAAAAGGGAAACTAAAACGTAAAAATTTAAATTTAATAGTATTAAATTCGTTAAACGATAAAGGTGCCGGATTTAAAGGGAATACCAATAAAGTTACTTTTATCGATGATAAAGATAATATCACGGCATTCGATTTAAAAACTAAAACCGAAGTGGCAAACGATTTAATAAATCATATTACAACTAAAATACATGCGTAAACTATTAATTTTATTGGCATTTTTATTGTGTTTTGCCGGTTTTTCGCAAGAGCTAAACTGCAAATTGGTTGTTAATGCACAACAAACGGGTAACGAAAACTTCCCTATTTTTAAAACACTAGAAAAACAACTTAACGAGTTTGTTAATAATACTAAATGGACTAACAAAGCCTTTAAACCACAAGAACGCATTAATTGTTCCATGGTGTTAAACATTAGCAATTATAGCGGCGAAACATTTCAAGGTGCTTTACAAGTGCAAGCTTCTCGTCCTGTTTATGGGTCTAGCTTTACCACGCCAATTTATAGTTTTAACGACAAAGATTTAACTTTTAGGTATTTGGAGTTTCAAAATTTAAACTTTAGTAATACGCAGTTTCAATCTAACCTTATTTCTATAATTGCTTATCACGTTTATATTATTTTGGCTTTAGATGCAGATACTTTTGCTGAAAACGGCGGAAGCCCTTATTATAAACAAGCCCAAACCATTGTTAACTTTTCGCAACAAAGTAATTTTAGTGGCTGGAAAGTGGAAGATGGTTTACAAAGCCGATTTGTTTTAATCGATAATATTTTATCTCCAACTTATAAAGAGTATCGCAACATAATGTACACGTATCATCGCGATGGTTTAGATGTTATGAGCGAAAATGTTAAAACAGGAAAAGAAGCTATTGCAACGTCTATTTTAAAGTTTAATGCTATGAATAGTCGTAGACCAAACTCTTTTTTATTACGTACCTTTTTTGATGCTAAAGCAGACGAAATAGAGCAAATTTTTTCAAACGGACCAAGTGTAAATATTGTTAAGTTAAAAGAAACTTTGCCAAAAATTGCACCGCTTCATAGTAGTAAATGGCAAAATATAAAATTTTAAAGTCAGCCTAAATTAGCAGTAATTTTTTTGTAACAATTTAAAGCGGAGACTGTTCTGTAATTAAATAAAAAAATTAAACACTGCGATTTAAAACTATAAACTAAAACATGCTAACCTCACTTTCAATAAAAAATTACGCGTTAATCGATCATTTAAAAGTCGATTTTAACGATGGGTTTTCAATAATAACTGGAGAAACTGGTGCTGGTAAATCTATTTTACTTGGTGGTTTATCGCTTATTTTAGGTAAACGAGCGGATTTAAGTAGTTTAAAAGATGATACTAAAAAATGTATCATCGAAGCCGTTTTTAATATTGAAAAATATAAACTTGAAGCACTTTTTAAAGCTGAAGACTTCGATTACGAAGGGCAAACCATTATAAGGCGAGAAATATTACCTTCTGGAAAATCTAGAGCATTTGTAAACGATTCTCCTGTAAATTTAAGCAGTTTGCAATTACTTGGTGAACGCTTAATTGACATCCATTCGCAGCACCAAACCATGCAATTAACTAATAACGATTATCAGTTTCAAGTTATTGATGCTTTGGCAAAAAACGACGATATTTTAAAAAACTACAAACAGGAATTAAGAGTACTTAAAAAGTTAGAAAAAGAATATAAAGAATTATTAAATTTTAAGGCAGAAGCCATAAAAGAACACGACTATAACAGTTTTTTATTAAGCGAATTAGTTGAAGCTAATTTGGTTAACGACGAATTACAAGCGCTTGAAGAAGAATATGAAACACTTAACAATATTGAAAATATTCAGGAAAAATTAAGTGAAGCAGAGCAGTTGTTGGGCGATGAGCAAATGGGAGCGTTAACAGCTTTAACTGCTTTAAAAAATGCGTTGCAGAAACTGTCTAGTTATTCGGTAAAATATGAAGATGTTTATAAACGTGCCGAAAGTAGTTTTATAGAACTGGACGATATTTTTAGCGAAATAACTAGTTTACAAGAAGCAATCGATGCCGATCCAAACCGACTGGAAGTTGTTGATGCGCGACTAAAAATGCTGCATAATTTAATGCAAAAACATGTGGTTAGCGAAGTTTCAGAATTAATTGAAATTAAAAATAAGCTTCAAGAAAAAGTAGCGGTAACCGAAAATTTAGACGATAGTATTAAAGCTAAACAATCGGAAATAAATTCAAAAGAAAAACAACTTAATACCATTGCTTTACAAATTACAAAGCAACGTAACGCCGTAATTCCTGAGCTAAAAACACAATTAGAAACTCTTTTAAGCAGTTTAGGAATGCCTAATGCACAGTTTAAAATAGATTTAAGTTTATCGAGTACATTTTTAGCAAACGGAAAAGACGAGCTGTCCTTTTTATTTTCAGCAAATAAAGGCGGCAACTTTAACGAGTTTAAAAAAGCAGCTTCCGGAGGAGAATTATCGCGTATAATGTTAGCAATAAAGTCTGTTTTAGCCAATTATATACAGTTACCAACCATAATGTTCGACGAGATCGATACCGGTGTTTCAGGAGAAATATCGAATAAAATGGGCGATATCATGTTGCAAATGAGTAAAACCATGCAAGTATTTTCCATAACTCATTTACCACAGGTGGCAGCCAAAGGACATTCGCATTTTAAAGTGTATAAAGAAGATGTTAACGAGGTAACACAAACCAATTTGGTAAAACTAAATCACGACGAGCGCATTGTGGAAATTGCACAAATGTTAGGTGGTACAGAAATGTCAACCTCGGCTATTGCACATGCTAAAGATTTACTAAATTAGTAAAAGTTAAAAGGCTTAAGTAAAAAGTTTGTTACCTTTGCCCAACTAAAAATTTCAACTAACGATTTTTAACAAAAATAAATATGTCATTTAATTTACTAAAAGGAAAAAAAGGAATCATTTTTGGAGCCTTAGATTCTAATTCTATCGCATGGAAAACGGCCGAACGCGTGCACGAAGAAGGTGGAGAATTTGTATTAACCAATGCACCAGTTGCAATGCGCATGGGGCAAATTAACGAATTAGCCGAAAAAACAGGATCTCAAATTATTCCTGCCGATGCGACAAATGTTGAAGATTTGCAAAACCTAATCGATAAATCTATGGAGATTTTAGGCGGAAAAATAGATTTCGTACTACACTCAATAGGAATGTCAATAAACGTGCGTAAAGGTAAGCACTACACCGATCAAAATTACGATTGGACACAAAAAGGAACCGATGTTTCTGCTATGTCGTTTCACAAATTAATGCAAACACTTTACAAAAGCGATGCTATGAACGAGTGGGGAAGTATTGTAGCTTTAACCTATATGGCGGCGCAACGTGTATTTCCAGATTATAACGATATGGCCGATAATAAAGCCTATTTAGAAAGTATTGCACGTAGTTTTGGTTACTTTTTTGGTCGCGATAAAAACGTGCGTGTTAATACCATTTCGCAATCGCCAACGCCAACAACAGCCGGTAGTGGTGTAAAAGGATTCGATGGTTTTATAGCCTACGCCGAAAAAATGTCGCCACTAGGTAACGCAACAGCAATGGACTGCGCCAACTACACCGTAGCAATGTTTAGCGATTTAACCAAGCGCGTAACCTTACAAAACCTTTACAACGACGGCGGATTTAGCAACATGGGCGTTAGCGATGCTGTTATGAGTACATTTGTTGGAGACGAAGAATAAGTTTGAAAAACCATTAAGGTTTATAAAAATACATGGCCATCTTTTTAAGGTGGCTTTTTTTGTTACATTTGTTAATTAAAATAAGTTGGGCGTTACCCCGAAGTTTCGGGGTCGGGCTTTCGCAAGTCGCTCTCTGCGAGGAGCTCCAACAATGGCTCAATCCCTAACGCAAAAATCAGCGAAGTTTAGTGCAAACATGAAATTACAGTTTTCCTTTATAATTCCGGTTTACAATCGTCCCGACGAAACCTTAGAACTTTTACAAAGTTTTACAACATTACAAGGCAATACCAATTTCGAAATTGTAATTGTAGAAGATGGCTCTACAATAACTTCAAAACGTATTGTAGAAGAGTTTGATACTAAGTTAAATGTTAAATATTTTTTTAAAGAAAATACAGGTCCTGGAGACTCCAGAAACTACGGCATGCAAAACGCATCGGGTAATTATTTTATAATTCTCGATTCCGATTGCGTATTGCCACCAAATTACCTCAATGAGGTTACCCAAAGTTTGAACTTAAATTATGCAGATTGTTTTGGCGGGCCCGATGCAGCACAATCTTCCTTTAGTAATTTACAAAAAGCAATAAATTTTGCCATGACTTCATTTATTACCACAGGCGGTATTCGAGGAAGTAAAAATAGTGTCAATGAGTTTCAACCACGAAGTTTTAATATGGGGATTTCAAAAAAGGCATTTCTAGCATCAAAAGGTTTTGGGAAAATCCATCCCGGTGAAGATCCAGACTTAACCATACGTTTATGGCAATTAGGTTTTAAAACCAAACTTATTCCAGAAGCTTTTGTATATCATAAACGTCGTATTTCATGGCGCAAATTTTATAATCAAGTACATAAATTTGGTTTAGTTCGTCCTATTTTAAATGTTTGGCACCCTTCAACAAAAAAAATAACTTACTGGTTTCCTACAGTTTTTAGTCTTGGCTTAATAGTTTCTGTTATTTTGTTTTTTATAGGAGTAAATTGGGTGTTTTATGGTTTTGTTTTGTATTTTTTACTAGCCTTTTTGTTGGCTGTAATTTCAACAAAGAGTATAACTGTGTCACTATTAGCAATGGTGGCTATTTTGTACCAATTTTTTGGTTATGGTTTAGGTTTTTTTAAATCAACCTTAGCTGTTAGCGTGTTAAAAAAAGATCCAGAAAGTCATTTCCCAAATTTATTCTTTAAATCGTAATGATTAATAAACTAAAATCCGAAATAATAAAATCGCATAAAAACAAAAGAATCAATGTGTTCTTTCTGTTTTTGTTGTTTGCCTTTATTATTCTAATTTTCACTAAACTATCTAAAACATATACCAATACGTTAGGGTTTTCTGTTGTAAAACAGGATGTTCCGCAAGAATTTATTATTTTAAACGATTCGGTGCAACTAAATATTACTTTAAAAACACATGGTTTTAAATGGCTTAAATATGCATTTAGCGAACCTAAAATAACTATAGATTTTAGTAAAGATGTTTATAAAAAAGAGGGTGTTTTTGTTTGGTATAAATCGGCTGCATATTTAAATAATACGCAATTTGGTAAAGAAGTTGAAATACTTAATATAGAACCTGATACCTTAACGTTTAAATATGGAATTAACCAGGTAAAAAAAGTTCCAGTTGTTGTAAAGGCACAGTTAAACTTTTCGCCAGGTTATAATTCGCCAAACCCTGTTGTAGTCGAGCCAGACTCGTTAGTTGTAGTTGGACCTAATGTTTTAGTTTCAAAAATAAATGAAATAGAAACCGAGGCTCAAGTTTTTAACGAGGTTCGGTCTGATATAAATAAAATTGTAAAACTAAAGTTGCCTAAAAATAGTTCAGATTTAAAGTTTTCGGTTAATACCGTAACCTTAAAAGCAGGAGTCGAAAAATTTACAGAGGGTAACTTAAGCGTACCTATAACCATAATTAATAAGCCTAAAAACTTAGAGTTAAAATACTTCCCAAAATCTGTAAATGTGCGTTATAATGTAAGTTTAAGTAATTACGATAAAATAACTACAAAAGATTTTAAAGTGGTTTGCGATTACAGCAAGTTAAATAATAATCAAACGGTTTTAATACCCGAATTGGTTCAGCAGCCAAACTTGGTAAAAAACGCTAAAATTAATAGACAACGTGTAGAATTTATAATAGTAAAATGATAGTTGTAGGACTTACAGGAGGTATTGGTAGCGGTAAAACCACCGTGGCAAAGCAATTTAAAGCATTGGGAATTCCCGTTTATATTGCAGACGACGAGGCTAAAAAACTAATGCGCAAATCTAAAATTATTAAACGAAAACTCATCCAATTATTTGGCGAAGAGGTTTATGTAAACGATGAGTTAAATAAACCATTTATAGCTAATATTATTTTTAACGATAAAAGTTATTTAGAAAAAATGAATGCCATTATTCATCCAAGAGTGGCAAAACATTTTTTAAAATGGACTTTAAAACAAAAGGCGCCTTACGTAATAAAAGAGGTTGCAATACTATTCGAAAATGGCGGTGATAAAGCCTGCGATTTTGTTATTACCGTTACTGCAAATCGTGAAACGCGTATAGAACGGTTATTAAAACGAGACAATACTACGATTGAAAAAATTGAAGCTATTATGAAAAACCAATGGAGCGACGACCAAAAAATAGAACGTTCACATTTTGTAATTCATAATACAACATTGCAAAGTATTAAAAATCAGGTAGCAAAAATTCATGAAAATCTTTTAACACGATAAGTAGTTTGCTTTTTGTTAATGTAAGGTTAAAAATAAAATTTCTAAATGTTAAAATGTTAAATTTGACTAATGAGGAAAAGAATTTTTATCCTACTCATAATATTAATGAGTTTGTCGCTTATAGGTATTATATCTATTCAAGCTTATTACATAAACGAATCGGTTAAAAACGAAAAGGAACATTTTAAGTTTAATGTGGTTACAGCATTAAATTATGTGTCTAATATAATTGAAGAAAATGAGTTAGAAACGGCTTTTAAAAATTTTCAGAAGTTAGATAAAGATAAAGTTTTAGACTCTACAAATGTTTCGCAATTATTGGTTTACAGAAAAAACAATACAACCAACGAAACCCTCATTTATAGAAGTAATGTACTTGAAGAAAATTATAAATTATCTTCATCGCTCTTTGACATTGGTTTAGATAGTCTTGATATTACAAATATAATTGGTAATTCAACTGCCGAAGTTTATACAGATTTTGGGCCAGCAGATAAAGATTTAAAGAGTCCAATTTCCGAAATTATTCGTAACAGTGGGGCTATAAATGAGGCACAACGAATTAGTTTTGAAAAAAGTTACAAAGCTATTTCAAAACGAACACCAATTCATAAAAGAGTTTCCGAAGCAGAAATTAGAAAATTACTGGGCGAAAAACTAAAAAAGGATGGTATCGATATTAATTTTGAATTAGCCATTTATAGCAATGATTTAGCAACTAAGGTGAGTAGTGAAAATTTCGAAAACAGGCCTAATTCAACATTTAAAGTTCCTATTTTTTACGACGAAAACAGGCAAACTCCATACCGTTTATTGGTTAATTTCCCAGACGACGATAAGTTTATTTTGTCTGGAGTTATAGGTATGATTTTACTGTCTGTAATTTTCACCTTAATTATAATTCTGGCTTACACAAGCGCCATTTTACAATTAGTTAAACAGCGTAAAATCTCGCAAATAAAGAGTGATTTTATAAACAATATGACGCATGAGTTTAAAACGCCAATTGCAACTATTAATTTAGCGTTAGATGCCATAAAAAATCCTAAAATTATAAGCGACGAAACTAAAGTGCTACGTTATTTAAAAATGATAAAAGATGAAAATAAACGTATGCATGCTCAGGTTGAAAACGTATTAAGAATATCTAAATTAGAAAAAAACGAGTTAAACATTAGTAAGGAACGTGTAAAGTTGCACGACTTAGTTGAAGATGCTATAATGCATGTTGAGTTAATTATTGAAGATAGGCAAGGTTATATAAAAACCTTTTTAAATGCCGACAAATCTTCGGTTTTGGCAAACGACACACACTTTACAAATGTAATAGTTAATATTTTGGATAATGCTATAAAGTATTCTCCAAACATCCCAGAAATAGAAGTTTATACAGAAAATGTAGGAACTAATATTGTTTTAAAAATAAAAGACCACGGTAGCGGCATGAGTAAAGCAGTTGCCAAACGTGTATTCGAAAAATTTTATAGAGAGCACACAGGAAATATACATAATGTGAAGGGCCACGGTTTAGGTTTGGCATATGTGAAAAGAATTGTAGAAGACCACCAAGGTCATATATCAGTAGAAAGTGAAAAAGACAAAGGAAGCACATTTATAATTAAGCTTCCACTAATATCTTAAATATGGAAGAGCAAAAGAAAAGAATTTTACTAGTTGAGGACGACCCTAATTTTGGAACCGTACTTAAAGATTATTTAATGATGAATGATTATGAGGTAACGCATGCAAAAAACGGAATGGAAGGCTTTGAAAAGTTTAAAAAAGATGATTTCGATTTATGCATTCTAGACGTTATGATGCCTTATAAAGATGGGTTTACTTTAGCCAAAGAAATTCGCGAAAAAAATAGCGATGTGCCAATTATATTTTTAACCGCTAAAACCATGAAAGAAGATGTTTTAAAAGGTTATAAAGTAGGGGCAGACGATTATTTAAACAAACCTTTCGATAGCGAAGTGCTTTTAATGAAAATTAAAGCAATTATGCAACGTAAGGCTACCGAAACCATTTCGGATAGTAAACAATTTGAATTTAAAATTGGTAAATTCGATTTAAATTCTAAACTACGTTTCTTAAAATTCAACGGCGGAGATCCGGTAAAATTATCGCCAAAAGAGAATGAGTTATTGCGTTTATTGGCATTACATGAAAACGATTTAATGCCTCGAGAATTAGCCTTAACAAAAATTTGGCGCGACGATAATTACTTTACTTCTCGTAGTATGGATGTTTATATTGCGAAATTGCGTAAATATTTAAAACTAGACGAAAAAGTTGAAATTTTAAATATACACGGTGAAGGTTTTAGGTTGGTTATAAACGAATAATAAAACATATAATATTTAAAAAAAAATCCAACCGTGTGTTGGATTTTTTTTGTTTAATTATAAAGTTGTCCGCGATGGGGTTTTAAGGCATCTCTAATAGGCTTCATATCAGATTCGTTAACAACCAAAAAAGCAATGGTGTGTACGTCGCTAATTGTGGTGCAGCCAGTAATTGTAATATCTAAGTTTTCTATTTTAATATATTCTTTTAAGTGTATTTCATGATGCTGTGCCGTTTTTTCGGCATTTGGCCCATAAAAATCCCAGATTAGCTTAAGTTGTTTCATGTTTTACTGTCTTTAATTTCAGACTAAATATTCTTAAAAATCAAAGTTAAACAATTATAATATTTTGGTGTATAAACCGTTTCAAAAACAACTTGTTTAATAGCTTTATATTAGTATTTTTGTAATCATTCTTAAAAAAATAACACACATGCGCGTTAGCGGAGTTTTAATTTTATTTCTTTCAGTTTTTTTGGTAAAACTAAATGCCCAAACAAAACAGGATCAAGTTCTTTTTACTATAGATAATAAGCCTGTTTACACTTCAGAATTTTTAAGAGTTTATAATAAAAATTTAGATTTAGTTCAAGACGAATCACAAAAAGAAGTAGATAATTATTTAGAACTTTTTATAAACTATAAATTAAAACTAAAAGAAGCTCATGCTTTGGGTTTCGATACTAATCCAAGTTATTTACGCGAATTATCGAGTTATAAAAAGCAATTAGCAAATAGCTTTATGAAAGAAACTAAAGTAACCGATGCTTTGGTTGAAGAGGCCTACGAGCGTATTTCGTTCGATGTTAATGCGAATCATATTCTTGTAAAATTGGCCGAAACCGCAAGCCCAAAAGATACGTTAGCAGCCTTTAATAAAATTAGTGAATTGCGAGATAGAGCACTAAAAGAAGGTTTCGAAAAAGTAAGGCAAGAAGTGCATAATGGGCAAACTGTTTATGGTGAAAAATTAGGGTATTTCTCTGGATTTAAAATGGTTTACGATTTTGAAACCGTTGCATTCAATACACCGGTCGGCGATATATCAAAACCATTTCGTACACGTTTTGGTTATCATATAGTTAATGTGTTAGATAAACGAGAATCGCGCGGTGAGCGAACCGTAGCACACATTATGTTGGTTGATAATAACAATAATACCGAAAAAGCAGAGGTAAAAATTCAAGATATTTATCAAAAATTAAAACAAGGAGAAGATTTTGAAGCTTTAGCGAAACAATTTTCAGACGATAAGAGTACCTCTTCAAATGGCGGTAAATTAGCACCAATAGTTGGAGGCCAATTACGTTCGCAAGAGTTTGAAGACGTGGCTTTTTCATTAGAAAATATTGGAGATTTTTCTCAGCCTTTTAAGTCGGCTTACGGTTGGCACATTGTAAAATTATATAATGCAAAACCAACTCCCGAATTCGAAACTATAAAACCAGAACTTATTAATAAGGTAAAACGCGATGATCGCTCCAAACTCATCGACGAAGCTTTAATAGCTAAATTAAAAAAGCACTATAGGATTGCATCTACTCCAGATTTAAGTTATTTCGAATCTATTTTAAACGATAGTTATTTTACTAAAACATGGTTTTTGCCACCAAGTTTTATTGGTAAAAAAAACTTAGTAGTTATTGGTAAACGATCATTTTCGTATAAGCATTTTGCCGATTATTTAATGAAGTCGCAAAGAAACCCAACCGCAAAAGCGTCTTTTAAAACTATAGTAAATAACGTTTACAACAACTTTTTAAACGAAAACTTAATTCGTTATCATGAAAATAATTTAGAAGATGAAAACGAAGAGTTTGCAAATATAGTTGGAGAGTATCGCGACGGATTGTTGCTTTTCGATTTAATGGAAAATACCATTTGGAATGCAGCTAGTAATGATACTTTAGCGGTAAAAGAATATTTCGAATCGCATAAAGCGAATTACATTTCAAATGAAAAAATTGATGCTGTCGTGGCATCATCATCAAATAAAAAGGCTTTAAAAAAGGTAGCCAAATGGTTTGAAAAAGGTTACGATGTCGAAAAAATAAAACCTTTAGTGAATTCGGAAGATAAAATTGAAGTGTTGTTCTCTACTGGTGTTTTAGAAAAAACTCATCAAACATTACCAGAAAACTTACCATTTAATGTAGGGGTTTCAAAAATATTAAGCCATAACAATTCTTATGTTGTGGTGAAAATTAAAGAAGTTTTACCTAAAAAGCAGCTCGAATTTGTCGAAGCAAAAGGAGCTGTAATTAGCGATTATCAGCAACAAAAAGAAATTAATTGGGTAAACGGGTTGCACGAAAAATACGAAGTTGATATTGATGAAAAAGTATTGCAAGAAGTAAAAAATAAAATAAAAAACAACTAAGTGCAAAAGCGTTTTCTCATCATATTAGTAATCGTAGTTGTAGCTCAGTCTTGTCAGTTTTTTAAAACCGAGCAAGAAGGAATTCCTGTGGCTCGAGTAAACGAATCGTATTTGTATTTAAGCGATATTGAAGATTTGGTCCCTAAGGAAGCCTCGGTAGAAGATAGCACGCTTCTTGTGCAGAATTTTATAAATAAATGGGCAACCCAACAGCTTTTTGTAGACGGAGCAAAACTTAATTTAAGTCATAAAAAACAAGAAACGTTTAACAAATTGGTAAATCAGTATAAAAATGATTTATATGCAAAAGCTTATGTAGAGGCGCTTGTAAAACGAAATATCGATACCATTGTTAAATTAACTGAAGCCGAACAATATTATCAAAACAATAAAGAAATTTTTAAGTTAAACGAAGAGTTAATTAAATTTCGATACATTCATTTAGATGAAAATATTATCGATTTTAAAACAATTAACGAGCGATTTAAACGCTATAACAGCGAGGATAAAAAGGTTTTAGATTCTATTTCTATTCAGTTTAAATCTTATTCGCTTAACGACTCAATTTGGATAAAGTTTAATCAAGTGGTTCAAAAAATTCCGGCAATAACTGCCGAAAACTCAAGCGAACTGTTAAAAAAATCTAATTTTATACAACTCAAAGATTCATTAGGAGTATATTTGATGCAAATTAACGATGTGTTATTGCGAAATGATATGGCACCTTTGGAATATGTTAAACCTACCATAAACCAAATTGTAATAAATAAACGTAAGCTAGAGTTAATTCGAGAATTAGAAAAGGATATCACAAAAGATGCTATTAAAAACAAACAATTTGAAATTTACAATTAATTTGAAATACATTTTACCCATTTGCATAAGCGTTTTAGCAGTTAATGTTATGTCGGCGCAAGAAATAATTGAAGATGAAAAGGAAGTCGCTTCAAAAGTTATAGATACAACAAATAAACAAAAAGCTGTAAAGGTTGATGGTGTTGCTGCTGTAGTTGGTGACTTTATCGTACTAGACTCAGATGTTGAAAAAGAACGTTTACAATTAGAGGCTGGCGGTTACAGCACAAAAGATATTACCGATTGTGAGTTATTTGGTAAGCTGTTGGAAAATAAATTATACGCGCATCATGCCATTCAAGATAGTATAGTTGTTTCGGATGCTGAAATTAGAAGACAAGTAGATTACCAAATAGAACAATTTTTACAACAAGTAAATGGTAACATGGATCGTTTATTAGCGTTCTACAAAAAAGAAGATGAAAAAAGTTTTCGAGAAGAAATGTTTGCAATAAACAAATCGAATCAATTAGCTCAACGCATGCAAGCTAGTATTGTTGAAGAAGTTGAAATTACTCCAGAAGAAGTACGTAGCTTTTTTAATGATATTCCAAAGGACGAGCGCCCTACTTTTGGTACAGAATTAAAGGTTGCTCAAATTGTTGCCGAACCAAAAGTATCAAAAGAAGAGGAGCAACGCGTAATTGATAGGTTAAAACAATTTAAGGCCGATATTATTGAAAATGGAGCAAGTTTCCGTTCTAAGGCCGTTTTATATTCAGAAGATCCAGGTTCTGCAAGTAGAGGAGGAAAGTATACTTTAAATAAAAAGAAACCACAAATGGTAAAAGAATTTCGCGAAGTTGCTTTTGCATTGCAAGAAGGCGAAATATCAGAGCCTTTTAAAACCGATTTCGGATATCATATTATAACTTTAGAAAAAATTAGAGGTCAAGAATACGATGTTGCGCATATTTTATTAACACCTAAAGTGGCCAGCGAAGCTGTTGTTGAAGCTAAAGAGCGCTTAGAAAAAGTAAGAGAACGTATTGTATCTGGAGATATTACATTTGCAGATGCCGCACGTGAGGCTAGCGACGAAAAAGAAACACGTAACGATGGTGGGCAATTAATTAATCCAACAACACAAGATTATAATTTTGAGTTAACCAGAATGGATCCAGAATTATATTCGCAAATTCAAAATTTAAAAGATGGGGAAGTTAGTTTAGTATTAAGTGAGCAAGACAGAACTGGTAATACTAAATTTAAAATTTTAATGGTTACCGATAGAGTAGACGAGCATACTGCAGATTACGCAAAAGACTTCTTGAAAATAAAAGAACTAGCTCTTGACGAGAAGAAAATTAGAGCTGTTGAAAAATGGCAAAAAGAAAAAATAATGGATACTTATATTAAAATAAGTGGCGAGCGTAAAGATTGCGAATTTTCAAGTAACTGGTTAAAAAAGTAAATATATGTCCGATGTAGCTGCTATCGAGAAATTTGTAAAGCAATTTCAAGGTCTTAAAACAGAAATTGCAAAAGTAATTATTGGTCAAGACGAAGTTGTTACTCAAATATTAATATCCATTTTCTCAGGCGGTCACTCACTTTTAATAGGTGTTCCTGGTTTAGCAAAAACCTTAATGGTAAATACCATTTCGCAAGCTTTAGGTTTAGACTTTAAACGTATACAATTTACGCCCGATTTAATGCCTAGTGATATTTTAGGAAGTGAAATACTAGACGAAGACAGGCAATTTAAATTTATAAAAGGCCCAATTTTTTCAAATATTATTTTAGCCGACGAAATTAACCGTACACCACCAAAAACGCAAGCAGCTTTACTTGAAGCTATGCAAGAACGTGCGGTTACCGTTGCAGGACATCATTATAAATTAGACTTACCATATTTTGTATTAGCAACTCAAAACCCAATTGAGCAGGAGGGAACCTATCCGTTACCAGAAGCGCAATTAGACCGTTTTATGTTTGCTATTAATTTAGAATATCCAACCTATCAGGAAGAAGTTGAAGTTGTTAAAGCAACAACTTCTAATCTTAAGCCAGAAGTAAATGCTTTATTTTCGGCAAAAGAAATTATTGCTTTCCAACAACTTATACGTAAAATTCCTGTGACCGATAATGTTATTGAATATGCGGTTACTTTAGTTGGAAAAACAAGACCTAATAGCGAAACAGCTCCAGAATTGGTAAAAACTTATATCGATTGGGGAGCAGGTCCGCGTGCCTCACAAAATTTAGTGCTAGCAGCTAAAACGCATGCCGCGATTCACGGTAAATTTTCACCAGATATTGAGGACGTTCAAGCCGTTGCAATTGGCATTTTACGCCATAGAATTATTAAAAACTATAAAGCCGAAGCCGAAGGAATTACCGAAGAACAGCTAATTAGAGGCTTATTTTAGCATTACGAAAAGGTTTTAGTTTATAAAATATTCAGCAATCCTTTTATTTTTATAGAAAAAATGTAATCATTTTAAATTATAATAACACTATAATAATTTAATATCATTGCTTATTGTATTCAAGGTTTTATTTTTAAAATTTTGTATTTATTTAGTATTTTGCAACGCTAAAATAATCTAAAATTATATACTTAAAATTTATCTTGTTTTAAACTTTATATAGATGAATTTTGTAGAAGTTTAAAAACTATTAATTGAAAAACTAACTATGAGCATTTACAATGACTACATCAAGGAGATTGAAGAGAGAAAATCTCAAGGTTTGCATCCTAAACCAATTGATGGCGCTGAATTAACCAGCGAAATTATCGCACAAATTAAAGATGTAAACAATCCTAATAGAGAAGACTCACTAAAATTCTTTATTTACAACACCTTACCTGGTACAACAAGTGCCGCAGGTGTTAAGGCAAAGTTTTTAAAAGAATTAATACTTGGTGAATCTGTTGTTGAAGAAATTTCATCTGATTTTGCTTTCGAACAATTATCGCACATGAAGGGTGGGCCATCAATTAAGGTGCTTTTAGATTTAGTTTTAGAGCAAAAAGATATAGATATTGCTAAAAAAGCAGCTGAGATTTTAAAAACTCAAGTGTTCTTATACGAAGCAGATACAGAGCGATTAGAAGTTGCCATGAAAAATGGATGTCCTATATCTAAAGACATTATAGAGAGTTATGCTCAAGCAGAATTCTTTACTAAACTTCCAGAGGTAGACGAAGAAATTAAAATAGTAACTTACATCGCTGGTGTTGGTGATATTTCTACAGATTTATTATCGCCTGGTGCCGATGCGCATTCAAGATCAGATCGTGAATTACACGGACAATGTATTTTTGAGCATAACAAAGACATGCAAAAGGAAGTGTTAGCTTTAAAAGAGCAACACCCTGATAAACGGGTTATGTTAATCGCTGAAAAGGGAACTATGGGAGTTGGTTCATCTCGTATGTCTGGTGTAAATAATGTGGCGTTATGGACAGGTATTTCATCTTCTCCATACGTGCCATTTATTAATATTGCGCCAGTAATTGCAGGAACAAATGGTATTGCACCAATTTTCTTAACTACCGTTGGTGTAACTGGTGGTATTGGAATCGATTTAAAAAACTGGGTTCAGAAGAAAGATGAAAACGGTAACACCATTGTCGATAAAGATGGAGAGCCAGTTTTAGAGCAAGTATATTCTGTAGATACAGGTACAGTGCTTACTATTAATACAAAAGAGAAAAAATTATATAAAGACGGAAAAGCTGTAAAAGACATTTCTGCTGCATTAACACCTCCAAAAATGGAGTTTATTAAAGCAGGCGGATCTTATGCTGTTGTTTTTGGTAAAAAATTACAAACTTTTGCGTGTAAAGCTTTAGGTATAGAAGTACCTCAAGTATATGCAGCATCAAAAGAAGTTTCTATTGAGGGACAAGGTTTAACAGCCGTTGAAAAAATCTTTAATAAGAATGCTGTAGGAACTACTCCGGGAAAAACTTTACATGCAGGATCTAATGTTCGTGTTGAAGTTAACATTGTAGGATCTCAAGATACTACCGGGTTAATGACATCACAAGAGTTGGAAATGATGGCAGCAACTATTGTATCGCCAATTGTAGATGCTGGATACCAATCAGGATGTCATACGGCTTCTGTTTGGGATGATAAGTCTAAAGCTAACATTCCTAGATTAATGAAGTTTATGAATGACTTTGGTTTAATTACAGCGCGCGATCCTAAAGGACAATATCACGCCATGACCGACGTAATTCACAAGGTATTAAATGATATCACTGTTGATGATTGGGATATTATTATAGGTGGAGATTCTCACACACGTATGTCTAAAGGTGTTGCTTTTGGGGCCGATTCAGGAACCGTTGCATTAGCTTTAGCAACTGGTGAAGCTACTATGCCAATTCCAGAGTCTGTGAAAGTTACCTTTAAAGGAGAAATGAAGAGCTTCATGGATTTCCGTGATGTTGTTCATGCTACACAACAACAAATGTTAAAGCAATTTGGAGGTGAAAACGTATTCCAAGGAAGAATTATCGAGGTTCATATTGGAACATTAACTTCAGATCAAGCCTTTACTTTTACAGATTGGACTGCTGAAATGAAAGCCAAAGCTTCAATCTGTATTTCGGAAGAAGAAACCTTAATTGAATCTTTAGAAATTGCTAAAGATCGTATCCAAATCATGATTAAGAAAGGTATGGATAACGAAAAGCAAATGTTACAAGGTTTAGTTGATAAAGCTAATAACAGAATACAAGAGCTAAAATTAGGGTCTAAACCAGCATTAAAACCAGATGCAGATGCTAAGTATTATGCAGAGGTTGTAATTGATTTAGATGAAATTGCTGAACCAATGATTGCAGATCCTGATGTAAATAATGACGATCCATCAAGACGTTATACACACGATACTATTCGTCCGTTATCTTATTACGGTGGTACTAAAAAGGTAGATTTAGGATTTATTGGTTCTTGTATGATTCATAAAGGCGATATGCAAATATTAGCCAAAATGCTTAAAAATATAGAAGCACAACAAGGTGAAGTTAAGTTTAACGCGCCATTAGTAGTTGCACCTCCAACATATAACATTGTAGACGAGTTAAAAGCTGAAGGCGATTGGGAAGTATTACAAAAATACTCAGGTTTCGAGTTCGATGATAGCGCACCTAAAGGTTTAGCACGTACAAAATATGAAAACATGTTATATTTAGAGCGTCCTGGATGTAACCTATGTATGGGTAATCAGGAGAAAGCAGAACCAGGAGACACGGTTATGGCAACCTCTACACGTTTATTCCAAGGAAGAGTTGTAAGAGATACAGACGAGAAAAAAGGAGAATCTTTATTGTCATCTACTCCAGTTGTTGTGTTATCTACAATTTTAGGGAGAACACCAACTGTGGAAGAATATGAAAAAGCTGTAGACGGTATTGTATTAACTAAATTCAAACCATCTCAAAAACAATTAGTTCTATAATCTCATAGAATTCAATTATAAAATTAAAAGCTCGAGTGTTTCATTCGGGCTTTTTTTATTAACCTTTTATTATGATAGTTTTTGGCCAAATTTTGTTAAATTCAAGAAGGAAAAATGGTTTTATTTAGAGTTATTTTAAATAAAAGCATATTTAATTAATTTTAAAAATAAAAATAGAATATATGGCATTCGACATTGAAATGATAAAAGGTGTTTATTCAACAATGGTAGAGCGTGTAGATAAAGCACGCGAAGTAGTTGGTAAACCTTTAACATTATCCGAAAAAATATTATACAATCATTTATGGGATAAAACTCCTACCAAAGCATTTGTTCGAGGAAAAGACTACGTGGATTTTGCACCAGATAGAATTGCATGCCAAGATGCAACAGCACAAATGGCATTGCTGCAATTTATGCAAGCGGGTAAACCTAAAGTAGCTGTACCAACAACAGTACATTGCGATCATTTAATACAAGCAAAAGAAGGAGCTGCTAAAGATTTAAAACAAGCAAACAGTGTAAGTAGTGAAGTTTTTGACTTTTTAGAGTCAGTTTCAAATAAATACGGAATTGGTTTCTGGAAACCAGGAGCAGGAATTATACATCAAGTAGTTCTAGAAAATTATGCGTTTCCAGGAGGAATGATGATTGGTACAGATTCTCACACAGTTAATGCCGGTGGTTTAGGTATGGTTGCTATTGGAGTTGGTGGGGCAGATGCAGTTGATGTAATGGCAGGTATGGCTTGGGAACTTAAATTTCCAAAACTTATTGGTGTAAAATTAACAGGAAAATTATCGGGTTGGACAGCGCCTAAGGATGTCATTTTAAAAGTAGCTGAAATATTAACTGTAAAAGGAGGAACTGGAGCAATTGTAGAATATTTTGGTCCAGGAGCTACAAGTATGTCTTGTACAGGTAAGGGTACTATTTGTAATATGGGAGCAGAAATAGGAGCAACCACTTCAACTTTTGGTTACGACGAATCTATGGAGCGTTATTTAAAAGCAACCGATAGAGTAGATGTAGCAGAAGCGGCTAATAAAGTAAAAGAGTATTTAACGGCCGATCCTGAAGTTTATGCAAACCCAGAGCAGTATTTCGATCAAGTTATTGAAATTAATTTATCAGAATTAACCCCATTATTAAACGGTCCGTTTACACCAGATCTTTCAACACCAGCAGGTAGCGAAATGACTAAAAAAGCCACAGATAACGATTGGCCATTAAAAGTAGAATGGGGATTAATAGGTTCTTGTACAAACTCATCTTATGAAGATTTGTCTAGAGCTTCATCTATAGCACAACAGGCCCTAGATAAAAAATTAAAAACTAAAGCAGAATTTGGTATTAACCCAGGTTCCGAGCAAGTACGTTATACAGCAGAGCGTGATGGTATTTTAAAGGTTTTTGAAGATTTAGATGCTACTATATTTACTAATGCTTGCGGACCATGTATTGGTCAGTGGGCGCGGTATTCCGATCCTAAAAATGCACCAAAAAATAGTATAGTGCATTCATTTAACAGAAACTTTGCTAAACGTGCCGATGGTAACCCTAACACTCATGCCTTTGTTGCATCTCCAGAATTAACTGCTGCAATTGCCATTTCAGGTAAGTTAGATTTTAACCCGTTAACAGATAAGTTAATTAACGAAGATGGTGAAGAGGTTATGTTCGATGAGCCAACAGGATGGGAGTTACCTCCAAAAGGTTTCGAGGTTAAAGAAAATGGGTATTTAGAACCAAAAGAAGATGGTAGCAGCGTTGATGTTGTTGTAGCTTCAGATTCAGAAAGACTTCAATTACTTACACCTTTTGAGCCTTTAGGAGATTCTATTACAGGAGCCAAACTTTTAATAAAAGCCTTCGGTAAATGTACAACCGACCATATTAGTATGGCTGGGCCATGGTTACGTTTCCGTGGACATTTAGATAATATTGCAAATAACACTTTAATAGGAGCTGTAAATGCATTTAATAAAAAAACAAACTTTGTTAAAAATCAATTAACAGGAGATTATGGCGGTGTGCCAGATGTACAACGTGCCTACAAAGCAGAAGGTATTAAGACTGTAGTAGTTGGCGACCATAATTATGGCGAAGGTTCTTCTAGGGAGCACGCTGCTATGCAACCACGCCATTTAGGTGTAGCTGCTGTAATTGTAAAATCATTTGCACGTATACACGAAACAAACCTAAAAAAACAAGGTATGCTTGGGTTGACTTTTGATAATGAAAGTGATTACGATTTAATTCAAGAAGATGATACATTTAACTTTTTAGATTTAAATGAATTTTCACCAGATAAGCAATTAACCCTAGAGGTTGTTCATGCCGATGGTACTAAAGACACTATTAAATTAAATCATACTTATAACGAAGCCCAAATAGATTGGTATAAAGAAGGTTCTGCTTTAAATTTAATTAAAAAGCAAAATGCTTAATTAGGTATACTTTGTAATAAAAAAATCCAGTCGATATCGACTGGATTTTTTTATATTTCTTTTTTAATGTTTACTCAAGAATAAGTTTTAAAGTTCCTTGCCCAGATTTGGTAGATATAGATATAAAATAGATACCTTTATTAAGAGAATAAAAATTAAATGAAGTATTATTAATCTCCTCTGGAGTGTTAAAAAAGTAAGTTTTTAAAACTTGACCTGAAATTGTAACAACCTGCATAATAGATTTGCCGCTAATATTTTTAGCAGAAATGTTAAAAACACCATTTGATGGATTAGGGTAAACGTTTAGTTCATAATTTGCAATACTATTAACTTCTGCAACATTTAAAGTTCCTTGTATTAGAGGTGTATTGCTATAATTAATAAGTTGAGCGTCTATATAATATTGTGCAATAAAAGTGTCATTACAGTCATTACACGTAACCCCTGAAACACATTCAGGATTGTTAGGGTGACAGTAATCAATATAAGTTGGATCGAAGCGATAACTAAAATCTACTGTGCTTTTGGAAATTTGATCTGTCATATCAATAATGTTTGGTGGGGCAATCGCTCCAGGGCACCATCCGGCTCTACTATATGTCCATGTACCTTGTTGTCCAGTACAATTGTCTGGATTTGGATTACAGTTGTTCCATAAATTTTGTGTATAATTAAGAGTTCCATCAACATCAATATAATTTGTCGCTTCATAAAATTCTGCAGCATTTTGTGAGTTGTTGCTTCCCCAACCATGCCCTGTAGTAGATAAACGTAGGTGAGAACTTATAATATTGCTATTGTATGTATAATTTACAACATCAACTGGTTGCAGGTTATTTGGATTTCCTAATTCCCAATTGCCATCCCAAATTTCGTCGACACTTGAGTATAAATACTCTGGTGTGCCTTTTCTATAATCAAAATCTAGTGATATTTGCCAGCCACCAGAACCCCAAGTATCAATAAACATTCTAAATTCAACTTCACCTTGAAGTAGGTTTGCATAATCAGTTAAATCAATGGAATGGCTACATCCAACACCGTATGGTGTTATATAGCGAATTATTTGTATCCAATTACCGTCTGGTCCCATAATATCAATATAGGCTCTACGATCCCAATCGTCGCAATTTCCGGTTGTAGAAGGGCATTCAACCATTAAATTAGCAATAATTTGATCGTAACTTCCAATATGTTGAGGCATTGTATAGGTTCCATAATAATTGCGACTATTTGTTGTACCATACTCAATTACAACATCTGTTAAAGTTTGTACATTTTGAGTTTCGATAGTATCTGTAACTTCAATGGTTTTAATTATGGTTGTATTATTACCATTAGATCCGTAAGCCGTTATATTTACAGTATGAGAACCGTATGAATCTGGTGTCCATAAGGCATAATATAAATTATTGTTACCGGTTACATTAATAGCTGTTCCATCTACAGAAATTTCTATATTATTTATAGTTATTAAATCGGCTTCTTCAATAGCTGTGGTTACATAAATGGGATAAGCATATAGAGAAGGCATTTCTAAGGGGTAATCTTCGGTAAGTTTTGTAGTTATGGAAGGTGAGAATGTACTTAAATCAATAACTTCGAATTGATGAAAAGTTTCAGCTTCATTATAATTTGAATCACCGCTATGTTCTGCTTTTAAAGTTACAATACCAACACTACCATTTAAGGTAACGGTATTACCATTAATTGTAGCAGGGCCAGACTGGACAGAATAAGAAATATTGGTTAGGCCAGATGAAGATGTGGCTTGTACACTAAAGGGATTTGCAGTAGTACTTTTTTTACCTACAGTTTCAAAAGTTAAGATTTGGTTTTGTTTACCAGAACCATCTCCGGTTCCAAATAAATCTATATTCGAATTAGCATAAATATGAGGAAATTCTCCATTTCCTGTAGTTTCATTTTCTTCTGGAGGGTAATATGAAAAAGCAAAATGCGTTGCAATAATATCAGGACTTTGATCTAAAGTGGCTTGGTCTACTTCAAGCGGGTTATTACCATTGCCTGTTCCCAATGCTCCAGAAGCATTATATCTTGGTTGTCCATTGGCATGAATTAATAATACTATTGGCGCATAATATTCTCCGTCTACAATTCCTCCATTTCTGTATGTTTCATTACTACCATCATTCGAAACATTAAATATTGTATAATCTTTTGTAAATGTGCCATCACCATTATCAACGGTTTCTGTTTTATAGTAACCATTATTAACATCAGGATCATTAATTAAACCTAAATACAAGTTCATTTTATCATTAGTAGCGGTCCAGTTTACACCATCATCAATTGGATCTCCGTTGGCATCGGTAGTAGATATACCATTGGCATATAGGTGAAAACGAACGCGTACTATATTATCGGCATCATTAGGAACGTTACTTAATTTAAAAGATAAAGGAGAAGATGTAGCTAAAGTTCCATCTGGATGCAATTCTGCGGGCTTATTGGTAAAATTAAAACTAGCTTGTCCGAAACTTTTCGATGAAATAAATATTACGAAAAGAAATAATAAGCTTATGTGTATTGTTTTTTTCATTTTGAATAATTTTAAAATAAATTATGAGGGTTTAAAAAAAAATTACCAATTCTATGAAGGTTTTTGTTTGCTTATAAATTGAGGCTTAAAGAAAATAGATAAATAACAAGTATTATAAATAAGCTAACTTAAAGTTTATTTTAGGTTACTTTTTTACAATTTTTAAGTTTACAAATTTGTTTTTTCTACGAACTTTAATAGAATACAGCGTTATATAGGCTGCAGAACAACCGTATCGTAAAACAGTTTGTTGTTTTTAAATTACGGATTGATTAGAGCCAGTTAGGTTTGCGCCTTTAAGTTTTTATTTGCAGAGATAGCAAAACGGAAATAATAATTTTTAAAAAAAGTAATTGTTGAAGTCATAAGAGATTATTTAAGAAGTTAATATTGTTTTAATTTAATTTAAATAAATTTAAACTAACTCTTTTTTAGACTAACAACGTTGCTGGTGTATTGAGTAACAAAAACTTACCCTTGAATGAAGATGATTAGATATATTTATGTTGATTATCTTGTTATACTTTGCTTATTATTTAATGACTAAATTTTTTTAATTTGTTTTAACTATTGATATTTCTCTTAACTTTTCATAAACAAACGCTTCTTATAATTGTATTACGAATTATTTTATTCAAATTCTTTTTTAATTAAAACAGGTTAACATTAGCGTAGTTGGTAAATTGTAAAAAACGATTCGGTTGGGTTACCAAGTAAATCAACACTTGCGATGCTGGAAGATAGTTTAAAAGTTATTTCATCGCCAGTAACTAAATCTATTACTGTAGATACCCTTCTAATAGGAGAAGATACGCTTAAAACACCTGTATGTACGCTTAAATATTCTTCTTCGGCTATTAATACACCATTTTTATATATACCAATTCCAAAATTGGTGCTAACGGAAATTGCAGAACTTATTTTAATTTGTGCATTTACGGCATAAATACCATCTTGTTTAGCCGTATAAGTATGTGTTGTGGTATCAAATTCATTATTATTATCAACAGTTTCAGTATCATATTTAATTGTTTCAGGAGCACTTAATACTAAAACATGTAAAATGTTACCACCACCAGACATAGAAGCCTTAACCATTGTAGGTAGTGATGCATTTAAAATATTAGTTGCCTTTGTTCTGTTAACTACACCATCTTGAGATATTACTAAAATAGAATCACGAATAACTTGCTCTGTTGTTTCTAAAGTCGTGACATTAATCTTTAAGTTACCGTTTATATCGAGAGTTGCCATAGGTGTTGTTGTACCAATACCAACTTGCGCGAAAATGTTAATTGTTAAAAATGTAAATAATATTAAAACATACTTTTTTTTCATATAATCTCATTTTACGGTTATTTCTTATTATTGATAAAGAATTACGCTACTAAAATAGTTAATATTTATTGTTTTTCAAGATTAAATACATAAAAAATCGTTTAAATGTTATTTTTAGAACGTTTTTATGTTTTTAATAAGATGATATTTCTTACGGTATTTGATTTGTGATTTGTATAATTGAATATATTTTAGAACAAAGTAGTTAACAAGAACCGGTAAATTAATTTTAAATAATCTTAATTTTGTTTATCGTATTTTCCTCGAAACCTAATTTTAATTACTTTATGAATTCAAGAGAAACCCAATTGAAGGCCTTCGATAGGTTATTAACTATAATGGACGAATTAAGAGAACAATGCCCATGGGATAAAAAACAAACCATGGAGACACTCAGGCATTTAACTATTGAGGAAACTTACGAGTTAGGAGATGCTATTTTAGATAATGATTTAAATGAAGTTAAAAAAGAATTAGGCGATGTATTATTACATATTGTATTTTACTCTAAAATAGGAAGCGAGACAAAAGATTTTGATATAGCAGATGTTTGTAACTCTATTTGCGATAAGTTAATACACCGACATCCGCACATTTATGGCGATGTAAAAGTTGAAAATGAAGAAGATGTAAAGCGTAATTGGGAAAACTTGAAATTAAAGGAAGGTAAAAAAAGCGTTTTAGAAGGTGTACCCAAAAGTTTACCAGCTTTGGTAAAAGCTAATAGAATTCAAGATAAAGTTGCTGGTGTAGGTTTCGATTGGGAAAAACCAGAACAAGTTTGGGAAAAAGTAGAGGAGGAGCTTGCAGAGTTTAAAGTAGAGGTAAATTCTGGAAATAAAGATGCTATGGAAAGTGAGTTTGGCGATGTTTTATTTTCTATGGTTAATTATGCCCGATTTTTAAAAATTAATCCAGAAAATGCTTTAGAGCGTACTAATAAAAAATTCTCGGGAAGATTTAAGTATTTAGAGGAAAAAGCTAAAGCTTTAAATAAAAGCTTAAAAGATATGACACTTGCAGAAATGGATGTGTTTTGGCAAGAGGCTAAACTTAATAATTATTAATTTATATAAATAACCTCGATAAGTAAACTAATACGCATCGAGGTTATTTCTAATTAAGAGAAGTAATACCTTCTTTTAATACAATTCTTTAATTTTACTAAGCTTTGTTTTCCAAAGATTTAACGATTCTTTGTGCGCTTTAATATTGTTTTTAACTTCCTTAACCAAAGGGTTGTCATCATCTACATTAGTAAAAAACTGAAGGTTATTTTCAAGTTGATTTATTTGCGCTTTAACTTCATCTATTTTTTTACGAATAAATGCACGTTCGTTATCTAAGTCTCTATTATTATCTGATGCAGCCGATAAAGTATCAAGCTTATTTTCAAACTTAATCATTTCAACTTCATTTTTTTCCATGTCTAAATCAGACAATAGACCATCGATGGTTTTTTGAAATTTACCTTCTATATAACGTTTATCGTTAGGTACTCTACCTATAGTTTGCCATTCGGCAATTTTTTCTTTTATAGTGGCAATTTTTTCGTCTTTGGTTCCGCTTAATTTTATATCCTTAAGCGTTGATAAAAAGTCACTTTTTTTATTGTAAGCTTCTGTAAACTCCTTATTTGCAGCATTTTTAGATGCATGAAGCTTATCAAAATAAAAATTACAAGCGGCCTTGAAGCGTTTCCATATTTTGTCGCTATCTTTTCTTGGTACATGTCCAATTTTTTTCCAATCGCTTTGGATTTTTTTCATTAGTGGTGTGGTCACCTCGAAATCGTCACTATCCTTATTATCTTCAGCAATTTGAATTAAATCAAGCTTTTTTTGTAAGTTACTGTATTGCTCTTTTTTAAGGCCTTTGTAGTACGCATTCTTTTTACGATTAAAAGTTCTAACCGCTTCTTTAAATTTGGCCCAAGTTGCTTCGTTAACCTTTAAAGGAACTTTTCCTGCGTTAAAAAATGCTTCACGAAGTGCTTCAACTTCTTTTATTTTTTTCTGCCATGCACCATGAGAAGTAATGTCCTGTTGATGAATAGCATTTATATTTTCTATAATTTCAAGTTTATTCTCTAAATTTTTCTCGTAAACTTTATCTATTTCTTTGTAATAGAGTTGGCGTTTATCGTTTATCGTTTTTGTTGCAGCCTTAAAACGTTCCCAAATAGTTTCACGGTGTTCTTTAGCAACAGGACCAAGTTCTTCTTTCCACATTTTATGAAGTTCTTGCAATTCTCTAAACGCCATTAATACGTCGTTGGTTTTTGCAAGGGCTTCGGCACGCTCGATAATTAGTAATTTCTTTTCTAAATTATGCTTAAAATCAAGGTCGCGTAAATCTCGATTTAAGTGTAAAAAATCGTAAAATATTTCAACATGATGATGGTAGCTATTCCATGCATTATTGTATTTATCTCTTGGAATTGGCCCGGTATTTCGCCAGCGTTCTTGTAATTCTTTAAAGTGTTTGTAGGTAGAGTTTATATTTTCTTCTAAATTGATTAATCCTTTTAATTCTTCAATTATTTCGAGTTTTTGCTCTAAATTTTGCTTTAAGTTTTTTTCAATGTTTTGATAATGGTCGTTTAACTTTTGACGATATTCGCGGTAGGCTGTTTTAAAACGTTTATGTACAGGCGAGGAATAATAAAAGTCAATTTCGTTCCCGCCATTATTAATAAATTCTTCTTTTTTTTCTTCAAGAAGAGCATCGAATTTACTTTTAAACTCTGCATTTATACTAGATACATGCGAACGAATGGCTTGAATTTTTTCTGATTTTAACAAACGCTCAAGTTCAATAGCCAAAGCTTCTAGCGACATGGTATCGTAAGGCTTTACCTCAATGGTATGTCGCTCTTTATTGCCTTCATCTTCTGCATCTTCTGCATTCGATTCTTCAATCTCATTTAAAACTTCATCGTCTTCCGAAGTTTTTACATTTAATGCATTTTCGTTATTTTCAACGTTGGCTTCAGAAGGTGTTTCATTAGAATTTAAATGTTCTAATTCCTCAGGATTCGATGTGTTTTTTTCGTCAGACATTTTATAAAATGTTAAGGTTCGTATTCAATTGAATTGATATAAAGATAATAACCTGTATGTTATTTACAAAACGCCGTGAGTAAACTTTTATAGAAATATGTGGTATTATTTAATTAAACCCCAAATTTCCCAAGATTTTTCGGCTTGATAGACTAACATTTTAGAACCGTTAATTATTGTTGCATTTTTGGCTTTGCCATGTTTTAAAAAGGCGGTTTCAGCTGGATTGTATATTAAATCGAACAAAACGTGATGATTTGTTATGCCATCGTATGGAATATTTGGGCAAGCATCTACATCGGGAAAAGTGCCTAATGGTGTACAATTAACTATTATTTTATGTTGTTTAATTATACTACTTGTTAATGTTTCGTACGTATATGTAACTCCGTCTGTTTTTTTTCTTGAAACGTAGTGATAGGGAATGTCTAGTTTTTTTAAACTATAGGCTATTGCTTTACTGGCGCCTCCTGTACCCAAAATTAAAGCGCTCATGTGGTAAGGTTTAATAGCTGGTTTTATAGATTTGTAGAATCCGTAATAGTCTGTATTGTAACCAATTAATTTACCTTTTTTAGTTACTTTTATGGTGTTTACTGCACCTATTTCTCTTGCCTTTTTTTTAATTTTATGAAGAAAAGGCATGACATCTTCTTTGTAAGGAATGGTTACATTTAACCCTTTTAAATCCTTAGTGTTTTTAATAATTTCGGGGAAAATTTTAATGTCTTCTAAATCGAAATTATCATAAGAAATATTGCTAATCCCTTCTTTTTCAAATTTTTCTTTGAAATAAGCTCGTGAAAACGAGTACGAAATATTTTTCCCTAAAAGTCCTAATTTTTTCATTTTACTTGTCGTGTTTTTTGTCCGTACCATTCTAATCCCAACACTATAGCAACCCCAAAAATAATATAACCAATGGCAAAGTAAGTTTCTGTATTAAATTGTGGTATATAGCGTTTATAAAATTCTATAATTTTTTCTCCAGAACTATCAAGCAGGTAGTTACCGTTGCTATTTAATTTGTAAATAGTTTTTTTCCAAGGCCAAACGACGCCTAAGGACCCAATAATAAATCCTAAAATAGTTGCGGTGGTAATGTTTTTGTAATGTTTTAAAATATAACTTAAAACATGTGAAAAGGTTACTAGCCCTGTGACAGAACCTAAGGTGAAAACAGCAAGTACTTTTAACATTTTAATACGTTCTTGGTTTTCAATAAAAGAAAAATCACCTTTAAAAACATTTGTAACAGTATCGTACAAAGCATTTACAGAATCGACTAAGAGCAATACATAATTACCGAGTAAAATAAGAATGAAAGATCCAGAAAAACCTGGAAGAGTCATACCAGAAACGCTTATTATACCACAAAAAAATACAAACCAAAGGTTATCGTTTTCTTTTGCCGGGTTTAAAAAACTTATACTAATACCTGCTAGTGCTCCAATGGTTAATGCTAAAATGGTTTTGTAGTTCCAGACCTTAAAATCTTTATTAATATAATAAATAGAACCAAGTATCATCCCGAAGAACACGCTCCAAACGTAAAGTTCGTAATGAATAATTAAATAATCTAAAACTTTTGAAATGCTAAAGTAGCTAATAAGCATTCCAAAAAACAGTAGGCTTAAAAAACGGCCGTTTATATATCTATAAAAACTTTTTAATCTGCCGTTTAAAAGTAGTTTAAACGCCGTTCTATTTATTTTTTTTAAAGAATAAATAAATTCTTCGTAAAAACCTGCCACAAAAGCCACAACACCTCCAGAAACACCAGGAACTTTGTTAGCTGCTCCCATACCTAATCCTTTTAATACTAGGAAAATTTTATCAGTAAGTGTTCGTGTACTTTCCATTAAGGTTTTTTATTACCAATTTTTTCTAATGTAATAATGGTTAAAAAGCCAATTACCATGAGTAGCAATGCAAAAATAATTTGGTTATCGCCATCAAAAGAAAATGGTGAGATGCTTTGCTCTAGAAAGGGTATTTGTTCTCCTTTAGAATTGGTTCTAAACGAAAGTACTTTTTTCCATGGCCAAATTTTATTTAAAGAGCCTAAAATAAATCCGGTTAGTGCCGCCAATGTTAAATTATTATAATTTTTAAATAACCATTTTAAAAGTTTAGAAAAGGCTAACAAACCAATAACAGCACCGCAACCAACAATAGCAATGGTTTTAAAATCTTTATTGTTTAAAGCCGATAATATTGGTTGATATGCACCTAATAAAACTAAAATAAATGCGCCCGAGATGCCAGGAAGTATCATGGCACAAATAGCTAATGCGCCTGCTAAAAATAAAAACCAAGGACTTTGATTTGCCGATAATGATGGTAATTGGGTAATATAAAACGCAATAAAAGTTCCTAAAATTAAAACAAAAATGGTTGAGATTTTCCACTTTGTAATTTGTTTTCCAACAAAAATAATACTAGCTAAAACCAAACCAAAAAAGAAAGCCCAAAGTAAAATTGGGTGATGGTGGAGTAACCATTCTATACCTTTGGCTAGTGATAAAACACTAATCCCGATTCCAAAAAAAAGAGCGACTAAAAAGTTTCCGTTTACTTGTACCCAAGTGGCTTTTAGCCCATCGCGTTTTAAGGTTTTTATTAATGAAAAATTAATGTTGTTTAATGATGTAATTAATTCTTCATAAATGCCAGAAATAAAGGCAATTGTACCTCCAGAAACTCCCGGAACAACATCGGCAGCTCCCATAGCTAATCCTTTTAAGGAAATAATAAGATAGTCTTTAAAATTTCGTTGCATACATGACTTTTTAAGTAAAAACCAAAGGTATACAATTTAATTAAACCTTGTGTTAAAGATTTGTTTTTAGAATGTTTTTTACTTGTACTTTACTAACTACTTCTGGGAACAACTCTTCGAGAATAAAGGCATAATCTTCGTCATGTTTTAGTCCATTTTTTAAATAAAATACACCTTTATTGTTTTCGTTTAACGAAAAGAATAATCCTGCCAATCGGTATTCTAATTCGGCATTGTCTGGATAAAAGTCTATAGCTTGTTCAAAATTAAAAATAGCTGCTTCTGGCTCACCTAGTTTTATTAATAAATCGCCTCTAGATAACCAGGTATTAAGTTCGTAGTTTCCTAATTCTAATGTTTTTTTAAAGCCTTTTTCGGCTTCTTCATAAAACTTTAATCGTTGGTTAATTTGAGAATATAATTTCCAGATTGTTGCATTTTCGGAGTTTATATTTAAAGCAGATTTTATGTAAGACAAGGCTTTGTTATAATCTTTTTTCTTGTAAAAAAATCGTGTAAGCGCGATCCAGCCCTTATCTAACGATGGATCTTCACGAGTTACTTTGGTATAAAACTGAAGCGCTAAATCTGTTTTTTTTAGTTTTTCGTAACAATTACCAATGCGGAGCAAAGCAAAAGCAGAAGGGTCGTCTAATGTTAAGGTAATAGTATAACTTTCGATGGCATCTTGGTATCGTTTTAATTTTTCTAAAACTTTACCGCGTTCTAGATATGCGCCAACAAAGGTATCATCTGAAATTATTGCGAAATCGAAAGCTGCAAGTGCTTTTTTGTAGTCTTTTAAAACTAAATATTGTTTACCTAATTGATGCCATGCCACTTCGCAATATGGGTTGGTGTCTAAGAAGATATTTAAATACGAAATAGCTTCTTCGTATTGATTTAAAAATTCAAAGCAATAAATAATATTATATAAGGAAGAAAAGTCGGTTTGATCTTCTTCTAAACATTTCATAAAATAGGTTTTGGCATCTTCATATTCATCTAAAAATAAATACTCCATACCAATTAACGAGTATAAATCAACTGCATCATCAGTTAAACTAACGGCTTTTTTTAACACTTTAATCGCTTGGAGATGGTCGTCGCGTTTAGAAAAAATATTTGCCTTTTGAATGTAAATTTCTTCATTTGTAGGATCGAGTAAATGAAGCTCGTTTAGCATATCGTCGGCTTCCTTAAGCTTATCTTCAAAAACCATAACTTCTACTTTAAAAAGCTTTAAGTTAACCGAACTTGGGTGTTGGTCTAAACTTAATTTAATGGCTTTTTTGGCCAAAGCAATTTTACCTTGATTAAGATAGTGATGAATAATGTTCTCGAATTCTTCAGAATCAAAAAATAAAACATGGTTGGTTTTAAGCATTGATTCAAATTTTGTTAGCGGTAAGTTATTGTTGTCTTCCGGACTAAAATCCATAAGCAAATTTGTGATTTGTTCTGTACTAAAGTTAAATTCTATTTTGCTTTGTTAACAAAAAAATAAGAAATGTTTTTAACAAAGTAATCAACAACTCTGTTAAAAATGTCTATAAATATATGATTGATAATGTGTAGACTAATAATTTTAAAATGTGAAAATTATGATATGATTTCATTTAAAATTGATAAAATAATATTACAGCCTTTTTTAATTTCTTGTTTAGAAATTGTTAGTGGTGGTGTAATTCTCACTGCTTTTGGCTCAAATAATAACCAGAAAAGTATTAAGCCTTGGTCCTTACATTTTAAAATAAGTTGGTTTGTTATATCGGCATTCTCCATTATTAAGGCAAGCATGAGTCCCTTGCCTCGAATTTCCTTTATTAAGGGATGAACCAGCAGTTTTCTGAATAATTTTTCTTTTTCTAAAGTTTCATTTATTAAATTGGTTTCTGTAATTTCTTTAAGTGTAGCTAAAGCAGAGGCTGCAATAACCGGATGTCCGCCAAAAGTTGTTATGTGTCCTAGTTTGGGGTTATCTTGTAATAAAAGCATAAGTTTTTTTGAAGCCGTAAAAGCACCAATTGGCATACCTCCGCCAAGTGCTTTTCCGGTAACTAAAATGTCCGGAGTACAATTATAATGTTGGAAACCAAAAAGTTTACCAGTTCTGCCAAAACCTGGCTGAATTTCATCTAAAATTAATAAGGCGCCAACTTTGTCGCATCGTTTTCGAACGGCTTCGAGATAGTTTTTTTGAGGTAAAATAAAACCTGCTCCACCTTGAATAGTTTCTAATATAACGGCAGCCGTTTTTGTAGTTATGTTGTTTAAATCTTCAAACTTATTAAATGAAATAAACGTAACGTTTGGCAGCAACGGCCTAAAAGCTTGTTTGCGTTCCTCGTAACCCATAACACTCATGGAACCCATTGTATTGCCATGATAAGCATTTTTAACGGAAATAATTTCGCTTCTACCGGTAGCCCGTTTTACAAGTTTTAATGCTCCTTCGATGGCTTCTGTACCAGAATTAGTTAAATAGGTTTGTTCTAATGGTTCTGGAAGATTTTCTGCTAATAATTTAGCAAGCTCTACAGCGGGTTTTTGCACGTATTCGCCATAAACCATGACGTGCATATATTTGTCTAATTGCGTTTTAATAGCTTCAACTACTTTGGGGTGATTATGCCCTAATGGTGTAGCCGAAACACCCGCAACAAAATCTAAATGCGCATTGTTTTCAATATCATAAATATAAGAACCTTTGGCATGCGAAATTTCTAAGCCTAAAGGATGCGGTGAAGTTTGTGCTTGGTATTTTTGGAAATAATTCAGCATTTAATTTTTTGAATTTAATACCGATGACCCCCAAATGAAAATTTTGTCGTCGGCTTCAATATTATAGATTAAAAATTTAAATTGATTTCCTTTGTCTGAAATTTCCGTAGTAAAACTATATTTTTTCCAGGAATTTACCAGTTTAATTTCTACTGTCTTATAAGTTGTCCATGGTTTTCCTGTTTTTTGGGCAGATAAATTTATGGTTCCAGAGCCTTTAAGCCAAATGGAAAAAGTTAAGTTTTTAACAGGGGAAGAAATATACTGAACAATTTGACCTTTTTCATTGTTTTTTCCATCCCAAATAATTTCGTCGGCTTCCATATTTCCGTTAGGAGAGTCTAGAGTATTTGGCTTAATTTTTACTTTAATTTTTTGCCATTTGGGATTTTCAAATGCGTTTGGAAATACGAGTAAATTCATACTTAAACTTTTCTTTTCAGATTCGATTTCTTTAAGTATTAACTCGGGCGACATATATCCGGCCATTTCAACACGGGCTAGCATCTCATCATCAAAAAATACATCTTGCGGAATATAATCTTCTAAACCTTTAATAATTGGTAATTCAAGAGAAGGATCGTCCTTAAATAAATCATCAACACTCAGTGGTCTTTCGTCTTCTCTCCAGTCAAAATCTTTAAGAATACGCTCTTTTTCGGGTGATTTTGATTCAGGTGACAAAGTGCCATCAACTTGATTAAATCTGGTATATTCTTCAATATCTCCATTTGCAAAAAGCATGGAAATACTGCCCGATTTTGCCTTATCTATACCAATAAGCGCTTGTTGCTCGTCTCTAGCCCAAATAATAGACTCTGCGTTTTTGGTAATATCGACTTGGCGTAGTTGGTTTTCTTCATTAAATAACCCAACTAGACTAAGTCCTTTAATTTGATTAAAACCTGTTTTACTTACTGTATCTTGACTAATAACAAAGGCATTATTAAACACCAATAGCGAATCGAGTTTTTCGGTTTGGTTATTTGATATTAAATGAATGGTGTCTCCAGTCATTTGGTTTTCATAATTCCATAAAATAGGTTTCCGTTTTGTTGAAAATTTATCGTTGGAATTTAACTTAGAAATATTAATTAATTTAGTTAACCCAGTTTTTTGGTTGGAGTAAATAGAATCGGCCTTTCCACTAATGTCGGACTTAAATATTTTAGCATTATAATAGGCGTTTATAATTCGGTTTTCGGGTTTGCCAGTAACCATAATTTTATCGGCATGCATATAAATAGAATCATTTTCTTGTACCGAAATGGCTAAAGCTCGTTTAGTAATAAATACTGAGTCTTTTGCTTTATATACTTCGGCATAATGGCCTTTAATTATGCTGTTGTTTAGTGTGTCGGTAATTTTTATATTATTAGTTGCCGATGCGAAACTTATTTTGTTGTCGAAATATAAACTATCGCCTTCCACAATACGGTTGTCGTAGTTAATTTTAGAATTTTTAACTGTGTATCCAATTTTATTCTCGGTATCGTAAAAACCCTTTTCGCAATAGGTTTTACTTTCTGGGTTTGTTATGGTTGAAGGACCAAAAAGGTAAGCATGACCAGAATCGGAATAAAAATCGAAGTAATTTGAGTTTATGGTTGTACTGTCGTTTACTAAAACCACATCTTCTACAAACTGGTACTTTTTCATATCCATAAAATAGCGTCCAATTTTACTGGTAATAGTTCCTGATGAATCTTTTACTACCGTACCACCAGTTCTATAAAAAGCCTGTTGATTGAGTTTATCGTAATACAAAGTATCTGATGAAATAGTTGAATTAGGGTCTTTTAACACCACTTCGCCATGAGCAAATGCCAATTCGGTTAAACCACTATATTCTATATATTTTGAAGTCATATTAATAGTATCACCTTGAATTAGTTTTACGTTACCATAAGCTTCAATAAAATCTTCTTTACTGTAATGAATGGCTTTGTCGCACCACATGTGTGTTCCTTGATGATATATTTGAACTTGTTGGGCATCATCGCGTGTTAAAATTTTAGCACCTGGGTAGTTGGCTTCATCAATAGTTAATTTACCGGCGTATTCAATTTTAATTTTTTTGTTTTCTTGAGAAAATGTGTTTGAAACAGAAATAAAATTAAAAACGAACGCTAAAAATAGAACTTGTAGTGTCTTCAAAATATTAAAAGTTTGTCGCAAAAATAACGATAAATATGATGTTTAATTGCTTGTAAATAAAAAACGCTCCAAATTTATATTGAAGCGTTTAGAAGAAATTTTATTAAATATTTAATTTCTAAATATAGTTTGTTTTCTATCTGGACCAACAGAAACAATAGTAATTGGAATTTCTAATTCTTTTTCTAAAAATGCAATATAATCGTTTAACTCGCTTGGAAGTTGTGATGCTTCAGACATGCCAGTTAAATCTTCATTCCAGCCTTTAAATTCTGTGTAAATAGGCTCAACATTTTCAGGCTCAATATTATATGGTAAATGTGCAATTTCTTCACCTTTATATTTATAGGCGGTACAAACTTTAAGGGTTTTAAAACCTGAAAGCACATCGCCTTTCATCATCATTAATTGGGTAACACCATTTACTTGACATGCGTATTTTAAAGCGACCAAGTCTAACCATCCACAACGACGACGACGACCTGTGGTTGCTCCAAATTCGTTACCAACACGTCCCATTGTTTCGCCATCTTCATCGAATAACTCGGTAGGGAAGGGGCCAGAACCTACACGGGTAGTGTAAGCTTTAAAAATGCCAAATACATCACCAATTTTGTTTGGAGCAACCCCTAAACCAGTACAAGCACCTGCAGCGGTTGTGTTGCTAGAGGTTACAAATGGGTATGTGCCAAAATCGATATCTAGAAGAGAACCTTGAGCTCCTTCGGCTAAAATAGATTGACCCTCTTTTTGGGCTTGGTAAATATACTCTTCAGAATCTATAAAGGTTAAAGATTTCAAAACATCGATAGCTTTAAAAAAAGCGTCTTCTAATTCTTTTAAATCATATTCTATATCAACGTCGTAATAGGCAATCATCGATTCGTGCTTGTCGGCCAAATTACGATAACGTTCTTTCCAATCGCTAAGTTCTAAATCTCCTACACGAATACCGTTACGTCCGGTTTTATCCATATATGTTGGGCCAATTCCTTTTAGGGTAGATCCAATTTTAGCTTTTCCCTTAGAGGCTTCGCTTGCGGCGTCCAACAGGCGGTGAGTAGGTAAAATGATGTGAGCCTTTCTAGAAATAAGTAACGATTTTTTGTAATCGATGTTATGCTCGTCAAGTTTATCTAATTCCCCTTTAAAAATTACAGGATCGATAACTACACCGTTACCAACAAGGTTGATAGCATTATCGTGAAAAATTCCTGAAGGAATGGTGTGTAAAACGTGCTTTTTGCCGTTAAAAACTAATGTGTGTCCTGCATTTGGGCCACCTTGAAAACGTGCAATAATATTGTAATTTTGGGTAAGCACATCAACAATTTTTCCTTTGCCTTCGTCTCCCCATTGAAGTCCTAGTAGTAAATCTACTGCCATTGTAAAAAGTTAGTTGTTTGTATTAGGTTTTCTGTTTCCGTAAAAATAAAGTGAGTGGTTATTTATTTCGATATCGAAAACTTCTTCGATTGTTTTTTTTATAGATTGAATTCTTGGGTCGCAAAACTCAATAACTTCACCTGTATCGGTTAAAATAACATGATCGTGTTGTTTATCGAAATACGACTTTTCGTATTGCGATTGGTTTTGCCCAAATTGATGCTTTCTTACTAAACCGCACTCTAAAAGCAACTCTATGGTATTATAAAGTGTAGCGCGAGATACCCGATATTTCTTATTCTTCATATTTAAATACAAAGACTCTATATCGAAATGCTCGTTATTGTTGTAAATTTCTTGAAGTATAGCGTAACGCTCTGGTGTTTTACGGTGTCCTTTTTTTTCTAAAAAGTTTGTAAAAACGCTTTTTACTATTTCTTGGTTCTTATCTGCTGTTGTCTCCATAATATCGTGGCAAATTTACACTTTTATACTCTTGTAACCTTATCTATACCATTAATTTTTTTAAGTTTTTGAAGAAGTGTTTTAATTATTGTGTTATTTTTAACAATTACGCTTACTTTTCCTGAAAATAAGCCATCGTTACTTTTAAAACTTATACTTTGCATATTAACATGCATGTTTTCTGAAATTATTTTGGTAATATCGTTTACTAAACCAATATGGTCAATACCTGTAATAATAATTTTAACTAAAAATTCTTGTTGGGTTGAATCTATCCATTTGGCTTGCATTATGCGATAGGCGTAGTTCGATTGCAAGCTTACCGCATTTGGGCAATTGTATTTATGTACTTTTATACCTTCGTTTACTGTTAAAAAACCAAATACAGAATCTCCTGGAATAGGGTTACAACAATTAGATAATTTATATTCTAGTTTTTCTTCTTCTTTACCAAAAACTATAGAATCGTAATTTACTGTGATTTCAGGTTTATCTAGTTCTTCTTTTTTTATCGGGGTTTTTCTAGATATTTTGTTTTTAATATAGGTCATAAAACTATTGCTTCGTGACGATGCAAAGTTTTTTATCATTCCATTATCTATGGAACCCATACCAACTCTATAAAATAAGTCTAAACTTGTTTTTAAATCGAAAAAACGCACTAAATCGTTTACCGTTTCTTCATCAAGATTAATTTTAAGGTGTTTTAGTTTACGCCTTAAAATTTCTTTACCATCTTCTCCTATTTGCTTTTTATCTTCTCGTAGGGCAGATTTAATTTTGGCTCGTGCTCGCGCTGTTGTGGCATAGTCGAGCCAGTTAGAATTTGGTTTAGAGTTGTCTGAAGTAAGTATATCAACCTGGTCGCCGCTTTTTAAACCATGGCTTAACGTTACTAGTTTACCATTTACTTTGGCACCACGAGTACGCATACCCACTTCGGTATGAATGCTAAATGCAAAATCGAGAGCGGTTGCTCCTTTGGGTAAGGACTTTAATTCACCTTTGGGTGTAAAAACGAAAATTTCTTTGGAGTAAAGGTTAAGTTTAAACTGCTCAACAAAATCTACTGCATTTAATTCTGGACTTTCTAAGGCTTCTTGTAAGCGGTTTATCCAACTTTCTAGATTATCTTCTTTTTCGTTGGCTTGTTTGTATTTATAATGTGCCGCATAACCTTTTTCTGCAATTTCGTTCATGCGATTACTTCGTATTTGTACTTCTACCCAACGCCCTTTTGGTCCCATTACTGTAATATGTAAGGCTTCGTAACCTGTGCTTTTGGGTGAGGAAATCCAATCGCGTAATCGGGTCGGGTTTGGTCTAAAGTGGTCGGTCACAATAGAGTATATTTTCCAAGCAATGAATTTTTCGGTTTTCGGATCTGTATCGCATTGGTAAATTATTCTAATAGCGAATTTATCGTAAACTTCTTCGAACGATACACCTTGGTTCAACATTTTTCTTCTGATAGAAAAAATAGATTTCGGTCGACCTTTAATAGTGTAGTTTAAGTTTTCTTTATTTAATGAATTCTCGATTACTTCACTAAATTGTTCAATATATAAATCTTGTTCTTCCTTGCTTTCTTTTATTTTATCTAAAATGTCTTTGTAGGTGTCGGGCTCGGTATATTTTAACCCTAAATCTTCAAGTTCGGTTTTAATATTGTAAAGCCCAATTCGATGTGCAAGAGGCGCATAGATGTATAAGGTTTCCGAGGCAATTTTAATTTGCTTGTCGGCTCTCATGGAGTCCATGGTTTGCATATTATGCAACCTATCGGCAATTTTTATAATTATTACACGTACATCGTCGTTAAGCGTAAGTAACATTTTACGAAAGTTCTCGGCCTGTAGCGAAACATCCATATCTTGTTCCTTACTAAGGGAAGAAATTTTTGTTAATCCAGCAACAATCGTTGCTACAGTTTTGCCAAATAGTTTTTGGATGTCTTCAATTTCGTAATCTGGACTGTCTTCAACAACATCATGAAGCAGAGCAGAAGCAATGGAGGTGGCATCTAACCCAATTTCTTGAGCTACAATTTTTGCTACGGCTATAGGATGAAAAATATATGCTTCACCCGATTTTCGGCGTTGGTTTTTATGGCCATCTACGGCAATTTCGAAAGCTTTACGTATTAGTTTTTTGTCGTCGTCTGTTAGTGTAGTGTAACTAACTTTTAACAACTCTTTGTAAGCTTTTGTAATGGCAATATTTTCTTTTTCTATAGCTTCTTCAGTCATAAATTAAAATTAAAACAATATTGCTTAATTCGCAACAACATTATTCATTATTTATTCGAGGCTAATAGTTTATTGTTAAGGTATGTAATAAGTTTTTTTGTTGCTTTACCGCGATGTCCTATTTCATTTTTGAGTTTTAAATCCATTTGGGCAAAAGTTTCGTCAAAATTTTCGGGCTTAAAAATGGGGTCGTATCCAAAGCCGTTATCTCCCGTTTTAGAGTGTGTAATTATGCCTTTACAAATGCCTTCAAATGTAAAAATAGTATCATCTACAGCTAATGCAATAACTGTTTTAAACTGGGCATTTCTGTTTTTGTTTTTAGATAAATTAGTGAGTAATTTATTCATGTTGTCGTCTGCGTTTTTTTGTAACCCAGCATATCTGGCAGAAAACACACCTGGTTCGCCATTTAATGCGTTAACTTCGAGGCCTGTATCGTCTGCAAAACAGTTGTATCCATACTTGTTTTTTATATAACTTGCTTTTTGTTTGGCATTTCCCTCGATAGTGTTTTTAGTTTCAGGAATGTCTTCAAAACATCCAATATCTTCTAAACTCAAAATGGTTAAATGCTTAGGAAGTAATTTTTTAACTTCAATAATTTTGTTTTTATTGTTGGTTGCAAAAACAAGTTTCATAAGGTTTCGTGTTTTTTTGATATAAAATAACTATATTTACTACAATACAAGTCCCAATTCTATAAATTATTTAAGATTTTCTCTCACCTTAAGATTTGTATTTATAGATCAAAGATAAAATGAAAATGAAATTTATTTAGCTTCAAGCAAAGAATAAATTACAATGATGAATTAATGAGAGAATAATGAATCAAACAGCCAACCTAATTAAAAATTACCATAAGCTTATTGTAGAACAAGCTCCTGTATCTATTGCCATGCTAGATACAAACATGGTATATATTGCCGTATCGAACAAATGGTGTAAAGACTACAGAAAAGAAAATGAAATTATAATAGGAAGATCGCATTATGATGTTTTTCCAGAAATAGGAGACGATTGGAAAGAAAAGCATAAGGCTTGTTTAAATGGAGCAATAGATGTTTGCGATGAGGCACCGTTTGTAAGGCATGATGGGACAGTACAATGGATTTATTGGGATGTTAGACCTTGGTATAATGAAGACGACAGCATTGGAGGATTATTAATGTTTACAGGCGACATTACAGACCAATACAAACTAAAAAAAGAAAGTGATAGGGTAAAAAAAATATTGGATAGTACCAATAAAATTTCTAAAATAGGTATTTGGGAACTTGATTTAGTTACAGATAATTACACCCTAAATTCTGTTGCAAAAGAAATATTAAAACTACCTGATAATTACAATCCCAAAGGAAAAGACACCTTTAATTTTCTTAGCGATAATTATAAAAAACGTTTAGAAGAGGCTGTAAAAGAAGTTATTGTAAATAAAACATCATTTGATATTGAGCTTCAAGTTGAAACCTATACTGGCGAGGTAATTTGGATTCGAGATATTGGCCAAGGCGAGTTTTTTAACGATAAATGCATAAGGCTATATGGTTGTTTTCAAGATGTAACGCATATAAAAGAGGAAAATTTAAAGACTCAAAAGCAAAATGAAAAATTAAATGAAGCACAAAAAATTGCTAAGTTAGGCCATTTTAGCATTAAAATTCCCGGAGGACAGGTTGTCTGGTCTGATAACCTGTACAATATCATGGGAATGAGCAGAGGTGTTGAAGATATTTCTATTAACACCGTAATTAATTTAACTGTTGAAGAAGATCGTGAGAAATTAAATAAACATTTTGAAAAAACTCTTGCAGAAAAACAATTTGGAGAAGAGTTAGTACATCGTGTTTTAACACCAAAAGGCGATTTAAAATATATTCGTGTTTTAGGAGAGGTTGTAACAAATGAAGACTCAAGTATAACAGAGATTATAGGTACTTGCCAAGATATTACCCAGCAACGTGTTGCAGAATTAAAGTTTAAAGGTTTACTAGAATCTGCTCCAGATGCCATGATAATAGCCAATGTTAGCGGTGTAATACAAATTGTAAATAAAGAAGCTGTAAAACTATTTGGATATGAGCCTCACGAAATAGAAGGTAAACCAGTTGAGATTTTAGTTCCAGATAGGTTTTTGGGGCATCACAAAAGTTTACGAGATGGATATCATAAACAACCTAAACATAAACAATATCTTCAAAATAAAGATCTATTTGGAAAGAAGAAAAATGGAGAAGTTTTTCCAATACAAATAAGCTTAAGCCCAATACAAACCGAAGAGGGAAAGTTGGTATCTGCTGCCATACGCGATATTACCAGCCAAAAAAAGGCAGAACAGGAAATTTTAGATAAGAATAGAATGCTAAATTTTGCTGAAAATTTAGCTAAAATGGGAAGTTGGGAGTACAACCTAGAAACCAATATCATAAAATGGTCTAATGGTATGTATAAGTTGTTGGATTTTGAAGAAGCCGGTTTTCCAATTACATTAAAATATTATTATTCTTTTATTCACCCGGAATACAAAGAATATGTAGAAAATGAATTTGTAAATATTTTTAAAACCAAATCTTACGGCGATGTTAAAGAATATAAAGTTATAAGTAACACAGGTGCAATAAAAATATTACAATCTAAAGGGGAATTAATAAAAAATAGCGACGGACGTATAATCGTCATAAAGGGCACAAGTCAAGATGTAACTAAAGCAAGAGAAATAGCGCAAGAGATTGAGAAAAAACAAGAGATGCTAACTTTTGCAGAAGATCTGGCTAAAATTGGGAACTGGCAATGGAGTGCTAAAGCCGATGTGTTTTATTGGTCGGATGGGTTATATAACTTATTAGAACTAGATAAAGCTACCGTGCCCAAAGTTATAGATGCAGATTATTACTTAAAATTTGTTCACCCAGACGATCTTGAATATGTGTTATTAGAAATAAACAAACTATCCAAAACAAAAAAGAAAGAAAAAGTAATAATTTATCGGGTAATTACAGCAAAAGGCAATACTATAATTGTAGAAACTAAAGGAAAAGTTGTATTCGATGTTAATGGTAACATTGAATTGGTTAAAGGTACCATGCAAAACGTTACCAAAGAAAAGGAATTAGAATTAGAGCTAACTAAGAAAAACGATATGCTAAATTTTGCCGAAGATTTAGCAATGGTTGGGCATTGGCAATGGGATGTGTTAAATAAAACAACACAATGGTCTAACAACATGTATAAAATTTTTGATTTAAAAAAATCGATAAAAACGATTCCAGACGGCTTTTACTTTAACCTTATTCATCCAGACGACAGAGAATATTTTGCACTAAATATCGAAAACGCTATACGTTTAAAAAAGTTCTCAGGCACATTGGTCTACAGAGTTATAACACCAAAAGGGAAAATTAAAACGGTTCATTCTAAGGGAAAGTTAATTACAAACAAAAAACATAAATTAATTCAAATACATGGTACAACTCAAGATGTTACCAAGCAGAAAAAATTAGCCGAAGATATTATTGAAAAAAATAGTATGTTGAGTTATGCAGAAAACCTTGCCTTATTAGGTAATTGGCAATGGAATGTGCAAACAAATTCGGTTGTATGGTCGCAGGGATTTAATAATATTTTAGAAATAGATAAACCAATAGATAATCCGACTTTTGAGTATTATTTCGAGAATTTTATTCATCCAGACGATAAATTACATTTTGCAGAATATGTTCAAGAAACAATTTCTAAAAAATATTTTGGTGAGTCTATTGAAGTTCGGGTTTTAACTACCAAAGGCAAAACAAAAGTTATAAGTGTAATAGGCGAAGTTATAACCGACGAAAACAACGAGGTTTTAATATTAAAAGGCGCAGCACAAGATATTACAAGTCATAAAAGAACAGAAATTTTAATTAAGCAAAAAAATGAAATGCTTAGTTATGCCGAAGGTCTTGCCTTAATGGGGAATTGGCATTGGAATGTTGAGACTAATGACTTAACATGGTCTTCTGGAAAAGATAAAATATTAGAATTAAAAAAACCTTTAAAAGAAAAGTCTTTTGAGGTGTACCTTAATAAATTTGTTCATCCAGATGATAAAGATTATGTAACAAGCAGAATGGCGCAAATATTTCAACATAAAACTTTTGGAGAGGTTATCGAGCATCGCATTATTACAGAAAATAAGAATGTAAAAATTATTCATTTATTTGGCGAGGTTGTTACTAATACCAAAGGGGAAATAAAATTTATGAAAGGAACATGCCAAGATGTAACGAAGCAATATGAAACCCAAAAATTAATAGAACAGAAAAATGAAATGCTTAATTATGCCGAAAATTTGGCTTTAATAGGTAATTTTAATTGGAACTTTATAGACAATACTTTAACCTGGTCCAATGGTATTAAAAAAATATTGGATATAAACGAAACACTTGATGCAATAACATTAGAGTATTACTTAAGTTTTGTACACCCAAAAGATTATGTAAAAGTTAAACAACGTTTAGACGAAGTTGTAAAAAATAACCTTTTCGAAAAACCATTACAGCATAGAATTATTACTAAAAAGGGAATTTTAAAGCATATTTTAATCAAAGGAAAAGTTGACTCGAACGACGGGGAAATTAATTGCATAAAAGGAACTTGTCAAGATATTACACAGCAAAAAGAAATAGAAAGCAAATTACTTGAGCAAAATAGAATATTAAGTAGTGCAGAAAATTTGGGTGTAATGGGTAATTGGGTAATACATGTGCCAAAAGATGAAATGGTTTTATCTCAAGGCTTATTTAATATTTTAGAAGTTACAAGCCCTCCTGAAGAAATATCTTTTTTAAATTATTTTTTGCCAAAATTTGTTCACCCACTCGACCGAGATAAAATTTTAAGGAAATTTGAAAAAACTATAAAAGATAAATCTATTGCCATTGAAAGCTTACAACATAGAGTTATAACAACTTCAGGTAAAGTAAAAGACGTCATTATTCAAGGAGAAGTTATTCTTAATGAGAAAGGAGAATTAGATCTTGTGCGGGGTACTATGCAAGATGTTACAGCTCAAGTTAAAGAGCAAAATCGTATTTTAAAAATAAATAAACGACTAGAAGTTTTAGCGGAGCGCTTAACTGTTCAAAACACACAGCTTTCAGATTTTGCTCAAATTACATCTCATAATCTAAGAGCCCCCGTAAGTAACTTAAACTCATTGCTAGATGTTTATTACGATACAGAAACAAAGGAAGAAAAAGATTTAGTTTTCGATAAATTCAATATTGTAATTAATCATTTAACATTAACATTAAACACTTTGGTTGATGCATTAAAACTTAAAAACACAGAAGTTAAGCAAGAACTTGTATTTTTCGATGAAATGCTTCATCAGGTAAAGCAATTGTTGTCATCTCAGATATCTGAAAATCAAGTTATTATAAAAAGTGATTTTAAGCAACAGAATAAAATTTTATATAACAAACAGTATTTTGAAAGTATTTTACTTAATTTAGTTGAGAATGCTATTAAATATAGGTCTCCAGATCGAATACCTGAAATAAAAATAACTAGTGAATTAAATACCAATGGTAATTTAAAGCTAATTATTGAAGATAACGGGTTGGGAATAGATTTAAGACGTCATGGCAATAAAATATTTGGTTTAAACCAAGTTTTTCATAAACATCCAGATGCAAAAGGTATTGGTTTGTTCATGACCAAGGCTCAAATAGAAAGTATGGGAGGCTCTATTATGGTATCAAGTACTGTTAATGAAGGCACTACATTTGTAATTAATTTTTACAATGCACAAACTTAAATATAATAAATGAAGAAAACCGTAAACATTTGTATTGTTGATGATGATGAAATTTATCAATTTACTACACTTCAAGCTCTAAAAAAGATAAGTGTAGAAAAAAATATCATGGCTTTTTATGACGGTGAAGAAGCTTATAATTTTTTAATAAATAATATTGATGACGACAGTAAGTTGCCGGATATCATTTTTTTAGACATAAACATGCCAATCATGGATGGTTTTCAGTTTATGGAAGAGTATGTGAAAATTAAACCTAAGGTTGGTAAAAAAATATTAATTTACATGGTCTCTTCTTCTGTAGACCCAGCAGATATCGAAAAAGCTAAAAATATTGCAGATATTTCAGATTATATCATTAAACCAGTAAAACGTGGCGAGTTACAAGCCATATTTTTAAAATTGCAACGTGAAGGCAAAATTTAGCTCGTAAAATATTAACCATGTTTTATGACTTTTATCAGAAATTTTAAGAAAATAATCTTTTACTTTTAGGCTAAATTAAAAACTAAATTTTATAAGATTATGACAGTAAATATTCAGTATGTAGACTTAAAAACGAGTGAATCGTTATCAGAATTTACTAGAAACAAATTAGCCAGTTTGTTTAATAAATTTGAATTTTTAATAAGCGCAGAAGTTCATTTTAAAAAAGATGAAAAAGACTTCGAAAATGGTAAAATTTGCAATATTGAGTTAAGTTTACCCGGCCCTCGACTTTTTGCAACCTCAAATACGCACAACTTCGAGGTTTCTATTCGCGAAACCATTAGCGATTTAGAGCGTCAATTAAAAAAGCGAAAAGAAATTTTTAAGGTATATTAACGATGATGATAGGGTTCGTTACGTAAAATAGTAAAACCTCTATATAGTTGTTCAATAAAAAATAAACGAATCATTTGATGGGAAAATGTCATTTTAGAAAGTGATATTTTCCCATTTGATTTTTTATAAACATCTTCAGAAAATCCGTAAGGGCCACCAATAACAAATACAAGCTGCTTTATACCAGAATTCATATGCTTTTGTAAATAATTAGAAAAAGCAATCGAATCGTGTTGTTTACCATTTTCGTCAAGTAATATTAAAGCATCAGTAGTATTTATTTTACCTAAAATAAGTTCACCTTCCTTTTGCTTTTGTTGGGCTTCACTTAAATTTTTCGAATTTTTAATGTCCGGTATAATTTCAAAAGTAAACTTAACGTAAAAGGACAGTCGTTTCTCATATTCAGTAATTAATGAAATTAAAGATTTATTGTCTGTTTTTCCAATACACAAAAGTTTAATCGTCATAAAGGTAAAATTTGTAGTGCGAAATTATGAATAATGAATTTAAATTCATCATAAATAGCAAATTCATAAAACTAAAATTTAATAAAGTCGATCATTTTTTTATTTTTGTTCAAAACTAACCCAAAAAGTACAAATGATTACACAAGAGCAGTTCGATACAGAAGTTAAAATGATAATTGCTAATGCTATTAGAGAAGATGTTGGTGACGGCGATCATAGTTCATTGGCTTGTATTCCTGATAATGCAAGAGGACGCGCAAAGCTTTTAGTAAAAGACAAAGGCATAATTGGTGGTGTTAATTTTGCGAAAAAGGTATTTGCCTATGTCGATAAAAATTTAAGGCTCGATGTAAAAATAGAAGATGGTACACCAGTATCATTTGGAGATGTGGTTATGTACGTCGAAGGATCTTCGCAATCTATATTAAAAGCAGAACGTACTGTTTTAAACGCCATGCAACGTATGAGTGCCATTGCGACAAAAACAAAAATGTTTGTAGATTTAATAGAAGGTACAGGTACTAAAATTCTAGATACACGTAAAACCACACCAGGCATTCGCATTTTAGAAAAGTGGGCGGTTAAAATTGGTGGAGGTGAAAACCATAGGTTTGCTTTATACGATATGATTATGCTTAAAGATAATCATATTGATTTTGCTGGAGGAATTACCAAGGCTGTTGAAATGACAAAAAATTACCTTAAAGAAACAGGTAAAGATTTACAAATTATGGTTGAAGCCAGAAACTTAACCGAAGTTGAAGAAATTTTACAAAACGATGGTATTTACCGTATACTACTTGATAACTTCGATTATGAAGATACTCGTAAAGCAGTAAAACTTATTGGTAACCAGTGTTTAACCGAATCTTCTGGTAATATTAACGAAGCAACAATTAGGTTTTATGCAGAGTGCGGTGTAAATTATATTTCTAGTGGTGCCTTAACACATTCGGTTTATAATATGGATTTAAGCTTAAAAGCCGTAAAATAATATTAGGTTATAATTTCAATTTTTTTTAGAAACAATTCATGGCTTACTTTTATTAACTTTGTAATAAATTAATGTCGAGAATTGATGAGTAAACCTATAGAAGACAGACTAAATAAAATTCCTATTGTAAATGTCTTGGTTGGGTTTTTAAAAAAAATTAAACTACCGGGTTTAGTTGGGCTTTCGTTTTACGATTTATTAGAGCTATATATAACAGGCATTGTAAAAGGAGCTTTAACAACGCGTGCAAGTGCTATTGCATTTAGTTTTTTTACGGCGTTATTCCCGTTTTTACTATTTGTACTAATTATTATTCCGTATATACCAATAGATGATTTTAAAATAGAATTTTTACGCTTTTTAGAATCGTTTTTACCGCCAACTACTTCCGATTTTTTCTTTACTAATATTTTTGAAAACATCGATAATTCTCAACGAGGTGGTCTACTATCTTCAGTGTTTGTGTTATCGCTGTTACTTATGGCAAATGGAGTAAACGCGGTGTTTTCGGGTTTCGAAAATTCGTACCATGAACAACTTACTCGAAATGTATTTCGACAATATATCTATGCCTTAGGAATTGCTTTAATTTTAGCCTTTTTACTAATACTAACAATTGCCGTTTTAGGATATTTTCAATTATATGTGGTACAAGGTTTGGTTGATGCTTTGAAAGGTAGTAGGTTAGAGGTCGATGTAAATGGTGTGTTTTGGGCAAATGTGGTAAAATATGCCTTCTTTGTTTTTATGGTATATATTGCAACATCAACCTTATATTATTTTGGAACTCATGAGGGAAAACAATCTAAATTTTTCTCCATTGGTGCATTGTTTACAACAATATTAATTATTGTTACCTCCTTTTTATTTGGAATTTATATTGAAAACTTCAGTCAGTATAACAAGCTCTACGGTTCTATTGGTGCCTTATTAATTCTAGTGTTTTATTTATGGCTTAATGCAAATATTTTACTTCTTGGTTACGAGCTAAATGCAACATTAAATAAGTTAAAGAAAACTAACTAGTTGAGGTGTCTAAAAAATTATAAATAAAAAAAAGTTTAAATGTTTGGTTTAAAAAAATGGGAAGCTATTGTTCTGCTCTGGTTTTATAGGTTATTAACTTTAATTCTTAGTTGTTTTAAGCTTTTCAATCTACAAAAGGTAAGATAAAATCGTTAATGCGACATGATGTATATAATGTAAATATTTATATTTATATCGCTATTAATTAATAACTTAAGTTAGTCCGAATTTTCAAAAACCAAAAAGTTGAAATTGTTTTATCTATGCTTTTATTTTAAACAACTATATTTATTTAGTGTTGCGTGGCATCTTTTAAAAAGTTAAAAAAATATAGGAGTATAAGTTTATAATTTAAAGAGAAGGATTGAAATAAATCTCACTTTAAGTTGTCATGTACTTTATTAAAAGTTCTGTATAGTAAGGATTATAAAAAAGTGTAATAATTGATAGTTTATTTAATAATTAATTTGCTTAAAAAATAAACAATCATGAGAAAAAAAATTACTGTATCAATTATTGCACTAGTTATGCTAGTTTTTACAAATTGTTCTGAGGCCGAAGCTGCAAAAGACACCTTAGATAGTATTAGTTGCTTAAATAAATTATATCAATTAAATGATAATGATGATGACTATACTTGCGATGAATTAATAAGTGAACTTAAAAGCCTTAAAGGATCTTGTTCACTAAATGAAGAAGAAATTCAAGAGTATATCGATGCTCTGGAAGCTAACTGTGAAGATTAAGTTTACTTTTTACATCCCACATTTCTGGTTTTCGGGTATAAATATTAAAGGGTTTAGAATTAAGATATTTAAAGAAAAAAGACTGCGTTTTATGCAGTCTTTTTTTATTTAATATAAAAAAACGATATATTTTAATTCGGTTTTTTAGGCAAACAGTTTACCTTTGATTTATGCATAATTTCATTGATGTTATAATTCCAATTCCTTTACAAAAGCTGTTTACCTATAGTGTATCAGAAGCTGAAGCCAAGTTTTTAAAACCTGGTATGCGCGTTGCTGTGCCTTTTGGTAAAAGCAAAATTTACACGGGTATTGTTTCTAGCATACACAACCTAGCTCCAATTGCTTACGAAGCAAAAGAAATTCATCAAATTCTTGACGATTTCCCTATTGTAACACCATCACAATTACAGCTTTGGCAATGGATGGCAAAATATTATATGTGTACTTTAGGCGATATAATGCGAGCTGCTTTACCAAGTGCGTTTATTTTAGAAAGTGAGACATTAATTACTAAAAACACAAAAAAAGTAATTAATGAAACTGTTTTAAAAGATGATGAGTTCTTAATTTACGAAGCACTTCATCATCAATCATCATTAAAAATACATGATGTTTCAAATATTTTAAACAAAAAAAATGTACTTCCTGTAATTAAGTCTTTAATAGAAAAAGAAGCTATTATTGTTGAAGAAGAGGTTTACGAAAAATATATACCTAAACTAGTTCGTTATGTAAGATTGCATTCAAATTATAATTCAGATGAAGCACTTCAAGGCTTGTTAGAAGATTTAGGAAGAGCACATAAGCAAAAGGAAGTTGTTTTAAGCTTGTTTTCTTTAGCTGCAAAAACTAAGAAGCCAGTTAAAGTTTCAGAATTATCAAATGCAATAAATGCGTCTTCGGGAATTATTAAAACTTTAATAGATAAAGAAATTTTTGAAGAATACCATATACAAACAGATCGGGTTAGCTATTCGGGAGAACAAACAGAGGATAGTAAACAGCTTAATACGCATCAAAATAAGGCATATAATGAAATTTTAGAATCATTTAAAACTCAAAATGTAACATTATTACACGGTGTAACATCGTCTGGTAAAACCGAAATTTATGTTAAATTAATAGAGGATGCATTAAGTAAAAAACAGCAAGTTTTGTATTTACTTCCAGAAATCGCGCTAACGACACAATTGGTAAATAGATTACAAAATTATTTCGGAGAGCAAGTAGCAGTTTTTCATTCAAAATACTCAACACACGAACGTGTAGAGGTTTGGAATAACGTTTTAAGTAATTCAAAAAAAGCACAAATAATATTAGGGGCACGTTCTTCTATTTTTATGCCTTTTATTAACCTAGGATTAATAATTGTAGATGAAGAACACGAGCAATCTTTTAAACAATTCGATCCGGCACCTCGTTATCAAGCCAGAGATACAAGTATAGTTTTAGCCAATTTACATAAAGCGAAAGTGCTTTTAGGGTCGGCAACACCGAGTTTAGAAAGCTATTTTAATGCGAAACAAAATAAGTATGGTTTAGTTGAATTAATGCATAGGTATAACAATGTGTTAATGCCAGACATTGAATTAGTAGATTTAAAAGATAAGCATAAAAAAAAGCGAATGAAAGGTCATTTTAGTGACCGATTAATCGAAGAAATGACTGAAGCTTTAAGCGAAGGTTACCAAGTAATATTATTTCAAAATCGTCGTGGCTATTCTCCAATTATTGAGTGCAACACTTGTGGTAATTCACCTCAATGCCCAAACTGCGATGTAAGTTTAACTTATCATCAATACAGAAATCAATTACGTTGCCATTATTGTGGTTACAATACTGTTATGATTCAAGATTGTATGGCCTGCGGTAGTCAAGATTTAGACAGTAAAGGTTTGGGTACCCAACAAATTGAAAAGGAGGTCGAGGTGTTATTTCCAAACCATAAAGTCGCCAGAATGGATTTAGATACCACACGTGGTAAATATGGTTATCAAAAAATAATAACGGCTCTTGAGCAACAAGAAATAGATATTTTAGTTGGTACACAAATGCTAACCAAGGGTTTAGATTTTAGAAATATAAAACTAGTAGGCATAATGAATGCAGATAGTATGCTTAATTTTCCAGACTTTAGGGCGCACGAGCGTAGTTTCCAACTTATGCAACAAGTGGCAGGTAGGGCAGGGCGAACTAAAGAACGAGGTAAGGTATTAATACAAACTTATAATCCGCATCATAAAATTTTGCAACAGGTTTCTACCAATAATTATGTGGAGATGTTTAAGGAACAAATGGACGAACGTTTCAATTTTAAATATCCACCGGTTTATAAGCAAATAAAAATTACATTAAAGCATAAAGATTATAATAGAGTAGAGACTGCATCAATATGGTTAGCAAAATCATTAAGGCAGGTTTTTAAAAATAATGTTTTGGGGCCAGAAGCACCGCCAGTAGCTCGTATTAGAAACCAGTTTCACAAAAATATTTTAATAAAAATTCCAAAAGAGCAGTCTTTGCAAAAAACAAAAGAAGCTATTACAAAAATTAATAATAGCTTCTTTAGTGTTAAAGATTTTAGGTCGGTTAGAGTAATTTTAAATGTCGATAACTTTTAATTCAAAAAAAAATAAATTGATTTGGGGTCAAGTGTTTTTTTTAATACTAGAGTTATAAAAGGAATTTAATTTACCCTTTTTTTTCTTGGATGTTTAAATATTATTTAAAGCATCAACAAGTTGCGTTTTTTTGTTTCTGCTTAACGGAATTTCGTAAGCACCAACTTCAACATTTTTACTGTTAAATCTGTCAATTTTATCTAAATTAACAATATATGATTTGTGTATTCTTAAAAACTTACCTTCTGGTAATTCAGCTTCAAACGACTTCATAGTAGATAAAACCACTAAGCTGTTTTCTTCTGTAACAAGCTTAACATAGTCCCCAAGAGCTTCAATCCACTTAATGTCTTTAATATAAACTTTACGTTTTTTAAGGTTACTTTTTACAAAAATGTGTTCACCTTCTTCTTCGTTAAAATCTAAGGTTAACCTATGCTGCTCAATAGCCTTGTCTACAGAGGTGTTAAAACGTTCTCTAGTAATAGGTTTGTGTAAATAATCGGTAGCATCGTAATTAAATGCTTTAAAAGCATATTCGGTTTTACCGGTTACAAAAATAATTTGTGGTTTTTTGTTTAATACGTCTAAAAGCTCAAATCCATTTAATACGGGCATTTCAATGTCCAGAAAAATTAAATCTACTTGATGCGTATTTAAACCATTTTTTGTCTCTAGAGCACTACTGTACTCTGCGATTAAGTTAAGGGAAGGATGATTTTCAACAAGCTTTACTATAGAAAGACGTTGTATTGCTGAATCATCTACTACTACACAGTTTAAAGTCATAACATTTTAAATTATTTCGGTTAAGATATCGACAATATTACAATAAATTCCGCTAAAAACCAAAAATCATCGGTGAAATGTGTTTTTTAACAAATTTTTAACAATTGGGAACTGTTCTATTTTACAATAATAAAGAGAGAATAGTTGTCTAATATACAAATATTATATATTTTTGCAGCCAATTTTAAATTTTAAATAAATTTTTTATGAATCATTATGAAACTGTTTTCATCTTAAATCCCGTTTTATCTGAAGATCAGATAAAGGAAACAGTAAAGAAATACGAAGATTTTCTTGTTTCCAACGGTGCTAAGATGATATCGAAAGAAGATTGGGGCTTAAAAAAATTAGCTTACCCAATTCAAAACAAAAAAAGTGGCTTTTACCATTTATTTGAGTACACTGTACCAGGAGAAGTTATTAACGCTTTAGAAATTGAGTTTAGACGTGATGAGCGTTTTATGCGTTATTTAACTGTAAAATTAGACAAGCATGCAGTGGCTTGGGCAGAACGTAGAAGAGAAAAACTTAAAGTAAAAGCGTAAATCATGGCAACATCTATAGAACAACAGTCTAAAGGAAAAAAAGATGGTGAAATTAGATATTTAACACCATTAAATATTGAAACAAACAAGCAAAAGAAATATTGTCGTTTCAAAAAATCTGGTATTAAATATATTGATTATAAAGATCCAGATTTCTTATTAAAGTTTGTAAACGAACAAGGCAAAATTTTACCTCGTCGTTTAACTGGAACTTCGTTAAAATATCAAAGAAAAGTATCTGTTGCTGTAAAAAGAGCGCGTCATTTAGCTTTAATGCCTTACGTAGCAGATTTATTAAAATAAAATACCGATAACAATGGAACTTATATTAAAACAAGACGTTGATAATTTAGGATTTAAAGACGATGTTGTAACAGTAAAGAACGGTTACGGTAGAAACTTTTTAATTCCTACAGGAAAAGCTATTTTAGCAACTGTATCTGCTAAAAAAGTATTAGCTGAGAACTTAAAGCAAAGAGCTTTTAAGGAAAAGAAAATTGTTGATGATGCAAATGCTATTGCTGAAGCATTAAAAGCTCTAGAAGTAAAAATTGCTGCTAAAGTAGGTGCTGGTGATAAACTTTTTGGTTCGGTAAATAACATTGATGTTGCTGAAGCTTTAGAAAAAGAAGGTCAAAGTATTGAGAAAAAATTCATTACAGTTACTACTGTTAAACGTTTAGGTAAGTATAATGCTACTGTACGTTTACATAGAGATGTAATAGTTGATTTACCTTTTGAGGTAATTGCTCAAGCATAGTTAACAAAAAGTTAATAAAACTTTTAAATATTGTAAAGCCACTCTTTCGAGTGGCTTTTTTTTGTCTTAAATTTACGTCAATAATAATTATGCGTGCATAATAAAAGCTTAAACTAACTTTAAAAATTAACTCATGAAAAAAACATTAATTTTATTTTCTTTTTTATGTTTTAGTGTTTTCACCTTTTCGCAGGTAACTACATCAAACATTAAAGGACTTATTTTAGACGACGCCTCCGTACCACTTCCTGGAGCCAATGTTGTAGCTATACACACGCCAACAGGTACAAAGTACGGAGCAGCAACAAATTTTGATGGCCGTTTTAATTTACTCAACCTGCGTGTTGGTGGGCCGTATGCAATTACAGTAAGTTTTGTTGGTTATAAGGAACAAACTTTTAACGATGTTTATTTAACATTAGGTAAAACGCAAAATTTAGATATTGTTATGGCGTCCGATAGTGAGCAGCTAGATGCAGTTGTTATTCAAGGCGGACAAGGAACTGGTACTTTTGGCAGCGATCGCACGGGTGCAGAAACTAGTGTTGGACGTCGTGAAATTACGCGTTTACCAACTATTTCGCGTTCAGCTTCAGATTTTACACGATTAGAACCTACTGCAAGTGGTAATTCGTTTGGAGGTAGAAACGATCAATTTAATAACTTTTCTTTGGATGGAGCTATTTTTAATAACCCATTTGGGTTAGATTCTCCAACTCCTGGAGGACAAACCGGAGCGCAACCTATTTCATTAGACGCTATCGATCAAATTTCTGTATCTACTGCGCCTTACGATGTTACGCAATCTGGTTTTACAGGTGCTTCTGTAAACGCCGTTACAAAGAGTGGAACCAATGAGTTTCATGGAACGGTTTATGGTTTTTATAGAAATGAAAGCATGACAGGTAAAAAAATTAAGGGAGACGAAGTTATTCGTCCAGATTTAAACCAAACACAATATGGTGTAAGTATTGGAGGGCCAATTATTAAAAACAAATTGTTCTTTTTTGCTAATTTTGAAAGTGATGAGCGTGACGATTTAGGAACGAATGGCTGGGTACCAAATACCGGCTCTGGAGCTATTAATGAGTCTCGTGTTACAGAATCCGATTTAATCTTAGTGCAAGATGCCTTAGGTTCAATTGGTTATAATACAGGTGCTTATCAAGGGTTTACTTATGCATCAGAATCAACAAAAGGTATTTTTAAAATAGATTGGAATATTAACGATGATCATAGGTTAGCGGTAATTTATAATTTTTTAAATGCATCAAAAGGAAACCCAGCACACCCAACAGCATTGGGTTTTAGAGGCCCAAATGCATCAACATTACAGTTTGAAAATTCTGGCTACGAAATTAATAACAACATTAAATCTGTTCAGGTTGAATTAAACTCAACATTATCAGAATCATCTTCAAATAAATTACAAGTTGGTTATACACATTTCGATGATTTTAGAACGCCGTTTTCTTCGCCAGCACCTGCAATTACCATACAACAAGATGGGTCAAACTACATTATAGCTGGTCACGAGCCATTCTCTATTAATAATAAGTTAGATCAAAAAGTATTTCAATTTACCGATAATTTAAATTTCTACAAAGGCGATCATACATTTACAGTAGGCGTTTCCTTCGAGAAGTTTGAATTTGATAACTCTTTTAACTTAGGAGCTTACGGTTATGGCGATGCCAGAGGTTATGTAGGTGCATTTGGTGCATTTGCTTCTGTAGCAGATTTTTTAGCGGCTGTGGATAACGGTTTAATTGCTGATGCTATTACCGCTGCCGAAGCTACTTTTGCTTCAAACAATGCTAACGATTCTTGGGCACTTGCAGAAACCAACGTAGGGCAATTATCTTTTTATATGCAAGACGAGTGGAACGCTTCGGATAAGTTTAAATTAACATATGGTGTTCGTTTTGATAAGCCATTATTTTTTGATTCTTCAGATAAAGCACAAGACGTTATCGACGGTACAACAGATTATGCTCCGGGTACTCCGTATGTAAATCCAAATACAGGTGAAATACAATATATCGATAATACCGAAATGCCAAGCAATAAGTGGTTAATATCTCCAAGAGTTGGTTTTAATTACGATGTAAATGGCGATGAAACCTTTCAATTACGTGGTGGTTCTGGTTTATTTACAGGTCGTTTCCCATTTGTATGGTTAGGTAACCAAATTGGTAACCCAAACTGGTGGTTCCACCAAGCTGTAGATCCAGATTATAAGTTCCCACAAGTTTGGAGAACAAATTTAGGTGTAGATAAAAAACTAGAAAATGGTATTGTATTAACTGCCGATGTATCTTATACAAAAGATATAAATGCAGCTCATGTTCAAAATTGGGGATTAATAGAACCAACAGGAACTTTAGAAGGTGTAGATAACAGAGCCACTTATACTGCTGCAGATTATGTTCAAGTAGATGTGCCTTTTCCTGCTAATGCAAACGCTTATGTTATGTCGAATTCTGATGAAGGTAGAATTTGGAATGTGTCGTTAAAAGCACAGAAAAACTTTAGCAACGGGCTTTATACTATGTTAGCATACAACTATTTAAACTCTAAAGATGTAAACTCTATTGAAGCTGAAATTACAGGTGATGCATTTGCTGCTAACCCTGCTTTAGGAAATGTTAATGATGATGTTTTAGCGTATTCTAAATATGGAGATACACACCGTTTTATTGGTGTTGCAAGTAAAAAATGGAATTACGGAAACGATAAGTGGTCTACAACTATATCTACATTTTTTGAGTATGCTCAAGGCGGACGTTTTAACTACACATACGGTGGCGATATTAATGGAGACGGTTCTTCTTTAAACGATTTAATTTATATTCCAACCGCAACCGAGGTTACGCAAATGAATTTTGCCGATGCTGCCGATGCTGCTGCTTTTGAAAGTTACATTCAACAAGACGATTATTTAAGCGACCGTCGTGGTGAATATGCAGAGCGTTATGGAGCTTTAGCGCCTTGGAGAGGAAAATGGGACTTAAAATTTCTTCAAGATTATAAAATTAAGGTATCTAATGATAAAACAAATACCATTCAATTTAGTTTAGATATTTTAAATATTGGTAATTTATTAAGTTCAGATTGGGGATTAATTCAACAACCAAACAACGTACAAATTTTAGGTGTTACGGTTGATGATACCAACACACCAACTTACACTTTTGATGGCGATGCAAGTACAAGTACTTTTGGCTACGATTCTAGTTTAGCTTCTAGATGGCAAATGCAAGTAGGTTTACGTTATATTTTCTAAAATAATAGCTTATATATTCTTAAATTTGCGCTCCTAATTCAGGGGCGCAATTTTTTTATATATGAAATATTTATTCGTTTTATTTCTGCTTGTTAGTGTATCATGTAAACAAGCACCAAAACAAGAAGAACAACCAGAAAAAACTAAACCATCTGTTTTATTAAGTAAGTTTTCTTATTCTACGGAAGCTTCAACTTTAGTAAGTGTTCACCGCGGCGGAAAAAACATAAAAAATTATCCTGAAAATTGTTTAGAAACAATTCAGTTTATAAACGACAGTATTAAAGGTGCGATATACGAAATAGATGTTGCACTAACTAAAGATAGTGTTTTAGTTTTAATGCATGATAATGCCATAAACAGAACATCAACAGGAAACGGTAAAGTATCAAATTTTACTTATAAAGAACTTTTACAGTATAATTTAAAAGATGATTTTGGAAATGAAACATCTTTCAAAATTCCGTTATTTAAAGATGTTTTACAGTGGGCAAAAACTAATAATGTAATTTTAACAGTCGATATAAAACGGGGTGTTTCAGTAAAAAAAGTAGTAAATCAAATAAAGGAAATTAAAGCTGAAGATATTGCGATTATTATAACTTACAATTTAGATCAAGCCACAGCTGCTTACAAAGAAGCTCCAGAATTACTTTTATCAGTTTCAGCAAGAAACGAAAAAGAACTCGATTGGTTAATACACTCAGGAATCCCTACCCAAAATATGCTAGCCTTTACAGGAACACGTTTGTCGCCAAATACGTTATACAGTAAAATACACGATTATGGTATCAAAACAATTTTAGGAACATTAGGAAACCTAGATAAACAAGCGAGCGCAAAAAACGATTCATTATACAGGGTTTGGTCTAAAAAAGGTATAGATATAATTGCAACAGACAGACCTTTTGAGGCTTATAATGCTATAAAAAACTAAACGAAATTTAATTTTTAAAGGATTACAATGAAATATAGAAGACTTACAAAAGAACAATTCGAGGAGTTGCATAAAGAGTTTATAAATTTTTTAGCAACACAATCAATAACTGCAGATGAGTGGGAAAATTTAAAAGTTAATAAACCGGAATTAGCCGAAACTGAATTAGATGTGTTTAGCGATTTAATATGGGAAGGCGTTTTAAATAAAGCCGAGTATTTGGAGCATTTTGCACCGCAGCACATGTATTTATTTTATTTAAAGGAAGACAAAATGCATGCTATTGTTGTTAATGTAAAAAACGAAGAAATTGATATTACAACACAAGAAGGCTACGATTGGTTGCGAGAAAATTTGATGCATGATAGCGTAGAGTTTTTACAAGCAGATAAAGATTATACAGAAGATAAAAATGCTGATAAATTTAGTATGATAGAACAAGGCGCCATTATTACAAAAGGCGAATTGTACAATTATTTTAATAAGCTTATAAATTAGTACCAACGAAGGTAATTATTTATTTTTGTCGTGTTTAGTGCAGTTTTGCGCAGATAAATTAAAATTATAAAATGGCTCAAAAACCAAGTATACCAAAAGGAACAAGAGATTTTAACCCAGAGCAAGTTGCAAAACGCAACTATATATTTAGTACAATAAAAGGTGCTTTCGAAACCTTTGGATTTCAGCCTATTGAAACACCAAGTTTTGAAAACTCTGAAACCTTAATGGGGAAATATGGTGATGAAGGAGATAGATTGATTTTTAAAATCTTAAATTCAGGTGATTTTTTAAAGAATATAGATTATCAAGAGTTAAAAAAAGAATTGCTTGAAGAGAAAGTTGGAAACATAACGTCTTTAGAAGATGGTACTTATAATGTTGATGGTAATGTTAAAGAATTTCAAGACAAGATTAAGGAATATATTAAAGATACTTATTTAACTGAAAAAGCACTTCGTTACGATTTAACCGTACCATTTGCACGATACGTAGTGCAACACCAAAACGACATAGAGTTTCCATTTAAGCGATACCAAATTCAACCAGTTTGGCGTGCCGACAGACCTCAAAAAGGCCGTTTTAGAGAGTTTTATCAATGCGATGCCGATGTTGTAGGTAGTACAAGTTTATGGCAAGAGGTAGAGTTTATACAATTATACGATACCGTGTTTACAGCCTTAAAACTTAACGGAGTTACTATAAAAATTAATAACCGAAAAATTCTTTCTGGTATAGCCGAAGTTATAGGAGCTAGCGATAAGTTAATCGATTTTACCGTGGCTTTAGATAAGCTCGATAAAATAGGAGAGGAGAAGGTGAAGGAAGAAATGTTGAGTAAAGGAATTTCTGCTAGTGGCATAGAAAAACTACAACCTTTATTTAGTTTATCTGGTGATTTTGAGTCTCAAATTGAAAGCTTAAAAGGTATTTTAGAAGCATCAGAAGATGGAAAAAAAGGTATTGAGGAATTAAGTTTTATTGATGCAGCCATTAAAGAATTAGGTTTAGCTACAGCCAAATTACAGTTAGATGTAACTTTAGCTCGAGGGCTTAATTACTATACAGGCGCCATTTTTGAAGTATCTGCTCCAGAAGGTGTAAAAATGGGATCTATTGGTGGTGGTGGTCGTTACGACGATTTAACTAATATTTTTGGTAAACCAGATACTAGTGGTGTAGGTATAAGCTTTGGTTTAGATAGAATTTATTTGGTTTTAGAAGAGTTGAATTTATTCCCAGAAACTGTAAATAAAAACGTTGAAGTATTATTTATAAACTTTGGAGATAAAGAAGCTTTATTTAGCTTAAAGGCCATCAAAAAATTAAGAGAAGCAGGCATAAACGCAGAATTATATCCCGATGCTGCTAAAATGAAAAAACAAATGGCGCATGCCGATAAGCGAAACATACCATTTGTTGTTATTGTTGGAGACCAGGAAATAGCATCTGAAACTTATGCTTTAAAAAATATGAGTTCAGGAGAACAATTTAAAATACCGCTTAACGAGTTAATACAACAAATAAAGTAAATAGAAAAGCCTTGAGAAATCAAGGCTTTTTTTAAGTGTATTAAAGTTTGCGTTCTAATTTCTAATAATAATAAACTCGGTTCTTCTGTTTTTTTGATGCTCATCTTCAGAACATTTTGTAGAATCGTCACAATTGTTAGTTAGGTTATCTTCTCCATAACCTTTATAGTTAAGTATTCTAGAAGGACTAACACCACGATCAACTAAATATTTAAAAGTTGCAATAGCGCGCTCTTCAGATAATTTTAAATTGAACTTATTCGATCCTCTAGAATCTGTATACGATGCAATTTTTATTACCATTTCAGGGTATTTATTCACCATGTAATTCACAATTCTATCTAACTCATTAGATCCGTCTTTTCTAATATTCGATTTGTTATAATCGAAATAAATAGGGAAGAATTCGGCATCTTGAATGGTTTCAATAAGTTTAGGGTTTAACTCAATATTTTCGGTGATTTTGGATAGGGTTTTATCTAAATTTCTAGTTGAAATTAATGAGGTTAAATCTATGTAGCCATCTTTAAATATTTTTAACCCATAATTATTATCTCTGTCTAGTTTAATTTCATAATAACCGTTTTCGTCAGAAATAGCAGTAGCCAATTCTTCTCCAGTTGGAGTAACCAACACAATTTTACTATCTTTTATTGGCTCTTTTGTTTCAATGTCAACAATAGTCCCTGTAACGAAAAGTTCTGGAAGTTTGTTAAAGGCGTAAATATCATCGCTTCCCACACCACCGTTTCTGTTAGAAGAAAAATATCCGGTTAAGTTATCAGAATTAATAAAGTATGAAAAATCATCTTTACTAGAGTTAATAGGTAACCCTAAATTAACTACATCAATAACATGGTTATTTGCATCGGTTTTGGTTTCAAAAATATCTAATAGCCCTAAACCTAAATGACCATCTGATGAGAAGTAAAGTACATCTTCAGAATTTAAAAAAGGAAAACTTTCGTTTTGTTGAGTATTTATAATGTTTCCGGCATTAATAGGTTCGCTTATGGCTTCATTTTCACCTATAACAACATAATAAATGTCAGAGCCACCAAATCCTCCAGGTCTGTCTGAAGTAAAATAAAGTTTAGTATTATCGGCATTTAAAGCCGGATGACCATTAGAAAAAAGGGAGCTATTAAATGGCAATTCTTCAACGTTTGTCCATTTATTATCAACCAAAGAGGCTTTGTAAATTTTAAGGTTAGTACTACCTAATTCATCTTTACCTCGCTTGTTTTTTATAAAGTCATTTCTGGAAAAATACATGGTTTTTCCATCGTTTGTAATGGTTAAAGGCCCATCATGAAAAACTGAATTTACTTTACCCTTAAGTTTGTTTTTATGGTTTACAGTACTATCTGTAATACTTTCTGTAACATATATATCCAAGAAAGGTTCGTTATTCCAACCGTATTTTTTCTTAGTAAGTACACCTTGGTCTCTAGAAGAAGCGAAGTAAATTATACCGTTAAATTCGTATGCGCCAAAGTCACTAAATTCGGTATTTATTTTAACGTCATTTAAAAAATAAACCGGTTTTTCCGATGAAATATTCTCTAAAAAGTTTGAGTCGTTTAAGGGCAGTTCGGTTTTTAAACTGTCACTAATTTCGGAATATTTTTTAAGCCAAATTTGTGCTTCATCATAATTTTCAACCCCTCTTAAAGCTTGAGCATATTTATAATAATAAATTGGATCGATGTTTTCTTGGGAAGCAATGGCTTTTTTATAAAATACAACAGCACTGTCTGGATTTCTTAAAAAAGAATACGTGTCTCCTAATTTTTTCGATGCGTAAACAGTATCCTTTTTTTTGTTTATTAAATCGTGATAAGCGTCTGCAGCTTTCGAGTATGAAAATTTATTAAATAGTATATCTGCTTTTTTCTGTTTACCAGTTTGTGCAAATGTTACTAAGCTAAGTAACAACGCAAAATGGCAAAAAATATAGTATTTTGTATTCATGGGGTCTTATTTATTAAAAAGTTCTAGAGATTTTATTCCATTTTTACAACAACAAACTCTGTACGTCGGTTTAGTTGGTGTTTCGCTTTACTACAGGATACACCATCGGCACATTCATTAATAAGTCTGCGTTCGCCGTAACCTTTATATTCTAATATATTATTAGGGTTAACTCCTTTTGAAACTAGGTAATCATAAGTTGATTTTGCTCTGTTTTGAGATAACACATCGTTGTACAATGTAGTTCCTCGAGAATCGGTATGTGATTCTATTTTAATAACCATATCAGGATAATATACTGTCATTAATTTAACAATCTTATCTAATTCAAGAGCGTATTCTTTAAGAATATTATATTTTTCAAAATCGAAATATATTGGTTTTAATTTAGCTCCCTTAACGTTAGTAGAATCTGAATTAATAATAGATTCTGAAGTTTCGTAACCTAAGTTATTGGTGTTTAGGTCGGCTAACTTAGCAACATTAGGCACGGGATTTAAAAGTAAATTTGCAGTTATTGATGTTAGCTCTGTTTGAATCTTTTTTGATGTAAAGGTTCTGTAGTCATCAATATATTTGTCTTGATTAGCAATAATTTTAAAATCTTGGTTTCTATCTATATTTATTTGATAGTAACCGTTTTCATCGGTTTCCATAAAAGCAATTTCATTACCTTTTTCATCAAATAATTTAATATTAGCACCAACAACTGGATTGCCATTTATGGCATCTGTTACAACACCTTCCACATGTAAAATAGGAACTCTATGGTAAGCATAAATATCATCGCTTCCTCTACCACCACGACGGTTTGAAGCAAAATATCCAGTAATACCATCAGGATTCATACTAAAGGAAAAGTCGTCTGCATTAGAGTTAACTGGAACGCCGACATTAATTACACCAACAATTTCATCATTATTGTCTTCATCCTTTAAAGTGGCAAAAATATCTAATAAACCAAGTCCTGTATGTCCATCTGATGAAAAGAATAAAACGTTTTCGTTATTAATAAACGGAAAACCTTCTGCACTTTCTGTGTTTACCACTTTGCCCATATTTTTTAAGTTGCGTAAAGTCCCATCGGGGAAAATATCAACTACCCAAATATCTGATCCTCCGTTTGTACCTGGTCTATCTGAAGCGAAATATAATTTAGAGTCGTCCGCATTTAATGCAGGATGTTGAGTTGAGAAATTATCGCCATTAATAGATAAATCTTCAATATTAGTCCATTCTCCATCTACCAAAGTTGCACGATAAATTTTCATGTTTGTAAGCCCTGTATTATCTTTAACTTCAACGTTTTTATTAAAGTTATTTCTTGAAAAATACATGGTTTTTCCGTCTTTGGTTAAAGTTATTGGGCCATCATGAAAAATGGTGTTAACGTCTCCTTTTATCTTAGCTGAATAATCTACATTTTTTTTAGATTTTACATCTGCTTCGTAAATATCTAGGAACGGCTGCTCATTCCAACCGTAAATTCGTTTTACTGCGCTGCCTTCATCTCTAGCAGAAGTAAAATATACTTTTCCATCTTGCTCGAAAGCGCCAAAATCGCTAAACTTAGAGTTAAATCGAAAACGATCTAAAAAATATTGTTGTTCGGCACCAAAAACGCTGGTAATAAAGTTAATATCCTTAGAAAAATCATTTGCATTTACAACTCCTCCTGAATCTTTATAACGCTTTAACCAATCTTGAGATTCGTCATACTTTTTAATTCCTCTTAAGGATTGGGCGTATTTATAGTAATATTCTATAGGTACGTTTTTTTGTTTTACGACATTTTTATAGTAACGAGCAGCATTTCTAGGATCTCTTAAATAGGCATAGCAATCTGCAAGTTTTCGTGTCGCATAATCTCTATTATAGTTTTTTTGTATAAGTTCTCTGTAAACTTTTGCTGCTTTTACAAATGAAAACTTGTTAAATAAAGTATCTGCACGCTTTTGTCTTCCTTGTTGTGCGAATAACGTGGAACAGATTAATACGAAAACAATAACTAATATGTGATTTTTATGTTTCATAGAATCTTATATTAGAAATATCTTGGAGATTTTAATTTAGAATTTAAGAACTTAAATTCATAAATCAATAAAATTTCATGGGTTCCCGTGGTAAAATCTGCTATTTCAGAAATTGGTTTTTCATAGGCATAACCCACGCGTAATTGTCTTGAAACTTGAAAATCGACAATACCACCAATGGCTGCAGTTTCATTATTTATTCTATAAGAGCCACCTAGCCAAAATTTCTCGAAAAACAGAAAATTAGCTGTTAAGTCGTAAGACAAAGGAGCGCCATTTGTTGCTTTAATTAATCCAGCAGGCTTAAACTTTACAGATCGGCTTAAATCGATAACACCACCTAGTGTAAAGTAATAGCTTATACGTTCTAAGGCTTCAACATCGTTATTTCTATTACTAAAATCGTGAGTTAATATTCTAGGAGCAGATAGTCCAGCGTATATTCTATTCGTACTCCAATATATACCAGCTCCAACATTTGGTGTCCACCTGTCTTCAGTTCCATAAATTAAAGGGTCTGTTAGGTTAGAATTCTCTAATCTAAAATCTGAGTCGAAGCTAAATTGGGTAAAACCTCCCTTTATACCAAAGGCTAATTTACCTTCACGCCCTGTTGGTATTGCGTATGAAAAATCGGCGTATAGGTATGAAAAATTTTGTGGTCCTAAATCATCTTCAATAAAAGATAAACCTAAACCAATTCTATCGTTTCTTAAAGGCGTATGAATAGAAAGGGTTTGTGTAATTGGTCCACCTTTAAACCCAACCCATTGGCTGCGATGTAAGCCTACAATACTTAATGCTTCTCTACTACCAGCATAAGCGGGGTTAATAGAAATGGTATTGTACATATATTGAGTAAACTGCGGTAATTGTTGCGCTACACCTATTGTACAGCTAAACAAAGCAATTGCGATTATGTTTAATTTTAAAAGTTTCATAGGTTAAGGTTTTTTATTTAGTTCCTAAATAAATAGGGCCGGTTAAAGGATTTAATCCGCTATCTCTTAATTTAATAATGTAATAATATGTTCCGTTAGGTAATTTTCCTGCGTTACCAACGGATGACTTAGGAGAACTACCGTCCCAATCACCTTGAGCACCACTAGTTTTTATACTACCTAAAGTGTAATTGTTAGATTCGTATACTAAAGCCCCCCAACGGTTAAATATTTTTACTTCTGCAACGAATCCGCATAAATCAATGCCTTCAATATCGAATGTATCATTAATTCCGTCTCCATTAGGAGTTATAGCTTTAGATATGTTGATGTCATTTTCTCCACAAGGTAAAACCACGCAGTCGGCATGAACATTCATAACAACTTCAATGATGCTTAAACAACCTTGATCTGTTGTTGTGTATCTAAATCTATAATCAATCCCACCGCTTTCTGGTAAGAAATCTTCGCTTAACTCAAGCATTGTTGGGTCAAATATATTACCTGTTAATGTGGCATTTAAATCACCTTCAATAATTTCCCAATTACCATTAGTGTTAATTGAGCTAGATAATTGATCGTTTAAATTTATAGCGCCATTATTGTAACAGATGTCTTCAGCAACTACTTCAGAATAAATTTCATCTAAAGTTACATTTAAGGTTTGTGTATAGGTGGCTTGGTTAGCACATTCGTCCATTACTGTCCATGTTCTTGTAATTTGATAATCTTCGAACACATTTTCTACAAAAGTGCTTACCTCTTCAAAAGACACAGTAATATTTTCTGAACAATTATCTTCAAAAGAAAGAGATGGCGTATCAGGAATATCTGTACAGCTAACATCTAGTACTTCATCGTATGTTGAAGCTGGAACAGGAGCTGTTGTATCTTGCACAGTTATAGTCTGAGTATGAGTTGTGGTTAATCCACATTCATCAGTTGCAGTCCAAACGCGACTAATGGTGTAGTTTGAAATACAATTACCATCTGTTCTAGTATCAGTTACAGTTACAGTGGCGTCTCCACAATTATCCGACGCTGTAATTGTTTCTGCATCAGGAACAGCATCACACTCTACAGTTATATCTCTAGGCATTGTTTCATTAAACGTTGGAGCCGTTGTATCTTGAACTAGTATGTTTTGAGTAAATGATGTAGTTAATCCACATTCATCTGTTGCAGTCCAAGTTCTTGCAATGGTATAACTGTTTAAGCAATCTCCATCTGTTCTTACATCACTAACAGAAACCGTTGCTGAACCACAAGTATCTGTTGCAGTTAATGTTTCTGCCATAGGAACAGCATCACATTCTACAACAATATTTGCAAGCGGTAAGGCTTCTACAAACTCTGGAGCAGTAGTATCTTGCACAGTTATAGTTTGAATATGTGTGTTTGTTAATCCACAATCGTCTGTAGCTGTATAAGTTCTTGTAATAATATAATTTTGATCGCAGTTACCTTGTGTAATTTCATCGTTTACAGTTACAATTGCATTACCACAATTATCGGTTGCAGTTAAAGTAATTGCTTGAGGAACAGCATCGCATTCAACAACTACATCGCCAGGTAAGTTAACTTGATCAAACACTGGAGGTGTTGAATCTGAGGTAGAAATTGTTTGGTCGGCGGTTGAAATATTTCCACAAGCGTCTGTAGCAGTCCAAGTTCTTGTTATTGTGTAAGTACCTTTGCAAGCACCATTTGTTATAACATCATTGTAAGTTACTTCAGGGTTAGGGTCGCAATTATCCGTTGCCGTTGCAGTTCCGAATGCGATTGGTGTTAAGTCATCGCTACATTCTGCTGAAACATTATCAGGTAAATCTAATACAGGGCCTGTTGTATCTTTTACAGTAATTATTTGAGAAGTAGAACTTGTATTGTTACAACTATCCGTAAACGTCCAAGTTCTTGTTATAATGATGTTACAAGAATCTGAATCATCAACGGTATCAACACCAATTGAATTATATTCACCAGAACAAGCATCGCTAGCCGTTAAATATTCTGGGCTAGGAACTTCATCGATACATTCGTAAGTAACATCTTCAGGAGCTGTTGGCAATGTCGGCGCTGTAGTATCTTCAACGGTAAAGGTAGCGGTAGTTGAAACGGAGTTTCCGCAGGCATCTGTAGCGGTAAAGGTTACCGTAGCAGCACCAGTTAATCCACAGTCATCAGAAAGTGCATTAAAGTCGTTGGACCAAGTAATAGAAGCACAGTCATCAGAAGCACTAGCCCCAGCATTAGAAGCTAACCAATTATTAAGGTCAGTAG
>NZ_JAJAPX010000005.1 GCF_020523965.1 Neotamlana sargassicola | reverse complement strand
CGTCATCAGAAAAGCAAGCTTCTCTATGTTACCCCTCGACTTGCATGTGTTAGGCCTGCCGCTAGCGTTCATCCTGAGCCAGGATCAAACTCTTCATCGTTAAATTTTTAAGTGTTTCCACTATTATTTTTAACAACTAAAAGAATATCTCTAAGGTACTCAAAATGGCTTATTCTCTTTGTCGATTAGTATCGTTTCCAATACCAATCTTACGCTGTCAATTCAATATGTTTATGAACTTATCTTTTTCTTTTCTTAACTCGTTTCCTTGTTAAGCGGGTGCAAATATAAAACCCTTTTTTAAATCTCAAAACTTTTTTTGACTTTTTTTTGAAAAAAAATTAAAATCAATACTCAGTGTTTTTTCAAGAACTTTTAGGTTTTTTTATTACCCGTTTTTGCGGGTGCAAATGTAAAACCCTTTTTTCGTTTCTACAACATTTTTTTGAAACTTTTTTTAAAAAAATTTTAAGTCTTTCTTTATCTTTAGTTTCGATTAATATTTAAGAACTTTCACGCTAAAACAGCTTCCTGTTTTTTGCGGGGTGCAAACATACAACCCTTTTTTGTTTCTGCAATACTTTTTTGAAACTTTTTTAAAGTTTTTTTAAAACCTTTTATTACTTGTTTCTCTATTTGTCTATGAACGTTGCGCCAACAGTTGCCCGTTTTTGCGGGTGCAAATATACTCCCCTTTTTCTCTTTTAAACAAACTTTTTATAACCTTTTTTTAATTATTAAACAGAACTCCCTTAGTACCCGTTATTTACACCATAATCTTTTTTAAATTTACCTAGTACAAAATGCTTTTTTGACCTGGGTTTTTGATCCAGATTTAGAATGCTTGGTTAGATTCTTGTGTTTTTCGATTCTTGAGATTTGTGGTGATGACATAATTTAAGCAGCAATAAACCTCTATACTTTATCTATTATTTATAAATAAATACCTTTTATTATATATATGTTGTAACCTTTTTGATAATCCTATACCTTATTGCTTAAATCTGCCTTGGCAATATTACCCGCATTAGGGATTGTAGCGGCATCCTTTTTGAAGGTACGCACAAAAAGATATAGCGCAAAGCCCGACCGCGACAATTTTTTTTGGCGTGGGAATGCCTTGATTAATAGTTTTTAAATGTTAATAATATAACCTGTTTCGACAATTTGATTGTAGACGTCGTTACTAAACATATAAAGTCGTGACGGTTTTTTGGATTGCCCTTTTCGCTTTTCTTCTAAGGGTACTATATAGGACTTGCTCGTTATTTTTTTTCGGAAGTTGCGATTATCGAGCTCTGTATCGAGAAGAACTTCGAACACTGTTTGTAGTTCATTGAGCGTAAATTTTACGGGCATAAAATTAAAGACCAACGGTTCGGTGTTGATTTTACTCTTTATATCGTTGAATGCATCTGTTATTATTTTTTCATGATCGAAACCTAACTGAGGCAAATCTTTTATATTGAACCACTCTACCCCGCTAGAGTTTAATAGCTTTTTGTTGGATGCTAATATAAGGTAATACGCTACGGTTATGGTTCGTGTGGTGGCTCCTCGACTGCGCACCCAAAGTAAATCGGTTTCGGTATTTATTCTAGCTGCGTTACCGTAAGCTCGAAATTGATTTTTATTAAGATGCTTTTCGCCTGTAAGTTCTTCGAAAACACGATTGGCTGTTTCGCCTAGGTTATTACTTTTTAAAACATAGTGCCCCGGCAATACCCAATCGTCTACTACAGGTAAGTTTTCGGCAAACAAGTTTAGGTTTCGTTTTCGTAACAAAACTTTTAATACTTTGTTTTCTATTTTTAACAAAACACAGTCGACCGATAAATTATCGATTTTTCTAAAATCCATCTCAATGAAAAACGTTAAATTTACGCTTTTACAAATTTAAGCATTATATATTTTTTTACTCTATTATTTATAAGTTTTTACCAATACCTTATTTATGAATAAAACGTACCAGCTAAATATGAAAAACTTAAAACTGTTACCCGAAACAGTTTTAACTCCTACCTTTAATAGAGACCTTATTAAAACAAGTATTTTACATATTGGGGTTAGTAGTTTTCATAGATCGCACCAAGCTTACTATACAGATGAATTAATTAATAAGTTTAATGAACTTAATTATGGTATTTGTGGTGTTGATTTATTAGAAACAGATAGAAAAATATATAATATTTTAAAAGATCAAGATGGTCTTTACACATTATACACTAAAGACCCTGAAGGCAATCATAAAGCTAGAATAATAGGTGCTATTGTAGAATACTTTTTTGGCCCCGAGAATCCGCTTGCTGTTATTGAAAAAATGGCAAACCCAGATATTAAAATTATTTCGCTAACTATTGCTGAAGATGGCTACCAATTAAACGAAGTAACAGGCGCTTTTAATATTAATCATCCTTTTATAGAGGAGGATATTAAAACCCCTTTTAAACCTAAAACTGTTTTTGGATACTTAACCCAGGCTTTAAAATTAAGAAAACTACGTAATTTACCGGGTTGTACTATACTTTCTTGCGACAATATTAAGGCCAATGGCGATACTATTAAGGAAGCGCTTTTTAATTATGTTAGCAAAACGGAACCCGAATTACTCGATTGGATAAGTAAAAACACGACTTTTCCTAATAGTATGGTAGACAGAATTACAACAGTTACAGACTTTAAAGATATTGACGCCTTAAAAAACGAGTTTGCTATAGACGACCAATGGCCTGTAATTTGTGAGCCGTTTAGTCAATGGATTATAGAAGATCGTTTTTTACACGAAAAACCCTCATGGGAAAAAGTTGGTGTTATGTTTACTGATTCGATTTCTGGTTTTGAAAGAATGAAACTAAGATTACTTAATGCTGGACATAGTGTTTTGGGAATTTTAGGTACTATTTGCGGATATAAAAATGTTTATGAAGCGGCAACAGACGATAGTTTGATGCTTTTTTTAACACTTTATATGAATGACGAAGTATTACCTACCTTACATGATTTGAATACCGAAAACATAAAGAGCTACCAACACAACTTAGTTAACCGATTTAAAAACCCTTATTTAAATGATAGGCTTTCTCGTATTTGCTCGGAAAGCTCATCGAAAATCCCATTGTTTATACTGCCAACAATTAACGATTTACTTAAACAAAAAAAATCAATTACAAAGGCAGCGTTTATAATTGCGGCTTGGTGTAGATATAACGATGGTTTAAATGATAGCAAAACTTCGTACAATATTAATGATAATATTAGTGGTACTTTAATTAGAAGCGCCGCACTATCCTACCAAAACCCGCTGAAGTTTCTAGAAATAGAATCGGTTTTTGGCGATTTAAGTAAAAATGACACCTTTACAGAAAGCTACACATCATCATTAAACCTCTTGCGCAATAATGATATTAAAACCTGTATTAATATAATATGTAAAGCATAATAAATACAAAAAAAAGGCTTCACTAAATGCGAAGCCCTAAACAACAACTATATAAACAAACTTTCTGCTAACTATTTCCCATAATAGCAGTAATTTCTTCGGGTTTTAATTCTGGATTTGCACCTTCTTTACTAGCAACTAAAGCACCAACAGCACAAGCAAAATCTATAGCTTCTTGAGGTGATGCGTTTTTAAATAATTTATTAATTAAAGATGCAAGAAACGAATCGCCAGCACCAACGGTATCTTTCACTACAATTTGATAACCGCTATTATAGTAAAACACATTATTATAAAACAGTATAGCTCCGTGCCTTCCTTTAGTTACACAAATAGTTTTTGTATTAGTTTTATCTGCAATAAAACGAACTATTTGCTCTAAAGACTGTGCATTTGAATTTAGCTTTTTAGCGATTTCAAAAATTTCGTCGTCGTTAAACTTTATAAAATCTGCCTGATTCATTAAATACTCTAAAATTTCGCTGGTATAATAAGGTTCTCTTAAATTAACATCGAAAATTTTAGTTTTGGCAACTTTAATTAAATCGTAAAGCGTATTACGAGACACCTCGTCGCGGGTTACCAAACTACCAAACACAAAAACATCGGACGACTCTACTATAGTTTTTAATGTGTTGGTGAATTTTATTTTATCCCAAGCGCGCGGATATTCAATATCGTAAGATGCCGAACCTTTTTCGTTAAGCATTACAGTAACATTTCCAGTTTTATAAGCTGTATCTACTTGTACACCTTCAACATTAATTTTTCTCTGCTTTAAAAACTCGATTAACTTCTCTCCTTTTTCATCTTCACCAATTTTACTAATCATAGACACATCGTTATCGAACGATTTTAATCTAGCGGCAACATTTAAAGGTGCGCCACCAATTTTTTCATGATTAGGAAAAACATCCCATAAAATTTCACCGAAACAAGCTATTTTTGTCATAATTATCCTATTAAACTCTTATTTAACTCAAAAATACCTTTTTTAACTCCAAATTCGGTTATGTTTTTGTAAGCATTTTCAAAACTATCTACAAATGTTTCAGACGATTTTAAATCTCCAAAAATAGATTCTAACTCCAAAAACAACTTAGGATTCACTTTAGCTTCATTCGCTTTTTGGTTTAAAACCGTTTCCATAGCGTCCTTTATAATTATATCTTCTTCGTTTTCGTTTTTACCTAAACTGTAAACTGCCCAAGCAGCTAAAACAAATGCAGCTAAATCTACAGACCTGTTATTTTTTAAATTAGAAATTACAGTTGGTAAAATAAATTTTGGAATTTTTGCAGAACTTTCGGAACATATACGCTCTACTTGATCTTTAATATGAGTATTTCCAAAACGCTCTAAAAGCGTTTGTTTATACTCATCTAAATTAACCCCTTTTAAGTTTCCTAATGTTGGCGTTACTTCCTGATTCATATATGTTTTTAAGAACAGACTCAACTGTTCGTCATGTACGGTTTCATCAATAGTATTATAACCTATTAAAGCTCCCAAAATTCCCAATACGGAATGCCCCGCGTTTAATAAAGTGAGTTTCATTTTTTCGTATGGAACCACATCATCAACAAATTGAGCTCCTACTTTTTCCCATGCAGGTCGTCCTGCTACAAAATCATCTTCAATTACCCATTGTTTAAAAGGTTCGCAAACCACAGGCCATTCATCGATAATTCTGGTTGTATTTTTTAAAATTGAAATATCTGCCGGCACCGTAGCTGGTGTAATTCTATCGACCATACTATTCGGAAAAGACACATTTTTTTCAACCCAAGATACAAGTTCTGGTTCTGCATGCTCTATAAAGCTTAACAACATTTTTTTAGTGACATGACCGTTACCTTGTATATTATCGCAGGACTGTATGGTTAAACCTTCTTGATTATTTTCTTTTCGAAGTTTTAGCGCTTGCGTTAAATATCCAAAAACAGTTTTAGGTGTTTTTGGATTACCTAAATCATGTTGAATTAAAGGGTTTTCGATAACAAACTCTCCAGTGGCCTCATTAAAATTATAACCGCCTTCGGTTATTGTTAGTGTAATTATTTTTGTTTCTGGGTTTGCCATTTTTTTTACTACGGCCCAGGGATTTTCGGGCGCAAACATCACGTCTACTATAGAACCTATAACACGATTTGAAAGCGAACCATCTAACTCTTTAACAATTAAAGTATATAAACCGTCTTGTGATTTTAAAGTTTGATATATTTTTGTGTCATATTCTAATAATGCGACACCACAAATTCCCCAATTTCGAGCTTCATTACTACGTAATAACTCATCAATATAAAAGGCTTCGTGCGCTCTGTGAAACCCACCAATACCAACATGAACAATACCCGTTTTAATGTTAGAACGGTTGTAGTTAGGAACCGAAACACTTTTAGAAATTTCGGTTAAATTATTTGAATTTAAATTAGTCATTGTTTTATTTGTTTTCGAAACGCTGTAAAAGCACAGCAAAAATTATAATACCACCTTTTACAACTTGTTGTGGGTATGATGGCACATTTAATAAGTTTAAAATATTTCCGATAAGGCCAAGAATTAAAACCCCCATTAACGTATTAATAGCAGTTCCTTTTCCACCATTTAAACTTGCTCCACCTATTACTACAGCAGCAATAGCATCAAGCTCCCAAGCCATCCCCATATTTGGTGACCCTAAATTTGTTCTAGACGCAACAATAATTGCAGCAACGGCAGCCAAAGCTCCAGAAATAGCATATACTAAAAATTTATATTTTTTTACATTAATTCCAGATAAACGTGAAGCTTCCTCGTTACTTCCCATGGCTATAATTAATCTTCCAAATACATTATAACGCAATAAAACCATAGCGCAGATTACAATTAAAAAGAATACAATTGCAATATTTGGAATACCTAAAGTAGAATTGTTTGCAAAGTTAGACATAAACAAACCGCCTTTCGTTGAAAAAGTAATAGGAGAACCTTTAGAATAAATAAATGCCATACCACGAGCCACCGTCATTAAAGCTAAGGTTGCAATAAATGGTGCCATTTTTTGAAAAGCCACTAAATAGCCTGATAAACTTCCAATAGCAAAACCGAGCACAACTGTTAGCAAAATTGCTAACGGTAATGCAAATAAGTTAATGAATATGGCAAAAATTACAGCCAATAACGCCACCATAGAACCAACTGACAAATCGATACCTCCTGTTAAAATAACTAAAAGCATACCTATACTTATTACTCCAATACCAGACACTTGTTTTAATAAGTTTGATAAGTTTACTGATGTAAAAAACACATCGGAAATAACTGCTGAAAAAATTACCAACAGTACGAAAATGAAAATAGTATTATATTTAACTAATAACTTTAGTAATCCCCTTGGGCTACTAAGTTGCTCTTTTAATGTTAAAGTCATTTTTGAAATATTTTATTTAGTTTAATTGGATATTTTGCTTTAGTGGTTTACCTATTGAATAGCGTAGAATATTTTCTTCAGAAAATTGATGTTTAGCCAACTCACCGTAAATAGTACCTTCATGCATAACTAAAATACGATCTGCTATCCCCATAATTTCTGGCATATCGGAAGATATAACGACTACACCAACACCTTTTTTAACCACTTCGTTAATTAGGTTATAAATTTCAACTTTAGCACCAACATCTACACCTCGCGTTGGCTCATCGATAAAAATTACTTTACTATCGATACTTAACCATTTAGCTAACGCTACTTTTTGCTGATTGCCACCGCTTAAGTTTTTTACATCCACTTCGGAATTAGGTGTTTTAATATTTAACTTCCCTATGAGTCCTAATACATTTGAAAATTCCTTTTTAATATCTAAAAAGCCGAAACGATTAGAGATAGCATTAAAACTAGTAACGCTTATGTTTTTTCGTATTGAAAGTGGCAAAAACACGCCTTCCTCTTTTCTGTCTTCTGATACAAAACCAATTTCTAAACCAACCGCATCGACAGGCGAGTTAGTTTTAACCTCTTTACCGTTTAAAATAATGGTTCCAGATTTTTTCTTTTCTGCACCAAAAATAAGTTTAGCCATTTCTGTACGTCCGCTTCCTCCTAATCCTGCGATTCCTAAAACTTCTCCTGGTTTAACCGAAAAACTTACATCGTTAACAATATTGTCTTTCCCATATAAATTTTTAACTTCAAGAATTACGTCTTCAGAAATTTCGATATCTCTCTTCGGGAACATGTCTTTTAACTCACGACCAATCATTAACCGAATTACATCGTCTGGATTTGTATCTGAAACCGCTAAAGTTCCTGTATCTACTCCATCTCGAAGTACCGTAACGGTATCGGCAATTTTAAAAATTTCTTCTAAATGATGAGAAATGTATATGATTGAAACACCTTCATTTTTTAACCTATTTAAATTGTCGAACAATTTTTGTGCATCATTCGGATCGAAAACCGTTGTAGGCTCATCTAAAACCAAAACTTTCGTGTCTTCCGATAAGGCCTTAGCGATTTCAACCACTTGTTTTTGCACAATACTTAAATCTCTAACTATGGCCGAAGCATCAATTTTAAAACCTAAAGAATCGATTAACTTTTGAGCATTTTCTGTGATCTCTTTCCAATTCATCCAAAATTTACTCGCGCCTAATTTGTGCAAATAAATATTTTCGGCAACCGATAAATCGTTAACTAAAGACAATTCTTGGTAAACAACACTAATCCCTAAAACCTGTCCGTCGTGTGTGTTTTTAGGATGTATTTCTGTACCGTTTAGCAATACTTTCCCAGAATCTTTTTGATGTACACCACTTAAAATTTTCATTAAAGTAGATTTTCCTGCACCATTTTCTCCTAGTAAAGCATGAATTTCGCCATGTGCTATTTTAATATTTACATTTTTAAGTACAGAAACGGGTCCAAAACTTTTTGAAATACCCGTCATTTCTAAACGGTACTCGCTTTTATCATTTTTCATAATTAAAAAGTTTTGGGTTAAAAAATAGCTTTCGGGTTATAATACTTAGCAGCATTCTGCTTTGTAATTAATAACGGTGGTGTAAACGAAGTTTTTGGAAAATCTCGTTTACCATTCATATATTGAATAGCGTACTCTACAGCGTTTTTACCAATTTGCACAGGACTGTTCATGGCTGTACAACCATAAAAATCGGTCTCCATTATATACTTAATTGCTTCTTTTTGTCCGTCGGCAGCAGCCACAATTAAAATATCGTCGGTTTTTCCAGCTTGCGCAATGGCTTTAATAGCACCTAAAACACAAACATCAGATTCTGTAATAACCACATTAATATCTGGGTGCGCAACCAAGACATCCTCCATGGCTTTTAAACCTCCTGCGTAAGACCAATCGGTATACATTTGGGTTTTTACATCTAAATCTATTTTACCAATGCTACGTAATTGTTCTTCGGTTATACCTTCTAAAAGACCTTGCTTTCGTGTTCGACCAACTGGATTACCAGCATTACCACTGAGTAAGGCAATGTTCATTTTTTGTCTTCCAAACTTTTTAGCAAGCCATTCTCCAGCAAGCGCACCGTTAGCATGGTTATTCGACTGTATGGTAGTTACATAATCGGCTTCAGGATTAATAGAACTATCGAGAATAAAAACAGGAATACCTGCTTTTTTTGCTAATTTAGTTACCCCAACCAATGCCTCAGGATCTTTTGGGTTAAGCAATAAAGCATCTACCCCTTTGGTAATTAAATCTTCGACCGCCGCAACTTGTTTGTTAATATCGTCTTGCCCGTCTGCCGATAAAAAAATCATTCCATTTTTTTCCGCATTAGCTTTTACACTTTGAAATAATGCCTGATAGTACGGCGCATTTAACGACGGTGTACAATAGCCTATTTTTTTTCCGGTTAAATCAATTTTACTAGCAATAATCTCGCCTTGCGCACCATCGCTCTGGTTTTTTGATTCGCTTCCTTCTAGTGGTTCTGCACAATTTACCGCAGTTACAACAAGAAGCAATGTTAAAAACACACTCCAAATTTGTTTCATTGTTTTCATTTATATTTCTTATTTAGTTGTATGATTTATGTTAATTGAAAATCGTGATTTAAGAAAAACCCTTCTTCATCGCATTCGTAGCCCATTATTTTACCCAAAACCTTTACATAACCAGTAATAGTTTTTTCTTGACCTGCTAACGTCCCCCAAATGCCTACATTATCCACAATAGTAACTTTTGTTCCTATTGGTAAAAGATCAGAATTAATAAATGACTGATTGTCCCTTCTGGTATAACCTACCACATCTATAATATTATTTATCTCCATTTTATTCCCAGTTCTTTCCACAATTCTGTCATTCTTTTTCTCCATTAAAACATCCCCTTATAATTTGGTTTTAACTATAAACACATCAATTAACTGTATTAAAATAAAGTTATATCTAGTTGTAAAACCGTTTTTTCTTGTTCCGGATTCCACATTGCAGTAACTTCAACAGGCATTTTATAAGCACCTATATTAATGTTTTTTGACAATGCAGCACCAACATTAATTACATTACCTGCTCCTTGTGTATAAAATGTTTTATCGGTAAAAAACGACCAAGCACCTCCAGCAAATAAAGATAAATTATAATCGTTTTTTTGCCATACTTTGCTTTTAATTTCGAAGTAATGCGTCCAAGAGTCTTTTAAAGACCCATCGGTTTGTACTTCGTAATCGCCAGATCGTCCAGCCAAAATAGTCGCTAAATAAAGTAAGGTGTTATCGGTAATATTATAGCCAAAGTTTAAATCGACAAAATTATAGCCTTGTGTTTTGTCGTAACTCCAATAATGCAAAACATCACCACGTTCTTCAACACCTGTATAGTTGTTATGAGTAACAGCTTCAACAAAGAATTTATTAGAAAACCTATAAACCGCGTAAATAGAAAACTCTTTGTAATTAGCACTCACGTATTCGTTGGAATCGGGATTATAAACATCTACAGTAGTAAAACTTGCCCCACCCCAAAAACCAAAGGTAAACTTCTTATTTCTGGTATTGTACTCTAAATTAGTAGCAAATAATGCCCCCGGATGCACAACAAACCCGTGCCATATATGCATGTTTTTTAAATGACCGCCAGCGGTAAAAGCTTTGTAATTATCATTTAAATCTGGATTATCAACTTCTTGAGCAACTACATTGCTATTGCACAAAAAAACAAAGGCAATTAACCCAAAAAGTAAAACAACGCTTCGTGTCTTTAAATAAAGACCTTGAAGCAATTTAACATTAAGAACATCACCAGATTGTTTTTTTAAATTTAATTCTTTTTTCATTATTTCATCTTATTTAGTAGTGGTATTTTATTAAACGTATTTTTAACGTTTAATAATTACAAATATATAATAGATTTGAATACGATTTTAAAAAAAGAACTTAAAAAACTACAAATCAAGCCATTTTTGAAAAAAAATTAAAAAAAATTAGATTTTAACAAAAAATAATTAACAAAATCTTTTAAACGTTGTTTTTACGTTTAATAATTTAACATAAGAATTTTTAAAAGAAATAATAAATCACATAAAAAATCCGTAAATAATTTAAAATTATAGCCACATTTAATATTGTAAGTCTATTGTTATACTATTATCTTTGCATAGAATTTCAATTTAATTTATGATACATATTACGTTACCCGATGGCACGGTAAAAACATTTGAACAAGGTGTAACACCTATGGATGTTGCTAAAAGTATAAGCGAAGGTTTTGCGAGAAACGTTATTTCTGCAAAATACAATGGTACAACTATTGAAACTGTAACCCCATTAACAACAGATGGTAATTTAGTATTATATACCTGGAGAGACGAGGAAGGAAAAAAAGCATTTTGGCATAGTTCGGCTCACGTTTTAGCCCAAGCTATTGAAGAATTGTATCCTAATGCGAAACTCACCATAGGACCAGCTATTGAAAACGGTTTTTATTATGATGTAGATTTTGGAGAAATATCTATTTCTGATAAAGATTTTAAAGCTATTGAAAACAAAATGCTAGAAATAGCTCGAGGAAAACACGACTTTAGCATGCGCTCTGCTACCAAAGCCGAAGCGCTTGAGCTTTATAAAAATAACGAGTTTAAAACCGAGCTTATTCAAAATCTCGAAGACGGCACAATTACATTTTGCGACCATTCTACATTTACCGATTTATGTCGAGGTGGACACATACCAAACACTGGTATGATAAAAGCTGTAAAAATACTAAGTGTTGCTGGGGCGTATTGGCGTGGTGATGAAAATAAACCGCAGCTAACACGTGTTTATGGAATTTCCTTTCCTAAACAAAAAGAATTAACCGAATACCTAAATTTACTCGAAGAAGCAAAAAAACGAGACCACAGGAAACTAGGTAAAGAACTAGAGTTATTTACATTCTCACAAAAAGTGGGTCAAGGCTTACCTTTATGGCTTCCTAAAGGTGCCGCTTTACGTGAACGCTTAGAAAATTTCTTAAAAGCAGCACAAAAAAAAGCAGGCTACGAAATGGTGGTAACACCGCATATTGGTCAAAAAGAGCTTTATGTTACTTCTGGGCATTACGCTAAATATGGAGAAGACAGCTTTCAGCCTATTACAACTCCTAAAGAAGACGAAGAGTTTTTATTAAAACCCATGAACTGCCCGCACCACTGTGAAGTTTACAATAATTTCCAATGGAGTTATAAAGATTTACCTGTGCGTTATGCTGAGTTTGGTACCGTATATCGTTACGAACAAAGTGGCGAATTACACGGTTTAACTCGTGTTCGTGGTTTCACTCAAGATGATGCTCATATTTTCTGTACACCTGATCAGTTAGATTCGGAATTTAAAAACGTAATAGATTTAGTACTTTATGTATTTGGATCTTTAGGTTTCGAAAACTTTACCGCACAAGTATCTGTAAGGGATCCTGAAAATCCCGACAAATATATTGGTGATGTTGCCAATTGGGAAAAAGCAGAACAAGCTATTATTAATGCTGCTTCAGACAAAGGTTTAGATTATGTTATTGAAGAAGGTGAAGCTGCATTTTACGGTCCTAAACTTGATTTTATGGTAAAAGATGCCTTAGGAAGACGTTGGCAACTTGGTACCATTCAAGTAGATTACAACTTGCCTGAGCGCTTTGAATTAAGCTATAAAGGTAGTGACAATGAATCTCACAGACCAATAATGATTCATCGCGCGCCTTTTGGTAGTTTAGAGCGTTTTGTAGCATTACTTTTAGAACATACAGGAGGAAATTTCCCGTTATGGTTAATGCCAACACAAGCAATTATACTATCTATAAGCGAGAAATATGAAAAATACTCCGAAAAAGTTTTAAATTTGCTAGAAAATCACGAAATTCGCGCCCTCGTAGACCATAGAAATGAGACTATTGGAAAAAAAATACGAGAGTCTGAATTACAAAAACATCCGTATATGCTTATAATTGGAGAACAAGAAGAGCAAGAAGGCAAAATTACGGTTCGTAAACATGGAGGTGAAGATTTAGGCATGATTACGATAGAAGAATTTGTAAATATTATAAAAACCGACATACAAAAAACGTTAAAATCGTTTTAAGAAATATATTATATAAAGTTTAATTTAAAATTATTACGCCATAGCAATTAGAAGAAGACAGCAACCAAGACGCGTTGTACAAGAAGACAAACATAAAATTAATTCTAAAATTACTGCACAAAAACTACGTCTTGTTGGAGACAATGTAGAAATGGGCATTTACACAAAAGGTAATGCTTTAAGAATTGCAGATGAGTTAGGCTTAGATCTTGTTGAGATTTCGCCAAATGCGGAACCTCCTGTTTGTAAAGTTATGGACTATAAAAAGTTTCTTTACGAACAAAAGAAACGCGATAAAGCTTTAAAAGCCAAAGCAAGTAAAGTTACGATTAAAGAAATTCGTTTTGGTCCTCAAACCGATGATCATGATTACGAATTTAAAAAGAAACACGCCGAAAAATTCTTAAAAGAAGGTGCTAAATTAAAAGCCTTTGTATTTTTTAAAGGACGTTCAATTATCTTTAAAGAACAAGGACAAATTTTATTGCTTCGTTTAGCGCAAGATCTAGAAGAATATGGTAAGGTAGAACAAATGCCTAAATTGGAAGGTAAACGTATGACTATGTTTATCGCTCCACATAAAAGTTAAATACCACCTGATTTTTTTCAGGAATAAACAATACAATGCTGAATTGGTATTACCGGTTCAGCATTAAAAATAATTAAGCGATAATTAAAACTAGGAAGAAAAATGCCTAAAATGAAAACAAAATCTAGTGCCAAAAAACGCTTTAAGCTAACTGGTACTGGTAAAATTAAAAGAAAGCACGCTTTTAAAAGTCACATCTTAACAAAGAAGTCTAAAAAGCGTAAGCTAGCGTTAACTCATGATACATTAGTACATAAGGCTGACGAAGATAACATTAAAACAATGATGCGTTTAAAGTAACATTCGTTTTAATCGGTTAAAACAATTTATAAACCCTGGAGTGTGGCAACAACGTACAAAAATTAAAAGTACCGCGTTAAAAGTGCCTAAATTAGGTCGCCCTCTACAAAAACATTTAAAATTATGCCAAGATCAGTAAATTCTGTAGCAAAAAGAGCCCGTAGAAAAAAGGTTCTTAAACAAGCAAAAGGTTACTTTGGACGTCGTAAAAACGTTTGGACAGTAGCAAAAAATGCGGTTGATAAAGCGATGCAATACTCGTACAGAGACCGTAGAAACAAAAAAAGAACATTTCGTGCTTTATGGATTACCCGTATTAATGCAGGTGCCCGTTTACACGGTTTATCTTATTCTCAATTTATGGGGAAATTAAAAGCTAACGATATCGAATTAAACCGTAAGGTTTTAGCCGATTTAGCGATGAATAACCCTGAAGCTTTTAAAGCTGTAGTAGAAAAAGTAAAATAAGGCTTTAGCCTATTGTAAAACATATTCGCTTAATTAAAAATCCAACTTTTACGAGTTGGATTTTTTTTATTTAATATTTTTTAAACATTACTTCTTAAAGATAACTGTATTTTTACATACTAATAATTTTATATGGATTTATCGAAAATTAAATTAGTAGTAAGCGACATGGATGGCACGCTACTCAACTCTAACCACGAAGTAAGCAACTTATTTTTTAAACAGTTTGAAGACTTAAAAAAACACAACATTATGTTTGTTGCTGCTAGTGGACGTCCATATTACAGCATAATTGATAAATTAAGTGCAATTAAAGACGACATTATTGTTGTTGCAGAAAATGGTGGCCTGGTAATTAATAACAACGAACAACTCCTTTCTACCCATATAAATCGCAATAATTTATATGCTTTAGAGAAAATAATTGATGCAAATAGCCATATTCACCCAGTGTTTTGCACCAAAAGTAAAGGTTATTTTAAAAGTAATTCCTTCGGATATATTTCTGTTTTATCTGAATACTACCCTACTTTTAAAGTTATTGATAGCGTAGATGAAATAGAAGAAGATATAATGAAAGTGGCGCTTTACCATTCTGAAGATTCCGAAAAATTTATATATCCTTTAGTTAAATCATTTGAAAACGATTTTTTAATTAAAATTTCTGGAAAAAACTGGCTAGATATTTCTGACACTTTAGCGAACAAAGGTCATGCCTTAAAATTACTACAAGACACTTTTAATATTACAGAAAAAGAAACTATGGTTTTTGGCGACTATAATAACGATTTGGAAATGCTACAACTTGCTGAATATAGTTTTGCTATGGAAAATGCACATGAAAATGTAAAACAAACCGCAAATTATAGCACCAAAAGTAATAACGATTTTGGCGTAGAATATATTATCGATAAACTACTTAAAGCTAAAATTTAATTGCCGTATGCTGTAATAACAACTTTTCTAGAACCGCCATAATCTCTATGCTCACATAAATAAACACCTTGCCAAATACCTAGGTTTAATTTACCATTTGTAATTGGTATTTGTACCGAAGCACCTAGCAAAGATGCTTTAATGTGTGCTGGCATATCGTCTGGACCTTCGTAAGTGTGTATATAATAAGGTGCTTTTTCCGGAACCATTTTATTAAAATGACTTTCAAAATCTAATCTTACGGTATAATCGGCATTTTCATTAATTGTTAAACTCGCAGAAGTATGTTTTATAAAAACTTGTAACTGCCCAATACTAATATTGGCTATTTCGGGTAATGCCTCTAAAATTTCAGCAGTAATTAAATGAAAACCGCGTTTAAAACTTGGTAGTTTTATTTCTTTTTGATAAAAGGTCATGCCAATTATTTTTAAAACTTTTTAATATAACTACGAACTTAATAATTTTTAAGAATGTAACGCAACCATTTACGCCAATCATCATCTAAATAATAAATAAAAAGCAAAAAAAATATGAAACTGAATTTAATAGCATTTATTTGTTTTATCACATTATTTACCAATTGCAATGATGAATCTGTCACCTATAATGAAACCATAAACTACAGAGAAGAGTGGCATTTAGTTGAAACAAATGGTGGTGTTTCTGGAATAACATATGAATTTGAATTAAACACCATTATTTGGGAGTTTGATGGCACGAATAATACACTAACCATTAACAACCAAAATGAAGACGACACAAAAGAAGATTGCCTAGATACTGGAACTTATACCTATCTTGAAGAACAAATTGGAGACAATTTGTATTTAACTATTAACGATACCGAATATGGTTTGGTAACGTTTACTTCGGTGGGCGATTTTACGCTGGATGGTACACAACTATCTACAGGAACTGTAAGCGATGGATTTACTTATAATTTTAAGCGCATTTTAATTCAAGTTGATTAATGCAAAGCATTACTTTATTTTTTTAATGTCTTTAAGCTTCTTTTTTACAAAAATAGCGGTATTCTTTATAAATCATAAATTGAAAAAATATGTAAAATACCGAATTTAGCACCCAAATATCTAAATAAGGTTTTTCAATAAAAACCAGTTCTGTATTCCCTGATAGAAATATAAAAATGCTACACATTAAATACATGATTAATCCAATTGAAAAATTAAAATAATCATGCACAAATTCGAAGTTTTTATAAATGAATAAAAGTGCTAATACAATTAATACTGCAGAAGTTGAAATAATTTCAACAGAATTAAACTGCCAAAATAATGATGGATTTTTAAAATAGCTAAAACCAACTATACATAACTCACAAACCAACAATAAAATAATCGCTTTTTTAACGTTTATGGATTTAAATAAGGTAAAATATAGATAGCTAAGAAAGATAAACTGGAAGATGAAATAAAAATGAGATAGAAAAAAATTTGAATTGGGTCTTAAATACCCAATACAATGACAACAAATTTCAATAACTGATAACGCAACTAAATAATAAATAAAAATGTTCGATACATTTTTTCTCGCTTTTTTATTATTTATAAAAATTATCGTATTAAAAATTAAAAAAAACAGCCCCATTAAACTTATTAAGAATCCAAGTAACATAACTTTAGGTTTTATTTTTATTAAGTTTTCTGCTTTTTCTTTTTGGCTGCGGGAAATAATACATTATTTAATATTAATCTATATCCTGGCGATGTTGGATGTAAATCTAACTCGGTTTTAGCATCGCCAACTTTATGCTGATAATCTTCAGGATCATGGCCACCGTAAAATGTAAAAAAGCCTTTGCCCTTTATACCGTGAATATACTTGGCTTCTCCGTTAACCTTGGTTTCACCCATGACTAAAACATTCGACTTAATTTCTTCTCTAGAAAAAGACGTGGTTTGCCCCATAAAACCTTTTACTAAAACCGTATGGTTTTGGCACAACATGGTTGGAATAGGATCCCATTTTGCCGAATATTCCATAAGTGTAAAATAATCGCTTGTTTTAGGAATTCTTCGCTTTTGAGTCATATCTATTGATGAAAACTCGTAGACCAATGGACTTCTTTCTAAAGTAAAATTAGTAAAAGCAAAAGTTTTATTATAATCTATTTTATTTTGATATCCAGGATCGCTTCCATCGCCATCAAACATCGGTTCGCAAATATCCACTCCTTCGGCCGACAATGCAATATCGAAACTATCGGTTGCACTGCACATTGCAAACATAAAACCGCCACCTACAACGTAATTTCTAATTTTTAAAGCTACAGCAAGCTTTTCGTCCGATACTTTTGCAAAACCAAAACGTCTGGCTCTGCTTTCTGCTGTTGTTTTTTCTTCTATATACCACGAAGCCGCCCTGTATTGTGCATAAAACTTTCCATATTGCCCAGTAAAATCTTCATGATGCAAATGCAACCAATCGAAAACCAATAAGCCATCATTTAAAACTTCTTCATCATAAACTGTTTCATAAGGTATTTCGGCATATTTTAAAACCATAGTCACCGCATCGTCCCAAGGCTGTTTACCATCGGGTGTATAAACAGCAATTTTAGGTGCTTTTTCTAATACAACAGCTTCCATATTTTTACTTGGGCTATTAATTTCCTGCAAAATATTTTCTGCTTTACTATTGGAAATAACTTCGAAACTTACGCCTCGTATTTTACATTCTCGTTGTATTTCTTCGGTGTCTGGTAATAAAAAAGAACCACCTCGATAATTTAATAACCACTTTACTTTTAGTTGCCTATTTAAAGTCCAGTAGGTTATACCATAAGCTTTTAAATGATTTTTTTGAGAATCGGCATCCATTGGTACAAGTATGTAAGATGCATACGTATTTAAGTAAAATAACAGGAACAAAATTATGGCTAAGGGCTTCTTCATTAAGTAAAAGTAACTAAAATTTAAGAGTTTTATTGTTTAACTTATAGCATATGGTAAAAGGGTGTTGTAATGCGGCTGGCATTCTTCCAATAATGGCAATAAGTATTCTGGAAATGCTTCAGTTTTCTTTTTATATTTTGAAAACCCTGTGCTTTTATGCACATTAGCATACCAATATTTCGCCCAAACTCCATCTTCTGGCCTCGCCCCCATGTTCCATTTCAGCATATTTTCATTAAAATCAATATTGGCTTTATTACAAAACGCTCGTAACACCTTTTCTGGGTTTTGTAATAGTTTTGTTGAATCGAGCACAATAGGCTCAATATCTTTCGATTTAAAATAAGAAATTAGTTCACTATGCTGTGCATAACCAATATCGTTAATAGTTGGATTTTCAATAACTTTTGCAAAAGAAGGAATCATCTCCTCTGGATTTCGAGTTAGAATAACATTAACTACATCCTTCATAAACTCCCGATCTAAATCTAACAAATGATGCGTCATATTTTTAAAGAATAATACAGGTTTACCTGCCTCGTTCATCATAAATTCTATCACTTTTTCACCGTCATTCTCCATAGACTTTAATATATCTTCCGATCCAGGATGGTATTCCTTGGCTTGTGTATTTTTTAAATAATATCCGTACAAAGGTTCATCGAAAACTTTGGTGTCTTCACGCTGTGCAAAAGCATACATTAATGCTGTAGAAATATTTCGTGGTCCAGACCACAAGCAAATTCTTGTTATATTTTTCATTCTAAGCGTTATTATTTACGTAATCTTCAATTAAGTTGTTATACAAAGTGCTTAGTTTTCTGGTAAAATCGCCATAAGGTTTTTGCCCAATAGTTCGTCCATCAATTTTAGTTACCGGTGTTAAACCGCCAAAAGTTCCGGTAACAAAGGCTTCATCGGCCCCGTAAACATCGAAAAGAGAAAAATCTTTTTGTTTGCAAACAATATTATTTTTTTCACAAGCTTCAATCACTTTTGCTCTGGTAATACCATTCATACAATAAGCTCCAGTGGAGGTCCAAACTTCATTATTTTTTATAATAAAAAAGTTAGTAGCGTTGCAGGTAGAAACAAAACCGTTTATATCTAGCATTAAAGCTTCGTCGGCACCAGCCTCAATAGCCTGCACGAGTGCTTGAACTTCGTGAAGTTTACTGTGGCAATTTAATCGAGGATCTAAATAATCGGGTGAGCCACGACGAATGGTACTTGTAAACAGGGTAATTCCTTTTTCTTTACTTTCGTTTGATGCTTTTTTGAATTCTGGCACAATAACCACATTTGGACCTGATATGGTTAATCTAGGATCTTGAGATGGTGTTTTTTTAATTCCTCGAGTAATCATGATGCGCACGTGCACATCATCATACATATTATTTAATTTTAAAACTTTCCAGACTTCGTCTTCAAGTTCTTTTTGGGTAAACGGAAATTGCATACCTACTGTTGCTGCAGCTTGCCATAATCGTTCAAAATGATCTTCTAAAAAAACCAAAACGCCATTATGCAAACGTAAGGCTTCCCAAATACCATCTCCAACTAAATAACCACTATCGAAAACTGAAATTTTAGCATCAGTTCTGGAGAAAAACTCGCCATTAATGTAAATTTTTATATCCTTATTCCGGATATCTTCTAAAGCATTATGAGTTCCATGAACCATAGAATTTTCTTTTTATTAAATTGAAAAAGAAAGGTAATAAAACTAGAAGATTTATACTAAGAAATTAAATCGGATATTTGTTTGGTGCTAGGAAATTGCTCGAAAATAATTTTGAGAAAAACAGTAATAGGAATGGCCATAATTAAACCTGGAATGCCCCATAAAAAGCCCCAAAACATAAGCATTATTAAAACAGTAATAACGTTTATTTTAAAAGATTTTCCCATAAATATAGGTTCTAAAATCGCTCCAAATAACACCTGAACTCCAGAAATAACTAAAATAAAGAAAAACAAGGTACTGGTTGGGTCGAGCTCTATAAATGCAAAAACCGACAACGATAAAACGGCAATAAACGAGCCTACCATTTGCACAAAATTAATAACAAACGCGAAAAGACCCCAGAAAATTGGGAAACTCACATCGAAAAAATAACAAGCCAACCCTGTGCCAACGCCTGTTAAAAAACTTACTAAAAACTTTACCTTTATAAAAGTATTTATCTCTTTTTGAATTTTACCATACGTTAACAACGATGTTCTTTTCTGTTTTAAAACCACCTTGTTTAAAACGTCGTGCATGTTAATTGATTCTGCTAACAATAAAACCACGAAAAAAACGGTCATTAAAACGCCTGTTAAAAACTTATTTAAAAAGCCAACGGTTGTTCCTATATTTTCCTTTTTTATGAATTGAGAAAGTATACTTTTATCTCTATCTATAACTAAACCAAACGAATTTTCTAAATACATAGCGGCTTGATTAAGCTTTACTTCGGCTTCTGTAAAAAATGTAGTATTGCTGGATAAAATTTGTTTACTAGAAAGTTTTATAAGCTCAATTCCTATAGCCAACCCGCCAGCAATTAATAAAAAAACGATAATTATACTTATTACTTTATGCACATTTCGTTTAGATAACCAACGCATAATTGGTAAAAATAACAAGGCAATAAACATGGCAAAAACCAATGGAATAAATATAAAAGAGAGTACTTTTAACAAGTAAAACACAATAGGAATTACGATTATTAAAAGTAAAATATTAGTGGTTTTACGCTCTTTTAGCATAGTTACTTTGAAAGATTAAATTTTAAGAAAGTAAGTTTCGGGGCTTAAAACGGAACTTCGTCGTCGTCTTGATCGTTTAGCGCACTTCCAAAAGCTTGGTCTGGTGTTGCACTAAAGTTACTTGCCGAAAAACCATCATCTGATCCTTCATTCATTTTAGAATGAAACTCGAAAGGCGAATCAAAATCATCCAAATTATCGAATTTACCTAAATGTCCTAAGAATTTTAATCGAATATTCTCTAAACCACCGTTACGGTGTTTTGCAATAATAAATTCGGCTTGTCCCTCGGTTGGCGAACGTTCTTCATCATCCCATTCATCAATTTTATAATATTCCGGACGATAAATAAAACTTACAATATCTGCATCTTGCTCAATGGCTCCAGATTCACGTAAATCGGAAAGTAAAGGGCGTTTACTACCGCCACGTGTTTCTACAGCACGTGATAACTGCGATAATGCAATTACTGGCACATTAAGTTCTTTTGCCAAGGCTTTAAGGTTTCGAGAAATCATGGAAATTTCTTGTTCACGGTTACCGCCATGACCACCACCTGCTGTCATTAACTGCAGGTAATCAATCATAATTAACTTAATATCGTGTTGCGATGCCAAACGGCGGGCTTTTGCACGTAAATCGAATATGGAAAGCGAAGGAGTATCATCAATAAATAGCGGTGCTTTTTCTAAACTCTTTACTTTAACATTAAGCTGCTCCCACTCGTGTTTTTCTAATTTACCGGTTCTTAATTTTTCTGAAGAAAGCCCTGTTTCACTCGATATTAAACGCGTAATTAACTGCACCGATGCCATCTCTAAAGAGAAAAATGCCACAGCCTGATTTTGATCGACAGCAATGTTTCTTGCCATAGATAAAGTTAAAGCTGTTTTACCCATACCAGGACGAGCCGCCACAATAATTAAATCGGATGGTTGCCAGCCAGAAGTTAATTTATCGAGTTTTGTAAACCCTGTTGGAATACCACTTAACCCTTCTTTATTCGATATTTCTTCAATTTTTTTCTTAGCCTGAATTACCAATTCTTGAGCCGTTTCACTCGACTTTTTAATGTTTCCTTGAGTAACTTCATAAAGTTTAGATTCGGCGGTATCGAGTAAATCAAAAACATCTTTAGTTTCGTCGTAAGCTTCTTCAATTATTTCACTCGAAATTTTAATTAAGCTACGCTGAATAAATTTTTGCAAAATAATACGAGCATGAAACTCAATATGTGCAGAAGAAGATACTTTTTGGGTTAAAGAAATAAGGTAAAAATCGCCGCCAGCAAGTTCTAGTTTTCCATTTTTCTTTAACTGCGATGAAACTGTTAATAAGTCAATTGGCTCGCTATTTTCGAATAACTGAAAAATAGCTTCAAATATATGTTTATGCGCTTCTTTGTAAAAAGCATCGGCACTTAAAATATCAATTACTTCATCAACGCCTTTTTTATCAATCATCATTGCCCCCAACACAACCTCTTCTAAATCAAGAGCTTGAGGCGGTATTTTCCCTTTCTCTAAGTTGATAATTGTGCTTTTATCAACTTTATATCCTTGTAACTGATTAGGTTGTTTCATAACTACGAAAGTAAGTAAAAAGAAGTGAAATTAGTTTAAAAAATAATTAGGATTGTTCACTAAAGGTTAACAATTTAACTGTTAATAACTTATAAAAATTGTGAATAAGTGAAAAAAAAATCTGAAGCTTATGTCTTCAGATTTTTTTTTTAAAATATGTAAATTTTTGTTCTAGTCTTTAAAAACGCCCATTTGCGAATACTTTTCCATACGCTGTGCTACCAAATCTTTAGTCGATAAGGTTTTTAAAGCTTCGTAGGTTTTAACAATTTTATTACTAACGGTAACAAATGTTTTTTCTCTATCTCTATGTGCTCCACCAACAGGTTCTTTAATAATTTCGTCTACAACTTTAATCTTTTTGGCATCGCTAGCCGTTAATTTTAAAGCTTCGGCAGCTTGCTCTTTATATTCCCAACTGCGCCATAAAATGGACGAACAGTTTTCTGGTGAAATTACAGAATACCAAGTGTTTTCTAACATAAGCACTTTATCTCCTACACCAATACCTAAGGCACCACCCGAGGCACCTTCGCCAATAATTACAGAAATAATTGGCACTTGAAGTCGAGTCATTTCAAGAATATTTCTTGCTATTGCCTCTCCTTGTCCGCGCTCCTCTGCTTCTAAACCTGGATACGCACCGGGAGTATCAATAAAAGTTACCACAGGAATACCAAATTTCTCGGCCGATTTCATTAATCGTAATGCCTTTCGATATCCTTCTGGGTTTGCCATACCAAAATTTCTATACTGTCTTGTTTTTGTATTGTAACCTTTTTGCTGGCCAATAAACATAAAACTTTGATCACCAATTTTACCTAAACCACCTACCATGGCTTTATCGTCCTTAATATTTCGATCACCATGTAATTCTAAAAAAGAATCGCCACAAATGGCCTTAATATAATCTAAAGTATAAGGTCTATTAGGATGACGCGATAATTGCACACGCTGCCAAGGTGTTAAGTTCTTATAAAGATCTTTTTTAGTTTCTGCTAGTTTTTTTTCTATTTGCGAACAAGTTTCGGTTACATCTACTTCGCTTTCTTCACCAATAATTTTACATTTATCTAATTGGTCTTCTAGTTCTTTTATTGGGAGTTCAAATTCTAAATATTCCATAAGAATTTATTAATGATTTTTTAAATTTTGGTTAGTGTACAAATATAAAAACTTTATGGCTTTTATTAGCTAAGTAAGTTTTGTTTTTCGCTTTCTTCTATATTTTATAACGGCATTTAACAGAATAACGCTTAAAATAACGCTAGCCCCTAAATAAAAGTTAGATGTCATTATTTCCTTTTCTGGGAATAATACTACAGCTAAAATTATACCATAAATTGGTTCTAAATTATAGGTTAGCACAACGGTATATGGGCTAATATCCTTCATTATATATACTGAAGCAATAAAAGCATAGGTAGTACAAACAGATGCTAGAATAAACAAATACAAAAAATCGGGTTTGCTTAAACTAAAAAATTGAAAAGAAAACCCTTCTTTGGAAATAAAAATATAGGCCGAAATAAATAGAATCCCGCTTAAAAACTCGTAAAAGGAAATTACTGTGGCCGAATGCTTTTTTAAAAAACTACCATTTAACACTGCAAATAACGATGACAAAAATGCTGAAAGTATGCCCAATATGATACCCTTTAAATATTTTAGTTCACTTTGAGTGATAATTACAATACCAAAAACCACAATTAATCCAAAAAGAATTTCGTACCAAATAATGCCTCGTTTGTAAATAATAGGTTCTATAAAAGATGCAAAAAATGCACCGGTAGAAAACATGGCTAAGGCAATAGAAATGTTAGCTTCATCGATAGCGCCAAAAAAAGTAATCCAGTGTAAAGCAATAATTACTCCAGCAAGCGCTAGCTTTAAAACAGACTTTAACTCAATTTTTAAACTTATTTTGGCAACTTTAATATAAAAAAGCATTAAAACTGATGCAAATACCATACGAAACCAAACTAATGGCACTGCAGTAATAGAAATTAGTTCACCGAGAATAGCTGTAAAACCAGCTATAAAAACTAATAGATGTAAATGTAAGTAGCTTTTTAAATTAGCGCTTGGCATTGTATAACAAATAAATAGCTAAGATGCTAAAAATAAAGTTTGGGAACCAAACAGCAATTATTGGCGAGAAATCAGACTGTTCTGCCATAACACCAAAAATTTTATCGAAAAACACAAAAACCATTGCGATACAAATACCTAAAGCTAGATTAACGCCCATACCACCACGTCGTTTTATTGACGATACAGCAACAGCGATTAAGGTTAAAATAAATACAGAAACTGGCAAACTCCATTTTCGATATAAAACCAGTTTAAAGCGCCCCACATTCGATGAACCTCTGGCCTCTTCTTTTGCAATAAATCGTTTTAAATCGCCATACATTTTAGTTTCGGCTGCGAAAATTTCTGGAATTAAATCGTCTACCTCGAAACTAAAAACCGTATCTTTTTTCTTTAAAATTTCAAGCTCATCATTAGTTTCTCCAATGGTTCGCTTAACATAATTGGTTAGTGTGTATGTAGAATCTGCTTCATTGTATATAATATTTGAAGCATACATTTTATATTTTAACTGGTCGTTTTCAAAATGCTCTAAAGTAAAATTAGAGCCTTTGTTACGTTTTACATCAAAATAACTAACATAAATAATGTCGTTATCGTTAATTTGTCTAAAAACATTGGTATTTTCTACAACACCTTTATTCCTTTTAAAATATTTGTAACTAAAATTATTAAAGCCTTCACTAGCCTTTGGTGCTAAAAACAAGCCTAAAATAATGGCCAAAAAACCAACTATAGTTGCCCCAATCATATACGGGCGTAAAAACCTATAAAAGGACACACCAGAACTTAAAAAGGCAATAACTTCGGTATTATTGGCAAGTTTTGAGGTAAACCAAATTACCGAAATAAATAAAAATAAAGGAAAAAGGATGTGCGCAAAATAAATGGTAAAGTCTAATAAATACAAAAGCACTTCGTTTAGTGGCACTTCGTTTTCAAGAATTTTACCAATTTTTTCGGCTAAATGCACTGTAATTCCAATAGGAATAAACAGCAACAACATCATAAAAAATGTAAGTAAATAACGCTTTAATATGTACCAGTCTAATATTTTCATTTGCTTTTAGCCTCTACAAAAATGCTAATTGTGTTAAAAACTATTATTTAATGATTTACAAATGATATTTATTTATAATCGTTTATCCATTTGTTTTACCATTTTGTCTTTCCATGATCTAAAATCTCCTGCTAATATATGTTTTCTAGCTTCGCGAACCAACCAAAGGTAAAATCCTAAATTGTGAATTGTTGCTATTTGCTTACCTAACAACTCGTTAACCGTAAATAAATGTCTTAAATAAGCTTTGCTATATTCGGTATCTACAAATGTTATACCCATTTCATCGATAGGCGAAAAATCTTCTGCCCATTTTAAATTTTTAATATTTATAGTTCCGTGTGCGGTAAACAACATACCATTTCTAGCATTTCTTGTTGGCATCACACAATCGAACATGTCTACACCTAACGCTATATTTTCTAAAATATTGATTGGTGTACCTACACCCATTAAATATCTTGGTTTATCATCTGGTAAAATACTACAAACTACATCGGTCATAGCATACATTTCTTCGGCAGGTTCTCCAACCGAAAGTCCGCCTATAGCGTTACCAACAGCTCCCGCGTTGGCAATGTATTCAGCCGATTGCTGTCTTAAATCTTTATAGGTACTCCCCTGTACTATTGGAAAAAATGCCTGATTATACCCATATTTTAATGGCGTTTTTTCAAGATGATTTATGCATCTATCTAACCACCTATGAGTCATATGCATAGAGCGTTTGGCATAATTATAATCGCAAGGATATGGCGTACACTCATCGAAAGCCATAATAATATCGGCGCCAATAGTTCGTTGAATTTCCATAACGTTTTCTGGTGTAAACGTATGGTAACTGCCGTCTATATGGCTTTTAAATTTCACACCTTCCTCCTTAATTTTCCGGTTCGCCGAAAGTGAATAAACTTGGTAACCTCCAGAATCGGTTAAAATATTACGATCCCAATTCATAAATTTATGAAGTCCTCCTGCTTTCTCAAGCACTTTAGTTTGCGGACGTAAATATAAATGATACGTATTACCCAAAATAATGTCTGGATTTATATCATTTTTTAATTCGCGCTGATGCACACCTTTAACAGTGGCTACAGTGCCAACAGGCATAAATATTGGAGTTTCTATAACTCCATGATCTAAAGTTATTTTACCAGCTCGGGCTTTGCTATTTGGGTCTTTTGCGTTTAATTCAAATTTCATCAGTTCCTTCTGTAAGGCTGCAAAGATAATCACTATAACAAAGAAATTAATTATTAAAACCTAATTTATTATAGTTAATGAAGATAAAACTTGACTAAATTTAAAACTATTTAATGAGTATCATTTAATTGAATATTATATTTTTAAACATAGAAAACTTTGTTAATTAAAGAACTTAGAAAATAATATTGGTTTGGCAACGTTTTTGATTGTACAAACAAAATCTTAAAAACGAACATTATGAACAATTCCAAAACAAATCAACATCTTGTAAATTTTAAAAATTTAATAAGCAAAAAACTCATTTTGACTTTAATTGCAGTTGTTAGTATTCCGGCATTAACTATTGCCCAAACAGCTAGTGGCTTTGGTATAAAAGGAGGAATTAACTACAGTGCAAATGGCGATTATTTTAACTCGGCTGCAGATTCGTACGAAAATCCAGAAAGAAATATTGGTTATCATTTTGGAATTTTTGGAAAAATGGGTACCAAAGTATTTTTTAGACCAGAATTGGTTTACACAAGTACGAAAAGTGATTATAGAGATAGCGAATTTAGCATGCAAAAACTAGATGCTCCTATTTTATTGGGTGCTAAAATAATTGGTCCTATTAGTGTTTTTGCAGGACCATCGTTACAATATATCTTAGATTCGGAATTTGATGATATTACCTTAGGAGAAATTGAAGAAGATTTCTCGGTTGGATTAAATTTTGGAATTGGATTAAATTTAAAAAAGATTGGAATTGATTTAAGATACGAACGTGGTTTTAACGATAACGAAGCAGAATTTATTCATAGCAACGTTACCACCGAAGATCGACTAGATACGCGTCCAGACCAATTAATTTTAAGTTTATCTATTATATTATAGAAACCTTTAATATACTATATAAAAAAACCATCTAGAAACCCTATTTGTCATTCTGAAATTAATTCGGAGTGCCATTTGTTAACTGGTTTCTAGATGGTTTTTTATTATTTTTACTCGTCCTCTAGAGTAGATAATGTATCGTCTGCATCGAGGTAATTTGGAATACCATTGCCGTTTGAATCGTCGTTAGTTGGGTCGCCATCTTCATTTATATCTTCATAAATGGTTGCAATACCGTCGCCATCATCATCAAAATCTACATAATCTGGTGTTCCGTCACCATCGGTATCATCATCATTAGCATTGGCTAAATCATCATAATCAATAGTAAATTCACCATCGCTTCCTGCAACGCCATCTACTGTAAAAATATCTTCTAAATACGATGGCACACCATCGCCATCGTGATCGTTTTCAAACGTTTTATATAATTCAAACTTAAAAATTAATGGCGAATAAGCCGAAACTCCGGTAATAGCACTCGCAAAATAAGCTAAACCAGAAGGCGCAAACATAACACCTGTACCATGGTTAAAATAATCGACAACACCATCTGGCTGCTCTACAAAACCTTCAGCTACTTTAAAACTCGGCAATACTTTTCTCCAAATTGGTATTAAACCAAAGGTGTTTATGCCATCGCCAATCATATCAAATTCAATAGGACTTACCGAACTATCGAACACCTCATCATAAAGATCCAAACCTTCATAACTTACCAATATATTATCGGAAAAATTAGGCGATTTTCCTTCGGCATAACCTTTATTTAAAACTAGAACGTAATATTCGTAATCAGTTTCAGAATAAACCACAGTTCTTGTTTCAACAGCATTAATTAATAATGAATCTGCATCACTCGATATAACCTCATCTGTAATTTCAGTAAATACTAAATCGGCGATTTTAGGGTTTGTATTGCCATCAAAATCACTTTTATTATAATAATGTGTACTTAAATAATCTACTAACGAATCCTTATCGTCTATTTGTTGCTCTGCTCTATCCCTAATTTCGATAGTTGTAGTTGTTGCGTCATCATCCTTTTTACAAGACACAAAACCAATAATTAATACTAAAATTAATAAAGTAACTTTTTCTAATCTCATTATTGCGTATTTTTGAAGCCGCAAGATACAATTTTAATACATTCTTGCACAATAACATTAACGTAGTTTTTATAATAAAAATATGCGAATTGATAAGTTTTTATGGTGTATACGGTATTACAAAACGCGAAGTTTAGCTACAACAGCTTGCAAAAAAGGACAAGTTAAAATTAATGGCGATTCGGTAAAACCAAGTCGTGAGGTTTATGCCCAAGATACTATTGAAGTGAGAAAAAATCAAATTAACTACAAACTTAAGGTTAACGATATTCCACCCAATAGAGTTGGCGCAAAACTTGTTGACATTTATAGAACGGATTTAACACCCAAAACTGAATTTGAGGCTCAAGAGCTGCTAAAATTCTCGAAAGATTATTATCGTAAAAAAGGTACCGGACGACCTACTAAAAAAGATAGGCGTGATATTGATGATTTTTATGATGAAAATGAGTAATTTTATAACTTAATTTTACAATTTACAATTATGACGGTGAAGAATAATGTTATACTTAATCATGAAGAAATAAATGATAAAATAAGACGCATTGCTTTTCAAATATATGAAACCAACGTTTACGAAACCGAGGTGGTTTTGGCTGGTATTGATAAAAACGGCTATATTTTTGCAAAAAAATTGAAAAGTATGCTTGAAAAAATTTCGAGTATAACGCCTATACTTTGTAAAGTTAGTATCGATAAAAAAAATCCGCTCACGGAGATAAAAACTTCGGTTTCGGCAGAAGATTACATGAACAAATCGGTTGTTTTGGTTGATGATGTTTTAAACTCAGGAACCACTTTAATTTATGGGGTTAAACATTTTTTAAATGTGCCTTTAAAACAATTTAAAACAGCAGTTTTAGTAAACAGAAATCATAAAAAATACCCTGTAAAAGCCGATTTTAAAGGTATTTCGTTGTCTACATCGCTACACGAGCACATTAATATTGTGCTAGAAGGTAAAACTTTTGAAGCTGTTTTAGAATAGCTTTGTAGTTATTTCTTTTACAATATCCTTTTTCGATTTATTATCGGTTGAAATAACAACTTCTGCCTGATTATAAAATGCAGAACGCTCAAATAAATGCTTGCCAATAAACTCGGTAAGCTCCTCCTCTGTTTCAAGATGTGCAATTAATGGTCGTTTGGCTTTCTTTTTTATTAGTTTTTTTACCAATGTTGGTAACGAAGCTCTTAAATATATACTTTTTGCATGTTCTGCATTTAAAATTACCTCCATATTATTACCAAAACATGGTGTACCACCTCCTAATGATAAAATAAACGACTCATTAGCGCTTAAAAGTTGCTTTAAATAATGCGTTTCTTGTTTTCTAAAATAGATTTCTCCTTTATTTTTAAAAATTTCTGTAACGGTTAATTGTTCCCTTTCTTCAATATAATCATCTAAATCTATTAAATCATAATTTAGCTTTTTAGCCAATTTTTTACCTATTGTAGACTTTCCAGAAGCCATATACCCAATTAAAATTATTATCATTTTTTGCCTTACAAATTGATTATTAAAAACATAGAATAAGCGGGTGCAAAAAAACGAAAAAAAATTTAAAAAAAGTATTGTTTAATTGAATAAAGGTTCTATATTTGCACCCGCAAACGCAACAATAAAAGCCTTGCAAGACCGGGTAGCTCAGTTGGTAGAGCATCTCCCTTTTAAGGAGAGGGTCCTGGGTTCGAGCCCCAGCCCGGTCACAAAAACCTTGTTAAATTAACAAGGTTTTTTTTTGCTTAAATTTATAATAAACGTTTATTTTAGCAAGACACAAATCGCGCACGTGGCGGAATTGGTAGACGCGCTGGCTTGAGGGGCCAGTGACCGTTTAGGTCGTGGAAGTTCGAGTCTTCTCGTGCGCACTTTATTTTATTACCGTCTAGTTGCTTTTTACTTTTTAGCCCTTTCCCTTTTAGCCAATAAGCATATATTTCACCTCCTTATCTGTCATAAAAAATATTACATCCCTTTTAAAATCAACCTTTTTCTTAATTAAGCTGTTCAATCTATTTGAAACCCACCTAATGTTTAATTAAAGACTAAAAACTAACAAAACCTTAAAACTTTCTTGAGGTAAACCCTCACACTTCTCTTTATTTTACTATTTTTAGTGCTGAAATAAACTAAAAACAAAAACATGAAAGTTGCATTAATTACGGGAATTACAGGGCAAGATGGTTCCTATTTAGCAGAGTTGTTGCTAGAAAAAGGTTACGTTGTACACGGTATAAAAAGAAGATCCTCATTATTTAATACAGACAGAATAGACCATTTATACCAAGACCCTCACGATCCTAACCAAAGATTAAAACTCCATTATGGAGATTTAACAGATTCTATGAATTTAACCAGAATTATTCAAGAATGTCAACCAGACGAAATTTATAATCTTGGGGCAATGTCTCATGTAAAAGTATCCTTTGATTCTCCAGAATACGTTGGAAATGTAGACGGTTTAGGAACCCTTCGAATTTTAGAAGCGATACGCATTTTAGGCTTAGAAAATAAAACTAGGATTTACCAAGCCTCAACCTCTGAGCTGTATGGTGGTTTACCTGAAAATAAAAATGAAAAAGGGTTTTATGATGAAAACTCTCCATTTTACCCACGTTCGCCTTATGGTGTTGCTAAAATATATGGTTTTTGGATTACCAAAAATTACCGAGAAGCCTACAACATGTTTGCTTGTAATGGTATTTTGTTTAACCATGAATCGCCACGTCGTGGAGAAACTTTTGTAACACGTAAAATTACACGAGCTGTTGCCAAAATAGCATTAGGATTACAAGAAAAGGTGTATTTAGGGAATTTAGAAGCAAAACGCGACTGGGGACATGCCAAAGATTATGTAAGAATGATGTGGATGATTCTTCAAGCCGATAAAGCCGAAGACTGGGTAATAGCCACAGGGGTAACTACAACTGTTCGCGACTTTGTGAGAATGGCTTTTTTGGAAGTAGGTATAGAATTAGAATTTAAAGGCGTTGGTGTAGATGAAAAAGCCTATGTAAAAGCTTGCAAGAACAAAGACTATCAATTAGAAATAGGAAAAGAAGTACTGTCTGTAGATCCTACATATTTTAGGCCAACAGAAGTTGATTTATTAATTGGAGACCCAAGTAAAGCTAAAGAGAAATTAGGCTGGGTTCCTGAATATGATTTAGAAGGATTGGTAAAAGACATGATGCAATCTGATATTAAACTAATGAAAAAGGATGTAGACTTACTAAAAGCAGGTCATAAAATATTAAAACAACTTGAATAAATAGTTTTAAAGCTTCAATTACATTCAATTTATTAATTAGTAAGTACATTTCATATGGAAAAAACTTCCAAAATTTACATTGCTGGTCACCGAGGACTGGTAGGCAGCGCCATTTTAAAAAACTTAAAAGCAAAAGGATATAGTAATTTTGTTACTAGAACACACAAGGAACTCGACTTAACCGATACAACTGCTGTTGCAACATTTTTTAAAACGGAAAAACCGGATTATGTTTTTCTAGCAGCAGCTAAGGTTGGAGGCATTGTTGCCAATAATATTTATAGAGCCGATTTTATTTACGAAAATTTAAGTATTCAAAACAATGTTATACATCAAAGCTATTTACATGATGTAAAAAAGCTTATGTTTTTAGGCAGCACTTGTATTTATCCTAAAAATTGTCCGCAACCCATGAAAGAAGACTATTTATTAACGGATACTTTGGAATACACGAACGAACCTTATGCCATAGCAAAAATTGCCGGTATAAAAATGTGTGAAAGTTATAATATTCAATATAACACCAATTTTATTTCTGTTATGCCTACCAATTTATATGGTCCGAACGATAATTTCGATTTAGAGAAATCGCACGTATTACCGGCGCTAATAAGAAAAACACATTTAGGTAAGGCGCTTCATAACAACGATTGGGAGACATTACGAAAAGATTTGAATAAAATGCCAATTGAAGGTATTAACGGAGCCTCCTCAGAATTAGAAATACTAAATATTTTAGAAAAATATGGAATCAAAAAAGAAAATGATTCTGTAAAAATAGAAGTGTGGGGAACCGGAAATCCAATGCGCGAATTTTTATGGAGTGAAGACATGGCAGATGCCTGTGTATTTTTAATGGAAAACAGAAACTTTAGCGATTGTTTCGATGCCGCTAACAAGGAAATACGAAATACGCACATTAATATTGGCACGGGAAAAGACATTAGTATAAAAGAATTAGCGACCCTAATAAAATTGATTATTGGATTTGACGGTGAGTTTTATTTTAACACCGAAAAGCCCGATGGCACTATGAAAAAACTAACCGATCCATCAAAACTTCATGGCTTAGGTTGGAGGCATAAAATAGAGCTTGAAGACGGAATTAAAACCGTTTATAATTGGTTTATTAATTAATTTAGCCTGAAACGTCATTAACATCTGTTAATTACTAGTATTTCCCCTACATTTAGCAATGTTAAATTTATAGTAAAATGCTATATAAAATGAGAAATTTCATTTTATATAGCATTTTTATTAATGACTATATAAAAATTTCGTTTTGAATAAAATTTCATCAATTATATCGGTTTTATCGTTACTTTTAACGATATAAAAATAAACATAAGTAGTTAACATATAGATAATTAGTTTTTTTTTAATTCAATTTCTCTCAATTAAAAAATTAAAAGGTAAAAAAAGGTTAATGTTGGAAATCCAAAATTTTAAAACAAACGTAAGTTTAATTAACCTTAAACAAAAAACGCTAAAAAATGCACTTTACCGAACTAAATATTTGTATTTCATCGAAAAAAACAAAACTTTTAACGATTTTATTTTTTTATTACATAATATTGCTACAGCGATTTTAAAAAACAAAAAAATAGAATTGTGAAGCATACCTACTTAAAACATAGCTTACTTTCTACATTTTTATTCTTTTTTGTAATGTGCCTTTCAAATTACACAAACGCACAAGACAAATTATATAGTATAAATGCCTCTGGAAACAATGTCGTTGTAGACGCGGGATCTATAAGCTATTCTGTTGGGCAAGTATTTTACAGTACTATGAATGACTCAGATTATTTATTCTATGAAGGTGTACAGCAAACCATTACCGCAATTAGTACGGCTAATGAAGATGTCGATATCATTTCTCCTGAAATAGATGTGCTTATCTATCCAAACCCCACAAAAGATTTCGTTACATTAAAATCTTCTGGGTTAGATTTTAATAAAGATAATTCCTACAGGGTTTTTAATTATCAAGGAAAACTAATTAATAAGAAGCCTATAGCCAACAACGAAACCCAAATAAATTTAAACTATCTAAGCACCGGTTTATACATAATTCAAGTTTTTGTTGACGAACAATTATGGAAAACCTTTAAAATTTTAAAACAATAGCACCATGAAATATACACTTTCTTTAATTCTGTTCTTGTCATTATCATTTACAGTTTTTGCCCAAACTCCAGAAAAAATGAGTTATCAAGCTATATTAAGAGCAAGTGATAACTCATTAGTTATTGATTCCAATGTTAATATAAAAATTATTATTCGCCAAAACACACCTACAGGAGAAATTATTTTTGAAGAAAACCACGATGCCTCAACAAATAGCGGTGGTCTAGTTTCATTAGAAATAGGTACAGGAAGCGCGGTTGTTGGCTCATTCAATACAATTCCTTGGGAAAATGGCGCTTATTTTGTAGAAACTCAAGCCGACATTAATGGCCTCGGAAATTACAATATTACGGGCGTAAGTCAATTATTAAGTGTTCCTTACGCATTACATGCAAAAACCGCCGAAAGTATAACCGGAACTTTAACTGCAGACCGCGCCGCTGTTATTCCTTTCACAGATTCTAGAACAATAACAACCGAAGATATAAATAATACGCTTGCTTGCACTAGAAACGCAACTTTTACCTTATCAGAAAACTTTTCTGAAATGTCAATAGGTGATACTATTAATTTAGAAGCACATAATGGTGCGACCCTAACAGTTACAGCTGCTTCTGGTGTATCGCTAAATTACACAGCTTCAGGTAATGCGGTATTTGTTAGCGAAGTAGGAAATGTTCGATTTGGTTTATTAAGAAAATCTGGTGAAAATGCATATATAATTTCAGGACAATAATGAAAAATTTAATAATATTCTTCTTACTACTGTCATCGACAGCTATATTTTCGCAAAATTATTTTTATGCGCTTGATAAAGCCAAAGAAACTGGATTAGATACAGAAGCCCCATCAAGTCCTATAAATCTAGTATCAAGTAATATTACAGAAAAATCTGCCAATTTAACTTGGTCGGCTGCTTCAGATAATGTTGCAGTAACCAATTACAATATTTACAACAACAATAACCTAATTGTTAGTACAAACAACACAACTCATAGTTTATCCGACTTAACACCTGGTATTACATACTCAATAACTGTTACTGCATTGGATGAAGCAGGAAATGAATCGGAACACAGCAATAGTGTAACATTCACCACCTCGGACAATAACGCGCCTACCGCCCCACAAAATTTAATTGCTAGTAATATCACAGAAAGTTCTGCTCAATTAACATGGAACGCTTCTACCGATAATGTTTCAGTACTTGGATACAATATATATAATGACGGCGAATTCATAGCTACTGTAAGAGGTGCTACAAATTATGCACTAGTTGAATTAAATCAAGGTACAGAATACAACATTACTGTGAGAGCCTACGACGAAGCCGGAAACGAATCTATCGAAAGTAATATTGCCACCTTCGTAACCTTAGATACCATAGCTCCTGCAGCACCGCTAAATTTAATAGCAAATAATATAACCGAAAACTCTGCCGATTTAACTTGGTCGGCTGCTTCAGATAACGTTGCGGTTATTGGTTATAACATCTATAATCAATTTAATCTCATACATGTTGTAGATAATATAACCTCGTTTACACTTACTAATTTAACAGAAAGCACAACTTATAATATTATAGTTCGAGCAATTGATGCCGCTGGCAACGAATCTGAAGATAGTAATCTTGAGATTTTTACAACAAATACGCCCGAAGACACACAAGCGCCAACGGCACCAAAAAATTTAATTGCAACAAATATTACAGAAACCACTGCCGAAATAACTTGGACAGCATCTACAGATAATGTAGCGGTAACTGGTTATAACATTTATAATAATGGCACCTTATTAACTTCTGTTGGAAATATTACTAATTATACTTTAACGGGATTAAATACAAGCTCAGTATACAATTTAACCATTACAGCTTTTGATGCTGCTGGAAATGAGTCGGCAGCAAGTAATAATGAAGACTTTACCACAGTAACACCAACAGATACAGAATCTCCTTCAGACCCAAGTAACCTTGTAGCTTTTAATGTTACCGAAACTACCGTAGATTTAACATGGACAGCATCAACCGATAATGTTGCTATTGAGGGCTATCTTATTTACAAAATAAATAATGGCGTATCTCTTTTACAAAATGTTGGTAATATTAATAATTTTACTCTAACAAATTTAACTGAAGGAACAGACTACAGTATTATTATACGCGCTTATGATAGCGCAGGAAACCAATCGGGAAATACAAATACGGTAAGTTTTACTACATTAACATCTGAAGACACGGAAGCACCTACCGCACCCCTAAATTTGGTTGCCAACAGTATTACTGAAACTAGCGCTATACTTTCTTGGACGGCCTCTACGGATAATATAGGCGTTACCGGCTATGACATTTATGTTAATGATTCGCTTTTTACCTCTGTTGGGGCGGTTACTAGCTATACGCTTACAGACCTTAGTCCTGAGACGAACTATACGGTGTATATACGTGCTTTTGATGTGGCCGGTAATACGTCTAACCCTAGTGTTTCTGAAATATTTAGCACTTTAACCGCTGTTGATACCGAAGCCCCTACCACCCCATTAAATTTGGTTGCCAGCAGTATTACTGAAACTAGCGCTACACTTTCATGGACGGCATCTACGGATAATATAGGCGTTACTGGCTATGAAATTTATATTAATGATACGCTTTTTACTTCTGTTGGCGCGGTTAGTAACTATACGCTTACAGGCCTTAGTCCTGAGACGGACTATACGGTATTTATCAGCGCTTTTGATGCGTCCAGTAATACGTCTAACGCTAGTGATTCTGAAATATTTAGCACTTTAAGCACAACAACCTATACTTCAACTCGTTTTATAATGATTGGCGATAGTTGGACGTACTCTATGTACACACCAAACGGAAATTTAGAATCGCAGGCTGTCGCGAGAATAAATGCGAGCTATCCAGACGAAACTGTTTCTGTTCATTGTGAAGGCATTCCAGGGCACACTATACCAAGTACAAAAAACAGAATAGATCATGTTTTAGCTAATTATGCTTACGATGCAACAATAGACACCTATTGCGTTGTAATGTTGGGGGTTAATGACACTAATAACAACAATCCTTTTAGTAATGTCACTCAAACTTATATCGATAATACTAAAGCTGATTTAGATTATATTTTAGATGCCATAGAAGCTAAAGGTTTTACTCCTGTTTTAATAGAATCACCTTTTATAGACATCGATGGTACAGCCTATGCAGATGAAAGTACTGGTACAAAACCTTGGAATGATAATATTATTATACCTACAATATTAGAACGCACACCAGAATTTGCTTATAGCGATGGGCAAAGCTTTTACCAACCTTATGTAATTATGTATAACGGATATCCAGACTATGAAAGTGGTGACGAATTACACCCTTCTGGAGCTGGTTACCTCGCTCTTAAAGAGGCTTTTGTCGATAGGGTTTGTAAATATATTTTTGAAGACATCGTGCCAGATAAATTAATTAAAGATACATCATCAAACCTGCCTGAGAATATGCCCGGTGAGGACGATTTCTTAAATGCTTACTTATATCCCGTTGAGGGTTCTAGCGTATCAGGCTTACAAAGCGCGATAGACACTCATGGTTCGGTTAGATTGGAAGCTGGAAATTACGGTCAAGGCGCAGGTACAATATACTTAGACAGCAATGATAAAATATACGGTATTGTAAATACAACATTAGTTCCATCTATTACTGTAGAGTCAGGTAGCAGCGGTATTTTATTAGATGGTATTAATTACGCCACTATTACCATAGAATCGGGCGCTTCTGTAAACAATAACACTTTTAAAAACCTTAGAGCGACAAGCATATATTTTGATGGTGCCATATTTGAAGAAAATAAAATAATAAATCTTAATGGCCGTCTTGATTGGGATTGTTCTGTTAGTGGTTATTTTAGAAATAATAACATCATTAAACACTGGCCTCATGGCGGTAGTCTACCTCAAATCGAATGGCACGGAAATTCAAGCACACCTAGCTACAGTAATTTGCAAATGTGGGTTAATCATTTAACTCCCGCTGGCGATTCTGGAAATTATTATAATGTAGAAGATATAACAATAGTAGGCTTAGATGCCGAGGGTTGGAATTTAACAGACCAAGGTGATAATGCTATGACTTTTGTTACTGGTTCTGATAAAGTTGTTCTTACCGATATAAACGGAAGTAATGGGTATAGCGAAGGTCAAACCCCTGTTTTTGATATTCAATCCGATAATCTTACTATACTCAAGAATAACATGGCTGCTTTTGGCGGTAATGATACCATACAAGCAAACACTAATGCTTATTTAATTAATAATAGAACGGACTACACAAAACTGGGAAGTGGGTTTGATATATTAGCACATGACAATGACCGTAAATTATACTACAATGGTTCGTTACAAAGCTCAACAATAACAGATGCTACTATAAAATCTAATTTTATAGATATTATAAAAAATACAGAATTAACACCAATAGACCGACCTAATTTACCTAATATACCTAACCCGACAGGTGCTTCGTGGGCTACAGATAGAAACGGTCAAACAGATAGCACAAGTTATATACAAGGTTTAATTGATGCTAACGGTATTGCTAATTTACCTGAAGGTATTTATTACATAAGCTCAACATTAAATTTAGATAATGAAGAAGGTATTATAGGTTCTGGAACAGGTAAAACTGCTATTGTAGGATTAACAGATGATTTCCCATTAATAAGTTTTAAAGACAATGCTACAAATAAAAAAATACACTTACGAAGTTTGACTTTACAAGGTGGTGAAACTGGTGTTTACATAGCTCCTTTAGTTGAAGGAACTGGCTTTATGGTTACGAGTATGGTTTGGCAAGATGTTGTATTTAGAAACCAAACCAACGGCATACATTTGTATCGTTTCTTTGGTTTGGATAATAATTTATTTGAAAATGTAAATTTTATTGACTGTACTAGAGGTTTATATCAAGAAAGAAATCCAGCATCTAGTACTACTCAAAGCGACATTATGTACATAGACAAGACTGTTTTTTATAATTGTCAAATTATTAATTGTGATGTAGGTTTCAGTATGTCCGCAGGTAGACCTAATAACTTAAACGCTTGGGTAAATTGTGAATTTGATGGTAATGGTGTTGCAGTAGATATGTATTTAAACAATGCGCCTGTTTTTATAAATTGCGATTTTACTAATCATACTGGAAGTGCCGTTATTACACAACAAAGCCCAAGTAGTTTTTATTCTTGCAATTTTAGCAATAATAATACAACTACCGTTTTTGATATTTTAAAAGTTTATGCAGAGGGATGTAATTTCAACGATAATATACCTTTAATGCAAGACGATGTTAACCCTATTGAAATTTACATAATGAATAGTACAATAACAGGTGATTTAGGTACTGTTGATAATGGTGTGTTAAGTAATACGACAATGAGTTCGGTAAGCTCGTTAAATAAACTTTTAGTAAATATAGAAAGTGGAGTACCAACTGTTATTATAGATGAAACACCTGATCCGTACCCACAATTTTTAGTTACACGACAATAAGTTTTTAGTTCTTATTGTTTTGTTATTTGTTTCATTTAGTATAAGCGTCACGATGTGTAAAACTACATTGTTTTTTTTACGTTCGACTATTTTAAAAACAGCTTTATTTTAAATATTTTATGATACTGATTTACCAAGCTCTTTTTTGCTTATTAACATTCGTTTTACAATATTGTTTTTTCCAGTGTCTAGTGCCATAATCGCTACAATATCTATATCCATTGCGTCTTATTTCTCCCATCAAATACCAAGATTAAGGCGTTCCACCGAAATGAATTATTTTAGATTCTAGGTTCATCCAATCTTTTGTTTCTGACCTTCACATTACATTTTATTTCTTATTTAGTAAAGCAAAATCTTCATTTGTCATGATTTATAATACCGTTTGATCGTTAGATTTTAGATCTAATGGATATTTTACAATTAAAGCTTTTACTTTGACGTCTATATTTCATATTCTAATTTGTTTTAAATTAAACAATTTTGCCCCTGAAATAAGGCAAGCCTTTGTATTCTTCCAGTTTAATTTATCCAGAAAAAATCTTTTATCCAAGGTATATGCAATGTTAGACTCGTATAATGCTCCTAAAATTTTCCTATAAAAGTTAAAATCCTTTAACTCCAGTAAATCTAAAAGGACAAGCAGGCCTCCATCTAAATATAGCGCTCAGCCTTCGTTATTCAGGAATTAATAGAACTTCATGAGGTATAATTCGCCCTGCAAAGCATTTAAATGGCTAAATTCATTTTTTTGTATCAATATATATACTATATATAAGTACAACACCTCCGCGTGAAATTTTCACTAGAAACAAGTGTTTGTATATTTTGTTTATTTGAATTGTTTATGTTAGAAGATTGAAACACTAAGTTTAGTTCTGTATTAGAACAATTAATTACAAATTGAAGGTTACACCTTAGCCTGCAAGCCCGACTCCATTTATACTAAAGACTATATTCATTTTTAATTAGCTTTATAAGCCCTAGTAATTCCCGCTTTTAATTTTTATTCATTACTTGTTCAAAATCTTTCATCACACTATTTATATCTAAATAACGCTTAGCATAGTCTCGTGCGTTCTGTTTTAGCTCTTCATTATGTTCACCGCTTAAGGCTTCTGCTATTCCCTTATTTAAAGCCTCTTGATTTTCTGCTTCTACCAGCATTCCCATCCTATACTTTTGAGTTAAGACATGTAAGCCTGAATCGCTATTTGCCGTAATGAGAGCAAGTCCGCCAACAGATAAAATGGTTGTTAGTTTTGATGGCATGACCAAGTCGCTGGCTTTAGCTTTTTGAATTACTAAATGCAGATCGGCCATATTTAAAAAGGCATTAAACTTTTCAAAAGGTTGCAAGGGCAAGAAGTTTACATTTTCAAGACCTAAATTTTGGGTTAGCTGTTGTAATTTTTCTTTGTAAGGCCCCGTACCACAGATTACAAATTTTATATCTTGTTGGTTTTTTAAAGTTTCGGCTGCATAAATTATGCTCTCCAAACCTTGTTTCTCACCAATGGCACCAGAATACAGCACCACCTTGTTATTTGCCTTGAAACCAAATTCTATTTTCAGTTCCTCTTGATTAGTTAGGGGCTTAAAAAACTTGGTATCGGACCAATTAGGAAATAAAACCACTTCTTTTTTGGCCTTGGCTTGCACTTTGGATACCATTTTTTCGGAAATGGTACTAATTATATCGGTGTGTTTAAAAATGAAACGTTCCACTGCAAATAGTATATTCAATACTCTTTTAGAGCTGATCATGTTTAAATCTTGAGCCGCTTCAATTTGCATATCTTGAATATGATACACCGATTTCCCTCCTTTTATCCATTGGTAAAAGCAGCCTAAAAGCCCAAACTGAAACGAAGGCACTACCGTAATTACGGCATCGAATTTTTTAACAAACAACAACTTTAAAAGTTGTAAAAAGGCCGAAAACATAAAGGATAAATCTAGTAGCATGCGCTTTTTACCAGTAGGTTCCTCTGGGACATACATGGGGCATCTATAATTAGTAATTCGCCCCCCTGAGCCAAACTCCTCTACTTCCTTAGTATACCAACATCGTTTTTTATAATAGGGTTCTTGTACTTTCCAATACGGGTAATATGGGTAAGTAGTTAACACCATGCAATCGTACCCATGGTTTGCTAACCAATATATCATTTCCCCACTGTATTTGCCAATACCTGTTGGTTCTGGCGAAAAGTTATACCCAATTAATAAAATCCGTTTTTTTGTTGTCGACATATTATTTTATTTTTAAAACTAAAGGTTTTATAATAAACATAACCCCTAGACCTATACCTGCTCCAAATGCACCCCAGAACACATCTTTAAAATCGGGCGATCGTAATGGCAAAAACAGTTGCCCTAATTCTGCAATAACCACTAAAGCATTTAAACCTAGCCAACATATTAGCCATTTATTTTTCCCTAACTTACGGTAAATTAAGTAACCTCCTGCAACCAAACCTAAAAACACTAAAGGGACTGCCGTTCTTACATTATCGTTTTCATGCTTATCTGCCCATTTAGCCAAAAACGAAGGGACCCATTGGTTATATTCAAATCTTGGGCTTTTAATCCAACTAAAATACAGCACGACTACTATTCCGAAAATTAAAATGCCCCACCAAAAAATAAACCGCATAGGTAAAAATTATTCTTCGTTATTACTTAACTCTTTAATTTTACAATAAATTTGTGTAAAATATGACATTTTTAAAATGGCGAAGGCAAAACCTGTGGCTCCATCTTTCCATCCCCCGTAAAACACAAAACTTCCTATAAAATAAATTGGTCCAATTAATGAACTTCGCATTAATTTATATTTTATTTTTTGCTTCCATGTCCATTTTGCTTTGGCCGCTTCATCGTTAATCGTTTTTATATAGCGGTATGCTTCCCATGAGGCATATTCATTATGTTTATCCATATAATGCGAAACGCCTCTAAAATCTCTATGATCTATTTTACTTTTAATATAACCAATTTCGCCATTAAGAATAGGATGCTCATGAATTTCCATATCCAGTTTACTCCACTTGTCTTCATCAATGCGTTCATATTCGCCAGCACCAACTTGAAATAAAGCTAACTTGTTTAATGGATAGCCTCCTTTTAGCTTTTTTCCCATAAAATAAATGGTGTAATTAAGCCAAAATCCTACGATATCTGTATTAATCTTTAGTCTCAATTCATTTTTAAAATCTTCAGTCAAATATTCATCGGCATCTAAAAAAAGCACCCACTTTGTCGTTAGATTATAATTGCGTAAAAACCAATTACGCTTTTTAGGAAATTTTCCATCCCATTTAAAATCTACAACATCAACACCATTAGATTTAGCTATATTAATAGTCGCATCAGTACTACCAGAATCTATTATAAGTATTTGCTTCGCAAAATCATCTCCAATTGCTTCAATACATCCTAATAAATTCTTCTCTTCATTTTTTACTGGTATAGCTATTGTTAAATCTAAAACATTATTCATAAGTTTAAGGTTTGTTTGGTTGATCTATTGTGATTAACACCATAATCAGGTTTTATTTTAAAGCTCTAAATATTTAAGCTACTTGAATGATAGTTCTTTAATAATCTATTCTTTTAATTCTCTTTTTTTAATAAACTTAGCCGGATTACCTCCAACAACCGCCCATGGCTCAACATCTTTAAAAACAGCTGCTCTTGCACCTACTACAGCGCCTTCACCAATAGTTACACCAGGACCTATAAAAGTATCTGCTGCCACCCATACATTATCTCCGATTTTTATAGGCTTAGACACTAAAGGAAGGATTTTTTTAGAAATATCATGAGATGAACTACAAACATAACTCCCTTGAGATATTACTGCATTCTTTCCTATAACCACTTCTGCTTTATTATAGATTTCAGTATTAGGGCCTATACAAGAATAAGAATCAACTTTTAAATTCCATGGGGCGAAGATTATACAGGATGGATAAATTAATACTCTATTATGTAATTTAGCTCCAAAAATTTTAAGCAAACCTACTCTTAAAAAAAAGAGTTTTTTCCCTATTATTAATCTAAATATTGTTCGGTTTATTATTGCCCATAAAATCCGTAAAAGAAATCTTGGTTTTTCTTCTTGATACTTGTTTAACTTAAAATCGTCATCCATAACTCTCTTACTTAAATCTTAATTTGACCTTTACCCTATCTATAATTTCTCTTTTATAATGCCCCAATTTTGTAACTCTTTTGAGTTTAGATAAAAGAGGTGCCATTTTTTTATCAAACTCCTCACTGTTTTTTTCCTTTTTCCATATTAACAAACTCTGTTTCCTAGTTTTCATTCTAAGTTTTTGTATCAGCTTTACTTCAAATGATAGTTTATTAGAATAATCTCGTTTTGGTGGTAACTCAGAAATCTTAGAAGTTTTAAGTCTAAAATTTAAAGCTTCTTGTCTATGACGATAACTTCCTTTTTGAGATTTTATAAACTCTTCTTCTTTAATTTGTTCTATTTTAAGTTCACCATTTAATATCCCTTCTTGAATAATTCTTTCTGCTATATTGGATCGAGTAACAATAACATTATTTCCTGCACCTTCATCTACAAAAGGCTTAATCCATGCATCTCCCAAAGATATATCAGCTAGTTCAGCTGATACATCATCACAAAAATCACATGCATTTGATTTAAACAGCCCTGTCCCCCACATATCGCCAAGACCTTTCATTTTTACAGATTGTGTTTCATTCGATCCTTTTATTTTTATTCCAAAAGAATAATCACCAGCAGAACTTTCAAAATCTTTAATTCTATACTCAGTCTGCTCTATTTCGTCACTGGTATGAGGCAAACCCGCTTTTTGAATTAAATACTCTGTAAAAAACTTACTCTTTACCCCACCACATATTATACCTATAGTAAAAACTATTTTCTCATTGAGAGCTTTATTTTTATATTGAGCTAATCGTACTCCTTTTAAAAAACAGGGTATGCCTACTATGGCTACGTTTCCCTCTAATTTTTCAATTTCAGAAAACACTTTTTCCATAGTAACAGGAAAGTATCTGGTTTTTGCTGTACTCAACAAAGTATTCTCATCACTGGTTATTACATATTCAAATCTATTTTCGATAGATTTAACATTTAATACATGCTTTACAATTCCTCTCTTAAGTAATTCTTTAGACACATAAGTTGCAATACCCCCAGACGAAGAAGTTTCCCTATGTTTCTTTGAATAGCCTACATAAGTATTTTCATATTTACCAATTTTTTTCAATCGTTTTGTTGTTGGCGTATCTTCAAAAACAAAATCTGCAATTTCAGTTTCTGTTTTAACCTCTGGTTCGGGATTAGGGTTAAAAGGACAAACAGATATGCAAGATTGATCATTATCACATTCTCCTATTTGATTTGGAACTAAAAAACCATATTCATTCCACTCCATTTTAAGAGCTTTATTTTCACAGAAACTCACACATATACCACAACCCGTACATAAATCGTTATTCACGATTTTATCAATAACTAAGGGTAATTCTTTTTTCATGAAAAATTAATTAAAGTGATTTTTTAAAAAAACTATAGACTTTTGCTTTTCTAATTCAATAACGCTATTAACTTCCTTCCAGTTAATCTCCTCATTAAAATTTATTTGCTGTATTTCGTCAAAGTTAAGCACCAATCTATCAATTAATCCCAAATTATTTAATAAAGATTCAAACCTAGCTAAACCTCTAGCTTTATTTCCTAAACAAATAAATGGCTTATTAAAAATTATTGAAAATACTGTTCCATGGAAAGAATCTGTAACAACATATTCGGCATCGTTAAAACATTTTAACCATTGCTCTACCGAAGGATAAATTCCTTTTAAAGCATTTTTAATAATTTCTACCTTTTTAAATTGCCTAACACCGAAAGGCTTTAAATTAGTTACTTCTTGAATGTGGTGAGCTATTTTTCTACGCTCTGGGGTATCATCTAATATATATAATAACAACTTTCCATTTGATGAGGCACACTTAGAACTCTTAATAATATATTGATAATCTTCTTTAGGCAAAAGCATTGTGGGATCTAAATGATGCTCTGCTTTAACATTAAAATATGTTTTACAGAATTCTATTCCTGAAGCTTCACGAACAGATACTCCATCAAATTTTTTCACTAAAGCTTTACACAATTCCGTTTCTTTTTCAGGATAATTCCAAGTGTTTACAGCAAAAGAAGCCGCATAAGAAACTTTTTTTATGTTTTTATTTTCTGGCACAAAATCTAAAAACGCATTATTAATGTGAGGTGCTGCCGTAAAATTCCATATTTGATCACTCCCTACAACATAACCTTCAAAATTATACTCTGAAACAATAGATTGTAATTGTTTGTCTGAAAACACATTTTTTGTTATTTGCTTTAAGTGTTTACGCTTAAATGTTTCTACACAAATTAATGGTAAAACTCTAAAAACAGGAATATAACTTAACTTTTTAAATATTGCCCATTTAAAATAAACCATCCATTTAACTAATGGGTTTGGTCTATTTTGGCGTCTACTAATAATTACAGGCTCATGCCCAAGCTGAATTAGCACTTTATTTAAAGCATATCCTTGTAAAATACCACCATAGTTCCAATTAAAAGGTAGTGTAAGTTGTCCTATTCTCATATTATTATTTTATTTAAATTCTTATTATTGAATTACATGAAATTCTTCAAATTTATTTTCCCAATTATTGACCGTTGTTTCTAACGCAAACTTTTGGGCTTTATGGTAGGCGTCTCTTGACATATTTTGTCTCAAGGTTTGATTATTTATTAGTGATTCTAATTTTTTAACAGTAATATCTTGACTATATGGAATAGGCGTAATAAAACCAGATTTAGTATCTTCAATAATATCATAAATAGCTGGATAGCTGCCATAAACAATTGGAATACATCCATAAGCCATTCCCTCTATTACCACCAAACCAAATCCCTCTAGATCTGAAGTTAACATTAGAACAGAAGCTTTTTTATAAAATTCAATTGGCGGCTCTTTTTTAAAACTCTCGAAAATAACACGTTTAATATTCTTATTTTTAACATAAGTGTTTAGAGTCTCTTTTTCAGAACCATCTCCCACTAATACCAAATTCCAATCAGGGTGCTTTTCATAAATTTGTTCCCAAGCTTCTATTACACGATGCACTCTTTTATTTAAAAAATCCATACGTCCAACGTATAAAATAGTTTTTTGTTTATTATTTAGGTTCAAACCATTCAAATTTTTAGGCGCTTTAATCGTTATTGGATTGGGAATAGCTATGATTTTATCTGTTGTCTTTATGTTGGCTAAATTTTTGAAAATATTTACAAAACTCTGAGACAAAACCACATATAAATCACTTTTTTTATAAACATACCTTAGATTATAACCTGTTAAATTAAGTAGTAATTGATGTAATAATTTATAAATTTTTTTACCGATACTACTATTTGTATTGTTTTTCTTATGAACTAGAGTTAGTAACCTTTTGTTTTGATTGGGTGCTCCATGAAGTGCTGAAATTAATATACATTTATTTTTACTTCTAGCTTTATTAATAAGTTTTGTTACATAGTAAGGTAAACACCACTGATTCAAAATAATATTGATATTTTGCTCTTCAATAATTGTTTTTAAAATTTTAATATTCGAATTCGTTAAGACTGGGTAACTTAAAGAGAATAATTTTATTGATTTATGCAATTCTTCATCTTTAAGTTCAGGATTGGGCTGCTTGAAGGAAACGATAGAAACATTATGTCCTCTATTAACAAAGGCATTGGCCAAAACTGTTGTGATTTTTTCAGTGCCACCATATGAAGGATAACTACCAATCACAAATAAAATATTTCTCATTATTAAATTTATTTTAAAACTATATTATAAAGTCACAAGCTATTTTAATGTCTCTATAAACCTCAGAGCTGCACTTTCTACTGTAAATAAATCTGTATAGACTTTTCTCGCATTTTTACTCAAATCAATTTTTTGAATATTAGACATTTTATACCAATGTTCTAATGCATTTTGAACCCCATACAAATCATCATTACAGACTATACCTGCATTGCTAGCCACAATTTCTTTAAAAATATTTACTTTATTTGTTATTACTACCGAGGTTTCAGAGGCGAGTGCTTCAACTACTGCAATACCAAAATTTTCTTGGTGACTAGGTAGCATAAATATTTCAGCATGGTGTAACGCCGCCCATTTGCAATTGCCTTTTAACATTCCGGGAAAAAGAACATTAGAAGAAGTCCTTGCTAACTCTAGCATTTGTTTGCCATAATTTGTGTTTAAACCAGGACCAGCTATAATTAATTGAGGTAAATCTTTATGTTTTTTTTGTAAACTTAAATACGCTTTAATTAACAAGTCTACACCTTTTTTTTGATGTATTCTACTTAAAAATAAAATAAATGGTTTACCATTCCATTGAGGAATTTTTTCTTTGAGCCCCCTTGACATGTCATTATTAACTTTTTGTACTTCTGGAATACCGTAACTAATATTTAGTTCTTTTTTGGGTTTGTAATTAGGAAAAGATTCTCTAGCTAACAACAATTCCTGCTGGCACGTAAAGAGCAATCCATCTACGCTATTAACTACATTATTCTCAATTAAAAACCAATAGATACTGTTTCTAATTGCTTTTTTTCGTCTCTCCTTAACTTTTTGAAAATACGGATCCAGCATACCATGAGGCATAAGATACAGCATGGGATATTTTTTATTTTTTCTCTTATATTTCTTTAAAGCTTTTACAGTAGCAAAACTATTATAAAGCCAAATACCGTGTATTACAACAATATCGAACCTATTAAAATTATTTACGAGCCAATTGATTAAATCTTTTTGATATCCCCAAGGATTTTGTGATTGCCCCAATTTATGTATTACAAAATCGTCTTGGACTCCATATTGTTCATCTGGAGCATCCAAACAGACCACTTCGTTATGCACACCATGTTTTATTAATTCTGGAATAATATTCCTTATACCTTGACATGGTCCACCCGTTTGCGGCTTCATGCTAGTTATGACTCTAAGTAGTTTCATTTTCTTCAATTAATATACAAACCCCACTGGTCTGCTAAAATATTTAGCTGTTTTGTCTATAGCTCTTACCGCCTTAGCCGGAACACCTCCGTATAGCGTCCATTCCTCTGTAAATGTTTTATTTAATAAAGCTTTCGCTCCTAAAACAGAAAAATCAGGTAATACCGCACCACCTAACACTACTACATTCGTGCTTACAAATGTATAAGCTCCAATGGTTATAGGCGCACTACTTTGCCTATTTTCGTAAACATCAATAGAATGCGTTAAAAACTGAGAACTGTATCCGGCTATGGTAGCGAATTCTCCGATATTAATTACATTCGTACAATCTAAATGGTGTTGTTTGGTTACTGCAGCGTGTTCTCCTAAATATAATTTTGATTGTCTATTTTTTTGATATTCGAAATGTTTAGATTGGGCTTTAGTAGAAAATCCAGTAATCCAATTACTACGCCCTATTTTAGCATTTGCTTTTAATTCTACACAATCTAAATGTACAGCCACATTTAAGTGACCTATTCTAGATCCAGATTCCATTATTAATTGGTCGGGAAAGATCCAAGACCATCCAATTTTTGCATCTTTTGCAATGTTATAACCAAACCACTTATGTAATAAACGTCGTCTAATAGGCCAAGGCCATAAAAATGTAAAAAGTTTTTTAATCATTTAATTTGAGTTTGTTGATTGGTGTAAATTAACATATGCATCTATCATTATATTAACCGAAAAACGTTCGCTATTTTTGAAGCCAGCATTTACGAGTTTTAATTTAAACTCTTTGTCTTTAAGCTTCATAAATGCCTCGGCAAAACCATTGACATCTTCAGGGGCTGCATGTAATGCCGTATTATTACTTACTTCGGGCATGGGTTCTAAATTACTGGCTATAACAGGGGCGCCACATGCTTGGGCTTCTATTAAAGGCCAACCAAACCCCTCGGACAGGGAGGGAAAAATAAATGCCTTAGTGTTGGTATATAAGGCTAATAACTCTTTATGGTTAGGTTTTACTATCGATACCACTCGATGCTCAAAGTTTAAGGCTTTAATTTTTGCTTTTAATTTATGATCTATTGGTTTGCCAGCAAAAACAATAATACCCTCCCAACTAGTCCCTAAAGCTTTTAACATATCTACTAATAAACTCCGGTTTTTACGTTTTAAAGCTGAGCCTACGTGCAAGATATACGGTTTATTTTCGAGATTAAATTTTTTAAGTATAGGCTCTGATTCCAAATTACTAGACGGTCGGAAGTTTGCATTAAATGCATTATGAATTACGGTCCAATATTTAGGTGTTTCGCTTAAATTACTCAACGCTTTTAATTGTGATAGTGTAAAGTTAGATACTGCAGCTAAAGCATGTGCTTTACACAAATTTTTTAAAATCCATTGCTGTAAAATTTTGCCCGTTTTTGATGCCGGACAATAGGCATCCTTAAAACCAAAGGCACCTCGTATAGCCAATACGTCATGACATGTAATTACCGTATTCTTTTTAGGTAAACTTTTAAGATAGGGTGCGTTTGAGTGATCACATATATGATAGTTAGTACGTTTACTGTTATTACGATTAAGAAGTACACGCCATTTTAATATTAGCGGAAATATGAGCCACTTATCTATATAGCCTAACCATTTACCAATACCAGATGTGGAATTTTTACAGAAAAATGCGGTAACTATTAGTGGATTCCATAATTCTGTTTGTATGCCCTTTGCCGTAAAACCTTCCATAAGCATAACAGCAAAACGCTTCATACTCTCTTGCTGGTCTAAAGGATAATTTCCTATTAAAATAATTTTAGACATTTATTTTATTATTTGGTTTTGTACTTTTACTAGCTGATAATATAAGCCCCCCCAAAAGAGTACTAAACCCTAGTATTGTGGGTTGCGCCCATTGGCCTTGTATAAGGTACATAAAGCCCATACTTAATAATAGCCAAGGTAATAAATTTCCGATTCTCATGCATTTATAGCTTTTAAAGACTAATTCGACTGAAAACACTACCCTTATTAGGATTACAAATACCCCTAATACAAAGCCCATTTCACCAATAATTCGTAACCACTCCCATTCTGCTATTAGAAACATGGTTTCTCCAGTTAATAGTTTTGCTCCTACATTAGTTCCCATACCTAGTCCAAGCCCCCAAAATGGTAAATTATTAGTTTCTGATAACGCTTTAAACATGGCTCCAAAAAAACGATGATAAAGTGCACTTGACGCTCCTCCTTCTGTTTTATTTGCCATATCGTACCTTGCCGTAGTTGCTTCCATAGACGTTTTAAAAACTTCCAAGTTGCTTAGAAGAAAACCAATAAGTATTATCATTATTAGTGCGAATACAATTCGAATTAAAAATTTAGGTTTATTGGCAGAGGCTACAATTGCAAACACCACAGCTATTCCTATTGAAAAAATTAAAGTTCGGCTAATAGAGAATGGAATTGCGCCTAGCAACGCAAATGTGGCAAGTATTAAAACAAGCTTATTGATTTTTGCACCAGAAATCCAAAAATAGATTAAAAAGCAAGCTACAAAATTAAAAAACAATACATTCCCTACTGTAAAGGAAAACGTACCCGGGGGCCTAAAATAGCCCATAGCCCCACTAAATCCTGCTCCTTCCATATCACCACCAACCCCCCTATTTACCCAAGCTGATTGTGGGCTATAAAACTGTAAAGCGATTAAAATCACCATCGGTATTGCTATCCATAAGGCTATTCTACCTATTTTTTCTACATCCTGAAGATCAAAAATCTCTTTAATCACAAACATTAGAGGAAAATGCACCACCAATATACGAGCTCCATATAGTGCAATAAAGAGTCTCCCATGACCAAACACCAAAGCAGTAACTATACCTAAAGCAGCTAAAAGTGTCATTAAGACTACAGGCACTTTAAACGGTAATAGATTTTGTTTCCAGCATTTGTAAATAAGCCACAATGAAACAGGGTCTCTAACTACAAGAAGGGGCGTTGCTAAACCAGGTAGCACCCATTTACGCAATGCCCCTTCAAATATTAAAAGGAAAAAGTACAGCCAAATGCCTTTTTTTAAAATATCAATATTTATAGTTTTATCTACCATTTAGTTGCGTTACAAGAACTATTACAAGTTTTTTAATGCTTCAACAATAGTTTTACTATAATTCTCCCAAGTATATTTAGAAGCATGCTCTCGAGCCTTCTCCCCCATTGTTGGAATTTTACTTTTATTCTCAATAAACCAGTTTATTTTTTGGGCTATTGCTTTTGGATCTCTAATGGGTACTAAAAAACCTGTTTCACCTTCTATAACTAAATCCTCCCCACCTGTATTTGGTGTTATTATTAGAGGTAGCCCCTGAGACATCGCTTCCTGCATAACCAATGCACGACCTTCTACTAAGGAAGGTAGACAAAACACATCACAGGATTGCATTAATTGTAACACTTGGTCATGGGGACGACCTTTTTCATGAATAAAATCTGTTTTATTTGTGTAAAACTCCAAAGGTGCAGCTAACGATCCCAATACCACTAATTCTACCGCTGTAGTATCAACCAATTTCATTGCCTCAAACAAATCGCCCAAACCTTTTCTTTGCGTCATCGAGCCTACAAATAATACTCTCAATTTATGATCAGAAATTTTCTTTTCACTGATATTTGTTTTTAATGCGGATTCAGGAGATCCAAAAGGCGTCATGATCACTTTCTTATTTTGCGCCCATTTGGGTAGTGAATTTTTAACAAAATGACTGGGTACGACAACAACATCTGCCAGTTCGAGCTCTTTTGTTTTTCGCTTAAGTTTTTCTTCTGAATTCGACAGACCTCCCTTTATAGTGGCTGCCCATTCAGGTAAACGAATTGCCTCCTCTTCTAATAACTGTTTACTTGTCTGCCAATATGCTATTGGAAGATCGTAAATACATTTAAGCCCCATTTGTTTCGCTTTTACAAAAGCGTTATAGGCACCGTCTTCATATGCATATATAGCTTCTACACCTTTATTTGAAGACTTTTTAAGCTCTTTTGCTACTTTAGCATCAAACTTTTGATAAATATTATCTACAGAAAATTTACCAACTTCATGCTTTGTTAAATTTTTATACCCGGCTTTATTTGCTAATAGCCTAATAATTTCATTAATAGGCCATGTTTTTACATGGTCTCTCAAACTTTGATGAAACTGACGTCTTACTACTTCTTTAAACACACCTATATTTCTGAACTTATAAAGAAAGCTATTTGGAAACACCGCAATAGAGGTATAAAAATTTAGGAGCATATTAGCTCGTTTAAAGCCCATGACTACCTCTCTATTATTTTGGTTACTGGTTGGATGTGATACTGAAATTTTATTCATGGTATTTTTATTTTATATATTGAAAAGTCAATTAACCGGCTTTAATATCATTTAAAAATTTTTGTGCTACTGAATTAATTCCCAATACATCAGTGTTTTTTTTATGACCATCTTCTAAGAATTCTTTTAAATTTCCTGATTTGTACTCAAAGAGACTTTTATTAAATTTAAGCTTAAATGTATCTTTAGGTTCTGTTTTTTCTGCAACAATGATTACTTTCAACCCATGCTCACGCATAGCTGCAACCGTTCCACTTTTCTCCACTACAAAAGAAGGATTTGTAGTAATTCCATAATTTACCTGTTGCAATACTTCAGAAATTGATTCTGGATTTTGTTCACCTAAAGTACTAAAAGGGATTTTTCTAGATTTTAATTCATTAATCCAAGGATCTAAAAATCTTCCTGACTTACCAATGAAAATTACTTCCAAAGTAAAACCCATTTTGTGTTTGTAGAAGTCCTGTAATTCATTAAAAAACTCCACGAAATCTACATTTGGATGAATTGACCCAAAAAGAACAAATTTTACTTTCTTATTTTCTTTGTAAGGAGATTCTTTTATATCTATTACTGGTATATTACTGAATACAGGAAGGTATTTGACATTATAAAACCCTATTTTATTTAGTTCTCTCATATAAAACTGAGTATGCGTGTGCACCACTTTAAACTTTATAGCACTCCTTAACCTTTTAATAATTCTTTTTTGAAGAAAGCCAATTATTTGATACTTGAGAGAGTCATTGGTTTTTAGTCCTAACCAAGTTTCGTGAAACATTATTTGACATTTTCTATCCGATACTATTTGTTTTAATTGACTAGAAATTCCAAATGGCAGGCCTTTATTATGGAATGAGTAAATTACAAATTGTAGACTCAGCCAGTCTGGATTGTATTTATCTACCCAATTTTTGGCTTGTTGGGTTCTTTGTTTAGACGTCCAGGTATGTGGTAAACGTAAGCAAGGGATTTCAGACCCGTCGGAGCTTTGAAGTTCTTCTATTTTTTTTTTGATGAATTTATCGTTGTAAGCTAAGATACTGACTGAAATCCCTTGTTTTATTAATGCCGCAGATAATCTTCGGGTATAATCGCCTACCCCATCTTTTCCAGGTTCCAGAGCGCCACAAATAAATACCATTTTCATGCAACAAAAATTATTTGCCTCCAATTAGGCCTTTAGCGGTTGTTTCCCTATTTGAAAATACTCAAAACCTTGTTCTTGCATCATTTTATCGTTGTATTGGTTACGACCATCAAAAACAATTGGTGTTTTGAGTTGGGCTTTTAATTCTTCAAAATCTGGGATTCTAAATTCTTTCCAATCAGTTAATAATAACATGGCATCAGCATCAACAATGGCCTCGTATTTGGAATTGCAGTACGTTATGTTTTGTACGCCTTTTAGGTAGCATTCTTGAGCTTCGTGCATAGCTTTAGGGTCGTAGGCTTTAATTTTAGCGCCACGGCTTACTAAATCTTTTATGATATAAATGGCAGGCGCCTCACGCATATCGTCGGTATCTGGTTTAAAAGACAGCCCCCATATCGCAAAGGTTTTTCCTGATAAATCTTCTCCGAAACGTTTCACTACTTTTTTGGCTATGACTAATTTTTGCTTATCGTTAACGGATTCTACTGATCCAATTAATTCGGCATCAAACCCATATTCTTTGGCTGTACGATGCAGGGCTTTCACATCTTTAGGAAAACAAGAGCCTCCGTAGCCGGCACCTGGATAGATGAAGCTGTAGCCAATACGGCTGTCTGAACCAATACCGATGCGAACATCATTTACATCTGCTCCTACTAATTCGCAGATGTTAGAAATTTCGTTCATGAAGGAAATTTTGGTTGCTAACATGGCGTTGGCTACGTATTTGGTCATTTCTGCCGAGCGCACATCCATTACAATTAAACGGGCTGAACCACTTCTAAAGAAGGGTGAATATAGGGTACGCATAATTTCGGCTGTTTCATCGCTATCAGCTCCAATTACCACGCGGTCCGGTTTCATAAAATCGCTAATGGCATCGCCTTCTTTTAGAAACTCCGGATTGGACACCACATCAAAATGAATATCAACCCCTCGCTTATCTAGTTCTTCTTTAATCTGTGCTCTCACTTTATCGGCTGTTCCTACTGGCACCGTTGATTTATCAACTACAATAAGTGGCGTGGTCATGTTTTGCCCAATTTCTTTAGCCACTTGAAGTACATACTTTAAATCGGCAGACCCATCGTCGCCCATAGGTGTTCCTACAGCAATAAAAGCGATGTCACAGCCCCCTAGGTTTTCTGATAGTTTTGTACTAAACTTTAGGGTATTGCGCTCATAGTTACGCTTAACCATTACTTCTAGTCCTGGTTCGTAAATTGGAATGATGCCTTCTTCTAGTTTTTGAATTTTATTTGTATCGACATCAATACAGGTTACTTTGTTTCCCATTTCTGCAAAACAGGTTCCACTTACCAACCCTACGTATCCTGTACCTATCACTGTTATTTTCATAAAGCTTATTATTTTTGATTTTATATTTAATTATTTACTGTAAAATCGGCCTATGATTTTTGCAACCAATATACTTATTTTTTTCCTTTTAATTTCAAAATCACTATGCGCTGAGAATGGTGTATGGTTAACTCTCCAATAACTTACATCTGTCAATCTAGGTTGCTGTCCCTTTATAGCTCTACTTAGTAGATTTGTTTTCCAAGGTTTTGGGCTTCCTAGCGCGTGAATCATCAGATTGTACCCTTCTTTGAATCCCATACCTTCGAGACCTATATAGCTTACATCATCCTTATAACATTCGATAGCTGCATTTAAAGCGTCTTGGTCTGATTTATCAAAAATTTGAAACCCTTTTTTTATAGGTATTGTTGTTTTGTAAGTTTGATTCGAAAAAATAGAATTTTCAAGACCTCCGATAGCATTTGCCATATGGTCTTGTATATTTTTCCAAAGTTTTAAAAATTCTAAATTACGTTTATTTACTCCAATAAAACCACCATTGACATAAATATTAGATTTGAATTTTAGCGCCAAATTATAATCCTTGAAATATTTACGCCAGCCCACTCTCCTTGGATGTAATTCTTCTAAGGGAGAATTTACGTCTTCAGAGACTGCAATTCCGCAGCTAGCCCATTCTTCGAAACATGCCCAAGGTTGCTTGACCACGATATCTGGATCGAAGTAAAACATATAATCCAAACCTCTTGCTGGACCGTCCATTAAATCTAACATAAAATTGGGCTTATAGTTAGTTAAGCTAAAAGATGTAGATAAGGGTATAAAATATAAAGTCATGTCTTGCTTTATATTTTTTACTTTGATGACATTATCGAAACCTTCAATACTTACGAGTTCTCCTCCTTTTATCCAATTTGGTAAATCCCCTCTATACCCCACATACATTATACCATTGAACCCTGAATGAAATAATGAATTTGACAATGTAGCCACTCCATAATGATAATGCCCCTCAAACAGGGTACATATAGCTGATTTAGATGTCATTAATTTTTATTTAATTATTTTTTAATTTAAAAATTTTGTAATACCCATATAACAAATGTGATAGAAATTGCACTAAGCCTACTAAAATATTTAATTTAATGGCCCCCATTAAGCTGGACACATCAATTACAGTAATACCAACTACTAAAGTTATAAAACTTATTGAAATTGCCAGCAAGGGATGCTGAATCCAACCCCTTCCTGAATACAGATTATAAATAAGCCCGGCTATAAGTGATAGTGTTGCCCCCAAAATTAACCACACAATTTCTGTATTTAAATTATTATAGTCAGCTCCTAATACCCATAATATTTGAGATGAAAACCAATAAGTCATACTAACCACAACGAGTAACACGATAAGTAATATAAGCACAACTAAAGAATACCTTTTTAATAATACTTGAAAACTTTCTGTTAACCGTGCAAATCTTGGTGCTATTAAAATATTAAATACCATAGTAAATAAGGTTAATAACACTGCAATTCGGTTTAATGCTCCTATTTCTGCAACTGCCTTTGTGGTTCCAAATATTGATAATAACCAAATGGTAATCTGACTGGAAAACGCATAGTAAACCGATTCGGGAAAAATACGCGAAACGGTTTTTATAATTTTTTTACGAATGACAGGGGATGGCTTTTGGTTTAAATTCACATGTTGTAAAGCTATTTTTTTTAACCTATAATTACCAAATATTTGTGAAATACCAGCCGATAAAAGTGCCACATAAGCAATAGGAAAAAAGAGTATGGATGCCAACAAAAGCAATAATCGTCCCAAATTAACCCCAATTTGATTAATTTGCAACGGCCTAATATTCTGATGTAATTGAGGCACTATGACCAATAAGGCATTAGAAATAGAAGCCGTAAAAGCCGGAATTAATGCTATAATTATCAAAATGGCTGAAGTGATACTCGCATCATTTTGTAATAGGAGGTAAAATAAAATTGGGATTCCAATTATTAAACTCGCTAAAATAAATTTTTTTCTTAAATGGAGTCCTGTAACCATTACTTCGCCCAAATGGTTTTTATTTTTCCAAACTTTACTACCTTGCGCCATTACACCTTTAGATATACCACCATTTGCCAACAAGACCATAGCACCTAGCATACTATTCCCTAGAGTGTATAAGGCGTATTCAGAAGGCGGTAATATTCTAATTACTAAAATACCTGAAATTAACCCTAATCCTTGAACTAAGCCTTGGGCCATACTCGTAGAACCTATCAACATAAACCAAGGTTTCAGCCTTAAAAAAATGGAACGATTAGATATATTCCTCATAGAAGATCACTATACAGCTTTTTGATGAAAGTTAAATCAATTCGATATATATTCATTTGCTTATTTAATTTTTTTCTTGCCCCCATACAATTAACCAACCGCTATACGCTTTATAATTGCCTGTATTCTATTAAATCCTAGCATCATTAAAGCGCTTTCACAAATTATTAGATGTTTTTCTTCAGAATTTTGCACTATAGCATACCTGGGGCTACGTGTTTCTTCCGCAACCTTTTTTAAGCCAATTTACCGCGAAGTTATTTTCTTGACTATCGGGGTACGTTGATTTTAAAAAAATTTCATAATTCATATGCATTTAGTGATTTGGTTACTCTAAATAAAGCTCTAAGGAAGTTTATTTAGGTGTTTTTGGTATTTCCCGTATTTCCGTAGCCACCATAGAAATCGTTTTTCTCGTTTTTCACATCATTTATTACTAACATTAAGTTGTTTATTTTGTTTGTTCCCTCTATCTCGTTTACCAATTTCAAGTCCGTTTTTTTAGTATAATTTTGACGTAGCACAAAAATAGCCGCATCCGTATGCTTTGCTAAGGCAAAAGCATCAGCAACCTTCCCTACAGGAGGTGTATCGATAATAATGTAATCGAATTGCGATTTTAGCTGTGCAAAAAGCTCTTCGACCCGTTGGTGAATTATTAATTCTCCAGGATTCGGTGCCATGGTACCTGCCCCAATAAAGTGTAAATTTGGCACCTGTTGGTAAGTGATTAGTAACTGTTGTATTTGTATCTGGGTATCGATTATGTAATCGGAAAGCCCATATTCATACTTTAAATCTAATTCTTTAGTTAATTTAGGTATTCTTAAATCGAAACCTAAGACAACCACTTTTTTCCCTGTAAGAGCTAAACTCGCTGCTAAATTTGTGGATACAAAGGTTTTCCCTTCTCCTGGATTCCCGGAGGTTACCATTATGGTTTGGTTGGCTGCGTTTTTGGTCATGAACTTTAAATTATGCCTCATTAACCTAAAAAGTTCCGCAATTGGTGTGTTGCTATTTTTACTTAGCACCACTGCTTTATTTGTATTATTGTGAGCCACCAGACCTAAAATTGGTGTACTCGTTAGATTACCCACCTCCTCTGCGTCTTCAATTTTTGTATTTAATTTTTCTTTTAAAAACACAAAACCGAAAGGCACTAACAAACCAAATAGGATTGCGCCCAAATATACGGGCGTTTTAGCCCCATTTATTGGGTATCCACTAGACCTTGGTTCTTCGATAATACGTGTATCTGCAAAAGGCACACTAATAGACAAGGCTTCTTCCTCTTTTTTCTGTAGGAGAAATAAATACAAGCCCTGTTTAAGCCCTTGATCTCTATTAATTTCCAATAAGGCTCTTTCAGCCGAAGGCACTGAAGAAATTTTAGACCTGTATTGAGCAGACTGATTCATTAAGTCCCTCTGGGATCTGGTTAATTGTAATTTAATACCTTTTAAATTTTCTAAAATTTGTCGTTTACTAGACTCTAAACGCTTATCGATTTCCCCTAACATGGGGTTCCCTATTCCCGTTGCATTTACTAATGCCACCCTTTCTTGAACGACCGTGTTGTAATTCATGATTGCAGCTACTAAGGCAGGATTTTGAATATTGTAAGAACTTATAGCTGTATAATTTCCCCCACCTGTTTGCCCTAAGGTTCTTTCAAGGGCATCAATGGCATTGATTTCGGTTCGCAAGGTTGCTAATTCTCTATCTACTTGATCGGCTAATTGGATAAAGCGTGATGCATCTGCCTCTACATTGGTTAGGTTATTACTTTGCTTGTAGTTCTCGACACTTTCTTCAGCGCTATTTAAATCTGTAGTTAATAGATTTAAACGCTCATCAATCAATTTTAGGGTAGATTCGGCTAGCAAGTTTTTGTGCTTCGCAGAATTGCGCGCATATACCTCTATGAGTTTATTAATTAAATCTTCCCCGCGTTGAGGAACGGCATCGGTTAAGCCTATTTCGAGCAAGCCACCTCCATTTTCGTAAACCGGAAACACATTTAAACGGGCATTATAATTAGAAGCCAAGGCTTCAGGATCCTTAAATCTAACAATTACTGGATTAGTATTTTTAAGGTCTAACTTTCCTTGTTGTTGTAATTCAATATGGAAATTTCCAAACTCAGTGTTTAATATTTCCCCGAATTCATACACTTTTTTATCAACAACTTCCTCGTCGACTAATTTTTCAACACTAAATTTGAATTCATCAAGTACCTTAACCCTGCCTAATGTCCCTTGCCTTAACAACGGTAATGTATCATTTAAAACGACTTTAAACGGCAAAGATTTTACATATACCTCAACCTCATTGAAACTTCCTTCTGCATAATATGCTACCGCATAATCCAACTCCTTAATAGTTTCTAACATTAAATCGTACGATAATAGCACCCCTATCTCGTCTTGGATGTTTTTAGACATTTTAATCAAGCCTAAATCGCTTAAAGACTGCAAACCAGAGGCCTCTCCACCACCATTTTCTTTATCGTTAAGCAGTACCTTACCAGCAATGTAATATTCGGATATTACGTTATAACGAATATGCAAAAATGCTAATACCAGACAAATTACACATCCTATTACAAATAGGTACCAGTACTTTAAATAACTTGATAATATTTTAAAAAAATCTTTTTCCATGACATTTAAATACTACTTATTATTATTTAAGTTCTATTGATTTAATTTTATAACCCTGTACAAAAAAAACCTTTTTTTTCACTTTAACAAAACATTTAAGTAGTAAAACAGATTAAAAGTCGCTGTTTTAGTTTAAACGCAATTAATTCTGTTTTAAATTAAATAAATCATAAATTTAAACTCATGAACTAAGCCTAACCTTAAGAAAGTGTGAATTTCTATACATCGCAAATATTTTCGTTTAATTATACTTTAGAATCATCAATAAGACACCACATAGAAACTTAAAACAATAAAACAAAGAACTTTTAACCAAAAAAATAGACATACAGCCAAAACCTTTTAGTTTATTAAAATATTTTTTTTAGTTTTAAAGCCAGAAAAAGCTATTAACCAATAAAAACAATTACAACTTAATAATGTATTGTAATTTTCAAAACAATGGACTTAAAAAAACTCTTTGTTAAACCTATTAAAATTCTGGTTTACAATAATATTTACTTCTATTAAATACCATTAACAAAAAAAACAAATCACTTATCTCTTTAGTCCATATATCTCCCTCAGAAAATAAAAATTATTAATTAAAAAAATTTAAAAATTTAAAAATTTAAAATGAAAGCAGTAATTCTTGCAGGAGGATTTGGAACCCGAATTAGTGAAGAAAGTGGGGTCCGTCCAAAACCAATGGTTGAGATAGGTGGAAAACCTATTTTATGGCACATAATGAAAACATATTCTCATTATGGCATTAATGATTTTATTATCTGTTGCGGGTATAAAGGTTATATGATTAAGGAATATTTCTCAAATTATTTTCTTCATACATCCGATGTTACGTTCGATATGAGAACAAATAATATGGAAGTCCATAATGTCAACTCTGAACCATGGTCTGTAACTTTAGTTGATACTGGTGAAAATACGATGACCGGAGGACGCGTTAAAAAAGTGGCTCAATATATTGGAGATGAAACATTTTGTCTCACTTATGGAGATGGAGTTAGCAATGTGGATATCAATAAGCTCATTTCGTTTCATAAAAGCCACGGAAAATTGGCTACCTTAACGTCTGTTCGTCAGCCTGGTCGCTTTGGAGTATTTACTTTAAATGGTGATGAAACTGAAATTAAATACTTTAAGGAGAAACCGAAAGGAGCCTCAGAAGGTACAGCTTGGATTAACGGTGGGTATTTTGTTTTAGAACCTTCAGTTCTTGATTTAATTGAGAACGACTCAACTGTTTTTGAAAAAGACCCTATGGAAAATCTCGCCAAAAATGGAAATTTATTCGCGTACAAGCATACTGATTTTTGGCAACCCATGGATACTTTAAGAGATAAAAATGTTTTAGAAGAAAGGTGGGTTAGAAATGATGCCCCTTGGAAAGTTTGGTAAATCTATAAATATGAGAAACAACAAAATTATTAATGAAGACCTGAATAATATTTATGATGGTCTCACAGATAAAGAAAAATCAAAATTTAATAACGCCACCGTTCTTTTAACGGGATGTGGAGGTTTTTTGGGCTATTACTTTGTACACTTCCTTACTAAATTCAAAGAGCAGCTAAAGATTAAACAGGTAATAGCACTTGAAAATTTCCTAACCGGAAATAAAGAGTGGCTTGACGAAATCGTTGAGGAGTATGATTTCTTTTCCCTACATGAATTTAATATAATAACCGATGATATTAGCGAAGTACCTGGTGCTGAAAATGCAAACCTGATTATTCATATGGCTTCAATAGCATCCCCTACTTTTTACAGAATTTATCCTGTAGAAACAATTGATGCTAATATTACTGGACTGCGTAGATTATTTGATTATTACCTAAATAAGAAGGTAACTGGATTTTTGTTCTTCTCAAGTAGCGAGATATATGGGGATCCTTTTAAAGAATATATTCCAACTCCCGAATCTTACCGTGGCAATGTAAATACTATGGGGCCAAGAGCTTGTTACGACGAAGCTAAGCGCTTCGGAGAGACCATGTGCTGGATTTTCAATAATCAATATAATTTCCCAGTAACTATTGCCCGCCCTTTTAACAATTATGGCCCTGGAATGAGTATACACGACAAACGTTTGCCAGCGGATTTTGCGAAATGTGTTGTTGAGGGAGATGATCTAAATATTCTTTCTGACGGTAAACCAACTAGAACTTTTTGCTATATATCAGATGCTATTACAGGATATTTAAAAGTTCTACTTTACGACAAGTTTGATGTATTTAACATAGGGATTGATAATCCTGAAATTTCGGTAAAAGAATTTGCTGAGATCTATGTTAAGAATGCAAAAGATATTTTTGGATATACAGGTAAAGTCACATTTGGAAATTCCGATGACGATGATTATATGACTGATAATCCAAATAGAAGATGCCCTGTAATTGATAAAGCTAAAGAATTACTTGGTTATAATCCTTCTATACACGTAGAAGAAGGAATTGCAAGATTCCTTGAATTTTTAAAAATCTATAACGGACAACTATTATGATATCAGTTCTAGGACTTGGATTTGTAGGTCTGACAACAGGCCTTGGATTTGCTAAAACGGGTTTTAAAACCTACGGATTTGACGTTGATGAAAATCGCTTAAATTCATTAAAAAAATTTAAAATACCATTTCATGAACCTCATTTAGAAAAAGTTTTAAGAGAAACAAATAACAAAACATTTTCTCTAGACACAAATTTTGAACAAGCAATTAAAGACAGTGAAGCAATTTTTTTATGTGTTGGAACCCCAAGTAAAGAAGACGGAAGTGCTGACTTGAAATATATTTATGCTGCAATTGAACAAGTATTAAATGTAGAAACTGATAAGCTTCAGGTAATAATCACTAAATCAACCGTTCCACCATCAACTGTATCTACTAAGATTATTCCTTTCGTTAAGGAAAAACTTTCACAACTACCTAATAGAAAAATTGTTTTTGCCTCAAACCCTGAATTTTTGCGCGAAGGCTATTGTTGGGAAGATTTTATAGAACCTGATAGAATTGTTATTGGTGTTGAGGATGATATTGCAAAAGATATTTTAAATAAAATTTATCTACCATTTAATGCTCCAATTCATTATGTTAGCTATAATTCTGCAGAATACATTAAATACCTATCAAACACGTTACTTTCAACTTTAATTAGTTACGCAAATGAAATGTCAATTATTGCAAATGAAATTGGCAATATTGATATTCCTAAAGCTTTTCGTATTCTACACGAAGACAAAAGGTGGTATGGTACTCCAGCAGGAATGTCTAAATATGTTTATCCAGGTTGTGGCTATGGCGGATATTGTTTACCTAAAGATACCTCAGCCTTAATTCAAGCATCAATCGAAAATGGTTTTAAACCCAAAATATTGAGTGCGAACCTTGAAATAAATAACACCATAAAACATTATATTGCTGATGCAATTGAAAGCAAAATAAATAAATCTGATACGATAGGAATTCTTGGACTATCATTCAAACCCGAATCTGACGACGTAAGAATAACTCCAACAAAAGCGATTATTGATTTACTGATTCAAAAAGGATATAAAAATTTATATGCTTATGATCCAATATCAATTAGTGAGTTTAAAAGGTATTATCCAGATATGGAATTAGATTATTGCAATTCTCTTGAAGAAATTTTATCCAAAACCAATAATGTCGTTATATTAACCGGTTGGAAAGAGTTCATACAAAATAAAGACGAAATTCAAGGAAAAAACGTATTTGATTACCGCTATATCTATTAATATGCTAGAAAAAATTAAAACTGAAATCCCTGGGCTCTATATATTAAAACCCAAAGTGTTTTCTGATAGTAGAGGTCTTTTTGTAAAGATTTTTCACAATTGTTTTTTTGACGATCTAGGCTTAAGAACTGATTTTGTAGAAGAGTATTTTTCGACCTCAGCAAAAGGTGTTGTTAGAGGACTTCATTTTCAAACTCCGCCTTATCAGCATGTAAAATGTATTATCTGCTTGAAGGGTGCTATTTTTGACGTTGTTGTTGATTTGCGTAAAAATTCACCAACATTTGGTAAGCATCTAACAATCAACCTAAAAGCTGATGAACCCAAAATTCTCTACATTCCAGAAGGACTAGCTCATGGATTTATGTCTTTAGAAGATGATACTATTTTCTTAAACAAAACAACTACTGTTTTCGATGCCGAATGTGATGCCGGAATTCACTGGAATTCCTGCGGAATAGAATGGCCTGATATCCCAATAATTCTCTCTGAAAAAGATAAAAATATGGTTTCTTTTAATAATTTTGATAGTCCATTTAAATAAATTCATTATGTATATAATTGACAAAAAGCTTCAAGAAAGAGAATTACAAGGAAATCCTATCAAGGTTGGGGTAATCGGCGCAGGGGAAATGGCAAAAGGATTAATTAATCAGATCTGTCGGTATACACCAGGAATGCAAGTAGTTGCTGTTTACAACCGCACATGCTCTAAGGCTGAAAATGCACTTTTAAAAGCTGGAGTAGATTCATTTAAAGTCACGGACTCTGAACATGTATTTTGTAAACTTATAGATAACGGTGACACTGCAATAACCAATCAAATAGATTTATTATTAAACGAACCGCAAATTGATGTTATTGTTGAACTCACCGGACATATCGAATTTGGTTTAAAAAATATTATTAAAGCTTTTAAAAAAGGTAAACATGTAGTGTCTTTTAACGCTGAATTAGAAGCGACATTCGGTCCATATCTAAAACAAAAAGCACAAGAACATAATGTAATGTATACATTGGGAGACGGTGATCAACCTGGTGTAACTCAAAATCTTTATCGTCATGTAAAAATGATGGGGTTTGAGCCATTGATATGTGGGAATATTAAAGGACTGCAGGATCATTATAGGAATCCAACAACTCAACAAGGTTTTGCTAAACAATGGGGAATGACTCCAGAAATGGTTACAAGTTTTGCTGATGGAACTAAAATTTCCTTTGAACAAGCCGTTACAGCAAACGCAACAAATATGTGTGTTACTCAACGAGGAATGGTTGGTCCGAATTTTAAAGGACACATTGATGAAATGACGACTGGCTTTTATCCTGATATAGATAAATTGAAAGAGCTAGGTGGCATAGTCGATTATGTTGTTGGAGCCAGTCCTGGCCCTGGAGTTTTCATTCATGCAACCACAGAAGACCCTCTTTCTGCTAAGTATTTAAAATACGGTAAATTGGGGGAAGGCCCTCTATACAGTTTTTATGTCCCGTATCACTTATTATTTTTCGAGCTTGCTTTTTCTATTGCTAGGTTAATAGATTTTAAAGATATAACACTAGATGCAGAGTTTGGCATGAAGGTAGAAGTTGTTGCTGTAGCCAAAGAGAACATGAAACCTGGAGACAGAATTGATGGTTTAGGAGGATACAAAACCTACGGCATATGTGATAATTCAAGTAGCGCAAGAAATGATAATTTATTGCCGATGGGATTAGCAGAGGCATGTACTATAAAAAAGCCTCTAAAAAAAGACGAATTACTTACACTTGATGACGTTGAGTTTGATAATAATATATTGTTTGATATTTACATGAACCAATTAAATACACCCAATTAAAAAATTAATAATGCATAAGGGCCACTCAAGTAAGAAAGTTTTACTAATTAGAAAAACATTAAAAAATTTATTCAATCCGACTTGGAAGAATTTAAGATAACAAAAGTGGCTTTTTATCTGCATATTAAAAAAACAACTAAATAATCATGAAAGATCAAATTTCAATTTTCATTCCAACCTATAACAGACCAGATTATTTAAAATTTGCATTAGAGGGTATAGCAGAGCAAAATCAGGATTTAATTGGTGAAATTTTGATTGGAGATAACAGTTCAAAAGACTATGTAGAAAAAAATAAAGCAGTTATTAACCATGTAACTGTTAAGAATAAAATACAACATATTGTTAATAATCCCCCCGTTAGCCCAGTTCAAAACCAAAATAACATGGCTCGGATGTGCCAATTTGATTTAGTTATGCTTCATCATGATGATGATAGATTATGTAAAGGAGCCTTAGATAGACTATATTATTTATCTAAAAATAATAAGGACAAAAATGTCATACTTTGGTTTGGTAAAAATCAAATTATGTTTGAGGATGGAATAATAGATCAAGACGCATCAGAAATTGAGATGATCAAATATGGAAAAGGTGATAAGGAAATCATAAAAAATATATGGGAATGGTGCTTAACAGAAAGTCTCCCTCCAAATGGTTTTCTTATCAAAAAAGAATTTTACGTCAACTATATGCAAGGCGATAATGATGGAAACATTTGGGACTTTGGCCATCATGTTCGACTCGGCAATTTAAGAGTTAATGATACCCCAGTTAAGGCACATTACATTCCGGAGAATATATTCATTTATAGAAGACACCGAGAAAGCGTGACAATCTCAAAAGGATTAGATGTTCATCGTAAACTTGAGATTGCTCTAAGCCTTAAGGTTGATGACAGCAAACATAAAGAAAAAACTCTATTGGTTAACAAACTTGCTTTGGTTGGCGCAAGACGATACTTGTATAATAGAATGCGCATGAAAGCCATTACAACCTGGATTCTACACACTTCAGCTAAACAGAAAACTTCCTACTTAGGACTTCAAACTTTTATAATGTTTTTTCTTCCTTCTTATTTTTTGAAAACCCGTAGTAAACCTAATAAAATTTAATACTTTGTATTTATTGCAGCAGATAAACTGATTTAATTTTTAAAATTAATGATAATAAAAGTTTTATGTTTTGTCACAAAACTTCTTCTAAGCTTTTGCAAATGATTATGACATTCATTTCTTGGAGAACCACCGGTGGATAAATCTTATCAACCCCAAGAATTGCTTGCGATCATTTAATTCCCAATTTGGTCTAATGAATAAAATAAAACAGTGTAGTTTTTAAAACAGCTAAAAAATCGCATTACAAGTGTGATTAAAGGCATTTACCTACTCAATAAGTGCGCACAAAGAAAAAATTCTAGTAGAATTTATAACTAAGTAAGATCCATGATAAATTACGGTTAAACAACATCAGTTTTATAGGATATAAAAGATTAACTGCTTTTAATCAAGCTACTTACTGTTTAAAATAGTATATACAACGCACAAATTCTAACACTTAAAAAAACTACACGTTAGATATATTGGCAGATCATATTTATGCCAGCAACAACACATTTAATGTTGTATTATAATATTTAATACAATTGATTTTAAACACTCAGAAAAAAAGCTACACAAGATTAAGCTAAAAGCCAATTGTTATTAAGGAAAAAGTATCTAGTATGTAATCAGTCGTATCGATAAAGAAAAAGTGCCCCCCTCCACAAGAAAATAAAGGCAAAACAAAACCCTAATTTAATTTTTATTATCCAACGCTATTAGCATAAAAACAACATATGTTTTTTATCAAGTTCACAACTCTAATCCTTATGTTTTTATCATTTAGGCATCACGGTAAAATCATAACTTGTTTAAGAATTTAAACAACTTTTCTAAATTTACGCTCTACTATTACATCCATTTCAGTAATTAAAGTATTTAAACGGTGTTGACCAATCATACGTTTTACACCTGAATTATTTTTACTTAACCATTGTTTTAGGTCAATCTCTTTTCTTGAAATTAATTTAGATAGTAATACTAAATCATATGAGCCGTTTTCTAACCAGCCTTTAATGGTTTCCACCTCTTCTTTATAAACTTTGGCCGGTTTACCATCAATAAACATATACCCCTTTACATCTTGTATAGCGAAAACAACTCCTCTATATTGTTCTGGAATATTGACAATTATGTGGGACTTAAATAATGGCATTTCAATTATTTTTTGTCTATTACTCCAAACTTTAATTTCTTGAACTAATGGATTGAATACTTCAAAATCCATTTTTTCTAGCATTTTTGAAACTTTACTCTCTTGCTTTTCTTTAACTGATAATACAAACCAACTCATAATATTATTTTTTAGTATGCTTTTTCTTCGCCACTAATGGCGTTAAAAACGGTTAAAAGAATTATTTTAAAATCTAAAAGAAACGACCATTTTTCTACATATAAAATATCTAATCGTATTCTGTTTAATATATCTGATGGATTAATTATTTCACCTCTATACCCTTTAATTTGTGCTAAACCTGTAATGCCTGGCTTTACAAAATGGCGTACTAAATATTTATCTACGGAAATTTCATAATCAGACGTGTGTTGTTCCATGTGCGGTCTTGGACCAACCACACTCATATCACCCATAAAAACGTTAAAAAACTGCGGTAACTCATCAATACTCGTTTTACGTAGTATTCTACCAATTTTTGTTACTCGTTTATCGTTTTTTGTCGCCATTTTTGAATTCGCATCTGAATTCGTGGCCATTGACCTAAATTTTATGCACTTAAATGTTTTACGCTTTAAACCATGTCGGTTTTGAGTAAAAAACAATGGCCCAGGTGATTCTAATTTAATTAAAACATATAACAAAGGCACCAACCAAGACAGCAAAAATAATATAACTATAGACGAAAAAACAATATCAAAAACACGTTTAGCTACCCTACCAAAGTCAGCATCCAATGGCACTGTTCTTAAATCTAAAACAGGTATTTGATCATATTTTTGTACCGTCATAGCAGGCGTAAAAATATCCTTATTATCCGGGATAATTTTTAATTTTATTAAATTATTGTCCGCAAAATTTATAAGATTTTGCAAATCAGATTTTGTAAGCTTTGCTGCAGTACAATACACCTCATCAACATTGTTATCGATAATATATTTAAAACAGTCTAATATCTCTCCTAAATAAGTCGGACTTTTCGAAGATTCATCATCAAAAAACCCACAGTATCTATAGCCATAATAAGGATTATCAAAAACTTTTCTAATTTTCTTTAAATTCTTATCTCGACCTATAACAACAACATTTAAATAATTACCCCCTTTAGAGCGATAATGCCTGATAAAAACATAAAAAAGCCATCTGTATACTGTGAGTAGTACACAAATAATTAAATAGATTAATAGATGATATTGAATAAAATCTGGCTGAATACCTGTTACGCCAAACCAAGAAAAGTATGTTAAACCATATATAATATACAGGTAAAACATTTTTTTAATATTTGTCATAAACGTCTCTTTACGAGCCGTTGGGTAATAATTTAAATTATAAGTAATAAGAAACCAAGCAACATTATAAAATATAATGCTTGTTATATTTAAATATGTACTTGGAGTCATAAAATATAATACTCCATTTATTATACTCAAATGAACAAGTACCGAAAAAGGGATAATTAAGTGAGAGTAACTCCTAGTTTTCATATAGCAACTTACATAATTTTATTATTGTAAAACAACAATAAATTAAATTATAACATTAGAGGTTAAGTTTCTTTAAACTAACAAAATGAAATGATGTATTTAAACATTAAATCCTTTTATTTGATTTCGTGCTATTAATCAAAACTTGGTTTAAAATTTTATTTTCAAAACAAAAAAACAGATAAAATAAAATATACAAGCAAATATTCTACACATCGCTATTATTTTCGTTAAAAGACAACATTATTAGTTTTAAAATAAATCATGAGTACTTTTAATTGTTTTCATCTTTTTTTACCAATAAATTTAGTTTAAAGTAAAATTAAAAAAATAAACATCTATAGTTCACCCCATACATCACCAAATTTTTTTCTAATAATTATAAAAAAAAGCAAACTTAATTTTCTTCTATTTTAAGATTAATCATGACGCTCAAAATTAAAACGCTTTTAATATTTCGAAAAAATACAATACTTTTGTTGAATAAATCGCCTAATTAGATGAACAACATTAAAACTAACTTTAGTATAAAAGATTTAGAAAATCTTAGTGGAATTAAAGCTCACACCATCCGTATTTGGGAAAAACGTTATAATTTACTATCTCCCAATCGATCGGATACTAACATAAGAAACTACAACTCTAAAAGCCTACAAAAATTACTTAATATTTCATTTTTAAATAAGAACGGCATAAAAATTTCAAAAATTGCCGAACTTGAAGAACATGAAATTTCGGCTCAAGTTAGAGAAATAGCCTCTCGAACAAAAACTGAAGACCAAGCTATTAACAGATTTAAAATAGCCATGCTTAACTATGATCAAGTATTATTTTACAATACCTACAATAGCTTAATTGAAACAAAAAGCTTTAACGATATTTTTTACGACGTTTTTTTACCTCTCTTAAACCAAATAGGTTTACTCTGGCAAACAAATACGATTACACCAGCTCATGAGCACTTTATATCAATACACATAAAACAAAAAATTTTATTAAATATAGAAAGGTTACAATTATTAGACCCAAAACCCACGTCTAAAACTTTCGTTTTATTTTTACCAGAAAACGAAATACACGATATTGGCTTACTATTCATAAATTATTTACTTCGAAGTAAAGGTTATCATTCTATATTTTTAGGAGAAAGTGTCCCTATGGAAAGCTTAAACGGGCTATTAAATTTCTTTGATAACATTTCGTTTATCACCTACTTTACCGTGGCTCCAGAAAATGATAAAATAGTAGACTACTTAACTCAATTTAGCCATTTATTTTTAACCAATAACAGTCAACTCTATGTTCTAGGTCAAAAAATTGCTTCAATCAATACAGAAGACTTACCTAATAACGTCATAGTATCAAATTCCATCAAAAATTTAATAAACTTAATTTAAATTTTATTTTGTTTGACATTTTACTATATTTGTTAAACAATGAAATTAAAAATTAATATAATTGGTTCCGGATTTTCAGCCCTAGCTGCTTCGTGCTACCTGGCAAAAAGTGGACATGACGTAACTATTTTTGAAAAAAATAAAACCGTTGGAGGGCGAGCTAGACAACTTATAAGAGAAGGATTTACTTTTGATATCGGACCAACTTGGTATTGGATGCCCGATGTTTTCGAACGTTTTTTTGCAGATTTTAATAAAGTACCTGCCGACTACTACAAGCTAGAAAAGCTAAATCCGGCTTACAGCGTATACTTTGGTAAAAATGATTATATAACCATTGAAGACACCTTAGAGAAAATAAAAACGGCTTTCGAAAAAGAAGAAAAAGGAAGTTCACTGATACTTCAAAAGTTTATTGATAATGCGCAAAGTAATTATAAAATTGCTATAACCGACTTAGTTTATAAACCAGGAGAATCTCCTCTAGAATTAGTAACCCCTAAAACAATAAAAAAATTAAATCAATTTTTCAGCACAATAAAACGTGATGTTAGAAAGGCATTTAAAAACAAAAAACTAGTTCAAATACTAGAGTTTCCAGTACTCTTTCTTGGTGCTAAACCAAGTAACACCCCTTCTTTTTACAATTTTATGAATTACGCCGATTTCGGGTTGGGAACATTTCACCCCAAAAAAGGCATGTATCAAGTTGTTTTGGCAATGAAAGCTTTAGCCGAAGAATTAGGTGTAACTATTAAAACACAAAACCCTGTCGATAAAATTATCGTAAATAATGGAAAAGCTATAGGAATTGTGTCCAACGGAGAAAAACACTTTGCAGATATTATTTTAAGTGGTGCAGATTACCACCACACCGAAACTTTATTAGATAAAGTATACAGGCAATACTCACCATCGTACTGGGAGAAAAAAATCTTTGCGCCCTCTTCCCTGCTTTTTTATGTTGGTTTTAATAAAAAAATAAAAAATGTAAATCATCATACCTTATTTTTTGATGTCGATTTTGACGCACATGCCGAAGCGATTTACGACAATCCTGAATGGCCAGAAAAGCCTTTATTCTATGCCAGTTTTCCTAGTATTACCGATAGTCATGCCGCACCAAAAGATAATGAAGCAGGCATATTTTTAATTCCGTTAGCCCCTGGTTTAAACGACACAGAAGAACTTCGAGAAACATACTTTAAAAAAATTATTACTCGTTTTGAGGAACTTACGTCACAAGATGTGAAAAATAATATTAAATTTAAAGAAAGTTTCTGTGTAAATAATTTTATAAAAGACTATAACTCGTACAAAGGAAATGCCTATGGTATGGCTAATACTCTTTTACAAACGGCATTTTTACGCCCTAAACTTAAAAGCAAAAAAGTTAACAACTTATATTTCACTGGACAATTAACGGTTCCAGGTCCAGGCGTGCCGCCATCGTTAATTTCAGGAAAACTAGCAGCCGATTTAATAATTAAATACCATTGCGCATCATGAAAGTATTATTCGACACGGTATCGTACAATTCTAGTAAATTAGTTACAAATACCTACAGCACATCTTTCTCTTTAGCTACTAAAATGTTGTACAAAAGTATAAGAAATGACATTTACAATATTTATGGATTTGTGAGGTTAGCAGATGAAATTGTTGATTCGTTTCAAGACTACGAGCAAGAATTTCTATTTAATAAATTTGAGGAAGACTTAGAATTAGCGCTAAAACATAAAATAAGCTTAAATCCTATTTTAAATGCATTTCAATATACTTACCATAAATACAATATAGACAAAAGCTTAGTTGAAGCTTTTATGAAAAGTATGCGAACCGACTTACACAAAAACGTGTATTTAACGCGGGAAGAATTTAAAACTTATATTTATGGTTCGGCAGATGTAGTTGGGTTAATGTGCTTAAAGGTATTTGTAAAAGGAAACAACGAAAAATATGAAGCATTAAAAGAAAGTGCTATGGCATTAGGTTCAGCGTTTCAAAAGGTTAATTTTTTAAGAGATTTAAAAGCCGATTTCGATAATTTAAATAGAAGTTATTTTCCAAATACAGACTTAAAAAATTTAAATGAGCTTTCTAAACAAAGTATAATTGCAGATATTGAAAACGACTTTACAATAGGTTTAGCAGGGATAAAAAATCTTCCAATAGAAGCAAAATTTGGAGTATTTACGGCCTTTCGATATTATAAACAATTATTGGAAAAGCTCAAGAACACCCCAGCTTTACAAATAAAGGACTCAAGAATTCGCGTTTCTAATCCTAAAAAAGTTGAATTATTAATGCGGAGTTATGTAAAATATCAATTAAATTTATTGTAACAATTTTATTATGCAATTATTAATCTGGATATTAACTTTTCTGTTAACCTTTTGCTTTATGGAGTTTATGGCTTGGTTTACACATAAGTACATAATGCATGGCTTTTTATGGCATTTACATAAAGACCATCACAACAAGGATCATAATAGTTGGTTTGAGCGTAATGATGCTTTTTTCTTATTTTACGCCTTTGTTAGTATTGGTTTTTTCTTACTTTGGAAATATACCAACTTCTGGATTGGCCTTCCTATAGGCTTAGGCATTTTTGCCTACGGTCTTTGCTATTTTATTGTACATGACATTTTTATACATCAACGATTTAAATTATTTAGAAATACTAATAATAGATATGCAAAAGCTGTAAGACGAGCTCATAAAATGCATCATAAACACTTAGGAAAAGAAGATGGTGAATGCTTTGGTATGCTATTGGTTCCTTTTAAATATTTTAAATTAAAGTAGATGAACTATTTATATCTTCTGATAAATTTAGGTTCATTTTCTATTCCGTTTTTATATAGTTTTCATCCTAAATTAAAATTCTATAAACTTTGGAAACCTTTATTTTTTGGAATTTTAATTAACTTTATCATTTTTATTCCTTGGGATATTATTTTTACCCAGAACAATATTTGGGGATTTAACCCATATTACTTTTTAGGAATAACAATTGCCAATTTACCTTTAGAAGAATATCTATTTTTTATTTGTATTCCTTACGCTTGCGTATTTACTCATTTTGCCCTTTTACACTACTTTCCTAAATTAGAATTGAAACAGAAGTTAAGCTCAAAATTAGGGCTTATACTTTCACTTTCTTTTTTTTGTATTGCCACTTACAACTGGGACAAATGGTATACCTTAATTGATTTTCTTTTAGCCTCAATATTATTACTTATCGCTTTAATTAAGTTCCCCGAAATATTGCAGCGTTATTTTCTAACATTTTTAGTAATGCTTATTCCATTTTTTATAGTAAACGGTGTATTAACAGGAAGCTTTATTCAAAATGAAGTGGTTTGGTATAATAACCAAGAGAATCTTAGTATTAGAATGTTTACTATCCCTATTGAAGATGCTGTATATGCTTTTTCAATGATTTTAATTAACTTAATAGTAATACATTTTTACAAACAAAAAGTGCAGTAAAAATACTGCACTTTTTTCTCAATTAAACTCAACTTACACTAATAATTAATTATTTCTATTCACCGTAATTGAGTTCGACAAATCGAAATTTCCACTTAAGTTACTAGTACTTTCGCCCATAGTTAAGCCCATTAAACCATCTTCGTAACGGATGTACCAAATTAAGCATACACCTACTCCTGCTCCATCGAAATTAACACCTTCAACATCGGTTATAGTTCCTGGTAATCCCAAAATAGTTCCGTCGGCATCTGTAATTATATAAGAGCTGTTTGTTCCACTCGTAGTTCCAGAAACAGTAATTCCAGAAACATAATCTGCCATACCATCTCCTACTGTAAAGTTAAATGGTCCGCCCTCTAACATACCTGCACTTGTATAAGCTTCTCTGTTAACTGTAATACTGTTTGATAAATCGAAAGTACCCGACAAGTTACTCGCGCTTTCTCCCATGGCTAATCCCATTAAATCATCTTCATATCTGATATACCAAATTAAACAAACTCCCGCTCCTGCTCCATCAAAATCTACACCTTCAACATCGGTAATTGTTCCTGGTAAACCTAAAATTGTTCCTGCTTCATCCGTTATAATATAAGATGCGTTTGTTCCCGAAGTCATTTCTGTATTTGTAATACCAGATACCATATCTGCCATTCCATCACCTACTGTAAATGTAAATGGGCCTCCTTCTAAAGTTCCAGCATTAACATAAGCCTCTCTGTTCACTGTTAAACTATTGGACAAATCGAAAATTCCAGATAAATCGTTTGCACTTTGCCCTGCTTCTAAACCTGTTAACCCATCTTCATAACGAATATACCAGATTAAACATACGCCTACACCTGCACCATCAAAATTAACGCCTTCCAAATCTGTTAAAGTACCAGGTAAACCAAGAATAGTTCCTGCTTCGTCTGTTATTATGTACGAGAAGTTTGTACCGTTTGGAGTTCCAGAATTTGTAATTCCGGACACGTTATCAACAACACCATCTCCGGCCGTAAACGTAAAAGGACCTCCAACTAAAGTTCCGGCATCCGGACCGCCTAAACGATTTACAGTTAAACTGTTTGATAAATCGAAGTTTCCAGATAAATCTGCCGTAGAGTTTCCTGTTTCTAAACCCGTTAAGCCATTTTCGTAAGCCAAATGCCATATTAAACACACACCTACTCCAGCGCCATCAAAATCTACACCTTGAAGATCGGTTAAAGTAGTTGGCAAACCAAGAATATTACCAGCATCGTCGGTAATTACATAAGTTGAATTTGCACCTTCTACATCGCTAGATAAAGATATTCCAGAAACATAATCTGAGGTTCCGTCTACATAAAATGTAAAAGGTCCTCCAGATAAAGTTCCTCCATTTGTAGCAACTAAATTTGTATCGTCGTCCTCGCAAGACACAAATAAAAATGTCGAGGCTATTAAGCCTAATAATACTTTTTTAATCATAGTGTTTTTTGTTTTTTGTTTTCTTAAATCAAAATTACACTATGCTTGTAGCTTTAAATGTTAGCTAGCTAACATTAGGCGATTTTTTGGTAAATAATTATTTCTTTTCTATTAAATTCAAGAAGTTTTTTTTCTTTTAGCTCGTTTAAAAGGATGTTTAATGTTGGTCGTGAAGTACCAATAAGCGAAGCAATATCTTTTTGTGTATATGGATGCTGTATTACTTTATGTCCTGTTTTTTCACAATCGTACCCGTAGTCTGTACATAAATCTTCTAAAAACTCCTTTAAACGTGTTTTGGCGTCTTTAAACATTAATAACTTAAGGCGTCTTTCTAGTTTTTGAAATTTAAACCCTATAAACTTATACACTTTAAAACTAAAGGTTTGGTTATCTCTCATTAAATCGTGCATGGTGTCTACACTTATAGGGCAAATACTGGTAGTATTATCTAACGATTGTGCAAACTCATCGCGATTATTTTCTCCTAATATAGCTTTTTCACCAAAAAGCTGTCCTTTGGTTAAAATAGATTTAATAACCTCCGATCCGTCTTCGTTGTAATATCCTATTTTAACTTTTCCTTTTTCTATTAAAAAAACTTTATTGGAGGAATCGGCTTCAAAATAAATATAGTCCTCTTTCTTATAATTATTAAAACAGTGGGCTTGCTTGTATTTTTTAAACTTGTGTGGACATAAAACTTTAAAAAGATTTACATCTTCGAAAAACCAAAGTGCAGTCATTTTGAAAAATTTTGTTAGTTGAGTCCTTTTATTGTCGGGTTTATTTAACAAAACTTTCAGAAAAAAACATAAAAAAAGCCTCTTAAAATAAAGAGGCTTTTTTTTATTGTTTTTGTTCTTATTCTTCTTCGTCGGTGGCTTCTTCTTTAGCATCCACTTCCAACAAATCTAACATATTATGTTTTTGTAACAGGTTGTACCATTGTATTACCTTTTTTATATCGCTGGCGTAAACTCTATCTTCGTCGTAATTAGGTAAAATATCGAAAAAATATTCCTCTAATTTATCTTTACTATCTTTTGGTTTAACCGATGCAATTTCACCATTTTCTTTGTCTTTAATTTTTTTTAAAACTACATGTAACGGTACTTCTTCTTCTAAAGTATAAATCGCAATTTCACTTAAAACACTTACGTTGTTTTGCATGGTTACCGATATACGCTTATTATCGATTAATGACTGAGCAACAAAACCACCACGGGTTTGCGCTACTAATTTGTATAAACCTGGTTTACCAGAAATGGCTAAAACTTTTTCTAAACTCATTCAGTTATTTTTTTGGACAGCAAATTTAATTGTTTACTTAAAATTTGCAAGTTATCTTTTCTTTTTTTCGGATGGAAAACGCATTCTGTAATCGACTCTTATTTTGCCTTTTGAAATGTTTGCGAGTCTTCCTTTAATAATTCGTTTTTTAAAACTAGACAGTTTATCTGTAAATAAAACACCTTCAATATGATCGTATTCATGCTGAATAACACGCGCTATTAAACCATCGTAAGTTTCGGTATGCGGCTTAAAGTTTTCATCAAGATATTCAATAGTTATTTTTGGTTTTCTAGACACGTCTTCGCGTACATCTGGAATACTTAAGCATCCTTCGTTAAACACCCAAGCTTCACCTTCTTCTTTAGTGATTTTAGCATTTATGAATACCTTTTTAAAATCTTTTAAAGCTACTTGTTCCTCTTTAGATAAGTCTTCATCTTCTGCAAAAGGCGTTGTATCAACAAGAAACATTCTAACTGGCAGCCCTATTTGTGGAGCAGCTAACCCAACACCATAGGCATTATACATAGTTTCGAACATATTATCTACCAACTCGTTTAGCTTTGGGTAGTCTTTCGTAATGTCTGTTGCTTTTTTTCTTAATACAGGATCGCCGTATGCTACAATGGGTAATATCATGCTTTATTTTTTATTCGCGCAAAAATACTAACTTATAACGTATAGTTACAAAAAGTTAATATATTATTTTGAATATAGATAATTCTGCAAAATTAAGGTGGCACTAATTTCATCAATTAATGCTTTATTTTGGCGTTGCTTCTTTTTTAGTCCGCTGTCTATCATGGTTTGAAATGCCATTTTCGAGGTAAAACGTTCGTCTACACGTTCAATTTTAATATTAGGAATGTTTTTTTCTAAGTTAATTATGAACTCTTTAATGTACTTTTCACTTTGTGAGACGGTATTATCCATTTGTTTAGGTTCGCCAATTACAAATAAATCCACTTTTTCTTGACTTGTATATTCCTTTAAAAAACGAATTAAATCTTTGGTATTAACCGTGGTTAAACCCGATGCAATAATTTGTAACTCATCTGTTACAGCAATACCTGTGCGTTTTGTTCCATAGTCAATCGCTAAAATTCTTCCCATAAAACAAAAGTAATAAAAATAGGAAAGGCTGTTTTTGCAAACAGCCTTTAATTAATGGTTAACCTTAAATTATTAATATTTGAACGTTGTTATTAAGCCTTTACAGCTTTATTCGATCTTGGAAATACTACAGAAATATTTCCAGCACTTCTTTCTCTTGTTAAGTATTTTCTAATATCGCTAGTACCACGAGCAATAGTTTGCTTTAATTCGTTAGCATCGATTAATAATGTTTCAGAATCGTTATTCATTGAAGTAGCGATAGAGTCATTGTTATTTTCAACAGTTACAATTTTTACAGTTTCAGTAACTTCAGAAGTGTTTTGAGCTGAAGCAAAAGAAACACTTAATAAAAAAACTAAGAATATGTATAAATTTGTTTTCATGGGACTGTTGTTGTTTGACACTTCAAATATATATCGACAGGAAGGTTCAAGCGCAAAAAAATAGTTGTAAACACTGGTATTTTCGTTTATAAGACGAGTGGTATAATTCGCCTGTTTAATAGATTAAAAACACTATTTTACGGATGAAATACAATAAATTTGTGATTAACCGAACGAAAACTACCATTCAAAGACAAACGTGCCGTTTATGGATTAAAAATTAAGCCCTTTTTTACCTATGAACTGCACATTTGTAATGCACTTCATCATGTTTTTTTAATAAGACCTATTATATTTGCCAAAAATTAAATCATACAATGACTGAGTTACAACAAATCATAGAAAAGGCGTGGGATGACCGCTCGCTTTTAAAAGATGAATCTACTACTACTGCCATTAAAGCTGTAATTGAAAAATTAGATAAGGGCGAATTGCGAGTAGCTGAACCAACTGCAGATGGATGGCAAGTTAACGAATGGGTAAAAAAAGCTGTAGTGCTTTACTTCCCAATTCAAAAAATGGAAACTTTAGAAGCTGGTATTTTTGAATACCATGATAAAATGCCTTTAAAAACTGATTACGCAGGCCAAGGCGTACGTGTTGTGCCTGGTGCTTCTGCGCGCCAAGGTTCGTACTTATCTCCTGGCACTATATTAATGCCTAGTTATGTAAATATTGGTGCATATGTAGATGAAGGCACTATGGTTGATACTTGGGCAACTGTTGGTAGCTGTGCACAAATTGGAAAACACGTTCACCTTTCTGGAGGTGTTGGTATTGGTGGTGTTTTAGAGCCTTTACAAGCTGCCCCGGTTATTATTGAAGATAACGTTTTTGTAGGATCTCGCTGTATTGTTGTTGAAGGTGTACACGTAGAAAAAGAAGCTGTTTTAGGTGCTAACGTTGTACTTACCATGAGTACTAAAATTATTGACGTTACCGGAGATGAGCCTGTTGAAATGAAAGGTCGCGTTCCTGCGCGTTCGGTTGTAATTCCAGGAAGTTACACCAAAACATTCCCTGCGGGAGAATACCAAGTACCATGTGCTTTAATTATTGGTAAGCGTAAGGAAAGCACAGATAAGAAAACCTCATTAAATGATGCGCTTCGCGAAAACGACGTAGCGGTTTAATACATTTAATACCCAATAAACGAATTCCAAATTCCAAACTATTACCTAGGAATTTGGAATTTTTTGTTTGAAATTTACGCCTTATGAAGATTTTAGTGATACAACAGAAAATGATTGGCGATGTGCTTACTAGTAGTATTCTTTTTGAAGCTTTACGACATAAATACCCGCAAGCGCAACTAGATTACTTAATTAACGAGCATACATTTCCAGTTGTAGACCAAAATCCGTTTATTGATAATTTTGTTTTCTTCACTAAAAAAGAAGAACAAAGTAAACAAGAATTATTAAAATTTGCTTTATCAATTCGTAAACAAAACTATGATGTTATAATTGATGTTTATTCAAAATTCTCAAGTAATTTAATTAGCTTTTTATCTTCCGCGGCTATTAAAATTTCAAAATATAAATGGTACACATCATTTATTTACACAAACACTTTTAACGATGCCAAAATTAAAAACACCAATGCAGGATTAGCTGTTGAAAACAGACTACAACTATTGGAACCTATTTTAAATTATAAACCTCAAGTTTTCAAGCCAAAAATTTATTTAACGGCAGAAGAACTAAAAAATTCGAAACGTTTTTTACAACAAAACAACATTGATTTATCGAAACCTTTATTTATGATAAGTGTTTTAGGAAGTAGCCTAAAAAAAACCTATCCTTTCTTTTATATGGCAAGACTAATTGATGAAATTGTTACAACAACAAAAGGTCAAATTCTTTTTAATTATATTCCAAATCAAGAGCAAGACGCCAAAGCGATTTATAATGCATGTAAACCTGAAACGCAGCAACAGATTAAATTTGATGTTTTTGGTAAAAGCCTGCGCGAATTTATTGCTATAACCAAACACTGCACGGCATTAATTGGTAACGAAGGTGGCGCTGTAAATATGGCCAAAGCTATTGATGTACCAACCTTTACTGTTTTTTCTCCTTGGATTACAAAAGCCGCTTGGAACATGTTTGAAGATGGAAAAATTCACGTTTCTATACATTTAAACGACGTAAAACCTGAAATTTACAATAACAGATCGAAAAAATACTTAAAAGCGAATTATAAACGTTTATACGAGACTTTTACACCCGATTTGATTTTAGAAAAGCTAAACCTATTTTTAAAAGAAAACTAGTTCTTTTTAATAAGAACCTGAAACACGTTCAGGTTGACAAACACTACATAAATCTCAAGCCTTTTTAACAATACCGTAATCGGTCCAAGCAAGTTTTTCGTTTTTTGTAGTGGCCCTAATTGCTAAATTTTTGTTTATAGATTCTTGGGTTTTATAACCTCTTGGATGATCGAGGTGTACACAAATGGCACTATACCTAATTTGCTTCGATTTTATACCATAATTAAACAACCGCTCCCCTAATTCACGATCTTGCCCACCGTACTGCATGCGCTCATCAAAGCCATTTATCGCTAAAATATCTTTTTTCCAACCCGATGCGTTATGTCCGTTCCAACTTGGCGTAGTTGGTGTAACCGCATTTAAAAATTTGGCTTTAAACCCCTTTGCTGTTAGCTTGTTATTTTTAAAAGATGATTTTAGGCCTTTCAACTTTAACCAAGAGGCATTAAATGGATTTTGATTAAAAATATCGTCTTTAGTTATGGCTTTGGATATATCCATGGGTAACATAAAATAACCTCCAGACAAAAAATAACCGGGTTCTTTTTTATCTACATGTACTTGTACAAAATCTTCTCGTGCCATACAATCGCCATCACTCATTAAAATATAATCGGCATTACATTTTAAAACCGCCTTGTTTAATATTTGCGACTTTTGAAATCCGTTATCCTCATGCCAGACGTGAATAATTGGATAATCGACAAGCTTTTGCATTTTTTCAATTAAACTAAAGGTTGGTTGTTTCGAGCCATCGTCGGCAATTACCATTTCAAAGTTTTTAAAACTTTGCTTGTGATAACTCCACATGACTTTTTCTAACCAAGCTTCAGCGTTGTAAGTACTTATTATTACGGATATTTCGGGTTGCTTCATTCGTATTTTGTTATACCAAATTTGGTAACTACAGTTTTGTTCTTTTTATTGTTTTGCCTTATTTTTTTGTTCAACTTAAGAGTTTCTTCATTTTTATAAGGTCTATTGTGGTGCAAATGTACACAAATGGCGCTATATCTAATTTGTAAAAATGTCATCCCTTTATTCATCATGCGTTCACCAACTTCACGATCTAACCCGCCGTATTTCATTTGCTCGTTAAAGCCATTTACTGCCAACATATCTTTTTTCCAACAAGATACATTCATACCATCAAAGGTCGCTTTGGTCGGCGTTACTGCGTTTAAAAACTTAGCTTTAAACTTATGCTTTGTCAATTTATTTAATTTAAAAGACTTAGGTTGACCGTGACTTAACAACCAATTTTTATTAAAACATCCCTGATTTTCAACTACTTTATTCGTTATTTTTTCTGAAACTTCTTGAGTTAATTTAAAGTACCCTCCAGAAACCACCGAATTTTCTTTTTGAAGACTTAAATGTGTTTCCACAAAATCTTTTCTAGCAATACAATCACCATCTGTAAAAATTAAATATTCTGAATTGGTTTTAAGAATGGCTTTATTTAAAATTTCGGTCTTTCTGAAGCCTTTATCTTCATGCCAAACATGAATAATTATCAAGTTTGTTTTCTCTTTAAAATCTTCAATAACCTGCTTAGTTTCATCTCCAGAACCATCATCTGCAATAATAAGTTCAAAATTTTTTACCGTTTGTAAGTCGTAACTTAACAATACTAATTTTAAAAATTCAGGCTTATTATAGGTCGTAATTATAACTGATGCAAGCGGCTTGTTCATATGGTAAAATTAAGTATTTTTACCCAAAATTATATGCATTAATGCTTAAACTCTCTGGTGTTATTATTACCTACAACGAAGAAGACAAGATTGAAACCTGCCTGCAATCTTTAGTTGGTATTGTTGATGAAATTGTTGTAGTCGACTCCCTTTCAACAGATCGCACCAAATCCATTTGCCAGAAATACAACGTCACCTTTATTGAGCAAGCTTTTTTAGGTTATGTCGAGCAGAAAAACTTTGCTTTAAATAAAGCTACCTACAACCATGTGGTTTGTTTAGATGCCGATGAGTATTTGTCTGAACCCTTAAAACAATCCATTCTACATTTAAAATCTAATTGGGTTCACGATGGTTACATAGCCAAACGCTTTAATTATTTTTGCGGACAATGGATTAAACACACCACCTGGTATCCTGATAAAAAACTGCGTGTTTTTGATAAAACTAAAGCACAATGGGGCGGTTTAAACCCACACGATTCGGTAAAGTTTTTTAATAAAGATAGTAAAGCTGATATGCTAAAAGGTGATATTTTACACCACACTTACCAAAGTTATTCCGAATTTAACCAGCGTGTAGAAAAGTTTTCAAGCATTTCCGCCGAATCGAATTTTAAACTTGGTAAAAAAGCACCTATTTATAAAATCATTTTAAATCCTACTTGGGCTTTTATACAATCGTATATTGTAAAGCTTGGTTTTTTAGATGGCCTAAACGGATTTATAATATCGGTACAAACCGCTAATATTCGATTTTTAAAGTATATAAAATTACGTGAATTAATTAAGAAAAATAGTTAAAAACAACAACATGTTTAATCATTATATAGTAACACGATTTAATTTAAGACGAGAGGACTGGACTCATAACAAGCGCCAACAAGTGGTGTTAACCGATCTCTGGTTAAAAAACAGGTTTGAGTTATTTACAAACTTTTGCTTTTCGAGTGTTGCGGCACAAACTAATAAAAATTTTACTTGGCTAGTATATTTTGATGTTAATACACCTGAAACCTATAAAGAGAAAATAAAAGATTTAGAAAAAGAGTCTGCGCAATTTAAACCTGTTTTTGTTAACGGTATGACGCAGTTTTTACCAGATTTACAAAGTAAATTAGCTGCCAGCCCTAAAGAGTACGTTATAACAAGTGGTTTAGATAATGACGACTGTTTAAGTATTCATTTTGTAAACGAAGTACAAAAACAGTTCAATAAACAAGATTATTTAGCATTAGATTTTATTGATGGCTACACTTTACAAATCACACCACAGGTTAGAGTTGGATACAAACTTCAAAAATTTAATCCGTTTATATCTTTAATAGAGAAAAACGAAAATCCCAAAGGCATGTATTACAGAAAACACATGCACTGGAAATATGAAACCAATCTAAAAACCATTAGCGATTGCCGTATTTGGTCTTCTATAATACATGAAGAAAATATGATTAACGAGTTTACAGGTTTTAGTAAAGTTGACATCAATTACTATTTAAACAACTATATATTATCTAAACAAAAACAAGAATTTATTAAAGCCAACAACGTTCCGCAAAACAAATGGTTTATTACCAGTTTTAGAAACTATTTAGATTCGTATTTTAAATACTACAATAAAATTCTAAAACGTAAATTGGGATTGTATAAAGAAAAGTAAGTGCTATTTTCTTTTTTTTCTCCAGAAGAAATATTTTTTCTTGAAACGTTCCCTTGATTTAAATTTTTCTGAAAACTGCTTAGAAAAAAACAACATACGTGCTTTTATTTCTTCTTCAGTTTTGTAATCTATAAGTTTAGCATATTCATTTGCCAAAACTCCTAACATTTTTCCACGAGGAGATAAACGGGCAAAATTTTTCATACGCGCATTAAAATCCATCTTTTCAAAATTCATTCTATTTAAATCTACCAAATAAAAATCGTATCCAGAATCGGTCTTTTTAATTAAAGTATTTCCTGGTGAATGATCTAAAAAATTAACTCCATTCTCATGCAGTGAAAAAGTAAACCTAGTAAAGGCTCTTAATATTTCATCATAATTTGGGTAGTTATCATCGTCAACCAGTGCTCTAATCGTAAAATCGTAGTAAAAGTGCTTACTCAAATAGTAACTCTTCTTGAATAACAAACCTTTTACAAACTCATAATAAGCTACTGGATGTGGTGTTTTTATTCCTAAATTTAAAAGATTTTGCGCATATTCAAACGACCGTTGAGCTTTACTTTTTCTAAAGTTTGCATAAGCAATTTGATTTACTAAATTCGGAATTTTAAAAGATTTTATAATGATATCATGCCCCAATAAATTAATTGCTTTTAATTTGTTTCTACTTTGGTTTCCGTAGGGTTCTCCTTCGTTATCAAAATTTAAAACAACTTCATTTAAACGAGTTTCATGCCTTTTAAAATTGCTATGTACTTTGTGTTTTTTTATCATCTGCGCTTTTGAAAAATTTAGCTTTCAAAAATAGGCAATTTAAGCCAACTACCATTTTTTTAACAAAATTTCCATTATTTTGCACCAAATATACATTTATGATAGCCTTACCGAAAACCTCATTAGTTACACCTACATATAATTGGCCAGAAGCACTTGAACTACTTTTGCTTAGTGTTAAAAATCAGTCTTATCTACCCAACGAAGTAATTATTGCAGACGACGGCTCAAAAAAGGAAACGAAAGATTTAATAGAAGCCTTTCAAAAAGATTTTCCAGTACCGATTGTTCATGTTTGGCATGAGGACAACAAAAACCAAAAGCCAGCTATCATGAATAAAGCCATTGCAAAGGCGAAATATGACTACATTATTGAAATTGATGGCGATATAATTATGCATAAACATTTTGTAAAAGATCATCTTGAAATGGCTTCAAAAGGTATGTTTCTATACGGTACTAGAGCTATTATTAAAAAAGAACGTCTAGATAAACTTTTTAAAAACAAACAAATCTCTTTTAATCCTTTATCTAAAGGAATTTATAAACGAGGAAGAACAATTCACTTCCCTTTATTAACCAGTTTTAATAAAGCAGAATCTACTCGATCTTCAAAATTAAGAGGATGCAATATGTCTTTCTGGCGTGACGATTTTATTAAAGTAAATGGTTTTAATGAGGCCCTAACTGGTTGGGGAATTGATGACAGTGAAATGATACAACGACTTTTAAATATTGGCATAACCGGAAGACGCCTAAAATTTCGAGCAATAGCGTATCACATTTACCATAAAGAACAAGACAAAAGCCATATTGAAATTAACAAATTAATAGAGAAAGAAACAACAAAAAATAAAGTTACATTTATAGAAAAAGGTATAAATCAATATTTATAAAATGAAGATGATTGAAGTTTCTGTTGTAATAATTAATTACAATACTGCTAATTATACAATAAATTGTATTAAATCAATTTTAGAAAAAACATCAAATACTTTAAATTGTGAATACATAATTGTTGATAATGCTTCTAAACTTAATGATTATTACCTCTTAGAGAATTTCATACAAAACCTAGCCAAAACAACTAAAATTAGTCTTATTAGAAGCCACATAAACACAGGTTTTGGAACTGGTAATATGATTGGTATTAATGAAGCTTCAGGAAAATATATTGCCTGTATTAACAATGATGTTTTATTTGAAAACGATTGCTTAAGTGTTTTAAAAGAGTTTATGGATAACAACTCTAACGTTGGCGTATGCGGCCCCCAAGCATTTAAAGAAAACGGCGAACTATTACCAACTATAGATCATTTTGCTAGTCTTGGTAGAGAACTGTTCGGGAGAAGTTTTTTAGAGCGCATAAATTCTAAAAAATATCCAAAAAGAAAAAAGCTCTATTCAAATCCTCAGAAATGCGATTTTGTTGCTGGCAGTTTTATGTTTTTTTCGTTCAAAGCATTTAGAAATGTCGGTGGTTTTGATACTAATATTTTCCTTTATTACGAAGAAACTGATATTTGCAAACGTTTATCCATACAAAATAAAGATGCTTATCTCGTTCCTTCGGGCAAATTTATTCATTTTCATGGCGCAAGTACACCAAAATCCATATATGCAAAAATAGAACTTAAAATTTCGCTGTTATACGTTATTAGAAAACATTACGGACTCATTTCATACTATATTCTACTCACGTATTTGCAATTAAAATACTTTTTTAGTAGTCTACTAAAACATAAAAATTGGCCAGTATTTATAATTTTATTAAAACAGGCCCCTCTATCATTGTCGTTAAAACACAAACAAAAAATTCAACCACTAAACCATGCAAACCGAAATTAACAACGCTCTTAAAACCCTAAAAGCTGGTGGCATTATACTTTACCCCACCGATACTGTTTGGGGCATTGGTTGCGATGCCACAAACCCAGAGGCCGTAAAAAAAATATACGATTTAAAGCAACGCGAAGACAGTAAAGCTTTAATTTGCTTAGTTGCCGACGATAGAATGTTAAAAAACCACGTGGCACAAGTCCCTAAAGCGGCTCAAGATATTATTGATGTTGCTGAAAAACCCACCACTATTATTTACGACCAAGCCAAAAATTTAGCACCTAATTTAATTGCTGAAGATGGTAGTATTGCCATTAGGATTCCAGACGACGATTTTTGCTTCTGGCTAACACGCAAACTTAATGGCGCTTTAGTTTCTACTTCGGCAAATATTAGTGGTGCACCTACGCCTAAATCCTTTAAAGAAATAAGTGCCGATATTTTAAATGGCGTAGATTATGTTGTAAATTTGCAAAAAGAAAAAATTTGCAACAAACCATCGTCTATTATAAAAATTGGTAATAATGGTGTGTTTAAAATTATACGGGAATAGTAGCCACATAACCACTCGTGAATTCGTGGCCAAAATAACATGAATTACAAAGAAGCTCTTCAAAATAATATTTTCAAAATTATTTCGCAATCTGCACAAGACCTTAAGCTAGATGCTTATGTTATTGGCGGGTTTGTACGCGACTATATTTTACAACGTGGTAATGCCAAAGACATAGATATTGTTGCTATTGGTAGCGGTATTGCTCTAGCTAAACACGTTGCTAAACACTTGCCAAATGAACCCAAAGTACAAGTTTTTAAAACTTATGGAACAGCCATGTTGCGTTATGAAGATGTTGAAATAGAATTTGTTGGAGCCAGAAAAGAATCGTACACTGAAAACAGCCGAAATCCATCAGTTGAAAACGGCACACTTCAAGACGACCAAAACCGTCGTGATTTTACAATAAATGCATTAGCCTTAAGCCTAAACGCAACTAATTTTGGTGATTTACTCGATCCGTTTGGAGGTATTTCAGATTTAAATAAAAACATAATCCGAACGCCTCTCGATCCAGATATTACTTATAGCGACGACCCATTACGCATGATGCGTGCCATTCGATTTGCCACTCAATTAAATTTTAAAATTGAAACAAAATCGTTAGAAGCCATCTCACGAAATAATAAACGCATTAAAATTATTACCAACGAGCGTATTGTTACCGAGCTTAACAAAATTCTAGAAAGCGAAACGCCTTCTATTGGATTTTTATTACTAGAAAAAACAGGTCTTTTACAATATATTTTACCAGAACTTACCGCTTTAAAAGGTATTGATGAAGTTGAAGGCCAACGTCATAAAGACAATTTTTATCACACCCTAGAAGTTGTAGATAATATAGCCAAACACACCCCTAATTTATGGTTACGTTGGGCGGCATTATTACACGATATAGGTAAAGCGCCCACAAAACGGTTTAGCAAAAAAGTAGGTTGGACCTTTCATGGGCACGAATTTGAAGGTTCAAAAATGGTTTTTCACTTATTTAAACGTTTAAAAATGCCATTAAATGACAAAATGAAATTTGTGCAAAAAATGGTATTTATGAGTTCGCGGCCAATTGTTTTGGCTAACGACGAAGTAACCGATTCTGCGGTACGCCGCTTAGTTTTTGATGCTGGCGATTATGTGGATGATTTAATGACGCTGTGTGAAGCCGACATTACCACCAAAAATCCTAAAAAGTTTAAAAAGTACCATAACAACTTTAAAATAGTTCGTGAAAAAATTATTGAAGTTGAAGCACGCGATCACATTCGTAATTTTCAGCCACCTATTTCTGGCGAAGAAATTATGGAAACTTTTAATTTAAAACCCTGCAGAGAAATAGGTGTTATAAAAGAAGCTATTAAAGAAGCCATTCTTGAAGGCGACATACCAAACGAACACGAAGCAGCCTACCAACTCATGCTTAAAAAAGGCGAAAAACTCGGGCTAAAAACAAGCGTTTAACCATGTTAAAAATTGAAAGAACAAACTCCGAGAACCAAAACTTTATTGACTTAGTTAAACAGCTAGATAAGTATTTAACTGTGGTTGATGGTGATGAGCACGATTTTTACAACCAATACAATAATATTGATGTTTTAAAACATTGTGTTGTCGCTTTTTTAAATAATAAACCTGTGGGTTGTGGCGCCTTTAAGCAATTCGATGACAATTCGGTTGAAATTAAACGCATGTTTACATCGCCAGAAGCTCGTGGTAAAAATATTGCCACAACTGTATTAAATGCCTTAGAAAAATGGGCCGCAGAGCTTAATTACAAAGCAAGCGTTCTTGAAACAGGAAAAAGGCAAATTGAAGCCGTTGGTTTTTACAAAAAGAATAATTACAAAATAATCCCAAATTTTGGCCCCTATAAAAACATAGATAATAGCGTGTGTTTTAAAAAAGATTTTGAAAAATGAAAAAAGACAACAAAAAAGTCATTTATTGGTTATTTACTGGGTGTGTTTTAATTTTCATCATGGTTATTGTTGGCGGCATAACACGATTAACACATTCTGGTTTATCCATATCTAATTACAAACTTATTTCGGGAACTATTCCTCCAATGAATGACACCGAATGGCAAGAAGCTTTTGAGCTATACCAGCAATATCCAGAATATCAAAAACTTAACAATCATTTTAATCTTCAAGATTTTAAAGATATTTACTTCTGGGAATGGCTACACCGTGTTATTGGTCGCTTTATAGGTTTAGTATTTTTTATACCCTTTATTTATTTTTTAATTACAAAACAACTTAGTAAACCCACTATTAAAAAAGCTATTATTTTAATGTGTATGGGCGCTTTTCAAGGCTTTTTAGGTTGGTATATGGTAAAAAGTGGTTTGGTTGATAACCCCGATGTTAGTCACTTTAGACTCGCCGCACATTTAACTACCGCTTTTTTAACCTTTGCCTATACCTTTTGGGTGGCTTTAGATTTAATTTACCCCAATAAAAAAGACATCAATATTCCGTTTAGAAACCTTGTACGTTTAACTTACATAATAATAGTTTTACAAATTATATACGGTGCCTTTGTTGCCGGTTTAGATGCTGGTTTTATCCATAACCACTGGCCTTTAATGAGCGAAGGTAAATTTATGCACGAAACCGTTTATATTGAACAAAGTCCGCTTATAAAAAACTTTATAGAAGGTAAAAGTGGTGTGCAATTTGTACATCGTTGTTTGGCTTACATCGTTGTAGCATTTGTAGTTATAGTTTATGTAAAATCTAGAAAACTTATTTTAACCTTACCTCAAAATCGAGCAATAAACAGCATTTTAATTATCGTATTTTTTCAATTTGTTTTGGGCGTATTAACTATAATGCTTCAAGTTCCAGTTTGGTTAGGCGTTGCGCATCAAGTAGGTGCATTTTTCTTGTTAACAGCTATCACATTTACACTACACAGGTTTACTAAATAACATAAAAAGACTACCTTTGTAGCCAAATTTTTTTACTGATGATTTACAGGTTTAGAGTTATACTGGACAACGACACTAGTGATGAAGATGTTTTTCGTGATTTAGAAATTCGTGAAACCGATTCGCTTGAAGAATTACACAATATTATTACCCAATCGTTTGGGTTTGATGGTAGTGAAATGGCTTCCTTCTACCTAAGTAATGATGCCTGGGAACAAGGTGAAGAAATTTCACTTTTCGATTTAAGTGATGATGGTTCTGCGCGTTTAATGAATGAAACCTCAATTGATAGCGTAGTACACGAAGCTCAAACTAAACTTATTTACGTTTACGACTTTTTAAGCATGTGGACTTTTTATGTGGAATTAGCTGAAATTGTTGAAGAAGCCGAAGGGCATGACTACCCCAACCTTATGTTTGTTCAAGGTCAAGTTCCTGATAATGCTCCCGACCGCCAATTTGAAGCCGATAATTTAGACGATGAGTTTAACGACTTTGAAGACGGACTTGATATTGATGATTACGATAATTTAGATTTTGACGAGCACTGGAATTAGCCTACATCTATTTTAGCTTATCTAAATTTACATTTTCATAATTGCGTGTTAAAAACTCCAACGAGTATTTTAAAATTTCGCCCATGCTTTTGCAGTGCTTAAAATTAACATCGTGCGTATATTCAAAAATCTTTGAGGTTAATATTACTATGTTCTCTTGGCTAGAAATAGAATCGTTTTGCATGCAATCTAAAAGTCTGGTAATTCTATTATTATAACTTTTTAATCGCTTTACTAAAATTGAACGTTCTTCCGTTTTATATTGTCCAATAGACAGTTTTTGCATGCTACTGGACACCAATTCCACCATTTTTAAATTTTCTTTAAAAAACTGTGGTCTGTAAATATTAAACTTCCCTTCATAAGATTGTTGGTCGAAATCTATAGCTCTAATTTTATAAACTACATGATCAAAATCGTGTGTAGGCACTATAACGTAGTTATACGAACGCATATCGCCTAAAAGCCTAATCATGCAACGTTCGTTAAACTTCACAAATTCTTTAGCTATTTGCGATTTTTCAGATTTATCACACTTATCTAAATGATTTTTTATAAACTCATCGCCTGGAATTCCTGCAATGTGCTCTTCAATTAAGGTATCATTGTACACCAAAAAATTTAGGTTATATGGCGACAACATATGCTCTAACTCCAAACCATACACCCGAGAAGCATCAGCTGTTTTTACATAAAAATAAGTGTAATTATCATTTAAAATATTTCGCACTTTTATTCTAAATGGCTTTGAGTTTCCAAAGGTGCAATAATCAATGGCATCGACACTTAAAAACGGAATTGTATTTTCATTTCCATCAGAATGCAAAATAGTATATACCTTTTTTAAAGCTAAATCTATTTCTTCGCGTTCAAATTCATTATAATAAACACGAATCCAAAGTGTATCGTTATCGTCTTTATCATACACTACAATCGAACCTTGAAAACGTAGTAAATCGTCATAAAAAATAGGAATTTTTATATTACGATTATATTTAGTTAAATAGTTATTTAACTGTGTCGTTATTGGAAACGAAGGCTTTTTCTTAGAAATTTTTAAATCTTGCATAGGGTAAAGTTATTTAAAAATTTACAAAGCATTTTAATTTTCGTGTAACAAAAACTAGCAGCTGTCGTCTTATTTTCAAACTAACCTTTATCAATTTAATTTGATAAACAAACCACTTACAGTTTGGAATCCATTCTTACAATTAACAACCTCACTAAAAAATTTGGCAATTTAACTGCCGTAAACAACCTATCGTTTACCATAAAAAAAGGAAACGTTTATGGTATTTTAGGCCCTAACGGCAGCGGAAAATCTACAACGTTAGGCATTGTACTCAATGTCGTTAATAAAACCTCTGGCGATTTTAATTGGTTCAGCGGCAATACTTCAACCCATGACGCTTTAAAAAAAGTTGGCGCTATTATTGAACGTCCAAACTTTTACCCGTACATGACCGCCGAACAAAACCTAAAATTGGTTTGTAAAATTAAAGGTGTTAATGAAAGCAAAGTTGATGAAAAGCTAGATATTGTTGGACTTTTAGAGCGCAAAACCAGTAAGTTTAAAACCTATTCGCTAGGTATGAAACAACGTTTAGCCATTGCCTCTGCCCTACTAAACGATCCTGAAATTTTAATTTTAGATGAACCCACAAATGGTTTAGACCCTCAAGGTATTCATCAAATAAGGGAAATTATAAAGCAAATTGCAGCTCAGGGAACCACTATCTTATTGGCTTCGCATTTACTGGATGAAGTTGAGAAAGTTTGCTCGCATGTTGTGGTTCTTCGTAAGGGTGTAAAATTATATTCTGGACGTGTAGATGAAATGATTTCTAGCTATGGTTTCTTCGAGCTTAAGTGCAATAACCAAGAGTTACTGCTAACTACGCTTAAAAATAGCGACCTGTTTACTAGCATAAAAGCGAATGATGATTTAGTTACTGCATTTTTAAAAGCACCTATGCCATCGGATGCGTTCAATAAATTTTTATTTGATAAGGGCATTATTTTAACGCATCTCGTACAACGTAAGGAAAGCCTTGAAGAACAATTTTTACAATTAACAGACAACATCAAAAACTAACCGCATCATGCTTCGACTTTTAAATCTAGAATTACAAAAGTTATTATTAAACCGCACTAGTAAAATATTAATTTTTGTATCGTTTATACTACCATTTTTTGTTATAATGCTTTCATCCTTAAAAATAAATGTATTCGGTTTTTTTACTTTAGAATTAGGCGAATTAGGTGTTTTCAATTTTCCAATAATTTGGCATTTAACCACCTTTTTTGCTTCACAGTTTAAATTCTTTTTTGCCATAGTTGTTGTAAGTATGATTGGTAACGAATACAGCAATAAAACCTTAAAGCAAAACCTTATTGATGGCTTAAGTAAAAAAGAATTTATACTGTCTAAATTTTACACCATTGTATTCTTTTCTTTGGTTTCAACGGTTTTAATTGCATTAATTTCACTTTGTATTGGCTTGTATTACTCGAGTTATAACGAGTTCTCGATAATCATTCAACAAACCAATTTTTTACTGGCCTATTTTATAAAATTAGTCGGCTTTTTTAGTTTGTGTTTATTTTTTGGCATGCTCGTTAAACGATCGGCATTTGCATTGGCCTTTTTATTTATTATTTATATTATAGAATGGATTATTTTTGGTTTAATCACTTGGCAATCCGATCACCACTTCGCAGAAAAAATTCAAAACTTTTTTCCGCTTAAAGCTATGTATAAACTTATCGACCAACCATTTCAGCGTATTGCCATGAGTAAATTTCCTGAAAAAACAGAATTGGTTTACGATTATGCAGTACATTGGCATGAAATGGTTATAGTTTTAGGCTGGACCGGTTTATTTGTGTTTTTATCTTATAGATTATTAAAACAACGAGATTTATAATATCTTTGATAGCAATTGCTATTTAAAAGATGAAAAAATTATACCTAGTCTTTATTCTATTTACTGTTTTTTATGTGCATTCTCAAAACCAAGCCGCCAATTGGTATTTTGGAGAAAATGCTGGAATAAATTTTAATACTCTAACCGGTGAAGTTACTTCATTAACCGATGGTAATTTAAATACTCGTGAAGGCTGTACCTCAATATCAGATGAAAACGGTGATTTGTTATTTTACACCGATGGCTCAACCGTATTTAACAGAAACCACGATATTATGCTCAATGGAACAGGTTTAATAGGTGATTTTTCTAGTACTCAATCGGCCATTATTGTACCAAAACCTCAAAATCCAACTGTTTATTACATTTTTACTGTAGATGAACAAATTACTCAAAATAACCCGGTAAATCGTGGTTTAAACTACTCTGAGGTAGATATGAGTTTAGATGGTGGCTTGGGAGGTATTACTTTAAAAAACATTAACCTTGTTGATGAATGCTCAGAAAAAGTAACCGCGGTTTTAAAAGATTGTGTCACAGAAACATTCTGGGTAGTTACATTTGCCAACCAAAACGGTATGGGCTTTCCGTTTAACACATTTTTTGCTTTCGAGGTAGATGCCAATGGTATTAACACCACGCCCGTAAAATCAACATTTATTACCTTGAATACAAGTGATGGCCGTGGTTATTTAAAGCTATCTCCCGATGGCACTAAAATGGCATGTGCCAATGCCTCCGAAAACTTACATTTATTTGATTTTGATACGGCCACCGGTAAATTTACCAACGATATATTATTAAAAACGGCCTCTGGAAATTACAATCCTTATGGTATAGAGTTTTCGCCTAATAGTGAGATGCTTTACATAACCTATTCTAACGACTTTTTTGGTGGCGGCAGCGAAAACCCTGCAAACCATACATCTATTCTGGCTCAATATTATTTAAAAGCACCAATTATTCGTGATTCTGAAGTCATTTTAGACAACCGACAACTATATCGTGGGGGTTTACAACTTGGTCCTAACGGAAAAATTTACAGGGCATTAAGTGCTACCTACGACCAAGGTTTACCTTATTTAGGAGTCATAGAAAACCCTAATGTACAAGGCTTGTTGTGTAACTATGTTCATAACGCAATTGACTTATCTCCTGCTAATTCATCTCAAGGATTACCACCATTTGTTTCATCTTTTTTTAACAAACAAATAGATATTATAAAAAATGGCGATTCATCGAGTAGTTTAACGCTTTGTGATGGCGAAAATTACAAACTGGAATCCTTAGATATACCGGGAGCAACCTACCAGTGGTATCGAGATGAAACCCTAATACCTGAAACCGATTTCGATTTAGATATTACGCAACCGGGAAAATACCAGGTTTATATCGAACCCAACAATGGTGAATGCGCTATAGAAGGTCATGCTTTTGTTACATTTTCACCAAACCCAACTGCAGTAAATACAACATTACTACAATGCGATGAAGATGGCTCCCCAGATGGTTTAACAACTTTTAATTTAAACGAAGCTTTTAATAACATAGTAGATAATGAACCGGACCGAAGTGTAATATATTACACTGATGCGGCAAGAAGTATGGAAATCACACCCGAATCTTTTAATAACTCTTCTAACCCCCAAACCATTTATGTTACAGTATTAAATGATATTACTGGCTGTTCAAGTTTTTCTGAATTAACTCTTAGCGTAAGCGTCACCAAAGTTAACGATGTTAATATCCCCGCCGCTTGCGACGACGATGGTTCGGAAGATGGCTTTCACCGTTTTAATTTAAATGAAGCAGACAGTCTTATTCTCGCCGGTCATCAACCAGATCTCGAGCTTAGTTATTACGAAACCTACGATGATGCACTTTTAGAGGTAAACACCTTAAGCTCAAATTACACTAATAGCATACCTTACACTCAAACAATATACGCTCGTGTAGAAAACGATAATAATTGCTATGGTATAAGCGAAGTACAACTTACTGTGCATAAACTTCCTGAAATAAATACTGAAGAAATCACAAACTATTGCTTAAATTTTCATCCGGACACAATACCAATAAACGCTGGTATTTTAGAAGGTACGCCAAATGAATACACCTATATTTGGTCCACCGGAGAAAACACTTTTGAAATCAATATCAATCAAGCCCAAGATTATATTGTAACTGTAACTAATGCAAATGGCTGTTCGAAATCAAGAACGGTAACTGTAACACCTTCAAACGTCGCCCAATTTGAAAAAATAGAGGTTCAGGATGTTTCAAAAAACAACATAATAACTGTTTTTGTCACCGGCGATGGCGAGTACGAGTATCAATTAATCGATAGTGAAAACAACCTTATTAAACCTTATCAAGAAAACAATGTTTTCGAGAATATTTCTCCTGGAATTTATAATGTTTATGTTCGAGATACTAAAAACGACTGCGGTGAAGTTAGCGATTTGGTTTCGGTTATTGGGTTTCCTAAATACTTCACCCCAAATAACGACGGTATTAACGATACATGGCAGATTGCCGGAATAAATAACATGTTTCAACCTAATAGCAAAATTTTAATTTTTGATAGGTATGGTAAACTTTTAAAAGAGTTAAACCCAACAGGTGAAGGTTGGAATGGAAAATACAAAGGAAAACTATTACCCGCGGACGATTATTGGTTTGCGGTTACCCTGCAAGATGGTAGAGTTTTTAAAAACCACTTTTCTTTAAAAAAGTAATTATTTTAACAAGATAATTTACAGTTCTACTATTTTATTTCGGGCTTTAGTTTAAATAATTTATTTTTAGTAAAATATATTTTATAATTTGCAGTAATAAAATTAAATCCCTAAAAATCTTGTAATACCCCTACAATAGCCATGCGATATTTCTACTATATCCTATTAATTACGTTATGCTTTAGTAAATTTAGCTTTTCCCAAAAAATTACCATTGATAGTTCTGTAGGGTTAGAACCTTTAATACAAAACAATTTAGTAGACGGTTGTGTAGACATTTCAAATATAAATTCGGCAGTTAACGGCGCTTCCACGGGGTTTCCTAGTTATGGATATTTTGAAAGAGGAAATTCTAATTTCCCTTTTTCTCACGGTATTGTTTTAGCCACTGGTGGGGCGGAATCTGGAGGTAACGCCGAACGCACTCCAACATTAAGTGAAGGCTCTACAACTTGGGGAACCGATCCAGATATTGAAACCGCCTTAGGTATAACAAATACCGTTAATGCAACTTCTATAGAATTCGATTTTATTTCAATATCTAATCAATTTAGTTTTAATTATTTATTCGCATCAGAAGAGTATTTTGAATACAATCCTTGTCGCTTATCAGAAGGCTTTGTGTTCTTAATTAAAGAAGCTGGAACTACAGACCCTTACCAAAATATTGCATTGGTACCATCTACAACAACACCGGTTAGTACCAACTCTATTCATCCAGAAATTTTTGGTGTTTGTCCTGCACAAAACGACCAATATTTTGATGGTTACAATGTAGGAGATACTAATTATAACGGACGCACGACTATTTTAAATGCCTCGGGAAATATATTGCCAAACGTCACCTATCATATTAAATTAATTATTGCCGACATTACCGATGGCACTTTCGATTCGGCGGTATTTATTGAAGGCGATAGTTTTAAAATATTAGACTTAGGTGAAGATATTGAAACCTGCGCAGCCTCAACTTTATTAAACGCTAACATAAACAACCCACTAGCATCGTATACTTGGTATTTAGATGGAAATTTAATTTCCGGTGCCATATCCCCAACCTATAACGCTACAGAAAGTGGCACTTATAATGTTGAAGTAACAGTTCCCGTAAATGGCTCCGATTGCATGGAAGAAGATGAAATTATAATTACGTTAAACTCCGAAGAACCCATAGATCCTATTTCCAATTACGAATTATGTGATGACCCAAGTGAAGACGGTATTGAAGTATTTGACTTATCAACTAAAAATGACGAACTCATTGCAAACATTCCGTTTACGAATTACGATTTTTCATATCACTATTCTGATTTAAATGCTAGGAACAATATTAATCCTATTTTAACACCAATTTCTAATGCATCAAACCCACAATTAATTTATGTACGAATTGATGATTTAGACAGCGATTGTTTTGCCTACACCACGTTTAACCTAGTAGTTAACAGTTTACCAGACATAACAACACCTACAGATTTAAATATTTGTGATGCCGATGATAATCCAGATGGTTTTACAATAATAGACCTTTCTGAAAAAAATGACGAAATTACTGGTGGCGAATCAACCTACAATGTTACGTATCATTATAATTCTCTAGATGCTACAACAGGCGACAATCCTATTTCCATACCGTATATAAACAGCTCTACGCCTAACGAAACGGTGTATGTTCGTGTTGTTGATGCATCAACCGGATGTGTTAATACAACAACACTAAGTGTAAACATTACAGTAAGTCCTATTGTAAATAGAGATACACAATATCTTGACGCTTGTGATTCGGATTTAGACGGATCTGCATCTTTCGACTTAACCGAAGTTATAGATGATATTTTAAACGGTTTAACCGGTGTTTCTACTACCTTTCACACATATCGAGACGACGCCGAAACAGGCGATAATCCTATTGCAGACGAAACAAATTATCAATTTACTAATGCCATTTCAGAACCTGGTTCGGCAACAATTTATTTAAGAATCGTAGACGATGCCTCTGGTTGCCATAGTATTGTGCCCTTCGAAATTCACACCAACTTACTTTTAACAGGAACAAACACAGGCGATTATGCCCTTTGCGACGATAACGACGATGAAAACGACACACTAAATTTTAATTTACTTACTGTAGAAGCCTACATTTCTAACGATTTACCCCTACCTGTTACGGTAACTTTTTTTGAAACCGAAGAAGACAGAGACAATAACGTTAATGCACTCGATAAATCGCAATTATATGAAGCCACGAGTCCAGATGTTTTATACATTCGTTTAGATAATGGAGAATGTAGCGAAAACTCTCAAATTACATTACTTGTTAACCCTATTTTACTTTTTGAAAATGTAGTTCTTCCATATTGTGACGACGATGACGATGGTATCGCAAGTATAGATTTACATTCGTTAGATGGTATAATTACAAACGATAATTCCAATTTTGTTGTTACCTATTTCGAAACCGATAGCGACGCACAAATTAACATTAATCAGTTACCGCCTTTTTATAATAACACAAACCCTGTAGAAACGCTTTATGCCAGGATTGAAGCAATAAATTCTGGATGCTTTACGGTTAATCCTTTTAGAATTGAGGTGTATACTGCTCCAACAACAAATCAGCCAGATGATATTATAATTTGTGACAACGACCAAGATGGAGAAACAGTTGTAAATTTAAATGATAAAATTCCAGAAATTATAAGCGATACTAGTGGTTTAGAAATAGATTTTTTTATCAGTTTCGAGGATGCCGATTTAGACCAAAACCCAATTCCTGAAAATCAACGCAATTCTTATACCACAAGTACACAAACGATATACGTTAGGGTTGAAGATATTATTAGCGAGACGAACTGTTATTCAATTGTTCCTTTTGAAATTATAGTGAATACCCTACCAAACTTCCCAACAATAAGCAACTACCAAATATGTGAAGATGATGGTGATGCGTTTGCCGATTTTTTACTATCGGAAAAAGATGAGGAAATTTTAAACGGACAAACAGGAAAAGAAGTTTTGTATTTTGAAGACGCCGCACTAACAACTCAAATAGATAAAAATACAGTATATCGTAATCAAACAAGTCCGCAGACCATTTACGTAAAAGTTGAGAACATTACAGATCCCGATTGTTATGGTACAAGCTCGTTTCTTCTACAAGTTTCCCCAGATCCTGTTTATAATCCAGTTATTGATTACCTAATTTGTGATGACGACAGTAACGATGGTATTCACAACTTCGATTTAAGTGCAAAGGCTACTGAAATATCTCAAGGCTCTCCCGATGCCTTAAATATTTCGTTTCATTCCAATCGTGTAGATGCTCAAAATAACCAAGCTCCCTTACCACTCAATTTTACAAATACTTCAAATCCGCAAAGTTTATACGTTAGAATAGAAAGTGAAGATTCGCTATGCTTTGTAGTAGAAGAATTAGGCATAAATATTATTTCAACACCAGATATCACGCCTGTTACAGCGCCACTAGTGGCATGTGATACCGATTACGACGGAGAAACCATTTTTGATTTAACAACCGCAGATTACGAAATTTTAGACCGCCTACAAGACAATCTAATAATAAATTACTTCGAAAATTTTGAAGACATTAATCCGGATGACGGATTAGATAACTCACAAGAAATTACAGATCCAACTGCGTTTAGCTCCGTTGCTAAAACAGTTTATATAAAAGTAGCCAACGAGGTTACGGGCTGTTATAGTATTAATACAGTAGAATTGTTGGTAAATTTACCTCCCGCCACAAACAACATTACAACGGTTGAAATTTGCGATAACGAAACAAATACTTACGACTTATCCTTAGTAAACAATATGCTTGTTAACGATACTACCGCCGTAACAATAAGTTACCATGATACTTTTGATGATGCCGAAAACAACCAAAACCCAATTAATAACACCTATAATTATACTGCTAATAGTCACGACATATTTTATAGAATAACCAATCCAGAAACAGGATGCCATATATCAATACCAATTACATTACAAATTAATGAAAACCCAATTCCAAATGCACCAAATGATTTAATAGCCTGCGACGACGATTTTGATGGCTTGTTTGTCTTCGATTTAACTAGCCAAAACGCAAGTATTTTAAATGGCTTGAACGCTTCAGAATATACCATTTCATATTACAATAATTTAGACGATGCCAACAATGCCACGAACGCTCTATCTAATAATTATGAAGCTTTTAACAACGAAATTATTTATGCTCGTTTAGAAAACAATCAAACTAATTGTTTCGGCACAACCCAATTTAGTACTTATATTGATCCCTTACCTCAAGTAGCAATTGAAGATATAGAACCGTTATGCGTTAACGACTTACCTTTAATTTTAGATGCTTCAACCGGTAACCCTAACGATACCTTTTTGTGGTCTACGGGAGAAACCACACCACAAATAGAACTGTCTGATGCTAGTCAAGTTGGAGATTATTGGGTAACTGCAACCACAACTCACGCAAATTCTAACAGCTGTACGTTCACTAAATCATTTACAGTAGTTGAATCGCAATCGGCAAATATAGAATTTACAACAAAAGTAGATTTTGAAGATCCTAACAGCATTACCGTAAATGTAAATGGTATTGGAAATTACGTTTTTATTTTAGACGATGGAGAACCCCAAACTTCCAACATTTTTCCGAATGTAACTTATGGCCTTCATACAATTACAATTAGAGATATTTTTGGTTGCGATGATGTAACTACCGAAGTTATGATTGTAGATATTCCAAAATATTTCACCCCAAACAACGATAGCTATAATGATACTTGGCATATTGTTGGCATTGAAGAAATACCAGGAACTATTGTTTATGTTTACAGCCGTTATGGTAAATTATTAAAAACACTTATGGACACATCGCTTGGTTGGGATGGAACATTTAATGGTTATAATATGCCTGCCGACGATTATTGGTATGTGGCAGATATAATTCAAAATGGCGAAACCTTTAAATTAAAAGGTCATTTTAGCTTAAAGCGTTAACCTATATTTTGCGTGTTTTTGACCGAATTACACTTCAATAAAAAACGTTACAACTAATAGTTAAACCTTTTAAGGTTAAAGAAGTCTAAAGTAAATTAAAAAACATATTTTAATGCATAATTTGTTTCTATAAAGGTTTTAATAAATTCCATTAATGCAGCTTAACCATCGTTTATTGTTTCTAGTACTTTTAGTTGTATTTTCCATTAAAGGTTATGCACAATTAAGCACTACACACTATATTCCTCCACTAACAAGTTCTGCACTTGGAAATGCCAATCCAGAAAATCAATATCTTTATATATCTACGCCGTCCAATACACCGGTACCGTATACCATTATACCAGTTGGACAACCAGCCACTAATTACGTTACAGGTTTTGTAGATAACGCTACACCGCTTATTCAATATTTAGGCACAGGTAATGGCCAGTTATTTGTTAACTCCAATACGACCTCAACAATAATGGGAGACAAAGGTTACATTATAGAAGCGGATGCTCCCGTTTATGTATCTATAAGAATGGAAGCTGGCAGTAGCGCCCAAGCTGGTGCCCTAGTTAGCAAAGGTTTATCTGCTTTAGATACTACTTTTAGAATAGGTATGTTTACAAGTGAAAATCCGCAGGATAATTACTTAAGTTTTGCTTCTGCCATGGCAACCGAAGATAATACTGTGGTAACTTTTAGCGATATACCTAATAATCTTATTTTAAAAAATTATACAGGTGGTTTTCCTTTTTCTGTTACTTTAAATAAAGGAGAAAGCTACACTATTGCAGCGAACCTAGAAGAAAACATATCTAATAATTTAACCGATGGCCTAATAGGTTGTTTGGTTTCATCAACGAAGCCGATTGTTGTAAACTGTGGTTCTGCAAACGGAAGTTTTGGTGATGGCACTGGTAGAGATTATGGGTTAGATCAAATCGCTGGATTATCAAAAATTGGCAATGAATATATATTTGTTAAAGGCGATGGCAATAACGACTGGGAAAATGTGTTAATTGTTGCTCATACTAATAATACATCCATTAGCATTAATGGAAATGCACCAATAGCGACAATAAATGCCGGAGAATATTATGTTATAGAAGGTGATAATTATAATACATTTGGCAACATGTATGTAGAAACATCTGAAAATGTTTTTGCGTATCAAGGTATAGGTTCGAGTAGTGAAGCCAATCAAGGTTTATTTTTTGTTCCTCCGCTAAGTTGTGAAACTAAAGGAAATATTGATAATATAGCCGATATCGATAATATTGGAAACACCACTTACGATGGAGGCGTTTCAATTGTAACAAAAGCAGGCGCAAACATTACCATAAATAATTTAGCACTTTCAAATTATAATGTTATTGGCCCAAGTACCGTTTCTGGGAATAACGATTACGTTACCTACAAAATTACAGGCTTAACAAATAATGTTTCTGTACAAGGCGATGATGAGTTATACGTGGCTTATTTTAACGTTAATGGTTCGGCAACTTCTGGCGGTTATTATTCAGGATTTCCAACAGCCCCAGAAATTAGTTTCGACACTCAATTTTCTGCTTTAGGCAACTGCATACCTAACATTACTTTAGAAGCTGCTAATGCTAATAGTTTCGACACCTACGAATGGTATTTCGATGATGGTTCCGGTTACCAATTAATAAGCACAAATGTGCCCTCAATAACACCAACAATTCCAGGTAAATATAAATTAATTGGTACAATTACATGTACCGGAGCAACTTTAGAATCGACCGAAGTACCCGTAAGTATATGTCCAGATGATATCGATAACGATGGTATTATCGACAATTTAGATATTGATAATGATAACGACGGTATTTTAAACTGCACCGAATCTAGAGGCGATGTTACTATAAATTTAAGCGATATCACCAATCCTGAATTGGTTTATCAAGACAACTCAACAAATGCATCAATTACAAGCGCTTCTTACACCGAAACCAGTAGTTCGGGTAGTTTAAACACCTTATTTGGTGATAGTTCAGGGGATTTTATTAGTGTTTTAGGAAATGACACCTCAGCGCAAAGCGAATACACTTTAAATTTTACCGAAGCGGTTAATATTAAGTTTACCGAAGCGACTATTAGCTCTGCAGTAAATAACAATGAATACTTTGTAGTGAAAATAACCCCTTCAAACAAAAACATTACACTTGTAGATCCTGATGATAAACTTTTAGTTGATTCAAATTTTGACGGTGTTTTTGAAACTGGTATTACTCAAATATCGGGTTCTGAAATTCATTTTAAAATAAATACAGCTTCAAACGGAAGCACACCTTATCAGTTTTTAGCTAATTCCATAGATAGCTTTTCGTTTTTTCATTATCTGTCAGATCAAGTAACGCCATCAACCTTTTCTGGAAATATTTCATTAACCTGTTTTAAAAAAGATTCAGATAACGATGGTTTAAAAGATGAACTAGACCTTGATAGCGACAACGATGGCATACCAGATACCATTGAAGGCTCTGGACAAATAATTGAACTTACGGGAATTGATAATGATTTTAATGGTTTAGATGATGTTTATGATGGCTATACAATACCAATTGATACTGACAACGATGGCGTTTACGATTTTTATGATTTAGATAGCGATAACGACGGTATTTACGATTTAATTGAAACCGGCCAATTAGGAATATTATCCGATACCAATTTAGATGGCATTGAAGACGGTCCAAATTACGGAACAAACGGTTGGACAGACGCTGCCGAAACTTCGTCAGACAGCAACACCCTAGGCTATGTTTTAAACGATTTAGATAACGATCTTGTATTCTCTTACATAGATTACGATAGCGATGGTGATGGCTGTAGCGATGTTATTGAAGCCAGTTTTACCGACGAAAATTTAGATACTTATGTAGGAAACAATACGGTTACCGTTGATGCTAACGGACTTGTTACAAATGCGGTTGATGGTTATACCCTACCAGACAGCAATTATTTAAACTATGCGCCTATAAGTATAACAACCCAACCTGAAGATTTAACAGTATGTGAGCTAAGTTCTGGAATGTTTAGTGTTAGCTCGCCAGATGCAGAAAACTATCAATGGGAATTGAGTACCGATGGCTCTACTTGGCAAACCCTAACAGACAATATTAATTTTTCTGGATCAACAACCCAAAATTTAACCGTAAATAACGTACCTAATAGTTTCAACAATTATAAGTTTAGAGTTTTGTTAAATAGGTCGGGTAACACTTGTGGTTTATATTCAAACGAAGCTACTTTATTTATTAATGCTTTACCAACCACGAATACTCCAAGTACATATACGCAATGCGATGATGCATCAAACGACGGTCAAGCCTTTTTTAACTTAACCTTAAATAGTATAAAAGAAGACATTAATCCTAATTATATTTCCGAGGGCTTATCATTTTCATATTTTGAAACCGAAACCGATGCTCAAGACAATACAAATGCTATTTCTACACCAGAAAACTATCAAGATTCATTAGGTTTTACTCCTGAAACTATTTGGATACGCGTTGAAAATGCAAACGGCTGTTATCGTGCCGTAGCGTTATCAATCGTTGTTAGTCCATCGAGCGCCGCTTTAAGCGCATATAATCCAGACTCCATTTACCAATGCGATGATGGCACAGATAACTACGATGGTATTGCAACTTTTAATTTTTCTTCAGTAAAAGATGATATTGAGAATGCTATTTTCTCCAATTTAAACGTAACAACTCACTTTTACGAATCGGAAGAAGATGCAACTTTAGAAACCAATGAAATTATTGATATTTCAAACCACACCAACAGTAATTCGCCTAACACCCAAAGTATTTGGGTACGTGTTAAAAGTGATTTAGGTAATAATTGCTTGGGGCTAAAAGAACTAAATAACCTTTTAATAGTTGAAGCTTTACCAGATTTTAGTATTGTAGAAAACCAAATTGTTTGCAGTTCTAATCCGGATTTTACAGTTGTTTTAGATCCTGATGAAGCTAATACTAACAATACCTACAACTATGAATGGCATTTTACTAGTTTAGATGGCAGTATTTCATATCAACTTTTAAGCGAAACCACTTCAACATTAACCGTATCAGAACCCGGAACATATTTTGTTACGCTTACAACTACTAATGGAACCAATTGCTCTGAAACTAAAGAAGTTTTTGTAAATGCTTCAGAACTCGCCACACTTTCAGATAGCGATATTACTATTGTAGATTTTACCAAAAACAATAATAGCGTATCCGTAAATACTTCAAATTTAGGTTTAGGAGATTACGAATTCGCTTTGGCAGAAACAGGAAGCTTAAATGTTGTATACCAAGATAGTCCTGAATTCTACAATGTTACTCCCGGGCTTTATACCCTTTATGTTAATGACAAAAAAGGGTGCGGACAAACAAGTTTAGAACTTTCCGTTATGGGAATTATGAAATTTTTCACCCCAAATAATGATGGTTATAACGATACATGGCAAATTATAGGTTTAAATAACTCTACAGATATTAAAACCATTTTTATTTTCGACAGATATGGTAAATTACTAAAACAAGCCTCTTCTTTAAACGAAGGGTGGGATGGCACATCTAGAGGAATACTCATGCCTACGGGAGACTATTGGTATAAAATAAGTTTAAACGATGGTAGAACGTTCAATGGCCACTTCACCTTAAAACGCTAAACATAATATCTAAGTGCTTATATTTACCCAAGCGTTTTAAATTAACATGAAACATCTTTTATTTAGCATCCTTTTTACAAGCGCTTTTTCTTTTGCGCAAAATGTTCAAGTAGACAGTGCTACTTACACCGCACAACAACTTATTGAAGATATTTTAATAGACAGCAATTGTATTACAGATGTTGTGGTAACTAATGTTGTAGGCGGAAATTTTGGTGGCACAGACCAAAGCTTTGGCTACTTCGATGCCAACAACTCCTCATTTCCTTTTGCAAATGGTATTGTTTTAAGCACTGGAAAATTAACAAATGTTCAAGGCCCTAATACTTCGCTAAGCGACGACGATGCTACAAATTGGACTGGAGACAGTGACTTAGAAACTATTTTAAACGAAACCAATACATTAAACGCTACTATTATTGAGTTCGAATTTAAATCTGTTGCCTCACAAATTAGTTTTAATTACGTTTTTGCTTCAGAAGAATACCAAGAAAATAATAGCAGTACTTGTCAATATTCCGATTTATTTGGGTTTCTAATAAAAGAAAAAAACGCTACCTATTTTACGAATATTGCTCTAGTACCAAACACACAAACTCCTGTAAAAGTAACTACCGTTCATCCAGAAATACCAAACTCTTGCAGTGCACAAAACGAGAGTTATTTTGGTAGCTGGAACGACGCCTCTGCCCCTATAAATTTTAATGGTCAAACTGCTGTACTTACAGCCATAGCGAATACTATTCCCAATGAAACTTACCATGTTAAACTTGTAATTGCCGATGAACAAAACTATAGGTACGATTCTGCTGTGTTTTTAGAAGCTGGTAGTTTTAAATTAAGTACAGACCTAGGAGAAGATAGATTAATAGACACCAACAACCCGCTTTGCGAAAACGAAACGTTAACACTAGATGCCTCCCAACTTGGTAATAACACTTACAAATGGTTTAAAGATGGCGCTGAAATTATTGGAGCTATCGATGAAACATTTACCGTTGAAGAAGCTGGCACTTATAATGTTGAAGTTGAATTACAAGGCCAATGTACTTCTTACGGCGAAATTACTATAGAATATTTTACCCCTTTTACCATAAACAATCTCAACTTATCGGTTTGTGACGATGATTCTGATGGCTATGCGATATTTAATTTAGATGATTTAAAAACAACTATTCTAACTAATTTCCAAGAACCGCCAAATATTAATTTTTATACAGATATCACAGAATCCGATGAAATCTCTGGAAATTATCAAAATACCCAAGCCAACTCACAAACTATTTACGTAAAAATTAAGAATGACATCGATTGTTATGAGCTTTCTCCAATAACGCTACAAGCTTTAGAAGTCCCCCAGTTTCTAAATACGGAAACGTATACCTATTGTGTAAATACTTATCCTGACACCATAACTATTGATTCTGGCATTATCAATGCAGATGATAATACGACAAGTTACCAATGGTTTTTAAATAACACCGAAATTTCGCAAAGCACCGCTTCCATTCAAATTAATGAAGCCGGAACTTATACAGTAATAGCTACTTTTTTAAATGGTTGTTCTGCCAGTAATAGTATTACTGTAAATACATCAAGCGCTGCCGTAATTGAAGATATTATTTTTACCGAAGGTTCTACAAACAATACCATTAGTGTTGTAGTATCTGGAGCTGGCAATTACGAATACGTTTTAAATAATGCTCCGCCACAGCAAAACAATACCTTTACAAATGTACAAGCGGGTTTACATACTATTTCTATTTACGACACCAATGGTTGTGAATCTATAGAAACAGAGGTTTCTGTATTTGGCTTCCCAAATTTTTTCACACCTAATAACGATGGTATTAACGATACTTGGAATGTTATTGGGCTATCAACCGAAATAAACGCTAATATTTATGTTCAAATATTTAATCGTTACGGCAAACTTCTAAAACAAATAAATCCCCTAATTGAAGGATGGGATGGTTTATATCAAGGCCAAATTTTACCAAACGACGATTATTGGTTTTATTTACAACTTCCCGATGGTAAAACCTATAAAGGACACTTTAGTTTAAAACATTAAACACTTATTTTACTTAATTTTGCAATATGCAATTTAAGATAGAATCAGAGTTTAGCCCAACAGGAGATCAGCCACAAGCCATAAAGCAATTAGTTAATGGCATAAATCAAGACGAAAAATTTCAAACACTTCTTGGTGTTACAGGTTCTGGTAAAACCTTTACCGTAGCTAACGTTATACAAGACGTACAACGTCCTACTCTAGTTTTAGCGCATAACAAAACCCTTGCTGCACAGTTATATTCTGAGTTTAAGCAGTTTTTTCCAAATAATGCAGTAGAGTATTTCGTATCGTACTACGATTATTATCAACCCGAAGCTTATATTCCTGTTTCTGGCGTTTATATAGAAAAAGATTTATCAATAAACGAAGAAATTGAAAAAATGCGACTTAGCACCACATCATCGTTACTTTCTGGAAGGCGAGATGTTTTGGTTGTAGCATCAGTATCCTGTTTATATGGTATTGGTAACCCTATTGAATTTCAAAAAAACGTTATTACCCTAAAGCGGGATCAAGAAATTTCAAGAACCGAATTACTTCATAAACTTGTACAAAGTTTATACTCGAGAACCGAAGCAGAGTTTAACCACGGAAACTTCAGAATAAAAGGTGACACTGTAGATATTTTCCCGAGTTATGCTGATGATGCTTTTCGTATTCATTTTTTTGGTGATGAAATTGAAGAGATTGAAGCCTTTAACATACAAACTAACGAGGTTATTGAAAAATACGATCGCTTAAATATATATCCTGCTAACATGTTTGTAACCTCTCCCGATGTGTTACAAAATGCCATTAAAGATATACAAGACGATTTAGTTAAGCAACACGATTATTTTAAAGAGATTGGTAAACACCTTGAAGCTAAGCGCCTAAAAGAACGCACCGAATTCGATTTAGAAATGATTCGAGAACTTGGGTATTGCTCTGGTATAGAAAATTATTCGCGCTACCTTGATGGCAGACAACCAGGAACACGCCCTTTCTGCTTACTAGATTATTTTCCAGATGATTATTTAATGGTTGTAGACGAAAGTCATGTTACTATTTCGCAAGTACATGCCATGTATGGCGGTGACCGAAGCAGAAAAGAAAACTTAGTAGAATATGGTTTTAGGTTACCTGCGGCCATGGATAACCGTCCATTAAAATTTGAAGAGTTTGAAGCTTTACAAAACCAAGTTATTTATGTAAGTGCTACCCCAGCAGATTATGAATTACAAAAAACCGATGGGGTTTACGTAGAACAAATTATTAGACCAACTGGTTTATTAGATCCCATTATTGAAGTGCGACCTAGTTTAAATCAAATAGACGATTTAATTGAAGAAATACAAGTCCGTGTAGAAAAAGACGAACGTACTTTAGTCACCACACTTACGAAACGTATGGCAGAAGAATTGACTAAGTATTTAGATAGAATTCAAATTCGTTGTCGCTATATTCATAGTGATGTAGACACCTTGGAGCGCGTAGAAATTATGCAAGATTTGCGTAAAGGTTTGTTTGATGTTTTAGTGGGTGTAAATCTACTTCGTGAAGGCTTAGATTTACCTGAAGTATCATTAGTTGCCATTTTAGATGCCGATAAAGAAGGTTTTTTACGTTCTACGCGATCGCTTACTCAAACAGTTGGTCGCGCCGCAAGAAACCTAAATGGTAAAGCCATAATGTATGCCGATAAAATTACTAAAAGCATGCAACAAACCATTGATGAAACCAATTACCGTCGTGAAAAGCAAATAAATTATAACACTAAGCATAACTTAAAACCCAAAGCTTTAAATAAAAGTTTAGATAATGCACTTACTAAAAATTCGGTTAGTACTTATCATTACGAATTAGAAGCAGCAAAAGCTGCCGAACCCGAAAGTGAATATTTAAGTAAACCACAGCTTGAAAAGAAAATTAAAGAAAAGCGCAAAGCTATGGAAGAAGCCGCAAAGGCACTAGATTTTATGGTAGCTGCCAAATTGCGCGACGAAATAAAAGCATACCAAGATAAACTAGAAAAGCTAAAGGTATAAACCCTTAGCTTTTCAATTTTAATTGTCGCTAAATTTAATTAACACTTAAATTTAACTTTTAATAAGATATAAGTGAGAGACAACGCACTTCTCTGGTTAGTTATATTGCGTTTTAAATATATCTATTAATACATCTGGTGGTACTATTTTATTTGGAAAACTATCCATTAAATACAAAACCTTAGTTATAGATTCATGGCTTAAGCCCATGCGTAACCCAAAGTTATAAAGCTTTGCTACACTTTTATTATTTTCAATATCGCTGTGCTCCTGCTCAATATTCATTAATAAAACTAATCTATGAAATTGCACAATGCGCTCGCTATGCGATTTTAAATGAGTATAATTAATAGGATATTCAATTAAATAATCAAAATCCTCTCTTGATATCCCTAATTGTTTTGCTACTCCAAGCAAAAAATTATATTCTATATTTTGTATGTCTTTATCGTGCTGAGCAAAAGCTATCATTTCTGATAAAAGACTTAATTTTTCTAATCTGTTAACCATAATTCAGGGGATTATTAATTATATCATAAATTTAAGTAGAAAGAATAAAAATTAATCCTTCATAACTGGTATCTTATCGAAAACCACATTGTAGTTAATCGTTATTATTATTAAGTTCATCACAATGCTTTAAACTAACATCCCAAAAAAGTGCTTTTCATCCTTTTCAGCACCTTTTTCAATACAGCAGAACAAAACCACAAACATCTGTTTACCAGATTATTAGAAACAAAATTAGCTTTTTATTTACGATTTTTATTATTGGTAATGGTTAATACAATTTAAAAAACGCTAATTTCGGTATTCCTTAATTACAAAATCGATGAAATACATAGGCTAAATCAGCGCAAAAAATTATGACAAACAACGATATATTAAAAAAGTTACGAGTTGCTTTAAAGCTAAGAGATGATGATATTGTTAAAATACTTGCTCTGGTAGATTTTAGAATTTCTAAAAGTGAATTAGGCGCCTTTTTTAGGCGTGAAGATCATCCTAAATACATGGAGTGTGGCGATCAAATATTACGAAATTTTTTAAACGGTTTGGTTATACATTTAAGAGGCCCAATGCCTAAAAAAGGTGATAAACCGAAACCACAATCTCAAAATAAACCACAAAAAAAGAGCAACAATTAAGTTGCTCTTTTATTTTATTATATAACTAAGAAGTACGTTTTACGATAAAACTTCTTGTACTTTATCTGCAGCTTCTTGGAATTCTGTAGCACTTAGTACCGCTAATCCAGAATTGTCAATTAATTCTTTTGCGATATCTGCATTTGTACCTTGTAAACGTACAATAATTGGCACTTCAATATTCCCCATGTTTTTGTAAGCATCAATAACACCTTGTGCCACACGATCGCAACGTACAATACCTCCAAAAATGTTAATTAAAATAGCTTTTACCGCAGGATCTTTTAATATAATTTTAAAAGCAGCTTCAACACGAGCAGCATCAGCAGTACCACCAACATCTAAAAAGTTTGCTGGCTCTCCACCTGCTTGCTTAATTAAATCCATGGTTCCCATTGCTAAACCAGCTCCGTTTACCATACAACCAACATTTCCATCTAAATCTACGTAGTTTAATCCTACTTCTTTAGCTTCAACTTCAATTGGGTTTTCTTCACGTAAATCTCTTAATGCTTCATAATCTTTATGACGATATAAAGCGTTATCATCTATAGTTACTTTAGCATCAACAGCTAAAATTTTATCATCACTAGTTTTTAAAACTGGGTTAATTTCGAATAAAGAAGAATCAGACTTTACGTAAGCTGTGTATAAAGACATCACGAATTTAGTCATTTCTTTAAATGCTAAACCAGATAAACCTAAGTTAAAGGCTACGCGTCTTGCTTGAAATGGTAACAAACCAACAGCAGGATCTACTTCTTCAGTAAAAATTAAATGTGGTGTTTCTTCGGCAACAGTTTCAATATCCATACCGCCTTCTGTAGAATACATAATCATGTTACGTCCTGTACCACGATTTAATAACACAGACATGTAAAATTCGTCTGGTTCGCTATCCCCTGGATAATATACATCTTCGGCAACTAATACTTGGTGCACACGCTTACCTTCGGCAGAAGTTTGAGGTGTAACTAAGTCCATTCCTATAATTTGTCCAGCAACTGTTTTAACTTCCTCTAAATTTTTAGCAAGTTTTACACCGCCACCTTTACCACGACCACCAGCATGTACTTGTGCTTTAATTACGTGCCAACCTGTTCCGGTTTCTTCTGTTAATTTTTTTGCAGCTTCTACTGCTTCGTCTGCGTTTTGGGCTACAATACCGCGTTGTACTCTCACGCCAAAACCTGCTAGTATATCTTTTCCTTGATACTCGTGTAAATTCATAATGACATTATATAGTTAAAGTATAGCAAATGTAAATAATAGGCTTTACTTACCCAATTTTAATGTTTAAAAATATTCTATAATTTTAATTTGTTAAATAATTAACTTTTTGTTTAATTTTAAAAATTTTCGATGTTTTTTATTTTTAATACCACTTAAAGGAATATATTTGCGCAAAATTAAAGTTATGACCAATACTCAATTACTAAAAGCTGTTGAAGAATTTGGCAGTCCTGTATATGTTTACGACGCCGAAAAAATTGAATTTCAATACAAAAGACTTACCAATGCCTTTAAAAGTGTAAAACACTTAAAAATAAGTTATGCGGTAAAGGCTTTATCAAACATATCCATTTTAAAGCTTTTAAATAGTTTAGGTTCTGGTATAGATACCGTTTCTATTCAAGAAGTACAATTGGGATTAGCTGCTGGTTTTAAACCAGAACAAATTATTTTTACACCAAATGGCGTTTCGTTAAGCGAAATTGAAGAAGCAGCAAAACTTGGAGTTAAAATTAATATAGATAACCTTGCTATTTTAGAGCAATTTGGTACTAAATACCCGAAAACACCGGTTTGTATTCGTATAAACCCTCATGTTATGGCTGGTGGAAACAGTAAAATTTCTGTAGGTCATATCGATTCTAAATTTGGTATTTCAATACACCAAATACCTCATATTTTACGTATTGTAGAAAATACTAAAATGACCATTAACGGTATACATATGCATACGGGAAGTGACATTTTAGATATTGAAGTATTTTTATACGCTAGTGAAATTTTATTTGAAACCGCAAAACAATTTAAAAATCTAGATTTCATAGATTTTGGTTCAGGATTTAAAGTACCTTATAAAGTAGGCGACATTGAAACTAATATTGAAGAGTTAGGTAAAAAACTATCAAAAAGATTTAACGATTTCTGTAAAGAATATGGTAAAGATTTAACTTTAGCCTTCGAACCTGGTAAATTTTTAGTTAGCGAAGCAGGTCACTTTTTAGTAAAAGCAAACGCTGTGAAACAGACTACATCTACCGTTTTTGCACAGGTAGATTCTGGTTTAAATCATTTAATACGCCCTATGTTTTACGGATCGCATCATGATATAAATAATATCTCGAACCCAGAAGGCAGAGAGCGTTTTTATACCGTAGTAGGCTATATTTGTGAAACCGATACCTTTGGTAGCAACCGCAGAATAAACGAAATTAACGAAGGTGATATTTTATGTTTTAAAAACGCAGGTGCTTATTGTTTTTCTATGGCGAGTAACTATAACTCTAGGTTTAGACCAGCCGAGGTACTTTGGTATAACAACCAATTACATTTAATTAGAGAGCGTGAAACTTTTGAAGATTTAACAAGAAATCAAGTAGAAGTAAATTTTACACCAAAAGCAGAAAAAACATTAGCTAAATAAGCTAGCCAACATATAATCTATTTATTAAAGACAGCTTTTATACGTCCTAACGTTAAAAGCGGTCTTTTTTATTTAAAATAAATCTAAATTTAGTCTGTTTAATAATAAAATCATCCTATTTTTGAGCTAAACACAATTTTTAATGGATTTTACAAACCCGCTGGTTTACGGCGTTCCTTGTTTTCTTGGTCTTATTCTTCTAGAGTTATCCTACAGCAAGCACCACAAAGAAAAAAAAGATTTATATAACTATAAAGATTTAGCTGCAAGCCTAAGCATGGGTATTGGCTCTGCAATTATTGCTCCACTAACCAAAACTATTGCAGCTATAGTCCTGTTTAATTTTGTTTACAACGTTTTTAACCCTGAAATTAATGGCGTTCGTACCAATATTATGGGTTACGAATCGTTTGGGTACGCTTGGTATGTATGGTTGCTTTGTCAACTCGCCGACGATTTTAGCTATTATTGGTTTCATCGTCAAAATCATAATGTTCGGGTACTTTGGGCCGCACATATTGTACACCATTCCTCCGATAATTTTAATTTAGGAACTGCCGTAAGAAACGGTTGGTTTACTGTGCTTTACAAACCGTTCTTCTATATGTGGATGCCCGCAGTTGGCTTTCCGCCAGAAATGATTATTGTGTGCTTGGGTATTGAATCTTTATGGCAATTTCAATTACATTCTGTATTTATTCCAAAACTAGGTTTTTTAGAAAAAATATTTAACACCCATACCATGCACCAAGTCCACCACGCCCAAAACTTTGAGTACATGGACAAAAACCACGGCGGATTTTTAAATATTTTCGATAAAATATTTGGCACCTGGAAAGAACTCGACGAAAATATCGATATAAAATATGGCGTTACACATCCGCCAAACTCCTACAACCCACTAGTAATTTTAACCCACGAGTATAAAGATATCTGGAACGACATGAAAAAGTCTAAAAACTGGTATCACAAATTTATGTACGCTTTTGCAGCACCCGGATGGAGTCACGATGGTAGTACACTTACCATAAAGCAACAGCGCAAGTTATTAGCGCAGCAAAAAAAAATAAATTAACACACCTTTTATTTACCTTTTAATAGAGCCTATTATATTAAATTGCCTTACATATTTTAAGTTTAAACGACTTTAATTTGCTAATAATCAATATGTTTAGTATTTTTAAAAAATTCCCTGAGTCTTTTTAATAATAGCTATAATTATAAAAAGACATTTATGATTCACTTAGAGTTTTTCTGTAATACCAAATTAGATTTTACAAGAGCTTCTCATTTTTCCTTTGGTTTACCTTAGTAAATTTTGGCAAAACGGAAAAATTAGAAAGTAAAACCAAATAGATTATTTAGAAAAATCCGATTCAAAAAATATCTTCTTTAAAAGTAACTCCTCCCTGTAACTTTTAATAACAATTTACGCAAAGTTAACAGCATGTAAAAAACATGCTTAAAACAATAATATACGAGCTACTGCCCTATTTAAATTTTATAGGTTTCACGTAATAATATACCTAAACCTGCATGATACAAATTTATTTGAGTTATCATTTCAAAAAGAAAAACCAACTTTAAACTATTATTAACCATAAATTCTATTACGATGAAAAAACTATCATTATTATTTGTATTCGCAATACTTAGTATTCAGCTTTCGGTTGCCCAAAAAAAATCAAACGGAACGGTTTATATTGATCATCCAGCTATAAAAATAGTTGAAGAAATGACTGAAGCTTTCGTTAAAGGAGACACAGCAAAAGTAGCAAGCTATTTGGCTGACGATTTTAAATCGTACAATGGATTAGACACCTCAACAAATCCTGAAGGACAAAATAAAGAATCGTTTTTAAAATCGGTTTTATTTTGGCATAATTCACTAGATTACTTTACAGTTACTCGAACAGAAGGCGCCTATCCTGATGCCATTGAATACAAAAAAAATAACGACAAAGATGTTGTTTGGGTGCAAACTTGGGAGGACATACGTGGCATTCACAAAAAAACAGGTGTAAAAATTGATATGTTCTCTCATAGATTACTTGTTGTTAATAAGGACAATAAAATACAAACAGAAATAGCATATTTTAACGAAAGTGTTTTCGACGAAATTGGGGATAGTTTTGTAAACCGCACCAACGGTACTATTTACAACCACCATGATAACATTAACACGGTAAGAAAAATGGTTTATGCCTTTGAAAAACAAGACTTCGATAAATCCTTATCATATTTTACAGATGATGCTAGATTTTACGATATAAATGCGCCATACGATAAATGGTTTACAAAAGCCGAAACCAAAACCAATTGGGAAAATTTTTTAAAGAAATTTACAATAGTTGGGATTGATATAGTAGGTTATCCCGATTATTTAGAATACGAAATGGGAGAAGGTCGTGATGTTTTATCGTGGTGGAAATTTAACCTTATTAGAAAATCCGACGATAAAAAAATTGAGCTTTTAATGCATTTAAATAATCGATTTGATGCTGATGGTAAAATAACGTCCATGAGCGAATATTACAGCAGTGCTTTACTTTATGCAAAATAAATATTTAATAAAAAACTAAAGGCTGTATAAAAACAAACCTATCTAACCCGAAAACCTAACTTTTATACAGCCTTGTGTTTACAATCGATTAAATAGAACATTTTTTATTACATTTAATCTCAAATTATTACAAACTAACTAATTTATAACATGAGTTTAGCAAAACACACCCGCATAGAATCAATAGATATTTTAAGAGGGGTAGTTATGGTAATTATGGCTTTAGACCATGTTAGAGATTATTTTCATTATGGTTCGTTTTTTTCTAATCCAACAGATTTAGAAACTACAACACCTTTTTTATTCTTTACACGATTTATTACACATTACTGTGCCCCTGTTTTTATTTTTTTAGCTGGAACTTCGGCTTATTTATATGGGGCTAAAAAAACAAAACCTCAGTTATTTAAGTTTTTAATAACGCGTGGGTTTTGGTTAATTATACTTGCTGTTATAGTTAATAATTTTCTTTGGAAATTCGATGTAACTTATAGCTTTATTATACTGCAAGTTATTTGGGCTATTGGTTTGTGCATGATTTTGCTCTCATTCGCCATTTATTTACCTATAAAATACATTTTGGTTATTGGATGCATTTTAGTTGTGGGACATAATGCCTTAGACGGCATAACCATGCAAGGTCATAGCTTTAAAGCTATTTTATGGTACATTTTACATCAGCAGCAATTTCTTAAAATAGGCGATACGTTTTTTGCATTCGCGTATCCCATTATTCCGTGGTTGGGCGTTATTTGCTTGGGGTATTGTTTTGGGCAGTTATATAAAAAAGATTTTAACATAAGCACTAGAAAAAAGTACTTACTAATACTTGGTACTGCTTCAATAATTGCGTTTTTTATAATTCGCGGACTCAATGTTTATGGCGATTTGGCGCCTTGGGAAGTGCAAGATACTACTGCAAAAACCATCATGTCGTTTTTTAAAGTGACTAAATACCCGCCATCTTTATGTTATTTGTTAATTACGCTAGGACCTGCGCTTTTATTTTTGTACGCTATAGAATCGGTTAAAAATAAAATAACCGACTTCTTTTTAGTTTTTGGTCGTGTACCCTTGTTTTACTACTTTTTGCATGTGCTATTAATTCACGTTTTAGCTATTGTTGGTATGCTTATTTTTGGCGGAAACTGGCAGAACATGATATTAACCGCTGATATATTTATGAACGCCAAACTTGCCAATTACGGGTATTCACTTTTTGTGGTGTATTGCGTTTGGGTTGGTGTTATTGCCCTACTCTATTTTCCGAGTAAAACATACATGCTTTATAAAGCGAAAAACAAAGATAAATGGTGGCTAAGCTATTTGTAGAAATCACGCCTTTCCTGAAGTAAAATCAATAATTGATGCTTTAGGTTTTATATTAATAAATTCACTTTCATACAAACACATCAATTTGTGATTTGAATCGATTCATTAAGTTACTAATCAATTAGTTTACAACTAAAAAAGTTCGGTTACTAGCATAACCGAACTTTATATTTCTAACTAACGCCCTAAAGCATACTTTGCTCCTATGGCACAATTTTTAAAAAATTGACTTAGTTTATCGTTTCTTGCTCAACAGTATTGCTCGCGCTTGTATTGGCATGCTTCTGGATAGTTTGCTTATTTCTAAAAGCATCAATAATTTTATTTTTTGCTATGGTGTATAGGTACGATTTTGCCTTTTCTACAGGCACTTTACTACAGTTTTTCCATAGTGTTATGTAGGCCTCTTGCACAGCATCTTCTGCAAGTTGTTTATCATGATAATTAAACACTAAAAAATTAAATATGGCTTTTGAGTGTTTATTAAAAGTAGTATTAAAAGTAAATTCTTCACAAATGGATTGACTTGTGAATGATTTGGTTGAATTCATTTATTTTTTATTAAAGCAAATATGAGTTTGATTTAAACACTTTTATGTTACAAAAAATACAGTGTTTAATATGAAACGGATGTAAACTAAAAAACCCTCTAAAAAAACTTTTTTATTTACAATTTGTAATGAATTGCTTTTCTAATCGTTTACTTTTCCTTGAAAAACACTCACTTTAGAGCTAAATGGATTTCCTGAAGCACGGCGCAACGTAACTAATTGTCCGCAATGCCACATGGCATCAGCAATTGGGCCATTAATTATATTCCAAAACGGAAACCTATCATTATCGTAAACCGAAAGATCTTCAGAAGCTCTTAAAATATCTGAAGCCATTTTTATATTCAGAAGCGCTTGACTTCGCATAGCTTGGTAAGTTTTTAGCTTACTAATATCAACCAATTCATCAGAAGTAATATTTTTTAAAATAAAAACAGAAAGCGATAAAATATGCTCAATGGTTTCTAAACTTGTTCGTCCTGTTTCTGAAGCTTTGTAATTTAAATCTTCGGAGCGTAAACCTTCGCTTGCCCAATAAAACCTAAATCCTAAACCGTCTACTATTCGTGAAGCTACTGAGCCAGCAGTGTATTGTTCGGCTGCTTCTGGTATTTGGTAATAAGGTAATTGTGTATTGCTTTGTGCCAAAATATGTAATGTAAAAAATAAAAAAGCAACTGTAAGGAGTTGCTTTTTTATTAAAATTCGTTTATTTCTTAATTTCACTGGTTTTAGTTATTGGGTTTACCCCGTATTTGTCGAATAAATATACCAATGCTGTCATGGTGGCAGCACCAAGTTCTAATTCGCGTTTGTTAATCGCATCGAAAGTATCGTTACTTGCATGATGATGATCGAAGTATCGTTGGGAATCTGGACGCAAACCACACAATACATTACTTTCGGTTTTTAAAGGACCAACGTCGGCACCACTTCCACCCTTTTCAAAAAAGTGAATTAAGTATGGCTTAAACAAAGCTTGCCAACTTAATACTTGCTCGAATGCCGCATCTGTACAATCGAAACTAAACCCTCGAGGTGTAAAACCTCCAGCATCGCTTTCTAATGCAAAAATGTGATTTTCTCCTTTTTGTTTAGCCACTTCTGCATATTTTTTGCCACCACGTAATCCGTTTTCTTCATTCATAAATAACACGACACGAATGCTGCGTTTTGGTTTTATTCCAGATTCTTTTAATAAACGCAACACATCCATGGATTGTACAACGCCTGCACCATCGTCGTGGGAGCCATCGCCTAAATCCCAAGAATCTAAATGCCCGCCAACAATCATGTATTCGTTAGGGAATTCACTTCCTGTAATTTCACCAATAACATTATAAGACTGCACATCGGCCAACTGTTTACAACTTTGTTTAAAGTAAAATTTAATATCCTTATTTAGTTTAAGCATTGCGCTTAATAATTCGGCATCGTTAGTACTTATAGCTGCAGAAGGTATTCGTTTCTCTACTGGTAAATCGCCGTAAGTCATGCTACCAGTGTGTGGTAAATCGTCTAGCCTTAAATTCATAGAACGTACAATTACACCAATAGCTCCATATTTTGAAGCTTCTAGCGCTCCTTTGTAACGTTGATTAACACAACCGCCATACGCTTGAAAGGTTTGTATAAGTTCGGCTTCCATTGGGCGGTTGTAAAATACAATTTTGCCTTCTACGTTTTCCTTTCCTAAAGCTTCTAATTCTTCGAAGTTTTTTACTTCAACTACATGTGCTTTTAAGCCCAAAGCAGGTGTTGCTACCGAGCCACCTAACGCACAAATATTTACATTATTTGTTTTTCCTGGTTCGCTTTCAATAAATGCAAATTCTTTTGCACCTCGAATCCAGCGCGGAACCATTACGGGTTGCAACCAAACTTTGTCTAATCCTAACTTTTCTAGTTCTTCTTTGGTATAAGCTACGGCTTTTTCTGCGCCTAAAGAACCAGATAAGCGACTGCCTATTTGGTTGGAGAGATGGTTTAACCAATCGTAACTTTTACCGTTAGTTAACGATTGTGTGAATATAGTTCGTAATGCGGCCTCGTCTGCGGTTTGCGAAAAACCAATAATCGATGCTAATAATGCTGCTAAAAGAGTGATTTTTTTCATTGTAACATATTAAGACTTTAAAAATAGTATTTCTGTGAAATTTTAAAAACCCCTTTACCTATAAAATTGTGTTAACAGTTTGTTTGTGTAACACGAACTTGCGCTAACGATTGTAGCGGCATCCTTTATGTAAAATTTTAAACCAGAGAAAATTGCTTTAACGCAAAACTTTGTTTTAACTAACTGGTTTTAATTTTTTAAACCTAAGTTTTACATAAAGATATAGCGGAAAGCGTGTTTAAGCGCCCAAAAACTACTCGCTACTAAGTTGTTTTTTGTAAGCTTCGAGGTTTTCTTTTATATCGTCGTCTAGCTCTGGCTCTACAATATCGGTGTATTTCATGAGCTCGTCGTAAATAGTTTTTGCCACTATGTAACGGGCAGAAGGTTTATCGTCTGCAGGCACAACATACCAAGGCGCATGAGGTTTCGAGGTTTTATTTATAGCGTCCTGATAACAATCTTGATAAGCATCCCAAAGTTTGCGCTCTTTTAAATCGCTTGGTGAAAATTTCCAGTTTTTTTCCTGCTTTTCTAGGCGACGAATAAGTCGGTTTTTTTGCTCTCCTTTTGATAAGTTTAAAAAGAATTTGAAAATGATGGTGCCGTTTTGAGCAATATGCTTTTCGAAATTATTTATTTGCTCGAATCGTTTGTTCCAAAAAGCATCGTTAACATCGTTTACCGAATTTACATCGGGCAAATTCTCGCCTAAAATATATTCTGGATGCACGCGTGTTACTAACACATTTTCGTAGTGTGTGCGGTTAAAAATTCCGAATTTACCCCGTGAAGGCAAGGCAATATAATGCCTCCATAGATAATCGTGGTCGCGCTCTAAATCGGTTGGTACTTTAAAACTTTGCACCTCTACGCCACGAACATTAAACTCTTTAAACACTTCGCGAATTAAGCTATCTTTTCCTGCGGTGTCCATGCCTTGTAAACACACTAAAACCGCATATTTGTTGTGGGCATACATGGTATTTTGCCATTCGCCAAGATCTTTACGAACCTTTTTTAGTTTTTTCTTGGCATCTGGAATAACAACTTTTGAAGCAAAATCTTTTAAATTGATGCGTTTAGTAACCTTGTAATTATCGTGTTCCATTTACATAAAAATTTTGTGTTATTTACTGGCAAATGCCTTGACATCTTGCTCACTTACTTCGTCGCCGCCTAAAATAATTAAACGTTCTACGACGTTTCGTAACTCACGAATATTTCCTGTCCAATCGTAATCTTGAAGCAATTTTATAGCTTTATCTGAAAATGATTTTTTTGCAGTTCCTTGCTCTGAAGCTATTTTAGCCGAAAAGTGCTTTACCAATAACGGAATATCGTCTCGCCTATCGTTTAAAGCTGGTACTTTTATTAAAATTACGGCTAAACGATGATATAAATCTTCGCGGAATTTACCATCTTCAATTTCCTTTTTAAGATTTTTATTTGTAGCAGCTACAACGCGCACATTTACTTTAATATCTTTATCGCTACCTACACGTTGAATGCGGCTTTCTTGCAAGGCTCTTAAAACTTTGGCTTGAGCCGAAAGGCTCATATCGCCGATTTCATCTAAAAAAATGGTTCCGCCATTGGCTGCTTCAAACTTACCAGCTCTATCTTTGTTGGCACTTGTAAAAGCGCCTTTAACATGACCGAATAATTCGCTTTCTATAAGTTCTGATGGAATTGCGGCACAATTTACCTCAATCATTGGGCCTTTTGCACGATCGCTTTTTTGGTGTAACCAGTGCGCTACCAACTCTTTACCAGTACCGTTAGGCCCTGTTACTAATACCCGAGCATCGGTTGGCGCCACCTTATCGATCATGTCTTTTATTTTAGAAATTTCAGGACTCTCTCCTATCATTTCGTATTTCTTGCTTACTTTTTTCTTAAGAATTTTGTTTTCTACAACCAATTCCTTTCTATCTAAAGCATTGCGTACTGTATTTAATAAACGGTTTAAATCGGGTGGTTTCGAAATATAATCGAACGCGCCTAAACGCATGGTATTTACTGCTGTATCTAAATCGCCATGACCCGAAATCATAACAAAAGGGATTTCTGGTTTTATTTTTTTGGTAGCTTCGAGCACTTCAACACCATCCATTTTTGGCATTTTTATATCGCAAAGTACCAAATCGAAATCGTCGCTTTTTATTTTATCGATGCCAGCAAGACCGTCTTCGGCTTCTTCTACTTTGTAAGTATCGTTTTCTTCTGAAAGAATTTTTACTAACACGCGGCGAATTGCTGCTTCATCTTCTATTACTAATATTTTTGGCATTTTAAAATTTATATTTAATTCCTGTTCTTAAGTAGAACGCATTTCTATCGTCTAATTTATAAATTTCCTCTCTATTTTCGTTTCTGAGTACGTTATTTAACCTAAAAGAATATCCAGAATACATATATCCCATAATATGTTCTGTAAAAAAGTATTGGTAACCAGCACCACCAACAATTACGGATAATGATATATGATCTACCTCTTGCTCATTAACTATAGTTGGTCTTTGCAAATGTGCTAAGTAGCCATCGAGACCTACAAAGGACAATAATACATTTTTGTTGTTAATATTGTATTTTAAACTAGATTTTGGAACCCCTAAATTATATTCCCAATATTGGTTTATCTCTCTGGTGTAACTAATAAAAGGCAATGGAAATGGTAATCCTGTGGTAGCATTATAGGTTAAACCCAATACTAAGCGGTAAGGGTGTATTAAACTTGTATCGTCCATTCTGTCTGTTACAAAATAAACACCTCCGTTAATAAAAATATCGTCGTTTGTTATACTTCTAGTTAATGTAGAAGCTATTCTTGGATTAATTTTAAATCCAAAACGCCATTTTTCGTTCCATTTAAATGTGTAACCTAAATTAAAATCAATTATATGAATTGTATTTAACCCCGAAGTTTCGAAAGGATAAGTATCTTCTAAATTTAATATTACTCGGTTATACTCTGCCCCAAAAACTAAATAATCGCTTTCTTTTATTTTTATTGGGTAATTAAATAATGCTCGTAACCTTGTATATTGATCTTCAGATTTCGATTTTGGAATAAACGAGTACTCCAACCTAAATAAATCGGTAAGTTGCGCATTAACTTTAAACACAGCAAAGTATATTAAAATTAGAACGCAAATCGATTTATATCGCATAAAGTAAACGGGGAAATTAAGAATTAGCTTTAAAAACATGAACATCTCTTTGAGGAAAAGGAATGCTAATATTATGTTCTCTAAAAAGTTTGTCTATTTCGAACCTAATATCGCTTTTTGTAAAGCCTGCTTTAAAACTATCTTGTACGGTAAACACTAATTTAAAGTTTAATGAGCTATCTGCAAATTCGGTAAACAATACCGATGGCTCTGGTGCACTTAATACATCGGGATGTGTACTTGCCGCTTGTAATAATAACTTTTTTACAAGCTCTAAATCGCTACCATAGGCAACACCTACAGATACAGACTCACGTGTAATGGCACCATTTTGGGTCCAGTTAAACAAACTTTTTTCTAAATATAAGTGATTGGGTATTACCAAAACACGATTATCTATGGTTACAGCTCGAGTTGTTCGCAATTTAATTTCTTCTATTCTTCCAATTTTTCCATCTAATTCAATAACATCTCCAACATGAACACTTTGATCTATTAAAATAAAAATACCCGAGATTATATCTTGAAACAAGGTTTGCAATGCTAACCCCACACCTATTAATAACGCGGCAGATGCTGCAAAAATTGCCGTAACATTAAAACCTATTGAATCTAAAACTACAAGTAAAACAATAATGTAAATTATCCAACGTGAAAAAGAGAATACGGTATTAAACTTAACTTTATCTTCTTTAGGCATTTTACGCGTTATAAGCTTTTTAAACACCCGTAAAAAATAAGTTGTAACAACAAGAACTATAGAAACCAGTAAAACATATTTTACCCTAAGCACGATAGCATGCGCATCTTCGCCAGTACCATAAGTAAAATCTAAAAGTTTAAACTCTAAAAAGTTTACAAATTTTTCCCAGGCACTACTTTCGGTTATGGTGTCTTCTATTTTTTCTAAATCTTGAATCATATTAATACTTAATCCACTTTATAAGCTCTTTATAACTTGGTTTTTTGCCATACATTAAAATACCAACACGATAAATTTTTGCGGCAAACCAAACAGTAAATAAAAACGTTGCCACTAAAATTAATAAGGATATTAATTGCTGCCAAACAGGAACACCAAAAGGTATACGCATAAGCATAACTACCGGTGACGTTAACGGAATATATGAAAAAACTGTTGAAACAGTGCCATGAGGATCTTCAATAACGGTAAATATACCAATGTAAACAGCCAAAATTAAAGGCATTATAATAGGCAACATAAATTGTTGCGTATCGGTTTCATTATCTACAGCTGCACCAATAGCAGCATACAGCGAACTATACAATAAATAACCGCCAACAAAAAACAACACAAAAGCTACTATTAAATTGGTAATTGGTAAATTATAAAAAGCCTCCAATATATTTTGTACTTGTGCATTAATTTCGGGGGTAGCAACGGCTTGTTCTACCATTTGCTGTTGCGGTGTTTGTACCTCAATACCAAAAACAAGCGACACTATTGTTAACAAAATACTACCTAAAATAAGCCAAATTACAAACTGCGTAATACCTGCTAACGATGTTCCGATTATTTTACCAAGTAAAAGTTGAATTGGTTTTACAGATGAAATAATAACTTCTATTATACGACTTGTTTTTTCTTCAATAACACTTCGCATAATCATATTACCATAAATAATAATAAACATAAACAGCAAATACCCAGCTGCACCGCCAAAAATAAGTTTTACAACACTATCTATTTTTGATGTTTTTTCTCCATCGAAACTTTCTTGTGCCATATTTATTTTTATCTGAGCGGCATTTATGGTATCGACATTTACACCTTTTTCTTTAAGATTTTTTGCGGTTAATGCTTTTTCTAATTTTCCTTCGATATCTGAAACTAAACTCAGCGAGGGAGACTCTTCGGAATAAAATTTAATATAATTTGAAGCTTCCTCTAAATTATTGAAACGCTCAATATGCAGTAAACCACTAGAATTTGCTTCTTTTGTTAAGACTTTAGCGTCGTTTAACGACATGCCTGTTAAAATATTATAGCTTGTTTTCTCTGAATTTTTAAACGTATTATTTAATAAACCAGATTCGTCTAGCACTGTAATAACTCTAACTTTGTCGTTATTTATTTGCGATAAATAGGCAACAACACATACTAAAATTATCATTATAACTGGACTTAAAACAGACATGATAATAAACGCTTTATTTCGTACCTTATTTAAGTATTCGCGCTTTATAATAAGAGGTAAATGATTCATATTTTAGTTATTACTCTTTACAGTTTGAATAAAAATTTCGTTTACACTTGGAATTAATTCTACAAAATGAGACACTTCGGCTTTACTAGTTAAATAGTTTAGCAAATCGTTAGGTTTATCGACATGGTTTAACTTAATATTTAACTTTAATTCGTTGTCTAAGGTTTTAAAATAAGCGGTTGATATAGAAAATTTGTCGGCTATTTCTTGTTCTAACTTAGCATTATTATCTGTTCTTAAACCCACTTCGAAAGTATTGCTTTTGTATTGGCGTTTTACTTCGGTAAGTTTACCATCAAGAATTTTATTCGATTTATTAATTAAGGCAATATCGTCGCATAATTCTTCAACAGATTCCATTCTGTGCGTAGAAAAAATTACAGTAGCTCCTTTTTCTCTGAGGTATAAAATTTCATCCTTTATTAAATTGGCATTAATTGGATCGAACCCCGAAAAAGGCTCATCGAAAATTAACAATTTTGGTTCGTGCAACACGGTTACCACAAATTGAACTTTTTGTGCCATTCCTTTCGATAATTCTTGGATTTTCTTGTTCCACCAATCTCCAATTTCTAACCTATCGAACCAATATTTTAGTCGTTGTTTAGCTTCGGTTTTGGTTAAGCCTTTTAGTTGTGCTAAATACAACGCTTGCTCACCCACTTTCATTGATTTATATAAGCCGCGTTCTTCTGGCAAATAGCCAATATCTTTTATATGTTTTTCTTGAAGTGTTTCGCCATCTAAGAATACCGAGCCAGTATCTGGCATTGTAATTTGATTAATAACGCGAATTAAAGTGGTTTTACCAGCGCCATTAGGACCTAACAAACCAAAAATACTACCTTTTGGTACTGCCAACGATACATTATTTAAAGCTGTAAAACTGCCAAAATTTTTTGAAACGTTATTAACTTCTAATAAGTTAGTCATTTAGTTATTTTATTTACTTAAAACGTGTGTAAATATATTAAATGTTAATAGCATAGCTAATTTAAACGCAAAAGATATTAGCCATTTACTATAAAAACAAAACCCACCCTTAATAAATTAAGGATGGGAAAAAAATTGCTATGAAAAAGAAAAATTATCACTAAATTAATTAGTGATAGCCAAATATACCTATTTTTTTATTACGAAACTCAAAATTCAATCATAACTTTTAACATTTATAATAAAAAAAACCGCAATTTTCTTGCGGTTTTTTAAAATTATATAAAAGTTTCATTAAGAAAACATATCCTTTACTTTTTCAAAAAAAGACTTATCTGAACTTTCTGGCTTTGGCTCGAAATGCTCGTCTGCCAACATGCCTTCGAAAAATTCTTTTTGCTTTTTATTAAGCGTTTTTGGTGTCCATACATTTACATGAACTAATAAATCACCTGATCCGTAACCGTTTATACTTGGAATTCCTTTTCCGCGTAAGCGTAAAATTTTACCCGATTGCACACCAGCATCAATTGGTATACGTACTTTACCAGTAACTGTATTTATTTCTTTTGAAGTTCCTAAAACGGCTTCTGGGAAACTAATGTATAAGTCGTAGTGTAAATTATCGCCTTCACGTTGTAATTTATCGTGTGCTTCTTCTTCTATTACAACAATTAAATCTCCCGAAATACCATTTCCAGGTGCTTCATTTCCTTTACCAGCAACTTTAAGCTGCATTCCATCAACCACACCTGCTGGTATTTTAATAGATACCGTTTCTTCTGATACTTTTAAACCTTGAGCATCGGCATCGGCTGGTTTTTTATCGATAGTTTGTCCAGAACCACCACAAACGTTACATGGAGATGCAGTTTGCATTCTACCTAAAATAGTATTTGCAATTCTGGTAACCTGTCCAGTTCCGTTACAAGTAGAACAAGTTTTATAACTTACACCTGGTGCTTGGATTTTACGTTTTACTTTTATTTTTTTCTCAATGCCATTGGCTATTTCTTCTAGTGTAAGCTTTACACGAATGCGCAAATTACTTCCTTTTACACGACGTTGGCCTCCGCCACCGCCAAAGCCAGAAAAACCACCAAAACCGCCGCCGCCGAAAATGTCGCCAAATTGACTGAATATATCATCCATATTCATGCCGCCGCCGCCGCCGCCAAAGCCACCTTCGAAAGCTTGGTGACCAAATTGGTCGTAACGCGCTTTTTTATCGGCATCGCTTAACACTTCGTATGCCTCGGCTGCTTCTTTAAATTTAGCTTCGGCTTCTTTATTGTCTGGATTTTTATCGGGGTGAAATTCGATTGCTTTTTTACGGTAAGCCTTTTTAATTTCGGCTGCCGATGCACCTTTACTAACTCCTAATATTTCGTAATAATCTCTCTTCGCCATGTTTTTGGTTTATTGTCCTATGACCACTTTTGGGAAACGAATTACTTTTTCGCCTAATTTGTAACCCTTTTCAATAACATCTATTATTTTACCTTTTAAATCGTCGGTTGGCGCAGGAATTTGCGTTACAGCCTCATGATTATCGGCATTAAACGTCTCGCCTTTTTCTACAGCAATAGCTTTTAATCCTTTTTGCTCTAGCGTATTTACCATTTTTTGATAAATTAATAACACCCCTTTTCTTAACTCTTCTGCTTCTTTATCTTCTTCAATATGAGTTAAGGCGCGCTCGAAATCATCTAAAATTGGTAACAAGGTTTTCATAACCCCTTCGCTAGCCGTAGAAAATAACTCAATACGTTCTTTTGATGTTCGTTTTTTATAATTTTCGAATTCTGCAAATAAGCGTAAAAACTTATTTTTTTCTTCCTGCAATTCTTCTTGTAGTTTTTCTTCTACTGTTAATTCTTCAATTTGCTGCTCTTGGCTTTCAACAGTTTCAGTTTCAGCAGTATTCACAGCTTCATTTTCTAAATCTTCGTTTATATCTTTTTTGCTCATTGCTAAACTTATTTTTTATACTAAAATAGGTTCGCAAAAGTACTGCCATTATTATTAAAATGCCATAATGTCATCATATTTTTTAACAAAACTTTTATTTTTAAGATTTCTTAATGAAGAATCCGTTTGGTAATTTTACTGGATAACAAAAATAAACCTAAAAATGAAAAAAAATCTATTAAGTATTTTATGTGTTTCAGTTTTAACGCTAAGCCTTTTTTCGTGTAAAGAAAAAGCAAAAGAAGCAACAACGTCTGAGGCAGAAACTGTTGCCGTTGTAGAAGCAGAAGCAACCAAATACACCGTAAATACAGAAGCCTCGAGCATTGCTTGGAAAGGTTTTAAACCTACAGACGAACATTTTGGAACTATTGGATTAAAAAGCGGTTCAATTAGTACAACAGATGGAACAATTACCGCTGGTAGCTTTGTAATTGATATGGGATCGATTGTTGTATTGGATATTCCTGCTGACGAAAAAGGTAATGCCAAATTAGTTAGCCATTTATCGAATGACGATTTTTTTGATGTTGAAAAATTCCCTACTGCTACTTTCGAGATTACTGGTGTAACCGAAAGCGAAGGTAAAACGTTACTTTCTGGTAACTTAACTTTAAAGGAAGCAACTAATAATGTTACTTTCCCTGTTTCGACAACTACTGAGGGTGATACTATTACTTTAGAAAGTGAAACCTTTACAATAGATAGAACTAAGTGGAATGTACGTTACGGATCTAAATCTCTTTTTGATAATTTAGGTGATAAATTTATTAATGATGATATTGAATTAAAAGTAACGTTAAAAGCTACGAAATAATTTAAATCTTCTTTTTAGTAGGAAGAAGTTATTATCTCGATTAGTGCTTGCAGTAACATATTATAGTGCGTTATAACTAACGACATTGTTACCTCAAGTATTAATCGAGATTTTTTTAAGTTCTTAACTTAAATCCCAAACTAACGGAAGTAAAAAGTACACAAAAACCGACAACAAAATAATGGAGACTATATTTAACCAGATGCCTTTTTTAACCATATCTCCAATTTTTAAATACCCAGAACCAAATACAACAGCATTTGGTGGTGTAGCCACCGGTAGCATAAATGCACATGATGCAGAAATTGTGGCTCCAATTATTAAATAATAAGGATGTACGCCTAAAGTTGAAGCTAAAGAAATAAGAACAGGTAGCAACATAGCCGTTGTTGCGATATTTGATGTAATTTCGGTTAAAAAATTAACCATAGTAATAACTATAACCACCAAAATAACAAATGGAAATGCTTGTAAAGCTATTAATTTTTCTCCGAGCCAAATAGCAAGACCGCTTTCTTCGAAACCTAAAGCTAAAGATAATCCTCCACCAAAAAGCAACACAATACCCCAAGGTAATTTTACGGCATCTTCCCAATGCATTATTTTTTCATCTTTTTTACTTGATGGTATTAAAAACAGAAGGATTGCAAAAGACACACTTATTATAGTATCATCGATTGCAGGAACAAGTTTTTGAAGTAAAAATGAACGTGTTATCCAAGCAAAAGCAGTACAAGTAAAAACAATTAACACCATTTTTTCTTCGTACGTTAATTTACCTAAAGCTTTTAATTGTTTGTTTATTTCTTCACTTCCGCCAGGAAATTCTTTTTGTTTAAACTTAAAAGCTATGGCTGTTAAATATTTCCAGCATAAGAAAATTAAAATTGCTGCTATTGGAAACCCAAATATAAACCATTGAGAAAATGTAATTTCTTGGTTAAATGTGGTCTGTACAACACCTGCCAAAACTAAATTGGTTGGCGAACCTACCAAAGTACCAATACCCCCAATTGAAGCACTATAAGCTATAGCTAACATAAGCGCTTTACCAAAAATTTCGTTTTCGTTTTGTATGGTATTAGGATTATCTTTTAACTGACTAACAATGGCCATACCCATTGGCAAAATCATTACAGAAGCTGCGGTATTAGAAATCCACATAGACAGAAATGCTGTGGCTATCATAAACCCTAAAATGATATTTACGACATTAGTACCCACTATTCTTATAATTGAAAGCGCTATACGTTTATGTAAATTCCATTTTTCGATAGCTATAGCCAAAATAAAACCACCTACATAAAGAAAAATATATTTATGGCCATAAGTAGCTGTTGTTTGTGCTAAAGTTAAACCACCCGATAAAGGAAAAAGCACGATAGGTAATAGTGCCGTTACAGATATTGAAACTGCTTCTGTAATCCACCAAACGGCAACCCAAGCCACAGACGCTAAAACAGCATTTGCTTGTTGATTTAAACCTTCTGGATGAAAAAAGAGAAGAATTGAAAAAAAAGATACTGGACCTAAAATTTGCCCAACGAGACGTTTTGAAATCATCATTTTTTTGTTCTTAAGAAAAAATTAATTTTATATATAAACTTTTTACACGGTGACTAATTCATGATATAAAATAAACTAAAGTTTAATGGTTTATATATACTATACAACTATGCAATCTACACTTAAAATTCGCATCTTCTCATTTATAAATTAATCTTTGGGTTTAAAATCTGCTGCTTTCCATAATGGATTACTGTTATAATACTTTCCATCGGAAACAACTGCAGAAACTGTTCTAATATTTGTAATATTCTCTAAAGGGTTTTTATCTAAAATGGCTATATCTGCATCTTTACCAACTTCTAAACTACCGGTTTGCTCTCCAAGTCCCATAGCTGTTGCTGGATTTATTGTTGCAGTTTTTAAAGCTTCAAAAGCTGACATATTACCATACTTTTGGTATGTTTCAATTTCTAAATACAAACTAAAAACAGGTACAACATTATCGGTTCCTGCCACAATAGGAATTCCTGCTTTGTAAAACTTTCCTAAAATTTCCATGGATTTTATGTAGGTTTCTCTACCTTCTTTAGATTTTTGAGCAGATAATCCCGCTCTAAAACGTTTGCCTTCCCATAATTCTGGCGCTATTCTGTACGCATCTGGCTCAATGGTTTCTAAAGCATTTCCTTTTTCAAGACTTCTAGCAACATCTAGAGCTATAGTAGGATCTAGAACGGTTTTATTCTCAAGAAAAAAATCAATAGCATCATTAATGCGCTCGTCTGTTATGCTATTTAAACTTAAGGTTGGATACACTGCTCGTTTTAAATTTTTAGTAACCTTATCGGAATATAAAACCGTTAATATTCTTGAGCGATGACTAAGCATATCCATACCTAAATTTACCGCTTTTTTAGCATGTCGGGCTTGTATTGGCACATGGCCAGTTACCGTCATACCTCTTTTATGAGCTTCGGTTGCCAATACCTCTACAATTTCTGGAGCTACAGAAGTGTATATTTTTATTTGTTTATAACCGTTAGAATGATAAAGCTCTACAACTTCTTTGGCTTCTTCTACAGATCTGGCTCTTATAATTCCATTTCCTTTTACTCCAGGACCATCTGTCATTCCTGCCAATAAAATTTCTGGACCAACAGCCCCGTTAACAGCAATTTCGTCTCTAAATGCAGTTGCAAATTCTAACTCATTACCGTTATCTCTAATGGTTGTAACTCCACCAGCTAAGTAAGCCGGCCCCCATTGGACTTGGTTGGAGTGTGCGTGCATATCGAATAAACCAGGAATAAGTGTTTTACCAGAAACATCGATTACTTTGGCATTTTCAGGAATTTCTACTTCATCCTTTTTACCTATGGTTTTTATCTTTCCGTTTTCAATAATAACGGTCATGTTTTTTTGAGTAACATCGGTAACAGCATCAACTAAATCGGCGCCTACTAACGCTTTTACCGCCGATAAATCACCGTTTACCTCTTTGGTGTATTGTTGTAGTTGCGCAATTTCTTCTTCTACGTTACCATCAATAAATAATTGCTTAGCATCTTCATAACCCTTTCTAATTAATTCTCTAATTTGAGTATTGGCCTTTACTACAGCTATTAATTTATTAGACTCGTCTGTCCAAATAGTACGTCCTCCCCAATTAATACCTGTAACCACATAACGATTTAAAGGAATTTTTTCGCCTTTAATAACAGCGGTATCCTTCTTTTTAAATGTTATTGTAACCTCGTTTCTTGGTAAAGTTGGTACGGTTTTTAAGTTTTTTTCAAGACAATAGTAATACAGCATCATTTCTGCTCCTGCCGAAATATTGCTGTGTAACGGGAAAAAATCATCTAACTTTTCATGTTCTACAGTGTCGAAAAATTTTTCTTTTACTATAATTTTATCGGCTTTAACCTTAACTGTTAAGTTATTAGTAGTATCTTCTGCACGAATGCGTTTATTCTCGTAAGATATAGGAGTTAAATTAGTGGTTAAAAGCAAATTAGTTTGCACACCTGAAATACGACCTCTTTCGTTCTCGCCTTGTAAAGAGCTAAGTGTAATCGTATCTTTGTTTGCTGAAAGCGTGTAACTTTCTTCTCCAATTAAGGATTGCCTTCTATAAACAAGAAAAGTACCTTCGTCTGTATAATTTTCCCATTTTGTACTTGTTTTTGAAGCGCAACCGGCTAAAAATAACAAAACCGAAAGTTTACTTAATTGCTTTATTTTTTTTGAATACCTAATTATCATATTGTTTTATTGAATATTTTGATGTGTCTTTAAGGAAATTTTGGTGTAAATCTGTTGAAGTAATATTGATTTAACTCATCGGAATTACTTTCAATAATATCTAGTTTACCATCGGCATTTAAATCGGAGGTTAAGATATCGTAAGTGCTAAAAGCTTCATTATTTAACTGAACTTTACTCCAAGTTTGTGCATTGTTTTTATTTACAAACACATTATTAGGTGCAGCAACATTACCTATTATTATGTCGATATTTCCATCTAAATCTAAATCGCCTATAGATAATGAATATGATTTATCGTTACTATCATCGAAAACAACGCTGCGCTTATAATTTCCTTTTTTACTACCAAAATAAATAACGTTTGGCTCGCCAATGTTTGCCGTAATTATGTCAAGATAACCGTCCTTATCTAAATCTACAATTGCAACAGATCGGGTAATATCGTTTCCTGTTCCGTAAGGTATTTTTTCACTAAAATTTAATTGTCCATCATTTAAATACACATAGTTTGGTTGGTCGTCGCGGTTGGCAAGAACCAAATCTAAATGTCCGTCGTTATTCATATCGGCTACTTCCACATCTATAGTTGAATCCTTTTTAGACCCAAAACCAATGCTTTTAGTAAATTTTCCGGTTCCGTCGTTTAAGCAAATTTCGTTTTCCTTACCTCTGTTTGTTATTAAAATATCTAAATCGCCATCGCTATCAATATCTGCAACTACAATGTTTCTGGTTGGCGCATAAGTTTCACCAAAGCTTGCTCCTTTTGTAAAATGCCCTGTGCCATCGTTTATAAAAATATAATTAGGTGCCATATCGTTACCTACGGCAATATCTAAATCGCCATCGTTATCAAAATCGGCTAATTCTGTGGAATAACTTGTTTCTTGCTCGTCCCCTAAAATTCGAGACACGGTAAAAACACCTTTTCCATTGTTTATAAAAATACGATTTTGCCCAGGCCAATGTCTGCCATTTGCAACTAAAATATCCATATCGCCATCGGCATCAATATCTCCTATTCCCATAGAAGCGGTGCGCTCTTTGTAGGTTCCTAGAATTAAACGACCGCTATTAAAAAATTGTAATGATTGGGCCTGTAAATTGCTTACTAATACCGAGAAGCATATAAGTGTTAATATTCTCATTTGTTTAATGTCTTTATTATTTAAAATGTTTTATTCCTAAAGATTCGTAAAGTTCTTTGGCGTAGAAAAGGTTACCATCTTTCATTGTTAACTCTACACGGCGTATGTTACTTATATCATCTAAAGGATTACCATCAATTAAAATTAAATCGGCTTTTTTACCAACTTTAATCGATCCGTAATCTTGAGATGTCTCTGTTAATTCTGCCGATTTTATGGTTGCTAATTGTAATACTTCGGAGTTGGAAATGCCTGCTTTGGCATACATTTCTAATTCTCTGTGATATAAAAACCCTGGTAAACCATCGGTACCCGGAACTATTTGTATGCCTTGTTTATAAAAATCGTTTATTACCTCTAACATTTTATCAAGGCTCTTAGCATATCGCTCTATTTTATATCCCGATTTTGGTAAACCTCCACTATAAAAACCACGTTGATTCATAACCGGTAAACGACTAGCGATTGGCTTATATGTTGGACTAATCTCTCCTACTTGAGACACATACATATCTTCGAAAATAGACACGGTCGGGTCGATTACTATATTTTTTTCTTTTAAAAGATTAACAAAATCGATGTATTCTTTTGATTGTAAACTTAAATGAGCACCATGTTCTGCTGGCATAATATGTCGCAATGGCGTTCTCGTATCGATGGTGTCTGATAAAAAGTTTAAAAACACCATATTGATATGCTGAATCTCGTTATAGCCTTGATTTATAGCTTGTGTTGCCGTCATGTAAGCTGGAATATGCCCACTAACGCGCATCCCTAAATCATGAGACTTATCGGCCAATGGTTTTACCCATTCTGGTTTTATTGAGCTATATAATTTTATTTGTTGATAGCCTAAATCTTTATAAACCTGCACTTCTTTTAAACCTTCTTCTAAAGAACTTACAACATTTCGTTGATTTGCATAAGGCCCAGAACCATCAATAATACCCGCAAATGTTACTATTCTTGGGCCAATAATTTCGTTAGTATTAAATTGCTTACTTAGTTTTTTTAGTTGTTTATTATTTGCTAAATCTCTTACCGAGGTAATTCCGCCAGCAATATGTAAAAGCCCTCTAGAATTGGTATTATGGGTATGCATATCGTACATGCCTGGTAATAAAGTTTTACCAGAACCATCAATAACTTGAGCTTCTTTGTTTAACGTTTTGCTTTTACTAAAAGGATAAATGTTTTTGATAACATTATTTTCAACAACTACATCTTGATTATATAGTAAACCTCCAGATTCTGTAAATACATTTACATTTTGAATAACTAAGGTTTGATTTATTTTATGTGTTAATCGAGTAGCTTCCTGTTTTAAATAATCGATTTCTATACTATCCTGAAGCTTTTTCATGTTTAAACGCTCCGATGTAAAATCGTTTCTAATAACATGTAAGTTACCATCTATTTTACCAATCATTTCGTTAGATTGAAGCCAAATATATTTTGGATTCATATCTAAACCTTTAACCGAAATTAATTGTACAGACTCCCCGTTTTTTAACGTTAAATTGTACTTTTTTAAAAGTGAAGCTTCTCCTTCTGGGTAAAGTTTTACTTTATGATTTTTAGATTCTATAAGGTTTTGGGCTAATATTTCGTAAATAGCTGGTGTGCCATCAAAACGAAAATATAATGAAGAAGCATTGTAACTGGCTTCTCCATCTCCTTTTGCGTTGGACCAAGAAACTGTGCTAGGATTTGATGAAAATTTTTCTTCAATATTTACCTTTCTGTAGTTAACTCCAGAAATAGTTTGAGAAGCTATTACACCATTTTGAAGGGTTATCTTTTCAGAGAATTTAGGGCCTCGACCTCTATCTGTGTATTCGTAAAAATATTCAAAACTATCTTCGTCTATACTCCATTTTTCGTAAACGCCAGCAGGCTTTTCTCTAAAAACAACTTCGTAAGACAATTTTGTATCCGTTTGATTTTTGGAATCGGTACGCTTCTTACAAGCTGTAAACAAACATGCAAATACTAAAGCTAATGATAAAATATGCTTCATATAAAATGAAAAAATTATTTGTTTTTACTTAAGGTTTTAAGGTTTCTTTGTAGAAGCGTAACCAATTTAATCCTAATATTTTTTCAATATCACCAGTACTATAACCACGCTTATCTAAAACTTTGGCTACTTGTAAAAATCTATCTGGTTTATCAAGTTCTGGAATCCATGGTGGCCATTGTACTTTGTACGATGGTTTAAATCGGGATAATCGTGGTACAAACCAATTTTCGTAAGTTGAGCCCGTTGCTTGCAAACCTTGAATAGCAAAATCTGAAGATACGCCTACATGGTCTATACCTCCAACATTTATGGCATGTTCTATATGGTCTACATAAGTTTCTAGAGTAGTTTCTACGCCCAATTTAGGCCCGATCATGTATCCTAAAGAAATAATTCCCATCATTCCGCCTTTATCTGCCATTGCTTTAATTTGCCCATCGGTTTTAGCTCTTGGGTGATTTTTATGCAACGCTTCGCACATAGAATGGTTTATTGAAACTGGTGCGCTACTAAATTCAATACCTTCGTAAGTGGTTTGCTCTCCGCAATGCGATAAATCTATAATAATACCACGCTCGTTCATGTGGTTTACAACCTGAATCCCAAAATCTGATAATCCGCAATTGGTTCTTTCTGTGCTGCCATCTCCAATTAAGTTTCTTGAATTATAGGTTAACTGCATCCAGCGTAAACCGGCATCGTAAAGTTTATCTAGGTTTTTTAAAGATTTACCAATCATTGAAGCATTTTGAAAACCAAGCATAACCGCTGTTTTTCCTTCTTTTTTTGCTTTAATATAATCTTCGGCACCTGTACCTAATAAAAGTTTATCGGAATTTTCTTTTATTATGTTTTGCCAATTGTTTAGGTTATTTATGCACTTAGTTAAGTCTCCAGAATCTACTGAGGCATTAAAACCCGTGTAACCAGATTCGGCTAAAGCTTTAAATGAATCTTGGTTCCAGTTTCTGGAGATAATTAAGCCATCGTTAACTATTGCATTTTTATAAAGTTTTTCTATTTTACTTTTTGTTAACTCTGAAACTATAGGTGCTTTTGAGTTTACATCTACAGTTTCTAAAATAGAAGTGAGTGCATTAGCTGCAAGCCCAGGAAAAAGGGTACCAGCAGATAGTATTTTAACTAAATTTCGTCTATTTCTCTCCAAAATTATAGGGTTTTGTAAGTGTTATTTTCTGCAATAAGGTTACAGAAACCTTAGCCTATTAATAAAATAAGCTTCGTTTTATTAAACACACATTAATAGCAAATACACTATTAATGTGTGTTATTTTTAATTTATATTAATTCCAACCTGGGTTTTGAGTGATGTTCGGGTTTACATCAGTTTCATCTTGTGGAATTGGTAAAATATTGGTATTATCTCCATAAGGGATATAACAAATACTTGCAGTACATTGCGTTCTAACAATATCTTGTTTGTAACGCATTAAATCCCAAAGTCTTTGACCTTCAAAAGCTAATTCTAGTCTTCTTTCGAATAAAATTTCATCAATTAAATCTGTACCAGTTGCTGTAACATCTGGTGCTGTTGGTAACCCTCTTTGGCGCACCATATCTAAATCGTCTTGGGCTCCAGTAATATTTGTTCCAATTTGTGCTCTTGCTTCTGCTCTATTTAAATACATTTCGGCTAGACGAATCACTTTAGTATTGTCGTACCCTAAAACATTTGGATACTTATCTACTCTATACGGTGCATAATCGCCTTGTAAAAAAGCATCTTCTTTAAAAACTTGCATTCTAGCATCGTCTGCATCATATAAAGAAACCACATCGTTAGATGGTAAGTAATCACCATAACCATCTTCTACGTACATACCAGCGATACTGTTACCACCTTGGTTATCGGTTTCAGTCATTGATATTTCGAAAATAGATTCAGAACTATTGTCTTGGCTCCATAATGTTAAATAATTTTCGTTAGTTACTAAACTATAACCAGCATTTATTACATCGGTTGCCATGGCTTCAGCATTTTCCCAATCTTCCATGTATAAATACACTCTAGATAATAAAGCTTTTACTGCGGTAGAAGATAATGTGCTAGAATTACCAGTTCTTGATGTATCGCTCATTAAGCTGATTGCCGTAGTCATATCAGAAATTATTTGTTCGTACACTTCGGCAACAGTATTTCTTTCTGGCTCGTAAGTAGGATCGAAAGTTAAAATTAACGGCACACCTAAATGGCTAGCATCATCTGTATATGTGTAGTGTTGTGCAAAAAACTTTACTAAATCAAAATAAACTAAACCTCTTAAAGCATAAGCCTCGCCTAATAAATGATTGTATGTATCTTGAGAAGCATCTGGTACCGTTATATCTGCATTAATAATATTATTTAACGCATTATTTGCAAAATACATACCTGTCCATAACGCATTTGCTTGTGCATCTGAAACACTTTGAATATGTTCTGCGTAATCTACAATACGGTTAGCTTGCTCATTTTGTTTAACATCGTCTGCCATTACATCTGGAATTAAAAACATGTAACGCCCGTAGTAATATGCTCCAGAAATTTCGTCGTAAACCCCTGTAACAGAAGTTTCAACATCCTCTACATTTGTAATAGCATCAGAATCGGAAACTGCGTTTTGAGGAGAAACTTCTAAAAACGATTCTGAACATGATAGTATAACACCTACCATGATTAACAATAATATTTTATTATATTTTTTCATAAGTCTTTTTTTTAATTTACAGTTTAACATCTATTCCTAATGAAACAGTTTTCATAGCCGGAGTTAATCCGTAGTACGAACCATCAATTGCTTGCTCAGGGTCAATATAAAGCCCTTTATGCTTGGTCCATGTTAAAATGTTTGTACCTCTAGCGTACATTCTAATAGAACTAAGATGTACTAAAGACGTTATTTTTTCTGGGAAGTTGTAAGCTAATGTTAAATCTTTTAAACGGATAAAACTACCATCGTAAACCCAACGGGAAACATTTGCTTGGTTACTACCAGATTGCCCTCCCCAAACAAATTGTGGAAATAATGCATCTGTTTTACCTTCAACCCATCTATTTTCATATAAATAGGTAGCTGTACTTCTTGGAGTTAATCGTCCATCTCCTAAAGATCCACGTGCTCTACTATCAAATAAATCATTACCGTAAGAGTACATAAAATTAGCATCTAAGGTAAATCCTTTATAAGATAAAGATGAGTTAAAACCACCGTAAAATTCTGGTGTTCCGCTTTTACCAATTAAATAACGTTCGGCCTCTCCAATATCGTTTGTAATTGTTGTTTCTGTAGCATCTGTATAATATTGTGGTAAACCATTGGTTTGATCTACACCTGCCCAACCATACATGTAGTAAGATTGAAAATCTTGACCTACTTGGCGTCTGTATGCGCCATCGGTATAATCTTCAACTAATTCTGTAATTTCATTTTTAAGGAAAGTAGTGTTAAAACCTAAACTCCACTTGAGATCTTTTTTAGAAATAATATCGGCATTTAAAGTAATTTCAAGTCCTGAATTTTTCATAGAACCGAAATTTTGAGTTAATTCTGTAAAACCAGTTGTTGGAGAAATAGGCACATCTAAAATTAAATCTGATGATTCACGATTAAAATATTCAACTGTACCATTAATTTTATTGAATAATCCAAAATCTACCCCAACGTTAAAGTTTTCTTGTGTTTCCCATGTTAACTCTGGATTACCTAATTGTGAAGGACTACCTCCTGGTGAACCATCGTAATCTTGCCCATAACCATATAAACCTTGCGATGCGAAATTACCAATACCAGCGTTACCCGTAACACCAAAGGAACTTCTTATTTTTAACAAGTTTAAAAAAGACATATTTTCTAAGAATTTTTCTCTAGAAACATTCCAACTTGCTCCAACAGAATAAAATATTCCGTAGCGATTATCCGATCCAAATCTAGAAGATCCATCACGACGCAAACTACCCGATAAGTAATATTTACGATCGTAATTATAATTAGCTCTAGTAAACATAGAGTTAAACGTGTACTCTGAGTCTGAACCACCAACAGCATATTCTGCAGCCGCACTACCTATATTTCTAACAATGTCATTAGGAAAATCTGTACCAGACCCCCAACTTGTTTCTCTGTAAGTTTGTTGTGCTTCGTAACCAGCTAAAACATTAATGCTATGAATATCATTAAAATCGAATGTGTAATCTACAGTTTGCGTACCGACCCAAGTTTTACTTAAAACAGAACCTTCATAAGCATAACCATTTGTGTTATACCCTGTACCGTAACGACGGTTATAATACTGAGACTCACCAATACTAAACACATCAAAATTCCATTGCGAACGTACAATTAAGTTAGTTAAAGGCGTAACTGTAACCGCAAAATTATCGATAACACGTAATGTTTTTGTTTCCCATAAATCGTCTCCACTTAAACTTCCCACGGGATTACTACCAATAGGAAAATAATTCGCCGAAGCATGTAAAGCATTATATTGTCCTTCTTCATCATAAATAGGAATTAGCGGTGATAATTCTAATGTATTTTTAAAAGGGTTGTTCCAAGAACCTCCATCTGGCGCTGTACTCGATTTGATATCAGATACAGTTAAATTATTAGAAATTGACACATAATCATTAACCTTATAATCAATATTTGCACGCGTGCTATATCTTTTAAAACCATAACCAATAATATAACCTTCTTGATCCATGTAACCAGCAGACATGAAATATTTAACATCATCTGTACCCCCTCTAACACTTACATCGTAGCTTTGCGTAACACCCGTACGTGTAATAGCATCTAGCCAATTTGTATCTGTTGGTTCACCTGTTAAAGGATTTATTTGTTGAATGTATCTAGCATCTAATCGTGCTTGTGCTTCTTCAACAGTATCGCCTTGGTTTACATAACCCTCAATAAACAATTCTGTATATTGTGCTGCATTTAAAGGTTTTAAAATATCTTTTGAAGCTTGAGAGTTAAATCCTGTAAGTGTTTTTAACTCTACTACCGCCTTACCAGATTTTCCTTGCTTTGTTGTAATTAAAATAACACCATTTGCTCCACGAGAACCATAAATAGCTGTAGAAGCGGCATCTTTTAAAACACTTATGCTCTCAATATCATTTGGATTTAAAGAACTAATAACGTTAGAACTGGCACCGTCGTTATCGTTTAAAGCTTGACTTCCTGCAGAAATAGGAATACCATCGATTACGTAAAGCGGAGCACTTGATGCATTTATAGAACCAATACCTCTAATTCTAATTTGAGTATTCGCACCTGGCGCACCATCGGATGACGACGCTTGTAAACCTGCTACATTACCGCGTAGTGATTGTTCGAAAGACGATGTAGGTGCTTGCTCTAACTGCTCTGATTTTACAACTGAAACGGCCCCTGTTATTGACTCTTTGGTTTGTCTACCATAACCTACAATTACGATTTCGTTTAACTCGGCCGTGTTTTCTTTCATGGTCACATTAATTTCTTTTTGTGTACCAACAACAATACTCTGTGTTCCCATACCTACATAGGTAAATTCTAAAACACTATCTACACTTGGTACAGAAATATTATATTTCCCATCAAAATCGGATTGTGCACCAATTTGTGTTCCCTTAACAATAATATTTACACCTGGCAATGGCATACCAGACCCATCTGTTATTGTTCCTGTTATTAAAATTTCTTGATCAGCGTTTGAAACTTTAGCTTCTTTTACTTCGGCGACCGTATTTTTTTTAACAACTACTTGCTTACCGTCAATGCTATAAACAAGCCCTGTATTTATAAAGGCTTTATCTAACACACTATTTACAGAAGCATTTTTTAATTTTAAAGACACTTTTTTAGTTGTTTTCACAACATCGTCTTTATAAAAAAAGATATAATCACTACTACTTTGAATTTTAGTAAATAGCTGTTCTATTGATATACTTTGTACGTCTATATCAATTTTCGATTGGCTTGACACGGTATTCGCATAAACCGATGTAAGTCCGATACTAAGAAATAATAAAAATATTCTCATGAGAGCTAGAATATCTAAACTTGATTTTTTTTTCATACTTTTGAGTTGAGTTAATTAATGTTACTACGTATGTAGCAATGTTGAATTTTAAATAGCTGGAAAATGTTGCCGCATTTTCTAGCTTTTTTAATTTTAGAATTTAGTTTTCTTCATTTATTGCTGTTTTTGATTTATGATTATTTTATTCTTATTTAAAGTATATATCATATCTGTACTAGCTGCAATATTCTGCAACACGCTTTCTATATTTTCATTTAAATCTAAATATCCTGAAAATGTTTCGTTTGCCAGGTCATTATTTAAAATATCAACATCTACGTTATAATATCTAGATACACGCTTTGTAATATATTTTAAACTGTTATTTTTAAATATTAAAATACCATCGCGCCAAGAAAAGTAATTATCTACATTTACTTTTTCAGACATTATGCTTTTCGTGCCTTTATTAAAACTAGCTTTTGTTCCAGGTGTAATTTTCATTTTTTCGGTAAAGTCTGTAGCTGCCAAATTTTCTTTGTAACTAATTTTCACACTACCACTTTTTAATACCGTGTTTGTAAATTTTTCGTCTTTATAACTAGTTACGCAAAATACAGTACCAAGCACCTCTACTTCTTGGTTTTCGGAAAGTACTATAAAAGGTTTGCTTTTATTATGTGCTACATCAAAAATGGCTTCACCTTCTAAATAAACCTCGCGACGCTTCCCATTAAATGCCGCTGGATATACTATTTTAGAACCTGAATTTAACCAAACTATACTTCCATCTGAAAGTTTAATTTTTCCGCGACGCCCATAAGGAACTAACAGCGTATTGTATAGAACTTTATTATTTTTTTGAGTGTTTTGCTGTAATTGCTCTGTATCTCCTAAAACAACGGTTTCACCAGATTTTGAATAGTTTATACCTTTGGAGTCGTCTGTAACATTAACACTTTGGCCTTCAGACAATACTAAAACCACCTCGCCAGTATTGTTAACATTTATATTACCAGATTCATTTACAAACTTCGTTATTGAAGCTTCTGGAGTTGTTTTAAACATAAAAAAACAAGTTCCTAACAAAATAACCGAGCACATAACAACACTGTATGCTATTCGATTTCTACGTTTTTGTTTTGGAATCTCATCTACAGACGCCATTATTTTATTTTTAAGCACAACTTTTTCAAGCTCTGTAATTGGTAATATTTTTATTTTAGATGATTCTTTCTCTTTCATTTTTTAATTTAATAACATTAAATATTTGCTTTTAGCTATATTAGTTGGTCACATTTATTTAAAGTAAGCTAGGGGCTTTTTATAGACAAAAAGACTTCATTATTTTGCTAATAATAAAAATTAAGTTTGCGCAATGCTTTTATAGCTCGATATATTGAAGTTCGAGCTGTTTCAACAGAAATACCCATGATTTCTGAAATTTCTTCATAAGATTTATCTTCGTTAAATCTTAAATACAACACTCTTCGTTGTTTATCTGTTAAGGTTTTTAATGCCTTTGCTAAAGAACTATTTCTATGTGCAGTACGCTCTTCGCTTATTATTTTCTTTTCGCAAGAGTCGGTATGATTTTTTGGAGTAGTATCTAGTTTGGTTTGAAATTCACTGGCTTCAAAAGGCTTGTCTTTTACTTTATATTTTTTATTTATTTTTCGCTTTAAAGACTGTAGCAAATAATATTTAACATTACTAGTAAGCGCCAGGTTTTTCCTGTATTTGTATAAATCTAAAAATAAATCATGAATACAATCCATAACATAACCTCTATCTTTAGAATGATACATGCCGTAGTTAAACAAAACATCGATATACAAATCGTAGAGTTCACCAAGAGCCAACTTATCGCCTTTTATAAGTCGTTTCCATATTTTTAAATCTTCGTTAGTAGAAGTTTTCAAGCTATTTAAACTCGTTTCTTTGGTGTTGGAAAAAACATCTTCATTTACATGTAAATTATTTTCCAAAGCCAAAGCCAACGCTAGTTCTCCATATTCTTGCATAAACTTTAAGTTTTGAGTTAGTTTAAAAGCAGTTTTTACCGCCTTTCAATAATATAAGCAAAAAATAGAAGCTATATAGACAAAATTATTAAATTGATAATCAATTTTGTGTTATTCAAAATTATTGATACATTTTTAACACAAACCAAAAATTTTTAATAGTCAAAAATCAATTATTCACAAAAAAGCCAAATACCAACCGTATAATTAGCCCTACAAAAACGATACGAATTTATTATAAATTGAGTTACTTTTTTTGAAGAAATATCATAATTTAAATCTCTTTAGGTTAAGAAAAACTCCATAAACTCAATTAACCAATCACAGTAAATGTCTGATAAAGCAGGAAAAATATTACTTTTTAACTCTGTAAAAGATACATGGCATTAATTAACGCAGAAATAGAAAAGTATATACAAAAAATACATGTTATGTAAAATATATTGCGGCTTCTTTTTGATTCAGTCATAGATAGTAAATTGTTAATTCACCTTTTATAAGAACACAATCATTAATTTATAGACACTTAAAAACAAAAAAGCCCCAACATAAATGTTAAGGCTTTAAGTGATCGCACTAGGATTCGAACCTAGGACCGCCTGCTTAGAAGGCAGGTGCTCTATCCAGCTGAGCTATGCGACCAGATATTTATAATTTAATTTTCCAGTGCGCAAATATAGAATTAACTACAAATCTAACCAAAAAAAATTCTTAATAATTTAATTCTATATATTTTTAACAAATAACACAAACGAAATCAGTATTTTACAAAATAAAAAACCTGTAAAAGCACATAAAAACGGGGAAATTTAACTGGCTTTATTAGAATTTCACACCACAAAACACTAAAATTTAAAGTCGAAAGTTTTACTTTTATCACATAAAACACGAACTGTAATGCGTTATATCTATTTTGCTTTAACCTTATGCTTTTTAATGCTTTGGAGCTCTTGCCGAAAAGATTTTGAGTTTTCTGCAAGCACAGGAACACTTCAATTTTCTAAAGACACGGTGTATTTAGATACCGTTTTCACAAACATTGGGTCGAGCACTTATAACTTAAAAGTTTATAACAAAAGCGATAACGATATTTTAATTCCTTCGGTTAAATTAGCCTTAGGAGATGCTTCAAACTACAGGTTAAGTGTCGATGGCATTGCGGGAAAATCGTTTGAAAATGTAGAACTCCTTGCAAAGGATAGCTTATTTATTTTTATTGAAACAACCATAGATTATAACGATTTTAGCAACTCCGAAATTTCTTTTTTATATACCGACAAAATTGAATTCGACTCTGGCGCAAATCTTCAAGAAGTCGAACTTGTTACATTGGTTCAAGATGCTATTTTTATTTACCCAGATAGAGATAATACCACCAAAGTTATTGAAACATTAACATTAAATATTGGTGGAGAATTAATTGAAACCGAGTTACAAGGACGCGAATTACTACCAGAAGAGCTCACATTTACAAACCAAAAACCCTACGTTATCTATGGGTTTGCTACCGTGCCGGAAAACCAAACCTTAACCATTGAGGCTGGCTCGCGTGTGCATTTTCATGCAGATTCTGGCATTATTGTGTCTAACAATGCATCGTTACAAATTAATGGTGAATTAAGCTCAGATCAAGAAACTCTTGAAAATGAAGTAATTTTTGAAGGCGACCGTTTAGAACCTCTTTTTGCCGATGTACCAGGACAATGGGGAACCATTTGGCTGTTAGATGGCAGTGTTAACAACAGCATTAATTATTTAACCATAAAAAATGCAACTATTGGCGTATTAAGCGACGGCAACCCAAACACCATTAATAACAAACTTAACATTAGCAACTCGCAAATTTACAATTCCAGTGCCTTTGGTATTTTTGGTAGAAACACCTCTATAGCTGCAGAAAATTTGGTTATAAATAATAGCGGACAATCATCGTTTGCTGGAACCATTGGCGGAAAATACAATTTTACACATGCCACATTAGTTAATTATTGGAATAATGGTTTTAGGCAATATCCAGCAGTTTTACTAAATAATTTTATTTTAGATGAAGACAACAATGCTACACTCGCTAATTTAACCGAAGCCAATTTTAATAATTGCATAATTTATGGCAACGATAACACCGAGTTTCAGCTAGAAGAAATTGAGGACGACGCTATCGATTTCAATTTTAAATTCACCAATTGTTTAATCCGTTTTAACGATACTAGCAATAATTTTACTGGGGATAATTATAATTTTGATAATACCGAATTATACGAAAACATTATTTTTAATCGTGAGCCAGATTTTAAAGATACTGCTACCAACCAGTTTATTATTGGCGCAGATTCTCAGGCTATTAATCAAGGCGCTGCCCTATTTGCAAACCAAGTACCTTTCGATATTTTAAATGAAGATAGAACTGCTTCCCCAGATATAGGCGCTTATCAGCATACAACATTTACCGAAGGCGATTAAATTTAATACCTCTACTTATTGTTTTAATACATCATATTTTATAACTTTCTGACTATCAAACTATTTTTTTAAGCAAGCTATTGAATAAATGCAGCATAGCACCATTATGAAAAATGAAAAATTACTAGTTAACATTTTAATAGGATTTGGTTTACTTACTATTCCTGTTTTTACATCGCCAGAAATAGTAAAAGGATGGGCTATGTTTACATTTGCTCCATTTTTAAGAAATTTTATAAGCTATTTTTTACTAACCTTATTTTTCTTTTTTAGCTACTACTTTATTATTCCTAAATTTTATATTCCTAAGCACTGGGTATATTTATTTTTAACCGGATTAATGTGTTATTTTTTGGTTCTGCAAATTCCAAAATTTATAATTCACAACGAATTAATAGCTGGACTACAAAAACCACCGCACCCACCTCGACACATGCAAAACCCCGACTTTCAATACATAAAAAATCACCCTGTTTTAAGGCATTTAGTCTCTAAAGACAGCCATTTAATGCAATTTCTTGGTGTGTTTTTTTTATCTGCGTTTTTAAGAGTTAGCGAACAAGCCAATAAAATAAAAAACGAAAAGCTTAAAGCAGAAATAGCGTATTTAAAAGCGCAAATAAACCCACATTTTTTATTTAATACTTTAAACAGTTTATATGCGTTAGTATTAACAAAGTCCGACGATGCTCCAAGTGCCATTTTAAAACTATCTGAACTAATGCGTTATGCCACAACAGAAAGTGGTAACAATTTTGTAAATTTAGATAAAGACGTACAAATAATAAATGCATTTATAGATTTACAAAGACTTAGATTAACCAATAAAACAAAAATTACGACACACTTTACTGGGGATTTTAAAAACTATAAAGTTTCGCCATTTATTTTAATTTGTTTAGTAGAAAATGCCTTTAAATATGGCTCAGATACCGAAAATAGCTCAGAAATTACGATAAGCCTTACATTAAATAAAAATAATTTAAATTTAGAAGTTAAAAACAATATTGTAAACCCCAACATACCTTTTACTACCAAAAAAGGAATTAGTAACACAAAAAGCCAATTAAACCTTTTTTACCCAAATAAGCACAAACTAGTAATCGCTAAACAAGACCAAACTTATAAAGTAAATTTAGACTTAAACCTAGCATGATAAAAGCTGTTGCCATTGACGATGAACCACTCGCTCTCACAATTATTGAAGAATATTGTAAGGCCATTGACTATATAAAGTTGGTAAAAACATTTACCAACCCTAACAAGGCAAAAAAATATTTAAATAATTTTCCTGTAGATGTTATTTTTCTAGACATAAAAATGCCTAATGTAAATGGCATAAACTTTTACAAAGCTTTAAACCAAAATGTTCATGTTATTTTCACCACAGCCTTTAGCGAGTTTGCTGTTGAAGGTTTTAATGTTAACGCAACAGATTATTTACTAAAACCATTTTCTAAAGACCGATTTATTGAAGCCATTAATCGTGTTAAAAATAATAAAGAGGATGATGAAAATTGCGAGCACAAATACCTTAAAATTAGAGCAGACTACAAACTAAACAGAATAAAGCTATCTGACATACAATATATTGAAGCCATGAACGACTATGTGAAAATTCACCTAGAATCAAACAAGAATATCGTGGCCCGATCTACCATGACCAACGTTTTAAAAAAAATACATTGTAAACATTTTATACGTATTCATAAATCGTACATTATTTCGGCAACCCGAATTAAATCTGTAGAAAAAGATAAAATTACATTAGATTTTATTGAACTTCCCATTGGTAATAAATACAAAAATCAATTGGAAGAATTAAACGACTTATTTTAACCGCAAAATAACCAAGGTTAATCGCAAATTATTTCATTTCACTTTAAGCATTACTATTTTCATAAAAAAATATTTATGCTTTCAAATCTAAGAACAACAAAATCATTTTTATCCATAATATTTCTAGGCTTATTCATAGCTTGCGGAAATAACGACAACAGTACATCAACAGACGATGATGATGACACCTCTGCTGCATGTGAAACAGATGGTGAAGTAGACCAAAGTACAGACACCGAAATTGAAGCTATGCGAGAAGCAATGGTTAATTTTAGAGCTTCCTTATCTTCTACTCTTTTAAATGAAGCTGATAATTGCCTAGACAATGAACGCTTTTACCTGTGGCACAATACACCAAATACCAGTGGCACAAACAGAGATGGTATAATTTACGACGATTTAACCGATGCGCAGCTTACAGCTTTTAAAGAAATACTACAGTTATTTTTAAGTACAGAAGGTTACGAAAAAGTATATGAAATTACAGAATTAGCCGAAGGTTGGCTAGAAGATAGCAGTAATATGGACGCTTGGTCTCCAGGCTACTACTCTATCGATATGTTTGGCGACCCAGAAACTAGCGGTTCTTGGGGATTTCAATTAGATGGCCACCATTGTGCTATAAACTTTTTAGTACATGGCGATAACGTATCTATGGTTCCTGCTTTTATGGGTGGCGAGCCTGCCGAAGAAACCTACAATGGTACAGATTACAACATTTTTGAAAACGAAAAAGCTTTAGCTATTGCACTTTACAACGGCATGACAGATACCGAACTTTCTTCGGCATTAATTAGCACAACCGACAGAGATTTAAGAGTTGGCGCTGCAGATATGTCTGGCGATCCAGACCCATACCGTGGTACATACGATTATTCTGGCTTTACAACAGGCTTAAAATATTCAGATATGTCTACTGATACGCAAGCCAATGTAATTGCCTTAATGAAAGAACATGTTTACAACCTTACCGACACCTTTGCAGATGATTGGTGGACCGATATCTCTGCAAATTTAGACGACACCTATTTTGTTTTTGTTTACGACGAAGCACCATCAACAACCTCACAGTTTTACTACCGTGTTTACAACCCTTATTTATGGGCAGAATTTAACACCGAAGATGTTACTGGTGCCAACGCAAATACTATTGCAGATTATAACCACGTGCATGCCATAACCCGAATACCTAACAACCCAACCACAGATAATGGAGGAGATTACGGCATATTTGCACAACTAATTAATAATGGTGGTCCTAGAACATTGCTAGAGCATTATGCCTTGTCTAATCACCATAACCTGAGTACCATTAAATTTGATTACACAGTTGAAGGCTTATTACCTGAGCGTTATAATCATGGACACTCTCACAGCCATGGTTAAATTCATTTTATTTACAAATTTTAAAAATTTGTTTTAGTTTGAATTGTAAAACGAGTAACGTAAAAGTTACTCGTTTTTTTACTTAATTATTAATGCAAATTAATTACTTTAATAATTAGCTCATTAAAGTTTAGGTTGCGCGCTCACAGAACAAAATTTTATAAAAGTAAATACTATGTAACAAACTACCATTGCTGGTATTTATGCTTGTGAAGATAATGCCAGCCCATTTCGAGCCGTATCTACAGGAACTATTGCGGGTGCTGCTGCAAATAATGCTTTAATTAATGAAGCTTTTTAAAATACCTTACAGGCTTTAAAAATAAGCACATCTAAGTTTTTATTATAAACTCGAACTCTCTAATAATTATTTTGGAATTTCTATATTTGTAATCTGATTTACTTATCAACATAGTATCTGTGTCTTTCTAAAAAAGACAATCTCAATTAAATGAGAAATTAACGCATCAAAATCTTCTATTTTTTTGTTGCGCAGATAATTATATTCGGTTATTTAAACAAATTTCACACTAAAAACAATTGATTACAAATCGATTGCATTATCCACTTACCATGTTTTCAACATATCAATAAGTAATAAAATAGAACGACAAAAAATGAAAAACAAACAATTAATAAGTCGAAATATAGAATTATTTTATACCAAAGTATCAGAAGAAACCAGATTGGATAAAGGCATGGGAGTATTCGAATTTGAAAGAATTAAATCACTAATAGAAAAATATATTCAATCCTCACCGCTAAAAATAATTGATATTGGAGGAGGCACAGGAAAATATTCAGAATGGCTTGCAAAAAAAGGACATCAAGTTCATTTAGTCGAACCCGTTCGCAAACATATAATATTAGCCGAAAAAAGAGCAAATAGGTTAAAAAATAAATTTTCGGTTCAACTAGGGGAATCTCGAAAATTAGAATTTAAAAATAATTTTGCCGACTTAATAATACTTCATGGACCACTTTATCACCTTCAAAATAAAGAAGATAGATATTTAACCATTAAAGAAGCTAAACGGGTACTAAAAAACGACGGAATAATATTAGGATTTGCAATTAATTATACTGCATCAACTTTAGTTGGTCTTTTAAATGGGCTAATTCATAAAAATTCGTTTTTTAAAATGTGCAAAGAAGAATTAACAACAGGAATACACAACCAACCAATCGATTTTCCCTGGCTTTTAGCAGAAGCATATTATCATAAACCCGAGCAATTAAAAAATGAATTTACAACTCAAGGATTAATCCACATGAATACTTATGCCGTTGAAGGAATGGCTTGGTTAGACAAAGATTACTTTAAAAATATGATGAATAGTGAAAAGAAAAAAACATTGTTAGAACTTATTAAAATTACAGAAAACGACAGCTATCTTTTACCTTTTAGCCCACATATGATGATTGCCGTTCAAAAAAAAATTAAATGATGAAAATTAAAGATGTGTATTACAAAGCACTAATTGAAAATAACGGTCGATTAAATGAAATTGACCTTGGAGAAAAGCTTGGACTTAATCAAGAAGAAACACAGCAAATAATTGTGCAACTTCTATCCGAACATAAAATTGAATATTTGGAAAATAGATCTTGCAATTATAAACCAATAAAACGAAAAAAATAGTAAATCGCTAAAAAATAAGTATATATACCTATTTGCATTTTAACACAAAAAATCGAACTTGCTTATCGTCTGATATAAATCATTAAAACAGACGTTAAATCAATAAATTGTGTGCAATTTGGCTACGTTACCAAGATTTGGTAAATTTGAGTAAAATTATAGTCAAAATGGGAAAAAACACATCAATATCACTTGGAAATCATTTTGAAGATTTTATCAGAGAAGAAGTAAATTCTGGCAGATATGGTTCGGTTAGCGAAGTAATTCGTTCTGCATTACGCCTATTAGAGCGTGAAGAAAAAAAAGAAAGAGAACTGATTAAAGCTCTTGAAGTTGGAGAAAATAGTGAATTTGTTGAAAATTTTGACCCAAAACAACATCTGAAAGAATTACATCGCAAACACTTATGAGTCAAAACAAATATCGCATAAGTAAACAAGCGATTAAGGATTTAGATAAAATTTGGATTTATACTCTTAACAAATGGTCTAAAGAACAAGCAGACAGATATTACGATTTAATAATAGCAGAAATTGAATTTATTGCGGACAATTATCTTACAGGAAAATCTGCAGAACAAACTCGAAAAAACTATCGAGTTACGAATATTAAATCTCATCTGATTTTTTACAGAAAAGTTGAAAATGATATTGTAGAAATCGTTAGAATTTTACATCAGAGAATGGATATTAAAAAACGACTGAAATAAAAACTTCCCACACCAAAGTATCTAAAAAATTGCTTTTTTGTGCTTAACCAATGTTAGTTGCTTTGTTTGCTAGCTTCTAATTTTCCTTCGCTAAATCCTCGCACACAAACACGCAACTACTCATAGCCTAGACCGATAACCACAAAAAAACCAGTTTATTAAACTTAGTCTTCTTACTACCTTCGTACATCACATATTTTACCAAAAACGATTCTATTTTCGCGTGGTTTGCTTTATTTTAATAACAAATTACTAAAAAAACAAGCACATATACGAATTTGCATTTTAAAGAGAAAAAGGCGAACTTGGTTATTGTTTGATATATGCCATAAAATTGACTTTAAATTATTAAAGTTGTAACACATTTTGAGAAAACATCGAAAATAACATAAATCCTCTATTATTAAGAAAATTTTGGCCAATACAATTATGATAAAAACATTTTACTTCTTATTCCTAATTTCCTTTTCTCTCTACTCCCAAACCCAAATTGGAGACCCAATTAATATTAATGCAGAGCATATTGAAACATCCTCTGATGGAAATAAAATAGCCATATTAGAGGACATTAATGGCACCGTAAATGTTAAAACCTATATCTATAATAATTCGGAATGGACAACAAACTCTGAGAACGATATTTCTAATTTAGATATGGGTGTAGATAATAGTTCTTTAAGCATGTCCAAGGATGGTAATATTTTAGCTGTAGGTTCATCTAATAGAAATTTCAATAGCCCAGATCCCAATTTAATGAATATTGGTATTGTAAGAGTTTATGAAAACATAAATGATCTGTGGGTTCAAGTAGGGAATGATCTTACAACTGGTAATGAGCTAGACGGTTTTGGTAATAGTAGTAGAGGGAATGGTATAGATTTATCAGAAGATGGTTCTATTATTGCAATCGGAGCTTTAGACTATTATGCGAATGGTGAATTTGGAGATGACTACGGACTTGTTAAAGTATTTTCTAATAATCAAGGAACTTGGGAACAAATGGGAAATGACATAATTGGTGAGCTTGATTCGCATACTGGACAAGCAGTTTCTTTATCCAATGATGGTTTTGTTTTGGCTGTTGGAGCGAGTAAACACCAAAATTTTAAAGGTCAGATAAAAGTCTATAATTTCCAGAATGATAATTGGATTCAAATTGGAAATGCAATTAACGGTGAAGCTGAAGGTGACTTACTAGGAACAACTGTTAGTCTTTCAGGTAACGGCAATAAACTAGCCTTAAGTGTACCAAACTCTGGTAATTACACATTGGGTTATGCAAAAGTATTTGAGAATATTAATGATAATTGGACACAAATAGGTCAGACTGTTGGTGGTGATGGAACATATTATCGGTTTGGTTTAAGATTATCTTATTCTTCAGATGGTTCAATATTAGCATTAAGTTCTGTCGACAATACAACAATTTATCAAGTTACAGGAAATACTATCAATCAATTTAATACTGTTATAAATAGTAATTCCTCGCCAATGAACATATCTTCAGATGGCACCAAGTTGATTGTTCAAAATTCTTCAGAAGTACTTGTTTATGACATCACAGCAATTCCTCTATCAACAGAAGAATTCACAAATCAAAAAGTATCTTTTTACCCAAATCCTGCCGATGATATGGTAAATATTACTTTAGAAAATAATGATATTTTAAAGCAAGCTACTATTTTTAATATTTACGGTAAAAGTATGTTATCTTCTCAAAATAATTTAATAAATACAAGTTTACTACCTTCTGGAATGTACATCGTTGAAATCGACACTTTATTTGGGAAGTCATTTAAAAAACTAATTATTAAATAAGAAACAAATTGAAATAAAAATGTGTGTTCAAACCATACAATATTAATTACTTACCTCGTAACTATTTTTAGCGAAGGCACCATTAGAAAATCACTAAAAAATAAGTATATAAACCTATTTGCTTTTTAACAGAAAAAATGCAACTTGCTTAGAGTTTGATATCATTTAATTCAACATGCGCTATATCAAAAAAGTTGCCACACATTTAACCAAAAACATTTATGAAACAAAAAATTATTTTTTACACAATAACATTACTATGCATTCTTAATGTTAATGCCCAAGTCAGGCAAAGTGATTATAACCTTTTGCAAGCTAAAGAATTTAGTAAAGACATTTCTTTGTTCAAAGCAAAGACCTTTTTAACTCATAATGTTTTAACAACATCTGAAACATCATTACAATTTGAAGCAATTCCTTTAGCAGCGGCAAGTTCAGGAGAGTTAACAACCTTGTTATACAAATGTGAATCACAAAATAAAGAAGGGCTGGTTTTAGGTTTTTATGGAAATTATTGGAATGACGCAGGAGTTATTTTTCAAGGCTATGGCTTCAAAAATTTGCCCAAAGAACAAGCCCATGAATTTTTAACAAAGATTGAAACGGAAATTGAAAAAAACCAAAAATTTCTTAAAAATAATGATGACAACAATAATATCGTATTCGAATATGACGATTTAAAAGTAATGATTTGGACAACTTCTGGTGGCTATTTGATAAGAGTATATTGGAATGACTTTGACTCTACTTGGGAAAAGACCTCTTTTGAAAGATCAAAAAGAAGATTTGAAAGAAAAATTAAATAAAAAAGTGGAGTCGGTACCGACAATAGCTCATTGCGGCTGAATTCTTAATCAGAATTCATTGCAATTTGCTATCTCAATTAAGGCGGAAAATACTTTAGGATATTCCACAACGAGCCATACACAAAACCAATAAGCACAAAAAAACCAACTAATTAAACTAAGCCTTCGTACTACCTTAGTACATCACATATTTTACCAAACACGATTTCTTATTTGGCCTGGTTTATTTTATTTTAATAATAAATCACTAAAAAATAAGTATATATACCTATTTGCTTTTTAATAGAAAAAGGCGACCTTGCTTATCGTCTGATATAAGTCATTAAAACGGACGTTATATCAATAAAGTTAGGCAATATTAGAAAAGACGAATCGAAAGTAGATAAAATTATGAAAGATAGAATAACTTATTATGACTTGCTAAGAGGATTAGCAATAATTGGAGTAGTAGCAATACACTCATCAGGTATAGGATATACTTTTAATGATACAAGTATAGGTTTTAATATTACTGTTTTATGGAGACAGATGATTAATTTTTCTGTACCTATGTTTATTGCCATTTCTGGATTTTTCCTCGCAAATAAAGATGTAGAGTCCAAGGAATCTTACTTGAGATTTATCAAAAAACAAGTCCCAAGAGTATTGATACCATATTTATTATGGAGTGTATTGTATCTTTGGATAGCATATCTGAGAGGAGACTCTCTCTTAAGATTGACTTATCGTCTATTTACATTTACTTCCTCATTCCCATTCTACTTTATAATACTGATAATTGAGTATTATTTACTTTTACCTATATTGCAAAAATTGGCAACAGTAAGGGGACTGGTAATATCTGCCTTGATTAGTGGAATAAGTTGCTATTTAATTTTTTACTTAAGATACTACACGGAAATTAGATTACCAATTTTTGTATATGGTTCAGCACCTAGTTGGTTGATATTTTTTGTACTCGGTATTTACTTAAGAAATAATACTATAAAGATGAATAATAAAGCATTGATTCTTTTAGTTATTGCTGGATTAACCCTTTCTTTAGTAGAAACATATACATTGTATCATAAATTTAATGATATTAGCAATAGTGTTACAGCGGTTAAAATTAGTTCATTTATTTATTCAACTTCCATAATTTTATTTACTTTTAAAAATGCAGATAGAAATCTTAACAAAACAAAACTGTTGACATATATTGGAGAACTGTCTTTTGGAATTTTCCTTTCTCATATGTTCTTTTTGATTGAATTAAAACCTATAATAAATAATTTATTGCCTATTCTAAAAGAGAGCGCAATACTTTACCAATTTTCTTTAATTGGTTTAACATTAAGCTGTTGTTTAGTTTTCGCATTGATTACAAGAAAAATAAATAAAGTGAAAGCTGTAAAATATTTGGGGCAATAACATTACTTAACAATAAATAATACATAATACGGGGTAATTTGGTAAATTTGAGGATTAAAACATTATATAAACTAAGTAGCGGTTTGATAGCGAAGTTCTTTGAAATATCGCACTACGCATATTCGAGCCTATAAGTGAACCAACTACCCAACTAATTAAACATAGCCTTCTTACTCCCCTCATACATCACATATTTTACCAAACGCGATTCTTATTTGGCCTGGTTTGTTTTATTCTAATAACAAATCAATAAAAAATACGGGTATTTACGTATTTATTTTTTAACAGAAAAAGTTGAACTTGCTTATCGTCTGATATAAGTCATTAAAACGGACGTTATATCAATAAAGTTAGGCAACATAAAAAATGACGCGTAAAAAAATAATAGTTCCTTCAAGATTAACTTTTCAGAACTCAATAGATTTTGTGAAAAATTTGCGCGTTTTAGAACCACGTAAAGAAATTAATTTCGACTTCACAAATTTAGTAACAATTGACCCTTTTTCATTACTTCTCGTTTCAAGCGAAATTCAGAGATGTAGGAGTCGACTGAAAGAATCAAAATTCTTGGCAACTAATTTTGAACATTGTTCTTACGCTGCTCATATGGGATTTTTTCAAGCTTTTGGAATGAATTTCGGTAAAAAACCAGGTGAAGCCAAAGGCAGTTCGACTTATATCCCAATTAATATTTACAATACACAAGAAATTAAAAAAGACGCTCGAGATTTAATGATTAATCCCGCTGAATTGTTAGAATCGAAAGCAAAGGAGATTTCTAACATTTTAACACGTAGTGAAAGTGGAGATTTAAATGAAGTTTTGACTTATTGTTTACGTGAGATATTTAGAAATGTAATAGAACATAGTCATTCTGAACAATTTGGATTTTGTGCTCAATATCGACCTTCATTAAATAGAGTTTCCTTTTCTATTATAGACAGAGGAATTGGACTTAAGGAATCTTTAGAAAACAATCCAACTCTAAATTTAAATAATGATGAAGATGCAATTAGAGCAGCTTTAAAACCAGCTACTTCAGGAAAGGTTTATAAAGGTCAGAAAAACAAACCAAAAGGAGAATGGGCTAATTCTGGATATGGTTTATTTATGACAAGTAATATTTGTAAAAGAGGTGGTGGTTTTTTTATTGCTAGCGGAGATTATGGATATTACACATCTGAAAATAAAGAAAGAATATTGGAAACACCTTTTAAAGGAACTGCTTTGAATTTAGCACTTGACACAAATCGAATAAAAAACTTGTACACTATGTTAAGAGAAATAGATAACAATGATATAAAATCGAAAAGCAAACCATCAAAATCCTCAATGGGCTTAATGAATAAAAAATAATACGTTGCCTAACACCGTATATAATTTATTGCTAGTTCTAGCCTACTTACGAAAATCCTCGCGGATTTTCTATCCAGTTTTTATTTGCTAAATTAGATGCTTAAACCACGCAACAAACCATATACAACCACGATAAGCAACACAAACTAATCCTAATTAAACTAAGCCTTCGTACTACCTTCGTACATTACATATTCTACCAAACTCAATTCTATTTTCGCGTGGTTTGTTTTATTTTAATAACAAAAGACTAAAAAATACGGGTATTTACGTATTTACTATTTTTAAAAAAAAGTCTAACTTGCTGAATACCTGACTTAAGTGATAAAAACAGACGTTACATCGATAAAGCTAGGAAACATTAAACAGCATAACTATTAAAATGAAGAAAAAAAGAAAATCAAATATTGAGCTTTTAAGAATAGTATTGATGTTAATGATTATTAGCCACCATATTATTGTTCATGGATTAGGATTAAAAAATATTACTTCGGAAGATTTTATTAATACTAAATTGACATACATAGAAATTTTATTGAATAGTTTTTTTGTAATGGGAGTCAATGGTTTCGTTTTTATTTCTGGATACTTTGGCATAAAGTTCAAAATTAAAAGAATACTATCCATTATAGTTCAAGCTATAAGTTATTCAGTGATTCTTTATTTAGGGTTATGCCTTATTAACAAAGTTGATTTTGATTTTTTTTCGCTCAGTAAGGCGTTTTTCCCTATTTCAAGAAATATTTGGTGGTTCATTACCACTTATATTGGTTTGTATTTTATAGCTCCTTTTCTTAATTCTGGAATGAAAAACTTGAAAAAGACTGAGTTGATATATATATTAGTCGGATTATTCATATTAAACTGTTTTTCAAGTTTTGCTTTCGGAGGTATTTCAAAAAGCGGATATCATTTATTCAATTTTATATTCTTGTATTTAATAGGTAGATTTATTAGACAGACTGAGATAAATATTAAACACCCTAAATTAATATTTTTATCCTGCTCATTCACAATTAGTCTTTTAGGGTTTATTTTTATTGGTATCAATAAAACACCCTTTGTTTGGCGTCTCTTCTATTACAATAATCCAATTCTTATATTATCAGCAATTTCTTTATTTTTTGTGTTTTTTAATTTTAAGATTGGTTACAATAAACAGATTAATATTATTGCTCAATTAGTTCTTGGTGTTTATATGATTCATGATTTTCCAAATGTTCGTAATTTTATCGCTAGCATTGTTAATTTCTTTGAAAAAAATTATAATCTAGCACTATTGCCATTATTACTATTGACTTTAATTTTATCTATATTTATTATTAGTAGTTTGATTGAATACATACGATTCTATCTGTATAATTCATTTTATAACAAAATAAATGATTCGTTGGAAATAGACCAATTAAAATCTAAATTAATAACGTTTGCAAACAATGTACATAAAACATTTGTCGCATAATGTTAATTTTATGCCTTTTCATTTAATATAAATTGTAAAGGTTTGATAAGCCTTAAGCTCGAAATCACCTACTTTGCATATACTCAACGATAAGCACCAAAAACCAACTAATTAAATTTAGCCTTCTTACTACCTTCGTACATTACATATTTTACCAAACGCGATTCTAATTTAGCGTTGTACAGTTGTATTTTTCGCGAAGGGCGTAAACCAACATGTTTTAGAGCATTTAAATTACTGGTAATAAACCAAGCATCGGTGCCTGGGTAACTTTGTTTAAGGGTATCGCCTATGTTTTTGTAAAACAATTCCATATCAATATTTAAACGTTCGCCGTAGGGCGGGTTAAACACCATGTGTAGTTTTTCGTTTCCGCCTTTTTGGGTTTTAAAGAAATCTTCGTGTTTTACGGTAATAAAATCGTCTAATTGGGCATTTTCTGCATTTATTTGTGCTTTTTTAACAGCACTTGGTGCTTTATCGTAACCTATTATTTTATGATGAAAATCGCGTGTTTTTTTAAGCAACGATTCTTCAATTTTTTCAAATAACTCCACATCCCAATCTGGCCAACGCTCAAAAGCAAATTCTTTGCGCATTAGGTTTGGTGGTATGTTACAGGCAATCATAGCAGCTTCAATTAACATGGTGCCCGAGCCACACATGGGGTCCATAAAATCGCATTGCCCATCCCAACCAGACAGCATAATTAATCCTGCTGCCAACACTTCGTTTATAGGCGCAATGTTTGTAGCGGTTTTATAACCACGTTTATGTAGGGAATCGCCAGAGGTATCTAACGAAATATTACAGTGGTTTTTACTAATGTGTACGTTTATTTTAACGTCGGGAAACTTTAAATCTACACTTGGCCGCTCGCCGGTAGTTTCACGAAACTTATCTACAATTGCATCTTTTGTTTTTTGTGCTATAAACAAGGAATGTGAAAACAAATCGGAGTGTATGGTAGCATCTACAGCCAAGGTACCGTTGGATTTTAGGTATTGGCTCCAATCCATGGCGTAAATGTTTTTATATAAATCGGTTTCGTTTTTTACTTTAAATGAATGTATGGGCTTTAAAATTTTTATAGCGGTACGCAACGCTAAGTTTGCCTTGTACATAAAGCCTTTATCGCCTACAAACGAAACCATTCGCACTCCTTTGTTTATGTTTTGCGCGCCTAACTGTATAAGTTCGTTTTCTAATATATCTTCGAAGCCAAAAAGGGTTTTGGCTATCATTTTAAAGTTTTCTTCCATAGTTTATATAAAATACATTGCAAAAATAATGTAATTTTGCCCGAAACATAAAGTTTACTGATAATTAGGTTAAGGATTGCAGTGGCATCCTTTTTATTTGGGTTGGTGTAATGCGATAGCAATTACAACGAACTAAATAAAAAGATATAACGGAAAGCCTGACCGCGCCTAAGCGTGGTAACCTCCAAAAAATTATGACAAAACAAACTACTAAATGGTTTACTTCGTGGTTTAACACCCCGTTTTACCACACGCTTTACAAAGATAGAGATACTACAGAGGCCGAGGTTTTTATGAATAACCTTACCAATTACCTTAATTTACCCGAAAACGGACGAATTTTAGATTTGGCGTGCGGCAAAGGCAGGCACTCTAAATACTTAAACAGTATTGGTTACAATGTTACGGGTGCCGATTTAAGCGAAAATAGTATTGCTTTTGCTAAACAGTTTGAAAATAGTAGCCTACATTTTAAAGTGCATGATATGTGCCAACCTTTTGGCGAAACTTTTGATGCTGTTTTTAACTTGTTTACTAGTTTTGGATATTTTGAAAACGATGAGGACAACCTTAAAACCTTAAAAGCCATTAAAACCAACCTTAACGAAACGGGGTTTGGGGTTATCGATTTTATGAATAGCGATTTTGTTATTGATAATTTAGTACCCGAAGAGGTTAAAACCGTTGATGATATTACATTTTATTTAAAGCGTTTTGTTGATAATGGCTATATTATTAAGGATATTAGTTTTACACACGAAGGCGAAAACTACAATTTTCAAGAGCGTGTGCGTGGGTTTACTTTAAAAGATTTTGAAGCGTTGTTTGAAGCGGCCAATATTTTTTTACTAGATACTTTTGGCGATTATAAATTACATAAGTTTGATGCCAAACAATCGGAACGTTTAATTATGATATTTAAATAATTTTTTATTAAATGATTAAGTTTCTCTTACCTGTTTTTGCTGTTATTTTAGGTATTGTTTTGGCTTTTTTTACTAAAAGCCAAAAGTCTTGGAACAACAAATTACTATTATCGTTTAGTGGTGCTTTTTTACTGGCATTAACTTTATTTGAATTACTTCCAGAAGTTTACCATCACTTAAACACGAAATTTACTGGCCTTTTAATAATGGGCGGTATTTTACTTCAAATTGTTTTAGAGCTTTTCTCTAAAGGTGCAGAGCATGGGCATGTTCATGTAAATAAAAACGACAGTACATTCCCGTGGTTATTATTTATTAGTTTATGTATTCATAGTTTTTTAGAAGGCTTCCCTATACACGACCACAACACGATGGTACTTGGGGTTTTGGTGCATAAAATTCCTATTGCTACTATGCTTACACTGTTTTTAATACAATCGCATTTTAGTAAAACACAGCGTATTTTGTTTTTAGTATTTTTTGGACTAATGACGCCGTTGGGCACTTTAATATCGAACACCGCAAACTTAAATCACGACACGGTAAGCGCTATAAACGCCATTGTTATTGGTATATTTTTACATATTAGTACTACTATATTGTTTGAAAGTGGCGACGGACATAAATTTAATTTATCGAAATTTGTAGCCATTATTTTAGGGGTTACAGTAGCCTATTTTATATAAGTTACCGCTTTCGCGGAAAATACCGAAAAAGAGAATTTTTAAATGTTTAGTAAAGAAGAATCGCGAAAATTACGTCAAGACTTTTGGATTAGCTTTGGAAAATCTTTTCCGAGGAAATGGATTTTGTACGATACAAAACTGAAAGGCTTTAGTTTTAAATTTCATTTTGATACTAAAAAAGCATTAGTAGCGCTTGATGTTGAAGACGATTTGGAATTTAGAATTAAATATTGGGAAAAATTAGTTGCCTTAAAAAGTATTTTACACGACGATTATTTACCTAATGCCATTTACGAAGAAGAATATTTTCTTGAAAACCATAAAGAAATTTCTAGAATTTACGTGCCTTTAGAGGAAAAGGTTTCTATACACAACAAAAACACCTGGCAACAGGTTATGGAGTTTTTTAATGAAAACATGAGCTTATTCGAAGCCTTTTTTGAAGAATATAAAGAGGTTATTGAAGGCTAACTAATTACAACAAGCTTCACATTTTCCTTGAATTAATACTTGAGCGCCTGCTACTTCCCTATTGGGTAGGTTTGGTATTGTAATATCTACATTTAAACAATCTATTTTTCCGCAATCGGTACATTGAAAATGTGGATGCACATCGGTATGCTTGTGTTCGCTACAACCTTTACAGGGCGCATACCATTTTATACCGTTAACTCCTAAAAAGGAATGTAAAACGCCATCGTCTTCTAGCCTATCTAAAACCCGATACACTGTGGTTTTATTTATTTTATCGCTAAACCTTTCAACCAAATCTATTACAGAAATAGCTTTGTTTTCTGCATTAAAAGCGTCTAAAACTAAACTAACCGATTGTGTTTTGCGTACAACTCCCATATCACAAATTTAATATAAGTTAGTTGCAATAACAAACATTATAAGTATATTTGCAACTTAGTTGCATTAATATAAATTTAAATGAACATTTCTATTAAAAAACCCGATACGTTGGGTGCTTTAGCAAGCTCTATTTGCTTAATACATTGCATAGCTACCCCGTTTTTATTTATGGCCCAAACTACTGTTGCCGCTTGTTGCGCTTCAAAGGCAGTACCTACTTGGTGGCACGCCATCGATTTTATTTTTATAGTTATTTCGTTTTTTGCGGTGTATCGTTCTACTCAAACATCAACTAATAACAGTATAAAAATTGGGCTTTGGGTGTCTTGGAGCCTACTTTTTATCTTAATAATAAATGAAAAAATAGAATGGTTAGCAATACCTGAAATGGTTATGTACATAGTTGCTATTTCGTTGGTTATTTTACACGTGTATAATTTGAATTATTGCCAATGCAAAACCGATAAATGCTGTACAAAAAATGAATAAAGATTTAATTGAAAACATTGGAGATAACCATATCTCTACAAACATAGAAACGCCTTTACTACCAAATGCTTTTGATAAAAGTGATGATGAGAAAATTGAAAACATAAAGCATCACTTTGCAAAAATAATGGAAGAATTAGGTTTAGATTTAACTGACGATAGCTTATCTGGAACGCCATACCGCTTTGCAAAAATGTACGTTAAAGAGTTGTTTTATGGCTTAAACCCAAAAAACAAACCTAAACTATCGGTTTTTGAAAACAAATACAAGTATAAAAAAATGCTTGTAGAACAAAACATAACTATCGATTCGTCCTGCGAGCATCACTTTTTACCAATTACTGGGCATGCGCATATTGCTTACATCCCTAAAGATAAAGTTATTGGCTTATCTAAAATTAACAGATTGGTAGATTATTACGCCCACCGTCCGCAAGTACAAGAGCGTTTATCGCTTCAAATTTTAAAAGACCTGCAAGCGGTTTTAAACACCAAAGATGTTATTGTAATGATTTCTGCAAAACACCTGTGCGTATCATCACGAGGCATTAAAGACAAAGATAGTTTTACCACAACTATTGAATATGATGGCGAGTTTAACAACGAACTACAACGAAACGAGTTTTTCGGTATTGTTAATAATTCATCAACATAAATTAAGTAGCTAATTTTAAAATGAAAAAACTACCCGTTACAGTATTAAGCGGTTTTCTTGGGGCAGGAAAAACCACTTTATTAAATCATATTCTACATAACAAACAAGGCTTAAAAGTGGCTGTTATTGTTAACGATATGAGCGAAGTTAACATTGATGCGCAATTTATTGAAAACGAAAACACCCTTTCTAGAACCGAAGAAAAGTTAGTAGAAATGAGCAATGGCTGCATTTGCTGTACACTTCGTGAAGACCTTATGGTAGAAGTTGAAAAATTAGCTTCACAAAATAAGTTCGATTATTTACTTATAGAAAGCACAGGTATTAGCGAACCCATTCCGGTTGCCCAAACGTTTACCTTTGAAAGCGAAGATGGAAACATTGATTTAAGTCGTTTTAGCTACATTGACACTATGGTAACCGTAGTTGATGCTTTTAATTTTTTAAAGGATTTTTCTAGTCCAGATTATTTAGCATCAAGAGAACTTACAAATATTGAAGGCGATAACCGCACCATTGTTAATTTACTTACCGATCAAATTGAATTTGCTAATGTTATTATTTTAAACAAAATAGATCTAGTTGATAACAAAGATTTAGAAGAACTTAAAGCTATAATAACCTCGTTAAATCCTGAAGCAAAAATAATTACATCGACGCAATCTGAAGTAAATTTAAATGAAGTTATAAATACCGGATTATTTAATTATGAAAAAGCTGAAGCTTCGGCAGGTTGGATAAAAGAATTAGAAAACGAACACACTCCTGAAACCGAAGAATATGGTATTGGTTCGTTTGTATTTAGAAGTAAAAAACCATTTCATCCGGAGCGCTTTTTAACCTATTTAAACACAGATTTCCCGCAAAATGTTATTCGTAGCAAAGGGTTATTTTGGCTAGCATCTCGACCTAATCAAGCTCTAATATGGAGTTCGGCAGGTGGTTCTTGTAAAGCCGATAATGCGGGCGTTTGGTGGGCTTCTATGTCTTTATCAGAACGTGCCAATTACGCTGCTTTTGTAGAAAATCAACTGGTGATAGAATCTAATTGGGATGCTAATTTTGGAGATCGAAAAATAGAACTCGTTTTTATTGGGCAGTATCTCGACAAAGAAAACATGATAGCTCAACTCAATAAATGTTTACTAACCGATAACGAAGTAAACCTTTGGAAAAACAACCTATTTCCTAATACAGATTCTTGGCCAATTGAAAATTTCGCGCCAACAAATGCTTAACTTTGCGTATTAAACAGCAACTATGCAATCTATTAAAATAGGAATAATAACCGTCAGCGATAGAGCCAGTAATGGTGTTTATGAAGATTTAAGCGGAAAAGCCATTATTAATACGCTAAACGATTATTTAACTTCAAACTGGCAAGACGTTTATAAAATTATTCCTGATGAACAAGATGTTATTGAGCAAACCATTATTGACATGGTTGATAACGAAAATTGTTGTTTAGTGGTAACCACAGGTGGCACAGGACCCGCAAAACGCGACGTTACCCCAGAAGCTACCGAAGCTGTTTGCGACCGTATGATGCCCGGTTTTGGTGAATTGATGCGCGCCGAATCTTTAAAATATGTGCCAACGGCCATTTTATCTAGGCAAACTGCCGGACTTAGAGGCAGCAGTTTAATTATAAATTTACCCGGTAAACCAAAATCTATTCGCGAATGTTTAGATGCTGTTTTTCCCGCTGTGCCTTATTGCATCGACCTTATGCAAGGGCCTTATTTAGAGTGTAACGAAAACGTTATTAAACCATTTAGACCTAAAAACAAATAAACCATGGAAGCTGTAATTACCATAGTTGGATTTTTAGGAGCTGGTAAAACCACACTTTTAAAGTATTTAATTGAAAATTTTCAAGCTAAAAACTGGCAACCTTTTGTAATTTTAAACGATTACGAAAACGCCAATATGGATGTACAACAGTTTAGAGAACAGCTTAACTTAAACACTATAAAACCTTTAAGCGGCAGCTGTATTTGTTGCAGTGGCATTGTAGAGCTGCGCGATACTGTAAACCGAATTCCCGAACGAAAAAATGGGGTTACATTAATTGAAGCTAACGGCACATCAGATGCGTGTTCGCTTATGGAATTTTTAGGCGTTGGGCTAAACGAACGCTTTTTACCACCCATTCAACTCTCTGTGGTCGATGTGAAAAACTGGCAAAAACGAGGCGAACATAACGAATTAGAAGCAAATCAAATTCAAGTGTCTTCCCTCCTAGTTTTAACACATTTAGATCAGGTTGATGCACACCGAAAAAACACCGTTATTCAAGATTTAAAACAACTAAATCCATCAGCACAAATTATAGATTTTAATGCCTTAGATGTGTTGTTATTGCCCAAATTATTACCATCTAAAAACAATGCCGAAAAACTCGATCATTTAAAAGCGCATTGGGCATCTTGTTCTGTAGATTTACCTAACTTGCCTTCGGAGCAAATTATAAAAAACATATGCGACCACTTGCCAAAAAGTATTTTACGTGTTAAAGGTTGTACAAAGCTTGCTAATAACAATAACTACACTTATTTTGAGCGCAAACCCGATGGTTCTGTTAATATTAGGCCGTTTAAAGGTGTTCCTATTACAGGTGCAAAATTACTAACTATTGGTCCTGGTAGTAAACCAGAAGTTTTAAATGAGGCGATTGTGTCGCAATTAAATGGAATAAAATAATACCTTATTTAGTTTTAAAGATTTTTTTGAATTAACAATGATACAAACCCAAAATCTTACGTTTAAATATAAAAACCAGAAAACCGCTATTGGCTTTCCTGATATTCATTTAAAAGAAAACGAACATCTTTTAATACTAGGAAAATCTGGTATTGGTAAAACCACGCTTTTGCATCTTTTAGCCGGTTTATTAAAACCAGAAACTGGAAATGTTACTATAAACAACACCAATATTAACACATTATCGAGCAGTAAACTCGATAAATTTAGAGGCGAAAATGTTGGTTTAGTATTTCAGCAAAAACACGCCATACAATCTTTAAGTGTTATAGAGAATTTACAAGCACGCTTATTCTTCAGCAATAAAAAAGAAAATCAAAACAAACTAAACGACCTTTTAGAGCAACTTAATTTAACGGCTTGTAAAAACAACAAAATAAACCAGATAAGCGAAGGCCAGCTTCAGCGTTTAGGCATTGCGCTTTCTGTGGTACACAATCCGCAAGTTATTTTAGCCGATGAGCCCACATCGAGTTTAGATGATGAAAACTGTGAGGCTGTAATTAACTTGTTAAAACAGCAAGCCGAAAAAAACAAGGCGCATTTAATTGTAATTACACACGACCAGCGCATAAAGTCCTTTTTTGAAAATACCATGACGCTATGAACATCTGGAAAATTAGCATAAAAAACCTAAAGTCGAAATCGTTCTACACGGTTTTAAGTATTATTATTTTAGCACTAAGCATTACACTACTACTTGGTATTCAGCAAATAAAATCTTCATTTGAATACCAAATGGAAAACAATTTAGGTGATATAGATTTGGTAATTGGCGCAAAAGGAAGTCCGTTGCAACTCGTTTTGGCGTCCATTCTTCATTTAGATAATCCTACGGGAAATATAAAGTACACTGAAGCTAAAAAATTAGCAAAAAACCGATTAATTAAAACGGCAGTTCCTATTTCTTACGGCGATAATTACAAAGGGTATCGCATTGTTGGTACGACCGATGAATTCTATAATTTTTATAACGCCGAATTAGAAAAAGGGCAATTTACAAAAGAAGCTTTTCAAGTTGTTATTGGCGCAACTTTAGCCAAAAACCTAAATTTAAAACTAGGCGATAATTTTAAAAGTTCGCACGGTTTGGTGGATAATACTATTGATGTACATGACGATAAGTTAATTGTTGTTGGTATTTTAAAACCCACGCAAAAAGTAATAGATTGTTTAATTGTAACAAATTTAGAAACGGTTTGGGATGTTCATGATCATGATGACGAAGAACATACAGACTCGCATGAATCGGAACATAACGACTCTGAAGCTCATGAAGCACATGAACATGACAATGAGCATCATGAACACGATGGGCACGATGAGCACGATCATGAAACTACGGATGAAGCTCACCACGACCACGAAAATCATTATGACGAAGACAAAGAAATCACCTCATTGTTAGTACAATTTAGAAGCCCAGTAGCACTTTTAAATTTCCCCAGAAAAGTAAACGAAAGCAGTAATTTACAAGCGGCGATTCCTAAATATGAGTTAGATAGATTATACGAATTTACAAGCATTGGGTTTAAAACCATTACTTGGATAGCCTATTTAATACTTATTATATCTGGCATTACCATTTTTGTAAATCTTTATAAAATGGTAAAAGAACGCGCTTTCGATTTAGCCATTTTAAGAACTTACGGCGCAAGTAACTTGCAATTAATTAAAATGATTGCTTACGAAGGTTTTACCGTTGCAATAATTGCATTTTTAGCAGGTTTCTTATTTGTAAAGGTTGGTTTAACCTTAGTTTTAAAAACGGCCAGATTAGGTTTTAAACAAAATATTATTAAAACTTTAACCTTTGAAGATGGCATGCAAGTTGCAATATTAGTTTTTATAATGGTAACTTTGTCCATTGCTTTGGCGATTTACCCAATTTTAAAAATGAATATTTCAACTATTTTAAGCAATGAAAAATAAAATATTAATAGCCTTATTTTTAATAACATCTGCGACTTCCTTTGGGCAAAAACTAATTACTTGGGAAGATTTATCGGAAGTAAAATTTGTAGAGAAGTTTTTCCCAATTTACGATGATGTGTTTTTAGTTCCAGAATTTTCTGAATCTATAAAGGCTTTAGAAGGAAAACGTATTACAATTACAGGCTACTTTTTACATATTTCCCCAAAGGATAAATTATACATGCTATCCAAAGGCCCAATGTCATCTTGTTTTTTCTGCGGTGTTGGCGGTCCGGAAACAGCTATAGAAATGCAATTTGAAGACCGACAAAATTTAAAAACCGACGATATTGTCTCTGTAACTGGTAAATTAACATTAAACGCAGACGATGTAGAACACTTTAATTATATTTTAAGCGAATGTGAAGTTAAACTTCTCGATTAAAAATTAAGCAAGCCTTTTTAACATTTCGTAATCGTCCATTACAAAACCGCTGCCTATATCTATTAGTAATTTTTTTGTAGTTATAAATCCTATGCTTTTATAAGCTTTTATTGATTGGGAATTATACTTATTAACTGTAAGTCTAATTTTTAAAAGCCCCATTTTTAGTGCTTCTGCTTCAACAAAAGCGATAGCTTGCTTACCAAAACCTTTTCCGCGAAAGCGTTTTAAAACATATAGTTTGCTTAAAAAAAGTGAGTTTTGTTCTGGTTTTATCGCCAAATATCCCAAGGCTTCATTAGCCGACTTTATTATAAAATAAATATAACCAGATTCTATCTGCATTTGTATAGCTTCAGCAGATTGGTACTTCTTCAACATATATGCCACCTGATCCTCGCCTATTATTGGTGTATAATGTACTTGCCAAATGGTTTTTGCTAAAACTTCAATCGTTTCAAAATCAATTATGCTTTCAGCTTTAAAAAATTTAATCATTTTAAAGAATATAAAAATAAGTCATAATAAAATGAAATACAGCACCTGCCAAAACAAACACATGCCAAATTACATGATTAAATGGTATTTTCTCGATGGCATAAAACACAATACCGCCTGTGTAAGCAACACCTCCGGCAAATAAAAACCAAATGCCTTTATCGCCAATTTGTTGAGATAATACAGTAAAATCGCAAACCACAAGCCACCCCATTACCAAATACAACAGCGTTGAAAACACTTCGAACTTCCCTGTAAAAAACAGTTTTAAAATAACACCAAAGGCAGCTATAGCCCAAACCAAATAAAATAATAACCAACCTTTACTTTCGGATAATGCAATTAGGCAAACCGGTGTGTAAGTTCCAGCTATTAAAAAGTAAATACTTATGTGATCTAGAATTCTAAAATAATGTTTACGCTTTTCACTTACAATAGCGTGATAACAGGTGGAAGCTGTAAAAAGAATGACTATAGAAACCCCATAAACCACAACACTAAACAAAGTCCAAAATGGTTTATTTATATCGCGTTGTATTAATAAAACCAGAGCAATTAAACCAAAAACAGCCCCCATAGCATGAGAAATAGCGTTTAGTTTTTCTTCAAAAGGCGATTGAATGCGCATTATTTTTCCTGAGGTTCTTTGGCGTTTAGCCATTTATCGGTGAGATCATAAAAATCGAAATCTAAAGCCGATTTTTGGGGTTCCAAACGACCACTTTGAAAGTTACGTTGTAAAATATCTTCAATTAAATAATCTTCTTTTTCATTTAATGGGTCGAACTCCTTTTTTAAAGAAATATCGAACATACTCGCCGTTGTGTTATACCAAAAGGCACGCCAACCGCTTCGTAAATCTTTTACTAAATCGAAGGCCGTAATGCCGGTTTGCCTATGAATGAGTTTCACTAAAATTTGGCCTTCGGTACGCGAAAATTTCTTGAGTTCTTCAGAAAACTCATTTTCAATATATTTTTGAATGTATTTTGTGTATTTTTTTTTCTGACTTGTTTTTTTTATTGTCGCTAAACGCGCACTCATTGAATCTAATCGTTCTGCAGCTAGCTTAGCATAGGGATAAACTTTTATTGTTTTTCGGCGTAAAATCAAATATCGAATACGTTCTTCTCTGCTATCAAATCGTAACTTATGCAAAAGCATGACCTCATCTAAATTTATAGATGTTTGCGGTACCGAGTCGCCTTTAATAATCAGGTATTTTTCCGAAGTAGAATCTGGCTTAAATTCATGCATTTGAGCAAAGCCTAAAAACGGAAATATTAATATTATGTACTTTAAACGGTTCATCTGTAAAATACTGAGCATTCTCTATGCCAAAATTACTAATTTACATACTGCAAAACATTTTTTTTCTATTTATATTATTATTTTAGTGCAAAACTTTTATATATGTCACAAAACAGTATTCTAAATACAAAATCGATAGAATTCCTTGAAAAATACTTAAATAATGCTGCCCCAACTGGTTACGAATGGGAAGGGCAAAAATTATGGATGGATTACCTAAAACCTTATGTAGATGAATTTATTACAGACACTTACGGAACTGCTGTTGGTGTAATAAATCCAGATGCTAAATATAAAGTAGTTATTGAAGGACACGCCGATGAAATTTCATGGTATGTAAATTATATTTCTGATAACGGACTTATTTATGTTATTAGAAATGGCGGAAGCGACCACCAAATTGCACCAAGTAAAGTGGTTAACATCCACACGAAAAACGGTATTGTAAAAGGTGTTTTTGGATGGCCAGCAATACATACCAGAAACCGTGCTAAAGAGGAAGCACCAAAACTAGACAATATTTTTATAGATTGTGGTTGTAAAAACAAAGAAGAAGTTGAAAAACTTGGTGTACATGTCGGGTGTGTAATTACCTATCCAGATGAATTTCACATTTTAAACGATAACAAATTTGTTTGTAGAGCTATTGATAATCGTATGGGTGGTTTTATGATTGCTGAGGTTGCTCGTTTACTTAAAGAAAATAAAAAAGAATTGCCTTTTGGGTTATACATTACCAATTCGGTGCAAGAAGAAATTGGTTTACGTGGTGCAGAAATGATTACACAAACCATTAAACCAAATGTGGCCATTGTTACCGATGTTACTCACGATACCACAACGCCAATGATTGAAATGAAAAAAGAAGGCCATTTAGAACTTGGACTAGGCCCTGTTGTGGCTTATGCGCCTGCGGTACAACAAAAACTGCGCGATTTAATTATTGATACTGCTGAAGCTAAGAAAATTCCATTTCAACGTTCGGCCTTATCTAGAGCTACAGGAACCGACACTGATGCCTTTGCTTACAGTAACGGTGGCGTAGCTTCTGCATTAATATCTTTACCTCTACGCTACATGCACACCACTGTTGAAATGGTGCACCGCGAAGATGTAGAAAATGTAATTAAACTTATTTACGAATCGTTATTAAAAATTAACGACGGCGATACGTTTAGTTATTTTGAATAATATTAATTCCCGCGAAAGCGGGAATCTTTTTTTAGTTAAACCGGTCGTTTAAATTCAATAAAAAAAATCTCAACACTAGAATATTTTAAAATCGCATTGTGCAATACCAAAACTATGGACGAATTAATAGACATTGTAGATAAAAACGGTATACCTACTGGAGAAACAGCATTAAAGTCTGTAATACACGCCGAAGGTTTATTACACAATACAGCACACTTATGGTTATACACTAAAACTGGCGACATTTTATTATCGCAACGCTCTGCAAAAAAGCTTATTTGCCCGTTACTTTGGGACGTTTCTGTAGCAGGACATATCGATGCTGGAGAAACCGCAGAAGAAGCTTGTTTAAGAGAAACGTGTGAAGAAATTGGTTTAAAACTTAATGAAACTGATTTAGAAAAAATAGGCGCTTTCAAGTGTTTTCAATCCTACGATTATGGTGTACATGATAACGAATTTCATAATACATTTATAGCCGAGTTAAAAGTTCCAATAACAAAATTAACACCTCAAGAAGATGAAGTTGAAGCTTTAAAATTAGTATCGCTACCCCATTTTGAAAATATAATTAACAGCCTTGATGTTGAAAACAATAACCATTTAGTAGCGAGCAATAAGGATTATTACCTTATTATTTTAAATAAAATAAAAGCTAAACTTAGTTAAAATGGCTTTATTACTTTTAGCTATAGCGCCAATTTTTATCATAATAATTTACATTTACACGCGCGATTTATACGAAAAAGAGCCTAAAAAACTTTTAGCAATTAGTTTTCTTCTTGGTGCCATTGTAAGCATAATTATTACAAGTATACTTTACTATTTTCTCAATATTTATTTACCTTTAACTAACGGATTAAGTATAACGCAACAATTTATTCAAGCCTTTTTTGTTGTTGGTTTAACCGAAGAGTTTAGTAAATATATTATTGTGCGCTACTACGCCCAAAAGAAAGCAGATTTTAACGAACCTTTCGATGGCATTGTTTACGCTGTAATGGTATCTATGGGTTTCGCCGCGACCGAAAATATTTTTTATGTTCTCGAAGGCGGTTTTCAAACAGCTATTTTAAGAGCTTTTACAGCGGTGCCAGCTCACGCGACATTCGGCATTTTAATGGGATATTTTATGGGTAAAGCCAAATTCTCTAAAAATAGAATCGTATTAAACCTGTCTGGTCTGTTATTGGCTGTTATTTTTCATGGCGCCTACGATTTCTTCCTATTTATAGATTTTATTCCTGGTATATGGGTTGGTGCTTTTATTTCACTTTTTATAGGTATTGTGTTATCTAGAAAAGCTATAAAAAAACACCAAAACAATTCTACCTTTAAACCTTAAAAAATTAAATAATAACATTTTGTTAATTAATTATAAAAAGCCTTTACTGCTCATTAATTAGCTTAATTTTGCACTATGCAAAAACCTCAAAAATTTAAATTTGAATTTGTTGCACTCATGGCATCGCTTATGTCGATTGTTGCACTTTCAATAGATGCCTTATTACCTGCAATACCCGAAATAGGAAAAACACTTAACTCGTTAGACCCAAGCAAAAATCAATTACTAATAACCATGATTTTTTTAGGTATTGGTTGCGGACAATTAGTTCTCGGACCTTTATCGGATAGTTTTGGGCGCAAACCTATTGTTTATGTTGGTTTTTTCATTTTTATTATTGCCAGCATTTTTTGCTTAACCACAGAAAGTTTTACCGTTATGATTTTTGGTAGAACTTTACAAGGTTTTGGTTTAGCGTCCGCACGAACCATTAGTATTTCAATGGTTCGCGACCAATTTGAAGGCGACTACATGGCAAAAATTATATCTATAATAGTTATGTTTTTTTTGCTCGTGCCCGTAATTGCGCCAACTTTAGGTCAGTTTTTATTTCATATGTTTAATTGGGAAGCTATTTTCTATTTTAATTTAGTTTTTGGATTTTTAATTATGCTCTGGTTTTGGTTTAGGCAACCTGAAACATTAACCAAAACTAACCGCATTAAATTTTCGCCTAACTTATACGTAAACGGCACTAAAAAGTTTTTTAAAAGTAGCGATGCCGTTGCTTACACCTTTATTTCGGGTTTTATTACGGGGTCGTTTATGGTGTATTTAAGTACTTCACAACAGATATTTCAAGAACAATATAAACTGGCCGAAATGTTTCCTTATATTTTTGCTAGTTTAGCTATTTCTATAGGTTTAGCCACATTTTTAAACAGTCGCTTAGTAGAACGTTTTGGCATGTTTAACATCGCTTATAAAGCCTGTATTGCTTATGCTACAGTTTCCTTATTGTTTGTTATTTTATTTTGGAGTGGTAAAAACCCAAGTATCTATATTTTAGTGCCATTTTTTGCCATGCAATTTTTTGCTGTAGGTTTTCTTTTTGGAAATTTACGTGCATTAGCTATGCAACCTCTTGGTCATATTGCTGGTATCGGTGCTGCAATAAACGGATTTCTATCTACTGTTTTGGCTGTTCCCATTGCAAATTTTATTGGCACTTACGTAAACACTTCGGTTTTACCATTATTCATTGGGTTTTCATTTTTTGGTATTTTATCTCTGGTCGTTTTTTTAATTTTAAAACGAAAAAGAGCCGTACAAAATGCTTAAATTATGTGGTTATATTTAGTATTTTTATAGCCTAATTTATAAACTAAAAATAAAATGAAACTAATAGGAATTGGTAAAAACTATGTAAACGATAAATCGGAAATTGAAGCCATAAAAACAGGTTTTCAAACCATATTTATTAAAGCAAATTCTACTATAGTTACCAATAACAACGACATTACTTTCCCTGCTATTACAGAACAACTTGCTTACGAAGTAGAGCTAGTTGCAAAAATTGGTAAACAAGGAAAAAACATTGCTTTAGAAGATGCTGAATCTTACATTTCTGAAATTGCTGTTGGTATAGATTTTACAGCTAAAGATGTGTTAGCTAAAAGTAGAGAAAAAAAAGGCCCATGGGCTTTAGCAAAAGGATTTGATGGCGCTTCGCCAATTTCGAACTTTAAACCGATAAGTGATTTTCCAGATTTAAACAATATCAATTTCGGATTAAAAATTAATGGAGAAGATCGTCAAATTGGTAACACCGATTTAATGATTTACAATTTCAGCGAAATTATTTCATTTGTATCTCAATACATGACTTTAGAACCTGGAGATTTAATTTTTACTGGTACTCCAGCTTCTGGTGTTGGCTTAAATGTAAAAGGCGATCACTTACAAGCTTCAATTGAAGGCGAGTTATTACTCGATTTTAAATTAGTTTAAAAGCTCTTTTACTAACTATTATTAAATGAAAAATTCCATTGCAGAACGTGTCGCCGATTTCTTAAATAGGTATCCTCCTTTTAACATGATTTCTTCTAAAGATTTATTACAAATCGCCAAAGAAGTAAACATTATATACCTTGAAAAGGGCGACACGGTCTACAATCAAGACGATGGTTTTAATCATCATTTTTTTATTGTTAGAGATGGGGCTATAAACTTACACTACACGTTAAATGATGCAGATAAAAACCTAAACATTAACGATGTTGGCGATGTTTTTGGTGTAAGACCTTTAATTGCTAAAGAAAATTACAAACATACGGCTACCGCCAACGAGGAATCTATTGTTTATGGCATACCTATCGATCTTTTTCAATCCATTACTTACAACAACTCCCAAGTAAGCAAATATTTAGTAACCGCTTTTGCAACAAACGCTTACGATCCATATACCACCGAAGAAAACTCTAAAGTATTTGGAGATTATTTACCTAATACTGCAAACGATGTTGCTAATTTCCAAACAGCAGATTACACAAAAAATCCAGTTACCTGCAATACAAAAACCTCTTTAAGAGATGCAGCCATAAAAATGAGCACCTTAAAAATAGGCTGTATTATTGTTGTAGATGATGAAAAAAAACCATTGGGTATAATTACAAATAGTGATATTAAGAATAAAATTGCAACGGGTAAATTCCCTATTGAAACCGAGGTAACAAACATAATGTCCAGTCCTGTATTTACGGGAAAAAAAGGACTAACAATTGCCGACGCTCAATTACAAATGATAAAAAATGGCATTGGACACTTGTGTATAACTCACGATGGCACAACCAATACCAAAATTACAGGAATATTAACCAACCACGACATTTTAGTCGCTTTAGGAAATAGCCCTAGTGTTATATTAAAAGAAATAAAACGTGCAAACCGCACAAAAAAGCTTAGAACTGCACGCCTAAAGGCCAATACCTTACTTAAAAGTTACCTAGAACAAAATATTCCATTATCGCATATTGTTAAAATTATGGCGCAAATAAACGACGCTATAAGCTTTAAAGTTGTTGAGATTGCAGTAAACAGAATGCCTACGCCTCCACCAACCTCTTTTGCTTGGTTAGCATTAGGAAGTCAAGGCAGACACGAGCAACTATTATTTACAGATCAAGATAATGCGCTTATTTTTGAAGATGTTACAACTGATAAATATGAAGACACTAAAAATTACTTTTTAGAACTCTCTAAAAGAATTACAGAAAGACTACATAAAATAGGTTTTGAATATTGTGAAGCCGATATGATGGCTAGTAATCCAGAATGGTGTAAATCTGCGAGTGAATGGCAAACTCAATTTAAAAACTGGATTCTTCAACCCGATGAAAAGGCCGTTTTGTTATCTTCTATATTTTTCGATTACAACTATATTTATGGTAATGAATACTTGGTTGAAAATTTAACGGAAACCATTTTTAATACTATTGATAATACTTCTCAATTTTTTAAATTTTTAGGTCGAGACGCCATTAAAAGTCCTTCGCCTCTTGGGTTTTTCAAAAAATTCGTTGTTGAACAAAACGGAGAACAAAAAGATCTGTTTAACATAAAAAACAGAGCTTTAATGCCTTTAATAGATTCTGCAAGATTGCTGGTATTAATAAACAAAATTAAAGGTATTAATAATACCGCAGAGCGCTATGAAAAAATGGCCGAACTCGAGCCAGAAAACAAAGCATTGTACAACTCTTGTGCTTATGCATTTAAGGCGCTTTCAAAATTTAAAGCGAAACAAGGGATTCTTCATAAAAATTCGGGTAAATTTATAGCACTAGAAAGCTTAACAAAAGAAGAAAAGTTAAAGTTACGCCGCTGTTTCAAACCTATAAACGAAATACAGGAAACACTTAAGTATAAATTTGATTTATAAGTATACCATATGTTTAATTGGTTTAAAAGCAAGAAAAAATATTATCCAGATTTTTGGTTAGAGTATCTAAACCACTTCAAATCTAAAAAGCGAACAACTATTAAAGAAACTCGTTTTGTTGCCTTTGATACCGAAACTACCGGATTCGACAGAAAAGAAGATCGTATATTATCTATTGGTGCTGTTTCAATTACAAAAAAAACAGTTCAAGTAAACCAAAGCCTAGAACTTTATATAGAACAAGATATTTTTAAACCTGAAACCGTTAAAATTCATGGTATTTTAAAACATGGATCATTAGAAAAAATATCTGAAATTGAAGCAATTAAACAATTTTTAGCTTATATAAAAGATTCTGATTTAGTAGCCCATCATGCTGGTTTTGATAAAAATATGGTAAATGAAATGCTTTTAAGACATAATTTGGGTAAACTAAAAAATAAATTTATTGATACTGGGCACCTTTACAACAAATCGAAACACATTATTTACAGAGAAAATTTAAAAGAACATTATAGTTTAGATGATTTGTGTGAAGAATTAAATGTACCAAAAACAGATAGGCACACCGCCACTGGCGATGCGCTTATTACTGCTATTATTTTCTTAAAAATTTTATCGCGCTTAGATAAACGAAAAAATTTGGAGTGGGATTATTTGCTTAAATAATTACAAAACCTCGTCCATAATACCTTGTACAATTTCTGGATTTAGCAAAGTACTTGTATCACCAAGATTACTGGTATCTTTACAGGCAATTTTTCTTAAAATACGACGCATAATTTTTCCACTTCTTGTTTTAGGTAAACCAGCGGTAAACTGTATCTTATCAAGTTTTGCAATTGGGCCAACTTGTTCGGTAATTAATTGGTTTATTTCTTTACGCAAATTATCATGGTTTCTGCTTTCGCCAGTTTCTTTTAAAGTTACATAACCATACAATGCATTTCCTTTTATATCGTGAGGAAAACCAACAATAGCACTTTCGGCAACTGCAGGGTGTTCGTTAATAGCATCTTCAATAGGTGCAGTTCCTAAGTTATGGCCAGAAACAATTATAACATCGTCTACTCTACCTGTAATTCTGTAATACCCAACCTCATCGCGTAAAGCGCCATCACCTGTAAAATATTTATTTTCAAACGCCGAAAAATAGGTATCTTTATATCGCTGATGATTTCCCCAAATAGTTCGTGCCATACTGGGCCAAGGAAATTTTATACATAAACGACCATCTACTTGGTTTCCTTTTATTTCTTTTCCGTTTTCGTCCATTAAAGCAGGCTGAATACCAATAAAAGGCAAAGTCGCATACGTTGGTTTTGTTGGTGTTGCAAAAGCTATTGGCGTAATCATGATACCTCCTGTTTCGGTTTGCCACCACGTATCTACAATTGGGGCTTTCTTTTTACCTACATTATCGTCGTACCAATGCCACGCTTCTTCATTTATAGGTTCGCCAACAGTTCCTAGAACTTTAAGCGATGATAAATCGTGTTTTTCTAAATGCTCAACACCTTCTTTTGCCAAAGCTCGAATGGCTGTTGGTGCGGTATAAAACTGATTAACTTTATGTTTTTCTACAATTTCCCAAAAACGACCAAAATCTGGATAACTTGGTACGCCTTCAAACATAATTGTTGTTGCTCCGTTACACAATGGACCGTAAACTATGTAACTATGCCCGGTAATCCAACCTATATCGGCAGTACACCAATACACATCTTTTTCTCGGTACTGAAACACATTTTTAAACGTATATGCGGTGTAAACCATGTAACCTGCCGTGGTGTGCACCATACCTTTTGGTTTTCCTGTAGAACCCGAAGTATAAAGAATAAACAACGGATCTTCGGCATTCATTATTTCTGGTTCACAATCGTGATAGGCTTCATCTAAAAGCGGTTGCAACCAATAATCTCGACCGCTCTTCATATTAACATTAGCATCAATTCTTTTCGCAACCAATACACTTTCTATCGTATCGCAATCTTCTAAAGCTTCATCTACAATGCCTTTTAAATCGATGGTTTTCGATCCTCTAAACGAACCATCACTGGTTATTACCATTTTACATTCAGAATCTTTTATTCTGGTGGCTAAAGCCGATGCTGAAAATCCTGCAAAAACAACAGAGTGTATGGCACCAATTCTAGCACAAGCTAAAACCGAAATGGCCAATTCTGGAATCATTGGTAAATAAATACAAACACGATCGCCTTTTTTAATGCCTTTTTCTTTTAACACATTGGCAAAACGACAAACACGATCGTGAAGTTGTTTATACGTAATATGTTCGGCTGATTCTTTTGGATCGTTAGGCTCAAAAATTATAGCGGTTTTATTGCCACGTGTGTACAAATGCCTATCGATGCAGTTTTCGGTAATGTTTAATTGTGCACCTTCAAACCATTTTACTTCTGGTTTTGTAAAATCCCAACTTAAAACGTTGTCCCATTTTTTACGCCACATAAAATGCTCTTCGGCAATCTCTTCCCAGAAAACTTCTGGATTTCTTACAGATTTTCTATAAACTTGATAGTATTCTTCTAAGTGTTTTATGTGGTAATTACTCATGTATTATTTAGTTTTTAATTTAGCTAAAAATAAGCTTTCTATTTTTTATTAAAAAATGTTTCTTCTTCTGGTGATAAAAGTCTTGATCGTATAATAAAACGTAATCCTAAAGGAATTTCTAACGAAAAACTCGCGCCTCTACCTTCTGTAATATCTATAGTTAAATGGGTGTGTTTCCAATATTCAAATTGGTCTTGATTCATGTAAAAATTAACATTATTAACGACACCTAAAAAAACATCGCTTTCGTCTAAATACATATCGTCTTTTTCAAATAACATAGGCGCAGAACCGTCGCAACAACCTCCACTTTGGTGAAAAATTAATTCACCATGTTTTTGTTTTAATTGTTCTACAATTTTTGCGGCTTCTTGGGTAATAGCAATACGTTCCATTTTTTTAAATTAAAGAAGATTTTTTTTAATACAACTCGTTTTTTCTGTTTTTAATAAATAATTAAGATTTTATGCATTACATTATTCATTGAAATTGAAAACTTTTTGAAAAATCAACAAAAAAAGGCTGATGTTTTTATTCAGCCTTTTTTAGCATTCTTCAATAAAAACAATTTTCTTAAAAGAATCCTAGTTTGTTTTTATCGTAAGAAATAAGCATGTTTTTTGTTTGTCTGTAATGATCCATCATCATGTGATGATTTTCTCTACCAAATCCAGATTTTTTATACCCGCCAAAAGGTGCATGTGCAGGATACGCATGGTAACAATTAACCCAAACACGACCAGCTTTTATTGCCCTAGGAATTTGATAAAGTTGATGTGCATCGCGTGTCCAAACACCAGCACCTAAACCATATAATGTATCGTTTGCAATTTCTAATGCTTCGGCTTCATCTTTAAACTTAGCAACACAAACTACCGGACCAAAAATTTCTTCTTGGAACACACGCATTTTATTGTGGCCTTCTAAAATCGTTGGTTTTATAAAATACCCATTCGCCAAATCGCCTTCTTTATTTGCTTCACCACCGCACAATACTTTTGCGCCTTCTTCTTCTCCTATTTTTATATAAGATTGAATTTTTTCATATTGATCGTTCGATGCCTGAGCGCCAACCATACAACTTGTGTCGTACGGATTGTTTTGCACTATGGCTTTTGTGCGTTCTAAAACACGTTCCATAAATTTATCGTAAATAGCTTCCTGAACTAAAATTCGTGACGGACATGTACATACTTCACCTTGATTGAAGGCAAATAATACGGCGCCTTCTATGGCTTTATCTAAAAATGCATCATCGGCATCCATAACACTATTAAAGAAAATGTTTGGCGATTTACCGCCTAACTCCATAGTTACCGGGTTTAAATTTTTCGACGCATATTGCATAATTAATTGCCCTGTTGTGGTTTCTCCAGTAAAAGCCACTTTATCTACTCTAGAGCTTGATGCTATAGGTTTTCCGGCCTCTGGACCAAAACCATGAATAATATTAATAACTCCAGGAGGAAATACATCGGCAATTTTTTCCATTAACAAGGTCGCCGACGACGGTGTTTGTTCTGCAGGTTTTAACACCACACAATTACCTGTTGCTAAAGCTGGCGGCAGTTTCCAAGACAACATTAATAGCGGGAAATTCCACGGAATAATTTGCCCAACAACACCTAAAGGTTCCTTAATATTCATAGACAAGGTATTTGCATCTAGCTCGGTCGCGCTACCTTCTTCTGCACGAATACAGGCTGCAAAATAACGCCAATGGTCTACAGCCAACGGAATATCGGCATTTAAGGTTTCACGAATTGGTTTTCCGTTGTCGCAAGTTTCCACTAAGGCAAATTCTTCTAAATTAGCTTCAATAATATCGGCAACCTTATTTAAAAGGGCTGCACGCTCGGTTACCGAGGTGTTTCCCCAAGCTTCTTTTGCTTTGTTTGCGGCATCTAAAGCTAATTCAACATCTTCTTTTTGCGATCTTGGGTATTTTGCTATTAGTGATTTATCAATTGGCGACGTATTTTCGAAATACGCACCGCCAATGGGATCTACAAACTTTCCGTTTATAAAATTGCCATAGGTGGTTTTAAATTTTGGCTTAGAATAACTCATTTCTCTTATTTATTTTAATTAAACTTCATTTATAATTACACTCATATTTGTTAATATTTTTAACATTTAATGATTTTAGCTCTATTATTTTAGTTAATATGTAATTTCTATAAAGGTATTTTATTAAATTGTGAAATATTTGAACAAAATTATTAATGAATTGAACATATCTATCATTTAAAAAAATTAGAATCTATATTTTGTAATATTGTTTATGAACCAACTATTGAACCACCACATTAGCAACCGAAAAATAACCACGCTTGTAGAAAATAAAACCACATACAACGCTGATTATGCAGAGTTAAATATTTATGAAACCCATAAGTATGCCGAAAAAGTATCGTTAACGTTTGACTTTCCTGTAATTGCTAGTATGCTAACCGGAAAAAAGGTAATGCATTTAGAAAACATGCCATCGTTTGATTTTTTCCCTGGTGAATCGGTTGTTATGCCCACGAATAAAGAAATGGTAATAGATTTTCCGGTGGCGAATCTAAAAAAACCAACACAATGTTTGGCTCTAGGAATTGATAGTACAAAAATTGACGAAGTTGTAGATAAATTTAATAACCACGTTGCTATTGAACGTGAAAACAACAACTGGAAACTTAGTAATAATGCCTCTCATTTAATAAACAACACCGATGTTAACCATCTTGTAGAACGCTTAGTTTATACGTTTACAAAAAACACAAGTTCTAAAGATGTTTTATTAGACTTAATGATTCAGGAACTTATTGTGCGTTTATTACAAACCAAAGCGAAAGCGTTTTTACTTAACGATACCGATGGCGTTTTTAACGACACACGCATTGGATATGTTATTAAATACATAAAACAAAATTTAACCAATAAAGATATAACTGTTGATTTGCTAGCTAAGAAAGCCTGTATGAGCGCCTCACATTTTCACAAAAAATTTAAAAACACACTTGGTGTTTCGCCTATAGATTATATAAATTCTGAAAAAATTAAATTTTCGAAAAAGCTTATTAAAGAAACTAAAAACTTACGCATTTCTGAAATTGCGTACAAATCTGGTTTTAATAACACGAGTTATTTTAACAGACAGTTTAAAAAGATGGAGTTGATGACACCTCAACAATTTAAAGCATCTGTTGCAAAATAACAGATGCTTTTAAGTTTTAAAATGAAGCTTAATTAATGTTAATGATTAACAGCCTCTCCTGCTCCACTTGGTATTCTAATATTTTCAACAATATCTTGTACATCTTTTGGTGGTGCTTTTGTAAACTTCATAACCACAATAGATACAATAAAATTTAGCATCATAGCTACGGTTCCAAAGCCTTCGGGCGAAATACCAAACCACCAATTGGTTTTAGTTCCGCCACCAAACCAACCAAATTTAAATTTGGTCATATAAAAAAGCATGGACAAAATACCTACAACCATTCCAGCAATAGCGCCTTCTTTATTCATTTTCTTATAAAAAATCCCTAAAATAATAGCCGGAAAAAATGAGGCTGCTGCCAAACCAAAGGCTAATGCTACTGTAGCCGCAACAAACCCTGGTGGATTAATACCAAAATACCCTGCTACGCACACTGCAACAACTGCCGATAATCGTGCTGCTACTAACTCTCCTTTTTCTGAGATTTTTGGATTAATCATCTTTTTAATTAAATCGTGAGATACCGATGCAGAAATTACCAACAATAAACCTGCTGCGGTAGATAAAGCAGCAGCCAAGGCACCTGCAGCTACCAAAGCAATAACCCAATTAGGTAACTGTGCAATTTCTGGGTTGGCTAACACCATAATATCTCTATCTACAACCAATTCGTTTTTCGTTTCGTTGGCTACATATTGCACAAGGCCATCGTTATTTTTATCTGTAAAGCTTATTAATCCAGTAGTTTCCCATTTTTTAAACCACTCTGGCATTTTATTGTATGGTTTATTAGATACGGTTTCTATCATATTTGTTCTTGCAAACACAGAAACCGCCGGAGCTGCAGTATATAGAATTACGATAAGCAATAAGGCTAAACCAGCCGATTTTCTGGCGTCTTTAACCCGTTTTACAGTAAAAAACCTAACAATTACATGCGGTAAACCTGCGGTACCTACCATTAATGCTAAAGTTATGGCGAATACATCAACGAGCGATTTAGAGCCTTCGGTATATTCGGCAAAGCCTAAATCTGTACTTAATCCGTCTAATTTATCTAACAAATAGGTTCCAGAGCCATCTGCTATAGTACTTCCAAAGCCTAATTGTGGAATAGGATTCCCCGTCATTTGTATAGATATAAAAATAGCAGGAACCATAAAAGCAAAAATAAGCACGCAATATTGTGCAACCTGAGTGTATGTTATTCCTTTCATGCCACCTAAAACGGCATAAAACAATACGATTATCATCCCAATAATTACACCTGTATTAATATCAACCTCAAGAAAACGAGAAAATACCAAACCCACACCGCGCATTTGTCCTGCAACATAAGTAAACGATACCAAAAGCGCACAAATAACCCCAACAAAACGGGCGGTTTTAGAGTAATAACGATCGCCAATAAAATCAGGAACTGTAAATTTTCCAAATTTTCGCAAGTAAGGTGCTAAGAGTAAAGCTAAAAGCACGTAGCCTCCTGTCCACCCCATTAAATACACAGAGCCATCGTAACCCGCAAAAGAAATAATTCCAGCCATGGAAATAAAGGAAGCTGCACTCATCCAATCGGCTGCCGTTGCCATACCATTGGCCAATGGTGAAACACCACCACCGGCAACATAAAACTCTTTTGTTGAACCTGCTCTAGACCAAATAGCTATACCTATATAAAGCGCAAAGGTTATGCCTACCAAAATATAAGTCCAATTTTGAACTCCAATACCTTCTGCAAATAAGAAACTATTCATCATAGCCGTATTTTTTATCAAGTTTATTCATAAGGCGAACGTAAACAAATATCAATATTACAAATACGTACATTGACCCTTGTTGTGCAAACCAAAACCCAAGTTTAAATCCGCCTAAACGAATTTGGTTGAGTTCATCTTTAAATAAAATTCCTGCGCCATAAGACACCAGAAACCATATGGCTAATAAAATAATGAGATACCTAATGTTTTCTTTCCAATAGGCTTTTGCTTTTTGTTTTGTCATGATTATTTAGTTGTTGTTGGTTAATGGTATTAATGTAGCGTTTAAACTCCTTAACTACTTTTGGAGCAAGTACAATAGTCGCTAACATGGTTGGTATAGCCATGAGCGCAAAAACACCATCGATTAAATTTAACATGGTGGCAAACGGTGTTGTTGCTGCTAAAATTATACTTAAAATATAAATGTAATTATAAAAATGTTTTTTGTTGGCTCCAATTAAAAACGATAAGCATTTAGTGCCATAATAAGCGTAGGAAAACAATGAAGATACACTAAACACCAAAACGCAAATCATGAGCAAATATTTACCGTAAACAGGAATAGCAAAATCGAAAGCATTGGCCGTTAAACTAACGCCATTACTTTCTGTAGTTTCCCAAACTCCTGTTACTAAAATAGCCAAAGCAGTTAAAGTACACACAATTAAAGTGTCTATTGCAGGCCCAAGCATAGCGACTAAACCTTCTCGAATAGGTTCGCTTGTTTTTACCGCGCCATGTGCTAATGGTGCAGTGCCTATACCGGCTTCGTTAGAGAAAGCTCCACGACGAATACCTAACAGAATTAATCCACCTAAAACTCCTCCATAAAACGCATCGCCATTATAATTTTTTCCTGAAAAGGCATTTTCAAAAATCATAATGAAATATTTCGGCACTTCTTGGTAATTCGATATTAAAATAAAAAGCACAAGTGCAAAATAAAGTATTACCATACTCGGTACCATTTTAGATGCTGCATTACTAATTCGCTTTAAACCTCCCAGAATTATTAAGGATGTAAAAACTACTAAAATTATAGCTAAAATTAAATTTGATTTTAAATCTACTTCAACGCCATTTGGAGTTAAAACAATATCGTTTATAGCTTGTGTTAGCTGATTTACATTCACTACAGGTAATACGCCTAACATTCCGAAAAGAGAAAACATAACAGCCAAAGGTTTCCAGTTTTTCCCTAAACCTTCTGTAATAAAATACATGGGTCCACCTTGAACAGTTCCGTTAGAGTCTTTTCCTCTGTACATTACAGCTAAAGTACAAGTGAAAAATTTGGTAGACATCCCAACAATAGCACTTACCCACATCCAAAACATGGCTCCTGGTCCGCCCACAGAAATAGCGACTGCAACGCCTGCAATATTCCCCATCCCAATTGTTGATGCCAATGCAGTTGTTAATGCTTTAAAATGACTAATTTCTCCAACATCCTCAGGGTTGTCATATTTACCTCTCAATACTTGAATGGCATGACCTAAATATCGAAAGGGCAAAAATTTTGAAAGAATAATTAAATACAAACCACCACCAATTAGTAAAATTACCAATGGTAAACCCCAGGCATAGTTAGAAAATGCTCTTATAATTTCGGACATGTAATGAATCTAAATTCTTAAAAAAGGTATTTTGTTGTACCAATATAAAGTTTTTAATTTTTAAAAAGTATATTTAGAGTTAATAAACTAACTAACTTTGCAAACTACTCGATTATATTTTATTGATGCTGTGAGGGCATTTGCTATTTTAATGATGCTTCAAGGGCATTTTATAGACACATTATTACAACCCACATTTAGAAATCCCGAAAACATTTATTTTAATACTTGGAGCTATTTTAGAGGCATAACAGCCCCCGTATTTTTTACTATTTCGGGTTTGGTATTTGCCTATTTACTACTTCGAGCCTACCAGAAGGGCGATGATAAACCACGCATTAAAAAAGGACTTTTTAGAGGGTTGCTTTTAATTGTAATTGGTTATAGCTTAAGAGTAAATATTTTAAATTGGCTTAATGGTAGTTTTAATTCATACGTGTTAGTTGTTGATGTTTTACAGTGTATTGGCTTGTCGCTAATACTACTTGTAATTTTTCACGTTTTATTAAAAAAATTTCAATTTTTATACGGCAGTGTTTTACTGCTATTGGGCATATTCATTTTTGTTACAGAACCATTGTATAGAAGTTTAGAAATGAATAATGTTCCTCTTATTTTCTCTAACTACTTATCAAAATCTAACGGGTCGGTTTTTACTATGCTTCCTTGGTTTGGCTATGCAGCCTTTGGAGCTTTTCTTTCTATAATGTTTTTTAATTATGCTCATAAAAACAATTTTAAAATAAGTGCTTTATTAGCCTTTTTTATCTCTGGTTTATCCCTGATTTACTTATCCAGTTATGCCCTGCTAAAACTAAGTTATTTTACAGGAATAGATATTTTTAAACAAAGTGCGAATTACAATTATTTATTTACTCGACTTGGTAACGTTTTCATACTTTTTGCTGTGTTCTATGCTTTTGAGAATTACTTAAAACAATCGCTAATTACCAACATAGGTAAAAAAACATTGTCGATATACGTTATTCATTTTATTTTACTCTACGGAAGCTTTACGGGCTATGGAATAAAGCGTTACTTAAACAAATCACTAGATCCTATTGAAGCTGTAATTGGGGCTCTAATTTTTATTGTAGTAGTGTGTTTTATTGCATTTTATTACGTTAAAACCAACACCTTTATTTATACTTTAATACGAAAATTAGTAGACAGACTAAAACATTAACAGTAATTTACTGCAAAATCACGCTAGAGTATAAACAATAAAACAAAAAGTGAGCACTAAATTAAGAGTAAAACTAACTAAATAAGTTGTTTATATTATTTAAACTTCTACTAGCTTAAAAAACCCTCTCATACAAATAATGAGAGGGTTTTAATCCCAAAGCTAAATTTGTAATAACTTAAAAAGCTATTAACTAAAATAACCCTTCAATTTCATAATTGCTAAAAATCAGTCAATTAAAAAGGTTATGTTTTAATATTGCAAAGGCACTATTATTTTTTTATAAATATGTTTGTAAAATACCAACGACCGTCTGCGTTGGTTTCGGCAGATACATCGAAGTCTGTAAAATCTCCTTCTAAGTTTTCTTTATGAGATTCGCTATTTAACCAAGCTCTTACAACAGCCGCCGCCGAACTGTACCCGTAGGCTACGTTTTCAGTCACTTTTGTAGCTCCGGCATGTTGTTTTAAGTAATTACTGCGGGTATAAAAATTGGCATGAGAAACCACATCATTAACAACCATATAATCGGTATGGCTATATGCCACAGATTTGATAAGATCCATTTCGCTCAAAGTAGCCAGTCCTAAAGAAGCGCGATGGTCGTTAATTAAATTTAATATTTCTATTTCAATATCTTTAGCATCGAGAGTAGTTTGGGGCAACTCTAATGATGCATTTTCGGTATCCATGCTATCTGTTGTACAAGACGACAAGCTAATCGCAGCTATAAACACCAAAACCAGTAGTTTGTTAAACAATTTCATTTGTAGGTTAAGTTTTGTAGGTTTGGGATTATAAAATTACAAGCCTTCTACAAAACAAAACGTTAACGAATTGTTAAAATCGACAAGAAACATGTATTTTATCGATTTTTATTGCAATTAATCGTTAAAATACATCGAAAACAAAAAATACGTAGTATTTCAGCGACTATTTAAGGTGATAATCGATTTTTTAACCAGTTGTAATTAGGCTGCAACTTATAATTCACTCTGTCGTGCAACCTGTTTGGGCGACCTTGCCAAAATTCAATTTCCGTAGGTTTTACTATATAACCACCCCAATGCTGCGGTCTGGAAATTTCTTTACCTTCATATTCTTTTTCTAAGTTTTCTAATTTTTTTTCAAGGTAATTTCTACTTTCTATTTCCTCACTTTGATTAGAAACTATAGCTCCTAACTTACTGCCTCGAGGTCGCGATTCGAAGTAACCGTCACTCAAATTTTCTGGTATTTTTTCCGCTTTTCCTTTAATTATTATTTGACGCTCTGCACCATGCCAGAAAAAAGACAAACAAACATTGGGATTTTTAGAAATGGCCTTCCCTTTTTCGCTGTTATAATTAGTATAAAAAATAAAACCTTCGAAAGTATATTTTTTTAAAAGCACTACTCTATTTTTAGGATACCCATCTAAACCAATAGTTGAAAGCGTCATGGCATTAGTTTCATCCTCTACAAAAAAGGAATCGACTTCATGAAACCATCGTTGAAATAATTCCATGGGATTTTCTGGTGTATCTGATAATAATAAAGCCCCTTTTTCGTATGATTTTCTGTAATCGCTTAAATCTTTATTCATACCACAAAATAAATAAAATTATAAGAATAAAGCATTTTTATTTATTGAACAGAATTTCTATTTTTACGGCTCCCTAAGAAAATCATATTATGAAATTTATAGATTCCTCCACCTACAAAGAGTTGAATCCAGAAAAACTTGTTTTACCTTTCGGTGAATTTTATTTAACTGATAAATTTGTTGTTGCAGAAATTTATGACGGAGAGCATGTAGATTGGGATAAAATTGAACTTCTTTTTATTAAAATTGCACCATTCTATAAGAATACCTCTAAACTAGCATACATTTCACATAGAATAAACGACTATTCTGTAAATCCGCAAATTTGGTCGCAATGGGAAGATACATTCGATTTTATCGTAGCGAGTGCCATTGTTATTTACAATAGCACTACATTAATGAATGCTTCTATTGAAAAGTATTTTGCTAACAAAAGTTTGAAGCGTTGCCGAAGTTTAGAAGAAGGTATAAACTGGGTTAATAATTTAAAAGAGTTTAATTAGTAAAACTTAAAAATTAAACACTTTACCATCTCTGGCGAGTTTCACCTTATTAAATACTGTTTTTGCTTCATTTTTAAACACCGACAAATCATCATATCTGGTGGAATAGTGCCCTAAAATTAACGTTTTTACATGAGCTAATTTGGCTATAGTTGCCGCTTGTTTTGCTGTAGCGTGTTTGGTTTTTTCGGCATAATGTGCATGTTTTTCTAGAAACGTAGACTCGTGATACAAAACACTTACGTTTTTTATTACAGGTACAATGTCTTCTTTGTACTTGGTATCGCTACAAAAAGCATAACTTTTTGGATTTTCGGCAGGAAAAGTTACAGTTTTATTGTCTATAAGTACTCCGTCTTCATTCTTAACATCGAACCCTTGTTTTAATTTACGATAATATGCCACATCTATATTGGCTTCATTTACGGCATCAATATTTAATTTACGTTCGCCTGCTTTTTCTTTAAATAAATACCCATTGGTATAAATACGATGATCTAAAGGAATTGTATGCACTTCAACTTTATTATCTTCAAAAATTAATTCTGATTTAGTTGAAGTTAACTCATGAAAATACAGCTTATAATTGGTCCAAGAATCCGATAACTTTAACTGTAATGTAATGGCTTCTTTTATACCTTTGGGGCCGTAAATATGCAAATCGGCCTCTCGGGTTAATAATCTAAATGTAGAAATTAAGCCAACTAAACCAAAAAAATGATCGCCGTGTAAATGCGAAATAAAAATATATTTTATTCTGTTAAATTTTAATTTGTGCTTACGTAATTGCACTTGGGTACCCTCGCCACAATCAATTAAAAACATATGATTGTTTATTTCTAACACCTGAGATGTAGTATTATTTAAAGTTCGTGGTGTGGCACTGTAACAGCCTAAAATGGTTAACCTCATAATTATTTTAGAGGTTTATAATTAATAAAATCGGTAGCAGAAAATTTATCTTTAAAAGTAAAGGCATAAGGCGAACAGCCATTTTGGTTTAAATAATCTAATTTATGTTTGGCTTCTTTTAAACTTGGAATATGTCCTTTAGGAATATACCAAAACGCCATATGATCGATTTTAATCTTTGAAAACCATTCCTTTTTTCGTTTAAAAATCTCGACGTGTCCAGATTTATAAGTATACTTAAACAATGCTTCTAAATTTTCCCAAACAGAAATGTTTACAATAACCGAATCATCTTGAAAAACTTGCGCAACTTCATCTTTATCTTCGTCTTGTAAACGCCAAATAAACCCATTACTTTTATCGGCAATGGCATTTATTCTATCTACATTATTTACAAAATCTTGCATAATAGGATGATCCATTGGCGCTAAACGTTTGGCTATATTTACTTGCGCGAGATAAAATTGTTGCATGCTTAAAACCCTAAATCGCGTTCCATTTCCTCCATTTCAATTATATCGTAGGCTTCTTGAAGTGTTGGTACAATTATTATTTCGTCGGGTGTTTTATCCACATCAATTCCCTGATTTACTATAACAAAGGAGTGTTTCGCTCCACGATGCTTATTAGAAAGCTGTAAAAACTCAATTATTTGCTCTAACGGAATTGGTTTTAAAGTGTTTAAATTAACAATTATGTTATTGTTTTTAAACTTAGGATATAGTGTTTCTATTTTTTTAACCAATTCTATAACCGAAGCATTTTCTTGGGTTATTAAGGTTGTATTCTCATTTTTATCTATAATCATTGTCTTATTGTTTAATTTTTGAAGCTAACAAATAAATTACTGCCATCCTAATGGCAACTCCATTTTGTACTTGGTCTAAAATTATAGATTGACTAGAATCGGCCACATCGCTAGTAATTTCTACACCACGATTTATTGGCCCTGGGTGCATAATGGTTATCTCTTTATTTAAACTATCTAACAACGCTTTATTTACTCCAAATTGTTGTGTGTATTCTCTTGTTGTTGGAAAATAACTAATATCCATACGCTCGTTTTGTACACGAAGCATATTGGCAACATCGCACCAATTTAAAGCTTTTCGTAGATTGGTTTCTACTTTAACACCTAATTTATCGATGTATTTTGGAATTAACGTTTTTGGTCCGCAAACCATTACTTCGGCGCCCTGCAATTGCAGAGCAAATATGTTTGAAAGCGCTACTCTACTATGTAAAATATCGCCAACAATAACCACTTTTTTTCCTTTTACCTCACCTAGTTTTTCGCGAATAGAATACGAATCTAATAGAGCTTGAGTTGGGTGCTCATGAGCACCGTCGCCTGCATTTACTATACTTGCATTTACGTGTTTAGATAAAAACACACCCGCACCAGGATTAGGATGACGCATAACAACCATATCGACTTTCATCGATAAAATATTGTTTACCGTATCTATTAAGGTTTCTCCTTTTTTTACAGATGATTGTGCTGATGAAAAGTTTATTACATCGGCCGATAATCGTTTCTGAGCCAACTCGAACGATAGTTTGGTTCGTGTAGAATTTTCAAAAAACAAATTAGCAATGGTAATATCACGAAGCGAAGGGACTTTTTTAATGGGCCTATTTATCACTTCTTTAAAATGATCGGCAGTTTCAAAAATAAGTTTAATATCTTCTTTATTCAGATATTTTATTCCTAATAAGTGGTTTACACTTAATTCGCTCATGTTTTAGTTAAAAGTTGATAAGTTAAAATTTAAAAGTTGCTACTGCTTACCTTAAACCAAACTTTAGTTAATCATTTTTGTTTACTAGATTAGATTTCGCACTACTTAATAAAAAACTACAAGTAACGAGTTTCTATCTTCACCTTTGTTTATTTTTCAATTAAGTAAACCGAATCTTCTTGATCTCGTTCTTTCCAATTTACTCTAACCTTCTCTTCGTTTATAACATCTACTTGTCTTCCTCTGTAATTGGGTTGAATTGGTAAATGCCTACTAAAACGCCTATCGATTAATGTTAACAATTCTATTTCGTTTGGTCTGCCAAAAGATTGAATTGCAGTTAACGCCGCTCGAATGCTACGGCCAGTGTATAATACATCGTCAATAAACACAATGTTTTTATCTTCAACTATAAAATTAATTTTGGTTTTATTAGCCTCCAACGGTTTATCGCCTCGACGAAAATCGTCTCTAAAAAAAGTAATATCTAAATAACCTAATTGAATATTTTTGATTTTGTAATCTTCGGTTAAAATTTTTGCTAATCTATCGGCCAAAAAAACCCCTCTTGGTTGTATACCAATTAAAACAGTATCTTGAAATTTGTGGTGTTTTTCAATAAGTTGACAAGCCAATCGATGAAGAATGATGTTTACCTCTTTTTCGTTAAGTAAAACTTTTTGACTCATAAATTTCTTTACAAAATTCTATATTAAGCAAAGGTAACGTAAAAAAAAATAGCTCGCAATTTACTAAATAGTAAAATACAAAAAGAAGTGTTACTGAGCTACACCCTAACTAATAGTACTACATTTATATTTTATTTACTAATAAGGTTATCAACAAACAAGAGTTCAAAATTTATAACTTGATATTTAGCGGAATGTCTCTAGCTAATTCAAATAAATTAAAGCGACAACGAAATACATATTTTTAAAACCTCAAAAATAAAAAACAACATAATTTTCTCACAAACTAAGTAAGAGTATATTTTTTTTATATATTTGAGAATGGTTAACGGCAATAACACCAAATGATTACCCCATTTCTAATTTTATTTTTACAGTGCTTTTTAGTTTCAAGCATATTATGTTTTATTTTTTGGTTTAGAAAAAAGCTAGGATTAGCATTTTTATTTACTGCTATTGGTGTTTTTCAATTCCTTCAAATTTTTTTAGCTGATACTTTTTATATTAATTTATTTCCGGGCATTGTAGTTTCTCCTGGCACTTTTATTCTATTTTATGCTACACTTTTTTCTTTACTTTTAGTTTATCAGGTAGAAAATATTAAAAAAGCGCGCTCTTTAATCTATGCCATTTTAGTTGCCAATATATTTCTTGCCATATTTCAATATTCATTAAAATTATATTTTATAGACGACACCATTTTTATTAATAAAAATCATCTGCCTTACACTAGTTTAACTAACTCTAGAATTACTATAACAGGGACTATTTTATTTGCTATAGACTCCATATTTATTTTTATTTTATATGAGTTGTTCTCAAATATTTTTAGGCATTTATTTTTTAGAGTGCTTGTTTCCATGGCTCTGGTTCTTATTTTAGACAATTTACTCTTTAAAATTTTTGGTTTAAATGTAGCTTTTACCGACTTTAAATTTAACTTTTTGCTCCCACCTATACTATCAGCTTTATTTTATAGTATCTTTTTTTCTATTTATATATATTTTTTCGAGAACTATAATCCTCGTAAAACAGGGGTGATTTCCAGCGATATTTATACTAAAATGTTCGATATCTCAAACGTTTTAAGCGAACAACAAGATTTAACCGAAAAAAACTTATTATTCGAATCTCAATTAAACGAATATTCAAAACAGATTGAATTAGCTTCTAAAATTGCCAAATTAGCCTATTGGGAATTCGACCTAACAACTAATCATTTCATTTTAAACAATCTTTTTATAAAGCTTTTAAAGTTATCTCCAAGCTCATCCCTAGACCAATATAAATTAACATTAAACGAGTATCTAGAGAAATTTATACCCGAAAACCACAGGCACATAATTTCTGAAGGCATTAAAAATATTTTATTCGAAAAAAAATCGAATTACAGTTACATTACAGAACACCCTATTATTTTTGGAGACGGCAGTAGGGGTACTATTTCTGTTACTATTTTTATAGAAAAAAACACCGCTGGAGATTTTAAAAAAGTATACGGTGTAAGTCAAGATATAACCCATTTAAAAAACATACAAAAGAGTTTAGAATCTTCAGAAAAACGCTTTAAAGCCTTAGTAGAAAATGCGGTAGATGCGGTAACCATTATTAATAAAGACGGTAAACCTATTTACGCTTCTCCCGCCATGTCTGGTATTTTAGGCTACAGTAATAAAGAAATACTTTATTTAAGTTTAAGTGAAAATGTGCACCCTGATGATCTCGACAAAGTTAAAAATGCATTTAATTTAAGCCTAAACAAACCAGGGATTGAAATTGCAAAACCACTTTCGAAATGGAAACGAAAAGATGGAAAATGGGTATGGCTAAAAGGTGTATTTAAAAACATGATACACGACCCTTCGATTAATGGCATTATTGATAATTTTAGTGAGGTAACAGATGTTGTTGCCTATCAAAACGAATTAAAAAACCAATCGAGCCTGTTGGAGTTATTACTTGAAATTTCAACTGAATACATAAATGTTCCAACAGAAAGCGTAAATCAATCTATAGATAAAGCCTTAAAGGATTTAGGTAAGTTTGTTAATGCAGATCGTGCTTATATTTTTAGTTACGACTTTACAAATAAAGTATCGAATAACACACACGAATGGGTAGCAAATGGGATTATGCCCGAAATAAATAACTTGCAAAATATTCCAGTAGAAGCTTTAGGAGATTGGGTGGAAACACACAAAAAAGGAATGCACATTTATATTGAAGATGTAAGGGCTTTAAAAAATAAAAACGTGCAAGACATACTAGATGCACAAGGAATAAAAAGTTTGTTAACTATTCCTATTATGGATAATGGCCACTGCATTGGTTTTATAGGTTTTGATTCGGTTAAAACAACACATCAATATTCTGAAAAAGAAATTTTACTTCTCACGTTATTTGCTGAAATGATATGTAATTTCACTAATAAAATTACCAAAAAAGAAGAGCTAGACAAACTGGTTAAAACTACAACTAAACAAAACCAAAAGCTTCTCGATTTTTCGTTCATGATTTCCCATAACATACGTGCGTATGTGGCAAATATTATTGGGCTTACTTCCATTATTTACGAAAATGATAAAGACAATGAGTTTACACAAATGCTGGACGAAAGCGTTACAAAGCTTGATTATACTATAAAAAATATTAATGATTTGCTTATATTTCAGAATGAGAATAACGTTTTAGAGTTAAAGCGATGCAGCATAAATGAATCAATTAAAAATGTATTATCTCAACTAAATAATATAATAAAGCAAAATAATATTGAAATTGAATTAAACATTGAAGACTCGCAAGACATACAAGCCATTCCTGCTTATTTAGAAAGTATTTTTCATAATTTAATTACTAACGCGATAAATTATGGAATTAACGAAACGAATAAAAAAATCGCTATAAAATCGAAAACATTTCCTAATTTTATTTTGCTCACCATTGAAGATTTTGGAGCAGGAATAGATTTAGAGGATAATGAAGACAAACTATTTAATCTAGGATCCAGATTCCATGAAAATAGTAAGGGTCTTGGCCTAGGTTTATTTACAACCAAAAGTTATATAGAAACCTTAGGCGGATCTATTACTGTTAAGAGCACCCCAGGTAAAGGCACCATATTTATTTTAAACTTTCCTTTATAGCATGAAAAATATTTTACTTATTGATGACGACTTAATATACTTAAAATTAACTACTCATGTTTTAAATAAAAATTCGGATAACTTATTTAAAGTTTACATTGCAACAAGTGCGCAAAATGGTTTAGACATTATTAAAGAAAAAAACATCGACTTTATTTTTTTAGATATTAATATGCCAGTTACTTCGGGCTGGGAGTTTCTTGATTTGTTATCGCCTAAAATTAAACAGAACAATTGGCCTACTATATTTATAACCTCTTCAACAGTTGACCCTAACGAAAAGAAAAAAGCTAAAGAGCACAACTTAGTTCATGGCTTTATTGAAAAACCTATCTCTAACGATACGGTTTTAAAATTTAAACAAGATTTTTTTAAAAATTAAATTTTACCTAGGCTCTATTTTACATGCTTTAAATAGAAAATTTCATCAATTAATTTAAAGCCCCGCATTTCTGCGGGGCTTTAAATTAATTATTTCAAAACTTTCATCACTTTCTTAAATTGTTTCAAAGTAGTTTTATCCTTGGCATTAGCTTTAAACATTGCTAAAAGGTTATTGTCTTCTGCTCGATAAACATTATTAAGTGTAAAACTGCTAACTTTGGTTGTTTGGGTTTCATTTATTTTTATTAGAGGTTGCCCTAATCCTGTTGGATTAGATTGTGTAAAATCAGTACTTCTTGATGTTTTTACTATCGGACGGTTAATTAAATAAAAAGGTTTTAAGTACATTACATTTCGTCTGCCTTCCATAATAGCCTGATCAATTTCCTCTTTAGAAACTATACTGTAATTATAATTGTAATTTTCACCAATATTTTCTATTAGCTCGTCAGTGACTAAATCTTTGTCTAATAAAAGGGTGTTAACTTTGATGTTTTCCTTGAATATCTCAATGGCGTTTTGCCCATTTTCTTTTATTTTACTGAAGCTAAACACTGTTTCCAAGTCCTTTTGCAGCCAATATAAACCTTGTTTATAATCGGCCATAGTTAATTTCTCCCCATAATTACCGAATTTTTTAAAATGAGTAAACGTCTTTTTATTAAGTAAGCCTATGCAAAAACAACCTGCTGGTACATTTGCTTGATATAATCGTTCAGAAAACATTAAGTAAGCGTATTTGTCTCTTTTAGTTTCGTCCTTATCATATTCCCTTAATTCGTCTTTTGAAACAAATATAATCTCATCTGAATAGTGCCAATACTTTTGCATAGCCTCTTTTAAATCTGCCTTCATTCGTTGATATAATGGGTCGTCATAATCATGTAATACAACTAATAAGGGTAATGTTTTAATTAGTTCTGCTTCTGGTTTCCTTTTTTTAGTTATTCCATATTGAGCATGCGCTGAAATAAGCATCAAAAATGCGATGAAAGTTAAGTGAAGTTTTCTCATTTTAAATTTGTAAATATAATTCGTTTCAAAGATAGAATTATTTTTACTGGTTTCGGTTTTATATAAAAAAGCCTCGCAAATTGCGAGGCTTCTTTATTTTATAAAATTTGGTAAATTAAGCTTTACCGTCCATTTTATCTTTTAATGCTTGTAAAGCATCGTTTGCATCACCTAAAGTTGGTTTAGCTTCTGCAGCTGCAGCTTCGGCTTTTCTTACCGCTTGCTTTACAATTTTAGCTTCTTCAGCTTTAAATACAGCTGTATGAGATGCTACAACACGTTTAAATTCTTTGTTAAATTCAATGATTTTAAACTCTGCGCTTTCACCTTTTTTAAGTTTGCTTCCATCTTCTTTCTCTAAGTGACGAGAAGGAATAAATGCAACGATATCTTCGTTAAACTCAACAGTTGCTCCTTTGTCTACTAATTCAGAAATTTCAGCTGTGTGAACAGATTCTAAAGCGAATTCAGTTTCGTACTTATCCCAAGGGTTTTCAGTTGTTTGTTTGTGACCTAAACTTAATTTACGTCCTTCAACATCTAACTCAAGAACTACAACATCTAATTTATCACCTACAGAACAGAATTCTGATGGGTGCTTAATTTTCTTAGTCCAAGATAAATCAGAGATATAAATTAAACCATCAATACCTTCTTCTAATTCAACAAAAACACCAAAGTTTGTAAAGTTACGTACAACACCTGTATGCTTAGAACCTAATGGGTATTTAGTTGTAATATCTGTCCATGGGTCTGGGTGTAATTGCTTAATACCTAAAGACATTTTACGCTCTTCTCTATCTAATGTTAAGATAACTGCTTCAACTTCGTCACCAACAGCTACGAAATCTTGAGCAGAACGTAAGTGTGTAGACCAAGACATTTCAGAAACGTGAATTAATCCTTCAACACCATCTGCAACTTCAATAAATGCACCGTAATCTGCAATTACAACAACTTTACCTTTTACTTTATCGCCAACAGCAACAGTATCAGCTAAAGCTTCCCAAGGGTGTTTGCTTAATTGTTTTAAACCTAATTGGATTCTTGATTTATCTTCATCAAAATCAAGGATTACAACGTTAAGTTTTTGATCTAATTCTACGATTTCGTTAGGGTGGTTAATACGAGACCAAGAAAGATCTGTAATATGTACTAAACCATCTACACCACCAAGGTCGATAAATACACCGTAAGAAGTAATGTTTTTAACAACACCTTCTAATACTTGACCTTTTTCTAACTGACCAATAATTTCTTTCTTTTGCTCTTCAATATCAGCCTCAATAAGTGCTTTATGAGAAACAACAACGTTTTTAAATTCGTGGTTAATTTTAACAACCTTGAATTCCATTGTTTTATTTACGTATTGGTCGTAGTCTCTAATTGGTTTAACATCAATTTGAGAACCTGGTAAGAATGCTTCGATACCGAATACATCTACAATCATACCACCTTTAGTTCTACATTTAACAAAACCATTAACGATTTCACCTGTTTCGTGTGCTTTATTAACTCTATCCCAAGCTTTAATTACACGAGCCTTACGGTGAGATAATACTAATTGTCCTGTAGCATCTTCACGTACATCAATTAATACTTCTACTTTATCACCAACAGCTAAGTTAGGGTTGTAACGAAATTCGTTTAAAGAAATTACACCTTCAGATTTTGCGTTAATGTCAATAATTGCATCGCGATCTGTAATGTGAATTACTGTACCTTCAACAACTTCATCATCTAAAGTGTCTACAAAGTTTTCAGCAACTAACTTTTCGAATTCTTTTAATTGTTGATCATCAACCTCATCAATACCTTCTTGGTAATTGTGCCAGTTAAATTCTTTTAAGAATTTTTCAGGGTTTGCTTGAGCTTCAGATACAACTGGAGTTTCTTCTTTTTTTGCTTCAGTAGATTCTACTTGAGCTTCTTGTGCTTTTTCAGCCATTTAATTAATTTTTGCAAGTTTGCTTTAATTTTTAAAGTATAACTTACATTTTGTATTCTGCATGCTACGGAAGATTTAAGCGACTGACAAACAGAAGTGTTATTACTTATTTTATATCTAATTTCCTTTTATCTTTTCCGTTGATTCGCTAAAAGGAGTGCAAAAATACAAACATTAAACTTAATTACCTAATTATGAGACGTTAAATTAAATGTGACTTTTTCTAGTTTTTTGTATCTTAATATTGAAGAGAAACTTAATTTTTATTTAAGTTATTCTTTTTAAAAATTCATTATATTTAAACTTAAATTAATTAAAAATCTTACAAAATGGCAGTAAAACAAAAATATCAAGCAGTATTAGATTTAGGGGAAGAATTAAGCATTAAAAACGGAGACGTATCTGTTGAAGGTGATGTTTTAAAAATTAAAGGAACCGCTAATACGCAATACGAAAAAAACTTACTTTGGGATAAAATTAAAGAAATTGGCGGGCAAGAGCCATCTGATATCATGGCAAACATTACTGTTGAAGACGAAAGCGTTTACCACAGACATACTGTAAAAAGTGGTGAAACTTTAGGTAAAATTGCTAAGCAATATTATGGAGACGCTATGAAATACAAAGCTATTTTTGAAGCTAACACATCTATTTTAAGTAATCCGGATGTTATTCACCCAGACCAAGAATTGGTTATTCCTAACTTATAATAAAGTTTTATATTACTAAAAAAGCGAACCTAATTGGTTCGCTTTTTTTATGTTTATTAACGCTTTTAATTTGAAATTTTTTGATTTACTAACTTTAAAATTTCTTCAAACTGCTCTTTTAATGTCATGTTTGAGTTATCGAACTCTATAGCTTCATCGGCTTTTACTAATGGAGAATCTTTTCTGTTAGAATCGATATAATCGCGCTCTTGTACATTTTTTAAAACTGCTTCATATTCAATTTTATCTCCGCGTTCAATAAGTTCGTCGTATCGTCTTTGCGCTCTGGTTTCTGCCGAGGCTGTCATAAATAACTTTAACTCTGCATCTGGAAATACAACGGTTCCAATATCGCGACCATCCATAACAACACCTTTGTCTTTTCCCATGTTTTGTTGCTGTTCTACTAACTTTTTTCGAACTTGAGACACCGCTGCTACTTGGCTAACAAAACTTGAAACTTCTAGTGTTCTTATTTGTTTTTCAACATTTTCATTGTTTAAATATACTTCTGCAAAACCTTTATCTTCATTAAACTTAAAGCTAATTGTAATTTTAGGTAAATTGCTAATTAAAGCTTCGGTGTTAAATATTTCTTTATTTATTAAACCGTTTTGCATTGCATAATAAGTTACCGCACGGTACATAGCGCCTGTATCTACATACACATACCCTAAATGTTTTGCTAGTTGTTTTGCAACTGTACTTTTTCCGGTAGATGAAAACCCGTCTATTGCTATTGTTATTTTTTTCATATTGAATAATAGTAAGGCAAAAATACAATAAGATATTTTATTGTAAATCTATTTGAAGACCAAAAAAGTTAGCGTTCGCCGCTCCGGTATATTTAGCGTGTGTATAGTTAAAACGCATTCTATTCATTTTCAAACCAAAACCTACTGCAATACCCGAAAAGTTACGTTGTTCCACAACACGAAGCTCTTCGCCTCTCCTAAAATTATATCCCAAACGAATATTAAATCCACCTTCTGGAAAAATTTCGGCACCTACAATAGTATGGCGAATAACCTCGGCTAAAAACCCAACTTTTTCTTCGGTTTCATTCCCGTTTAAATCGCTTGATGTTCTGGAAGGATTGGAAAAAGCAATAGGCCATTGTTGCAAATTCTCGAAAGTAACATGCCAACGAATAGGCACATTTTCTAGTTTTTGAGATAACCCTAAGGCCACCTCAAACGGCAAAGATTCTTGCAAACCTGCATAAGTAGTAATTTGCGTACCTAAATTTCTAACCACAAGTGCCGCATTAAAATCTAAAGTATGATCGATGTAAATTACGCCTAAATCTACTGCTGCTCCAAAAGAGGTATATTCTTCGAGTTTAGAGGTAATTAATTTTAAATTACCGCCAAAATAAAAATCGGAATAACCAATTTGGGTAGCATAACCTAAAGACAATGCTGTTTCGCCTCCCGAAAAGGTTCCTGTAGAGTTACCATCTTCGTCGTAACCATCAAATGTACCATAATTAATATAAGTTACACCAGCATGAAATGTTTGTGTTCGCCTATCTACTGTGTAAGCATAAGCGGCAGTACCATAACCAATATCGCCTAAATAACTCACGTAATTTAAAGACAATTGATTATCCATATCGGCATTAATAGTTGCCGGATTATAAAGCGCTTGGGTAACATCGTAATCTACATTTGTTAACACCTTGCCTCCTAAAGCCGCCTGACGCGGTGCAGAAATTAAATTTAAAAATTGATAGGTATGCTCGCCTCCTATTTGAGAATAAGACGCCGCACAAACAACTAACAAACAATGTAGAACTACTTTTTTAAGCATACTGAAGTCGCAAAGTAACTAAAACTATACTAAAACGTTGTTATGCTTTTTTTATTTTTTTGAAGACTACTAAAACTAATTTAACTTTAACTTTTGACCAACAAGAATATTATTGTCCTTTAAATTATTTAAGCGTTTTAGCTCTTTTACACTAACACCAGAGTTAACCGAAATACGATATAATGTTTCTCCTGGTTTAACAACCCAAACATCACTTTTAATATTTTTTTCAGGTGATAACTTGGGGGTTTCAACTTGGTTTTGTTGCTCAAAATTACGAACTCGTAGTTTTTGCCCCGGTTGTACCAATGTTGTTTTTAATTGGTTTGCAACTTTTATTTCTTGCAAGCTTAATCCGTATTGGTTTGCAATATCTAACAACTTCTCACCAGACGCTACAACATGATAATTCAAGCTTTCTAAAGAAAAATCTTTGTTTTTTAATTTCGCATCAACAATAGAATCTTGACCTTTTGAACCTACTAAAGTAAACTCACCTGTTGCTAAATTAAGTCGCGCTGGTTTTCCGTTTAAAAGAACATCTTTATAGGATGTTCTTGTTTGTGCTTGTAAACAAACACAAACAAGAACAAAAACTATAAAAACATTAAACTTACAATTTTTTCGCATTTTGCACCTTTTGATTTGTCAATGCTAATTTAATAACATCGCTCATATCTGTAACGTAATGAAAGGTTAAGCCTTTTAAATACTCTGGTTTAATTTCTTCAATATCTCTGCGGTTGTCTTCACAAAGTAAAATTTCTTTTATTCTGGCGCGTTTAGCAGCTAGAATTTTTTCTTTTATTCCTCCTACTGGTAAAACTTTTCCGCGAAGCGTAATTTCACCAGTCATAGCTATACTTTTTTTAACCTTACGTTGCGTATACAAAGATACTAAAGATGTTAACATGGTAACACCGGCACTTGGGCCATCTTTTGGTGTTGCTCCTTCAGGTACGTGAATATGCACATTATATTTCCCAAAAACTTCTGGATCTATACCAAACTCTTCGGCATTTGCTTTAATGTATTCCATAGCAATGGTAGACGACTCTTTCATTACCTTACCTAAATTCCCGGTAATAGTTAATGCGCCTTTTCCTTTTGATAGAATAGACTCAATAAATAAAATATCGCCACCAACTCGTGTCCATGCTAAACCTGTTACAACACCAGCTACATTATTATTTTCATATTTATCGCGCTCTAATTTTGGGCCACCTAAAACTTCAATAACGTCTTCGTTTGTAACTTTTACGTTATAATCTTCTTCCATTGCAATATTTTTAGCCGCGAAACGCACCATTTTTGCTATTTGTTTATCCAGACCACGAACACCAGATTCTCGCGTATATCCTTCAACTATTTTTTCTAGTTGGGCTTTACCTATTTTTAAATCTTTAGTGGTTAAACCATGCTCTTTTAATTGTTTTGGTAATAAATGACGCTTGGCTATTTCTACCTTTTCTTCAATAGTATAACCGGTTACATTTATAATTTCCATACGGTCTAACAACGCCGGTTGAATAGTTGATAAACTGTTTGAAGTTGCGATAAACATAACTTTAGAAAGGTCGTAACCCATTTCTAAAAAATTATCGTAAAACTCACTATTTTGTTCAGGATCTAAAACTTCTAACATGGCAGAAGATGGATCGCCTTGATGTGAATTTGATAATTTATCTATCTCATCTAACACAAAAACTGGGTTTGATGTTCCTGCCTTTTTTAAACTTTGAATAATACGCCCTGGCATGGCACCAATATAGGTTTTTCTGTGTCCGCGAATTTCGGCTTCATCGCGTAAACCACCAAGTGAAATACGCACATATTCACGCCCTAAAGCTTCTGCTATAGATTTTCCTAAAGAAGTTTTACCAACTCCTGGAGGACCATAAAGACACAATATTGGTGATTTCATATCGTTTCGCAGTTTTAAAACCGCTAAATATTCAATTATTCTTCGCTTTACATCTTCTAAACCAAAATGATCGCGATCTAGAATTTTCATAGCGCGTTTTAAGTCGAATTTATCTTTACTAAACTCATTCCAAGGTAAATCTAAAAACAGCTCTAAGTAATTTCTTTGGATGGAATATTCGGCTACTTGAGGGTTCATACGTTGTAGCTTAGCAATTTCTTTATCAAAATGCTTCCCTACTTTTTCGTCCCATTGCTTATCTTTTGCCTTGGCTTTCATCTCATCAATTTCTTGATCGTGGCTAACACCTCCCAATTCTTCTTGAATGGTTTTCATTTGCTGATGCAAGAAATATTCGCGCTGTTGCTGGTTCATATCCATCTGAACCTTAGATTGAATGTCATTTTTCAATTCTAATTTTTGAAACTCAACATTCATGTATTTTAAAGTCGCTAAAGCACGTAACTTTAAATCATTCATTTCTAACAAATTTTGTTTTTCATCTACAGTTAAATTCATGTTAGATGATACAAAGTTTACCAAAAACGAATTACTTTCAATATTTTTTATGGCGAATGAAGCCTCACTAGGAATGTTAGGACTTTCTTTTATAATTTCTAAAGCTAAGTCTTTAATAGAATCTATTATTGCCGTAAATTCCTTGTTCTTTACAGCTGGTTTAGCTTCAGGTAAATCACGAATGGTAGCATTCATGTATGGTTCTTCGGTTAAAACCTCGGCTACTTTAAATCGTTTTTTACCTTGAATAATTACTGTAACATTACCATCTGGCATTTTTAAAACACGTAGTATTCTGGCAACAGTACCAGTTTCGTGAATTTCTTTTGCTGATGGGTTTTCAACAGATTCATCCTTTTGAGCTACAACACCAATAACTTTTCCGCCTTTATTGGCATCGTTTATTAATTTTATAGATTTATCGCGTCCTGCAGTAATTGGAATTACCACTCCTGGAAATAATACCGTATTTCTTAACGATAAAATTGGTAAAGTTTCAGGTAATTCCTCGTTGTTTATAGCTTCTTCATCTTCGGGCGTCATTAAAGGAATTAATTCTGAATTTTCATCGAATTCCTGAAGTGACAAACTGTCAAGGGTTGTAAATTTAGATTTTTTCATATACACATAATAGGTCAATCTGTCATTAAAACTAAACTGAACTTATTTTTTTTTCTTATCAAACAATTAAACACACTGAATTACAAGTAGTTGAAAGCACTACACATTCAGTTACACAATTATAAAATCAATTGCTATGCCATTTTCAAGAATAACGCATAAAACTTATATCGATTACATCTTCCCCGTTTTCTTCAATACAAATAAAATTATAATCGGAATTGCAAGTAGAACAACCATTAGCCAATTAGTACTAAAAAGCCATGGCGATAAAATTAAAGTAATTAAATAACCACCAACTGCGCCTCCAAAATGCGCATCGTGACCAATGTTTCCTAATTGTTTTTTCATGCCGTAAATGGAATAAAGCAAATAACCTACACCAAAAATATAAGCAGGAATAGGTATGGGCACAAAAAACAAGTTCAAGCTCATTCCTGGTTGCAATAAAATTGCAGAATAAATAATACCAGAAACCGCACCACTGGCTCCAACGGCACTATAATTATATTCGTTTTTATGAAAATAAACCGACAACAAACTTCCAAGTAATAAACTCCCGAAATACACGATTAAAAATTTCACATTACCTAAATACCCCAAAACAACATCGGCAAAAAAGTAAAGCGACAACATATTAAACAACAAATGTTGCACATTAGCATGTAAAAACCCAGAACTAACTAAACGTAGTTTCTCTCCACGATTAATTGGCCCAACTTGAAGTTTATAAGTATCAAAAAAGCTGTAATCGTTAAAACCTTTATATGAAATTAACGCATTTGCACCTATTAAAATGGCCGTAATTAAATCTATATCACCCATACATTTTTGTGGTTTAACTATTTAAATTTTGGTAAATAACAAGCACAAATCAAATAAAAAAATTGCTGTACTTTTGCATTCACAAATCTAAAACTAATTCATGCATTTTTTAGCATATATTCTTATTTATCCGTTTTTATGGCTAACTTCTATTTTACCATTTAAACTACTTTATGCCCTTTCTGACGGATTATACATTTTACTTTTTCGTGTTTTTGGCTATAGAAAAAAAGTCGTTTCTTCTAATTTAAAACTTGTGTTTCCTGAAAAAACAGAAAAAGAAATTAAAAGAATTACCAAGGTGTTTTATCATCATTTGTGTGATATGATTGTAGAATCGATAAAATCTCTATCCGTTTCTGAAGCCGAAATGAAAAAGAGATTTAAGTTTACAAATGTTGAAGTAGTTCAAAATATAGAAGCTCAAAACCGTAGTATGATTTTAATGTGTGCCCACTACGGAAGTTGGGAATGGATTTTTATACTACAGACCTATGTGAAATCTCGTGGAAATGCCGTTTACAAGCAACTTGCGAATAAGTATTTTGATAAGCTAGTAAAACGTATTCGAGCAAAATATAACAGCTACCTTATAACAACAAAAGAAATTATACCTACTTTACTCGAAGAAAAAAAGCAAGATATTGTATCGATTAATGGTTTTGTGTCAGACCAATCGCCGAGAAGAGATAAAGCTTACCATTGGCAAGATTTTATGGGTATTAACGTTCCTGTGCATACGGGTGCAGAAATGCTAGCTAAAAAACTAGACATGGCTGTTGTTTTTTTTAGAGTAAAAAAAGTAAAACGTGGTTTTTATGAATGTACTTTTGAAACCATTACAGAAACCCCTAAAGATTTTAAAGATTACGAAATAACCGACATTTTCTTAAAACTAGTTGAAAACCAAATTAATGAAGCTCCCGAATATTATTTATGGACTCATAAACGCTGGAAACACAGAAATAAAAAAGAGGCTGTCTAAAAAGTCACATGCTTATCAATCTGAACTAGTTTCAGATTTTAATGTGTTTTGAAAATTAATTATTTAAGATTCTGAAATAAATTCAGAACGACAGATTTTAAACTTTTTAGACGACCTATACCTTATATTTTAAACTATAGGGTTATTTTAAGCTTCAGCTATTTTACCCAGTTCTTTTATAAATTTATCGGCTAAACCATCGGCAATTTCTTGTGTTTTGGCTTCGGTATAAATTCTAATAATAGGTTCGGTGTTACTTTTACGTAAATGCACCCAATTATCTGGAAAATCAATTTTCACACCATCAATCGTGGTAAGCTGCTCATGTTTATACCGGTTTTCTATTTCTTTTAAAATAGCATCAACATTTAATTCTGGCGTTAATTCTATTTTCTTTTTACTCATAAAATAACTTGGATATGTTTTTTTAAGCGCACTAACCGACATTTTCTTCTCTGCTAACAGACTTAAAAATAAAGCAACCCCAACTAAGGCATCTCTACCGTAATGCGCATCTGGATAAATAATACCACCATTACCTTCGCCACCTATAACTACTTTATTTTTCTTCATAAGTTGCACTACATTTACCTCGCCAACTGCGCTAGCTTCATAAGTCCCGCCATGTTTTTCGGTTACATCGCGCAAGGCTCTGGTAGAACTCATGTTACTTACGGTATTTCCAGGTGTGTGACTCAAAACATAATCCGCACAAGCCACTAATGTATATTCTTCGCCAAACATTTCTCCATTTTCATCCATAAAGGCTAATCTGTCCACATCTGGGTCTACAACAATTCCAAAATCGGCATTGTGTTTTTTTACAGCTTCAGACAAATCGGTTAAATGTTCTTTTAAAGGTTCAGGATTATGCGGAAAATGCCCGTTCGGTTCGCAATATAATTTTATAACATTTACACCTAAACGCTCTAAAAGTAAAGGAATAGCAATGCCTCCAGTAGAATTTACACCATCAAAAACAACTGTAAAATTTGCCTCCTCTATTGCTTTCACGTTTACTAAATCTAAATCTAGCACTTCAATAATATGCAAATCTATGTAGGCCTTATTTTTAGTAATTACCCCTAAACTATCCACATCGGCAAAATCTATAGAATTGCTTTCTGCTATTTCTAAAATTTCTGCACCCGATTTAGCATCAACAAACTCGCCCTTACTATTTAATAACTTTAAAGCATTCCATTGCTTTGGGTTATGGCTTGCTGTTAAAATTATACCACCATCGGCGTGTTCCATAGGTACAGCAACCTCAACTGTTGGTGTTGTAGAAAGTCCAACATCAACCACATCTATCCCAAGGCCAATTAATGTATTCATTACTAAATTTTGAATCATTTTTCCAGAAATTCTAGCGTCACGACCAACAACCACTTTGTAGTTATCTTTTTGGCGTTGTTGTTTCACCCAAACCCCATAGGCCGAAGCGAATTTCACAGCATCAATTGGTGTTAAATTATCTCCAACTTGTCCTCCAATAGTTCCTCTAATACCTGAAATAGATTTTATTAATGTCATAAATATTTTAATTAGTTGTTCACAAATATAGTATTTCAAAAGCGGAAACTTTACTAAGGAATTTGTAAATTTCCAAAATGAATTACTTGGCTCATATTTATCTTTCTGGAGAAAACCAACTCGTTACTATTGGTAATTTTATAGCCGACGGTATTAAAGGCAAAAGTTATAAAAAATACCAACGCGACCTTAAAATTGGAATTCTATTGCACCGACACATCGATACATTTACAGATGCGCATCCAGTGGTTAGACAAAGTACCAAAAGGCTTCATAAAAAATATGGGCACTATTCTGGGATTATTGTAGATATTTTATACGATCACTTTTTAGCCAAAAACTGGGCCAACTACGCTAAACAACCTTTAGCAAATTATGTAGACAACTTTTACAATTCCCTAAAAGCGCACCATAATATTTTGCCAAGTCATATACAAAAAATGATGCCTCATATGATTTCTGACAATTGGCTGCTAAGTTACGCCAGTATTGAAGGAATTTCTCTTGTACTAAATGGCATGAATAAACGCACTCAAAATCGTTCGGGAATGAACGAAGCTGTAAAAGAACTTGAGGAGTTTTATGAAGATTTTGAAACTGAGTTCACTACTTTTTTTGAAGATTTACGTCAATCATCTAAAGAAAAGTTAATCGAATTAAACCAAACCATTATATGAAGTATTTTATTTGCCTTTTTACAATTATTACAATTTACTCTTGCAAAGAAACCATTCCTTTTAAAACGTCTACAAGGGGCTTGGTTGCTAAAAATGCAATGGTAGTAACGGCACGCGTTGAAGCTTCAAAAATTGGAAGTGATATTTTAAAACAAGGCGGTAATGCTTTTGATGCCATGGTTGCCACAGAACTCGCGCTTGCTGTAGCTTACCCATACGCAGGAAATCTAGGTGGTGGAGGATTTATGGTATACAGAAAAGCTAACGGTGATATTGGCGCACTCGACTACCGTGAAAAAGCACCGCTTGCTGCTACAAAAAACATGTATTTAGATAGTTTGGGTAATATAATTCCAGAAAAAAGCACCCTTGGAGCTATGGCAGTTGGTGTACCAGGTACAGTTGCAGGTGTTTTTGAAGTACATAGAAAACTTGGCTCGCTACCTATTGAAACCATTTTACAGCCTGTAATTGATTTAGCTAAAAATGGCGTAATTGTTACCCACAAACAAGAAATTCGAATTAAAAAATATCAACCTTTATTTAAAAGAGCAAATAAAGATTCTATAATTTTAGATAAGCCTTGGAAACAAAACGATACCATAAAATATCCGGAATTAGCCCAAACCCTGGAGCGTATAATGATTGGTGGTCGTGATGAGTTTTACAAAGATGATACTGCCAAAACTTTAGCCAAATTTATTCAAGATAATGGCGGAATTATTACCGAAGAAGACTTAGCGCTGTACGAAGCCAAATGGCGTAAACCAATTACCTTTAACTACGACGATTTAAAAGTAATTTCTATTGCACCACCTTCAAGTGGTGGTGTGTGTTTGGCACAAATAATGAAAATGATTGAACCATTTAACCTACGCGAATACGGCCATAACTCGCTAAAAACAATGCAAGTAATTACCGAAGCCGAAAGACGTACTTACGCCGACAGAAGTCATTACTTAGGCGATCCAGATTTTGTTAATATCCCGATAGATTCATTAATAGACGAATCGTACTTAAATAACAGAATGTCTAACTTTTCATTTAAAAAAGCGACTTTATCGAATGATGTATCTTATGGCAACATTGAAGTTATGGAGAGTGATGAAACCACCCACTATTCTATTGTAGATCAATTTGGAAATGCTGTAGCTGTTACAACAACAATTAATGGCGCCTATGGTTCGAAATTATACTGCCAAGAATTAGGTTTCTTTTTAAACAATGAAATGGACGATTTTAGTAGTAAACCTGGTGAACCAAACATGTTTGGTTTAATTGGAGCCGAAGCCAATAGTATTGCTCCGCAAAAACGTATGCTTAGCGCCATGACACCTACAATTGTTGAAAAAAATGGCGAATTATATATGGTTGTTGGTACACCTGGTGGTTCTACTATTATAACATCGGTATTACAAACTATTTTAAATGTACATGAATTTGGCATGACTATGCAGGAGGCTGTTAACGCGCCAAGGTTTCATCACCAATGGTTACCAGACGAAATTAGACTTGAAAAAAATGGTTTTAATGAACCTTTAAAAAGTCAACTAGAAAGTTTAGGATATTCAATTAACGAAAATCGCTCTCCTATTTTAGGTAAAGTTGATGCTATTTTGGTTTTAAACGATAAAACTTACGAGGCTGGTGCAGATTATCGAGGTGACGATACAGCCGTCGGATTTTAATCTCATTTTTTTTACTTAAAATTATCGTTTAATACTTTAGAGCAGATTTAATTATTTAATGTCTAAAAAAATAAAAAAAACATTTAAAATAGTAGTTGGGGTAATCGTTTTTTTAACCTTACCTAGTTTATTGTTTTTTGGTTTTTTGTTCTTTAAATACAATGAAGATTTGCCCGCTGGAAAACAAGGAAAACAAGCCGATGCCTTGGCAACAAAAATGCTTAAAACCTTAAACTACCAAGCCTATAAAAATACCGATTATATTGAGTGGACTTTTAAAAAAAGACACCACTTTAACTGGGATAAAAAAAATAATATATGTGATGTATTTTGGCGCAACAATAAAGTTATTTTAAACTTTAATAATTTAAGCAAGAGTAAAGCTTATACAAACAACATACCGCAATCTGGAGAAAATGCCACCAAACTTATAAAAAAAGCAACCACTCTGTTTAACAACGACTCTTTTTGGCTTGTGGCACCATTTAAAGTGTTCGACGATGGTGTTGAACGACGCTTGGTAAAGACTGAAACTAATGGTGACGCCTTGTTAGTATCTTATACTTCCGGTGGCAGCACTCCGGGAGATTCTTACCTATGGATTTTTGATGAAAACGGTAAACCAAAAGCCTTTAAAATTTGGGCTTCGATATTACCAATTAAAGGTTTAGAAGCTTCTTGGAGCGATTGGAAAACCACTGAAACAGGCGCAGAATTACCAACGTTTCACAAATTATTAGTTTTGGGCCTGGAGCTAGACGATATTCGTACTTTTAATTAAAACTTATTTACTTTTTTGACCAACAAACTTATGGCTATCCGATTTAAAAAGCACATTAAAACTAGTTAAACTGCCGTAAATTCTAGTTAAATATTGCTGTAAATCTATTTTTTGTTGCGCATCTAAATCGCTAGAATTTATACGCTGTTCCATAACTCGCAAACGATCTCTTACCATGGTAATTTTATGAAAAAACTTATCAATAGGCAGCTCGTATGGCTTCAAGTTTTCATCAGCTGGTTGTAAAATTAAAGTTCCACCTTTGTACTTATCTGCAATAGGCACAACTTCGCTAGCATCGCTCCATTTTTTTAAAATTTTAACCAAACTAGTTTCTACATCATAAAAACTAACGGTATCAACTTCATCTTGAGCCGCTTCAATAACCTCAAAATCACTATCCAAATCAATAGTTTCCAATCCATTTTCAATAAAAGTAACCCAGTAATGTTGCGAGGTAACATTAGTAACTACACCTTTACCAAATTCGGCATGATTTATCCTAGATCCAATTCCTAATAATTTCATTTATATAATTTTTAGTTGTTTACAAGTATAAGAAATACAACCTAAAACTTCACAAGAAATTAACAACTAAAGTTGTAAATTAGCAGTTTTGTAATTTATGAGCAATTTCGAAGAATTTATTGAAGTAAAAGGAGCACGAGTACACAATCTTAAAAATATAGATGTGTCTATTCCACGTGAAAAACTTGTAGTTATTACAGGTTTATCGGGTAGTGGAAAATCGTCTCTAGCTTTCGATACTATTTATGCTGAAGGACAACGCCGTTACATTGAAACCTTTTCGGCTTATGCCAGACAATTTTTAGGTGGTTTAGAACGACCAGATGTTGATAAAATTGATGGCCTCTCACCTGTTATTGCCATAGAACAAAAAACAACGAGTAAATCGCCACGATCTACCGTTGGAACTATTACAGAAATATACGATTTTTTACGACTACTTTTTGCTCGTGCCAGTGATGCTTATAGCTACAACACCGGCGAAAAAATGATTAGCTACAGCGACGAGCAAATTAAAGAACTCATTATAAAAGATTTTAATGGTAAACGCATTAATATTTTAGCTCCTGTAATTCGATCTAGAAAAGGGCATTACCGTGAATTGTTCGAGCAAATTGCCAAACAAGGTTTTGTAAAAGTTAGAACTGATGGTAATATTGTCGATATTACTCGTGGCATGAAGCTCGATAGGTACAAAACTCACGATATTGAAATTGTTATTGACAGATTAAAGGTTGATGATTCCGTAGATAACGACAAAAGACTTACCGAAACCATAAACACAGCCATGTATCATGGCGACGATGTACTTTTAGTAATAGATCAAGACACGCAAGAAGCACGTTATTTTAGTAGAAACTTAATGTGCCCTACTTCTGGAATTTCATACCCAAACCCAGAACCTAATAATTTCTCGTTTAACTCACCAAAAGGTGCATGTAGTAACTGTAATGGTATTGGTACTTTATATCAAGTTAATGAAAATAAAATTGTTCCAGATCCAACGTTATCAATTAATAATGGGGCTTTAGCTCCACATGGCGCCGAAAAAAAGAGCTGGATTTTTAAGCAGTTTGAAACTATTGCACAACGCTTCGATTTTAAGTTAACCGATGCTTACAAGGATATTCCTGAAGAAGCGAAACAAATGATTTTATACGGTGGTAACGAAAAATTTTCTGTTGAAAGCAAAACACTTGGTGTTACCCGAGATTATAAAATAGATTTTGAAGGCGTTGCTAATTTTATTGAAAACCAATACAAAACAGCCGAATCTACTTCACTAAAACGTTGGGCTAAAGAGTACATGGATAAAGTTGAATGTCCTGTTTGTGAAGGCTCTCGGTTAAAAAAAGAATCGCTTTACTTTAAGCTAAACGGTAAAAATATTGCCGAATTAGCAAATACCGATATTGTTGATTTAGCAGATTGGTTTAATGATTTAGACAAACATCTTTCTAAAAAACAATTAAAAATTGCTGAAGAAGTTGTAAAAGAAATAAAAGCTCGATTACAGTTTTTATTAGATGTAGGTTTAAACTATTTATCACTAAACCGAAGTAGCAAAACCTTATCTGGTGGTGAAGCACAACGTATTCGTTTGGCAACACAAATTGGATCGCAATTAGTTGGAGTTTTATATATTTTAGATGAACCAAGTATAGGTTTACACCAACGCGATAATGAAAAACTCATTAATTCATTAGTGTCATTACGCGACATAGGTAACTCTGTTTTAGTAGTAGAACATGATAAAGACATGATTGAGCGTGCCGATTTTGTAGTAGATATTGGCCCTAAAGCAGGAAAACACGGAGGCGAAATTATTAGTTTAGGAACTCCGAAAGAACTAAAAACACATCATACACTAACAGCCGATTACTTAAATGGCTCTTTAGAGATCGAAGTTCCTAAAAAACGACGTGAAGGCAACGGTAATTTCTTAGAACTAAAAGGTTGCACTGGCAACAACTTAAAAAATGTATCTGTTAAATTTCCGTTAGGAAAAATGATTGGTGTTACCGGCGTTTCTGGTAGCGGAAAATCAACTTTAATAAACGAAACCCTCTACCCTATTTTAAATGCGTATTACTTTAATGGGGTAAAAAAACCTATGCCTTACAAAAGCATTAAAGGTTTGGAACATATCGATAAGGTTATTGATATTAACCAATCGCCAATTGGAAGAACACCACGAAGTAATCCAGCAACTTATACGGGTACCTTTAGTGAAATACGTGCGCTTTTTGCAAAAACACCCGAAGCCATGATTCGTGGTTACAAACCTGGTCGTTTTAGTTTTAATGTTAAAGGCGGACGATGCGAAACTTGCCAAGGTGGTGGCTTACGCGTTATAGAAATGAATTTTTTACCAGACGTTTACGTTGAATGCGAAACTTGCCAAGGCAAGCGCTTTAATCGCGAAACACTTGAAATTCGCTACAAAGGCAAAAATATTAGTGATGTATTAAGCATGACTATTAACGAAGCTGTAGATTTCTTTGAACACATACCTAAAATCTTTAAAAAATTAAAAACAATTAAAGATGTTGGTTTGGGCTATATTACATTGGGCCAACAAAGCACCACTTTATCTGGTGGTGAAGCACAACGTATTAAATTAGCTACAGAACTCTCTAAACGCGATACTGGAAATACCTTTTATATTTTAGATGAACCAACCACCGGACTTCATTTTGAAGATATTCGCGTATTAATGCAAGTTTTAAATAAATTAGCAGACAAAGGAAACACGGTCTTAATTATTGAACACAATTTAGATGTTATTAAAACCGTTGACCATATTATTGATATTGGCTACGAAGGTGGTAAAGGCGGTGGACAAGTAGTGGTTGAAGGAACTCCAGAAGAGGTTGCAAAACACCCCAAAAGTTACACCGCAAAATTTTTAAAGAAAGAATTAAACTATTAATTAATATACAATAGATTAAAAAATATTATGAGAAAAGAACAACACCATAAAGGTTGGAATGAAATAAAAACAAACGATTCTTGGGCCATTTTTAAAATTATGGGAGAGTTTGTAAACGGTTACGAAAAACTTAGTAAAATAGGACCTTGTGTTTCTATCTTTGGTTCTGCTAGAACTAAACCAGACCATAAATACTATAAACTAGCAGAGAGCGTAGCCAACAAAATAGTCGAAGCTGGTTATGGCGTAATTACTGGCGGTGGACCAGGAATTATGGAAGCTGGTAACAAAGGCGCACATTTAGGCGGTGGTACATCGGTTGGATTAAATATTGATTTACCTTTCGAGCAACACGACAATCCTTATATAGATTCTGATAAAAATTTAGATTTCGATTACTTTTTTGTACGTAAAGTAATGTTTGTAAAATATTCTCAAGGTTTTGTTGTTATGCCTGGTGGTTTTGGAACTTTAGATGAATTGTTTGAAGCCATTACGCTTATTCAAACTCATAAAATCGGAAAGTTCCCCATTATTTTAGTGGGCACCGAATTTTGGGAAGGCCTTATGGACTGGATTAAAAAAACACTTTTAGACAGTTTTGGTAACATTAGCGCAAAAGATCTTGATTTAATTCATTTAGTTGATACCGAAGATGAAGTCATTTCTATTTTAGATAACTTTTACAAAGAGTCCGGTTTAAGTCCTAATTTTTAATTATTAACATTTTATAAAAACAAAACAGCACCCTAATTTTGCTATATTGCAATGCCTTAAATAATGTATTCACTTTTAATCGTTTTTATAAGTTGAAAATTCACCTATTTATTAGTTTTATTCTCTCATCGTTATATTTTTCGGCGTTTGGCCAAAATAAAATCGATTTGACGGCTAGTTTCAACTTACAGGAAAAACAAATTAAAATTTCGCAAACCATTACGTATTTCAACACATCTCCAACCGTGTTAGATACAATTTACTTAAGTAATTGGGCGAACAGTTTTTCATCTAAAAAAACCCCATTGGCTAAACGTATTGCCGAAGAATACAAAAACGATTTTCATTTAGCAAAAAACGAAGACCGCGGATATTCTATAATAACATCCATACAGCAAAATAATACCAATGTATTTTTTACGGAGTTAAAAAACCAGCCTGATATTGTAAAAGTAGCACTTAGCAATCCTTTAAAACCAAACGAAGCTTATCACCTAAAACTGGAGTATTTAGTACAAATTCCTAACGCCAAATTTACCAGTTACGGTATTACTAACCAAGGTGATTTTAATTTAAAGTATTGGTACATTACACCGGCTATTTATAATACCGATTGGCAATATTACAGTAATAAAAATTTAAACGATTTGTTTATACCCAAAGCCGATTTAAATTTTAGCATTACTATTCCGAAAGGCTACACTTTAACTTCAGAACTAGACACGAGTAAAATTGAAGAAACGAGTAAAGGACAAAATATAATTCTTGAAGGGAAAAATCGCATTAATTCAAAACTATTTATTTCTCAAAAATCATCATTCAACACCATACAAGATGGAAATGTAGCTTTGGTTTCTAACCTTCCCGATAAAAACCTAGAGGTTATTGAGAAAGTTTTAATTACCGAAAAAATCATCAAATTTTTAACTAGAAAATTTGGAGAATATCCACATAAAAGACTTTTAATTTCCGATATAGACTATAACAAAGACCCGCTTTATGGGTTAAATTTTCTACCTAATTTTTTGCGTGCTTACCCAAACAGCTTCGAGTACGAAATAAAACTTCTTAAGGTTGCTATTCGTAATTATTTAGAAAACATTTTATTAATAAACCCTCGAAAAGAACAGTGGTTACTAGATGGTATTCAAACCTACTATTTAATAACTTATGTTGAAGAGTTTTACCCCGACATGAAGTTTTTAGGCAATTTTGCAAATATTTGGGGCATTCGTACTTTTCATGCTGCCGATATGTATTTTAACGACAAATACAACACGGCCTTTATGCTTATGGCACGTACCAATAGAGACCAACCTTTAAGCATGCAAAAAGACTCTCTTTTAAAATTTAACAGCAACATTGCCAATAAATACAAAGCAGGATTAGGACTAAAATATTTAGATGATTTTGTAAACGGCGATATTGTTGAAAATAGTATTGAAAATTTCATTAATAACAACAAACTAGAACCAATAACTGCAAAGGATTTTGAGGACTTTATAAAATCAAAAACCAACAAAAATATCGATTGGTTTTTTACCGACTATTTAACTACCAGAAAAAAGTTAGACTTTAAAATTAAAAAGGTTTCAAAAACAGAAGATTCAATTACCGTTAGCATAAAAAATAAACGCGATAATAGTATGCCTGTGTCGCTTTACAGTGTTAAAAACGATTCTATAATTTCTAAAATTTGGGTAGAAAATATAGAGGACACAAAAACCTTAACCATACCGCGTAACGAGGCAAACAAATTGGTTTTAAATTACAATAATACAATTCCCGAAGTAAATGTTCGTGATAATTGGAAATCGCTAAAAGGTCTAAGCAACAAACCCTTACAATTTAGACTTTTTCAAGATGTTGAAGACCCCTATTACAGTCAGGTGTTTTTTATGCCTATTGTAGAATTCGACAATATTTACGACGGCTTCACCTTAGGTTTAAAAGCTTATAATAAAACCGTTTTACGTAAACTATTCAATTATAAAATTCAGCCTCAGTACGCATTTAAATCTAAATCTTTAACAGGTTCAGTATCGCTATCAAAAACACATTATTTACAAAATAGCAACTTATATTACATAAATTATGGTGTTGGTAGTAGTTATACCTCTTATGCCGAAGATTTATTTGCACGCAAAATAACACCATCTTTATCCTTTGGATTTAGGGAGAACGACGATTTCCGATCGAACAAACGCAAGTTACTTCAATTTAGATATATTGATATTCATCGGGATAAAGTTGATACTAATTTACAATCATCAGAAGAGCCAAATTATAGTGTTTTTAATGCCCGATTTACACATTCCAACGATAATTTAATTAACTACAATCGCTGGTATGCCGATTTTCAATTAGGGGCAAAATTTAGTAAGCTCTCTTTTAATTATGAATACCGAAAACTTTTTGAGAGTAACAGGCAATTAAACATTCGCTTTTTTGCAGGTACATTTTTAAAAAACAAAACCGATTTATCATCAATCTATTTTAGTTTTGCTTTAGATAGACCAACCGATTATTTATTCGATTATTCCTATCTAGGCCGCTCGGAACAATCGGGAATTTTTAGTCAGCAGTATATCGATGCCGAAGGCGGTTTTAAATCGAAACTAAACACGCCTTTTGCCAACCAATGGATTACAACCTTTAATACAAGCACCACACTTTGGAACTACATTTTAGCCTATGGTGATGTTGGCTTGGTTAAAAGCAAATACAACACTTCTAAATTTGTTTACGACTCTGGTATTCGTGTTAATTTAGTTACCGATTATTTCGAAATATACTTTCCTATATACTCAAACCTTGGTTGGGAAATTAGTCAGCCGCATTATGCCGAAAAAATACGCTTCAAAATCACGTTAGCACCACAAGCGCTATTAGGTTTATTTAGACGTCGTTGGTTCTAGATAAATTAAAAAATATTCATCAAATTAAATATTTGTTAAAAATAATTCAACAAAAACCAACAATCATTTAATTTTTTACGAAATTCACAAGATATCAGATTAGCTTTTAATTGCTAAATAGTTCTAATTTCCTTACTTTTGCAAAACCTTAAAAGCATTTACCGCATGCAAACCATACCAGATATACAAAACAATATTTCTTTTGATGATTTTAAAACTGAAGTTCTTTCTGATTACAAAATAGCCGTAGAAAGTCGCGAATGTAGTTTACTTGGTCGAAGAGAAGTACTTACAGGAAAGGCTAAATTTGGAATTTTTGGAGACGGTAAAGAAGTACCTCAACTTGCTATGGCTAAAGCATTTGCTAAAGGCGATTGGCGTTCGGGTTATTACCGAGACCAGACCTTTATGATGGCTATTGGAGAATTTACTAAAGAACATTTTTTTGCTGGTTTATACGCCGATACCAATATAAAACATGAACCCATGTCGGCAGGTCGCCAAATGGGCGGTCATTTTGTTACACATAGTTTAGACGATAACGGTAACTGGAAAGATTTAACAAACCAATATAACTCTAGTGCAGATATTTCACCAACAGCAGCTCAAATGCCGCGTTTACTTGGTTTAGCTCAAGCCTCTAAAATTTTCAGACATGTTGAAGGCATTAATACTACAAAATTTTCTATCAAAGGAAACGAAGTAGCTTGGGGAACTATAGGTAATGCAAGTACCAGCGAAGGTTTATTTTTTGAAACTATAAATGCAGCCGGTGTGCTGCAAGTGCCAATGGTAATTAGTATTTGGGATGACGAATATGGTATTTCTGTCCACGCTAAACACCAAACAACAAAAGAAAATATTTCTGAAGTTTTAAAAGGATTTCAACGAGATAAAGATAATAACGGATTTGAAATTTTAAGAGTAAAAGGTTGGGATTATCCTAACTTAGTAGCCACTTACCAAGAAGCAGGTGCCATTGCTCGCGAAGAACATGTACCAGTAATTATACATGTTACAGAAGTTACCCAACCGCAAGGGCATTCAACATCTGGTTCTCACGAACGCTATAAAAGTCCAGAACGATTAGCTTGGGAAAAAGATCATGACTGCAATTTAAAAATGCGTGAATGGATTCTTGAAAGTGGTATTGCCACAGAAGAAGATTTAGTAAAAATTGAACGTAATGCAAAACGTGAGGTTAGAGAGGCTAAAAAAAATACTTGGAATACCTTTTTAAAACCAATAGCTAAAGAACAGCAAGAGCTTATAGCACAATTAAAATCTATAGAAACAAAAAGTGCCAATGGCGTTTTTATAGCTAAACTAAAACAAAGTTTAGAAGCTATAGATGAGCCAACCAGAAAAGATATTTTATCGCATGCTAGAAAAACGTTAAGATATCTTTTAAATGAAAACTTCGAAGAAAAACAAAAACTACAAAGTTGGATAAATAATATTTTTGATAATGTTCAACCTAAATTTAGCTCTCATGTTTTTTCTGAAACAGAACGCGCTAATACACGTATAAAAGAAATAAAGCCAACATACAACGACGAAGCAGAACTTGTTGATGGACGTATTATTTTACGTGATAATTTTGAAGCAATATTTCAAAATATACCTGAAGCTTTAGTTTTTGGTGAAGATTCTGGTAATATTGGAGACGTAAACCAAGGTTTAGAAGGTTTACAAGAAAAATTTGGCGATTTAAGAGTAGCCGATGTAGGTATTAGAGAAGCTACAATTATTGGCCAAGGTATTGGTATGGCATTACGCGGGTTAAGGCCCATTGCCGAAATTCAATACTTAGACTATATTCTTTATGCCATCCAAATTATAAGCGACGATTTGGCTACAACACACTACCGTACTGTTGGAAAACAAAAAGCGCCTTTAATTATAAGAACCAGAGGCCACAGGCTAGAAGGTATTTGGCATTCAGGTTCTCCTATGGGCGGTATTTTGCATTTAACACGCGGCGTTAATGTATTAGTACCTCGAAACATGACTAAAGCTGCTGGTTTTTATAACACCTTACTTCAAGGTAACGATCCTGCTATAGTTATAGAATGTTTAAACGGTTACCGTTTAAAAGAAAAAATGCCCAACAATTTAGGAACACTAAAAACTCCTATAGGCGTTGTAGAAACTATAAAAGAAGGAGCAGATATTACAGTAGTATCATATGGCTCAACATTACGTATTGTTGAGCAAGTTTCAAAAGAACTAATAGCTGTTGGAATTGATATTGAGATTATAGATGTACAATCGCTTCTTCCATTCGATTTAAATCATGACATTGTTAAAAGTGTTGAAAAAACAAACCGATTAATAATTATTGATGAAGATGTTCCAGGAGGAGCTTCAGCCTATATACTAAACGAAGTTTTAAATAATCAAAATGCTTATCAATACCTAGATAGTGCACCTAAAACTTTAACAGCAAAAGAGCATCGTCCTGCTTATGGTAACGATGGCGATTATTTCTCTAAACCTTCAGCTGAAGATATTTTTGAAGCCATATATGCCATAATGCATGAGAGCAATCCTAAAGATTATCCTAAACTAAGATAAACACAGTTTTAATATTTTAAACCATCGTTTCGCGATGGTTTTTTTTATATTTATATACAATTAAAAATTATGAAAACAGAATCGCCTTTAATAACTAGAGATTGGTTAGCTATAGAACGCACTAAACTAGCCAACGAACGCACGTTTTTAGCTTATTTTAGAACGTCTATTGTGTTTTTAGGTACTGGAATTACACTAATAAAACTTCAATTTTTTTCTGAAATGAAACCATTTGGCGCCATTTTACTTGCCATAGCTCCAATTATTTTAATTATTGGTATTGTAAGACTTATAAGTGTAAAACGTACCATAAAAAAACATTACCAAGCTTAATACATGAAAGCCGCCACAGTAAAAGAGATTAAAACAGAGCTAAATCAATTATCTACATCAGAATTACAAGAATTATGCCTACGGTTATCGCGCTTTAAAATAGAAAATAAAGAGTTACTTACCTATTTACTTTTTGAGTCTCATAACGAAGCTTCTTATATAGAAAGCATAAAAGCTTATATAGACAATGAATTTAACAACATAAACACCAAGAGTATTTTTTACATAAAAAAGAGCATTCGTAAAATTTTAAAAAACGTAAAAAAATATATTCGATATTCACAAAACAAGGCTACAGAAGCAGAACTACTACTCTATTTTTGCAAAAAATTAAAATATTTTACACCAAGCATATCTAAAAGTACGCAATTACAAAATATGTACAATAGGCAACTTGAACAAGCCAAAAAACGCATAAATACACTACATGAAGATTTGCAATACGATTTTAATTTAATTATTGAAGAGCTGCTGTAATTAATAAAATAAGAAACATTTAACTTAGTTTCACAATAGATTAACACAATTAAATTGTGCGCAATTTAATTGTGTGTTAATTTCGCATTATGAAATCAGATAAGTTAAAATTAAATCAGCAATTATGCTTTCCTATTTATTTATTAGCTAAAGATATTGTAAGCCTTTACAAACCTTTATTGCAAGCTATAAATTTAACTTACCCACAGTATTTAGTTATGTTAATACTCTGGGAAAACGACGCGCTATCTTTAAAATCTATTGGAGAGAGATTAAGTTTAGATAGCGGTACATTAACCCCATTAATAAAGCGTTTACTATCCAAAGAATTGGTAATAAAAAAACGCAGTGAGGAAGATGAACGCATTGTAAATATTTCATTAACCGAAAAAGGAAAAGCTTTAAAAACCGAAGCACAATGTATACCAGAAGAGCTAATGTCTATTATGAATTTAAGCAACGAAGAGCTTGAAAACTTTAGAGAAACAATAAAAAAAATACTAAATAAAAGAAAATGAAAACAATTTATACCATTGGCGCAACAGCCACCGGAGGAAGAAACGGACGAGTAACTAGCGAGAACAATATTTTAGATATAGAAGTAAGACACCCGAAAGCACTTGGTGGTGCTAACAACGATTATGCAAACCCTGAAATGTTATTTGCCGCTGGTTACGCTGCTTGTTTTGATAGCGCATTAAACCTAGTAATAAATAAAGGCAAGATAAAAACCGGTACAACCGAAGTAAAAGCAAACATAAGTATTGGGCAATTAGATAATGGTGGCTTTGGTTTAGCGGCCGAATTATTTATAAATATCCCTGGTGTTAGTAATGACCAAGCCCAAAAGTTAGCAGAACAAGCGCATCAAGTATGTCCATACTCTAATGCAACTAGAAATAACATTGAAGTTAAGCTAACAGTTACTAACAACGATTAAAAAAAGAAAAATTTAAAACAAAAAAAATGAGTTTATTAGAAGATTTAAATTGGAGACATGCCGTAAAAGCATATAATCCAGAGAAAAAAGTAAGTCAAGAAAATATAGATAAAATTGTTGAAGCTGCTCGTTTAGCTCCAACATCTTCAGGGCTTCAACCTTTTAAAGTCTTGGTTGTTTCCAATCAAGATTTAAAAGAAAAATTAGTTAAAGGCGCTTTAAACCCAGAATGCATGCGCGATTGTTCGCATGTTATTGTTTTTGCTGCTTGGAATAGGTATACTGAAGAGCGCATAGACAAGGTTTACAACTTTACTACAGACGAAAGAGGCTTACCTCGAGGACGATTCAGCAGTTATACAGACAAGCTTAAAGCTTTATATTTAAATCAACCTGCGGAAGAAAATTTTGCACACATAGCTAGACAAACCTACATTGCTTTAGGTTTAGCTTTAGCCCAAGCTGCAGAATTAAAGGTAGACACAACACCGGCTGAAGGTTTTAGTAATGCCGTTGTAGATGAAGTTTTAGAGCTTGATAAACTAGGTTTAAAAAGTGTATCGTTAATGTATGTTGGTGTTGCAGACAACGAAAACGACTGGATAGCACACATGAAAAAAGTACGTATACCAACTAATGAGTTTTTAGTTGAATATTAATAAATAGAGCACTAAAAAAAAACCAGCCTTAATAATTTTAAAGCTGGTTTTTTTAATGATTTCTTATGAAGAATTAATTTCCGTACTTAGATAACTTTTCACTATAAGTTTTAACTTTCGCCTTACCTTCTGTAACTGTTGTTTTTAACTTAGATAATTTAGCCTCTGCGTTGGCAATTTTAGCTTCTTTAGCCTTAATTTCTTCAGCAGATAATTTCCCACTTTTTTTAAGCGTTTCTAATTTTGCCTTGGCAGCATCAATTTTTTCGCGTCCGTTAGATATTGTTTGTTCTTTGGCTTCAAAACGTTGCAACTACTTACTTAACACTTATTTTCATAATCCTTTAGTCTAATTTTTAAACGCGCTTATACTTTAAAAATTTTAGCTTTTTCAATCCTCATTTCTTTTCAAAATTCACATTGTGTAATATTCTGTTTATATGCTTCAAACATTAAAGCCAACTTAAAGAGACGAGTGATTATTTTTTATTAAACAATATTAACTCATAATAAATTAAAAATTATAGAATTCAATTATTTGAATGCTTCTTTCAATAGTTTTATATTTGCGTCCTTATTTAAGATGTATACTTTATGAAGATTTCATACAATTGGCTAAAACAATTTTTAAACATTGATTGGACTGCAGAAAAAACTGGTGAATTATTAACCGATTTAGGTTTAGAAGTTGAAGGTATTAATGCCTATCAATCTGTAAAAGGAGGACTTGAAGGTGTTGTTATTGGAGAAGTTTTAACTTGTGAAAAACACCCAAATGCCGATAAATTAAATATTACAACTGTAAATATTGGTGCCGATACACCTGTACAAATTGTTTGTGGTGCACCAAATGTTGCCGCCGGACAAAAAGTACCCGTGGCTACTATTGGTACAACTTTATATACTGATGAAGGTGAAGCGTGGACCATTAAAAAAGGAAAAATAAGAGGAGAAGAAAGCTTTGGTATGATTTGCGCCGAAGACGAATTAGGCTTAGGCAAATCGCATGACGGAATCATGGTTTTAAACAATGATTTAATTCCAGGAACACCTGCTGCCGAAATATTTGAAATTGAAAACGATCAAGTTTTCGAAATTGGTTTAACACCAAACCGTGCAGATGCTATGAGCCACTGGGGGGTTGCGCGAGATTTAAAAGCGGGATTACTTCAAAAAGATGTTAGTTTAGAACTTATAACACCATCTATTAGTGCGTTTCATGTAGATAATAGAACGTTGAAAATCGATGTTGAAGTTTTAAATAATGAATTAGCGCCACGCTATTGCGGTGTAACAATTTCTGGATTAAAAATAAAAGAATCTCCAAAGTGGTTACAACACCGTTTAAAGTCTATTGGCTTAGCTCCCATAAACAATGTGGTTGATGCCACAAACTACGTTTTACATGAACTAGGGCAACCTTTACATGCATTTGATGCTGCAAAAATAGCAGGTAATAAAGTTGAAGTAAAAACATTACCAACAGGAACAAAATTCGTTACTCTAGATGGAGTTGAAAGAACGCTTCATGAGGATGATTTAATGATATGTGATGCCGAAAAACCTATGTGTATTGCCGGTGTTTTTGGCGGATTAGATTCTGGCGTTACAGAGCACACAACTAGTATTTTTTTAGAAAGCGCTTACTTTAACCCTGTTAGCGTTCGAAAGACTGCTAAACGCCATGGTTTAAACACCGATGCCTCATTTAGGTTCGAGCGCGGTATAGATGCAAACACCACACAATATGCCTTAAAACGCGCTGCGCTTTTAATTAAAGAATTGGCTGGGGGAGAAATTACCTGCGATGCCCTAGATTTTTATCCTAAAAAAATTCAAGATTTTGAAGTAAGGCTTAGTTTTGACAATGTAACGAAATTAATTGGTGAAGAAATTTCAAAAGAAACCATAAAACGTATATTATCCTCTTTAGAAATTAAAGTAAATAATGTTACCGAAGCTGGTTTAGGTTTAACTGTTCCTGCTTACAGAAACGATGTACAGCGTGAAGCTGATATTATTGAAGAAATTTTACGTGTATATGGCTATAATAATGTTGGTAATTCAAAAAAACTAAATGCATCTATTGCTAGTACAACAAGGTTTGAAGATTACAAAATACAAAATGTAGTTGGTACGCAATTAGCCTCTAAAGGCTATTATGAAATTATGACCAACTCGCTTACCACGCCAGAATACGTGAGTCTAATCGATCAACTTAAGGAAGAACACAATATTACAATGCTTAACCCGCTAAGCAACGATTTATCTGTATTACGCCAATCAATGCTGTTTTCTGGTTTAGAAGCTATTTCGTTTAATATTAATCGAAAACGTGCCGACTTAAAACTTTTTGAATTTGGTAAAACCTATCATGATTTTAATGGCACTCGCGAAGAACAAAAACATTTAGCTATTTATGTTACAGGTAATCAATCGCACGAAAGTTGGTTGTCATCTAACAGAAAAAGTGAATTTTTCTACTTAAAAGGTACTATTGCTACTATTTTAACACGCTTAGGTATATCAAAATTTAACGAATCTGGAACTAAAAACGAATTATTAAGTGAAGGATTAAGCTTAGGTTTAGGTAAAAACAAATTTGTAGATTTTGGTTTGGTTAAAAAATCTGTTTTAAAACATTTTGATATTTCTCAAGATGTATTGTATGCCGATTTTAATTGGGAAACTATTTTAGACTTTGTAAAACACAACAAAATAGTGTATCAACCTATTACTAAATTCCCAGAAGTAAAGCGCGATTTTGCATTGTTATTGGACGATAGTGTTACTTTTGATTCGGTTAACACCATTGCTAAAAAAACCGAAAAACAGCTTCTTAAAAGTGTAAATTTATTTGATGTGTACCAAGGTAAAAACTTACCCGCCGGTAAAAAAAGTTATGCCGTTAGCTTTACATTACAAGATGACAAAAAGACTTTAACCGATAAGCAAATAGACAAAATAATGAACAAGCTTAAGCAAAACTTTGAGAACCAATTAGGTGCCGAACTTAGATAGTTTTAAATGAAAAAGTATTTTATTTTTATAGCTGTTTGTTTTATTTCTCTATCGAACTACGTAAATGCGCAAAATAAACTTTATGAAATAGACCAAGATTCGTCTTCGGTTTGGAGTTTATTTAAATATGACGTTAATACCACATGGCACGGTGTAAAACATGCATTTACAAAACCAGTAACATGGAAAGGTAAAGATTTTGCAAAGCTTGGTAGTTTAGTTGCTGGAACCGCTGTTTTATCTTTAGCAGATGAAAACGTTAACGAATTTGCACAAAGACAAGTATCAGACTTTCCTGGTGTCGTTCGAGATTTTGGCTGGTATTTTGGTAGCCCACAAAATTACTTTATGGCCAATGCTGGTTTATACGGTTTTGGGTTATTAACAAAAAACGAAAAAGTAAGATATACTAGTGTTTTAATTATTTCGTCATCGGTTACTACTGGTTTTTTACAATCGTTGGCAAAAAATGCCTTTGGTAGAGCACGACCAGGTACGGATTTAGGACCATATAACTTCAAGCCTTTTTCAAGTGAAGGAGGACAACATTCTTTTCCTTCTGGGCATACTGTTTTATCGATCACTATGGCTCATGCCATTGCTAAACAATTTAAAAATCCGTGGGTAAAATCTGGAATATATACCATAGGGGCAATTCCACCTATTTCAAGGTTAATTGACAATGCCCATTGGCTAACAGATATTGCTTTTAGTACGGTAGTAAGCATTATTGTAGTAGATAGTATAGATGCATTTTTAAAGAAAAATAACGCTCACGGGCTGCATAGGGACAGCTCCATTTCCTGGAATTTTACGTTTAGTGGTAATAAAATTGGCTTAATAGGCTCCTTTTAAGTTATTAACAGGTGTTAATTATTTAAAAAAGGTTTTATCGTAAGTATTTTTTTACTATATTTATGTGCAACCACATAAAACTAAACATCATGTCAAACTACATTAAAGTCTACTCTGGAAATTTTATTGACGTACAACGCATTTTTAACGAACTAGAAAAAGAAAACATTTGTGCAGTAATTAAAGACGAATCGGAATCTGGAAGATTAGCCGGTTTTGGTTCTTCAATTTTAGGTTTTCAAGAAATTCATGTTCATAAAGATGAACTCGACCGCGCCGTTTTAACTGTTCAAGAATACGCTTCAGAAGAAGAATACCAAGCCTAATTGACTTGGTACATCTTATCTCGTAGTTCTTTTATCTTTTTATCTTGCATATACTCATCGAACGTGGTATACCTATCAATAACACCATTTGGTGTTAATTCAATAACACGGTTGGCCACCGTTTGTGCAAACTCATGATCGTGTGTAGTAAACAAAATTGTGCCTTTAAAGTTTTTTAGCGAGTTATTAAAGGCTGTTATACTTTCTAAATCTAAATGGTTTGTTGGTTCGTCTAGCATTAAAACGTTTGCTCTAACCATCATCATTCTACTTAACATACAACGTACTTTTTCTCCACCGGAAAGTACATTCGATTTTTTTAGTGCTTCTTCTCCACTAAAAATCATTTTACCTAAAAAGCCACGAATATAAACTTCTTCTCGTTCTTCTTCGGTTTTTGCCCACTGGCGTAACCAATCGACTAAACTTAAATCGTTTTCAAAATATTCACTGTTATCTAACGGTAAATATGACTGTGTAGTTGTTACACCCCAAGTAAATTTCCCAGAATCGGCTTTTTCTTTATCGTTTATAATTTGATAAAATGCTGTGGTTGCTCTAGAATCTCTAGAAAACACCACTACTTTATCTCCTTTTTGAAGGTTTAAATCTATATTTTTAAATAGTAATTCACCATCAATTGAAGCTTCTAAACCTTCAATATTTAAAATTTGATCTCCTGCTTCGCGCTCACGTTCAAAAATGATAGCTGGATAACGGCGACTAGTTGGCCTTATATCTTCAATATTAAGCTTATCAATCATCTTTTTTCTACTGGTTGCTTGTTTACTTTTTGCAACGTTAGCAGAAAAACGACGAATAAATTCTTCTAACTCTTTCTTTTTCTCTTCGGCTTTTTTGTTTTGCTGTGCACGTTGGCGCGCTGCTAATTGAGACGACTCGTACCAAAACGTATAGTTACCAGAGTAATGATTTATTTTTCCAAAATCGATATCAGAAATATGTGTACAAACAGCATCTAAAAAGTGACGGTCGTGCGATACAACAATAACACAGTTATCATAATTTGCTAAAAAGTGTTCTAACCACGAAATCGTTTCATAATCTAAATCGTTTGTTGGCTCATCCATAATTAACACATCCGGATTACCAAATAAGGCTTGTGCCAATAAAACACGTACTTTTTGCTTACCATCTAAATCGCTCATTAAGGTATAATGAAATTCTTCTTTAATACCCAAATTCGATAACATGGCGGCGGCATCGCTATCGGCATTCCAACCATTCATTTCTTCAAACTCTACTTGAAGCTCCCCTATTCTATCAGCATTCTCATCAGAATAATCGGCATAAAGCGCATCAATTTCAGTTTTAATTTTAAAGAGAGGTTTGTTCCCCATTAAAACCGTTTCTAATACGGTATGCTCATCATATAAATTATGGTTTTGTTCTAAAACCGACATACGCTTACCAGATTCTAAATGCACTTGTCCGGCAGTAGCTTCCATTTTTCCCGAAAGTATTTTTAAAAAGGTTGATTTACCAGAACCGTTAGCTCCAATAATACCATAGCAATTTCCGGTGGTAAATGTTGTATTTACCTCGTCGAACAAAATACGCTTTCCAAATTGAACTGAAAGATTAGAAACAGATAACATATAAAATATTTTTTTTGCAAAAGTAGAAAAATGTATTGGTTTGTTGAAACTTACTTTAGTCATTTTTTCCAGTATTTACCGCCAAAGTTCAAGCGTTTAATTAGCTAATATTTAACAACGCATTAACAAGACTTTTTAATTACAAAGTATATTTTTGTTTGATGTTAATTCTTTTACATAAAAATTACTCTCAAGTCAGATATATGAAGGGGTTTCTCTCTATTATACTTTTAAGTTTAACTTTTTTAAGCTGTAAAAACGATACAAAAAACGCTAATTACGCTTATTTAGGTGGAGAAATTATTAACCCAACTACAAACTTTATTGTTCTAGAAAAAGATGATGAGTTAATTGATACTGTTAAACTAGATGGTAGAAACCGATTTATTTATAAAATTGAAAACCTAAACCCAGGATTTTATTCGTTTACTCATGGTGGAGAGTTTCAAATGATTTTATTAGAACCTAAAGACAGTTTATTATTAAGATTAAACACTATAGAGTTTGATGAATCGTTAGTTTTCTCTGGTATTGGTGCTAAAAAAAACAATTACTTTATAAACGACTTTTTAGAGCATGAAAGTCAAGAAAAATACATATTTAAAATTTGCCAGCTAAAACCAAAAAACTACATAAAACATATTGATTCGATAAACGCTATAAAAACGAAACGTTTAGAACAGTTTAAGAAAAAAAATAAGCCGTCTAAATTATTTACTAAAATAGCACAAGCTAATATAGATTTTGATTACTACTCGCATAAAGAAATGTACCCATTTATACATTATGGCCGCGACAAAGTTGCTATATTAAACACATTGCCGGAAAATTTTTACAGCTACAGAAAAAACATAAATTACAACGATGAGTTTTTTAGTAAATATCATAACTACAAAGCATTTTTAAGAAAAAACATGAGCAATATGGCTTTACAAGCTCATGCTAAACATAGTAAGGGAAAACCCTTTAGACATAAAGATCTTTGTTATAATTTAACCCGTTTAAACATTATAGATAGTTTAGTAAGCAACACCACCATAAAGGACGAGTTATTATATCATTTTGCTATAGATTATCTTTCTAAAAACCAAAATATTGAAGATAACGAAACCTTGCTAAAATCGTATTTAGAAAAAAGTAATGACGACAAAGGTAAAGTTATCATGGAACGCATTATTGCATCTATTAACCGATTGAAAACGGGCGAAAAAATGCCAGAATTTATTGTAACCGATTATACTGCAAATAATCACAATATTTCGTCCATAATTAAAAACAACACTGTAATTTGTTTTTGGTCGCAATCGTACTACAAACATTTTAACGATAGCTACAAAAGAATAAATGAGCTTAAATTAAAATATCCCGAAATTAATTTTATTAGGATTAATATTGATGATTACAATTTACAACGCTCTAAAAACATTCTCGCGAATCATAATTACATATCAAACAGCGAATATAAATTGGAAAATCCTGTTTCTACAAAAGAAAATTTAGCAATTTATCCTGTTACAAAAACCTTTATTGTTGATAAAAACACAACAATTGTAAGTAGCAATTCGAACTTATTTTCATTAAGGTTTGAAAAAGAGTTGTTAGGCCTTATTAATAGGTAATTCTTTATAGTTTATAATGCTTAATTAAAAGCTTTTCGTAAGCTTTATCTGGAAGTAAAAATTTAAGTACTATTGAAAATTTCTGCATAAAGGCTCCCACTTTATAATGAATTTTTGGAGACTTATTTTCTATTATTTTTTTAACAGCTTTTGCAACCTCAATTGGGTCATCGCTATTATCTACATCATCATCAATATCTTGTAAAACCGAGGGGTATAATTTATAAGGCGAAGTTTTTAAAGCTGGAGCATGATAACGACCCGCAGCAATATTTGTAGCAAAATCACCTGGTGCTAAATTCGTCATTTTAATATTAAAGTCTTTTAGTTCTATTCTAAAAGCTTCTGTAATTAATGAAAACGCTCCTTTACTGGCACTATAAACACCCCTGTATGGCAAGCCCATATAACCAGCAATAGATGTAACATTAATAATTAAACCCGAATTCTGCTTTCGCATTTGTGGTAAAACCGATTTAATTACATTTATTGGACCAAAAAAATTAGTATCGAAATTATTTCGTATTTCAGCTTCAGGTATTTCTTCTATTGGCCCCGTAATGCCAACACCTGCATTATTAATTAAAACATCAATTTTATTTTCTTTTTCAATTACTTGGGCTATACAACTATTAATCGTACTCACACTTTTAACATCTAGCTGTAAAATAGGAAACTTACTTTTTTTGTATTTTTCTGGGCTTCTACTGGTTCCGTAAACCACATAATTATTTTCTAATAAAAACTCGCCAATGGCTTTTCCAATTCCAGAAGAACCACCTGTAATTAAAACAACTTTAGACATTTAATAAAAATTTATAGCTTAAAGATAAGAAAGAAATACTTACAATTGGGCATAAAAAAAGGCAAGCTACCTACATCACACCGCTACGACCATTTACCTTTGCTTCGTTCCCGACCTGGAGGATTCAACAGGAGCTGGTTGTGTAGGACTTGCCGGCTGCAAATATACAATCTTTTAAAAATATCACAATGATTTTTTTAACCGATTTTAAATAAATATCTTGCTTAAAATTTAAGGAAAACATGACACGCTTCAATTACCTAACAATCATATTTTTATCGCTTGTTTTAACATCTTGCGGATCAAAATCTAATAATAAAAAAAGCTATTTTTCAATAGAAACTAATGCTAAAAAAGGCAATATTTCTAATAACGAAACGCTAAAACTGTCAATTTCAAACAAAAAAAACATTAAAATTGATTCGGTTAGTTATACTCTAGATGGTAAGATAATTAATGAATCTACAGATTTAAATAATTTTAAATTAGGAAAACAAACTGTTGAAGCTACCGTTTATTTTAATAGCGAAAAACAAACCACAACAACACCTATTACCATATTAAATAGTGAACTTCCTAAAGTTTACACGTATAAAATTGTAAACGAGTATCCGCACGACATAACGTCTTATACGCAAGGTTTAGAGTTTTTTAATGATACACTTTATGAAAGCACAGGGCAATACAAAGAATCGAAACTACGCAAAGTCGATTATAAAACAGGTGAAGTTATAAAGAATATAAACTTAGCTAACGAATATTTTGGTGAAGGCCTAACCATATTAAACAATAAAGTGTACCAACTTACCTGGCAAAAAGGCACTGGTTTTGTTTATAATGTTGATACTTTTGAAAAACTAAGCAGCTTTAAATACGGAAATAGTAAAGAAGGTTGGGGTTTATGCAACAACGATACTACTTTATATAAAAGTGATGGAAGCGAAAAAATTTGGTTACTAAACCCAGAAACCCTTGCTGAAGAAAGTTTTATACAAGTATACACCAACAAAGGAAAAATTGTAGGTATTAATGAAATGGAATGGATAAACGGAAAAATTTATGCCAATCGTTACCAAAAAGATGGTGTTGCCATTATTAATCCTGTAAACGGTGCTATTGAAGCTGTTATTGACTTTTCTCCGTTAAAAAAACTAGTAACCCAACACCAAGGTTTAGATGTTTTAAACGGTATTGCCTATAACCCTAAAACCAATACTATTTTTGTAACTGGAAAACGTTGGGATAAATTATTTGAAGTTGAAATTATAGAATAGATAAAACAGAATAACTTAACTCATGCTTCAAACCAGACATTGCAATTTATGCGAGCATAGTAAAAGGAGTTTGAAACATGGAATAACTTGTAGGTTAACTAATAAAAAGCCGGATTTTATAGAATTTTGCCCGAATATAAAATTTACTGAAGCTTTTAATGATTCCTATAAATCCTTAAATAGTAACATAAAAATAGCTCGAAAAGGTAATATAGTAGCCTACATAAAATTTGTACTATTAATTATTATCGGTCTATTTGTAATTTTAAAAAGTTACTATTTATTAATTGAAGCAAACACACGAGATTATTCCAGATCTGGTTATCATTATTTTAAGTTAGCTATTTTAGTTCTATTTTTGGGTTCTGCATTTGTAAAACTGGCATTTATAAGTCTTTCGAATTATACAAAACCACTTAGAGAGCTAAAGTTTGAAAAGAAAGAAATAGATATAATTCTTAGAAAATATAATAAATATAACAGCACTAAACTTTAAACCAATTTTCGGTAATTTTTTGTTCAGTATTTAAACTACTGTTGTGTATATACTCGTTTTTAGTAGCGTTATAAGTATAATCTTCTCCCCAAATATTATAATTTTCGGCAACTTGTTTAATAGCATCGCAAATAAACTCAATTTCGGCATTGGTCATGGTTGGGTGTACAGACATTCTAATCCAACCTGGGCGTTCAATTAAACAACCTTCTAATATTTTTTGCTCAATAGCTTTCGATGTGTTTTGATCTACATGCAACAAATAATGCCCGTAAGTTCCAGCACAAGAACAACCACCGCGCGTTTGCACTCCAAAACGATCGTTTAAAAGCTTCACTATCAAATTAAAATGTACGTCTTCAATATAAAAGGAAAATACACCTAAACGTTCTTGATGGTTTGGTGCTAAAATTTTTAAGTTTTCAATTTTTGATAGCCTTTCAAACACCAAACTATTAATTTCATGCTCTCTAGCTAAAATGTTTTCAACCCCCATTTGCTCTTTTAATTGAATTGAAAGCGCAATTTTTATAGCTTGTAAAAACCCCGGTGTACCGCCATCTTCTCGCGTTTCAATATCATCAATATAATCATGATCGCCCCACGGGTTGGTATAATTTACTGTACCGCCTCCCGGATTATCAGGCACCAAATTTTTGTATAATTTCTTATTGAATATTAATACGCCTGAAGTACCTGGGCCGCCTAAAAATTTATGAGGCGAAAACGTAACAGCATCTAAATATTCATCATCATTTTCAGGATGCATATTAATGTTAACATAAGGTGCAGAACATGCAAAATCTACAAAACACAACCCGTTATTTTGGTGCATTATTTTGGCCACTTCATGATAATTTGTTTGAATACCAGTAACATTAGAGCAAGCCGTAATAGCTGCTATTTTAATTGGTGTATTTTGATGCTCAACTAATAATTTTTCAAGATTATCTATGCAAGGTAAACCTTCGTCGTTACAAGGTATTACTTTAACTCTAGCAATGGTTTCTAGCCAACTTGTTTGGTTGGAATGATGCTCCATATGCGACACAAAAATAATAGGACGTTTTTCTTCTGGGACTTCGGTATTATCTTTTAAATTTTCATTTAATTTTATACCTAAAATACGCTGAAACTTGTTGATTGCTCCCGTCATTCCGGTACCAACTGTAATTAAAACATCGTCTTTTGATGCGTTAACGTGTTTCTTAATTATGTTTCGAGCATCATGATAAGCCAAAGTCATGGTAGAACCCGTTATTGAAGTTTCGGTGTGTGTATTTGCAACAAACGGCCCAATATCATTCACCAATTTATCTTCTATGGGGCGATACAGTCTTCCGCTTGCGGTCCAATCGGCATAAATAATTTTTTTTCTTCCGTAAGGCGAATCAAAATAGGAATCAACACCAACAACATGTTCTCTAAATTTTGAGAAATACTGTTCTAAACTCAATGTTTCGGCTTTTTTATCTTTTTTTAAAAACATAATAGATTCATCAATAAAAATCTTTTAGATAAAATTATATATTATTTATCTGATTTCGAACTAAATACATTTAGCCCCGTTTGCAGCCAATTTTTATAAGCTTCAACATCTGGTGTATAGCCTACCGGATCGACTAAATTTTTCTCATCATGATCCATAAGCACATAGAACGGTTGTGAGTTTGCCTTATATTTTATAGTTTGTAACTCACTCCACTTTTGTCCAATATACTTTAATTGTTTTCCTGGACGTAATTTAGATTCGGTAACCTCATTGGCTTCTAACGGACGTTTATCATCTACATACAACGAAATTAAAACTACATCGTTTTTAAGTATGTTTAAAACCTCTGGTTTAGGCCATACATTTTGTTCCATTTTTCTGCAATTTACACAAGCCCAACCTGTAAAATCTATCATAACAGGTTTACCGATTTGTTTTGCATAAGCCAAACCTTTATCATAATCATTAAAGGCTAAAATATCGTGCGGTGCCAATAAGTGAGCGCCATCTGGTAACTCACTATGAGCTGCGGCCATAGCTCCACCTCCTACTTTGGTATAACCTACACCATAAGGCGATTCGCTATACTCCAACGGCGGCGGAAACGCACTAATTAAATTTAAAGGTGCGCCCCATAAACCAGGAATCATATAAATGGTAAATGATAAAACGACTAAACCAAGCCCCAATCTGCCAACAGAAATATGAGTTAATGGCGAATCGTGAGGTAATTGAATTTTACCAAAAAGATAAAAAGCTAAAGTACCAAAAATAGCAATCCAAATAGCTAAAAACACTTCTCGTTCTAATAAATGAGCTTGTAAAACTAAATCCGCTTGCGACAAAAACTTAAAGGCTAAGGCTAACTCTAAAAATCCTAAAACAACTTTTACAGAATTTAACCAGCCACCAGACTTTGGTAATGAGTTTAACCAACCTGGAAAAGCTGCAAATAATGCAAATGGTAAGGCAATTGCCAATGAAAAACCAAGCATACCAATAATTGGCGCCAAACCTCCTTTTGATGCTGCTTCAACTAACAATGTACCAACTATTGGTCCGGTACATGAAAATGACACAATTGCCAAAGCCAACGCCATAAAAAAGATACCAACTAAACCGCCCTTATCTGCTTGCGAATCTACTTTATTTGCCCATGAATTAGGCAACATAATTTCGAATGCACCTAAAAATGAAACTGCAAATATTACAAGTAGTAAAAAGAAAATAACATTAAACCAAACGTTTGTTGCTAAGGCATTTAATGCATCGGCTCCAAAAATTCCAGTTACGGCTGTACCTAATAATACATAAATTACAATGATGCAAATACCATAAATAATAGCATTTTTAACACCAACGGCTTTGTTTTTACTTTGTTTGGTAAAGAAACTCACGGTCATGGGAATCATTGGAAACACACATGGTGTAAGTAAAGCTGCAAAACCAGATAAAAAAGCAACAAAGAAAATGGTCCAAAGCCCTTTTTTAGATTCAGGATTGTTATTTGCTGTTTCTGTATCGGTATTAATTTCTACCACAGAAGCTGAATTACTTGCAGGTAAAGTTTTATTTAATTTAAAAACCAAATCAACTTCGGTTGGCGGTAAACAACGGGTGTCATCGCAAACCATAAATTCAACAAACCCTTCAATAGTTTCAACCGACTCCTTTACCTCTATTTTTTGTTTAAAAGTAACCGTGTTTTCGAAAAACTTAATTTTCATTTCAAAAACAGGATCATCAATGGTGTGTCCTTCTTCTTCTGAAGTATTCCCAATTATTTGAATAGCTTCTTCCCCGTCATCATAAATAAATGATGTTGGAATTGGGCCATTTTCAGGAACGTTTTGTGAGTATAAATGCCAGCCACTCTCTATGGTAGCTTTCGACACTAAGATATATTCTTTATCTGATAATTTTTCAACAGAAGTACTCCATTTAACAGGCTCTAAAACTTGTGAAAATAAAGTAGATGAAAAAATGAGCGCTGTAAAGGCAAGTAAAATTTTCTTCATTATTAAAACAAACTATTTAATGTTAAAAATTAAATCTACTTCCGTTGGAGGTAAGCATCGACGGTCATTACAAGCCATAAATTCTACAGTCGCATTTATTTTAAATGGTGCTATCGATTTTAGTTTAACACGTTGTTTAAAGTCTGCTTTTGTCTCGAAAAATTTTATTTCCATATCAAAAATTTTATCGTGAATGGTATGACCTTTTTCTTCTGAAGTATTTCCTTTTTTTAAATAATTTTTTGAACTATTAAATGTAAAAGTTGTAGCAATTGGACCTCCTTCTGGCACGTTTTGAGAATATAAATGCCAACCAGCATCAATAGTGGCTGTTGCTATTAATTCGTATTCCGAATCTGATATTTTTTTAACATTTGTAGACCATTTTACGGGTTCTAAAATTTGAGAAAATCCGTTAAATCCAATTAAAATTAATAACGCTAATATTAGTTTATGTTTCATGTTAAGGGCTTAAATATACTTCAATATAAAATTTTTGCTTTAAATACACTTTTTAATACCCATAATATTCTTATTGAGTATAAATTTTCAAAAAAATAAAGGATTGCAAATGCGGTAAAATTAATGTTTTTACCTCATATAAAACGTTATAATTTCCTTAAAACAATTTAAATGAATATCGTTTAATTTTTGAGATAATTTAATTTAATACTGTTTTTTATTAAACCTCTCTCTTAGAATTGTTTTTTTCAAATATGACAAATGTCATAATTAATCTTTCGGTTAATACTGACCTTTGGAGTAAATAAAAACAATACGATATGACCTATTTAGCACCCTTAAAAATAAAATACAAAGTTTGTGTTTTATTTGCGTTTGTTTCCAGCATTATGTTCTCGCAAGAGTACCAATTAGCTAGTGAATCTACCCTTAGTGTTTATGGTACTTCTAGCCTTCACGATTGGCATATTACTACAACTTCGTATACCGGCAACATTAGTTTTTCCAGTGTAAATTCTGGTGAAATTAAAACTTGTAACGTTTCTGTTCCCACAGAAACTTTAAAAAGTGGCAAATCTGCAATGGATAAAAACACTTATAAAGCACTACAAACTAAAAAGTATAAAAATATAAGTTTTACACTTACTAAAGCGGATAACGTTGTAGCAAAGTCCGAAGGAAATTTTAATGTAGAAGCAACTGGCTATTTAACCATAGCTGGAACTAAAAAAATGATAACTCTAAATTTAAACCTAAGCACCTCAACTAATAAAGTAAAACTAACTGGTGAAAAAACGTTTAAAATGAGTGAATTTAATATTGAACCTCCCACAGCTTTATTTGGTACAGTAACTACAGGCGATGAAATTACCATAAAATTTAATTCAATTTTTAAATAAAAAACAACCTTAAAATTATATAATCATGATAACAAAATTTAAAACATCAATCACATTATTAGTTGTGCTGCTTAGTTTTAGTTTATTTGCACAAAACAGACAATTAGATAATTACAGACAACCAGATAAAAACGGTGTAAATGTGTTTGAAGCTCCTAAAGACAGCGATTCAACCTTTGATGGCGTTAAAGTTCGAGTTGGAGGTTCATCTACATTACAATTTCAAGCTATAGACCAAGAAAATTCTGGTGATACTGAACTCGCTGAAATTGGCTATAACTTTAATTTAGCTACGGCTAACTTAGATTTGGATGTAGCTTTATACGACGGTGTTAGAATGCATTTAAGAACTTATTTATCTTCAAGACACCACACAGAACCTTACGTAAAAGGCGGATATTTTCAAATAGACAAACTAGACTTTATTAGTGAAGGTTTTTTAGAAGGTTTTATGAAGAATGCAACTATTAAAATTGGACATATGGAAACCAATTACGGTGATGCGCACTTTAGACGAACCGATAATGCACAAGCTATTTTTAATCCTTTTGTTGGAAACTTAATTATGGATGCGTTTACAACAGAGGTAGGTGCCGAATTATATTACAACACTAACAAAGGTTTATTTGCCATGGTTGGTTTTACAAACGGTAAATTAAACCAATCTGTAAAAGCATCTGATGGTGATACTGGTGGTGCCTCATTTGTTGCTAAATTAGGATACGATAAGCAATTAAACGAAGATTTAAGATTTAGATTAACAGGATCTGTTTACAACACAGGTTATGTTCCCAATTCCTATTTATATGCCGCAGATAGAGGTGGATCTCGATATTATAGCGTTTTACAAGATGCCGATGCAACAAGCGATAATTTTAGATCTGGACGTTATAACCCTGCATTTGGTAACAAAATCTCTGCTATAATGATTAACCCTTTTGTAAAATATAAAGGTTTAGAGTTCTTTGGTACGTTTGAAACCTCAAGCGGAAACGCAATAGGTTCTGAGGAAAGAACGGCAACACAATTAGCTGGAGAATTGATTTATAGATTTGGTAAAAACGAAAACCTATTTGTTGGTGCGCGATATAATACTGTCAATGCAGACGATACGAGTGGTGAAGATATAACCATTAACAGGACTCAACTTGGTGCCGGTTGGTTTATGACGAAAAACATTTTAATTAAAGCTGAATATGTAAACCAAACTTACGACGGTTTTACCGCTGGAAGCCTTTACGACGATGCTAAATTTAGTGGATTAATGTTAGAGGCTGTAATAAGTTTTTAAATTGAATTAGTTTTCAATAAAACCTTAATATTAAAATATTTAAATCTTAAAAGCTATTTTAATATTAAGGTTTTTAATTTTTTATTCTTAAAATTATGAAAGTTATTATCCTATTAATTACAGTCATTCTTCAATTAAGTTTATCAAACAATTTTAAAAATAATACGACTATAAAAATTAACCCTGAAAGTACTTTGGTTATAAAAGGTAAAACAAATGTTAGTCAATTTTACTGTAACTATAACATCGCGAAATTAAATCATGACATTTCAGTAGATTTTTCTGCAATAGATAATCAAAAAATGACATTTAATAAAGCTGAATTAAAACTAAACAATACTTTTTTCGATTGCGGAAACCAAATAATGAATAAGGATTTTAGAACACTTTTAAAATCGAAAACTTACCCTAATATTTACATTAATCTGCTCGAAGTTGAAAAACAATCTGATAACAAATTATTAGTACAGCTTGCAATAGAATTGGCCGGTATTAGTAAACAATTTAAAATTCCTGTAATTATTGAAAAAACCTGCAACAACAATGTTCGAGTAAAAGGCAATATTGAAATTGATATTTTACAATACAATTTGGAACCTCCAAAAAAATTACTTGGTATGGTAAAAGTAGATAATACTATTAATGTTTTATTTAATTTATCGCTATCAACACTGTAATTACTTATGCACTGCACTCTGCACACATGGACAATTACTAATGCCTTGTAAAAAGTCTAAACCAATAGTAACCACATGAGTTCCCGAGTTATAACTCGCTAAATCGTTTATAGTAACTTGGTAGGCATAACCAAAATATAATACCGATTTTTTAAACCCAAGCATAGGCCCAATATTAAGAGGTTTTAAAAACTGATCGTTTAAATAACGGTAAGATATACCGCCCCAAATATAATCTTCGTTACGATTGTATTTTCTAACTTTAAAATTAATATCGGTACTCGAACGGCGGTCGCTGGCAAAAAATTGGTAAAACACAGATGGCTCAAACTCCAACCCACTCTTTTTAGGTCCAGCAATAGTATAACCAGAATACACTTGAAAATTTAAAAGCAAATTAGGTTCGAGCTCAGTAATTTCGTCTTCAATATCTTTACTTAAAATATTATTAGCATTAAAACTTAAAAAGAAGCCTTTTAATCTAAACAATGCACCAACATCGAAATTATTATTTCCTCTACGTCTATCATCTGTTAAAGCCGGTAATCCTGTTGGATTTTGGTTATCTGCATTTATTTTTTCTACCGCAATTCTAAAACTATTAAAATTATACGAAAGCCCTAAAGATAAATACATTTTACTGTAGTAATCTAAAGTTAAATGGTGAGCAAACGAGAATTTAGCCCCTGTTTGCAACGTATAGCCATTTTTATCGTTATAAAACGAGAGTCCTAAACCTGTACGATTTGAAATTCTAAAATCGCCATAAACAGATTGGTTATCGGGAGCATCTTTTATGCCTACCCATTGTGTTAAGGCATTGGCTCTAATTTTTAAATTATCACCAATACCTGCATAAGTTGGTGAAACTACAAAGTTATTATCGGCTAAGTACTGTGTAAAAACCGGTAAATTCATTTCTTGTGCATAGCCTTTTACTAAGACTATAAAAAGTAAATATGCTATTAATTTTTTCATAATCTTTTATCTGTATAAAGTAAAATGTCCAACAAAACTTCTGTTATCTCTACTATCATTAAGCTTTACAACATACCAATAATCTCCTGTTGGCAGTGGCTTACCTTTGTAATTACCATCCCATGAATCGTTTGCGGCAAGAGTTGCTACTTTTCGCCCGTATCTATCAAAAATATCGAAAGTAATATTAGGGTACTGTCCAACACATCCTGGTCCCCAAGTATCTAAATCGTTATCATTATTCGGGGTAAAGTAATTAGGAATGCAGACATCTATAAACTCAAAATAAGCCGTTGTAGTTGCCACACAACCATTACTATCGGTTACGGTTACTGTATAATCCCCAGAAGCATATATAAAATAAGCATTATCGCTTCCTTGGCTATCTCCATTTAAAGTAAACTCATAATTTCCAGAACCACCAGTTGCAGTGGCTACAATTTCGTTCATATCACCTTGAGCAAGTGAAACCGCTAATGGGTTATAGTTTTCAATTTCGAAATCTATAATCTCTTCACAGGTGTTTGAATGTCTTACTGTAATAAAATGTGTTCCTGATGCTAAATCTGTAAATACATTTTCGGTTTGATAGCTACCGCCATCTAATGAATAATCTATTTCTGATAAATCTATTTCTGTATCATCTACATTTACCATAACCATGTTACTTGTAGCATCTATACCATTTGTACAATACTCAATTTCAAGGTCGGCTATAATTTCTACAGATTCTGGGAATGTTATATTCCATTCTGATTCACATCCATTAGAATCGATAACGTATACAATATGATCTCCTCCAGATAATCCTGTAAAATCAAACTGTGTTTGTGTTGCGGTTCCTGTAAAATAACTTCCGTTTACATCATCTAGTGTAACGCTATATGGCATTTCGCCTCCAGCAATCTCGATACTAAACTCTCCGTCTTGATCTCCTGTACACGCTTCTGGATAAATGGAATCTGGTACAATACTTATAGATACAAAGTCTGGCTCGGTAACAGTAAAGTCATACAATACAAAGCACCCTAACTCATCTTGTACTATGGCTTGATAAGTCCCTGGTGATAAATCTGTAAAAATTGGCGTATCGAAGAACTGATCTAATCTTGGTGAAATTGCATATTTTATTTGCCCTGTGCCTCCTGAGGCTATAATCTCTAACATACCATCATTATCGCCTGCACAAAGCACATTGGTTACATCAAAAACTGCGGTTAATGGCTCGTCAGGTTCAGTAATTTCAACTAACGAACTAGTTTCTAAACAGTCTCCACTATTTACTCGTACCTGATAAATCCCTGCTGGTAATTCTGTAAATATACCTGGACTATCTTGGGTTACTGGTGTTATTGCATTTCCTGTGCTATCTTCTAAAGTATAAATATAATTACCTAAACCACCTTGCGCTGTTGCTATTATAACTCCTGTTTGGTCGCCATAACAATTAATAGTGGCGTTTTCTGCATCTATTTCAATTTCTAAATCTGGTAAAGGATCTATTGTTATTTCGTTAGAAACATTCGAGGTACATGCATTAGCATCGCGCACATAATACTGATAAGTTCCTGGGGTTACAGCAAATGTAGTTGATGATGCAAATGTGCCTAAAATAATTGCAAAATCTGATGTTTCACTGTATTCATAACTTCCTGTTCCGCCTGTTGCACTTAATGTTAACGTGGCGTCGGTGGTACATGTTTGTGTAGTTGTTGTTACTAAACTTGCCATAACTTCATCTGGCTGTGTTATGGTTATATCTGCTGATGTGCCTACACAATTATAACCATCGGTTACAGTTACATTGTAAGTTCCCGCTACTAAACCTTCGAAAATCGGAGAGGTCTGTGGTCCTGAACTACTAACTGTTGGTGACAACATATTTAATGTGTAACTATAATTACTACCTTGACCTCCAATGGCTGATACGGTAATTCTGCCATCTGAATCTCCATAACAATCTAGTGTAGTTGCATCTGGTATAGCAGTTACTACAATTGGATCTGGATTTTCTAAAACAACATTCACCGAAGCAATACAGCCCGAAGCATCTCTTACACTAACTACATAATCGTTAGCTATTAAATCTTCAAAAGTGGTTTCACTTCCGTAAGGCACTATTATGGTTCCTGTTAAAGTTTCTAACTGATATTCATAATCTAACCAACCTCCTGAAGCTACTACAGAAATTGAACCGTCGTTATTTCCAGAAATACAAGTTATTTCAGTATGTGTTTCAGTAATTGTTAATGCCTCTGTTGGTGCATCAATTGTAAAGTTTTGCGAAACTGTACAATAAGGCGTATTCGTTAAATTAGCAGTTATTGTGTACGTACCAGATGCCAATCCGCTAATTGTTGTTGGACCTGCATTTGCAACAGTTCCTGCAGTTACAGTTGCTCCAGTACTATCGAAAACTGTGTAACTAAACGCTCCAGATTCATCTGTAGGCGTTGGCACTCTATCTATAAATGTAACATCTACACTTCCATCGGCATCGCTAAAACAAGTTACGTTAACAACCGAATCTATTTCTAAAGTAAAAGTATTAGGGTCGTTTACATAATGTATAGTTTCTAGAGTACAATTAGTATCTAAGTTTACAACAGTTATAGAATAATTACCAATTGGTAAACCTGTAAACACGCCTGTTGTATTTGTTTGATTATAAACACCACCATATACTCCAGAAGCATCAATATCTTGAACTGTAAACTCTAAATTTGTTGGTGCTGGCCCTGTTGAGTTAACAGTTACAGTAATATCTTCATCGTTAGTACAAGTAATTGCATTATCAACAGTTACATCTATACTTTCTAAAGATGTAAAAGGAGAAATTGTAGCTGTAGTACTTCCTACACAACCATTATCGTCGTATACATTAATAGTGTAAGTACCACCTGAGAAATCAGATTCAGTATAAGAAGCATTAGCTCCATATTGTACAACATTACCTGATTTTATGAATTCGTAAATTGTATAGTTTGAAGACCCTCCGGTTACATTCGTTACAGTTATTGAAGCATAATTAACCGCATTTACACCTGTGTTACAAGCATACTCCACAACTGTTGGCGCCGCTACCATTATGGTATTAGGTTCGTTAACCACTACATTTGCAGTTTCAACACAACCTCTACCTGAGTTAACTTGTACTGTATAAGTTCCCGCAGTTAAACCTGTAAATACATTTGATGTTTGAGCAGACACAACAATTGGTGCTGTGATTTCATAGGTATAAATAGGATTATTATTACTTGCTGGTAAATCTACAGTAATAGTACCATCGCTACCACCATTACAACTTACATCGGTAGATGCAGCAGTAAAGGTTACTGGAGTTGCTGCTTCTACTGTAACAGACGCACTATTTGTACACATAGTAACATCATCTGTAACTGTAATAGTATAGGTTCCTGATGGCACACCAGAAAATACGTTTCCACTCAAACTTATAGTCGCTGGACTTGGACTAATTGAATAACTATAGGTTCCTGAACCACCAGTTGCATTTACAGTAATTACACCATCATCATCAGTACAAGAAGGTACTGTTGTTAATTCTGGAGTAACACCTAGGGCATTATAAATTTCTATGGTGTTTGTACTTGTAGCTGTACACCCATAGGCATCTTTTACAGTAACAGTATAAGTTCCTGGCGCATTTACTGTAAAAGTATCGCTTGTTTGATAAGAATTTCCTCCATCAATACTATATTCAAAAGGAGCTATTCCTGTTGTATTTGAAACTGTAAATGTATACGGATCTCCTGTTAAGTTACATTGATTTGATGCAAAACTTGGTAAAGTAACCGTTGGCAATGGATCTGTTGTAATAGTAACATCAATCATTGCCGGACAATTATTTACATCTAATACATAAACATCCCAATTTGTATTTACAGAAGGATCTAAAATAGCTGAGTCACTATTCGTATAATCTCCAGCTACAGGAGTAGTTCCATCTTCTACAAAAGCATAAGTATATGGCGATGTACCTCCCGTTGCTGTTACTGTTACTTGAGCACCTGTATTACAATTAGCATTTATATTACTTGTTTCTGCTAACGAAACTGTTGTTGGTTCTGATACTGTTACAGATGACGTTGCTGTACAACCTGTAGCTTCATCTGTAATATCAATGGTATGTGTTCCGGTTGGCAAGCCTGTTAATACAATATCATTTGCTGTTTGAGCTGTAATTACGGTTGTTCCTCCATCTAAAGAATAACTATAAGTACTGCTAAAGTTTGAAACTGTAAAAGTAACTTCTCCATCGGTACTTCCGTTACAACTTACATCTGATACTAATAAGCCAGAAACAGTAATATTTGTAACAGGATTAACTGTGTATGATTCTTGATAAGTACAACCATTGGCATCGGTTACTTCAAACAAATAGGTATCTGGTAAAAGACCTGTATATGTTCCTGTAGAATCACCAGTTGTATTAGATGTTGCACTTGCAGGCTCTAAAATAGCATAACTTACAGGCATTACTCCTCCTGTTGTTGTAAGTGTTACATCACTTGTAGTATTAATACATGTAATATCGGTTGAAGAAAAGTTCAAATCCGTTGGTGGATCTAATGTGGGTACATTCTGAGTTTCAGTTGCACTTAAACAGCCATTACTATCCATTACCACAATAAATACATCACCTGGTGTGTTGGTAGTATAAATATTGTTTGATGAAAATGATGTACCTCCATCAAAGCTGTAAGTATATGGCGATGTACCTCCACTAGCCGTTACGGTAATAGTAGCTGCTTGAGATGCATTTGAAGCATCACAAGTTAAACCTTGAGTTAAAGTAGGACTAGCTGCTACTATTGTTGGCTCAGTTAATGTAACTGAAACTGGCGCTGACACACAAGATTTACTGTCTCTTACAACAACACTATAGGTGTTTGGTGCTAAACCAGTAAATACATTAGAAGTTAGAAACGTTGAACCGCCATCAATACTATATTCATATGGTCCTTCGGTACCAGAAGCCGTTACTGTAATAGTTCCATCACTTCCACCATTACAACGTATATCTGTATGAATTTCTGTTGCTACTGGTGTCCCTAATGGCTCTACTGTTATTATATTAGATGTAGCTTGACAAGACTGACTATTTGTAACTCTAAATTCGTAAGTACCAGATGTTGTAACGGTATAAGTATCACTAGCTATAACCGCGAAAACGCCACCATTTATACTTACTTCATAGGTATATGGGCCTACACCAGTGCCTCCACTTGGTGTTAAAACTATAGTCCCGTCTGGTGTTATAGTACAGTCTAAATCTTTGGTTAAATCTGCATTCAATTGTAATTGAGGTTCTACCGTATATGTAGTAGACACAATACAGCCATTGTCATCTTGAATACTTAAAGTATATGTTCCAGGCGTATTTAATGTAAAGTTTGGATCGTTTTGGTAAGCACCACCAATACTATAGGTTGCATTACCATTATAAGTTGTTCCTGTGATTGTTATTGGCAATGGACTACCAACATAACATTGTGTTGCTAAATTATCAATAGTTGGTTCTGCATCTATTGGTAAATAAATGGTATCGAATTGTTCACAACCATAAGCATCACGAATGTAAATATCATAAGTTTCATCTCCCGCTAAATTAAAAGCATTAGATGTTCCCCAGCCTGATGGATCTGGAGTATTTCCTGTAACAACCGCCTGATATTCGTAAGGTGATGTTCCATTTTGACCAACAGCAATTATTGTTCCTAAATTATTACAATTTGCATTTTCTGAAACTGATGCTGAAACCGATAATAATATAGCTGATTCTGTTATATTAAATTCTGTAGTTACAACACCGCAACCAGCATTAGTGGCTCCTGCATCTTCTGTAATTACAATAATATAATTTCCAAAATCTAAAGGCCCTAAATTAGTCACCGAAATAGTACCATTCGCTGGCACACTTGCAGATCCTGAAATTCCAGTTGGATTTAACGATAATGATTCTCTAATATCATAAGTTACATCCGTTGGTACTCCATAACTACTCAAAATATCAAAACTTACATTTCCATCGGCACTTCCTGTACATGTAATATTATTTGGTACAACATTACTTGTTGTTAAAGTAGAATTGGTTGGAATAGGAATATCTGCTTGTTCGTAATAATAACACATAGTAGCTTCATCATACACTACAAACGTATAAGTTGCTCCAGGTACTAAGTTGTAAAAAGTTGTTTGTCCAGGTGAATCTTCATCTTGCCATGGCGCGGTTGTTGGCGAAGTATATACCATACCACTCCCTGTATAAATCGCAAAATGGAATGGTCCTGACCCAGTTAATGGTGTTCCAATAGCTACAGTAGCAGAACCCCCTGTGGAACAATCTGCTGGAGGCGCACTTACAGAAATATCTAAATCGTCTGGAGGAGAAGCAACAAGTATATCTTGAACTATTGCAGTACATCCATTTGTATCTGTTATAATAACTTCATATAATCCAAAGTCTACTACTTCAAAAACTACTGAAGATCCGGTTTGATTGGCAATAGCATTATCGTAGCCATTTACACCAGTTACATGATAAGTATAATTTGGTGTTCCGCCTGAAACCGAGTTAATTGTAATAGTTCCTAAAGAAACACCCCCTGCCCCACAAGTAATAGGTGTAACGGTATAAGACAAACTAACTGGCGCTGGCTCAGTAATAGTAATGGTGTCAGTATCGGTACATCCCTTAGAATCGGTAACGGTAATAGTATAATTACCTGCAGCTAAACCAGCTGTTTGTGTTCCATAATCTGTTCCGGTGGTATTATTAAATACATTAATTACGTAAGGTGGTGTTCCTAAAGTATTATCTACTGTAACACTAATAGCCGCATTAGATTCACCACTACATGTAATTGCTGCTGTTTGTACTACTGAAGTTATACTTGGATTTACTGGAGTAGTAACTATTACTTCATTAGTTTCTACCTCACATCCTGCCGAATCAGTAATTCTAAACATATAAGTACCTGCAGTTGTAGTAGTATAAGTAAACGAGGAACCCGAAAGTGTAGGTGTAAATGCTGTATACGTTGAACCACTATCTGTAGATACTTCAAAAGTTGAATATGAAGTTGATCCACCAGAAATATCTACATCAATTGTTGCGTCAGTTGGTGCAGCACATGTAATATCTTTTGTTAATAAAGCGTTTGCTTGTAATTGCGGATTAACTACTAAAGTTTGTGATGCTGTACAACCATTTCCATCTTGTATTGTAAAAGTATATGTTCCTGGTGCAGTTATTGTAAATGTTGGACTTGTTTGAAAGCCAGAGCCCATACTATACATTGCCGTACCTACTGATACAGTTCCGGTTAAGTTAATGGTTAAATCGTTACCAACATAACATTGTGGAGTTATCGGGTCTAAAGTTGGTTGAGCATCTGCTGTAATTGTAACTGTTGTAAAAGTAATACAATCATTGTTGTCTTTTACATAAACATCCCAAGTTAAATCTGTGGCAGAATTAGTATCTACTGTTACCACGTTATTACTAGAGTAAGATGCTAATGCTGGTGCCGATGCTCCAGAAATAACTGCTGCATATGTATAATTTGGTGTTCCTCCTGAAGCTGATACCGTAATTTGAGATGTATCATCATCACAATAAACATTTGTGGTTGTCGCCGATAAAGTTAGAGCATTGGCTGGTTGTGAAACAGTTACGGAAGCTGTATCTGTACATCCGGTTGCTTCATCAGTCACCTCAATTGTATAAGTACCTGCCGCTAACCCTGTTAAAGGTATTGAATTTGCGGTTTGTCCTGTAATAACAGTTGTACCACCATCTAGTGTGTAGCTGTAAGAACCTCCAAAATTAGATATGCTGAATGTAACTGCTCCAGTTGAGTCTCCAAAACAAGCCACGTCGGTATTTAAATTTGCTGTTGCAACAATATTTGTTACCGGTAAAACAGTAAATGATTCTTCGTAGTAACAATTATTTTCGTCAGTTACTCTAAATATATAGGTGTCTGGAGCTAAACCTGTAAAAGTACCTGTTGAAGCTCCTGTTGTATTTGAAGTTGCACTTGCAGGAGCTTGTATAGAGTAAGTTAATACACCAACTCCATCTGTTGCTGTTAATGTAACATCGCTTGTTGTAGCTAAACATGTTACTGTTGTTGCAGAAAATACAATATCTGAAGGTGGATTTAATGCTGTCACCGTAACACTATCGCTAAACACACAGCCATTAGCATCTCTAACAGAATAAGTTATGGTTTGATCGCTACCATTATCATTAATAGTTAAGGTATTAGTTGCTGAATAGTTAGATCCATTAAAACTATATAAATATGGTGAAGTTCCTGTAGTTGGAACATTAATAGTTATTTGAGCAGATTCAAAAGTATTTGAAACATTACATGAAAACTCAGTAACAGTATGCGTTGTTGTTAGTGTTACTGGTGCTATTAATGTTACAGAACCGTCATAAATACAACCATTAGCATCTCTTACTTGATAAGCATATGTTCCTTCTGATAAATTTTCGTATAATGAGGTTGTTGTAAAACCTGCTGAATCAAAATTATATTCATATGGTGCAGTTCCACTTGATGCTACAATTTGCACAGAACCATTAGAATCACCATTACATAAAGGATTAACTGTTGTTTCTGTAGCTGTAGGATTTGTTATTGGATTAATAACCACTGAAGCTTCTGCTACACAATTCTCGGCATCTGTAATTCTGAAATAATATGATCCATCTGCAGAGACAGAGTAAGTAAATGGACTTGCAGACGGCGTTGGTGTAATTGCTGTATAAGTTGTTCCGTCTGTAGAAACTTCATAACTAACATAAGGTGTGTAACCTCCAGTATAACTAATCTCTATTTCTGCATCTGGAGACGTTGTACAATCTAATCCTTTAGTTACAGCTGCATTTAATTGTAACTCTGGTTCAATTGTTTCTGTATCTAAAGCGAAAGTACAACCGTTAGAATCTCTAACAATTATATCGTAATTACCAGGTGTTAAATTACTAAATACATTATTAGATGTAAATGCACCACCATTTATATTATACTCATAAGGCGATAAACCTCCTGAAGTATTTACCTCTAGCGTAACACCCGTTCCAGCACTATAACAATATCCCGTTGTAACATTTATTGTAGCTGTTGGCCCTGTTGGATCTGTGATATTTACCGGTGTTGTAGTTGTACAACCTTGTGCGTCTGTAACTCTTACTACATAATTCCCTGCAACTACATTGGCTAAAACACCATTTGCTGGGAATGTAGCTACTAAATTTAATGTAGAATCTTCTAATAATTCATAAGAATATGCTGCTGTACCTCCTGTAGAACTGGCTTCAAGTGTTGCTCCATCTAAACAAGTTGGTGGTGTAACATCTACGTTTAACGTTATTGGTGCAGGTTCTGAAATTTCTGGAGTAAATGAAAATTCACAAGTGTCTGCTGCGGCATCATATCTAATTTGTAAATCATAAACTGCTGCAGACAAACCTGTTATTGTATGTGGAGATGTAGTTTCTGTTACCCAAGTTGCTCCACCATCTACGGAATATTGATATCCATTTGTGGCATCAAAATTTTCAACAGCTATTGTTATTTCACCATCTGATGCTCCAGAACACGAAACATCTTTAACCCCTGTTATATCTGCTGTAAAGGCATTCCCAGAGTCTACTACAAAAGGAAAATCCACTTCTGTAACACAGCTAACTGGAAGTTGGAATACATTAATATCATCAATAGCAATATCATTACCATTGATTCCAAAAATATTTGTTCTAACAACAAAATCTAATTCTGTATTATTTCCTGGATTTAATTCTATATTATACTCATTCCATTGGTTATTTTCTGGAATATTACCCGTTGTAATTGATGATACAATATTTCCAGTTGTAGGGTCTAAAACAGCCAATAACAAATCTGGTTCGATACGATTTCTATTCGCGCGAATTACATTTGCTACAAATAAATTTACACGAATTGGCTGATTAGGTATTACATCTGTAATTCGTTTTTTATAAAAATTATCATCTAAAGAAATTCCCGCTGTAGTTGAAGGATCTCCTATATTTACTAATAAATATCTTCCAAAAGTAGACCTATTTCCCGAAGTATGGTCTACAGGATTCCACCATGCTCCAAACGGACTTTCAATATTATAAGTAACGGAATATTCGCCATCATTTACAGAAATAGCAGCTCTACCATCTCCAGGTCTTACTTGCGATTCAAAAATATAAAAATCAACTCCGGGAGACTCGACATTTGTTTCTCCATAACCAAAATCCTCGGTTAATAAATTACTAAAAGTTGGTACATCTTCTAATTTATACTCTACGGTTATAACATGCGACCCTTCTGAAACATCTAAAAATGTTTTAGGATCGGTAGTATTTGTATTTTCTACACCATCAAGATAGTATGTATAGCTAAACGTATTGTTATCTTCATTATTTACTGTAACGGTAGCGTTTGCAGAACCATCACAATTAAAGTCTGGATCACCTACAGTTATTGTTGGAGCTACTGGTTCAGAATCTAAAACAACATCCGGCATGGCATAAATACAACCATTGGAATCTCTTATATATAATGTGTAAGTCCCAGGATTTACATACGCTTCGTTTGTAGTAACCCATGTTGCCTGATTATCAAAGCTATACTCATAAGGAGGTGTTCCTCCTTGTGGATTAGTAATCCTTACTGCGCCTTCTCCCGAAGGTCCGCAACCTGCCAACTCTGATACGCCACTTGATGCTGTTAACGCACTATCTGGCTGTGTTATCGTTATATCTCGAGTATCACTTAAACATTCTGCTCCATTTAAAGTGTATCTAACAATGGTTGAATATGTACCTGAACTTAAGTTTGAAAAAGTAGAAGAATTGCTATACGTAACGCCATTATCAATACTATAATCTACAGTAAAGCCATTGGCGTCGGCAACGTTAAAATTAATTTCACCCGTATTATCATTGTAGCACAATATGTTAGTTGAAGAGACTGTATGAGTTGGCACCTCAATGTCTTCAACTGTAATTGAAGTTTCGGCCGAACAATTATTATAATCTACAACTCTAATGTTGTAAGTTCCAGCACTTGTTACCGTATATGTTGGTGTTCCTTGAAAAACAGTTGTACTATTAATAAAATATGAATATGGAGGTGTTCCGCCAACCGGATAAATAGTTATTTCTCCGTCGGTACAAGTTAAAGGAGTTGTTAAAGCTGCCGTTACCGTTAATTCTGGTGGATTTATAATTTCGATATCTTCGGAGTAGGTACAACCATCTTCAGTAGATACATTAACAGTGTATGTTCCTGGACTTAAATTACTAAACGTATAATTATTATCATTTATTGGCCCAACGCTATTTACTAGCGTAGCCCCTTGATAAACAGAAAAGAAATACTGTGGGCGCACATCGTTTGCCGCTAAAACTACACTTCCTAATTCACCATAACACAATGGCTGATTAATAATAGTTGAAACAGTAAAATCGCGTTCACGCACTTGAACGTCTGGTACAGAAAAAATACATGGATTTGGAGACACACCAATTTGACGAATAAACACCTCGTATAAACCAGCTGTGGTAACTGTAAACACATTACTTTCTTGGTAATTCGTACCATCAATACTATACTCATAACCAGTTGGCACTCCACCTACCCTAATTTCACCTGAAGTAGTACAATATATATCACTAGCTGTTACAGTAGGATTTAAAATGTTAGTGTAAACATTAAAATAAAACTGATTAAAACAGCCGCCATCGTAATTTAATGTTAAGCGATATTGTCCGTCGGTATCAATAGTAAAATCTGGTCCTGTTGTAACTTGATTCCAAGTACATGAGGCATCTTCGTTGGCACAATCTTGATTTGCTACTGCTGTACAGCTACTCTCGTCTAACTTTTCCCAAATAATTGAAGTGGTATCTGTAATTCCTGTTTCAATTAATCTAGTATCGTTTGCGCCACATAAATAAAAGTTTGGCAAATCTTTACCATCGTTGGGACAAACTACAACCTCATCGGCAAATGGAATTAAAGGGTTGGTTACTCCTGCCCCAAATGTAATAACTTCGAAAACTTGATCGATTGATTGGCAAGGGGCTGTTGCTGTATTATGCACATAATAAGTTCCTGTTTGTGTTACTGTTAAGGTTTGTTCTGTGCCAATTACTGGAGTACCCGACGGACTAGTTGACCAAGAGTAGGAATCGTAACCTGCTCCTGCTGTTAAAGTTGTGCTCGCTCCACAAAGAATAACCTCTTCCTCGAAAGTACAATTAATATCGGCTAAAAAGTTTGTTGCTCCAGGGGTTAATAAACAGCCGGTATTGGTTGCAAAACTAGGATCGTCTGAAATAGTAAACTCTGTATTTATAGTACCTTGATAAGTTGAAAAAGCTTGGTTACTAATAATATTTGAACATGCATCGTTTAATAAACTACATGATGAAACTACTGTAACCATAAACCTAATTTCGGTAACGGGGTCGTTTTCTTCAACAACAGACTCGTCGACTTCAAAAATAATTTCTCTTGTGGATGCATCGTAACTTTGCACAGTTACACCTGGTGGTAAAACCCCTAAATCTGTTGGGTAATTAAAAATTACATTTTCAGGAAGAATATCACGAATAATCAAGTTAGTAGCATTATCGTTACCTGTGTTTTGAAAACCAATGGTATAATAAAGCTCGTCTCCTAAACTTACTTCTTGATCTCTAATATCGTTTCCAAATTCGTCTTCAACTATTTTCGTTAAAACAATATTTGGAGCGATAATTTCTATGGCAAACGCACTAAAATAATAATAATAAATATCTTGATTACTTCCCAAACTAATGGTGGCACTTGTGGCGTCATTTGCTATTACAGAGTTCCCTGCATTTGGTATACTAATAATTCCGGCATCGAAACCTAAGGTATTAGACCCATTTGGATTTCTGGCCGTAAATAATTCGGGAGTATTTGTTACTGGGTCTATGTAGGAAACAGTACTATTAAAAAAGTTATTGCCGGGCCTTATAACTGTACCTGCACTATTTGTAGCATCAATTGTATTACCATTAAGTCTTAAATAATCCCCTGAATATCTCCTATCTCCTTCAATGGTACTAAATGCAAATTCGGCTCGAACTGGTCCCGTAGGAATTGTTCTAAAACCTGAAACTGGAAAGGTTTCACTGATTGTACTTGTAATTCTAGTAAAACCATCGAACGAAGTAATATATTTACTTGGTAGCAAAGGATCTTGGTAAACAACAAAAAGTGACCAACCTGCAGAAAGTCCTTCAGAATTGGGTTTACGTCCTACTAACGAAGATATATTAGCCACAGCATAAGTTCCTTCAGGATTTGCCAGAGCCGAAACCATGCTAGTAACGTCGTGGTAATATACATATGTATTAGAATTGTTGTTATTCGATGCATTTTGGTAATACACTTCAGTACCTGTGATATCGACATAACTACCGCCAGGAACTTTAAACTTAATATCCGAAATGGGGTCGTCTCCATTTACAACTGCACTCCAGTATAAACCCGCATAAACCACTTGGTAACATGTAACATCGTCTGGAACGTCTAAATCGGCACTACTGGAATTAAAAGTTGAAGAATCTCCATCAATATCTACATGAACGGCCGCATTAATTCTATCGTTTGAATCGTTTCCATTATAAGGATTTGTTGGATGTATTCCAACATTACTATTACCAATAAGAAGAATATCTCCTTTAATAGCTTGATCGTAGCGAGGAGAAAACGGTACTAAATTTTGCCCAAACATTACATTTAAGCAAAACAAGGCAAATAGCATTACCAAAAAATTCTTAAAAAAGTAATTCTTTTTCATAAGCAGGAGCATTTTATATGGTTTTTGCTTGGGTACAAAAAACCAAGTATTTGGGCTTAAAACCACAAAAAGAACGCTAATTCTTACTTCACATTCTCGTTGTCTTGATTATATACACTTTATAACTATGTAAATATCGCATTTTTTTATAATAAAAAGTAAATAAGATCAGATTTTTTTTCTCTTTAACGAATAAATTTAACAATTTAGCCGTAAAAACCTTACAAAAAGAAGTATTTTACCTACAAGATTAGTTTTGAATATTTACAATTGAAGATTTACTTAAATATAAAGTAGATTTATTGTTTTGCATTGCAGATCTTGCCGACGCCAAATCATTAAACACTTTAGTATAAATGTAATATTTACTACTGTTAACATCGTAAAAGAAATCGACGTTAGAATCACCGAATTGCAATACTTTTCTAACAAAATCGTCTCTCTTATTTGTATCAGAATGTACCGCTAAAACTAAATAATACCCGGCTTCAACATTAGCAACTCGATTAATAATTAAAATATTATTCGGGATTACTTCACCAAAATCAGATTCGCTTATTGTAGGTGTTTGCTCTGTAACTGTTGTATTTTCTTTTAATGCTTTTAATGCACCTCTATCTTTATTATAACGTTCCTGTTCGTTATCGAAAGCAGCTCGTTTAATTCTGCGTTTTCTTTCAAAATCAGTATCTTCCTTAATTTGAACTAACTGATTTAACAAGATTTGCCTAGTTTTTAAAATTTCTGCCTGTTGCGATTTTAATTTTTCTATCTCGCTAGCATAATACGTATTTACTTCATCTTTTGCTTTTCTCGTATTTTTAAGTCTTGTTTTATACAAAGATTCTAATTTAGTAATACGGCTACTTTGAGACTTTAATACATCATCAATTTCTGACTTAATGGCTTCTAGTTTAGCATTTTCGGCCGATGTACTCTTGAATGGTTTAGGCTGTTTATAAATACCTTTTTCACTTAAATCGTTTTCTTCTTTTAAATCGGCTAAGTCCTGCTTTCTGCTTGCCACAGCATCTTTTAAACGATTTATTAAATTTTGTTGATCGATTCGAGCATTCACTGTTAATTCGGTTAAACGCTTCATTTCCAGCGACTCCTTATCTTTGGAAGCAGGAATTAAAACACCATCGAGCATCACTGTATCTAATGCTTTTTCGGCCTCTTCAGCTAAACGTTTCTTTTCTGCTTCGGCTTTTGCTTTAGCTTCTGCTGCTAAGCGTTCTTGCTCTAATTTTGCGGCTGCTTCAGCTTCGGCTTGTTTTTTAGCCTCTTCAGCTAAACGGTTCTTCTCTGCTTCGGCTTTTGCTTTAGCTTCTGCTGCTAAGCGTTCTTCCTCTAATTTTGCTGCTGCTTCAGCTTCAGCTTGTTTTTTAGCCTCTTCAGCTAAACGGTTCTTCTCTGCTTCGGCTTTTGCATTAGCTTCTGCTGCCAAGCGTTCTTGCTCTAATTTTGCTGCTGCTTCAGCTTCGGCTTGTTTTTTAGCTTCTTCAGCTAAACGTTTCTTTTCCGCTTCAGCTTTTGCATTTGCTTCTGCTGCCAAGCGTTCTTGCTCTAATTTTGCCGCTGCTTCAGCTTCAGCTTGTTTTTTAGCCTCTTCAGCTAAACGGTTCTTTTCTGCTTCGGCTTTTGCATTAGTTTCTGCTGCCACGCGTTCTTCCTCTAATTTTGCCGCTGCTTCAGCTTCGGCTTGTTTTTTAGCTTCTTCCGCTAAACGGTTATTCTCTGCTTCGGCGTTGATTTTAGTTTCCTTACTTGTATCTGCTTCAGGTTTAGCTTTAACCACCGGCTTTTTAGAAGTTGTTTTACGCCTTGGTGAATATCTTTTTTTATTTCTATTAGAATTTAACAACCCTTGTTCATCTTCATCGCCGCTATAAATAAAACGTTTATTGTTATTATTAAATTTATAAGCCAATGTGATTTCATGAGAACTACCAAAATTATTTAATTCGCCTATGGCTTTTTCATAATTATATTCTAATCCTATATTATTTGTAACATTAAACCCAATGCCGCCAGACGCTCCATAAAAAGTATTATAACCAACTTGTGCCCAAATACCTTTTGGAACCGTAAGCATTACAACTCCTGAAAGAATTGTTTGATCCTTTTTAAACTCTGAACGTACAAAACCAGTAAATTTACTTTCGTCGAAAAAACCACGACTATCTGCATAACCGGTGTACATAATATGACCTTGAATGGATTGCTCTGGATTGTCTTCTAACATCTGCGATGTTGTAAAATTATAAGCAACAATATTGTTTAAAGACACTCCAAAATCGAAAAACATAGTCCCGTAATTAATACCAGGATTTATGGTTATTAAAGTATTTGACGGTATATTTTGCAAAGAAGGATCTTGATAATTTGTAACCACATCTCCACTATTCACTCCACTTTTATAGGCTGCTAAATTAAGACCAAAAGTTAAATTTTGATCACGATTTATAACTGCGTTATAAGCTATGTTAGCAACCCCACCAAACGTAGTTAATATTCCGTAATTTTGCTGAAACAAACCTAAGCCGGCTCCTAAATTTTCTTTAAAACGCCCAGAATAACTAAATAAATATGTTTGTGGTGCATTTTCGAAACCCACCCACTCACGCTTATTGGTAAAACTAACATATTTATTTTGCTCTCGAACAAAACTAAAGGTTGGGTTAATAGCGTATTTATTAAAACGCAAAGAATTTCGTACAGGTAATTGTAATGCCACTACTCCATCTTGCTCTTGAGCACTAATTTGCTGTAGGAACAAAATAAATAAGATTAAACATGGCATTAGTTTTTTCATACTATTTTAGTACTGTAATAGACCCTTTTTTGGTTTGATTATTTTCGGGTTTTATGATGTAATAATACACGGAATTTATACTTGTTAAATCCATTGTTTCTTGAGGCCAATTGTTTAAATAATTATTGGTTTGCAGCACCACTTCACCACGAGATGACATAATAACAACAACTGTATTTGAACCACTTACATATTTTTTTGGAATAACCCAAGTATCGTTTACGCCATCGTTATTGGGGCTAATTACATTTGGTATATTTTCTACATCTGGGAATGGTTCGGTAACAGAAAATGTAAGCGTATTTGAAGTTTCACAACCATTTGTTTGAGTTATAACCGCTTGATAATCTCCTGCTTGATTCACTACTAATGAGCTAGTGGTTTCTCCAGATATTATAACGTCATTCAAAATCCATTGAAACATTGGTGCATCGGCATCTGTAGAAATATTTACAGTAACTGATTCTCCATTTGACAAAGAAAATTCATCTTCTACATTTAAACTACTTGTAAAAGTCATAGTATCTAAATCTATTGAAGCCGTTGTACTACAACCACCTAAATCAATATTTACCGTGTAAAATCCAGAAATATTTGTATTATATGTTTGATTTGTGGCATTTTCAATAAGTTCTCCATCTTTATACCATTGATATGAATTAGCGCTAATGGCACTTAAAATTGTTTCGCCGTCACTTGCACAATAAGGGTTACCGCGACTCGACGTTATTTCGGAATCGTTTCCAGAAGCCGATTCGCTTATAACCACTCGGTTAGAGTAAGAGTTTGAAGTACAAGTACCATAATTAGTTTCTGCATAATAGGTTCCAGCTTCGGTAACTTCGTATGTTAATCCGGTATGTACGATTACTGACGTGGTTGCTGAAACTAACTTATACCAATTAAAATTTAAGGATGGATATTGTAATGGAGAGTCGTTATCGTCGTTACCTGGATTATCAATAGTTAATAAATAACTTCCTCCAGCACAAAATATCCCTGTGGGAATTAAATTATTGATTGAAAATGGTGTGTCTTGAATTTTGTAGTACGCTGCAAAAGCAACTGATGGCGTACTTGACGCAATTGGCGCTGTACTTTTTACTCTTACCTTGTAGGCTTCGCCCGAAACTGTTTCTGGAAATGCAAAAGTTATTGTAGCAGGAGAGCTTGTAATTTCACCTTCTGCCGAAGAATAAACCGTTGTTGGGTTGGTAAAATCGCCAGTTGGGTCGGACAATTCTATAAAAAACTGATTAGAGACTAGTAATGCCGTATCGGGTGAAAATGAAAAAGTAACCTGATACTCATTAAACGACTCACTTGCACAAGCTTGCGTAAATCCTAAAGTAGGCTTACCAATTATAACTTGCCCGTGTAATTGAGATAAACCCAAAATAAAAAACAGTATAAAAGTAATATTTAAGAGTTTCATTTCAATCACTTTTAAAAAACCGTACTTCGACCTTTTAATCCATTTTTTTTAATCTGGTTCGTATTAATATAATTGAATTGTAATTACAATTGAAATACTGGAAAGGTATAAATTCGAAACACTATTTTTAATTAAAACTTTAATCGCGGTCTAAATCAGAGTCAATATTTGTAGCCATAATTTTATTAATTCGTAGTCTAAAATCTGGTTTCTTTTCATTTTTCGAATCGATAAAAGTCTCAGAATCATCACCTTCAGAATACACATTAAAAAAAGCTCTGTTACCGTACCAGTTTTCTAAATCTTCGTTATTACTATTATTTTCAATGAAAATATTACCATTACAATTATTAAAATACATTTCGGAAAATTTAATTTTATCTAAACTTTCTTGATTAATTCTTATGGTATTTTGAAAAATAACAGCAGGATTAAAACCTGAAATAACACTTTTATTTAAATCTAACGAAGTATTTTCTCCAACATATACGGCTTCATTTACCAATCCTTTTTGTATATCTGCCTTAATATCATCGCTTTCGGTTACAAAAGTTAGGTTTTTGGCCGCCACGAAAGTATTTTTCTTTGAAAAATCGACCTCTTGAATATTATTATAAGATTTAACCTGTAAACTACGAGCCACCTCACTATTTGATATAAATGGCGAACGAATTGCAACAGAATTTTCTATTATGGCTTGAGCTCCAAAATTAAATTTATAATCATTACCCGAAGCTCTGTAGGAAACCATTTTCTTTAAATGAGGTGCACCACCCCAAGCTTTAAAAGAATCGCCAGCACAATAACTCGCCATAACGTTCTCGAAAATTGTTTCGCTTCCAACACCTGCTAATAACAAACCATTAGTATACCCAATATTTCTCAACCTGTTTCCAGCATATTCTATGCGAACGTAACGCAAAATACCTGAGTTATCGTCAACAATATTTCCACCAAAATTGGCACTAGCATACGAGGCTGGGTCTAAATTACTATAATATTGAGCCACCGAGCCGTTTCCAAACTTATTCGATGGTGCATTTCCTAAAATAGTAATGCCACCCCAATCGCCTGGTCGCTTCGATATTTTTTCTGAAGTAAATACAATAGGATCTGTTTCGTAACCATCTGCAATAATTTTAGAACCTCGAGTAATAGTTAAGGAAGCTTTAGTTTCGAAATCACCAATAATTACTGTTCCTGGCTCGATAGTAAGAGTAGCTCCATCTTTTACAAAAACATTACCTACTAATAAATAAATATCGCGTTTATTTAATTTCGTGTCTTCGGTAATATCTCCGGTTAAAATTTTATTGGGCTCACCATAATCTTTTGTGGCAGATTTGAACTCCGTCCAATAATTAAGCCAATTTGTTGGACCAAAAATTCCTTTTTCTTGTTGTGCAAACATATTACCTGCAAAAAACAGGCATATCCATAACACTTTAGTAATGTTATTCATAGTCATAATTTTAGTTATTAGTAGCTTTGGGGAGCTAAGTAATTTGGTTTACCAAAAATAGAATAAAATCCACGAAAAACCAATTTTATCGTTAAAATACATTATTTTTTAATTTTATTTATATTTTTTATCGACGAAATGCACAAATTAAGTGTTTTTACTTTTTTAATTGCCAAAAAATAATAAGAGCTATTATTTGATTGCCATCACGCAAATTGCTAAACACATATAAATGTGATATTTATGAACATCTAAAAACCATGACAGGATTACCAATTATATTTTGAATAAACTTAAATGGAATACTAGCGAAACTCGCTGTAAGTATGCAACGATTTAATTATTTCTTCATAAAATAAAATAGCCGCAATTAAATTTTGGGTATCGGAATAAGGCAAAAATGTATTTTGAAACTCCTTATTACTCTCCATATACTTATCTGTTTCTTCAAATTGAGCATCGAGCATTTTACGGTTATCACTTGTATTAGGGATGCCTAGCGTAGTCATTGTTACTCCTGGCTTTGTTGCAAAAGCAATATAAGGCAATGTTTTAACTAAGCTTTCTATACGCTCAACATATAAGGAGAGTAATTCACCTTTCTGCATAGATTGTAATTCAGATTTGTTGTGGTATTTTTTTATTGCTACCGACTGACTAATTATGCTTTTTGCTTCTTTATTTTTTTGTGCAAAGGCAGTATTTACAGTGAAAAATATACTAAAAACAAGGAATATAACTTTGGTTTTCATTACATAGACTTTAGGGTTCTTTCGCAAATTTATGCAATTTAACGCAAAAAACAAGCGTTTTGTCGATTTATTTTAATAAAAATCGCCTATATCATTCATAATCACCATTTAAAACGAAATCTGAGCAAAAAAAGATTAATTAAACAAATAACTATTATTCATCTTAAAACAGCGTTCTTCTCCTAAAAATAATGGATTACCATGTTTCTCAGACCAAAAGCCTTCTAAAATATCCTTACTTAAGCATTTGTAAACAACAACACCTTTATATATATTATTTTGTTCATCAGCATAGTTAAAGTTAATTACCAAAATATTATTTTTAAAAAAGCCAGTTCCTTTTTGTTCTTGCTCCTTACCAATAACCCAACGAGCCAAAACACGATTATTCTCATCTAAATTTAAAGTTAATGTGCCTTTATACTCGGTCTTTTCGGCATTTTGGTTATTACCTATTACAGAGAATTCACCAATTAAATCTTCTATATTCATTACTTCCCGATACAATATTTAACTATCCTTATATCTATTAGCGTTAAGCCGTTTGGGCAACAAATAGGATACAAAAAACACATAAAAAGAGTAAATAAAGAGTAAACATCAATAAATAAAGCAACAAATATAGCATAAAAAAAACCGCTCGATTAGAGCGGTTTCCAAATAAAAACACCAAGCATTAATTAGCTGTACCAGAGCCTAAATAAATACTGTTTGATACTTGACTACCATCAGCAGTAATAAACGCCATAAATAGCTCTACCGTATCACCTGCATAAGTTGTAGGGATTGAAACAATTTGAGAACCTACTGTTCTGTCTGCTCCATTAAGTAAAGAAATAGATTCCTTTTTTGATGGATTGTAAACCAATAACATTGCCTTGTCAGTAGCATTTGCGTTACCTTCAGCAGAGTTATCATCCCACCCAAAAGTTACTTCTCCAGCAGTTGCTAAATCAGTCGTCGGGTTTAACGCACCAGATAAACCTCCGCGACTTACTAAAGCGTTTGGATAGTCAACAACAAAGTTTGGTTCTGTACCTGTAATCGCATTATTCAACACATACGACATTGCAGCATTAAATTCTGTTTTCTTAACAGCTAATCCTTTATACCCTAACTTAATAAAAGGCTTTACAGCCTGTAAAAATTCTAAAGTGGCAGTAAACTTCGTTCTTTGGTTTACTTGACCAACAGTTCTTGGATTGGCTACACTTGAGGGTTTAATTCTAATGTAATCAATTCCTTTCCAGCTTCCACCGATAACGTTTCCAACCTTACCTGAAAGCCCTCCTAAAATACCTTGGGAAATTTTACCCATAACATAAATAATTTAAATGAAACTTGTTTTTCTTCGGACTTGGTACGGACTTAACACGAAGTTGTACCTTCCGATTGAATATATAGCAAATTTTATGCTATTCGTTAGATATGGATTTTGTTGCTTTAGATTGCTTCTTTTTGCATTTTAGAAAATAAACTTTGAATGTATGATACTTTCAAATCTGCCATTTTTGAAATGACTTTTTGAAGTTCGGCTTCTTTTTTACTAATTACTGACACAATATTAATATGCTTTTGCAATTGAAATTCATTATTTATTAATGATGTAAAACTATTTTTTAGAGTATTTCTGCAATCATCTATTGAAATAAACGGAATAACACTTCCTTTTAAATAGTAAGCGTAAAAACCGCCTATTTGTAACATCATAGATAAGTGAAAAAGTGTGTGTTTTACCTCTTCTGTTGTAGTAGTGACAACGAAACAGTTAGCACAGGATTTTAAGAGTGGTTTTCCGCTGTTTAGCCCTTTGTTTAGTATAAAAAAATGAGGGTTTGAGTAAGTTTTTCCTGCTCGATGTGTTTTCAGTTTAAAAGTTGACATAGCTATCCAATTTAAAATTGCTTCGCTACGCTTCGCGCCATTATTTTTTTTGAAAAGAAAAAAGATAGCCATAGTTGTTGTGGCGTGGGTAAGGCTGTCAAGGTTTTTGGATAAAAGTTTTTTGAGTTGAATGTCTAAATCAAAAGAAAAAGGGTCTTGAAAAAAGTTTTATTCAAAACCCGTAGGGCTTGACCTTTATAGCCTTGTGCGGTTGGCAGAGGTAGCCACATATATTTGCTACCTTTTTTTATTTTAATCCTATAAATGCAAATATTACTATTATTATCAATATAACTATTGTGAAAAATTTTGTAGAATAAGAATCGTCTCCTTCAGGATTTTCGATTTTATTACCGTTTTCATCTATATCGTGAGGAAAGAATAAATCAAATAATGATTCAATCAGTTTTTTCATACATTAAATATAACTTTTCTGGGGAATTAACACTTAAAAAAATAGGTTGCATTTTGTTATTGAGTGTTGGATGAAGCGTTTGTATGGGTAGCGTTTTAAATAGTTGTTTGATAAAACAGCATTTAAACAAGCTACTTATACAGGACTTTTAGACAATAGCTTATTGCTTTTTTGAGGCACGATAAAAAGTAATGTGCTATGGCGTAATACTACATATTATAAACCTATTTTTTTATAACCGCTGACTTGGGTGGTGGGGAAAAGTGGTCTTTAATATTTGTTAACGAAATGAAACAAACAAAGACTTGAGGTAAGGAATACTTGGACTTAACGATGGTTTTGTGCAGATGAATGAGATAACTTATATACTAACCTACTTTAAATTACTACTGATTCAATATAGTGCCAAATGTGGTTTTATATTCCAATGTGAGCGTTGGAATAGCGGATATTTTACATAATAGCAGTTATAGCGACGAAAATATAATAACACGCCGTAGGCAACCTCTGAAAGGATTTTTGCTCCTATAACTTCTATTATGTAACATAGCTTGGGATTGGTTTTGTGGCGGAATAGTTGTTTTGAACGTTGGCAATAGCTCTTTGCTTTTTTATTGTACCAATTTATTAAAATGGATACTTTTAAATAAAAAAAGAAATGTGCTATTATAGCGCTGGCTACAAGTATTATGACATAAAACCAATTATGTATTGGCGTGCGGAACAACACAAAAGACAGAGGATTTTGAGGTACGAAAAAACTGGGTTTTGGGTTGTGGGGAATAAAAAAAGAGCCTTCCGAAAAAGACTCTTTCATTATTGCTTAATGGTCGTGATTTGAATGGTCATCACTTTTTTCTTCACCAGATTGATTCATCATCATTTCGTGGTCGTATTTACAGCAACCTGGTAAACCATCATATGCTTCTTCATCACCTGCAATTTTTTCGGTATCATATCCTGAAGCTGCGATTGCTTTATGGATTGCCATTGCATCGGTTTTTGTATCATCAAAAGACACGTCAATCTTCTTTTTATCGACATCCCAATTAGCACTTGCTACGCCTTCAACACCGTTAGCTGCTTCTTCGATAGTGTTTTTACACATTCCGCAATTTCCTCTTACACCAAAAGACAGGTCTGTGATTGCCATATCTTTTGACATTTCAGTAGTTGTGGTTTCTGTTTCTTTTTTGGTTTCGTTTTTACAACTTGTAAAACCTAATGCTGCTATTACAGCTACACTTAAAATTACTTTTTTACTCACGTCGATTACATTTTTGTTTTTGTGTTCGTGATTTTTCTTTGAAAAATTCATTGTTTCAAATTTAATTGTTATTACTTGATTTTTTATTCTATTACTTGTTTTACTTCACCACAGGTTAGCATTGCTTCGCCAAAGTATGGATTGATTACTTTTTCTTCTTTACTCAACCAATATGCACCATTGTTGTTATCTGACATTGGACAAAATTCTACATAGACCTTTTCATTGATACCAAATAGTTGAACAGCATTGATTAGATGTGATGATAAATGTTTGAAATGGTCTCTTTGTGATTTTATATCGGATGTTTCAGAAATTGAGGTTGCAGAAGATTTTATTTCGCTTTCTAATGACATCCAATGGTTATGCGCCTTATTATCTGACAACAATTTCATATCTACTTTGTTCAATTTATTTAATAAAGTTGTTGCGTTTGCTGAAGTACTTTTTGAATCTTCTTTTACTAAAGCATCTTTTAAATTGATATACGCATTGAAAACAGCTTTTAACTGCTCTTGAAATTTCGCTGACACTTTCAAACGCTCATTCATATTAGTGTGGTCACTTTCTTTGTTAGAAGCATTGTTATCCATACCTAAATGACCTTCGTGTCCCGTCATTACTTTACCACCTTCTTTATTCATCATAGACTTTTTGCCTTGTAATTGTGCAGCTGCATCAACCGTAAATGTTCCGTTAGTCACTATTTCATTTCCAGCAAATATACCTTCTACAACTTCATATTCATTACCAATTTGATTGCCTAATTTAATTTCAACCATTTCAAAAATAGGTTGGTCTGGATTTGTTTTGAGGTACACTACAGAACGTTCACCTGTCCACATAACAGCAGATGCAGGAATTGTTAATACTTCGTCATTTTTAGCTGTATTGCCTTCAATATTTGCGGTTACAAACATTCCTGGTTTAAAAACATCATCCTTATTATTTAGTACCACACGCAAGGTTACAGTTCTTGTTTTGTTGTTTAAAACTGGGTCTATAAAATCTACTTTACCTTTAAACTCTTTATTAGGATAAGCATTGGTTGTTATCATCACTTCCTGTCCTTTTTTAAAGCGGTCAATCTGATTTTCATACACATCAAAATTTCCCCAAACCGTGTTTAGATTAGCAATTTTAAGTAAGGGTTGTCCTTGTTTAATGTAATCGCCTTGCTCTACCAATTTTTCTGTGACAGTTCCTGAAACGGTTGCATACACAGGAAAGTTTTCTTTTACTTTTCCTGTTTCTTCAATCTGATTGATTTGATTGTCAGAGAGCTTCCATAATTTCAGTTTATTACGGACTGCTTTGTATAAAGCAGGTTGTGATTCTTTTAAAGATGCTGCAGTAATTAATTCTTGTTGCGCGGCATAGAGTTCTGGCGAATAAATGGTTGCCAATAATTGACTTTTACGAACTTCTTCGCCTGTAAAACTCACATTCAAACGTTCAATTCTTCCAGCGAAATAACTTACCTGTACTGCATTGGCTTCTTCGTTTTCAGCAATTTTACCAGATAATTTGATAGTATTGCCTTCAACATTGCCTTTACCAACAATAGATGTTTGAATATTAGCTAAAGCCATTGCGTTTTCAGTCAATTTGAATTGGTCTGCTAATAAACCATCACTTCCACCATCAGCAGGAATTAAATCCATACCACAAATAGGACAATCGCCTGATTCTGGTTGCATAATTTGTGGATGCATAGAACACGTCCATAGTTGATTAGTTTCTGCAACCGCATCGTGATTATGTTCTGTATCTTTTTTTGATGAACCACCAAAAAGCAACCAACCCAATAACACACCTACTACGAGTATGCCAATATATATGACTATTTTATTATTTTTCATTCTCTAATCGTTTTATCATTGCTTTCATTTCTTCTATTTCTTTACGTTGTGCTTTTATAATGTCTTCTGCTAATTTCTTAACTTCTGGGTCTTGAATATCTGCTCTTTCACTTGTTAAAATAGCGATAGAATGATGTGGTATCATTGCTTTCATCCAAAGGACATCATCAATAATTGGTGCTTGTGTTCTTACCAACCCTAATGCACCTACAAACAGTATAAAACTACCTGCAAGTATTGCGATATTCTTCTTTTTATCATTATACATTTTTCGCATAAAAAACCACATTATTACTGCCATTGTTGAAATTCCTAAACACGTCATATAGAATCGTGTTAAACTAAACCATACGTGGTCTATGGAATAGGTGTTTAAATACATCGTTATGTACATTGCTACAAATGAGCAAGCCAACATTATAAAGAAGGTTTTGTAATTTCCTTTGTTTGAGTGTTCTTTTGGATTTTTCATAATTAATTTATTTTAAAAAATTAACATTAAACTTGCCATAACTATCATTATGGCATTCTCGATAAAAGTAGCTTCTGTCATTGGTAACTTCAGGGCTGTACCTAAACAGGCACATCTGATAGCTTTTTTATCTAAAAGGGTTTTTGTGACTCCTATTGTAGTTAGCCCTAAAACCACAAGTGTTACTATTAAAGCAATGTTCACTTCAAATCGCATTAAGAACATTAAACCTAAAGCTGTTTCAATAAATGGATAAACTTTCCCATAAAAAGGAACACGTTTAGCTAAAGGGTCGTACATACGAAAGGATTCTGGAAAACCTTTTAAATCGAGCATTTTAAAGAAGCTAAATACGATGTAAAACAACCCCATAAAGTCAAGCATAAACGCGTTCCATCTCCAATCTTTATAATGTAATAATATACTTGCTGTTGCGATATAAAAGATGATAAGCAAGAGTGGTTTTAATTGTTGTAACTTGCTTTTTTCTTCTTCCATTGGCATTGCCGACATACTTGAAGATGCAAACACATTCTTCTCATTCTTTTCAGATAAAGTATACTTTTCTGGTAATGCTTTTTGTAGTATATCAGTTGAAATATGTTTATTCATTTTCACTTCTGCCTCACCTTTTTCAAGATTAACAGACACCTCTGATACGTGGTCTATTTCACTTAAATATTTCTCGACGGAAGCCTTACAGTTGTTACAGGTCATTCCTGATATTTTATATGTATGTTTCATTATTACTGTGTTAAATAATTAATAATCGTTGATTGAACATAATAAGTTCTAATTGACTCTATTTGATTGATTTGAAACTTTAGTTGCAACTCTTGAATATCCAAAACATCATTAAAATCAATCGTTCCTGTTTCATAGCTTTTGATTAAAATGTCTTCTGCATCTTTGGCTTGCTGTAGGTTTTTGGTTTGGGTAGCATAACTTATTCTTGCAGAAATGCGTTCGTTATTCGCTTTGTCTAAAAGCGTTTCCAAAGCATTTAAACGTTCCTGTTTTTGGGCAGTAATTTCTTGTTGTTGCAACTCATTTTGCTTGGTTTGGGATTTATATTTCTTATTGAAAATTGGGATAGATACCGAAACCATTGGCATTACAATATCCTTTCCGTTATCACTAAAATCCATATTAGGTCTTTCAGCAACATTGATATAATCTAATCCAAAACCAATCATTGGACTGCTTTCTTTTTGATTTAATAATTCTGATTGCTCTATGGATTGATAGAGCTTATCATATTTTAGTAATTCAGGATGTAATGCTAAATTTTCAGAAGTAATATCAAAGTCTTCTGAAGGTATCATTAAACTATCTACCACATTCACGGTAACATCGTTATCTCTATTCAATAGATTATTGAAGTTAGTTTGTTCTGCTAAAAATTGTTGTTGCAATACATCTTTTAATTGTTGCATTTCGTTTTGGCGCATTTGCAATCGCAACACATCTACTGCGGATGCTTTACCAACCTCAACAGAAGTTAATGCCAACGTCTCATAAGTTTCTAATAGTTTAATGTTTTCAGTTAAGACCTCTTGCTTTGCTTTGTTAGCATATAGATTGTAGTAAGATTGCGATACCGAAGCCATTAGTTTTCGCTTTGCGATAACAATGTCCTCGTATTTAGCATCTGCCAATGAACTTACATAGTTTTCTCTCGATGTAATGGTTCCGAACCACGGTAACATTTGTTTAGCAGATACTTTAAAGCGTTGTGCACCTGTTCTGGTTTCCGGTTCACTTACAAAGTAACCAACACCAAATTCGGTATTAGGAATGGTATTGACTTCGTTTACTTTTTCGGAAGCTCTTTTGTATTGTAACTCAAACTTTTGAATTTCTGGATTGTTTGTTAAGGCTTCATCTATGAGTACTTCTAATTGTTGTGCATTTCCTTTGAGAACAAAGAATAACGAACAAAGAATAAAGACTGTTTTTATGTGTGATTTTATGTGTTTCATTTTACAGTTCTTTTAAGTTGAAATTCGGCTTTCCAGCTATATAATACTGGAACAACAAATAAGGTTATTAAGGCTATAAGCATTCCACCAAAACTTGGTATTGCCATAGGTATCATTATATCGCTTCCTCGACCTGTAGAGGTTAATACTGGTAATAATGCCAAAATTGTAGTAGCTGTAGTCATTAAACACGGTCTGATTCGTTTTTCTCCTGCTTCAACAACTGATGCTCTAATTTCCTTTTTATTATCTGGTGTGTTTCTATCGAAAGTTTGGGTTAAATAGGTTGCCATTACTACACCATCATCGGTTGCTATACCGAAGAGTGCAATAAACCCAACCCAAACTGCAACACTTAAATTGATTGGGTGCATTTGGAATAAATCGCGTAGGTTTTCACCAAAGAAATTGAAGTTTAAAAACCAACCTTGACCATAGAGCCAAATCATTATAAAACCACCTGCAAACGCTACTGCGATACCTGTGAATACCATTAGTGATGTCCCTACAGAACGGAATTGGAAATACAGAATTAAGAAAATGATGGCCAATGCTAAAGGCACAACAACCGACAAAGTTTTTTCTGCTCTTAATTGATTTTCGTAAGTTCCTGTGAATGCATAGTTGATTCCTTTTGGTACAATTAGCTCACCAGAATCTATCTTTTCTTGGATTAGTACTTGTGCATTTTCAACAACGCTTACTTCAGCAAAACCATCCATTTTATCAAATAAGACATAGCCAACTAAAAAGGTGTCTTCACTTTTAATGACTTGTGGACCTTGTTCGTATCTTATAGTTGCCAATTCGCTTAATGGCATAGGACTACCTTTTTCAACTGGCACATAAATCTGTTGTAAGTCGGTTGGGTTTGCTCGTAATTCTCTTGGGTATCGTACTCGTACACCATATCGCTCACGACCTTCTACCGTTTGCGTTAATACCATACCGCCAACTGCTACTTTTAATACATCTTGAACATCTTGTATCGAAATGCCATAACGTGCAATTTTCTCTCTATCAATATCAATTAACAAATAGGGTTTACCAACAATACGGTCTGCAAAAACAGCTTCTTTTTTAACACCTTCAGCTTCCTTGATGATGTTTTCTAATTGCACTCCAAACGCTTCTATTTGCTTTAAGTCTTGACCTTTAACTTTAATTCCCATTGGTGCTCGCATTCCTGTTTGAAGCATTACCAATCGGGTTTCAATAGGTTGTAGTTTTGGTGCAGATGTAACACCTGGTAACTTTGTAACTCTTACGATTTCATTCCAAATATCGTCTGGTGATTCAATTTTTGGTCGCCAATTACGATAGTACTCGCCATCATCATCTTCAATTAATTGAGACCTTTTTATAGTGCTAAAAATGATGTTTTCGGAATTATTAGGATTAGAAACCAAACGACCATCCTTCAATTCAAAGAAGCCATCATCATTTATTTTGTAGCGTTGGCGTACTCCGTTTTCATTCAGCATATATTCTGGTTTATACTGAATCATATTCTCGTACATTGATAGTGGTGCTGGGTCTAAAGCTGATTCTGTTCTTCCTGCCTTACCAACTACGGTTTCAATCTCTGGAATACTGGCGACAGCCATATCCAATTGCTGTAAAACACGCTTGTTTTCTTCTACGCCAGAATGAGGCATCGAGGTTGGCATTAGTAGAAATGAGCCTTCATTTAATGAGGGCATAAACTCTTTGCCTGTATTTTTCATAATGAAAAAACCTGCAATGACAATAGCTGTTGGGACAGACAAAAAGAGCAACTTATTATCTAAACACCACCTTAAAATACGTGTGTAATATTTGATAAATAATGAGAAAACACCTAATAAACCAAAGCAAATAACACTCACAAAAATGAGATTCCAAAAAATGCTTTTATCAACGCCTAACGGTCTCCAATATTCGGCTAACAAGAACACAATAGCTGATACAGAAATGATAATATTAATAAGGTTAGCTTGCTTGTCTTTTATCTTACTTTGAAGATTGAGAAGTGCTGTAATCCCAAACGCAATTAAAATTAATCCTATCCAATATCCATAGACTATGGCTACGATTCCAAATGCTATTAAAACACCATTTAAAACATATTTAAAAGTGCTTTTAATGTTTTTCTTTCTGAATAAAAATGCAGTAAACGGTGGAATTAAAAATAATGCTACGATTATAGAAGCTGTTAGTGCAAAAGTTTTTGTGAAGGCTAATGGTCTGAATAGTTTTCCTTCCGCACCAATCATAGTAAATACAGGAATGAAACTGATAATAGTTGTCATAACTGCGGTTACGATTGCGCCAGACACTTCAGCTGTTGCGTTATAAACTACCGTATTAATGGATTGAGTTCCATCATCTTCATCTAAATGCCGAATAATATTTTCTGATAGTATGACACCAACATCGACCATTGTACCGATAGCAATAGCAATACCTGATAAAGCGACAATGTTGGCATCTACACCAAAGAGTTTCATTGCAATAAATACCATTAAAACTGCAACAGGTAATAGTCCAGAAATTAATACGGAAGCTCGTAGATTAAACACCATAATAATTATTACTAAAATGGTAATCAATATTTCAAGAGTTAAGGCTTCGTTAAGTGTGCCTAATGTTTCTTGTATCAATTCTGTTCTGTCATAAAAAGGCACTATGGTTACTTGTGAGGTTCTACCATTCGCTAATACTTTCGAAGGTAAACCTGCGCTTAACTCGTTAATTTTCTCTTTTACATTATTAATGACTTCCATTGGATTTGCGCCATAACGAGCCACCACAACAGCACCAACAACCTCTGCACCTTCTTTATCTAATAAACCACGTCTTGTTGCAGGACCTAATGAAACTTTACCAATATCCTTTATCCTAATTGAAGTATAATCTTCTGAAGTGACTACTGCATTTTCGATGTCTGAAATGGATTTCACATAACCCAAACCACGAACTAAATATTCGGCTTGGTTAATTTCCAAAGTCTGTGCACCAATATCCTTATTACTTTCCTTAACCGCTTTTACAACGTGATGCAATCCAATATTATACTGACGCATTAGTTCTGGATTTACGTCTACTTGATACTCCTGAACATAGCCACCAATAGAAGCAACCTCTGAAACACCACTTGCAGAGGACAACGCATACTTTACATAGTAATCCTGAATACTGCGTAACTCTTGCAAATCCCAACCACCAGTTACATTTCCGTTTTTGTCACGACCTTCTAAAGTGTACCAAAATATTTGTCCTAATCCTGTTGCATCTGGACCCAAAGCAGGATTAACACCTTCGGGCAATAAACCACTTGGTAAGGAATTAAGTTTTTCGAGAATACGACTTCTACTCCAGTAAAATTCTATGTCTTCTTCAAAAATGATATAGATACTTGAAAAACCGAACATAGAGGAACTACGAATGGTTTTTACACCTGGAATACCGAGTAAAGATGTTGTGAGTGGATAGGTGATTTGGTCTTCTATATCTTGTGGTGAGCGACCATCCCATTTAGTAAAAACGATTTGTTGGTTTTCGCCTATATCTGGTATGGCATCTACAGCAACAGGATTGCTTGGTAAGAAACCTGTATCCCAATTAAAAGGTGCATTAACCGTTCCCCATCCTACAAAAAGGACGAGTAGCAGAACTGCTACGAGTTTGTTTTCTATTAAAAATTTGATGCTTTTATTGAGCATTGGCTTTGATTATTAAACAGTTAGACATTGGTGTTACGACAACACCGAATACAGCAAATTATCCTTACAACATTGCTGTCATAGGATAAAAGAGTCTATTGTTTAAAAATCAAATTAAATAAGTCTCGTCAATCTTGAAGATTTGTTTTATGACGAGTGGTGGTTTGTATTCTTCAAAAGAAGATACATTGTTATCTAAACCTTCAAAAAGGTTAATATAAGTGTAAACAAATGAAGCGACGAATACTTGTTGCTCAAACGTGATTTTGTCAACTTGCAATTGTAATTCGTCTTGACCTTCAATTGCTAATTGTTCATCATCACAACAATTTTTCTTGGTAATAGAACATCCTTCGGTTGAAGGCTTTTCCATTTCCATTCCGCACCCTTTGGCCTTATGAAAAATAGCAGTTTCTACTAAAGTATCTCCGCAATAATGCATATTCACAGTAAATGACATTGTAGAGAATAACACTACAAAAGCCATTACTAAAGACATTATTTTATGGAAAATTTGCTTCATATCTAATTGCAAATGTATAAAAATTTTACAACTATTGATTTTGTTTAACAGAAGTTTAATTGACTAATCTGCTTAATCCCAACTCATTCGTTGTAATCTAACTGCATTTAAAATTGCTAATAATGCTACTCCTACATCTGCAAAAACTGCTTCCCACATTGTAGCTAAACCACCTGCTCCTAAAATTAAGACAATAACTTTAACACCAAATGCTAAAATGATATTCTGCCAAACAATTTTACGTGTAGAACGACTTATTTTAATGGCTCTTACTACTTTTGAAGGTTGGTCTGTTTGAATGATAACATCTGCTGTTTCAATAGCTACATCGCTCCCTAAACCACCCATTGCAATACCAACGTTACTTGCTGCTAAAACTGGTGCGTCATTAATACCATCACCTATAAAAGCTACTTTGTTTACAGGATTTTTCTTTAAAATTTCAACTTCGTTTAATTTATCTTCTGGTAGCAAACCACCTTTAGCATTTTCGATGTTCAACTCTTTAGCGACTTGTTGCGTAATGGAATCTTTATCACCGGAAAGCATCATAATATTTTTAATGCCTACTTTATGTAAATTAGTAATTGTTTCTTTTGCATCTTCCTTTAATTCATCTGCTATTACTACAAAACCTGCAAATTGATTATCGATTGCTACCAACACTATCGATTCTACAATAGATTCCGTTTCCGTTGGAACATTAATATTATTCGCAGTCATTAAGGCTTTATTACCTACTAAAACTGTTTTACCATTTACAATGCCTTTTAAACCTTTACCTGCAACTTCAGAAACGTCTTGTGCTTCAAAATCTTCACCTTCAGCTTTGTACTCTAAAATGGCTTTAGCAATTGGATGCGTGGATTGTTCTTCCATCGCCATTAAGTATTGCATAAATTCGGTTTCATTCCAACCAATTGCTTTTACTTCTTTGATTTTAAAAACACCTTTGGTAACGGTTCCTGTTTTGTCCATTACCAAAGTATTTATCTTGGTCATTGCATCTAAAAATGAAGCACCTTTAAATAAGATTCCATTTTTTGAAGCTGCTCCCAATCCACCGAAATATCCTAATGGAATTGAAATCACTAACGCACAAGGACAAGATATTACCAAGAAAATTAATGCTCTGTATAACCAATCTCTAAACACATAATCATCTACAAAAAAGTAAGGTATAAAAGTAACACCAATAGCTAAAAACACTACAATTGGTGTGTAGATACGAGCAAACTGTCTGATGAATAATTCTGTTTTAGATTTACGTGCTGTTGCATTTTGAACCAAGTCTAATATTCTCGCAATAGAACTGTCTTCAAACTTATTGGTTACCTCAACTTCAATAACGCTTTCCAAATTAATACTACCTGCGTAAACCTTTGCTTCTTTTTGAATGGAATCTGGTTTGCTTTCTCCTGTTAACGCAGCTGTATTTAAAGATGCTTTTTCGGATAATAAAATGCCATCCAATGGAATTTTTTCACCTACACGAATTTGAATTTTCTCTCCAATATTGACAACTTCAGGCGAAACACTTTTATAATCTCCCTCACGAAATACATTGGCTTCTTTAGGTCTAACATCTAATAATGCTTTTATATTTCCTTTTGCACGATTTACAGCAGCACTTTGAAATAATTCGCCTACTGCATAAAATAGCATTACTGCAACACCTTCGGGATATTCACCAATAACAAATGCACCAATGGTTGCTATAGACATTAAAAAGAACTCTGTAAAAACATCACCTTTTTTAATACTAATCCAACCCTCTTTTACAACAGGAAACCCTACAGGAAGATATGCAATACCATACCAAGCAATACGAATCCAATCCTTAAAGAATGAAACATCAAAATAATCTAAACCTATACCAATGATAAGCATTGTAAAACTTATTATTGCAGGCACGTAGGTTTTGAATGCACTTCCATTACCGTGATTATGACCATCATTATGCGTGTGTTGCACTTCTGAATTTGGTTTTAAATCTCTTAAATTGACTTTCTTTTTTTTCATTTAATATCTAATAATTTTTCAATGTCATTGGGAATAGGCATTCGTTTTAATGGTGGCACGTTTGCTCCACCAGTATTACCAAGTGGAACGTGATTTATAAATGATTTCCAGCCACCCACAAGCAACCTAATTATTTGACCTATTACTTCTTTCGTATCTTTTTGTCTAAATCCAAACTTTAGCATAAGCCAATGTGAATAGGTATGTTCTATAGGATAAGATTGTCCTATTATATGACTACGTTCTAAATGATACCAAGCATTACCAAACTGCTTATTTTCTAAACAGAAACTGTATTGTTTTAATTCTTGGTTATACGCCTGTTTTAGATGTTTAGGTATTTTAGTATTAAACTTCATATCCTCTAATTTTGGATAAATGTACTTTAATAGTAAGTGCAATGGAAGTGCAATAATTAGACACTACACTTATCGCAAATACCTTTTACCACCAAATTTACATTCTCTGACACAAAACCATCTGGCACTTTTATTTGAGGTATTTTATGTTCTGTTAAGCAAATGGTTTCATTGCAATTATTACAATGGAAATGTAAGTGCAAATCGGTTTCAATTTCACAATTACATCCCTTTTCACATAATGCATATTTTGTAATCCCTGTACCATCGTCTATTTGATGCACAATAGCCTTTTCTTCAAAGGTTTTAATAGTTCTGTATAAAGTGGTTCTGTCTGCTTTTGAGAAAGCATTTTCAATATCACTTAAAGTAACAGCGACCTCTTTTTCTGTAAGAAACTTATATATAAGCAAACGCATTGCTGTAACACGAATATTTTTTGACTCTAATACTTGTTCTATTGTTTCCATAATTAATGTGCGTGTTCTGCTTCTCCTTTTTTCATTTCTGCGTTAAGATAATAAGCATTGTTATAAGCAAATTTTGTATTACTTTCTATGTTTTCAGTAAATTGAACCGATACCCAATCACCATCTTTAGTGCCTAACACAACTTCGATAGGTTTAAAGCTCCAATCGTCATTTTCTTTTTCTACTGAAAACACATAATATCTTTCGCCTTCTTTTATAATTGCACTTTCTGGTAAAGCTTTTGTTTGGGTATTATCTACTTGAATTTTACCTTGAATATACATACCAGGAATTAAGTTACCTTTTTTGTTTTCTATTTCTGCGTGAACGTGGACTGCTTTTGGGTTGTCCTCAAAGGTTTTGCTTACGGAATAGATTTCTGCGATAAGCTCTGCATCTGGTATGGATTGTACCGTAAAGTTAACTTTCTGACCTTTCTGTACTTTATAAACATCTTTTTCAAAAACCATTAAATCGGCGTGAACGTGATGCGTATTTACAATTTCAAATAATTCGGTTTGTGGCTCTACATATTGACCTGTTTTTACTTCAACTTTTTGCACAAAGCCTTCTATTGGACTTCGCAATGCTATGCGCTGTGCAATTGTTCCATTGCGAACTGATGTAGTGTTAACGTTGAGTATTCTTAATTGCGCTTCTAAACCATTAACCATTGCTTTTGATGCTTGATATTCTGCTTCTGCTTTCTGGAAATTAGCACCAGAACCAACACCAGCATCGTATAATTTTTGTTGACGTTCATAATTTTTCTTTGCAAGCTCGCTATTGCTATAAGCGTTTAAATAATCCGTTTGCGCTTGTATGATATTTGGGTGCGATAGATAAGCCACAACTTGACCTTTATTAACCTTATCACCTTCAATCACTTCAATTGAAACGACATTTGCACCAACAACAGTAGTAATAGCTGCTTCGTTTTGTGGTGGTACTTCTAACGTTCCGTTTGCTTCTACATAGCCGCTCATATTACGTAATGCTAACGTATCTATTTTCATTTTCAATGCATCGAATTGCTGTTGTGAAAGCATTACTTCGTCTTCATCGTGATGCTCTTCGTTAACTTCTGTTTTTTCTTCCTCATCGTGGGAATGACCATCATTCTCGTTATGATTTTCTTTATTTCCGCAAGCTGAAACAAATATGGCTAACACCATTACGGTAAGGATTTTATATATTTTGTTTTTCATTGTCTTATTTATTAAAATATTGTAATTGAAATGTGCTTTCTAAATAGTTTACTAATGCAGTCTGTGCTTCCAGTTCCGATTGAATTGCTTCTTTTATCAACTGCGTAAATGCAGTATAATCAATTTCGCCTTCTCTATATGCCAGTAATGCACCTGTTTTTTGCTCTTTTGTTAATGGTAAAACTTGGTCTTTGTAAAACTCCCAAGATGTTTTCCATTTCATATAATTTTCTTTAGCCTGAACAAACCTTGATTGTACTTCCTGTTTTTTGAACGCTACATTGGTTTCCGCTATTTCTTTATCAATTCTGGCACTTCTAACTTGTGCTTTGCTAGAACCTGATAAAAACGGAACTGAAATTCCTGCTTGATAGGTGTAAAATCCTGAATTGCCATTTACTTTTTGTAAACCACCTTGAAGATTGAACTTTGGCAAATTATCTGCTTTTGCAGCTTTATATTTAGCTTCCGCTTCATCTACAATGTTCTGCGACATACTGTACAATGGATGACTTTCAATACTGAATGTTTCCATATCACTATCTATCGCTACCTCAAATTCATCTGAAACTGTAAAAATTTCTTCTGATACCAACCACAAATTGAATTGCTGTAAGGCAATAAGATAATTACTATAGGCTTGCGCTTTTTTATTCTGAATTTGAAACGCTTGATTTTTTGCTGCCGAATATTCTAATTTAGAAATAGCTTCGACTTCATAATTTAAAGCTACTGCTTGCTCGAATTTGGAATAAATGGAATCCAATTCCTTATACAAATCATAGTTTTGTTTCATTTGATAGCAATTAGACCAAGCTTTTTTAACTTCCAATTCTAATTCCAACTCGGAAAGTTGAAAGGCTTTTTGTTCCAATTGAATGCGTTGTTCTTGTAGCTTCTTTTTAGAACCAATGCCAAATACATCGATATTTGATTGACCAATACCAATGGTTGTATAGATGCCATTTCCATTATCAATTTCTTCTCCACCTGTAAAAATTTGAGTCGTTCCGAAATCATAGGCAGTCGATTTTAATTGTTCTTGTTTTGTAATTTCCAACTGCTTTTGCTTCAATAATGGATAATTACTTTTTGCGAGTTTAACAGCTTCCTGTAATGAAATTTCGGGAATTGTATCATTCAACTCTTGTGCATTACTTTGTGGTGAAAAGCCAAATAGTAATAATACAACTGCTGTTGCTGTTACTAACTTTTTATTTGGCTTAAACGTAAAAGATTTGTTTTCTACCCAATGATATAAAATTGGTAAAACAAATAAGGTAAGCAAAGTTGAAGTTAATAATCCACCAATAACAACCGTTGCCAATGGACGTTGTACTTCTGCACCAGCTGATGATGAAATAGCCATTGGTAGAAAGCCTAATACATCTGTAAAAGCAGTTAGCATAATAGGTCTGATTCTTCGTTTAGTACCTTCAACTATTCTATCCTTTAGATTGGTTACACCTTCTTCTTTTAATTCGTTGAGTCCGCTTATCATTACCAAACCATTTAAAACTGCAACACCAAACAGCACAATAAAACCAACACCTGCCGAAATACTAAATGGCATATCACGTAACCACAACGCCACAACACCACCAATAGTTGCCATTGGAATAGCTATGTAAATCATTAAGGTCTGTGGTAAAGATTTTAATGCAAAATATATTAGTATAAATATGAGTAACAATGCAATAGGCACAACGGTTTGTAATCGGTTGCTAGCACGTTCTAAATTTTCAAATGCACCACCATAACGAATAAAATAACCTGATGGTAATTCTAATTGTGCATCTAATTTTGATTTAATTTCAGTTACTAACGATTTTACATCACGTCCTCTAACATTAACACCTACATAGGTTCTTCTATTGGTGTTATCTCTACTGATTTGCATTGGTCCTGCTTTATAGCTTACATCTGCAATTTCACGTAAAGGAATTTGAGCACCCGAAGGTAAATTGATATACAGGTTTTGAACATCTGAAATATCCTTACGGTTTTGATCGCTTAATCGTACTACTAAATCGAAGCGTTTTTCACCTTCAAAAATTACACCTGCTGTACCACCTGCAAATGCAGATTGTACGGTTTGATTAAGCGTATTTATTTGAAGACCATATTGCGCCAATTTATTCCTGTTGTAATTGATTGTCATTTGTGGCAAACCTATTGTGGCTTCCGCTTTCATATCACCAATACCTTCAGTACCTGCGATAATTTTAGATATTTCTTCGGCTTTTTGAGATAGAATATCAATGTCTTCACCATAAAGTTTTATAGCAACATCTTCACGAACACCTTCTAATAACTCGTTAAAACGCATTTCAATAGGTTGTGTAAACTCATAATTAACACCAGGAACCATTTCAACTGCTTCTTTCATTGCTTCAATCAATTCATCTTTTGATTCTATAGTAGTCCATTCACTTTTAGGTTTCAGAATTACAAAAACATCGGCAATATCCATAGGCATCGGGTCGGTTGGAATTTCGGCAACACCAATACGACTCACAATTTTATCAACTTCTGGAAATTTTGCTTTTACTATTTGTTCTATTTTGGTAGTAGTTTCAATAGTTTCTGTAAGTGAACTACCTGGTTTTAAAATAGCGTGAAATGCAATATCACCTTCATCGAGTTGCGGAATGAACTCGCCACCCATTCTTGAAAACATAAAAACGGTTATTCCGAACAACACAACTGCAATACCAATTACCCATTTCCCTTTTCGCAAGGCTCTAACCAATAAAAGTTGGTATTTATCTTCAACCCAATGCACAAATCTATCTCCATAAGATTTTTTATCGTTTTTAGGTGCTCTTAATATTAAAGCTGACATCATTGGCACATAGGTTAAACAAAGTACCATTGCACCAATCATAGCAAAAATAAAGGTCAAAGCCATTGGTTTAAACATCTTTCCTTCAATACCTTGTAAGGCTAAAATGGGTAGAAAAACGATAAGGATAATCAACTGACCGAAGAAGGCAGCATTCATCATCTTTTTTGAAGCATTAGAAGCAACTTTATCTCTTTCTTTAGATGTAAGTTGTTTCTTTTTCAAAACTTGTGATGCTATAAGAAAAACAGTGCTTTCAACAATAATTACAGCACCATCTACAATGATTCCGAAATCAATTGCTCCTAAACTCATTAGGTTTACCCAAACATCAAAAACATTCATTAAAATAAAAGCAAATAATAAGGATAATGGAATAGTAGAGGCAACTATTAAACCTCCTCGCCAATTACCTAATAAAAAGACCAACACAAAAATGACGATTAATGCACCTTCAATAAGGTTAGTTGTTACTGTAGAAGTTGTTTCGCCAATTAATTTACTTCGGTCTAATAATGGTTCAATAATTACGCCTTCTGGTAACGACTTTTCAATTTGAGTCATTCGCTCTTTTACATTGGCAATAACATCATTGGAATTAGCTCCTTTTAGCATCATTACCAATCCACCTACAACTTCTCCTTCACCATCTTGGGTTAATGCACCGTAACGAATTGCAGAGCCAAATTGTACCGTAGCAATATCGCCAATAGTGACAGGTATATTATTAATATTCTTGACAGTGATTTTTTTAATGTCCTCTAAACTTCTCACCAAGCCTTCACCACGAATAAAATTGGCTTGATGGTTCTTTTCAATATATGCACCTCCTGTATTTTGATTATTGGCTTCAAGTGCATTAAACACATCTGTAATGGTAAGGCCAATAGCATTTAAATCGTTTGGGTCAACCGCTACTTCGTATTGTTTTATTTTTCCACCAATAGCGTTTACTTCTACCACACCAGGAACCATTGCCATTTGACGCTGTACAATCCAGTCTTGCATTGAGCGTAAATCTGCAATGTTGTATTTGTCTTTAAACTCTGGTGCAACTTTTAGTGTGTATTGGTAAATCTCTCCTAAACCTGTTGAAATAGGACCCATTGTAGGTTCGCCAAATCCAGCAGGTATTTGCTCTTTGACTTTGTTTAGTTTTTCGGCTACTAATTGGCGAGGTAGATATGTTCCCATATCATCATCAAATACAATAGTAACCACAGATAAGCCAAAACGAGAAATTGACCTTATTTCCTGAACATCAGGAAGATTGCTCATTGCCACTTCAATTGGATAAGTAACAATTTGCTCAATATCTTCAGTACCTAAATTGGGGGATTGTGTTATAACCTGTACTTGGTTATTGGTAATATCTGGAACAGCATCTATTGGCACTTTGGTCATACTCCAAATACCTGTTCCGATTATGGTAAGCGTAAGCAAACCAATAATGAATTTGTTATTGATTGAAAAATCAATGATTTTATTAATCATAGAAAATGTATTAATTCAGTTAAACTATTCGATACAATTCTGATATAAGAAAATAGAATTACACAAAATGAAATGAACCCTTTAGGCTCAAAATTGGATATAGCTATCCATTAAAAAACTGAATTATACTTTAGGTGGCTGGAAAAGTGATTCCAAATATCTGGAAGTGAAGTTTACTTTATGTAAATTATATTGTTTTTTCTCTTCAAACTTTAATCGATTGGTTAAAGCCAAATTATTGTTCGCAATAATTAATACCAAAGGGTGACAACATTGATTATGGGAATGGACTGGTGTATTCTCCTTATCTGGGTTATGATGATGCTCTTCATTTTTAGCATCGCTCTCAATGTAATCTTCAACTACATATTCAAAGAAAGAGTCTCCATAAACTTTATGGTCTTGATAATGGGTAATTACATTTGAAATTTCTTTAATTGGACCACAAAAGTCCATATCTATGCTTATCCCTTGAAAAAAGAATAAAATAGACATTGATATGGAAACAAATATTTTCATATAATTTATACAAATATACAAATTATTGAATGCAATGGTGTTGCAAATAAATTGATTGGTAAATTACAAAAACCATAGAGCATCTTTAGCATCGTCTGGAACGCCATTATTAAAACGCGGTGCTATTTGTGCTACCATTTCAGGATATTTAATTGTGATTGGTACATTTTGTTGTCGAAGTGATTTCCAATACAATCTGCTAAACTGATATACTTGTGTTAATAGTTCTAACACTACGTCTGCATCTTCAAAAGCATCTTCATATGGACTGCTTACCTTAATTTTTATTGGAAACGGATAACCATCTGTATCTGCATATCTCTGTGAATTAGGGTAACGCGCATTATTAAACAGTAGGAATTGATTTTCGCTAATACGTATGTATGTGCCACTTACAGGCATTAACTTTTTGTTCCAATTAAGGTCGTAAGCAATAATATCTTCTGCTTCTGTTTTATTGATATTTAGAATGTAAAGCGGAATTTTTAACCCTAATGTATGCATCCCTCTAATAATTGGTTTTAGTTCCTCGTAACTCATTTCCTTATAGAAGTGAATGACTACTTTATCTGCTTCTGCAACCGATGTAAAATCTCTAATGGCTTTACATATACTTCCTGCCAATAGGTCTGTTTCGCTTTGGTCAAAATATTCGAACTTTCTAAATAAGCCATTGTTTTGAAAACTAAAGGCACTTGCTATATACCGCCTGTTTTCGCCTTGATTGGTAAATGCACCAACACCAATTACTAATTCTTTTTTATCGGTTACTGCAAGTTTCCAAGGTGCACCACCTAATTTAGCGTGAATAGCCAATGCCATATTTTGTAATGAAAATTGGAAGTTGTATTGATTCTCGATATTGACCACCATTTTTTCATAATCTACCACTTGTGTAACAATGCCTTCATTTAAAAACAGTTCTTTGATTTGAATATAGATTTCGCGGTCTTCGGGATTTTGTGTGAACTTATCGAAAGGACTTAAATAAAAAGCTGCGTAAAGCACATTATCGTGGTCGAAGGTTAAACTCTCTAACTTTTCAACTATTTCTGGTATTGGGTCGTTTTCGTTGGTAAATTCAATGAAGTGTTCTTTGGATGATGATGCTTTAATGTTCACATAGGCTTCTAATCCTTTATAATAATTCTTTTCTGTATTTACACCTTCCTTTAAATTTTGATAGAAAGACAATACCGAATCTTTATGAGAAGTATGGCAAATGAAAAATATCTTGATATTTTGATTGTTTGGACGTCTGTAAGGGTTTAGGATATTCATTGCCTTTTTAGGCACTAAATGGGTTTTCTTGTTACCGTATTGGTCTTTACCAAATTCCAATAAACCTACTTGTGGGTCGATATGGTTGATACGATTGAGTGGCACATCTATAAACGTATCAGTTTTAAATGGAAATATGACTTTAAAATCTTCTTTAAACAGATAGTTGGTTGCAAAATTATTAATAAGTGCTACGTACTTTTGATATTTATTAATTGGTCTTATAGGTTCCTCAATAGGTATATCTAATGCTCGTGCTAATGACAAATTAAAAATTGGGTATGCTTGGTCAAACTGAATAGCATTGTAAAATTCTTGTTTTTCCTCTGTATCGAGGTCCATTTGGTAATTGAACGTTTTTTGACCATATACACAACGTTTTATTAACTCTGAATCCTCTATATCCTTAACCGATGTTGTAAGGACTTTTGAAGTACCATCGTATGATACAATTAACTCTGGTAAGTCTGTGAGTTTTGCAAACTGTATCTTAAATGAAAATTTATAGTAGAGGTTATAGTCTGCTGTATTCCCTTTTTTTGAAGGCATCCACACTTGTACATCACCAACGAAGTTTTTTACTACTATATAGTCTTTCGATTTAAAATAGCTTCTTAATTTATGTTTAAGGAATTGCTTATAAATTCTTAATTCTCTACCATCTACTAAATTTAGCTTAATGCTTGGTGCATCTGGTATTTCTGTTGTAAATGTTGTAAATATTTGGTCTTTGTTAGATAAGTCTGCATCTGGAAACACCTCTTTTATCTGCCTTGAAAATTTAGATTTATGGATAGGATGACTACCTTCAATATCCTCTAAAGTTAAATAAATAGTAGGCGCACTATTAGGCCATTTAAAGTTTAGTATGTTGGTTTTGAGGTGTTCTTGCATAAATGAAATTATATTGTAATTTTACATAGAAGGTTGAACTTTATTATTGTTATCAACTAATAAATCTTTGTTTAGTAGTCTATTTACAGACTGCATATCTTGGTATGTAGATTTAGCACGCTCTATTATTTTTTCAATAATTTTATCAGAAACTTCCATTTGTTTCACCAAGCCTAAACCAACCAAATAATCTAATAAAAAGGATATATACAATAGTTCAAACTGTGAAAAAATATTGTTTTTTGTTTTAGTGCGATGTATTAAATAATCTCGATGACGAACAATCTTTGATACATATGTTTTAATATCATCTTCTGGAATATTAGTTATATCGACTAATAATTGCTTTTGTTCTAATAAATCTTTGGCAAAAGATGAGTTCTTAATCTTATTACCAAATTTCAAACTATAAGCTTCGAAAGCTGTATAGGAATTTGTAAATCGCCTACTATGGCTCGTTTTAACCGAGAGTAAATTTTCGATAATAATATCAGCACAATAACCTATGCCTTCATTGTTATACCAATGCTTAATTATATTGGACAAATCATCTTTAATAGTATCATAGTCAAGCGCTATAAAACCAGATATGTTTTCTTTGTTGAAATCATCCTTGTAATATAACGAAGCCCAATTACCACAGCTTAAACATTTAAAATTAAAAGCTTTAAATTGTACAGACTTACCGTATAAAAAATGAAATAATTTTTGAAATGAATTATATAAATCTATACTCTCAAGAATACTCAATTTTTTTTCTGATTTAAAATCGACATATCCAACATTGTCCATTCTAAAAAAGTTGTGGTTAGAAGTATATGATGTTGATTTTGTGATTTTAATAGATAAGTCTTCAGTAATATTCGTATTGTGGACTACGTCATCCTCTTTTTCAAGTTTGTCTTCTAAAGAATTATACCAATGCATTTTTCTAACCCAACTCACTATTGCTAAATTGTCAATTTGAAATTCATTAATTTTCAAACCTATAGGTTCAATTAAATGATATGCACAAGCAAACGTATATTTAGGCTTATAAGTTTTAGTCTCTACTATTCCATTGCTACTGTTTTTAATCTTGCAGTTTACAAAAGTTAAATAGCCTAAACCTGTAAAAACCCCATAAATTAACTCTATTTGATAGGCAGGTAATCTTTCTGACAAATTGGTCGTTATGTGTACTTCATCATTAATTAACTCTAATACACAAAAGCACTTATTATCCTCTGCAGATTTAAACCATACCTCGCCATAATATTTATTCTCTTTAAACATAAATTACTTTAAATCCTAACCCTTTTTTACAATCTTACTAATTTTTTCTTCAGCTATTTTGAGGATTTCCGTACGCTCCTTTTCATTTTTGAGCATTAGTACAATTTGTTCGGACATCCATAGCTTAATTAATTCGTTTTCGTCTTCTTTTAATGTTTTGGCAAAAGCAACTACTTGTTCGCGTCTTGCCATCCGATTTCCTCGTTCTATTTTACTTAAATAGGCAACATCCATATTTAGGTTTGCAGCCATTTCCCTTAATAGCAAATTGCGTTTTTCACGCAATGAACGTATGTACTCTCCAAACTCCATAATAGAATTATTTAGACTTGTCAAATTTTGTCTAATTTAACAAAAGGAAACCAAAGGAAAGTAAAAAGATATAAACAGTTATTAACAGGTAATGAGGATATTAAGGATTTGAGGAAGTCAATTTAATCATATCCTTAAATCCTTAAAATCCTTAACTATGTCTTTGCAGGATTTGAATAGTTGTTGTGTGCTTCTCTGTATATTAAACCTGCATCAACAAATTTGGTAATATAGCCTTCTGCGGTTTTGTGTGGGATGCTTTGTTTTGTGGCTAAATCTAAATACTCTTGTCTGCTAAATTGCTTTGGCAAACTTTCTAAAAAGCGTTCTTTTCTATTTAAGCGTTTTGTTGCTTTTTGCTCTATTGGTAAATCATTAAATACTTTACTACTGTGTTTTACTAAAATTGAAATTATGGTTAGTGCATTTTCAAAATCTATATCCTCACATTCTTTAGTTGCGTTTACATCACCATCCTCCATAATTCGGAATGCTGTGAATAGCATCATTATCCTAAACGCAATTAAGCCTAATCGCCTTATTGTTGCGATGTACTCTTCGGGTTGTAGGTTGATGTATTTGGTCTGTAAGGATTCAAAGAACGTATTGAATTGCTGTTGTTGGGTTGTGGTTAATCGTATTTCAATCTCTGGGTTGTTTTTTAGCGTTTTGTACAATTCTAAAAACTCACTACCTAATTGGTTATAGTAATCATCTAAACCTAACTTATTACTATTTTGAAATACATTTTTCCAAGTTGGTTTTATATTCATATAGTAAAACATAAAGCGACTAAATAGCCCATTTTCTGCATTGGGTATTAAGGTTGCCACTTGTTTAGGTGTGCCTGATAATACTGTTGACAAGCACGGTTTCTCAATATCTACATATTCTCTATCTGTTCTACGATAATAGCTTATGGTTTCGTGATGAAATGCTTTACGAAATCCATCGGAATAATTGCCATAATCACTTTTAAAGGCTTGTGCTAATGTATCGCCTTCGGTTTCAAAAATTAAACCTCTGCCTTTATTATCAGAAATTAATTGATATACGCCTGTTACACTATTGTTAGCAGGAATGAACAGCATTCGCTCTGGCGGTTTACTCGGTTTTTCCAAGTTTTCATCTTTGCCTTTATTCATATTATAAGTAGCAGTTTCTGCTTGAAATTGCTGCTTTAATACTTTGGCTTGTTCTCGTTTTAATTTATGAACAGGCTCTACCAAATTTTTAATTTGGTTAAGTCTTCCTTTACCTGCAGATGCAGGTGCGGTTACAAATAAATATAAGTTGCTGAATACTCTACGTTGGTCATAGATACCAAAGAGTTTAGGAAAACACGCACTAAATGCTGTTAATGCACCTAACAATAAAATGTCCTTTTCTTCTTGTCCATTAGCAGGATTTACAACTTGTTGTAAAAACTGTGGCAAATTCTCATATACCGTTTCTGGTATTGTAGGCATTGATTGGTTGGCTGTATCGACAACAGTTGCAACGTTTGTTGCAACTTCGTTGTTATACTGTTGTTTAGTCGGTTTGATACCTGACTGATGTGCATAGTGATAAAAGGTAGCAATTGTAATTCCGTGTCCTTTTGCGTTTGAGCATTTATCGAATTGTGCATCACACTCTTTAGCATCGTAACCTGGATAATTTTTACTTATTCGGTGGAAATAATCTCTACCTATTTCTCCATATTCTTCGGCTAAAGCAAAGCCTAAATCTCGCCAAGTGGCATAACTTCCTGTTATGTCTGTACCTGATTGCTCGATTGCTGAAATGTAGGATTCAATGTCGTTATCAGCAACTGCAACAACATTAGTTGTTGCGGTGTTGCTTTTTGGTTTTGTTGGCTCTTTAGGAACTTCTAACCAATCTTTTGGGTTAAATATTTTAGTCATAATGCTTGATGTCTTTTATGTAGAAAGACTGTTGGGTCGTATGGTAAAAAACACGCTCTGGAAACGTCTTTACCTGACTGGTCAACCTCAATGTTATAATTGTGTTTAATATAATTTGCAACTGCTGTGAAATATTCTGAATGTGTTACTTCTGAAACATCTATTCTAATAATCCATTTTAAACCATCGCCAGATGGTGATATGAATAGCATTTCGGTTTCAAAATATTCATCATTTAAGAGTTGCGTTCTTAACTCTTGTAGATTCTCTAAATGGTCAAAATCAATGGTTAATAAATTAGAATGCTTTAGCAAATTATTATCGCTTCGTTTTTCAAATGTTCCTGAAAGTGTTACGTAATCAAATCGATTCGCTTTAAATTTACGTGCTTCTTTTACATTGGTAATTGCTCTTAATTCTTCAGTAATTTTTTTGTATTTATTACTTGTGATTAATGCAAATACTTGATGCAATCGCAAGGTTTCCGAAGGAAACACATTGCGAACAGGTGCTTTAAAAAAGCTACAGTTGGCATACCAGGTGTCGTCTGGTTCATTCAACCATTCCAATTTGTCTTTTTCCTTGACATCTAAATTAAGATGTAACTCTTGATTTATCTTCTGGTACAAATCTTCTTCATCGGTTATTCTAAAATGATATTGTGCAAAATCGAATACATCACCTTTAAAGGCTTCTAATTCTGTATCTCGATGTGTTGCTATAATACCATCAATATGAATCCGTAAGGTTTCTTTACCACCATTAAAAGGGTTTCGAGTTATCCCACAGTCCCTTCCTTTTACAGAAAGGACTGTTTGATTAGGATAATACTGTCTCAACACATAGGCATAGATTTTTAAACCATAATGTGTTTTGTCTAAAATTGCTTCTCTACTTATTTCCATCTTGCTTGAAATTATGGTTGTAGTAGTTGTCTTGAAGCAATTGCTCTATGTCAGCAACTTTATAGTAAAATTTACCTTTTACTTTGCTGTAAGGCAAAGTGCCATTGGTTCTTAAAGTTTGTAGCGTTCGCTTACTTATATGTAAGGTCTGCAATACATCTTGATTGTCTATCCACGTATCTTTTAATACTTCTGCTCTCGATTGTCGTAACAATTCGATACGTGCTTTAATGTCCTTTATTTCTTGAGAGAGCGTTAAGAGTAAATCGATTATTTCAGTCATAACTTCACCGCTCCTTTCTTAATAAGGTAATCGGCAGCTTGCTGTTCGATTTCGTCTCTTGAGTTCATACGGTTACGCAGTAACCAATGGTCTAACTCTTCTCTTTGGAAATAAATCTTTTTACCATTCGGTTTATAATGTGGAATGGTTCCCGTACTTGTGAGTTTATACAAGTGCGATTGGGATAATTCTAAATACTTGCAAGTTTCATTAAAGTTTAATACTTGCTTTTGCATTGTTTGTTGCTCTAATAAGAGTTTTTCAATGCGGTCTAACTTTTCGATGATATTTGTGTCCATCGTTTATTTTGTTTTAAATAAATGAGGACATCTGGCCAAATGTCATTCTTGGTTTTCAAGAACAGGACAAAGGTTGAAAATTGGCTTCCCGATTTTAGTAAGAGTGTAAAACAAGGGTAAGACAACAGTAAGGTTTCTTACTATTCTTACTGTTTTTTATTGCAGTTGTTGGATGATTTTATCTATTTCTTCCTTTTCTTTTGGGTTGTGAATTTTGTTTTTGTGAAGATTATTCGCCTTTAATAGCGTACCTGTTTTAGTAATAAATTTTCCAGAACGTTCTATTGAGGTAGGATTGAAACCATTAAAAAATGGTTTAAGTTTTGTTACAAGGTAACTAAACTGTGTAGTTTCGCATTGAAGATAAATTTGCGATTCTGTATTTGCAAAATCTTTTGCTAATAACAATTGGTGCAAATGTTCAACAGTTGTGCGGTTATCTAACAAATCGATTTTTAGATTTACTTGTTTAAGTACAGTTAGCAAAGTTGAAGTGTCATTACTTTTATATCCAAAAGAAGTCTTGGGTGTTGCTTTCGTTTTTGATGTTTTTTTGGTAGCAACTTTTTTAGTGGTGTTCTTTTCTATTAAGCTAACATCAAAAGTTTCATCATTAAAGTATTTTTCTGCAATTTCAGAAATTGAGAATTTTGTATTTTCCGAAAATTGTCCGTATTGCTCTTGTAGTTCAGCATACAACCTTATTACAGATACTTTTAAGTAGTTTATGATATAATTGTCATCATTATTTAAATCTGTTGTTATACCTCTTTTATTGATATAAGTTGCAATGTCATTTAAGTACTTATCAAATTTATTAAGTAGAATGGTATAGCTGTATTTATTTTCTGGTGTAGTTGCATTTTTCGGAAATTCCTTTACAAATGATGCTACTGTATTTTCTGTTTCATTAATTATTAGCTTTTGATAGCATTCTTTTTTCGCATTTAAAGGCTTTTTAAAGTTTACTTTAAAAACTGCGTTATTAGCTTTTTGGTTCAATTTAAAATCAGACAATAAGTATTTAAAATCCTTTTCCTGTCTATTATCTCTATGTAAGCCATTGGTTATAGAAACCAAACTTGAAAATATACTTCCTTTCATTATAAATCCAGTTGAATACGGTTAGCAGCTTCTTTCTTTTTATCGTCAATTACTTTGGCATATATCTGTGTAGTTCGTAACTCTTTATGACCTAATAATTTTGATACAGTATATATGTCTGTACCCAAAGTTAATTGTAAGGTAGCGTAGGTATGACGCGCACAATGAAACGTAATAGTTTTAGTAATACCTGCCTTCATCATCCATTGTTGTAATTTTAAATTAGACCAGGCACTATAATGTAAGCCATCAAATACTTTATCGTCTGGATTACCTTTTTCTCCTAATAGATTTCTTGCTTGGTCTGATATTGGTAAGGTTTCGACACCTTTAGTTTTCTTTTGTCTAAATCGGATATAATATCCCATTTCTTTTGAGTGCTGGATTTCTGACCATATCAGTTTTTCAATATCTGACCAACGTAATCCGGTTAAAGCTGAAAAAATAAAAGCATTCTTTAAGATAGGCAGTTCACATTCTGTATTAACTGCTTTTTGTAATTCATCAAGCGTTAAAAATTCTCGTTGAGGTTCTCCTTGTTTAAAATACTCTACACCATTTGCAGGATTTACTTTTAAAATTCCATCCTTGACAGCCTGTTTTAATGCCGCTGAAAATTTACCATAATACGAATATTTTGAATTTTGAGACAATTGCTTACCTGCTCTACCTATTGCTTCTTTATCTAAATACTCTTTGAAACGCTCAACAAACGATTTGTCTATATCTTGAAAACTAACATCTGTTGGACAAAACTTTTTTAAATGTTTTAGCATACTATTCCAATTACCATAATTGCCAGAGCTTGTATTTTTCTTTTCTGCTAAAGCTGTGATATAAGTAATAAAACTACCTTTTAGCTTTTCAATATCTTGAAAGCCATAAATACCATTTTGAATTTCTATTTGTCGCTGTGCACATATAGTTTCAGCCAATTGTTTGGTTTTCTTATTAACCTCTCTTTCAGTTTTGGTTTTAGGATTAGGTGTAAGGTATAAGCGTAAGTATTCTGTTTTACGTTTGCCTTTATGATAGTAATCTAAATACAGACTTATTTTGTCGTTCTTCTTGCGTTGTCTTAATGTTACTTTCATAATGGAATTAATTAAAAAGGTTTTCTATTTGCCATCTGGCCACAATACGCTTTCTACCAAAAGGAACTGCTTTTAAACGTCCTTGTTGAATCATTCTTTGAATGGTCCATCTACTCACGCCAATCAGTTGTGAGGCTTCTGTTACGCTTAAAAAATCTTTGTTATTTACAGCATTAGGATTGCGAACTTCAACAACTTGTTTTTGCTGTTGCATATCTTCAGTAAGAGTAGCTTGAATTTTTTCTTGACGTTTGCGTGCCTTATAAGCTCTTTTTGCACAAGTATCGCCACAGTATTTAGTAACTGTTGTACGTGCTGTAAATGCATTACCGCAATGCTTACAAGTTTTAGGAATGAATAAATTACTGCTCATAAATGGTGCTTTATGTAGCGTAATGGTGCAACGTGGTGCGTTATGGTGCATCATTTCGCCAATATCTTCGCCAACAGAAATGGGCAACAATTCTATATTTCAGGCAACAGATATACAACAAATTTAATCAAAAAAGAGCAAATAAACAACAAATAAAAGAAGATAAAACACTATAAAGTCAACAATAATAAAGGATTAACAAATAAAAGAAAGTAAGTTACTTCCCAATACAAAAATTAGCAAAAATATTACCAAGTAAATCATCACTAGTTATCTCTCCAGTAATTTCACCAAAGTGATATAATGCCTGACGAATATCAATAGCCATTAAATCGCCCGACAACCCTGTTTCTAAACCATATTTTACTTTTTGAATTTCTTCAAAAGCCTTTAAAAGCGAATCGTAATGCCTAGTGTTGGTAACAATAGTTTCGTTGTTTTTTAATGCTCCCGTATTAACAAAATTTAATAGTTGGGTTTTTAAATTTTCTACACCTTCGCCACTTTTTGCAGATATCGATAAATATTGCGAACCTTCAACTTTGCTCAAAATACTATTTAAACTTTGTTTTTTATCTTCAGTTAATTTATCAATTTTGTTGGCGATAATTAGTAGTGGTTTTAACGGATATTTATTTTTGATTTTTTCAATTTCAACTACAATGTTTTCAGATTTCTTATCATCGCTTGAAATAACATCAGCATCGAATAAATAAACAACAACTTGTGCCTGTTCTATCTTCTCGAAGGTTTTTTTAATTCCAATACTTTCCACCACATCTTTGGTATCGCGAATACCTGCCGTATCTATAAATCGAAAACCAATGCCGTTTATCACCAATTCATCCTCAATCGTGTCACGTGTGGTTCCAGCAATATCGCTAACTATGGCGCGTTCTTCGTTTAAAAGTGCGTTTAACAGTGTTGATTTACCAACGTTTGGCTCGCCTACAATGGCTACCGGTATTCCGTTTTTAATCACGTTTCCTACTGCAAAACTGTCTATTAATCGTTTTAAAACAAACGAAATTCGCTCTACTAAATCTTTAAATTGGGTTCTATCGGCAAATTCTACATCTTCTTCTGCAAAATCGAGTTCGAGTTCTATTAACGAAGCAAAATTGAGTAATTCTTCGCGTAGTTTTGCTATTTCGCTAGAAAATCCACCGCGCATTTGTTGCATGGCAATTTGGTGCGATGCTTCGTTATCACTGGCTATTAAATCGGCAACTGCTTCAGCTTGACTTAAATCTAATTTACCATTTAAAAAAGCGCGCAGCGTAAATTCTCCCGGGTTTGCCATACGGCAACCTTTGCGTAAAAATAATTGAATAATTTCCTGCTGAATGTACACCGAACCATGACAAGACACCTCAACCACATCTTCACCCGTATAAGAATTCGGATTTTTAAAAATGGACACTAAAACTTGGTCGATAACTCGAGTTCCTTCTACAATATGCCCTAAGTGAATTGTATGCGTTTTTTGATTAACTAATTTTTTATTATTAGTAACCGACTTAAAATTGGCCGATGCTAAAGCGATAGCATCCTTTCCAGACAAACGTATTATGGCCACTGCACCAGCACCTGAAGCCGTTGCTAATGCTACTATGGTATCATTATAAATCATTTGGCAAAAATAGAAAAAATAAGCCTTTCAAAATTTCAATTGAAAAAAAATTAAAATCACTAACAAACTCATTGTGACCTATTTAAAAATAATGTGTCATAAAATGACAAATTAATTAATACCATTAATAACCTCAATTTTTAGTAGTAATGAGAATTACAGATTCAGATTTAAGAAAACACATTTTAAAATCGATTAAAAATGAATTGGGCTATATGCATTTTATAAATCATATTGCCATAATAGAATTTAATGAAGGGGTCCATGTTGAGCTAAACAATACCAAATCTATATTCAACGAACTTAAATCTTATTTTGGTACAAAAGAACCTTTTGGTGTTATAGCAAACCGAGTAAATTCCTATTCGGTTAAACTATTAGATATTCCTGCTTTAAGGGAACAAGTTACTAACTTAAAAGCTTATGCCGTAGTTGGTCATGACCCCGCAGGAATAATGAATGCTGCTATTGAAAGTAACTTTTGCCTTTCGAATGATATTGGTTACGACAATATTTACGAAGCTATTTTTAACGTTAATAGCAAAGTGAAAAATCTTAATTTGGCTATTTAACTAAATAAATTCCGTTTGGCTTTATTTCTATTTGCCTTTGTTTGTAAAGTGTTCCTAAGGCTTTTTTAAAGCTTTTTTTACTCATTTGAAGTTGCTCTTTAATATCTTCTGGACTAGACTTATCGTTTAAATTTAAATATCCATTATTATCTTGAAGTTCCTGCAAAATTCGATCTGCGTTTGGCTCTATATTTCTATAACCTATTTGGCCCAAAACAATATCTAATTTATTTCCAGGGCGTATTTTTTTAACAACTCCTTTTAACTTATCTCCTACGCTTATATCTTTAAAAATAGTATCTTTAAAAATTAATCCGTGGTGTTTATTGTTTACTATAACATTCATCCCTATTTCTGATGGGTGCGACACAATCAAATCGACTTCATCAAATTCTTTAACGGTTAAATGTTTATTATCTAAAAATCTATTTGTTTTACTAGATGCAACCAACCTATTAGTCCTTTCATCTAAATAGCAATGTATTAAATACCAACCTCCTGGTTTCATTTTAAAGGCCTGCTCTTTAAACGGGCAAAATAATTCTTTCACTAAGCCCCAATCTAAAAAGGCACCATATTCTGTAACTTGGCTACAACGTAATAAGGCAAAATTATCACGGGTAACGTAAGGTTTATCGGTTGTTGCAACCGGACGCTCCTCGTTATCTAAATACACAAAAACATCAATCTTGTCCCAAATTTTAAATTCTGCTGGTACATACCTGTTTGGCAATAATACTTCTTCATCATTCGCATCAATTAAATAAATGCCATGATCTGTTTCGCGAAGTATTTCTAGTGTATTTATTTTTCCTAATTCCATGCCACAAAGGTAGTGATATTAGCTTTTTATAAAATAAAAAAGCGCTACAATATTGTAACGCCTTTTTTTAATTTTATTTCTTATTTATTCTAGTAAATAGATTCTTTACCAAAATGTTTAGTTAATAAGTAATACACAACAGCTCTGTATTTAGTTCTGTTAGACTTACCATATTGCTCTATTACGCTAGCAATTGCACCATCTAAATCGTCGCTTTCGCTAAGACCTAGTTTTTTAATTAAAAAATTGTTTTTTACTGTAGCTAACTCAGATGCATCTGATCCTGATACAGTTGAAGCATCTGCATTATAGATTGATGGACCGCAACCAATGGTTACTTTTTTTAATAAATCCATATCTGCCTCTACTCCACATTTTTCTTTTAAATCTACTGCGTATTTTGCAATAAGTTCGTCACGTTTACTCATGATGTTATTTGTGTTTAAAATTGATTAATAATTTAACTAATATCTCCCTTTAAAGATACTATTTTTTAGACACTACACATGGTAAAATAGTCACATTTTTTAGCTTATATATTTAAAATAGTTTAAAAGCACCTCGTCGTTTAATTGTTTTGGGGTAAATATTTCTAGCAATTTGGGCTGATTTTCTTCACTGTAAAAATTATTTAAAGCTTCAACTAAACTATTATCATCTGAAGCTGACGAATACGTAAAACCATACATTTTACATAAATGCTCTGCATTTAAATTATGGTTAGTTTCAAAATAAGTATTAAAATTTTCGGTGTTTTTATGGCCTGGTAATATTCTAAAAATACCTCCACCAGCATTATTCACTACAATAATTCTAAAATTATTAGGTATATAATTGTTCCATAGCGCATTACTATCGTAAAAAAAGCTTAAATCGCCTGTAATAAAAACCGTTGGTTGGCTGTTTGCTACGGCACACCCAATAGCTGTAGATGTACTTCCATCGATACCGCTTGTACCTCTATTACAGAACACTTTTATTGATTTATTTATATTAAATAATTGCGTGTAGCGAATTGCAGAACTATTACTTACTTGCAGTATAGAATGCTTTGGAATAGATTTTAAAACTTTTTGAAATACTGTAAAATCTGAAAATGGTATTTCTGCTAAATAATCTTTATGTTTTTTTAAACGATGTTTTTTTACAGCTGTTAACAATGGTAAATAATCGCTTTTTACATAATGTTTTACTTTTGGTAAAAATATATTAAAAAACACATTTGGCTGAAGTTTTATATGATTGTTTAAGCTGAAAAAGGTATCGTTCGCCATTTTTGCATCAATATGCCAATGTTGCTTAGGTTTATACTTTCGTAAGAATTGTTTTATTTTTTTTGAAACTATTAAACCTCCAAATGTTACTAATATATCTGGTTGCAGTTTTTTTAACTCCTCGTCATTTAAAGGCGCAATAATTTGATCTATTCTAGAAAAAAAACTTTTATGATGTAGGTTTGATGTGGTTTCGGTAAACACTACAATACTATCATCTTTCGATATTTCTTCTAACCACTGCTCATCAGTTTCGTCCGGATAATTTACACCCACTAAAATCATTTTTTTTGTAGCATTGTTCCAATCCTCTAAACACGACTGTACAACGTAATCTTCAACCTTTGCTGGTTTTAAAACGGGTTCAATAACTTTTGGTGTTACACTAAGCGTATCAACAATATCGTACAAAGGTTCATCAAAAGGGATATTGATGTGCACAGGTCCTTTTTTTGTGATTGCTGAGTTTAAAGCTACATTAATTTCTTCTTCGTTATACTGTTGTATATCTTTTTGTAACCCTAAAAAACGCTCAAATTTATTTTCCAAATTTTTAATTATTGGAATATCCTCATGCTCTGGAATATTATGTTCGTCTTTTAAATCTAGCTTTAAATTTGCTGAATATAGTATATGATTCTCAAAAACGTTTTTTTGATTTATAGTTTGCCCATCGCCTATGCCAACCAAATGTTTTGGTCTGTCTGCCGACAAAACCACTAAAGGAATATTACTATAAAAAGCTTCGGCTACAGCCGGATAATAATTTAAAACCGCACTACCCGATGTACACACAATAGCTGTAGGCTCTTGCAACTGCTGTGCTATACCTAAAGCAAAAAAGGCAGCAGCACGCTCGTCTACAATGCTGTAACATGTAAAAAATTCGTCGTGCGTAAACCCAATTGTTAAAGGAGCATTTCGGCTTCCTGGGGAAATTACTATGTGTTTAATATTTTTTGCCTTACAAAGCTGTACTACAGTTTGCGCTAGTGGAATTTTTGGGTATTTCATTTAGCTATTTATATAGAAATACAAAGCTAAGGATTATTAAGTGTATTTTAAATGAATTATTTTTATTGATATTTCTATCATTTCATTTCGGCTTCAAGCTCCACGATAATCGTTTTTGTTTTACTTAATAATGTTTTGGAGTTTTCTAGCTGTATTTGAGTTTCTAACAACCTATCTATTACACTGTTTTGATACTTTTTACTGCTTAATAAACCGGAGTAGTTCGATGGGTTACCATAGGTTTTAATGTGCTTATATTTTTCGTTTTCTGGAAGTATTTCGGATAATGACACATATTCTTCTAAAATAGGTTTTAATTTCTCCGAAATAATAGCTTCAATTACCTTTTCTTGATTTTTAAATTTTTCGATTTTATGATAATACAACGACAGTAAATCTTTTAGCTTAACGTTACTTATTTGCTCTAATTTACTGGTTGTTAATACTGAATTTAGCGTACTTTCTAATAACTGCACCTCAACGTGGGCAATGTTTGTGATGGTATCTTTAGCTCCTTGACTTAATTCTGATTCGTTTTTACCAACATATTTTAAGGTGTTTTCCAAATATGCAACCATTTCAGAATCAATAGCTATTTTTCGTTTTAATAAACGCAAATTAGCACTTAATTCTTCATTTAAATTAACTTCTATTTTATGGGTTAATATTTGGCTTTTTCTTATATCATTTAAATCGTTAATTTTCCAAGCAATGGTTACACCAATTACGATTAGCACAATTTCACCTAACGCATAAATTAAATACGATTTAAACTTACCTAAATTAATTAAGTTTCTTCTAAACTTACGAAGTAGTTTCATAACTAGGTTTTATTTAAAGCGAATTACGATCTAGAAATTCTATAAACTTATTTTTATATTGTTCTGAGATGGTAATTCGTTGTTTATTTATTATTATTTGGCTTCGTTCTATAACATCTATATTATTTAATGCCACAATAAACGACCGATGTACACGCATAAATTTGGTTTCTGGTAATTCTTTTTCTAGCGCCTTTAAGCTTAGTAACGTTAAAATGGGTTTTGGTGTATCTTTTAACCAAATTTTAATATAATCTTTTAAACCTTCAAAATACAACACCTCTGCCAACCTAATACGAAGCTGTTTGTACTCCGATTTTACGAATATAAACTCTTTTTCGTTTAAAGATTTACTGGTTTGGTTTTCTTTATTTTTAACTAAATTAAACCATTGCTGCGCTTTATTTGCAGCGGTTAAAAATTCGGCATAATCAAAGGGTTTTAATAAATAATCAATGGCATCTACTTTAAAACCTTCAAGCGCATATTCGTTAAAGGCTGTTGTAAAAATAACACGAGTGCCTTTTGGCAACATTTTCGAAAATTCCACCCCTGTTAAATCGGGCATTTGTATGTCTAGAAACAATAAATCTACCAGGTTTTCTTTTATAAAATCCATAGCTTCAATGGCATTACTAAACTTTCCTTTTAACTTTAAAAAAGGCGTTTTTTCAACATAACTTTCAACCAGATTTAGCGCCATTGGCTCATCATCAACTACAATACAAGATATTTTTAAAACACTCATTTTTAACTAGTTTCTATTTTTAAAGTAACCGAGAAAATATTATTTTCTAAAGTATTATTAAATTCAAATTTGTTAGGATATAATAATTGTAAACGTTTTTCTAAATTTTGTAAACCTATACCAGAACCGCTTTTATCGCTTGTTTGTTTCGGGTAATTATTATTATTTATTTTGAAAATTACTGCTGTATTTTCACAAATCATTTCGATGTTAATATGGCTTAAATTACTTGCCGAAACGCCATGTTTAAAAGCATTTTCAATTAATGAAATAAAAAGTAAAGGCGCTATTTTAATGCCTGTTTCTGCAGAAGGAAATGCGTAATTCACCTTTGTTTTATCGGATAAACGAAGCTTCATTAACTCGATATATTTTTGTAAAAATTCTATTTCTTTCGATAATAAAACCTTATCTACATTAGTTTCGTACAGCATATAACGCATTAACTTACTTAAGCTATGAATAGAACTTTTTGCTTCAGCCGGAGAAATATCAACTAGTGCGTAAATGTTGTTTAATGAATTAAAAAAGAAATGTGGCTGTAACTGATAATGTAGATGTTGTAATTCCGATTGTAACTTAAAGTTAGCTGCTTCTTTACGTTCGGCTTCTGTTTTTACCCAGCGTTTTGTTGTTTTTATAGCTATTGAAAATAATAATGGTGCTAAAAACGAAAGCATTTGCACATAAATCACCATTTTTAACGGTGGCGCATTACCGTTTTTATTTCTAAGTATATCAGTAAAAAAAGCTGTTTCAATTTGTTCTTTTAATGTTACAAAAATGGCAATCATTAAAATGTTTATTAACACAAATAAAACAGTCTCTTTTTTAAACAAAAACCTATCGATAAGCACAAAATAATTGATATAAAAAATAACCGCATAAAAACATAAAGGCACCCAAAAATGTGCTATAATTCTATTTATTTCTTGCTCTTGCCCATAAGAAAGTATATAGGGCAAACTTATTAATATAAGCCATGTTAAAACATGAGAGAATAGCGTTAATTTTTTATTATGCTTCATAATTTTATTCGTATCGCAACGCGGTTATAGGGTCTAAACTAGCTGCCTTTCTTGCAGGATACCAGCCAAAAAATATGCCCGTTACTGCACAAACAGCAAAAGAAACAACTATAGAATATAGCGCTACACTTGTTGGCCAATTTAAGAAATTTTCTATGAAAACCGTAGCTCCTAAACCTAAAGCCACACCTAAAACACCTCCTGTTACACTTATTAAAATGGCTTCAATTAAAAACTGCATTAAAATATCTGAACCTTTACCTCCCACAGCCATACGTAAACCAATTTCTTTGGTACGTTCTTTAACCGAAACGTACATAATATTCATAATACCAATACCTCCAATTAAAAGTGATATTCCTGCAACGGCAACTAATAATACGGTTAACATTTCGCTGGTTGAACTAAATGTTGAAATTAATTCTTCCATAGAACGCACGTTAAAATCATCATCTTCATTATCTGCCAACTTATGCTGAGTTCTTAAAATTTCAGTAACTTGAGTTACAGCATCTGGCGCTTGCTCTTCGCTTGCTGCCGAAGCCATTATTTGGTTTAAATAATCTATAGCTAAAATACGTTTTTGAACAGTGGTGTATGGTGCAATAACAACATCATCTTGATCTTGCCCAAAGGTATTCTCTCCTTTTTCTGATAAAACACCAATAACTTTAAATGGAATATTACCAAAACGAATGGTAGCACCAACAGGATCTGTACCATCTGGAAAAACATTATCGACCACAGTTTGCCCTAACAATACCACTTTTGAAGCCGATTTAACTTCGGCATCTGTAAACATACTTCCGCTTTGTAAATCTAAAACCTTAATATTTAAATACTCAGGATTTACACCATAAATGGTAGATGGCCAGTTGTTCGATCCATTAATTACTTGTCCGCTACCATTTACCATTGGTGTCGTATAGGTTAATAAATCGGCTTGTTCTTTTATAGCATAATAATCGTCTAGAGTTAAGGTTTCCATGGCACTGGCTTCCTGCCTAACACCACCACGTGTATCTTCACCAGGACGAATATTAATCATATTCGAGCCCATGCTAGAAATTGTAGTTCGAATACTTTCTTTAGAGCCTTCACCAATAGCCAACATAGCTATAACAGATGCCACACCAATTATAATACCAAGCATGGTGAGTAATGTTCTCATTTTATTAAGAACAATAGCTTTAAATGCAATTTTTACTAAGTTTAAAATTCTCATAACTAATGATTTTCCTGTGGTAATTTTGCTAATTGTTCTGCTGCCGATTGTACTTTATGGTTTTTATAATCTTGAATAATATCGCCATCTTTTAACACAATAGTTCTATTACTAAATGTGGCTATATCTGGCTCATGGGTAACAAACGTAATAGTTATACCTTGTTTATTTAATTCTTGAAAAAGTGCCATTATTTCGTACGATGTTCGGGTATCTAAGTTACCTGTGGCTTCATCGGCAAGAATCATTACCGGATTATTTACCAAAGATCTTGCTATAGCAACACGTTGTTGTTGACCTCCTGAAAGTTGCGAAGGGGTATGATGCAATCGTTCACCTAAACCAACCATCTCTAAAGCTTTAATTGCGCGCTCCCTTCGCTCTTCAGAAGTTACTTTACTGTTATACAATAAGGGCAATTCTACGTTTTCAATAGCTGTTGTTCTTGCCAACAAGTTATACGATTGAAAAATAAACCCTATTTTTTCATTTCGAATGGTAGCGAGTTCGTTTTTACTTAAATCTTTCATTTTAACGCCATCAATCTCGTAAGTTCCAGATGTTGGCTGATCTAAACAACCTAAAATATTTAGCATAGTACTTTTACCAGAACCACTGGATCCCATAATGGTTACAAACTCCCCTTCTGTAATGCTATAAGAAATACCTTTTAAAGCATGCACAGTTTCCGATCCCATGGTAAACTCGCGCTTAAGGTTTTCTATTTTTATAATTTCTTTTGCCATGATTTTTATTTTTTTGCACCTGGCGGTTTTGGCATAAACGGACTCTCGCCTGAACCACCACCTTGTAGACCATTTATTGCGTTAGGATTTGAACTTTTTAAGCTATAAACTAATTTATCACCTTCATTTAATCCTTCTAAAACTTGTACATTAACCCCATCGCTAGCGCCTAATTTTACTGGTTTTGGTGTAATAGATTTGTCGTTATTTAAAACCCAAAGTACTGTAGCATCATTATTTGCCTCTGGTTTCCCGTTTGGTGGTGTTATATTTTCCTGTTGCATATATTGCATCATTACATCGGGTTCTGGCTTAAAGTTGATAGCTTTAGCTTCGGCCGTTAATACATCGTTTAATTCTAAAGTGTAAATAGAAACAGTTGCTGTTAACCCTGGTTTTAATTTTAAATCGGGATTATCGGCTTTAATTACAACGGTATAGGTTATTACGTTTGATGTTTCGGTATAATCTAAACGCACTTGAGTTACTTCTCCTTCAAACGTTTCGCCTATAAAAGCATCAACAGTAAACGTTACACGTTGTCCTTCTTTTACATTACCAATATCGGCTTCATCCACATCGGCTTCTACTTGCATTTCTTTTAAATCTTGAGCAATGGTAAATAATGTTGGCGTACTGTAACTTGCCGCAACGGTTTGTCCTTCGTCTATATCTCGCGATAAAACCACACCATTTATTGGTGAATAAATATTGGCATATTCTAAATTTGTTTGTGCTGTTTTTAATTCTGATAAACGCTGAGAAACCGTTCCTTTTGCAATTTGATAATCGTAATTAGCATCATCAAAATCTGATTTGCTTATAACTTGATTATCGTATAACGTTTTTTGCCTTTTATAAATAGTTTCTGTATAACTTTTTTGACTAACAGCATTATTATAACTGGCTTGTGCTTGTACTACTGCCGCTTTTAAATTTGTTTTATCTAACTCTGCAATTAGCTGACCTGCTTTTACTTCGCTATTATAATCTACATAAATTTTTTCCACAACACCAGATACCTGTGTACCAACATCAACTTGTGTTATAGGTTCTATGGTTCCTGTTGATGTTACTACAGTGGTAACATCTCCTTTTTTAGCTGCTATAATTTTAACTTCTACAACTGCATCCTGACTAGGCTTAAAAATATTGTAAAGTACTAATGCAATAATGGCAGTAATTATTCCTGCTATAATTAGTTTTTTGTTTTTATTTTTCATGATGTTGATATTAAAGTGTTATCGCGTTTCCTTGATAATATTGTAATAATTGATTGTAAAGAATATTTAAATATTTAGCTTGTAAATAGTTTAATTGTGCGTTGGTAAAAGCGTTTTGGCTTACTACTAAATCTGTGGTACTTAAAGCGCCTAAATCGTATTTTTTTTGAGCCAGTTTATACGATTCCTCTGCCGCTTTATTAGCTGCTTTTGCTGCTTCTAATTGTTCTTGAGACGACAGCGCATTTTGGTAAGCGGTTGCTACATTTTTATAAATTTCTTTTTGAAGACTAACAACTTCGAGTTTAGATTGATCGATTGCTATTTTTGCCTTTTGCACTTCGGCTTTTGTTTGAAATCCGTTAAAAATGGGAATAGTTAACGATAAACCTACGGTTTGATTAAAATTACCATTTAATTGGTTTGAAAAATTCATGTCCTGAGAACTTGTATAACCAGTGCCTAAACTACTTGTTAAAGCCAATGTTGGTAAATAATCGCCTTTGGCAATATCTAAGTCTTTTTCGGTAACATCGACATCCAATTGCACAGCTTCGTATTCTGGCAACATACCTAACGCCGCTTCGTAAACAGCTATTTTATTTGGTAAAATAGGCGCTGTATAAATGTCATTATTTGGCGTTACAATATCGAATTCTACTTCGGGCTCCAACTCTAATAATTGTTTTAAAACAATAACTTGCTGCTCGTAATTATTTTTAGCTTCAATTAAATCGTATCGGTTTGTTGCTTCTTGCGAAATAGCATCTGTATAATCTTGCATAGCAATACTTCCGGCATCTAATCTGGCTTTCGCTTGTTCGGCTTCTTTAGTTGAAGCTTCTAATGTTTTTTCTGCTACAACAATACCTTCTTTGGCATACAACGCTTGTAAATAAGCTTCGGCTACGCTTAATTTAATACTGTTTTTAGCTTCTTCAACATATAAACTGTTTTGGTCTGCTAATAAAGTGTTCTGCTTAATTCTATTTTTAATTTGATTGCCTTGAAACAAATTAACCGATGCATTTACACCAAAACTAGTGGTGTTAATTTGCTGATCGACAAACTCGCTGGTAATTGGGTCGATAGATTGCCCATTTCTAAAAGCCTGAGATGCACTTCCGTTTACAACTGGCAAACGACTATCTTTAGATTGCTGAAGCGTTACATTGGCAGTTTCTGCAGAATATTCAATATTTTTTATACTAATATTATGTTCTACAGCATACTCCAAACACTCTTGGAACGTCCATTGCTTAACTTGGCTTTCTTGAGCAAAAACGCCCAAGCTGCTAAGTGCAAAAAAACAGATGTATATAAATGGTTTCATTTTTAAAGTATTTAATTTTACACTTCAAAATTGAAACAATTACGTGTTATATTATAAGGTAATGGAAGTTCTGGGTGATTGTCTCGACGGAAATCAACTTTCTATCGACGGCAATTTTTTAGGAAAGCACATTTTTAATAACTTTCGATTTAAAAACCGTTTCTTGCCATTCGTTTTCTGGCACCGAAGTTTCGGTAATTCCGCCACCAACATAAACTATTGCGTTGTTATTTTGTATTTGCATACAACGTAAATTTACGTATAGTTGCGTACTTTTTTTTGGAATGGCGTAAGCTCTATTTTCAATATTTCTTCTGCCAGAACGTGGCTTTGCGATGGTTTCAAAATTTAATTCGCCTAAAAAACCGGTGTAAAACTCACGGTTGTAATTTTCGTTTTCTAAAATAAACGTTTTGGTTTCAGCTTTTGGCAAACCGCAAACTGCAGGTGTTGGGTGTATACTTTCTATAATATTTTTTAACGGAATTTCTGGTTTTAAGCGTGCATTAATCATGGTTTTTAAATGCAGTAAATTTCCAGCTTTTACCGTTTCTACATCCGATAATTTATATGTTGAAACCCATGGTTTTAATTGTTCTACAATAAAATCGGTTACAAATTGCTGCTCTTCTTTTTCCTTATCTTGCCAAACTACTTTGCTTACACGTTTGTATTCTTGTGTGCCTGCCAATGCCATAATTGAAAAATTTGCGCCTTCAACTTTCATTAGTGTTTCTGGCGTAGCGCCCAACCACAACCCTACTTTTGGGTGAAACCAACAATAGGCAAACGCCGATTTATATTTATGTACTAAACGCTTAAAAATTAATAATGGATTCGGTTCGTCCAGTTGTATAGCTTCAGCTCTGGATACCACCACTTTTTTAAATGCACCGTTTTTAATAGCTCTTACGCTTTTTTCTACTAATTTTATATGATGATTTTCTTCGGAAGTATTGCTGCTATCCATAGAATTTTCAACTGAATTTAAATCTGGAAAATCGGTTTCGCTTTCGAAATATTCTGAAACTTCCGTTGGAATTAACACCGATTCATTTATATTTTCAAACGGTGAAAATACAAAACCTTTCTCTGTAAAATTTGATGTAAAATGTAATTTATCATCCTTTTGAAGCATGCCAAAAACTGAAGCTTCATTAGGTTTTCTATATACTACAAAAGGTAAATTATTTTGGTATTGGGTTTCAATACGCTTAAAAAATTCGTTTGAGGTCATCTTTATTTTTTAGGCAACGAAATGGTAGATAATTTACATACCGATATTAAATTATCGGCTTCATCTGTTACTCTAATATCTAACAATTGGGTCGTTCTTCCTTTATGAATAAACGTGGCTTTGGCGTAAACAAAACCTTCCTTTACACTTTTTAAATGGTTGGCTGTAATTTCTAAACCACGAACAAATAAATTTTTAGTATCTACAAACACGTGTGTTGCAAAACTACCAACACTTTCGGCTAAAGCTGCTGTTGCTCCACCATGCAAAACACCATCTGGCTGGTGCACTCTAGAATTTACGGGCATTCTGGCAACTAAAAAATCTTCGCCATAATCTATCATTTCAATATTCAACGTTTCCATTAATGTATTTTTACAAGCCAAATTTGCTTGTTTTAAAACTTCTTCTTTAGATAATTGCATAGAATACCGTAATTTTATTTAAGATTACAAAAGTACAAAACACCTAAGTAAAACTTTCAGAATTCATTCTTAAAAAAATGGAAAAACTAAGCGTACCAACTCTAGAAAACAATCGTGTAAAATTATTGCCTTTAACCTTAAGTAATTATACCGAACTAATTGCTATTGCTAAAGAAGATAAGTTGGTGCAATATTCGCCATCTATTATTAATACGCCTAAGGATTTAAAGGAATATGTAGAAGCGACCATTGAACAACAGGAGAAAAACAATACCATTCCTTTTATTATTTTTGATAAAAAAAAGAACGCTTTTGCTGGTTCTACACGTTTAGGTAATATAAATTGGAAAAATAAAGTGATTTATTTAGGTTGGACTTGGATTGGGCGCGATTTTCAAGGTACAGGATTAAACACAAATATGAAGTTTTTAATGTTAGAATACGCTTTTGAAACTTTAAAATTTGATAAAGTTGTTTTTACTGTTGACGAACGAAATATACGCTCAAGAAAAGCCGTTGAAAAACTTGGTGCTACTTTAGAAGGTTTATTAAGAAAAGATGTACTTATGCCAGATGGCTTTAAACGAAATACTTGCGTGTATGGTATTTTAAATGAAGAATGGTCAACAATAAAAGGAAATCTAGTTAAGAACTTATAAAACAAAAAAACACATTTTGAAAACTCTTAGAGTACTGATTTATAATTAATTAACAATTTAGCTATGGATTTAAAAAATAATCGCTACTTTTAAAAAAAAATATCCTAAGAGCTTCAAATATCATATAAACATTGAAGATTTTTTTAATTACCCTTTTCTTGTTTACCTACACTCATTTTAGTTATTCTCAGCAAATAAGCAACGACCAAATAAAGCATACTGGGGCTGGCTTTGTTATTTCTGGCCTTACGTATACAACTATATACGCAACTACAAAAAATAAAAAGTTAGCATTTTACCTTAGTTTTGGCTCTTCACTGCTTGCAGGTTTTGCAAAAGAATATGCAGATAGCCGTGAGTTCAATTCAAAACTTGATACAGGTGAAGCATTAGCGACTGGCGTTGGCGGCTTAGTTGCTAGCACTAGCTTTAGTTTATTTATTGGTAAAAAGAAAAAAACAAAGGACGTCGCTTTAGTTAATTAGTTTTTTTACAATCTCACTAACTGGTAAAATTTCTGTAGTATGTTCAATACTTGGGCCTGCTACCCAAACCGTTTTATAAGTGGCTTTAGTAGCTGCATTTTCGGTAGCTTTCATACCAATTGAAAACCGAATCATTTTTACCCATTTTTTTAGTTTTCGGTTTTTGTTTAGTAAATTTTCAATCCAAGTGGCTTTTGTGCCTATTTTTTTAACGTAAGGTGTATTTATAACCGTACAAGGTGTTCCTGAAATTCGTTCGGTCATAACAATATCATCAGCGCCATAATCTACACATGCTTGTTTGTACTCGTCGGTAACGCCAGCTTCAACAGACGCAATAAACGGACTTCCAACAGAAACACCGTCGGCGCCGTAAGCCAACATAATATCTAAATCTTCTTTTACACCAACACCCCCGGCAGAAATTATAGGAATACTACAATTGTTTTTTAACTGTTTTATTAATTCTCCTGGTGATATATTTCCTCTATGACCACCAGCTTCATTGTTTACGGCAATAATTGCATCGGCTCCTAAAGCTTCAACTTTTTGGGCAAATTTTAAATCGGTAACATCACACAACACTTTTATGCCTACTTCGTGTGCTTTTTCTATAGTTTCTTTAGGGTTTCCTAGAGATGTTATTATAAAATCGCAACCTATTTCGCAAATTGCATTAAGTTGGTCACGATATTTTATATTCGATTTATTTACAATTAAATTAAAACCAAACGCACCTCCCTTTGGCTTTGCAGCTTTTAATTCGCGCAAAGCAGCTTTAAGTTCATCTATAGTTCTGTAATTTAAAGCTGGAATACAACCTGCAATTCCACAATCCATCGCTTCTTTAACCATTTTTACATTAGACACCAAAAACATGGGTGCCATAATTATAGGATGATTAATTTTTAATAAAGAGGTAAGCTTTGTAGACATAATATTTAGTTTTTATTGGTAGACAAATATAATAAATATTATGCATGCATAGTTTTTTAGTATCTTAAATTTTTTAGGAGGAAAATTGTTTCATTTTACAGTCAGTATCGATTTAAAGTAAGCAAAGTTTTCGGTTTAGCACTGAATATAACAGCTCCAAATGGATTTGGAAGCCAATGTCGAAGAAAGTCCAAGAGTAATAGAATCCGTAGTAATTACCGTTTTAAATTTTTTAAACAGTTTTTAATCCAAAAACCATTCATTAAAGCAATTGATTCCGTTTCGATTGTTTACTATTTCGATTTTATTTGTACTTGTATTAGCTCTCCATATTCTTCTAATATTTTGAATTTTTAAACTATCGGTTTTGTCTACAATAGCAATCAGGTTTTCATCATTGTTTTCATTTATTTGACAATATCCAATCGTAATTAATTCAGGCTTATCTAAATTAGGTATTATTAAGGTATCCAAAATTTTAAAAATTCTTTTCTCATTTTTTGGATCAGAAGTTATGTTATTCAAAATTATCAGATTATTTTTTTTGTCCCTTAAATGAAGAATTCCGTGTTTAGGCTCAGAATTATTTCCGTAAATAGTAGTGTCACTTATTTTAGAATAATCAGAAAGTTTATCTATTTCATTGAAGTTCATAAATTCCATTCCTAGAATAGAATGATTCTCTTTGCCCGTTTTATTACAACAACTAAATAAAATTAGAGAAGCAAAAATAAATAGTAATCTTTTCATAATGAATTATTTATAAACTAATATTTTACTCTCAAAAACCGTTCCGATTAATTGTTTAAAATTTATAATATCCACATTTTAAATAAGCACCTTCAGGAAAACCAATAGGATGATCGGTATCGTGATAGGTTTTTAATATATTTTTATAGGTTCTGTTCGATGTATTTAAAGCCTCAGCATTAATGCTAAAAAACACATCGGCAGTAACTCGCGATGAGCACGAAGCTAATACCAAAAGTCCATTTTTACTGGTAAGTTTCACACCTAACTCAGCTAATTGCGCATATTTTTTTTGTGCCAAAGCTATTTCTGAAGCTTGTTTTGCAAAACTTGGCGGATCAATAACTACAACATCAAAAGTAACGCGGTTTTTTATAAGTTTATTTAACTCATAGAAAGCATCACCTGCAATGGTTTTATGCTGACCTGTATAGTCGTTTAGTTTACCGTTTTCAACAGCAATTTCAAGCGCTTGCTTACTAATATCTAAACTGGTTACTTCTTTTGCATTATTTGCTAAAGCATGTACCGAAAACCCTCCGGCATAACTAAAAACATCTAAAACAGTTTTACCTGTGCTCCACTCGCCTACTTGTTTTCTGTTGGCTCTATGATCTAAAAAATAACCGGTTTTATGCCCTTTTATAACGTTTGCCGAAAAATTAACCCCATGCTCTACAAATTTTACAACTTCATTTTCTAATGTGCCATAAATAACTTCGCCATCTGTAAAATGGTGCGCTTTTGAGTTTTGCAGACTTCTACTTAAACGTAATACTACTGTTGCTGCTTTTGAGGTTTGTTGCAAGTCTTGAAAAATAGATTCTAAATAAGGCAGCCAAATTTCAGAGTATAATTTTATTACTAAAACCGAAGCATATACATCGGCAATTAAACCAGGAAAACCATCATTTTCCCCAAAAATTAATCTGTAACTATTCGTATTCGTTTTTAACAACGAGGCTCGTTTTTTAAAGGCTTGTTGTATTTTGTTTTTAAAAAAAGCCGCATTAATTTCTGCCTTTTCCACGCCACTATGCAACATTTTAATACGAATGGGCGAATTGGCATCGTACAAACCTAAACCTATAACTCGGTTTTTATTTTTACTAAAAACTATAGCTAAATCGCCAGTTTTAGCATCGTCGTTAATTTTGGTAATGTTATTTGAAAACACCCAGGGATGACCTTTTAACACAAATTGTTCGCCTTTAGCATTAAGCTTTACCGCCAATCGTTTAGATGAATGTTTTGATTTTATTTTTTCTGAAAATGACATTGAAAACCGTTAAGACTGCGAAAGTACGAAAGATATAAAAGAATGCTTCTGTTTAAAATTGAAGAATTATAACCCTAATTTCCTTTTTGCATCCAAGAAACTAATTCTTCAGGATTAACAATAGACCACGAATGCGGATGGCGTTCGCCATTAGCGCGATATCCTTTGTTTTCCGTTTCAATTAATTCTACATCAATTCCTTTAAATTCAGACTTTAAGATATTACTTAGTTGCTTTAAATAATAGGCATTTAAATCTTCGTAATTGTTTTGTCTTTGTTCTTTCCACCACTGTAAATCGGGTTCGGTATAAAAACGCAATTTTGTATTTTTTAATGCTGAAAGATTTGAAATATTTTTTGTTTGAAATGTAAAAGGTGATTGCTTCTCGTAAACTGCTAAACTATCCTTAGGGTTTCCAAACTCAGCATCGAACAATTGCTTTAAAAACTGAGATTCTTCAACCGAAACTTCGGCGGTATTCAGTTTTAAATTCTTTTCTGCAGTGTTGTATAAAGCCAATAAATCCAAAGGTGAATCAACTACGAAAACACCATCGGGTTGTATACTTTTATTGTTTTTTATAAGATGATTACTAATTAATAAAGCCATGTTACCTCCACTTGAAAAACCACCGAAATAAATAGTTTTAGTAACTAAACTTTGCTTTTTAATTATATTTTGAAGCATCAAAGTTATTTCTTCCTTTTCTTTTTCAGAAAGGAATAGTTTTCTATTTAAATTTAAAGCTAAAACCGAAAAGCCATTTTTCGTAGCTATATCTGCTATTTTAAATTCTGTAAGCGTATTTTCTGCATCGCATGGAAAACAAGGAAACAACACCAAAAGTCCTTTTTCGTTAGGCGATTTTACCAATTGAAAACCATCAGACTTAATTAATTCAGCAGATTGCTCTAAATGCGTTTCGTATCCAGCTTTCTTTTTACAAGAAAACGCTAAAATCAATAATATAACTGTTAAAAAACCCCTACTCATAAAATAATTTTACTGTTTAATAAAACTAACCTCCAAATCGAATTCTGACTCGTAAGTTATTCCATCTTCAGTGATAGTTTCGGTTTCTTGTGCTGTTAAAACCAAACTTGTATTGGTTAACTCTGAAATAGTTAAAACCGTGGTTTCTCCGTTTTCAACAATAGTTAAAACATTGCCATCTTTACTCCAAGTACCACTTCCTAAAAACTCCTGATCATCAATACGTTCGCTCATTGTTTGAAACAAATAAGTTATCGATATTTCAAGACCAAAGGAACCTTCTGTGGTGTAATTATTCGGGTTTTCGGAAAAAGTTAAACTAAAATCCACATCGTAACCTTCGCCTGTTATTGGCGCTGTAATGTTTTGATCTAAAACCTCGAAAGTGGCTGTTCCTGTTGTTTCAATATTTTGGGCAACCCAAGTACCAACTAAATCATCAATATCTTGATTAGAACCGTTTTCAGAATCTCCAGAACAAGACCATAAAAACGAAGATAAAACAACGAATAAAACAACAATTTTTCTCATAAAATAAACCCTGTTTGTTAGGCACGCTAAACTATTGATTTTTATTGTTTTTTAGAAATAAGAAGACAAAAAAACGCAACCAAATTAATGATTGCGCTTTTTAAATCAAGCTTTAAGCTTATTATTTTTGAGATGCTGAAACGAGTTCAGCATGACAGTGTATTTTATTTATACGAAATACCTGTACTTTGACTCTAACTTAAAGATTTTGCTTATACGATTCCGAAACGAGTTCGGAATAAGCGATTCACACACTTTTTACCTTAGTAAAAAGCGGCTCTCTGCTTACTTTACTTCTTCGAAGTCTACGTCTTCTACATCGCTACCTTCGTTAGCATCGCCACCGGCGCTTGCATCTGGTCCTGGTTGCGCGCCTCCAGCTTGTTGTGCTTCGGCTTGTGCTTTGTACATTTCTTCGCTAGCTACTTTCCAAGCTTCGTTAATTTTATCTAAAGCTGGTGTAATAACTGCTAAATCTTTGCTTTCGTAAGCTTTCTTAAGTTCTTCTAAAGCTTCTTCAATTGGCTTTTTCTTATCATCAGATAATTTATCACCAAACTCTTCTAATTGCTTTTCTGTTTGGAAAATCATAGAATCTGCTTCATTTAGCTTTTGTGCCGTTTCTGCAGCAGCTTTATCCGCTTCAGCATTAGCTTCAGCATCAGCTTTCATTTTCTCGATTTCTTCCTCAGTTAATCCAGAAGACGCTTCAATTCTAATATCTTGTTTTTTACCAGTCGCTTTATCTTCAGCAGATACTTTAATAATACCGTTTGCATCAATATCGAAAGTTACTTCAATTTGTGGTGTACCACGACGTGCTGGTGGAATACCATCTAAGTGAAAACGTCCAATAGTTTTATTATCGGCAGCCATAGCTCTTTCACCTTGTAATACGTGAATTTCTACAGAAGGCTGATTATCGGCCGCTGTTGAGAATACTTGCGATTTTTTGGTAGGAATAGTTGTATTTGCCTCGATTAACTTAGTAAATACATTACCCATAGTTTCAATACCAAGAGATAAAGGTGTTACATCTAAAAGTAATACATCTTTAACATCTCCTGTTAATACACCACCTTGTATACCAGCACCTAAAGATACAACCTCATCTGGGTTAACACCTTTACTTGGCGCTTTACCAAAGAATTTTTCTACGGCTGCTTGTACCGCAGGAATACGTGTAGAACCACCTACTAAAATTACCTCATCAATATCAGATTTCGATAAACCTGCTGCTTTAAGTGCAGACTCACAAGGCTCGATAGTACGTTTTACTAAATCGTCAATTAATTGCTCGAATTTACTACGTGTTAACGTGCGCACTAAGTGCTTTGGTCCGCTAGCAGTAGCCGTAATATATGGTAAGTTAATTTCTGTTTGTGCAGACGATGATAATTCAATCTTCGCTTTTTCAGCAGCTTCTTTTAAACGTTGTAAAGACATTGGATCTTTACGTAAATCCATGTTTTCTTCAGCTTGAAACTCATCGGCTAACCAGTTAATAATTTTTTCATCAACATCGTCACCACCTAAGTGAGTATCACCATCTGTAGATAATACTTCAAAAACGCCATCACCTAATTCTAAAATAGAAACGTCATGTGTACCACCACCAAAATCAAATACTACAATTTTTTGGTCCGATCCTTTTTTATCTAAACCGTAAGCTAAAGCTGCAGCCGTAGGTTCGTTAATAATACGCTCTACTTTTAAACCAGCAATTTCACCAGCTTCTTTAGTAGCTTGACGTTGGCTATCGTTAAAATAAGCAGGTACTGTAATTACCGCACGACTTACATCGGCACCTAAGTAATCTTCAGCTGTTTTTTTCATTTTTTGTAGCACCATCGCACTTAATTCTTGTGGTGTATATAAACGACCATCAATATCTACACGAGGTGTATCGTTATCTCCCTTTACAACTTTGTAAGGTACACGTTCTGCTTCGTTTTTAGACTCAGAGTATTTATTACCCATAAAACGTTTAATAGAATAAACCGTTTTTGTAGGGTTAGTTACCGCTTGTCTTTTTGCAGGGTCACCAACTTTAATTTCGCCTCCTTCAACAAAAGCAATTACAGATGGTGTTGTTCTTTTTCCTTCTGCATTAGGTATTACAACAGGCTCGTTACCTTCCATTACCGAAACGCAAGAGTTTGTTGTTCCTAAATCAATTCCAATAATTTTACTCATAATGTTTATTTGTGTTTTATATATTTCCGATTTAACGGAAAACATTTATTCATTTTTAATTTCGGTTAATATTAGTCAATCATTATGCCAACCAAAAAATACTGACACACTGTCATATTTAGCTATTTAAAACTGCTATTTGGGCGTTACCCCGCATTGGGCGGGGTCAGGCTATCCGTTACAAGTCCTCGCTACGCTGTGGGCTTTCCACTACTATCCTTAACGCGGGCTTCATAATTAACATTAAATAATATTGTACGCCTTTAAAATCCGTATATATTTGTTATTACAATTAAGGTGTTATTTTATGGAATGTATCTCTGTTTTCGATATGCTTAAAATTGGCATTGGCCCTTCTAGTTCGCACACGTTAGGTCCTTGGCGTGCTGCCGAACGTTGGATTAACAAACTAAAAGAAAAAAACACATTTCAGAACGTAGATAAAATTACCGTAAACCTTTACGGTTCGTTATCACTTACCGGTAAAGGTCATGCCACAGATTATGCTGTTATGCTCGGGTTAAGTGGTAAAGATCCGGTAACCATTCCACCAGAAAACATTCATACTATTGTAAATAGCATTAAAGAAACCAAGACTATAAATTTTGGCAACGAAAAAGTATTGTCTTTTAACCCTGAAATCGATATTATTTTTAATAAAGAGTTTCTACCCTTTCATGCCAATGGCATGAGTTTTACAGCGCATATTAATGGTAAAAAACAAACCAAAAAATACTATTCAATAGGTGGTGGGTTTGTGGTAAAGAAAAAACGCAAAAACGCAAAAAAGAATATTGAAATAAAATGCAGCTTTCCTTACCCAATAGATAAAGGTACAGAACTCCTCAATTTTTGTAAATTATTAAAAATGTCAGTTTCTCAAGTGGTTTTAGAAAACGAAAAATCGCTTAAACCAGAAAAAGATATAGATAAAGAGCTACAAGATATTTGGCATGTTATGCTAGAATGCATGTACACGGGTTGCCACACCGAAGGCACATTACCTGGCGGGTTAAACGTAAGGCGTCGTGCGTTCGATATGCATAAAAATCTTATCGGCACTAAACCATATACTAATGGCACAGAATGGATTTACACCATTCGAGACACAAAAGTAAAGTTCAGACAAATTTTTAAATGGGTAAGTTGTTTTGCTTTGGCTGTTAACGAAGTTAATGCATCGCTTGGTCGTGTGGTTACCGCACCTACAAACGGAAGCGCAGGCGTAATTCCTGCCGTTTTAATGTATTATTTAGTTATAGAAAACCACGACGGAAATTTTGAAGACATTAAAAAGTTCCTATTAGTTGCAGGCGAAATTGGTAGCATATTTAAAAAAGGTGCAACTATTAGTGCCGCCATGGGTGGTTGTCAAGCCGAAATTGGCGTATCGTCTGCTATGGCTGCAGGAGCACTTTGCGAACTTTTAGGTGGCTCACCAGAGCAAGTTTTAATTGCTGCCGAAATTGCAATGGAACATCATTTAGGTTTAACCTGCGATCCTATTGGTGGTTTGGTACAAATACCATGTATTGAGCGCAATGCTATGGGCGCTATAAAAGCTATAAATGCTGCAGAACTTGCACTAGATACCTCGCCAGAAAACATAAAAGTGCCTTTAGATAAAGTGGTTTCTACCATGTGGGAAACCGCCAAAGACATGAACACTAAATATAAAGAAACCAGCGAAGGTGGTTTAGCTGTTGGTGTTAACTTAACCGATTGCTAATATTTTAATAAACCCATATTAAAATTTAAAATTCAAAAAAGTTTCAGCTATTAATTTATTACTTTAGCATCTCCAAAAAATAATACAAAATGTCTACAGCTAAAAAAGAATATAAACGCATTACCGTAAAAACATTGGTTGATATGAAAGCCAATGGCGAAAAAATTTCTATGCTAACTGCTTACGATTATACCATGGCCAAAATTGTAGATGGCGCAGGTATAGATGTTATTTTGGTTGGTGATTCGGCTAGTAATGTTATGGCAGGCCATGAAACCACTTTGCCTATTACATTAGACCAAATGATTTACCATGCATCTTCTGTTGTAAGAGCTGTAAATCGTAGTTTAGTGGTTGTAGATTTACCTTTTGGAAGCTACCAAAGCGACCCTAAAGAAGCGTTGCGTTCTGCGATTAGAATTATGAAAGAAAGCGGCGGGCATGCCGTAAAGCTTGAAGGCGGAAAGGAAATAAAAGACTCTATAAAACGTATTTTGAATGCAGGAATTCCTGTTATGGGGCATTTAGGTTTAACACCACAATCTATTTATAAATTTGGGACTTATACCGTACGAGCCAAAGAAGAAGCTGAAGCTGAAAAATTAATTGAAGATGCTAAAATGCTAGAACGTATTGGCTGTTTTGGTGTGGTTTTAGAAAAGATTCCTTCCAATTTGGCTAAAAAAGTGGCAGAAAGTATTAGCATTCCTGTAATTGGTATTGGTGCTGGTCCAGATGTTGATGGTCAAGTTTTAGTATTGCATGATATGATTGGAATGACACATGAATTTAATCCGCGTTTTTTACGTCGCTATTTAAATTTATTTGATGATATGACGGATGCCATCGCACAATATGTTGATGACGTTAAAACTAGAGATTTCCCTAACGATAGCGAGAAGTATTAGTTCGTTATTACTTGTTAGTTGTTAGTTGTTAGTTGTTAGTTGTTAGTTGTTAGCGACAATATTTCTTTATTTGTGATAAAAAAAACACTTTCGAATAAAAATAACCTAAAGGTACTTTACGAAGATAATCATGTTATTATTGTAAATAAGCGTGCTGGCGATATTGTTCAGGGAGATAAAACTGGCGATAAACCACTTAGTGATGTTGTAAAAGAATATATTGCTGAAAAGTATAACAAACCTGGAAATGTTTATTTGGGGGTTGTACATAGGTTAGACCGACCAACCACTGGCATTGTTGTTTTTGCCAGAACAAGCAAAGCTTTACCACGCCTTAATAAGTTGTTTGCCCAAAAAGATGCTAAAAAAACATATTGGGCTGTAGTTAAAAACGAACCGCCAAAATCAAAAGACACTTTAATACATTGGTTGAAAAAGAATCCTAAAAACAATAAATCTTACCCACATAATAAAGAAGTTAAAGATAGTAAAAAAGCCATTTTACATTACGAGCTTATAAAAAAGTTAAACTCTTATTTTCTGCTTGAAATAAACTTAGAAACTGGTCGTCATCACCAAATACGAACACAATTAGCTTCAATTGGATGCCCTATTAAAGGGGATTTAAAATATGGTTTTGATAGAAGTAATAAAGATGCTAGTATTCATTTACACGCACGCTATTTAGCCTTTGAACATCCTGTAAAAAAAGAACCTTTATTTATTGAGGCACCATTACCTAATGATGCACTTTGGGAGGCTTGTTTGTAATCTTTAATATTTTAAATTGCAACCAGACTAGAAAACTAAACGTAATGTCGCACTGAGCGCAGTCGAAGTGCTTTTTATTTCTGAAACAATATAAATTACTTCATTGGGTTTCGACTGCGCTCAACCTGACACTTGAACTTAACAACTTTAAACTAAACGCAATGTCTCACTGAGCGTAGTCGAAGTGCTTTTTTACCTAACAATTATATAAATTACTTCTAGTGGGTTTCGACTGCGCTCAACCTGACATTTGAATTTTACAACATTAAACTAAACGCAATGTCTCACTGAGTGTAGTCGAAGTGTTTATATACTTTAAAGCATTACACCTAATCACCTTTATACTTAAAATGAGTAGCATTTCTACATTCAGATAAAATTTGCAACATATCAAAATCACCTTTTATTAATGCTTCTTTTTTTAACCTTGACCATTTTTTGATTTTCTTTTCAAAATAAATTGCCTGAAGAACATCATTAAAAGATTCAGAAAAAACAATTTCTAGAGGTCTTCTTTTATAAGTATAACAATCTCTTTTTATACCATTTTGATGTTCTAAAAATCTTCTTTCTAAATTATTAGTTATACCAGTGTAGTATGAACTATCAGAACATTTAAGTATGTAAACTTGGTACGAAAACATATTCTCTTTATTTGTTATATAGATATTAGTAATTAGGGTTTCGACTGCGCTCAACCTGACAACCGAACTTAACAACTTTAAACAAACGTAATGTCTCACTGAGCGCAGTCGAAGTGCTTTTATAACTAACAATTATATAAATTACTTCTAGTGGATTTCGGCTGCACTAAACCAAACAGCATCATAAATAAACAACATTAATCAAACGGATAATTAATAACCATTTTAACGCCTTCGTTAGGTTGAGAAGTAATATTTAAGTTGGCATTAACAAGGTTCGCTCTACTCTTCATATTCAATAGCCCCGCTCCCTTTTTAACTGTATTTACTCCAAAACCTATTCCATCATCTTCAGCAGTTATGGCTAAACACTCTTTGGTATAATTAAGAGTAACAGTTAAATTTTCGGCTTCAGAATATTTAACTGAGTTAGATAAAAATTCTTGTAAAATTCTAAAAATAATTATTTCGTGCTTTCTGTTTTTAAACTCAATTTTATCACCAAATACTTTTAATTCCGCGGAAGCGAACTTCATCTTTTTTAAACGCTTTAACTCGTTACTGATAGATTTTTCGAAACCAACATTTAAAATAACCTCATTATTTAAAGTTCTAGATAGCTGTCTTACTTCATGTAAGCTTTGACTTAATGCTTCGGTAGTATCTTTAAACTTATCTTTTAACTCATCACCAACCTGCATTTTTAAAATACTTAGTTGCATATTAGCAAACGACAATAATTGCCCGACATTATCGTGCAATTCCCAACCAACATTTTTTAATGTTTGCTCTTGAGTTTCGGTTTGGGCTTGGGCAATTTCTTCCTCAAATTCTTGCTGCTGCTTTATTTTATCAAGCAGTAACTTATTTTTACGCTTTTGAAAAACCACAAAAAACACAATAACCAAAGAGGTAATAATAACCAAAACACCTACCATATACATAAGTAAATAACGCTCGGAAGCAGTACTAGCTATACGTTCTGTGGTTTGCATCATAATAAAGTAAAATTTAAATACTTAAAAATATTAGTCATCATACAAATTTGTCTTTTTAAAAATACATAATTACAATAGGACGTGGCGGTATAACAATAAAAAAATGAAAATAAGTTATAATAATCAACCTAAAAAGCAGAAAAAATTCACGTTTTTATTAAGCTCCTAACAAAATTTATAATGTTGTAATGATTTTGTAAAAAAGGCTTTTTTTTCTATTGCTAGTCTATGATATCTGGCTTGCAGTATATTATTGCAAAACTAAAAGTAAGGTACATACATAAATTTGCAAACAAGTAAATTTCCCATTTTAAGAAAATAAAATCCCAATCTCTGTTGGAATTATAAATATCATAAAAAACTATTGGCGTAACGATTAACCACCATATAAAAATAGCCGAACTTATGTAAAAATTTAAAGACTTATTAAAGGTTAAAATTCTATCGCTTTGCAAAACCTCGAAAAAATAAAAAATTGTACATAAAAATATAATAAAAGCCCCTATAACGTCTATTATTGGAAAATATCGCTTAAAAAAATCGCCCCAATGTGTTAATACATAAACAACTGAAAATAGAAAAAATATAATCCCAGAATATTTAATAATTGCTTTTAATTGTTTGCTTTTAATAATTTTATAAAAATAAAACGCAAAGAATATAATTGCACCTATTTTCCAAAATATTGTAGACCACCAATAGTTACTAACCAATACAGTTCCTTCTAAAAAACTAAAAAAACCATCGTTACGTACGTAGTAAACATATGTACTTATAAAATCACAAACAGAAAGGTATACCAAAAACCATAGAAAATATTTAGCTACTGTAGATTTATACTTTTTATAAAATAACAAACCTATTATAGCGGATAAAAACTCCACTGATAATGAAATAGTTAGGTAATGTTCTAATAAAAAATCTTTCATTTAATTCACGTAAATAGGCATATTGCCTACCAATTGGCTTTAATAAGCATAGGGAATAAAACATGGTTATAGTTGAAAAAGAAAAACAACTTAGCATGAAGCTTTTTTAACAAGGTTTATATCCCAACAGCTAAATTAGTTTCTTTAAAGTATTTTATTTCGCAGTAAATAAACACTTAAAAAAGGTCATATCTATTCTTTAATTTGGATATCCATTATTTCCTCCTGATGCATTATTTAAAGGCGGAACAGGAATATCGCCATCTGTAGGTGGCAAGATTATATTTAAACTACTCGCTTTAAAAACTTTTTTGGGACCTGTAGGCACAATAAACATAGTGTTCCTATTTTTTTTTGATGGTTTAGAATCTTTACCGTAGTTCCCTAAATACACACGAACACCTGTCATGGTATAACCCAAAGTATCTGATTCTGCCTGAGCATAAGCTAAATACTGGTTAATCTCATCTAAAGACCACCACACCGACCGTGTTTTTTTTCTGGAACCATCCACCTCTAAAACAACATCTATTTCTGTTATATTATTATTTGCCCAATTATCGCTTAATTTAGTAGCTTCTGCAACCGATATGGTATCTTTCGGTGCTTTAGGCATTGTATTTTCAGGGGTACCAACAACGCATTGTTTGGGGCAAAAAAAATAGGTTAAAATTGCACCTATTATTAAACCCAAAATGAGGTAAAATATTTTTTTCATAACGTTATCGTTTTAATTGTATGCTCGCTAAAAGTAATAAAAACTTTTAAAATGTATATTATTTTTCACTACGTAGGAAACCCCAACATTTCCCCTAACCCAACAGTAAACAACCAACACCCGTAAATGGCATGCTCGACAGACACTAAAACTGTAGATTTCGTTTTTACAAAAGTTATTGCAAACAACAATCCGCCAATAAAGGTAAACAACAATACCAAAGCATTTTTAAAAAAAATATGACCTAAACTAAACACCAAGGCATTAATAAAAATTAAACCTTTTGTATTACTAACTAAATCGGAATATCGCACATGGAAAAACGTACGATACAATAACTCTTGCGGGTAAACCGAAAACAAGCTATAAACGAATAAAATAACAAGCCACATTTTTGGTTTGTTTAAAACGACTTGAAATAATAACGATTTGTTAGTTATATAAACGAAAAACGTTGTTAAAACAGCAATAACAAAAAACTTTAATAGGGTTACTTTCCAGAACTTATACCAATTAAGATGCTTGTTAATTGTAAATTCTTGATTTTCAATTTTTAATAACATATAAATTACATAAGCAAAACCAACAACCCCCAAACCTAATTTTACATAAACAGCATATGGAAAAATAAAACTTACAGGAAGTAAAATAAAAATAATAAAAAACTCGCAAGTTTTATAGAGTTTAGACTTCATAATTTACAATTTACAACTTGTTTAAGTTACAACTTAAAATTCAATATGTAGGGCTCTTGGTTATAATGAACACGATATTTTGTAATACTCGCATTTATTACTTCAATATTTTGTTCTTTTAAATCTTTTAAAACCGAATAACTGTAGAGTGCTTAACTTCATTAATAACAAACATACTGCGTGTACTTCCAATATGGCTAATAGTAGTAAGTTTAGTTACCATAAATACTCTAAACGCCTCCATATCTTTAACTAAAACCTTAAGTAAATAATCGTAATCGCCACTTAAATGATAACACTCCAAAATTTCTGGAATTTTAGCAACTTCCTGTTCAAATTTCATGACATAATCTTGAGTATGTTGCACCAATTTAACATGACAAAACACCACAAAATTTTTATCAACTTTTTTCTTATTTATTAAAGCCACATAACCATTAATAAAACCAGCGCGTTCCATTTTTTTTATGCGCTCGTAAACCGCAGTAACCGATAAATTAAGTTTTAAAGACAGTTCTTTATTAGTTTGTTTACTATCGGTTTGTAGTAGCTCAAGTAGTTTTTTGTCTGTTTTGTCAAAAATCATAAGTGATAATTATTCTAAAAAAAATCAAAATCGATATTTGATTAGATAAATTTATTAAAAATACGCAAAAATACCGATTTATTTTCCAAAATAAATAACAAATATTGATTATTAAACTAAATAGCCTGAATTTTGATTACATTTTTAGTTTAACTTCAAGGTTTATGTTATTCTGATTAATTTCAGGATAACATAACACGAAGTTTTTTTTACCATTATATAGTTTACCAATACAGTATTTGTATCAAAAACGAATCAGCTTCAATAAGACAAAAAACAACTCGCATGACTTTTAAACCCGCAAATAACATACAGGACTTACAATATTTTGGTGAATTTGGAGGAGTAAACCCTTCTATATCCGATTCATCAACCTACACCTTTTTATCGGCTAAAACGATGTTCGACACGTTTGAAGGTAACGCAGATGGCTGTTATTTATATTCGAGGCACTCATCACCTTCAAATTTATATCTAGGCGAAGCTTTAGCTGCTATGGAAAGCACCGAAACGGCACACGTTACTGCATCGGGAATGGGAGCGATAACAGCAGTATTAATGCAGCTTTGTGCTGCTGGAGACCATATAATTTCTAGTAGAACTATTTATGGCGGCACTTACGCCTTTTTAAAAAACTTTACGCCAAAATTAAATATTGAAACTTCGTTTGTAAATATTACCAATCTAAAAACGGTTGAAGCTGCTATTACTCCAAAAACAAAGGTGTTATATTGCGAATCGGTTAGTAATCCCTTATTAGAAGTTGCAGATATAAAAGCCTTATCGGAAATTGCAAAAAAGCACAACTTAAAACTTGTAGTAGACAATACTTTTTCTCCCCTTTCCATATCCCCCAGCATTTTAGGAGCCGACGTTGTATTGCATAGTTTAACAAAATTTATAAATGGTACTAGCGATACTGTTGGTGGCGTAATTTGCGGCTCTCAAGAATTTATAAATGCTTTAAGAAATGTAAACGATGGAGCAGCTATGTTGTTAGGAAGCACAATGGATAGTTTACGAGCAGCCTCTGTATTAAAAAACTTGCGTACACTGCATATTAGAATACAACAACATAGTAAAAATACATTGTATTTAGCTGAAAAATTTGAATCTGATGGCTTAAAAACGGTATATCCAGGATTAAAATCACACCCTTCCCACGAGCTATTTAAAAACATGATGAACAAACAATATGGTTTTGGAGGAATGTTAACCATTGACGTTGGCTCCTTGGAAATGGCGAATAAACTCATGGAACTCATGCAGCAAAAAAACTTGGGATATTTAGCCGTAAGTTTAGGGTTTTATAAAACCTTGTTTAGTGCTCCTGGCACATCTACCTCATCGGAAATACCTGAAACAGAACAAAAAGAAATGGGTTTAAGTGATGGTTTAATACGATTTTCAATTGGATTAGATGCAGATATCGAGCGAACCTACACCATGATGAAAGCTTGCATGCGTGAACTAAAAATTAATCTAAAAGATTAATTTTATCGGTTAATTCTACAATATCGTTTTGTAGTTTCATTTTCATTTGTTTCACCTCAGAAAGCTGATCGGTCTTTAAATTTAACGTTAGTTTTTCTTCTAAAAAACTTAAAAAATCAAGCATTTTTAAATTCGACTTTAAATGGTTTTTGTAAAGCGTTAATAACTTATTAGATTGTACCTCAATTTCGTTGATTGTGTTTCTTTCTTTTAAAAAGTCATTCAGACCTAATGACATATCATCTTTCTCTTCCAAACCAAATGCATTTATACCACAAATTACCTGAGATTTTTCAGGCAAAGGCATATAAGCATAATTTAAAACAGAACTCAGAAAAACCTTTAACACATTAAATTTAAATTGATTATTGATAAAACTTAGACACAAAAACTTACAAATTGTCACTCTTAGCACTAAATTGTAACACCTTAATATTTGTAAAAAAAATAAGTTTATCGTAACATTACATTTGTAAACACTACCAAATGCAAGAAAACGACAACATTTCAGAGCTTAAAACCGACAAACAAACTATTATAGAAAACTCCGAATTAAACATTTGGGAGGCGTTAATACCCGTAATTATATTAATGGGATTATTAGCTTATAATATCTTTTTTGCCGATGGTGAAATGTTAGGCGGTTACTCAAATCAATTAATATTAGTAATTGCTGCATTGGTAGCTGTGGGTGTTGGTTTATTCAATAAAGTAAGTTTAATGCTAATGCTAAAAGAAGTCTGGGAAAACCTAAAAAGTGTTTTCATCCCAATTCTGCTTTTATTATTAGTTGGGGCTTTGGCAGGCACATGGTTAATAAGCGGCGTTATTCCCGCAATGGTTTATTATGGTCTAGATTTTTTAAGTCCATCTATATTTCTACCCGCTTGTGTAATAATATGTGCCTTAATTTCTATTTCAACAGGAAGCTCATGGACCACCTCCGCCACTGTTGGTATTGCACTAGTTGGCATTGGTAATGCCTTAGGAATTCATTCCGGAATGATTGCTGGAGCCGTAATTTCTGGTGCTTATTTTGGAGATAAAATGTCTCCATTAAGCGACACCACAAATCTTGCCCCAGCCGTGGCAGGAACCGATTTGTTTACGCACATTCGATACATGACTTTTACCACTGTACCTACCATTATTGTAACTTTAATTGTTTTTGCAATTTTAAGTGCAACAGCCGATGTTTCTGGAGATGCCGACGTGAGCAACCTATTAAACACAATAGACAGTACCTTTAACATTACACCATGGTTATTTTTAGTCCCTGTAATCGTTATTGCACTTATTTTACTCAAAATTAAACCGTTAATAGCGTTAACCTCTGGAGTTATTATTGCTGCCATTTTTGCTTTCATATTTCAACCAGATATCCTATCAAACTTAAATGACACAAAATTAAATGCGGTAGTTAAATCTATTTTAACCAACACGCAAATTGCAACCGATAATGAAAAACTAAGCGAACTCTTTTCAGCTGGCGGAATGAATGGTATGCTCTGGACCATCTATTTAATTATAAGTGCCATGATTTTTGGAGGTGTAATGGATGGCATTGGTGCTTTAGCTAGAATTACTAAAGTTTTACTATCTATAGCCTCTTCTATTTTCGGAATTTTTGCAAGTACCGTATTTAGCTGTTTAGGTTTAAACACGATAGCTTCCGATCAATATTTAGCCATTGTAATTCCGGGCAAAATGTTTAAAAAAGCATTTGAAGATAAAGGCTTAGCACCCGAAAATTTAAGTAGAACTCTCGAAGATTCTGGAACCGTAACCTCTGTACTAATTCCATGGAACACCTGTGGTGCTTACCAAAGTGGCGTTTTAGGCGTTGGTGTTGGCGAATATTTTGCTTATGCTATATTTAATTGGTTAAGTCCGTTTACAACCTTATTATTTGCTGCACTAAAAATTAAAATTAGAGAAATAAACAATTCAAATAAATAACCATTTAACACTAATATTGCTAAATTTATAATTTTATAAGTCAAAAATTTAATACTTAATAAATTAAGACTCCTGTTTTTAATAGCATTTTTAAAACCTATTGCAACATAAAATTTTATAATTATAATTTATTTTTAATAGACACTTCTTCGCCTAGATTTGCAGCAAGAAATTAATTAAAAATACAATATATTATGTCTTTAGTAGGAAAAAAATTCCCAGATTTAAATGTAGACGCCATGAACGAAATGGGCGACACTTTTAAACTAAATGTTTTAGAAGAAGCTGTAAACAACAAGAAAAAAGTAGTATTATTTTGGTACCCAAAAGACTTCACTTTTGTTTGTCCAACAGAATTACACGCATTTCAAGCGGCTTTACCAGAATTTGAAAAACGTAACACAATTGTTATTGGTGCTTCTTGCGATACTCCAGAAGTACATTTTGCTTGGTTAAACACAGCGAAAGATAACGGTGGTATTGAAGGTGTAACTTACCCAATTTTAGCAGATAGCAACAGAAACTTATCTAGCATTTTAGGTATTTTAGATATTACAAACGAGACTTTTGATGAAGCAACTAACACAGTGCAAGTTGAAGGCGACAATGTAACCTACAGAGCTACTTATATTATTGACGAAGATGGTTTAGTACAACACGAAAGTATAAACAACATGCCTTTAGGTAGAAATGTTGGTGAATACTTAAGATTAGTTGATGCCTTAACTCACGTACAAGAAAAAGGTGAAGTTTGTCCTGCTAACTGGGAAGAAGGTAAAGAAGCTATGAATGCTAACCGTAATGGTGTTGCTGAATACCTTGCTGCTAACTAAAAAAAACAATAATCATGATTAAAGAATTAGATCAAGATAATTTACCAGACTTAGTTTCAGGAAACGATACAGTAATCGTGCAGTATTCTGCCACTTGGTGTGGAAACTGTAGAATTATGAAACCAAAGTTTAAAAAACTTGCTACAGAAAACGAAAATGTAACTTTCGTTATTGCTGATGCTGAAAAATTTCCAGAATCTAGAAAACTTGCTACCGTTGATAATTTACCAACTTTTGCAACGTTTAAAGGAGGTTCTTTTGTAAACCAAGTGCAGACCAATAAGTTTGACGTTCTAAAAGATTTAGTTAATGAAGTTACCAGTAATTAAGCAATTAACGCAGTTTATTGAAGAGAACGACGAAGATTACGTATTAGAAACCATTGATACGCTAGAAAATTTAACCGAAGTTTCCTCACTAAAAGATGAAGAATTAGACGTTATAGGCGAACTAATATCTAATATGTACGGCGCCATTGAAGTTAACAAAATGATTAAAGATGGTACGCCAAAAAAAGAAGCGCTGAACACGTTTATGTCTCGTGTTCTAGGTTCAATTGATAAATAAAAACAGTACTTTAAATTGTTAAAGCCACTTAAATTTAAAATTTAAGTGGCTTTTTTTATATGCTTAATTAAAGCTAATAAAAGGTTATGTTTTATTTTAATCAAGTAACATAGTTGTATTTTAATAAGGAATAAAAAAGGAATGCATCACTAAAACCAATGAAATAAAACTCATAGAATAATATTGTATTCATTTTTAAACGCTCAATTTACAAACAAAAAAAAGTCGCTTAATAATTTTTTAAGCGACCTTTATTAATAACAAACACAATAGTATTTTAAAACATATCATTAACAACAAAACTATTCATCGGACAGAAGATCTATAATTGGTGTAAATTTCTTTTCTTGGGCATACTGCAACGCTGTTTTTCCTTCGTTATCAACAATGGTTTTATCTGCATTATTTTTAAGTAAAATTTTCACCACATCGTATTGATTATACATGGCAGCGAAAATTAAGGCCGTTGCTCCATTAGAGTTTTTAGCATTTATATTAGCACCTTGCTCCAATAAATAATTCACCAAATTTACACTACCTTTAAAAGATACGCCAATTAAGGCAGTATTTCCAGAAGCATCGGTATCGTTTAAATTTGCATTTTTTTCAACTAAAACTTTTACAATGTCTTCTTTATCGAAATATGATGCTAAAATTAAAGGTGTAAATTCTCGAGCATCTTTTGCGTTTACCAATTCAGGATTTCGTTGTATTAGTTGATAAATAGCAGGAATATTTCCACTTTGTATAGCTCCAAAAAAACTATTTTTATCATCCATATCATTCCAAATTTATAAAATTAGGCTGTTTAAAAAATTACATTTTCGCCAATCTGAACTCAACACAGAATGACAGCTTTTGCACTTTTTAAACAGCCTAACTACATTTTTAATAAAAATTTATATATCAAATCTATTGGCATTCATAACTTTGGTCCATGCCGCAACAAAATCGTTAACAAATTTTTCTTTATTATCGTCCTGCGCATATACCTCGGCATAAGCACGAAGGATAGCATTAGAACCAAATACTAAATCTACACGTGTAGCCGTATACTTTTGCTCACCAGTTTTACGATTTACAATATTATAAGTACCATCTCCATTTGATTTCCAATCGTAAATCATATCTGTTAAATTGATAAAAAAGTCGGGGGTTAAAGCACCTACGTTTTCTGTGAATACACCATGATTTGAACCACCGTAATTAGTACCCATAGCACGCATACCACCTATTAAAACAGTCATTTCTGGAGCTGTTAAGCCCATTAATTGAGCTCTATCGAGCATCATTTCTTCAGGACTTACTACGTAGTCGGCTTTTTGCCAGTTTCTAAATGCATCAGCAAAAGGCTCTAAAGATTCAAAAGATTCTACATCGGTCATTTCTTGAGAGGCATCACCTCTACCTGGCGCAAACGGAACACTAATATCCATTCCAGCATTTTTAATAGCTTTTTCTACACCAACGTTTCCTGCTAATACTATTGTATCTGCAACACTAATATTAAATTCTTTAGCAATTGGCTCTAAAACAGAAAGTACTTTTTGTAATTTTTCTGGCTCGTTCCCAACCCAACTTTTTTGAGGCTCTAAACGAATACGCGCGCCGTTTGTTCCTCCCCTAAAATCGGACCCTCTAAAAGTTCTAGCACTATCCCAAGCTGTAGTCACTAACTCAGACACACTTAAATCTGTGGCCTCAATTTTAGCCTTTACCGCATCAACATCATAATCATAATTTCCTTTTGGCACCGGATCCTGCCATATTAAATCTTCTTGTGGTATATCTGGACCAAACCAACGGTCTTTTGGCCCCATGTCACGATGGGTTAATTTAAACCAAGCACGAGCAAAAGCATCAGAAAAGGCATCAAAATCGTTCATGAATTTCAATGAAATTTCTCTGTAAATAGGATCCATTTTCATGGCCATATCTGCATCTGTCATCATTGGGTTATGTCTCGTAGTTAAATCTTCTACATCAACTGGCTTATCTTCTTCTTTAATATTTACAGGTTCCCATTGATCGGCCCCAGCAGGACTTTTTCTCGATTCCCATTCGTGATTAAATAACATCTCGAAAAATCCATTGTCCCATTTTGTTGGGTTTGTTGTCCACGCACCTTCCAATCCACTGGTTACCGTATATCTTCCTTTCCCCGATTTTGTTGGATTTGCCCATCCTAAACCTTGAGCTTCTACATCTGCAGCTTCAGGTTCTGGACCTAATAAACTAGCATCGCCATTACCATGCGTTTTACCAACGGTATGCCCACCTGCAGTTAATGCCACAGTTTCTTCATCGTTCATAGCCATACGCTTAAAAGTTTCGCGCACCTGTTCTGCAGTTTTCAAAGGGTCTTGTTTACCGTTAACCCCTTCTGGATTTACATAAATTAACCCCATTTGTACAGCTGCCAATGGATTTTCCATTGTTTCTGGAGCATCAACATTTTCGTAGCGCTCGTCACTTGGTGCTAACCATTCCTTTTCTGCTCCCCAATACACATCTTTTTCTGGGTGCCAAATATCTTCACGTCCAAAGGCAAAACCGTAAATTTTTAAGCCCATACTTTCGTAAGCCATGGTTCCAGCCAAAATAATAAGGTCTGCCCAACTTACTTTATTACCATATTTTTTCTTGATTGGCCAAAGTAATCGTTTAGCTTTATCTAAACTCACGTTATCTGGCCACGAATTTAAAGGTGCAAAACGAATATTTCCAGCACCTCCTCCGCCTCTACCATCGGCTAAACGGTAAGATCCTGCACTGTGCCACGCCATTCTAATCATTAATCCACCATAGTGACCCCAATCTGCAGGCCACCAATCTTGGCTATCTGTCATAAAATCATGAAGGTCTTTTTTTAAAGCATCTACATCAAGTTTTTTAAGTTCTTCTTGATAGTTAAAATCTTTTCCTAACGGATTCGTTTTGGCATCATGCTGATGCAAAATATCTAAATTTAAACTATTTGGCCACCATTCGGTCACCGTTTTTTCAACAGCTGTATTCGAGCCATGCATAAAAGGGCATTTTCCTGAACCATTGCTTAAGTCTTTCATTGTATTTATTATTAATTAGGTTATTAATCAATTTTTAATTTAGTCAAATGTATCGTTTAATAATGTTTTTAAATATTATAATCAATTTCTATAAATTATATTTATATCAATAAAATTTATGATTAAATATCAAACCATAATTATTTCTTATAAAAATAAGAAAAATTAAACCTTTAAACAAAATGAAAGTGTTACATTAATGCTAAAATTTTAGCAACATTTTACGAGTTTAACGTTATAAATATGCTTACTTTTATAAAAAATTAAATAAAAACTATGGCAACAGTAACCTTAAAAGGAAACGCATTAAACACTATTGGAGAACTTCCAAAAACTGGAGATAAAGCACCAGACTTTTTGTTAACGGCAACAGATTTATCTACTAAATCTTTAACTGACTTTAGTGGAAGCAGAGTTGTTTTAAACATTTTCCCAAGTGTAGATACCGGAACATGTGCACAATCTGTTAGACAATTTAACACCGAAGCAAGCGAATTAGAAAACACAAAAGTACTTTGTATTTCTAAAGATTTACCTTTTGCACAAGATCGCTTTTGTGGTGCCGAAGGTTTAGACAATGTTATTAATTTATCTGACTTTAAAACTGGAAGTTTTGGTAAAGATTACGGCGTTACATTTGTTGATGGGCCTTTAGAAGGGCTTTTATCTAGAAGTGTGGTTGTACTTAACGAAGCTGGCGAGGTAATTTATACCGAGCAAGTAAGTGAAACCGTTGATGAACCTAACTATAAAGCTGCACTAGAAGTACTTTACTAAAACACTTAATGCAAAAAAAAGAGCCTTTTATAATAAATCGCTTAAAAAGTGTAGGTTATGCATTTAAAGGCATGATGCTACTACTAAAAACCGAAGCTAGTATAAAAATTCAATTTGCAATTGGTATACTAGTTACGGTTTTTGGTTTTTACCTAAACATTTCTGCGTACGAATGGATTGTGCAAACTTTAGCCATTGCTCTTGTTATGAGTGCCGAAGGCATGAATACTGCCATTGAAGAAATTGCTAATTTTATACATCCAGAACACCATACTAAAATAGGCTTAATTAAAGATATAGCTGCCGGAGCTGTTTTTATAGCATCGGTTTTTGCTGTAATTATTGGGCTAATTATTTACATCCCAAAACTTCTTTAAAAACAACAATTATACTGCAAAAGGCCACTAAACATGCTTTACAAAGTGCTTTCGCAATTTTGGAATGCAATTTTTCAAAATAAAGTTTCGTTAACGTTAGTAATTTGTATTTTTGCTCAAACAAAAACCATTAATGGCTAAGCGTAAACCCAAAACTAAAAAAGCACCTAGTAAAAAAATAAAACTACCTAGTTTTAAACTATCAAACCAACAAAAACTGGTATTAGGTAGCTTTTTGGTTATTTTTGGTATTATACTCTGCATCGCCTTTATCTCATTTTTCTTTACAGGAGAGGCCGACCAAAGTCATCTTTCAAATTTTACAGATAGAAATACAGAAACCAAAAACTGGTTGAGCAAAACCGGAGCTTGGTTAAGCGATTTTTTTATTCAGCGTGGATTTGGCGTTGCATCATTTATATTTTCTGGATTAATTTTCTTGTCTGGAATTTATGTTTTAATGAATTTAAATACAGCCAAATTACGTAAACATTGGTTTTGGGGAACTTTAATTGTTATTTGGCTATCAATTTTATTCGGCTTTTTTAAAACCCAAACCGATATTCTTGGAGGTACAGTTGGTTTTGAACTTAACTCATTTTTACAAGATTATATTGGAAAAATAGGAACGTCACTCCTCCTCTTATTTGGACTAATAACCTATTTAGCTATACGTTTTAAAGTCACTTTCGAGAGCATTTCAAATTTGTTTAAATCGGCTAAAAAAGATTTAAAAGATGAATTTGCCGATGCTAACAAAGACACCATAATTCCGGTTGATAATAATTTGTCTGATGAAGCTGAAGCTTTTAAAGAAGCTTTCGAAGTTAATTTGGGCAATAAACCAGAGCCTAAACCTGAGCCAACTCCAGAACCTATTAAAGTTGTAAAAACCGAGCCTGTTTCGGCACCTTTAGAAGTGAATGTTGCAGAAGCTGAAGATGAGGAAGACATTGAACTGGAAATGGAAGTTAAAACAGTTGTTGATGAAGATGCCGAAAGAAACAATTTAGCTAACAAATTAGTTGAAGATTTTGGCGAATTCGACCCTACTTTAGAGCTATCGAAATACCAATTTCCACCACTCGATTTATTAAAAAAATACGACACCGAAGGCATTACCATAAATCAAGAAGAACTTGAAGCCAATAAAAACCGTATTGTAGAAACACTTAGCAACTACAAAATAGGTATTGCTAGTATAAAAGCCACTATAGGCCCAACAGTTACACTTTACGAAATTGTTCCTGAAGCTGGTATTAGAATTTCAAAAATTAAAAACTTAGAAGACGACATTGCGCTTTCGCTTTCTGCTCTTGGTATTCGTATAATTGCCCCAATTCCAGGAAAAGGAACTATTGGTATTGAGGTGCCAAACACAAATGCTACCATAGTTTCTATGCGCTCGGTTATTGCGGCTAAAAAGTTTCAAGGTTCCGACATGCATTTACCCATTGCTCTTGGTAAAACCATTAGTAACGAAACTTTTGTAGTCGATCTAGCTAAAATGCCTCACTTGCTTATGGCGGGTGCTACAGGACAAGGTAAATCTGTTGGACTTAATGCTATTTTAACCTCGTTACTTTACAAAAAACATCCTGCCGAAGTTAAATTTATTCTAGTCGATCCTAAAAAAGTAGAATTAACGCTTTTTAATAAAATTGAACGTCATTACTTAGCGAAACTACCCGATAGCGAAGAAGCCATTATTACCGATAACACCAAGGTTATAAACACCTTAAATTCGCTTTGTATTGAAATGGACAATCGTTACGAATTGCTAAAAAATGCGATGTGCCGTAACATTGTTGAGTATAATAAAAAGTTTAAAGACAGAAAATTAAACCCTAACGATGGGCATCAATTTTTACCCTACATTGTTTTAGTGGTCGATGAGTTTGCCGATTTAATAATGACTGCGGGTAAAGAAGTTGAAACACCAATCGCTCGTTTAGCTCAGTTAGCACGTGCCATTGGAATTCACTTAATTATTGCAACGCAACGTCCTTCGGTTAACGTTATTACCGGTATTATTAAGGCAAATTTCCCTGCTCGAATTGCATTTAGGGTAACCTCAAAAATAGATTCACGTACCATTTTAGATGGCTCTGGAGCCGACCAACTTATTGGTCGCGGAGATATGCTTTACACGCAAGGTAACGATTTAATTCGTGTACAATGTGCTTTTGTTGACACTCCTGAAGTTGAAAAAATAACCGACTATATTGGAGCTCAAAAAGCCTATCCTGATGCTTATTTACTTCCAGAATATGTAGGAGAAGAAAGTGGCACAAGTCTTGATATAGACATTGCAGATCGCGATAAATTGTTTAAAGACGCGGCCATTGTAATTGTTACAGCACAACAAGGTTCTGCCTCGTTATTACAACGAAAATTAAAATTGGGATACAACAGAGCTGGCCGAATCATTGATCAACTGGAAGCGGCGGGCATTGTAGGTCCGTTTGAAGGCAGTAAAGCACGCCAGGTATTAATACCCGATTTAATTGCATTAGATCAACACTTAGAAAACGAAATTTAATTAATAAACAACAATGAAAAAATTTATAACATTAGCCTTACTTACACTTTCAATTTCGGTATTTGCCCAAAATAAAGGCAAAGCACTATTAAACGAAGTTTCAGAAAAAGTAAAAAGTTATAATAACATAGCCATAGACTTTAAATATACTCTTGAAAACACCTCCGAAAACGTAAAACAAGAAACCAAAGGAGATGTTATTATGCAAGGTGAAAAATACCGTTTAAACATATTAGGTGTAACCAGACTATTTGATGGAAACAAACTATACAGCATAAGTCCTGAGGATGAAGAAGTAACCATTTCTGCAGAAACTGACGATGATGGTAGCGCCATTACACCAAGTAAAATGCTATCTTTTTACGAAGAAGGCTATACTTATAAGCTCGATATTGAACAAAATATTAATGGCCGCAAAATTCAATATGTAAAATTAACCCCTATTGATTCGAATTCTGAAATTAAAACAATTCATTTAGGTATAGATGCGAAAACTAAAAATATTTATAATTTAATTCAAGTTGGAAAAAACGGCACAAAAACAACACTTACGGTAAATTCCTTTAAAACAAACACACCATTATCAAAAACCTTATTTACCTTTGATGCTAGCAAATACAGTGATTATTATATCAATAATTTAGACTAGGTTTTTAGTGAAAATTTTAGACCGTTACATACTAACCACGTACCTCCGTACATTTTTCAGCGTGTTTACTATACTCATGCTGATTTTTATATTACAAACTGTTTGGCTTTATATTAGAGAGTTAGCTGGTAAAGACATGGACATTGTTATAATTGGCAAATTTCTGCTTTATGCACTTCCAAAATTAATTCCATTAGTTGTTCCACTTACCATTTTGTTAGCTTCAATTATGGTTTTTGGTAGTTTTGCCGAAAATTATGAGTTTGCTGCCATGAAATCTACAGGTATTTCGTTACAACGTGCAATGTCTGGCCTAAGCGTATTTATTGTAATACTTGGCATTACAACATTTTTATTTGCAAATAACGCCATACCTTGGGCAGAATTAAACTTTTACAATTTACGCCGAAACATTGCTAAATTAAAGCCTTCTATGGCTATTGCCGAAGGACAATTCAATCCTATTGAGTCAACACCATACAATATAAAAGTTAAATCGAAATATGGTGATCGCGATCAATTTTTAAACGATGTTGTTATTCATGTAAAAGGCTCTAAAAATGAAAATTCCACAACCATAATTTCGAAGGAAGGTGAACTAGCAAGCGAAAAAGATTCTAATGTTTTAAAATTAATACTAACAGACGGTTATTATTACAGCGATATTTCTCCAGAAAAAAGAAAAGACCGCGAAAAAAAACCATTTGCAAAAACCAAGTTCGAAACTAAAATTATAAACATAGACTTATCAGAATTAAACAATGTAGATATTGACGAAAAATCGCAAACCGATAAATACAGTATGCTTAATGTTTCTGGTTTATATCAATCTATAGATTCACTTGGAGAGAAAGCAAAACGCGACTACGAAATATTCGCAAAAAATTTACACCAGAGGTCCAGCTTATTATTGCCTAAAAATATAGCAGCTCCTAATAGTAAAACAAAAGCTCCAGATTCAACCTATTTAGGAAACCTGTTAGATATTTATAACACGAAGAAAAAACTTCAACTCATTGAAAACACAATGCGTACCCTATCAAGTCCGCAACAAATAATTAAATCTAAAGAAACGAACCTAAAAGTTCAAAACGAAATTTACAATCGTCACATTATTTCGTTGCACGAAAAGTATGCCTTAGGTTTTGCCTGTATTATTCTGTTTTTTGTTGGTGCACCTTTAGGCGCCCTTATTCGTAAAGGGGGAATAGGATTACCAATGGTAATAGCCATTTTGCTATTTTTAACCTATCACTTTATTGGTATTTTTGCCACAAACAGTGCAAAAAAAGGTGGTTTTAACCCTGTTTTAGCTCCTTGGTTTTCAACCTTAATAATGCTTCCTTTAGGCATTTTTCTAACCAAACGAGCCACAGCCGATAAAGGTTTATTTGATTTTGATAGTATTTTAGACCCGCTGAAAAAAATCTTCAGAATAAAACAGAAAAACACACATGATTATAAGTTTTTAAATTCTAAAAAAAATCATGAGCTTATAGACATCATTAACAATTATGAAGATTTAGGTCACGACGAAACGTGCCGACATGAAGCCTATAAAGTGTTAACTTCAAGGGGCAACGATTTAAATGATTTAACCGAAAATGGCTTAATAATTAATAATAGCTACAAAGCTTCAGAAGACCTAATAAACAAATCGTACATGCCACATGCTAAATTTGCAATCAGTCTGTTTATAGTTGGTGTGGTACTTTTAGTGCTTCATTTTGTATTTAAAAATAATAAGTTACCGTCGGTAGCAATGGCTTCCATTCAGTTAAGTATTATGTCTCTTATCCTATTTGTAGTTTATTATTTAAAATCCTTAAAAGATTTATTTTCGTTTTACAGCTTCATTAATAAACCACGTAAAAAACCGGCACTTATTTTAGTAATATTAGGCTTTCCGTTATACTTTATTTCTCACCTATTGTTTAAAGAAAAAGTAAAAGAAGACTTAAAGTTAAATTATTTAAAATCTTTAAAATAAGTAATATCTTTGCAACATGTTAGCAGAAACTATGACACAAAAAAAAGCTTCAAAATTTAAGTTACATTCTATTCAAGAAGCTATTGATGACATTAAAAATGGCAAAGTAATTATAGTTGTGGATGATGAAAATCGTGAAAACGAAGGCGATTTTGTAGCGGCAGCCGAAACCGTTACACCGCAAATAATAAACTTTATGGCCACCCATGGTCGTGGTTTAATTTGTGCTCCTTTAACCGAAACGCGTTGTAAAGAGTTAGAACTTAACATGATGGTTAACAATAACACCGACCCAATGGAAACGGCTTTTACCGTTTCTGTAGATTTGAGAGGTGGTGGCGTAACTACAGGAATTTCTGCAAGTGATAGAGCAAAAACCATAGAAGCTTTAATTAATAAAAACACCAAACCTTTTGAATTAGCACGTCCAGGACACATCTTTCCTTTGGTAGCAAAAGAAGGTGGCGTACTAAGAAGAACAGGCCATACCGAGGCGGCTATCGATTTTGCTAGATTAGCAGGATTACAACCCGCTGGTGTTATTGTTGAAATTATGAATGAAGATGGTAGTATGGCACGACTACCTGAACTTATGGATGTGGCTAAAAAACTAGATTTAAAAATAGTTTCTATTGAAGATTTAGTGGCTTACAGAATGCAACACGACTCCCTAATTGAAAAAAAGGAAGATTTCCAGATTGAAACGCGTTTTGGTAGTTTTAGGCTTCGTGCTTACCAACAAACTACAAACAACCAAGTTCATATTGCATTAACAAAAGGAACTTGGAATGAAAATGAAGAAGTACTTACCCGAATAAACTCTAACCCAACAAATAACGATGTTTTAGGAGCCATTACGAGTAACGTTGACGCACAATTAAACAATATGTTCGAGGTTATAAACAACGAAGGCAAAGGGGCCATACTGTTTATAAACCAAGAATCGCAGTCGATGAATATTTTAAAGCGCTTGCAAACTTTAAAAGCCCAACAAACACCTAACCAAATTACTAATGCTCCAAAAATTAGTATGGACGCTAGAGATTTTGGTATTGGTGCACAAATACTTCACGATTTAAATATTCACAAGCTAAAACTATTATCAAATAGCCAACAAACCAAACGTGTTGGTTTAATTGGCTATGGTTTAGAGATTGTTGAGTATGTAAATTACTAGTTTTTATACAAGCTATTATAAAACGGAATCAATAATTTGAGCCATTTTTTGAGCTCTAGCGTTAACCTCGTCTTCGGTCCAAGATAATTTAATTAGACAAGAAATATTTCGCCCTATAAAATGATCTGACTTTTGGAACGTAGCAGTTTCTAGGTACTGTAATCCTGTTTTTACTTCTTGGGTAATTGGGAAAAGGGATTTTAAATTTTTTAAATGATCCCATTTACGAATGTAATGCCAGTTGTTATCGTAATAATTCCAACAGGCATCGATACCACCGTTTTTAAAACCATGAATTACTTTTCTAGACGCTTCTAAATCGGGTAAAAAGAAGTTGAAAAAAGCACCACTTTCTTCGCCACCAGATGGAACGGTTCGTAAAGTAACTTGTGGCAAAGCGCCAACAACGTCTTGAAATATTTTAAGATATTTACGCTGAATTTCTAAAAACTCTGGTAAACGCTTTACTTGTGCTAAACCAACTGCAGCATGAAGTTCTGAAATTCGAAAATTATAACCTAAAAACGGATGCGTTTCTGCTCCGCGATCGTTTCCAACATGATCGTGACCATGATCGCTATAATGATCGGCGTTGGTATAAAAGGTTTCATTATTTGTAATTACTGCCCCACCTTCGCCGCAGGTTATGGTTTTTACAAAATCGAACGAGAAACAACCTAAATCTCCAATACTTCCGAGTGGTTTATTATTGTAAGTTCCACCAATTGCTTGACAAGCATCTTCGACTAACAATAAATTATTTTTTTGAGCGATATTTTGTAACGCTTCCATATTGCCCATACTACCACACATTTGCACCACCATAATGGCTTTTGTTTTTGGTGTAATGGCTTCCTGTACTGCTTCTGGATTTAAACATAGTGTATCGTCGATATCAACTAATACTGGAATGGCACCAAGCAACATGATAGCTTCGAAACTGGCTACAAAGGTAAATGTTGGCATAATTACTTCATCGCCCGCTCCCACGCCCGCGCTTGCCAGTGCAACGCTTACTGCTGCGGTTCCGCTAGAGACTAGTTGCACATGTTTGGATTGAAATGCTTTTGATAATTCGGTTTCTAGTTCTTTGGCTTTCCAGTGGCCTTTTCGCATGCCATCGAAACCGTAGCGCATAAGTACGCCATTATCTAGTACGTCGTTTACTTGTTGTTTTTCTAATTCTCCAAATAGTTCAAATCCTGGCATAATATTTTTATTTTGTTGATAGCTGCGTTAGGGATTGAGGCTTTGTTGGAGCTACTCGCAGAGAGCGACTGCCGAAAGCCCGACCCCGAAGTTTCGGGGTAACGCCCAAATATTTTAAATTTCTATTACTGTTTCGTTTATTGGTTTGCGTACTTTTTTAAGGCTTGCAAATAAATCGTCTTGATCGCGTATGCCTACGGGAAGTAGTAAAACCGATTTTAAGCCTCTTTGCGATAGGCCTAAAACACTATCGTATACTTCTGGCAGGAAGCCTTCCATTGGGCAAGCATCGACCTGAATACTGGCACAAACGGTCATTAAATTACCGAGTGCTATATAGGCTTGATTTTTGGACCATTGCTGGCGCTCTGCTTCCGTCATTTTCTCGATGGTTGCAACAAGTCCGTCTTGATATGGCTTTAATATGTGGTCTGGTGTATTACGGACTTGTTTTATATTTTCGTAATAATTTATAACGTCTTGTGCCGTTATTTTTTCTTGTATGCAAATTACTAAAAGGTGTGACGCCTCGACCACTTGTTTTTGATTGAAAGCACTTTTAACTAGTTGTTCTCGCAATTTTTTATTTTCTACAACAACCATTGATATAGTTTGTAAACCATAGGAGGTTGCCGTTAAATTGAAGGCTTGTTTTAAAATATCAAGCTGTTCTGGCGATATTGTTTTTGTGGTATCGAATTTTTTTGTGGCATAACGCCAGTTTAATTGCTTAAGAATATCCATACATTATTTTATAGCTTAGCAAAAATAACATTTGATTAATTCATTTTACTAAAAATGCGATAAAATTGCCGACATATCGCGAAAAAAATATTTTTAAAAAAAAGTGCTATTTTATTTGAAAGAGTTAAAAAAGGACTTTATATTTGCACCCGCATTAAGGAAATACCTTATGAGGCACTCAAGGAGAAATGGCAGAGTGGTCGAATGCGGCAGTCTTGAAAACTGTTGAGGGTCACACCTCCGGGGGTTCGAATCCCTCTTTCTCCGCAAAAACCTTTACATTACTGTAAAGGTTTTTTTTATTTTAAAGATGTTTTAAACTTATTTTGAATAGATAGACTCAAATAAAACTTTTAAAATTACTTATGTTGTTTATGGTTTTATTGATAAAGATGATATTATTTGCCTATCTTTTCTGTAAATAAAAAGAGCTACAATTTAAATTGTAGCTCTTTTTATTTTAAAGGTTATTTTAAACCTCTTTATTACTTTTTATCGGTACTTGACGGTTTATGCGTTTTTAGCCATTCCTGTCCTTCTTTAGTTAAGAAAAAATCCATCCACATATAATTCATTCTTTTGTTTTCTTCTACTTTTACCCAATGGCTCGAACCTATTGGAATATGTAATAACGCAAATTCTTTTAATTGAACCGAGGCATCGTCTGCAAACACAGTAATATCGTTATCGGTTAAACCTAAAAATAACTGATCTAACATAGGATGCTTATGCGCTCCTACTTCATCTGGTCCCATAGCTTCAACAGTACCCAAAGATACTCTTGGAACAATATCGGCAGGTAAAACCGTTCGACTAGTTGTATTAGGACTTTTTATTTTTTCGGTATAAGGTTCGCAATCAATAAAACGTGTATAAAATAATTTGTATTTGTTTTCGGCAGGAAAACTAGCTAAGTCTAATTTGTCTTGACTTGATAATGTTTTAGTAAACTTTACAAAATGTAAAGTTTCGCCGTTAGGCACGTTAATTTCAACTTTGCTAAGATTGTCCATTGGAATTGCAATGGACTCTGGATTTACAGTCTTTACAATAGTATCAGCTTTTATAACAGCATTACCTTTTAAAAATAAGAACATCGTAACATTTTCTTGCGTAAAGTTTACTGTTTGATTGGTAGGTCCAACAAATGCAAAATGTTCAATTTTGGTTTCTGCAATTTCATTAATTAACAAATCTTCGGAAAATACTTGTTCTCCTTCAGGAATGTTCATATTAAGATTTTGAACTACAATATCTGGTGATGAATTGCAACACAAAACTACAACTGCACAAATAGCAACTAATAGTTTAGAAATGATAGACGACGTTTTCATAATTAATTATTTTCTTAAGTCTTTAATAATGCTTAATGCACTAGCCACTTTTTTAGTTAGTGTATCGAAATCTTGGTTAGCTACAATTTCTTTTGAAATTAATTGCGACCCCATACCTACACATGTTACTCCT
>NZ_JAJAPX010000004.1 GCF_020523965.1 Neotamlana sargassicola | reverse complement strand
GTTTAAGGTGGTTATAGCGATGGGGCTCACCTCTTACCTTTCCGAACAGAGAAGTTAAGCCCATTAGCGCCGATGGTACTACACTCGTGGGAGAGTAGGTCGCCGCCTTTTTTCAAACCCTTCACAAGACTGTGAAGGGTTTTTTGTTTTATTACTTTTTCTTTTTTAAAAAAATATAGCACTTTATATAGTTAATCATTACTATATACTATGACGCTTTAGTGTTCATTAATTAAAATCTAGAAAACTGTGATTTGTGGATTATGATTGGTGTTTTAATTGAACAATTGTGGATTTTAAAATATGTATTTTAATAACTTATTATTTTGATAAGTTTATACTTTTGATCGTCCTATGAACTGAATTTATTCAATTAATTTTTATTTTAGTTTTTAAAAAAATATATATCAATTTTTATGAAAAAAATATGTTCCCTATTACTTTTTGTTTTAATAAGTTTAACAAAAATAAATTGTCAATCGGATTTTAGAAAGGGATATATAATCAATAATTCTATGGATACTATTTATGGTTTAATTGATTATAGAGGAGATATTAGAAGTTCTAAAAAATGTATTTTTAAAAAAACAACGAATTCCGATGAACAAATTTATGTGCCTAAATCAATAAAAGGATATAAGTTTATTGAAGGAAAATATTATGTTTCAAAAAAAACAAAGAACAATAATGAATATCTTTTTTTAGAGTACCTTGTAAATGGAGTAATTGATATTTATTATTATAGAGATGACAAAGGAGATCATTATTACGTATCAAAAGATAATAATATATTATATGAATTGAAAAATAATGAGAGAAGCGTATTAATTGACGATGTTACTTATATTAAAGAGAATAAGGAATATATAGGGACGTTAAAATATCTGTTCAAGGAAAGCCCTAGAATAGTAAAAAGCGTTGAAAATATAGAGCTAAAACATAAATCCTTAATTAATATTACGAAGGACTATCATAATGAGGTTTGTCCAGACCAAATATGTTTAGTTTATGAAAAATCAATTGCAAAAGTTAAAAACAAATTTGGTTTAATTGTTGGTCTTAATATGTTCTCTATTTCAGATAACAATGTAACTGATGATGATTATTATTTTAGGAATAGTAATTTTAACTTTTCAATAGCACCATCAATAGGAATATACTATAAAATTCATCTTCCTAGATTGAATGAAAAACTTTTTTTTTAATATGAAGGTGTTTTCTCTCATTTTAAACAAAGTACATCTAATATTTATACAGAAGAAATATTTTATACCAATTATTATAATAATATCAATTATGAACAATATGGATTAAATAATGATATTATGTTAAGGTATGAATTTCCAAACAAAAGAAAGTTTAATCCTATACTTTCAATAGGTGTTTTTTTTAATTACGCTTTGGCGCATGAATATAATCGAGATTTAGAAGTTAAATTTTTCTCCGGTTATACAAGATCGTCAGAATAATTTGATGAAAGTCCTTTTTCAAAAATTGATACCGGTGTTGTTATTGGATTTGGATTGAAAACGCTTAATATCAAAAGTAAAGAGCTATTCTTTGATGTTAAATATAGAAAAGGTTTTGGTTTATTGGAAGGACTTTCTACAGATTGTTTTTTACTTAATGTTGGTATGCAAATTGGAAAATAATTTATAGAATAAAAAAAATCCCGTAAACAAATGTTTCGGGATTTTTTGTGGTACCTCCAGGAATCGAACCAGGGACACAAGGATTTTCAGTCCTTTGCTCTACCAACTGAGCTAAGGTACCTCGCTAAAGCGGATGCAAATATATATTCAATTTTGTTATTTGCCAAAATAAAATTGTAAAAAATTTAAATTATTTTTTTCAAATATAGTATTGTTTTGAAATTTAACAATTTATGTTAAAAACAAAAGGTATTACTTTTGCGTTTTTTAATTTAGCGTCAATTTAAAATATATGAATTTAGTTATTGATGTAGGAAACACTTTAATAAAACTAGCTGTTTTTAGAAATAATACCTTGGTTTTTAAAAAAGAAGTTGCAGAACATTCTATTAAAAATGAAATTTTTGAAATAAAAAAACACTACCCAACTTTAGTTACTGCTATAATTTCATCGGTAGGTAAGCTTGAACAATCAACGCTTACTTTTTTAGAAGGTGAGTTTACTTTAACGGTGTTATCAGTACAAGTAAGGTTGCCTTTTAAAAATTTGTACGAAACGCCAAAGACTTTGGGTGTAGATCGTATTGCGTTGGTGGCAGCTGGTGTTAATCAATTTCCGCATCAAAATATTTTAATTATCGATGCAGGCACTTGTATAACTTTCGATTTTGTAAATAGTGAAAATACATATTTAGGTGGTGCTATTTCTCCTGGTTTGCAAATGCGTTATAAAGCTTTACATAATTTTACAGCCAAATTGCCGTTGTTAGAACGTAACGTGCCAACTGAATTAATTGGGACTTCAACAAATACAGCCATACATTCAGGAGTTGTTTATGGCGTTTTAAATGAATTAGAAGGTGTAATTAATCAATATAAGTTACGTTACCCAGATTTATCGGTTATTTTAACAGGAGGAGATGCTAAATTTTTGTCAAAACAATTAAAAAGTAGCATATTTGCGCTTTCTGATTTTTTATTAGAGGGATTAAACTATATTTTACAATATAACATAAACGAATGATTAAAAAGCTAGTATTAGTTTTTATAGCTGTTGTTTCAATTTACAGTTACGGACAAGAAGGTTCTGCATCGCCATATTCTTTTTACGGAATAGGAAATATAAAATTTAAAGGTACTGCCGAAAACCGAAGTATGGGAGGGTTAAGTGTTTACACCGATAGTATTCATGTTAATTTGCGAAACCCGGCATCGTATGCCAGCGATAGAGTAGGAGTATATCCTTTTAATGGCGAAACAAGTCCTGTAAAGTTTGCTGTTGGTGGTAATTATTCAAGAATAAACTTAAAGAGTGAAAATGGTAGCGATAAAACATCGTCTGCAACATTCGATTATTTAGCCATTGCTGTGCCACTTGGTAAATTTGGAATTGGTTTTGGTTTGTTACCGCATTCTTCAGTTGGGTATAGGTTACAAGCGTTAAATCAAGACGATAATTTACAATATAGATTTAGAGGAGAAGGTGGTGTAAACAAAGTGTTTGCTGGATTAGCTTATCAAGTTTTTAAAGGGGTTTCACTAGGTGTCGATTTTCAATATAATTTTGGAAACATAACGAATAGCACTGTTGAGTATATTTATGACGATGATGGCACGCCCATACAATATCAATCTAGAGAAGATAACCGATCGGATTTAAGCGGACTAAATTTAAATTTTGGTGCAACCTATAAAGGTGTTATCATGAATAATTTAGAGTTATCTGTAGGGGTTACTTATGCACCAGAAAGTTTACTAGGTTCTAAAAATGAACGTAGTTTTTCTACTATTGTTACAAATACAGATGGAAGTGAGTTTGTTTATAATTCCATTGATGTAGATTTAGAAGCTTTAGGCTTACAAGAAACCGATTTAATATTACCATCGCGTTTTTCTGCTGGTTTTGGTGTAGGGGAATCAAGAAAATGGTTTATTGGTACAGAATATGTGTTTAGAAACACCAGTAATTTAAGAGGCTCTGTTGTAAATGGTAGTAACTCAAGAACACACGAAGATGCAGCAACAATATCGCTTGGAGGGTTTTATATTCCAAAATATAATGCCTTTAACAACTTTTTTAAACGTGTAGTGTATCGAGCTGGAATACGTTACGAAAAAACAGGAATAGTTATAAATAACGAATCTATAAAAGAGTTTGGCATGTCTTTTGGAGTAGGAATACCTGTAGGAGATTCTAGACTATTATCGAATGCCAATTTAGGTGCCGAATTTGGTAAGCGTGGAACAACTAACAATAGTTTAATACAGGAGAATTTTGTTAATTTCCAATTAAGCTTATCTTTGAACGATAGATGGTTTGAGAAAAGAAAATACGACTAACAGTATAAATTTATTAATTAATATCATGAAGAAACAAATTACATTATTATTAACTATTTTATTTTTTGGGTTAAACTTTGGTTTTGCTCAACAGAATGAAGAATGCATGACGAAGCTTTCAATATTTCATGAGTATGTAAAAGCAAAAAATTTCGATGCAGCTTACGAACCATGGATGTCTGTTAGAAATGCATGCCCTAAATTTAACAACGCCATTTATGTAGATGGTGAAAAAATACTTGATCATAAAATTGATAACTCTTCTGGTGCAGAAAAGGTTGCTTTTATAAACGATTTATTAAAACTTTGGGAACAACGTGCTGAACATTTTGCTAGTAAAACACCAACTGGCGAATATGCTGCAAAAGCGGCACAGTTAATGTACGATAACCGCACAGATTTAGGTAAAACTAAAGAAGAGCTTTATAATGTTTTTGATGCAGCTTATCAGGCAGATAAAGAATCTTTTAAAAACCCAAAAAGTTTATACACTTATTTTTCTTTAATGGTTGATTTATATGATGCTAATAAGAAAACTGCTGCCGATTTGTTTAATAAATACGATGATGTAGTTGAAAAAGTTGAAGAAGAAGTAGGGAACTATTCAGCTCAATTAAACAAACTTATAGCAAAAGATTCTACGGGTGCTACTTATACAAGCAAAGAAAAGAGCTATAAAAGATATTACGAAAGTTATTTAAAGGCTTACGACCAAGTATCTGGAAGTATTGATAGTAAATTAGGTGATAGAGCAAACTGTGATAACTTAATTCCACTTTACGAGAAAGATTTTGAAGCAAACAAAGGTAACGCTTTATGGTTACAACGCGCTGCTGGTAAAATGAGTGAAAAAGATTGTACCGACGATCCTTTATTCTTTAAGTTAGTAAACGCATACCATGAGTTAAGTCCATCAGCTAATTCGGCTTACTATTTAGGTATCTTAAAAGATAAAGATGGAGATGCAAACGGTGCTATCGCTTTTTATAAGCAAGCAATCGATTTAGAAACAGATGACTTTAAAAAAGCAAAACTAAACAAACGTATTGGTTTAAAATTAAAAGGAAAAGGACGCTATGGGCAAGCGCGTAGCTTCTTCCGTCAGGCTTTAAAGTTAAACCCATCAGACGGTAGCCCGTATTTATCAATTGCAGCCATGTATGCCGCTAGTGCAAACAGTTGTGGTGAAAATCCTTTCGATAAAAGAGCTGTATATTGGTTAGCTGCAAACGAAGCACAAAGGGCTGCAAACGTAGATCCTACAATGAAATCTAGAGCGGCACAGTCTGTTGCAAATTACAAGGCAAAAGCACCATCAAAATCTGAGATTTTTAGCTCAGGACGTTCTGGTGAAACTATTAAAATTGGATGTTGGATAGGGTCTTCAGTAACTGTTCCAAAAATTTAATGATAGGAAAAAAAACATATTTTATTAAAAACATAGTCATAGCCATTGCTGTGGCTATGTTTTTTTCATGTAATAACAGTTTGCAAAAGGTGCAAAAAATAGGCATTTCAGATAACGAGCCTATTGGTGTGGAGTATAATTCCAATCTAAAATATACCGATTCTGGCAAGTTAAAAGCCAATTTGGTAAGTACTAAACTTTTCGATTACTCTAATCGCGATTTTCCCTTCCATGAGTTTACCGACGGTGCAACCTTATATGTTTACGACGACCAAAGCCGTAAAAGTACCATTGTTGCAGATTACGCTTTCGTTTACACCGATACAGATTTAATAGATATGCGCAGCAATGTGGTAATTACCACGCACGATAATCAAGTTTTAAAAACCGACCAATTGTATTACGACCAAAGTAAGGAATGGTTGTATACCAACAAACCCGTATCGTTTAAAACCGAACAGGATTTAATAAATGGTAATGGTTTCGATTCAAATTCAAAATTCACAAATGCCGAAGTACTAGAAGTTAATGGTATTATTACACTAGAAGAAGATTAACAATCGTTAACTTGGCATTCTTCAAAATTAAGTATCTTTACAGTAAATAAATTAATAATTTCAATACATGAAATTTTATAAAATTTTTCAATACGCTTATTTAATATTCGCGTTTATGTTTGTTTATGATGCCTTTACAAAATGGGGAGTAAATGCAACAGGCGCTTATATATCTTTAGCATTTGCAGCCTTAGCTGTGTTTATGTTTTTCTTCCGTAGAAAATTTAGTAAAAAATTCGATAATAGAAATAACTCAAAGTAAATGAGTGTTTTTGTTGTTATTATAATTGCTTCTTTAATTTTTTCGGCCTTTTTTTCGGGCATGGAAATTGCCTACGTGTCTTCTAACAAAATTCACATCGAAATCGAAAAAAAGCAAGATGGTATTTTAGCGAAAGCCTTAAGTAAAATTACTGCTAAACCATCTAAATTTATTACAACTATGCTTATTGGTAACAATATTGCATTGGTAATTTATGGTTTTTTTATGGGCGATTTTTTAATGGAATGGTTTCAATCTATGTTACCAACAAATAGCGAATTTTTAAACTATTTACTTACCGATTTAAGTTTACTGTCGCAAACCATAATTTCAACTTTAGTTATTTTAATAACGGCCGAATTTTTGCCAAAAGTATTCTTTCAAATTTATGCAAACACTCTAATAAAAGCTTTAGCAATTCCGGCGTATTTGTTTTATATATTATTCACTTTTATATCAGAATTTGTTATTTGGATATCAGATATCATTTTAAAATACTTGTTTAAAACCGAAGGCGACCAAATACAAATGGCGTTTACAAAAGTAGAATTAGGGAATTATATTAGTGAGCAATTGGAGTCGGTTGAAGCATCAGACGATGTAGATTCAGAAATTCAAATATTTCAAAATGCATTAGAGTTTTCCGATGTAAAGGCCCGAGAAGTTATGGTGCCGCGGACCGAAATTATTGCGGTTGAAATCAACGATTCTATTAAAAATTTAAGTGCTCTTTTTACCGAAACAGGTTGTACCAAAGTTTTAGTTTATAAAGAGACTATCGACGATATTTTAGGTTATGTACATTCTTTCGAGTTGTTTAAAAAGCCAAAGAGCATAAAAGCAATGTTGCTACCAGTAGAATATGTTCCAGAAACTGTACTAATAAAAGATGTACTTAGTGTACTTACCAAAAAACGCAAAAGTATAGCTGTTATTTTAGATGAATATGGCGGCACATCGGGTATTATGACAGTTGAAGATATTGTTGAGGAACTGTTTGGCGAAATTGAAGACGAACACGATTCTATAGATTTAATTGAAGATGTAATAGATGACGAAATATTTAAATTTTCGGCACGATTGGAGGTTGATTATATTAACGAAACTTATAAACTTAATTTGCCAGAAAGCGAACACTACGAAACGCTTGGTGGTCTTATAGTTAACCATACAGAAGAAATACCTACACAAAACGAAATTGTTAAGATAGAGGAGTTTCAATTTACTATTCTTGAAGTGTCTAACACTAAAATAGACCTGGTGGAAGTTAAAGTTTTACAAGACGATTAAAATACTTCCTTACACTTTTATTATTGGATAGAAAATGGTATTTTCGCGCACGATATTTTTACTAGATTTAATATTTAGTGAATACATTAATAAGTAATCCTCATTAAAACAGGGTTTTAAAAAATTAAATTTTCAAATGGCAGTTTTAAATAAGATAAGACAACGCTCACTAATTTTAATATTAATTATTGCATTAGCGTTATTTTCTTTTGTATTAGCAGATTTGTTTAAAAACAGTGATGCATTAACTTCGAAATCGCAAAATATTGTTGCGACAATTAACGGTAAAGATATTTCGCGTGAAGATTTTCTTCAAAAGGTTGAAGCATTACAACGTCAAATGGGACCAAACGCTACCAATACTCAGGTAATGAATCAAGTTTGGAATCAAGAAGTGCGTCAAGCCGTTATGGAAACGCAATACGATGCTTTGGGGATTACAGTTGAAAAAGACCAAATGCGCGATTTGTTAAAAACGGCGTTAGCCTCTAGTCCAGAGTTTTTAAATGAAGCTGGTTTATTTGATGAAAATAAATTAAACGAATACATCGCAAACTTAAAAGAAACCTCTGAAGCTGGTTACCAAAGTTGGATAAACTACGAAAACCAAGTAGCTAACAATGCTTTACAGCAAAACTATTTTAACTTAGTAAAAGCGGGGTTAACAGGAACGTTAAACGAAGGTGAGTTAGAACATAAATTAGAAGGTAATAAAGTAGATATAAAATATGTTCAAGTACCATTTAGCAAAATTCCAGACAGTACGGTTACCGTAACTAAATCTGAAATTTCCAGCTATATAAAGGAGCATAAAAAACAATTTGAGGTTGAAGCTTCTAGAGATATTCGTTTTGTAGAGTTTAAGGAGGTTGCTTCGGTTCAAGACGAAAGCAATATTGTAAAAGAACTAACTACTTATTTAAACGGAAGATTGGTTGACGAAACAGGTAGAAAAGATACTGTAGTTGCATTTTCTAAAGTGAAAAATAATGCAGATTATGTTAATCATACTGCAGGTTCAGATATTAAGTTCGATGAGCGTTTTGTATTTAAAAATAGTTTACCAACTGCGGTTGCCGATAGCATTTATAAATTAAATGAAGGCGAAGTTTACGGACCTTATAAAGATAATGGATACTTTAAATTATCGAAAGTGGCTGCTGTAAAGCAAATTCCAGATTCGGCTAAAGTACGTCATATTTTAATTCCGTTTATTGGAGCGCAAAGTGCATCACCAGAAGTAACACAAACCGATGCTCAAGCAAAAGTTACTGCCGATAGTTTATTGGCTGTTTTAAAAACCGATAAATCTAAATTTTCTGAGTTTGTAACCGAGTTTTCTTCAGACCAAGGAAGTGTTGCAAAAGAAGGTCGTTACGATTGGCACCCTTACAACACGATGGTTCCAGAGTTTAATGCATTCGAATTTGAAGGTGAAGTTGGCGATTTAGGTGTTGTAAAAACGGTTTTTGGTTATCATATTATAGAAATCGAAGGACAGAAAAATAAAAGCAAAGCAATTCAAGTTGCTACTATTGCTAGAGAAATTGGACCTTCTGAAGAAACTACCGATAAAGTATTTAGAGAAGCTTCTAATTTTGAAATTAACGCTGGTAAAGGTGATTTTGAAGCTTTAGCACTCGAGAATAAATACGTTGTAAAACCAGTAAATGGTATGAAAGCTTTAGATGAAGCTATTCCAGGTATTGGTAACCAACGTTCCATTGTACGTTGGGCGTTCGAGGCTGATTCTGAAGAAGGTGATATTAAGCGTTTTAATATTACAGGAGGTTACGTAATTGCACAACTGGTTGCTAAACATGAGAAAGGTTTAATGTCGGTTGAAGAAGCTACAGCAACGGTGCTTCCTAAAATTAGAAAAGAAAAGAAAGCTAAAATAATTCGTGATCGCGTGTCTGCATCAAACTTAGACGATTTAGCAAAAGCTGAAAGTTTAAGTGTTAGGACTGCAACAGGAATTAATATGAAAACACCAACTATTTCCGGTGCAGGTCGCGAACCATTAGTTGTTGGTACTGCCTTTGGATTAAGTGAAGGTGAAACATCTGGACTTATTGACGGTGCAAATGGTGTTTATATGGTACAGGTTACTAAAGTAACGCCGGCAGCCGAATTAGATAATTACCAAGCTGCAGCCAATCGTGTTGCGCAGCAAAAAGCAGGTGTTGTATCAAGTAAGCTATATAATGCTTTAAAAGAATCTGCAGAGATTGAAGATAATCGTGCAAAAATTCAAATTCAATAATTTATTTTATCGCCATTCTGAGTTTGTTTCCGAATGTCAATATTAAAGTTTAAATAAAAAAGCCTCGTTTAACGAGGCTTTTTTTTATAGCTTTTTGTTATTAATTTATAAGAAGTGTTTATAACTTAGCAGTAAGGTTTCTATCAAAAAAACTACTTTTGTAATATAAAAAAGAAATTCAATATGTCAGATACAATAGAACGCGTAAAATGTTTAATAATAGGTTCTGGTCCTGCTGGCTACACAGCTGCAATTTATGCGGCCAGAGCTAATATGAGTCCCGTATTATACCAAGGTACGCAACCGGGAGGGCAATTAACAACTACCAACGAAGTTGAAAACTTTCCAGGTTATCCTGAAGGCGTTACCGGTCCAGAAATGATGATGCAATTGCAATTACAAGCGCAAAGGTTTGAGGCCGATATAAGAGATGGATGGATTACTAAAGTCGATTTTTCAGGAGACATCCATAAGGTTTGGGTTAACGAAACTAAAGAAATTCATTGTGATACAGTAATTATTTCCACTGGAGCTTCTGCTAAATATTTAGGATTGGATTCTGAGCAAAAATATTTAAAATTAGGAGGTGGTGTTTCTGCTTGTGCTGTTTGTGACGGATTCTTTTATAGAAATCAAGAGGTAGTAATTGTTGGTGCTGGCGATTCGGCTTGCGAAGAGGCACATTACTTATCTAAACTTTGTAAAAAAGTAACAATGTTGGTTCGTAGAGATGAGTTTAGAGCATCTAAAATTATGGCCGATAGAGTTAAAAATACCGAAAACATAGAGATATTATTTAATACCGAAACCGATGAAGTTTTAGGAGATGGACAGGTAGTTAATGGTGTTCGCGTATTTAATAACCAAACTCAAGAAAAACAAGAATTACCGGCAACTGGATTTTTTGTGGCGATTGGACATAAACCAAACACCGATATTTTTAAAGATTTTTTAAATTTAGATGAAACAGGCTATATTATAAACAAACCAGGAACTTCTAAAACAAATATAGATGGTGTTTTTGTGTCAGGAGATGCGGCCGACCATGTGTATAGACAAGCTATTACAGCTGCAGGAACAGGTTGTATGGCAGCGTTAGATGCAGAACGTTATTTAGCGGCTAAAGATGCTTCATTTGAAGTTTCAACGTCTACATACAACTAGAATTACAATTTAAACCTAAAATTTAAGGCTGTTTTTAAATAATTGAAACAGCCTTTTTTTGTTTTGTTAGTTTTAAAAAAAGTATTTTCTTTGAAAACTTTTTAAAATTAAAACGGGATGTGGCGCAGTCCGGTTAGCGTACACGGCTGGGGGCCGTGTGGTCGCAGGTTCGAATCCTGTCATCCCGACAATTTTTGTTGTTTAATTGAAATATTAATGATACTAACTTTTATTTATTTGGAATTATATCGAGAAGTGAATTTGAATTTTAGAAGAATGATCACCAATTTGATGTCTATAAGACGTTTTAATTATTAAATAAAAAAATCTCGTTATGGGAACATAACGAGATTTTTTATTAAACGTAGGTTTAATTATTTTTTAAGAACTTTTAAGTTTGCAACTTTATTGTCTTCTCTAACTTTAACTATATATAAACCAGAAGTTAAACCAGTCATATCAATGGAGTTACCAATAGTTTCTAAAATAGTTTTTCCAGTAATATCGAATACGCTTACGTTTAATTTACCTTGGTTAGTAGTTTCAATATTTAAGAAGTCTTCTACTAATGTTGGGTAAGCTTTAAGCTCATCTTGTCCAAAAGCAATATCAGCTGTACTTAATACGTTTTCGTTATAAACTGCTAAAACTTCAGCTGCAGTAAGCTCAACATCGTAAATTCTAACATCATCAATTCCACCACCGTCAAACCATTTTTGACTATTATTTCTAGATCCAATAAGAACCTTGTCATTGGATGTAGCCATAGCGTCGTCGCCAACACCAGAAGTTCCAGCTCCATCTGTGGTAACCTCTGCACCATCGAAATACATCTTAACATCTTTTATCGTCGCAGAGCCACCAGCATAAGTAATAGCTATATGATGCCAATCACCATTTTCAACGGTACTTTCTATATTATCTCCATCAGAACCGTAATACCACTGTACAGCAGCTCCACCTATTCCAAATTGAATTCTATTATTTGCTCCAGCATGTTGTAGCGTGTTTCTTAGGTAACCGCCTCCATTTGCAGCAGACCCAAAGTGCACAATCATATGTGTTCCGTTGGTGCTATTATTTCTATCATCATATCTAAACCATGCAGAAATAGTTCTTGCATCATTACCAGTAATGCCTATGTTAGCGTTACTCATAATTTGTGCATCATAAGCACCACCATTTTGAATTAAATTATAATTTGGATCTGTATCATCACCAATAGCAGAAAAGTTTATTGCATAATTTCCTTCTATCTGTCCAGGTACAGAACCACCGGTAAGATAGGAGGTAGTGGTACCAGAAGAGTATGGTACAGAAACCCCAGCACTGTTCGCACCTTCAACTGCAAAGGTTAAGCCAAGGCTACCATCATTATTTAAATTGTTTTCAAATTTTAAATGTACTAAAGGTGTTTGTGCTTTTATATTTATTGATGCTGAAACAGCAAAAATAAAAAGCATAGTTTTTAAGAAAGTAGTTTTTGTTTTCATAGTTATATATTAACGGATTATTAAGGTTAATTTAAAAAAAGAAAACCTAAGTGAAATTGTTTTTTAGACGAGTAACGTGCGTGGATATCTAAACAACATATTTAGTTTGATTTTAAAATGTTCGTTTTTTATTGCAAGTAAGAAATAACATACTATATAAATTTTGCTAATTAGAGTTTTAAATTCTTAAAAAATAAGCAATTGGTTATTTATATTAAGTTGTAAGGGTTTGGTTTTGTGTGTTAAAAAAAAGATTGCTCAAAAATAAAGGGTGCTTTATTTTTGAGCAATCAAGTAAATAAACTCTAAAAATTTATTTTAATATATTATTCCCATCCTGGATTTTGAGTTAGGTTAGGATTTAATATTATTTCATCTGTTGGAATTGATATTAAATAGGCTTTATTTTCATCAAAGTCGTAAGCGCCACTTGCCCCACCAAGGAAGCTTGCGAAAGGTAAAATATACCCATCTTCATCTAAAGTTAATTCGGAAGCACTAATAGTTGTATTAACGGTGCCATCTTCTAAATAGGCGCCTCTAGGTTGGTCTCCATCAAATAAATTATGAGCTCTCCAACGATATAAATCATCAGCTCTAAAGCCTTCTGCTAATAGCTCAACGGTACGTTCTCTTCTTACTTCATACAAAATATTTGTTAAAGTATAACCATAATCTGGCCAATTTGGATCTGTAGGGATTGCTCCTAAAGTAATACCTGGCATACCAGCTCTATCGCGTAACTCATTAATAGATTTGTCTAAATCGGCTTGGGTAATAGTTCCTAATTCGGCTTTTGCTTCTGCAAAAATTAATAAAGCCTCGCCTAAACGGAAAATAATTCTAGAGGTATCCTCTGTGAAATTTGTATAGGTTTCGTCGTAATAAACGTTGCGATATTTTTCAAATTCGTAACCTGTTAAAGTAGCCGTTGATGCTGCAAAATTAGGATACTCCCAATAAGTTTCTGTACCATCTGGATCAATTTGTACTATATCTCCAGGTACCATTAAACTTGCAGCTAATCTTGGGTCTCTGTTATCTTCAATGGTAGTTAAATCATCATCGTCTCCATCTGTAAATAATGGGCTTAACGCTGTTGGTAAACCATCAGTACATAAATAACTTTCAATTGAGAATCTTGTAAACCCAGAACCATTTGGCCATTGTTGTTGTAAAATATTAGCTTGACCAAATTCGATTGAGTTATAATCTCTCCAAAGCATAACTTCAGTATTACCGCTATAACCTACTTGATTAAATAAAGATTTGTAATCACTATGTAAAGAAAATACACCTCCGTCTATAACATCTTCTGCGGCATCGGCAGCAATTTGTAAGTAGGTTGATCCATCAGATCCATCTACACCATAAACAGTGCCGCTGTGATACTTTTCCCAAGTACCTTCATAAAGTGCAACTCTAGCTTTAAATAATTGAGCAGCTTCTTTGCTAACTCTTGGGTGCCCATCAATATTTGGGAAAGATTGTAGTAAAGATATTGCTGTATCTAAATCTTCTAACATAAAGTCTACCACTTCGTTTCTTGGGTCTCTTGCAGCAAAAACGTATTCTTCGTCTGTATTATCAAAATATTGATCGAAAATTGGTAAATCACCATAAGCAGTTAATAATTCAAAATAGTAATACGCTCTAAAAAAGTAGGCTTCACCAGAATATTGATTAACTAAAGTTTCGTCTTCGTCCGCAGATACTTGATCGAAATGGTCGATTAACCAGTTAATTTCTCTAATATTAATAAATTGTGTACGCCATTGTGTGTTATTACTTGTTGTTGCAACTGTGTAAATACCTACAAACCTATTGCTTGGAGATGTGGAAATACCTGTGTCGGTATTCATATCTGGTAAAGTATTAATACCAACAGATAATGCCGTCCATCCTGGTAAATCGTTATAAAATCCACTTACAGCAGCTTTTAAATGATCTGCAGTGGTATAAAAGGAAGCTTCTGAGACTTCGTCTAACGGTGCTCTATCTAAAAAATCCTCACAAGAAGCAAAAGAAATGGTTAAGATTAGAACAACTAGTTTTAATATTTTTTTCATAATTATTAAACTTAAATTTTAAAATGAAACATTTATTCCTGCAGATATTACTCTTGCTAAAGGATATGATTGCGCACTTGCTACTAAACCACTTGTGATTGCCTCAGGATCGTAAAACATAAAATCTGTAAAAGTAAATAAGTTTTCGCCTGTTGCATAAATACGTAATTTGTCAACCTTAAACTTACGAGTAACATCTTGAGGAATAGTAAAACCAAGTTGTACACTCTTTATTCTGGTATAAGAAGCATCTTGTAAGAAATGGGTGCTATGACGTTGATAATTTTTATTGTTTCTTCCAGCTCCATTAGAATATGGATTTGGGAAATATGCATCTGGGTTCGGATCTAAAAATCCTTCGTATGTACCATCGTCGGCTCTAAAGTAATCTAAGTGACCTTTCCAAACAAAGGCATGGAATGGACCTTGAGCTGGACCTCTCCAAGCTTGCGAGTCTCTGTGTGAATAATCGCGTTTACCTACACCTTGAATTAAAGTGTTAAAGTCCCAGTTTTTATATGTTAAACCAAGGTTTACAGAAAATTGATAGCGTGGTGTAGAATTACCTATAACTTTTAAGTCTCCAGTATCTCCAATAGTAGCTGTTCCTGAATTTACAACACCATCACCATTAGTGTCAATATATTTAATGTCTCCAGCTACACGACTCCAACCTGTTAATGCTCCTGAATCGTAAGTAGTGCTTGCAAAAAATTCATCAACCTCGGCTTGAGTTTGGAATAATCCATCGGTTTCATACCCCCAAATTTCTCCAAATTCTTTACCTGAATATAAACCATCACCGTTTTGACCAATAAAGTTGGTATCGTTAGGGTATTCTAAAAGTGTTCTTTTGTAATCACTTAATACTGCTCGTATGCTATAGCCAAAATCTCCTAATTGCTGTCTCCAAGACGCTTCAACTTCCCATCCTTTAACACGCGATTTACCAATGTTAGATAATGGCGCTGTTGTACCTAATTGTATTGGTAAATCGGCACCTTGAGCAGCCATTCCTTCAATGTCGGTTTTGTACCAAGAAAAGGCTATGTCTAATTTATTATTAAATGCTGTTAAATCAAATCCAATATCTGTAGTTTGAACAGTTTCCCATGTTAAACTTTCTGTTGTAAGTGATGGTGTTTGTGAAAATGTTTGACGTTGACCATCGAATAAATAACCTGTACCAGTTTGGTTAAAGTCTATTGTTGAAAGATATAAGTAGTTACCAACATTTTGGTTACCTAAAGTACCGTAAGATCCTCTTAACTTAAAGGTGTTTATTTGATCTACAGGCCAAAAATCTTCTTTAGCTATGTTATAAGCAGCAGAATAACTTGGGAAACCAGCCCATCTATCATCTGGTGCAAATCTTGAAGAACCATCTCTTCTATAACTAAACTCAAGTAAATATTTTTCTTTGTAGTTATAACGGAATCTACTAAAAACACCAGCAGTTGCCCAATGTGTTATAGATTCGCCAACGGTTTGATCGTCATCTAATGAAGAATTTAACGATATAATATTGTTATCAATTAAGTAATTGGTTGATGCACCTAATGAATAATATTTGTTTACTTCACTTTGGAAACCAACTGTTGCATGGAAATTATGATCGTTTATAGATTTATCATAAGTTGCAAATAAGTTAGGTGAAAAATACTCATTTACAATTACTGTAGGGTCATACCTAGTGGCTTCCTGCGAAATGGCATCTACAAAGCCTACTGGAGATATTCTGTCGCTTGCTAAAAGGAACCTTTCTTGGAAATTATTATCTCTTTTATAGTTAAGGTTAGCGTTAAATTTTAATCCAGCTAAAGGTTCGATAATAATTCTTGGTAAAATAACGATTTGATCGTTTTCAGTTTTAAAGCGTTGCGTATCCCAAAACGAGTAATAGGTTTGCGATATTCTATCAGACCCATAAATAGGATCGTATTGAGGTACTACAGGTTTAATTTTATTAACTAAATCTAATACTCTTTCTTTAACCCATTGTACAGAGTTTGTTTGTTCGGTTATAGGGAAATCGGTATAGCTTTTTCTAAATTTTGTTAGTAATTCTAAAGTTAACCAATCGTTTACTTTGCTCGATACTTTTGCATCAAGGTTATAACGTTGAAAAGATTCGTCTCCAACTTTTAAGAAACCATCTTCTTCGTAAAGACCTGCAGATAAGTAAAAGTTTAATTTCTCGTCACCACCACTTAAACTTATATTGTGTTTTATTCTTTGAGCCCAATCTTTTAATAAAATTTCTTCCCAATCTGTAGCTCCAGTTGCACCAATACCGGCATTTGCAGTTTCATATTCAAGACCATTTGCAGCTACATCCCATGTAGGGGCGCTACCTGGGTTAGCCATGTTTGCTAATATGTAGCCAAATTCTTCGTCTGTGTGAAAATAGTTAGATTCGGCAGTTAGGTTATTTACTTGGGCATCACGCATTGTGTATGCAAATTCTATTGGGCTAGCGCGTTCTTGCCAAATTGAAGGTTGTGTAATTGAGTAGCTTGTGCTATAGTTAACTTTAACCTTTCCATCGGAGTTTTTACCACTTTTTGTAGTAACAATTATGGCACCAGCGGCAGCTTGCGAACCGTAGATTGACGCAGCAGCAGCATCTTTTAATACAGAAACAGACTCAATATCTTCTGGGTCGATATCGTTCAAATCCATTTCAATTCCATCAATAAGCACAAGTGGACCAGCATCTGCAATGCTACCTGCACTACCACCGTCACTGTTAGCGGTTAAGAAACCACGAATGTTAATGTTTGAACTAGCTCCAGGTTCTCCACCAGCATCGGTGTTCGAAATTACTAAACCAGGAACTGTACCTTGTAAAGATCGATATGCGTTTGCTGTTGGTCTGTTTTCAAAAACTTCAGTTCCTACTTGAGAAACAGCAGCAGTTAATGTAACTTTTTTCTGTGTACCGTAACCAACAACTACAACTTCTTCTAGTTGAGAAACATCCTCTTCTAAAGTTATTGATAAAGTAGTTTGGTTATTTACTGCTACTTCTTTGGTTACAAAACCAATGTAAGAAACAACAAGTGTTGCATTAGCATTTCTTAGGTTTAATGCAAAATTACCATCAAAATCGGTTTGGGCTCCATTTGAGGTTCCCTTTTCTACCACTGTAGCTCCGGCTAATGGCATTCCATTGTTATCGTAAATTACACCACTTATTTGATTTTGTTGTGCAATTATAACAGTTTCGTTAACGCTTGCATGTATTGAAGGGGCGCCAAAAAAACAAAAGATAACAAACGAATTAATAATAGTAAATAGTAGCTTTTTTCTTTGAGAGGAAAAACTACTGGTTAATTTGACTTTCATAAGCTTGTTTTGATTATTGTTAGACAATTAGTTAATTAGTTTTTTTTTGAGAGATTTAAATTGATAATGTTTTTAGAGTTTTTGAGAGTGATTTTTGAGTCATATTGCATAAATTAATTATTGATAGGGTTTAATTCCTTATTGTAACGGGTTAATAATTAACCTGTAGTTTAGTTAATAAGTTTTAATTTATTTAGTTAAAAATAATGCTAATCTAAATTAAAACAATCGATTAAACTTAAATATTTATTGAGGGCTGTTATTAAAAAATTCGACCAACAACGAATAGGCTTCGACAAATAATGGTTTTGTATGTTAAATAAACCTTAATAATTAGGTGGGTAAAATGTAATAAAGCTTAATAAAACAGACGTTTTGTTAAGCTTTTATTAAAAAGTGAGAAGTTTTTAAAATTTAAAGCGACGAGTTTAAAATTATTTGTTTTACTTCCTCTAGGTAAGATCGTCCAATGGTATATCGAAGCCCTTCTATTTCTACACTGTTCCCTTCAACGGCATCAATTTTATTTATGGCGATAGTGTAACTGCGATGAATTCTTATAAAATCTCTAGAAGGTAATAGGTCGGTAAAGTCGGATAGTGTACTGTGAATAATGTATTTACCTGTAGTTGTGTTTATTTTTAGATAATCTTTTAAAGACTCAACGGTTAAAATTTCATCTAAATAAATTTTCTTCATCTTCTTTTTGTCTATTTTAACAAAAAGATAAGCAGGTCTGTCGTTTTGTGGTTTATTTACAGCGGTATTATTTTCGAGTCTTTTATTTACTTTATTAAGAGATTTCATAAACCTTGGAAACTCAATAGGTTTAACCAAATAATCTAACACATCTAGTTCGTAGGTTTCTAATGCAAATTCTTCGTAAGCTGTGGTGACAATAATTAAAGGTGGGTTTTCTAAGCTTTTAATTAAATTCAGGCCATCAAGAACAGGCATGTTAATGTCTACAAAAATAACATCAACAGTTGATTCTTTTAAAAAGTTTAAACATTCAATAGCATTCGTGAAAGTTTTTATTACCTCAAAGTTTTCAATTTGGTCTAGATAATTTTTAATAACATTGATTGCTAAAGGTTCATCATCAATTATCAAGCATTTCGTTTTCATTTCTTGGGAGCAAATTTATTTTAGTTTAGTGGTTTTACTAAAGTGTTACGATACTTTAATTTTTAAATTCACAACAAACAAGTCGTTTTTATTATTAATTATTAATTTATAATCGTTTTTGTTATAACCCAAGGCTAGCCTTTTTTTAACATTTTCTAAACCAATTCCACTAGAACGATTAAAGCGTTCTTTGTGTAGGGTTTTTAACGGCATTGGGTTTGAGATTGTAAAGTAAAGAAAATCTTTTTTAATTGTTAAATCTATATTAATTTTAACGTTTCCAATATTTTTTTTAGCACCGTGTTTAAAGGCATTTTCTATAAAAGTAAGTAAAATAATAGGTGCTATTTTTTTGTTTTCAATATCGCCTGAAATCGACATATCTACCTCTAATTGATCGTTATGGCGAATACGTTCTAGGTCTATGTAATTTTGAATACAAAGAATTTCTTTTTGCAATGACTGTCGTTTTCCTTTTGTGTCGTAAAGCAAATACCGCATAAGTTCGGATAGCTTTAAAATTATTTTAGGTGTTTTTTTCGAGTTTTCAACTGCTAAAGAATAAATATTGTTTAAAGTGTTGAAGAAAAAATGAGGGGAAATTTGGGTTTTTAAAAAAAGTAACTCTGTTTCAAGTTGTGCTTTTTCTAAATTGGCTACTCTTCGGTGTTCGTTTAAAAAATCTAGGGTAACCTTTATGGCAGTGGCGAAAGTAACAACATATAGTTCGCCAATCATCATGTCAATTGTGTAATTAAGGGTCAGTTTTGTGGTTGGTTCAGGGCCTTCTGGCCAAACATTAGTGCTTACTAAGTAATAAGTAAGGTTAAATTTTATAATAACCATCACAAAAATGGCAGTTAGAATAACTATAATATAGGATACATACCTTTTTTTAAATACAAAGTGAGGCATCAAAAAATAAATGTTAAAATAACATAGTGCCATGTGTATTGGGAAACCGAATAAATTGGTTTTTAACGAGTATGCATAATCGCCAAAATAACTCCCCCATTTAAAAACATTAAAAAGAAAATATATAGACCAAAATATAATATGGTGTAAGATAGAAAGCTTATAATTTTGGCTTGAATTAAACTTCATTTTAATGTAAATTATATGTTAAGGTTTTTTTGATGTTTAACTGAGTTTAGATGTTATCCGTCTAAATAACTTTTTAGAAACGTTAAAATTATTAAAATTTATATTATCAATAATAAAACCGCTAAATGAAACACTTTTTAAACCTATTTATACTGTTATTAATTGTTAGTTGCAACAAAAATAGAAGTAAAACTAGCAATAATTCAATTTTTTTAACAAAACATGTAAATACATTTATAGGAACAGGAGGTCACGGGCATACTTATCCTGGCGCTACGGTTCCTTTTGGTATGTTGCAAGTTACCCCGGTTAATGGAGTGAGCAGTTGGGATTGGTGTTCTGGGTATCATTATTCAGATTCTTTAGTGGTTGGGTTTAGTCATTTGGCTTTAAGTGGTACAGGGATTGGTGATTTAGCAGATGTTTTAGTAATGCCGGTAAACAAAGCGGTCGATTTAACCGTTATGCCAAAAGGTCGAGATTCTATAACCTATAAATCCAGTTATAGTCATAATAATGAAACGTCTCAACCTGGGTATTATCAATTGTTTTTAAAAGACCATAATATTAATGCCGAATTAACTACAGGTTTACGTTCGGCGATACATAAGTACACTTATAAAACTAACGATGTACAATCTGTTGTGCTAGATTTGGGTTTTGCTATAAACTGGGATAAAGCTACGGCGAGTGCAATACAAGTTGAAGATAGCTTAACAGTAAGTGGCTATAGATATAGCACCGGGTGGGCAAAAAACCAAAAAGTATTTTTTGTAGCAAAGTTTTCAAAACCGATTATTAAATACGATTTGGTAGGCGATAAAATAAAAGTGGATCAAGTCGTTAATGCAAAAAAAAGTGCAGCGCAGTTATTTTTTGATGAAACTGAAGGCGATAAATTATATGTTCAAGTAGCATTGTCATCAGTAAGTGTAGCAAATGCAAAAGAAAACTTAGGTGAGGTTAATTTTGGTTTTGATGAAGTAAAAGAAAAGGCAAATAAAATATGGGAATCTTCCCTTGGAAAAATAAAAGTAGAAACATCAATAGATTCGTTAAAAACTGTTTTCTATTCAGCCATGTATCATGCACAATTGGCACCAGTTACGTTTAGTGATAAAAACGGACAGTTTAGAAAACAAACAGATAGCGTGGTATCTGCCTCTAACTACACAGCGTATTCCACACTCTCACTGTGGGATACGTTTAGGGCAGAGCACCCTTTACTTACATTCTTAGCGCCGAATAAGGTGTCGGATATGGTTAATACCATGTTAGAGTATTACAAGGATAAAAATATTTTACCAGTTTGGACGCTTTACGGAAACGAAACAAATACCATGACAGGCTATCATTCAATACCTGTAATAGTTGAAGCTTATTTAAAAGGCATTAAAGGTTTTAATGTAGAAGAAGCTTACTTAGCAATGAAAACCACCATGATGCAAGACGAGCGCGGATTGGAGTTTTATAAAAACTACGGCTACATTCCTTATAATTTATTAGATGAATCTGTAACCATTACTTTAGAGTATGCTTATAACGATTGGTGTGTAGCGCAAATGGCAAAAGCTTTAGGTAAAACTGAAGATTATGAGTTGTTTTTAAAACGATCTGAAGCCTATAAGTATTTATTTGATACAAAAACAGGGTTTATGCGCGGTAAATTTGAAGATGGTAAATCTTGGAATGAACCATTCGATCCTAAATATTCTAACCACAGAGAACATACCGATTATACCGAAGGTAATGCTTGGCAACACAGTTGGTTTGTACCACATGCGGTTGAGGATTTAGCAGAAATGCACGGCGGTAATGAAAAATTCACAGCAAAATTAGAACAGTTATTTACAGAAAGCTCAGAAATTACAGGTAGTAACGTGTCAGCAGATATTTCTGGTTTAATAGGGCAATATGCACACGGTAACGAACCTAGTCATCATATCGCATACATGTTTAATCATGCCGAGAAACCTTGGCGCACACAATATTGGGTTCGTGAAATTTTAGATACACAATATAACACAACACCAAACGGATTAAGCGGAAATGAAGATTGCGGGCAAATGAGTGCTTGGTATGTAATGAGTTCTATAGGATTATATCCTTTAAATCCAGCTTCAACGGTTTACGAAATTGGTAGCCCAATTTTCGATAAAACAACCATGCAGCTTCCAAATGGAAAAGTGTTTATTATTATAGCCGAAAATGTTTCTGCCGATAATATCTACATACAATCAGCAACTTTAAACGGTAAAGATTTCAATACAACATCAATTTCTCATGAAACTATTTTAAATGGTGGCGAGTTAAAATTCGTTATGGGAAATCAACCTAATAAAGCTTGGGGTTTAACTAAAAACACTCAAGAATAATGGATATAGTTGATGTTATTATTATTGCGCTATACATTCTGCTTACTCTAGGAGTTGGAATTTGGGTGTCTAAAAAAGCTTCACAGGGGTTAGATCATTATTTTCTCGGTGGTAAAAGTATAAAATGGTATTACTTAGGATTAAGTAATGGCTCTGGTATGTTCGATGTCTCTGGAACTGCTTGGATGGTAGGTATTTTGTTTTTGTATGGCGCCAAAAGCTTCATGTTTATGTGGATGTGGCCTATTTGGAATCAAATTTTTGTTATGATTTTCCTCGCGGCTTGGATTCGCAGATCGAATATAATGACAGGTTCCGAATGGATTTTAACACGTTTTGGAGACGATAAAGCAGGAAGAGCTTCACATTTAATTGTTGCTGTATTTGCAGTTGTAGCCTCTATTGGTTTTATAGCGTATTTCTTTGAAGGTGTTGGTAAATTCATGACCGTTATTTTACCTTGGGATGTAAGCTTAGTTTTAAATGAAAGTATATTACTAACTTCCGATCAATCTTATGCCTTAATAATTATTCTATTAACAACAATATATACCATTAAAGGCGGTATGTTTTCTGTTGTAGCAACCGAAGTGTTGCAGTATGGAATCATGGTGTTAGCCGGTATTTTAATAGCTATTTATGCTTTCGTTACGGTAACCGATGTTCAAATTTATAATGTTATTTCACCAGAGTGGAGTAATTTAATGTTTGGTACAGAGCTCGAAGGGTCTTGGTCTGGTAAATATGAGGCATTTAATACACTAGTTGATACGCAAGGTTATAAAATGTTTGGTGCTTTTATTGGAATGGCACTTTTTAAAGGTTTTTTTGCAAGTATTGCAGGCCCAACTCCAGGATACGACATGCAGCGCATTTTATCTACAAGAACGGTAAAAGAAGCCGCCTACATGAGTGGCTTTACTAATATTATTCTATTTATTCCTCGTTATTTATTAATTGGAGGTGTAGTTGTGTTAGCTTTAGTGTATTGTGCTCCAGATATGATAAATAATGGCGGTGTAAATTTAGGTGAACTCGAAGTTATCTTACCCAAAGTTATTAATAATCATATTCCTGTAGGTATTAAAGGCTTGTTGTTGGCAGGTTTGTTAGCGGCATTTATGTCTACATTTTCTGCTTTTGTTAATTCAAGCCCTGCATACATAGTAAATGATATTTATAAAAAGTATTATAACTCTAATGCTTCGAGTAAACACTATGTTAAAGCAAGTCATATAGCTTCATTTGCAGTAGTTACACTAGGTGTAATAATGGGCTTTTTCGCAGATTCAATCAACTCTATTACGCTATGGATTACAAGTGCATTATATGGTGGTTACGTTGCAGCTAATTTTTTAAAATGGATTTGGTGGCGTTTTAATGGCTGGGGCTATTTCTGGGGGATGACGTCAGGTTTAATAATTGCAACGCTTCAATTTTTGTTAGATCAAAATAAAGCTAATTTTACAGAAGGAACATGGTTGTTCGAGTTAGCACAAATTCCAGCAATTTATATGTTTCCTATTATTTTTGTTGTATCGTTATTAGGTTCCTTTTTAGGAACACTATTAACACCGGCAACAAATATGGAAACCTTAAAATCATTTTATAAAAATGTAAAACCTTGGGGGTTTTGGGAGCCTGTTAACAAAGCTATATTAAGCGAAGATCAATCTTTTATTAAAAACACCGGTTTTTTAAGTGATATGTTAAACTGTATTATCGGTATTGTGTGGCAATCAAGCATGATTTTGTTACCAATTTATTTCATGATAAGAGATTACCCAAAAATGTGGATGGCTTTTATAATATTTATAATAACAGCAGTTATTTTAAAATTCACTTGGTTAGATAAAGTAAAACAATATAAAGATTAATAATATACAGATTATGAGTAAAATGCCTTGGCAGGATAAGCCAGAAAATTGTAACGATGTTATGTGGCGCTATAGCGAAAACCCTATAATAGATAGGTATGCTATACCAACATCAAACAGTATTTTTAATAGTGCCGTAGTGCCTTTTAAAGATGGTTTTGCAGGTGTTTTTAGATGTGATAATAAAGCGGTGCAAATGAATATTTTTGCAGGCTTTAGTAAAGATGGTATCAATTGGGATATCGAGCACGAACCTATTGTATTTCAAGAAGGAAATACAGAAATGATTGAGTCTGCCTATAAATACGACCCACGAGTTGTGTTTATTGAAGATAGATATTGGATAACTTGGTGTAACGGTTATCATGGGCCAACAATTGGTATTGGTTATACTTTCGATTTCAAAGAGTTTTTCCAATGTGAAAATGCATTTTTACCATTTAACAGAAACGGTGTGTTGTTTCCAAAGAAAATAAATGGGAAATACGCTATGTTAAGTCGACCAAGTGATAACGGACATACACCTTTTGGAGATATTTACATAAGCTACAGCCCAGATATGAAATATTGGGGAGAACACCGTTGTGTAATGAAAGCGGCTAATTTTGAAGATAGCGCTTGGCAATGTACAAAAATAGGGGCAGGACCTATTCCTATTTTAACAAATGAAGGTTGGTTAATGTTATATCATGGTGTAATAAATACCTGCAACGGATTTAGATACGCTATGGGAGCAGCACTTTTAGATGAAAATGAACCCGATAAGGTAAAATATAGAACGCAACCCTATTTATTAGGTCCGGCAGTAAATTACGAGCAAAATGGCGATGTACCTAACGTTGTTTTTCCATGTGCAGCATTGCATGATGAAAAAGAAGATAAGTTAGCGGTTTATTACGGGGCTGCAGATACTGTGGTAGCTATGGCATTCGGTAAGCTAAGCGAGGTGGTTGCCTTTACAAAAAACAATAGTTTATAATATTAAATGAAGTTAAAAAAGCACATATTCGTTTTAATTCTTGGTGTAGTGTCTGCTTTAGGTTGTTCGCAAAGTAAAGAAAACAAGGCGCCAAAAAGTTATATTGCTTATAAAACGAGCACACCAATACAAATTGATGGTGAAGCTAATGATGCTGCTTGGAGTAAGGTAGACTGGAGCGATACTTTTATAGATATTGAAGGTGTTAAACAGCCAAAATATAAAACAAAAGTTAAAATGTTGTGGGACGATAAGTACTATTATATTTTAGCGCAGCTCGAAGAACCTCATGTATGGGCAACGTTAACTAAAAGAGATACTATAATTTTTCATAATAATGATTTTGAAGTATTTATAGATCCAGATGGCGACACACATAATTATTACGAATTAGAGATTAACGCATTAAACACAGCTTGGGATTTATTTGTTAGTCAACCTTACAGAAAAGATAATGTGGTTTTAAACGATTGGAATATCACTGGTTTAAAATCGGCTGTTAAAGTCAACGGAACACTAAACAATCCTAAAGATATAGATGAAGGTTGGGTATTAGAACTTGCCATTCCTTGGAAGGCTTATAAAAAAGGCTATTTCCATAAAAACGTTCCAACCGATTCATACTGGCGCGTTAACTTCTCAAGAGTTAATTGGGATTACCAAATTAAAGATGGTAAATACGAAAGAAAACGTGACGAGAAAGGGAAACTTTTACACGAATACAATTGGGTTTGGTCGCCAATGGGTGTAATTAACATGCACGAACCGGAAAAATGGGGTTATGTATATTTTTCATCAAAAGAAGCGGGAGCAAAAGATGCTTTCAATATAACTTCAGATGAAAAAATTAAGTGGGAATTGTATAGTATGTACAGAAAGCAAATCGCACATTTTAAAAAAAATAACGAATATTTTAAATCTATTGATAGTTTAACTCAAAAAGGTATAAAAATTGATGATAAGGCGGTGGTTCCAAAATTAGAGAATCATAGTACAGGTTTTAACCTTTCAATTATTAGCCCTTTTTCAGGAAAAACGTTAATAGTAAATCAAAACGGAAAATTTATAACCAAATAATAAAATTAACCCTATGAAACTTAAAATAGCACTTTTTGGATTGGTACTTTCAATAGTATCATGCAATCAAGCTACTAAAGAAACCGCTTCAGAAGAACCTGTTACTACAACAACTACAGAAGAAACTACTAAAACTTTTAAGTATTGGAACTGGATGTCGGTTGGTCATAAAAAATCAGATTCAGCGTACACGGCGCACTTCAATAAATTAAAAAGTAAAGGTATTGATGCTGTTTTATTAAACACAGGAGCAGATCCAGGTTTGTTAAAACGTTTAACGCCTTTAGCAACAGCAGCAGGATTAGAAGTACACGCGTGGATGTTTACAACAAACAGACCAGGCGATTCCATAGCGCAACAACATCCAGAGTGGTACATGGTAAGCCGTAGTGGTAAGTCTTGTTTTAAAAAGGAAGAAAGACCATACGTTGGGTATTACCAATGGTTATCGCCAAGTCATCCAGAAGCCAGAAAACATATTTTAAGTCTTGTTGAAGGTTTAGCAAAAGTAGAAGGTGTTGCTAGTGTGCATTTAGATTATATACGCTATCCAGATGTATATTTACCAATTGGTTTATTACCAAAATACGATTTAAAACAAGAAGAAGAATTACCTGATTACGATTTCGATTATTCTGATGCTAGTGTAGAAAAGTTTATGGCTTTACATCATAAAGATCCTCGTAAAATGGAAAACCCAGCTATCGATATTGAGTGGAAAAACTTCCGTTTAAACGAAATTCGTTCGTTAGTAAATGAAGCTTACGACATTGTACATAAGCACGAGAAAAAATTAAGTGCAGCAGTATTTCCTTATCCAGAAATGGCAGACCACATGGTGCGTCAGCGTTGGGATAAATGGAAAATCGATATGGTTTTACCAATGATTTATTACAACTTCTACAACGAAGAATTAGATTGGATTGGTTATGCTACAAAACAAGGTGTAGAAGATTTACAAGGAAAATCAACCGAATTACACACAGGTTTGTATACACCAAAATTAAGTAATGAAGATTTAAAAGATGCCATTCAGTACGCTAAAGATAATGGTGCAAGCGGTGTTGCGTTTTTTGATGATTATCATATGACTGATGAGCAATTCGAAATTATAAAAGCTTCAAAAGAATAAAGTCTAATTATCATGTCTAGTAGAAGAAAATTTATTAAAAATACGGCCTTAGGAACTGTTGGTTTAAGTGCTTTGGTGAGTAGTTTTTCAGCTTCCGCGGAAGCGAATAAAAACACTTCAAAAGCAAAACCAGTAAAAAAACCTTTGGTAATTTCTACTTGGAGACATGGTTTAGCAGCAAACGAAGAAGCCTGGAAACAGTTAAACAACGGTGCGGCACCTTTAGATGCTATTGTTGCCGGTGTAGGTGTTCCAGAAGCCGATCCAGATGTACGTAGTGTTGGTTACGGTGGATTGCCAGATCGTGAAGGTAAAGTAACGCTTGATGCTTGTATTATGGATAAGAATAGCGATTGCGGTTCGGTGTCTTTTTTACAAGGCATAAAACATCCAATAGCAGTGGCAAAAAAAGTTTTAGACGAAACGCCACATGTTATGCTTACCGGTAAAGGCGCCTTACAATTTGCTTTAGAAAAAGGGTTTAAAGAAGAAAATTTACTAACCGAAAAATCTAAAGAATCTTGGAAAAAATGGTTAGAAAAATCGAAATATCAACCTGTAATAAATATTGAAAATCACGATACAATAAGTATGTTGGTTTTAGATGAAGAAGGCAATCTTTCTGGTGGTTGTACTACCAGTGGAGCGGCTTGGAAATTACATGGTAGAGTAGGCGATTCGCCAATTATTGGAGCTGGCTTATTTTTAGATAATGAAGTTGGTGCAGCTGCAGCAACCGGTTTAGGTGAAGCTGTGATACGAACTGCCGGAAGTGCCATGGTTGTAGAGTTAATGCGCCAAGGAAAATCGCCTTACGAAGCTTGTAAAGAAATTGTGGAACGCATTTACAACAAGCATAAAAACCATAAAGATATGGCCTATTTGCAAGTCGGTTTTATTGCGGTTAATAAAAAAGGCGAATATGCCGGTTATAGTATAAGACCCGGTTTTAACTATGCCGTTTACGATAAAGAAAACGGTAATCGTATGGAAGATGCAGGATTTAAAATAAAGAAAAAATAGATTTATTTAGTGAAAAAAGCATCACACATATCATTTTTTGTTCTACTTATCACAGGTATACTAATAAACTCATGCCAAGAAAAATCAGCTAAGGTTTATACGGAAGCCGATGTAAATATTATTCCCAAAGTTGCACATTTAAATATTACAGAAGGTGTATTTCAGTTTAATGAAAACACGGTGTTTGTTGTGTCGAATGACTTACAAAAACAGGCTGTTACATTACTTATCGATAAATTTAATAATGTTGCCAATTGGGATTTAAAAATTACAGAAAAGGCGCCTACTTCAAATTATATTTCATTACAAATAGATGATAGTTTAGAACAAGAATCATATACAATTAATACAAGCACAAACCACGTTGTAGTTAAGGCATCTAGTGCTTCAGGGTTTTTATACGCCGTTCAAAGTTTAAGACAGTTGCTACCTGTTGAAATAGAAAGTGATACGCTTATTAAAAACATCGATTGGGAAATTCCGAACGTTCAAATAACGGATAGTCCACGATTTAAGTGGCGCGGATTAATGCTAGACCTATCGCGTCATTTCTTTGGTAAAGATTATATTAAAGAAACTATTGATATGCTGGCATTACATAAAATGAATATTTTGCATTTGCATTTAGTCGATGACCAAGGCTGGCGAATAGAGATTAAAAAATACCCAAAATTAACCGAAATTGGCGCGTGGAGAGTAGATCAAGAACATTTACCATGGAATGCAAGAAAAGATAATAATCCTGACGAAAAAGGAACTTACGGCGGTTTTTTAACTCAAAAAGAATTAAAAGAAATTGTGGCCTATGCCATTACAAAAGGTGTTGAGGTTGTTCCAGAAATAGAAATGCCTGCACATGTATCGAGCGCAATTGCCGCGTATCCGGAGTTATCTTGTCATGGCGAGCAAATCGCGGTGCCTTCTGGAGCCTTATGGCCAATTACAGATATTTACTGCGCGGGAAAAGCATCTACTTTTGAGTTTTTAGAAAATGTACTGTTGGAAGTCATGGAAATATTTCCTTCTAAATATATTCATATTGGTGGTGACGAAGCTACTAAAACCAATTGGGAAGTTTGTCCACATTGTAAAACAAGAATTGAAACAGAAGGACTTGAAAACGTCGAAGAATTGCAGAGTTACTTTATAAAACGAATTGAAAAATTTATCAATTCTAAAGGAAAAAAACTTATTGGTTGGGATGAAATTTTAGAAGGTGGTTTAGCACCTGAGGCTACCGTAATGAGTTGGCGAGGAGTAAAGGGCGGTATTGAAGCTGCAAAACAAGGTAATGATGCTATTATGTCTCCTGTTGGCTATTGTTATTTCGATTATTATCAAGGTACACCAGATTTAGAGCCAAAAGCAGCAGGACCAGTTACTACAGTTAGCAAAGTATATCAATTCGAGCCTATTGTTGGAGAACTTTCTCAAGAAGAAGAAAAGCATATTTTAGGCGGACAAGCCAATGTTTGGGCAGAACATATTCCTACTGAAGAACATTCGCAATACATGATTTTTCCAAGATTAACAGCTTTATCTGAAGCCCTCTGGAGTCCAAAAGAAACAAGAAATTGGAATGATTTTTCAGGACGTTTAAAAAGCATCATGAATAGGTTTGAATATTTAGATGTAAATTATGCAAAAAGCGCCTATATTATTAATTCTAAAGTAAAAACAGACATTAAGAGTAAATCGGTAGCCATAACATTACAGAATGAATTCCCAAACTCAGATATAAGATATGTTTTAAACGATGCGAATTTAAATTCTGAAGCGATTCCGTTTACAGAACCTATAGTTGTAAATAAAACAACAGCAATTAAAGCGAGTTTATTTGAAGCAGATAAACCAATAAATCATGTGTTTAAGGAAACAATTACGTTTCATAAAGGTGTAGCAAGTAAAGTAAATTATGTAACTAATTATCATGAAAGGTATCAAGGTTCTCAGGCCTTTAATTTGGTAAACACGTTACGTGGTAGTAAAGATTTTCGCGATGGTAGATGGCAAGCTTGGTTAAATAAAGAGGCTATTGTTGTTATAGATTTAGGCGAAGATAAAAATATAAGCAAAGTAACCATTGGGAGCATGGTAAACCAAAAAAATAGTGTTTATTACCCAACAGGAATAAAGGTTTTACTATCTAATGATAACGAAAACTTCACAGAAGTTGGTGAAATTGAAAAACCGTTTAAGGTAGATAATGAACCTGAATTAAAAGATTTTAATATTGATTTTAAAGCACAAAAAGCCAGATATGTAAAGGTTAAAGCTAAAGTAAATAAAAGCGATATAGGAGAAAAAGAAGCTTGGATATTTATAGATGAAATTTTAATAGATTAATTATTAGTTTTTAATGAAATTTAAGTTTTTAACAGTTTTATTTTTAGTTTATTTTATGTTTTGTGGTTCGCGCGTAGTGTCACAAGAGTGCACTACGTATGTGAACCCATTTATTGGAACATCAAATTTTGGAGCAACAAATCCGGGAGCCATCGCCCCTCGTGGTATGGCCAGCGTGTCTCCTTTTAATGTTTCTGGAAAACAAAATAAATTAGAAAAAGATAGCCGATGGTTGTCTAATCCTTATGTACACGAAAACACCTTTTTGACAGGGTTTTCTCATGTAAATTTAAGTGGTGTTGGTTGTCCAGATTTAGGTGTTATTCTACTTATGCCAACAACAGGAGAACTAGAAACCAATCATTTAAAATACGGAAGTACGTATAAGAATGAAGTTGCTAAAGCAGGCTATTACAGTACAACTTTAGAGAAATATAATGTTAAAGTAGAAACCACAGCTTCGACAAGAACGGGAATTTCTCGATATAGTTTCCCAAAAGGAGAGGCTAATATTTTACTAAATTTAGGTTTGGGGTTAACCAACGAACAAGGTGCTTCAATAAAAATAGTATCACCAACCGAAATTGAAGGCATGCGAACGGTAGGTTCGTTTTGCTATTACAAACCCGAAGAAAATTATCCTGTTTATTTTGTGGCTAAGTTTAGTAAGCCTGCCGATGAGTTTGGTGTTTGGCGAAAACCAAGAACCTATAAAGGCGTTGAAGCTGAATGGATGACCTACAATGGTAAAACCAGAATAATGAAGGGGTACAAAAAAGAGGTTGTTGGCGATAGCATTGGTAGTTATTTTAAATATAATTTTTCTGAACCTACGCAGGTTGAGGTAAAAGTAGGCGTTTCGTATGTGAGTATTGAAAATGCTAGAGAGAACCTTGAGAAGGAAACCCAGAACCAAACCTTCGAAACCGTTTATAAAAATACGTCTTCCCAATGGAATAATTTATTGTCAAGAATTAAGGTTGAAGGTAGTAGCGAAAACGATAAAACGGTTTTTTATACCGCGCTTTATCATACACTTATTCACCCAAATACTTTAAACGATTATAATGGGGAATACCCAAGTATGGCAACTCGAGAAACTTTAAAAACCAACGGAACTCGATTTACTGTGTTTTCGTTTTGGGATACCTACAGAAATTTGCATCAGCTCATGTCTTTAGTGTACCCGAAGCAGCAATCTAACATGGTAAAAAGTATGCTTAATATTTACGATGAAAGCGGCTGGTTGCCAAAATGGGAATTAAATGCAACCGAAACCACAACTATGGTTGGCGACCCTGCGGGTATTATTTTAACCGATACGTATTTAAAAGGAATTAAAGATTTCGATGTTGAAAAGGCCTATGAAGCCATGCGCAAAAGTGCCACTCAGTTAGAAGATAATCCATTGCGTCCGGGAGTAAAAGAATATTGGTCCAACGGATTTTTAACAACACAAAATAGAGGTTCGGTATCAACAACGCAAGAGTATAATATCACAGATTATGCTATTTCGCTTTTAGCAAAAGAACTTGGAAAAAAGGAAGATTATAAAAAGTTTTCTAAACAAGCATTGTCTTACAGAAGTTTGTACGATGATAATTTAAAGTTATTACATCCTAAAAACCCTGATGGTTCATGGTACGAACCTTTCGATCCGTTGGCGGGTGCAAATTTTGCCGAAAACATTGGTTTTATCGAAGGGAATTCATGGCAATATTCATTTATGGTGTCACACGATACCAAAGGGTTAATAAAACTTATGGGTGGTAAAAAGCAATTTGTAAATCAATTAGAAAAAGTATTCGATTCCAATCAATTCGATATGGCTAACGAGCCAGATATAGGCTACCCGTATTTGTTTAATTATGTGAAAGGCGAAGAATGGCGAAGTCAAAAATTAGTAAAACAACTGGTAAATCAATATTTTAAGAACACCCCTGATGGTTTACCCGGAAATGACGATACAGGAACCATGTCGGCATGGGTAATTTATAGCATGATGGGAATTTACCCTATTTCACCTGGCGAACCTTTTTATACGATTACAGCGCCAATGTTCGATAAAATTACCGTCGAATTAGACGATGCATACTACAAAGGAAAACAACTTGTAATAGAAAAAAAAGGAGATTCTAGCGGAAAAATTAACACTATTAAGTTAAATGGAAAATCTCATTCCGGTTATTTCATAAACCATTCTAGTTTGGTAGAAGGAGCACACCTTTCAATTAATCTTAAATAGAACATTTCTTGGTGTAAAAGAGGTTTTTTAATGCTAAATATCTAAAGACACGTCGATAAAAAAATATAGTTTTCAAAGCTTTATAGTTGTTCAGCTAAATCTGTATGTGTGTGTTTTAATTGAATTTGTAATATTATTTGTTTTTACAATAACTATACAATACAAAAAAGAGTCCGTTTATTTAAAAAGGACTCTTTTTTTTATTTTCTTGTTGAAAATATGTGAATTGGATAATGTAGAAAATAAGTGTTATTAATTTTTTCAACCTTTACCCCTAAATCATCTATTCCAACATCTGCAATAATCATATTTTTTAAAGCTTTAGAATCACACGGAAACGATGCTTGAAGTTGTTCGTTAAGTTCAATTTTCATTGAATAAAAATCGCTGTTAACATTTTTTAATTCAAGGTTTTTAAAGAGACGAGAAAAGTCTGTTAAAGAAAGTGCTGCGACATGAGAACAGTCTCTATTTTTCTCCATTTCATTATATTTTTCAATTTTACTGTCTGGTAAAGAAACATCTACAACCATAATAATTCCATTGGGTTTGCATACTCTTTTCATTTCAGATAAAACTTTAAGCGGGTTTAAAAAATGATGAAAACCGAACCTCGATACCACGATTGAAAAACTGTTGTCATCGTAAGGTAAATGTTCAACATCGCCTATCTGCCAAGTTATGTTTTCCAGATTAAGTTTTGTTTGTAGCTTTTTGGCTTCATCAATCATGCCTTGCGTCATGTCTATTCCGGTTACATAATTCGAATACTTTGCGAATTCGCACGATACAATTCCAGAACCACAAGCAATATCTAAAACGTGATCGTTTTTAGAGGCCGATGTTATTGAAATTAATTTTTCTAGAGCATCGCTATGCGAAGTTATCGCAGTATAACTGTTTGCTTGCTTCGAAAATTGTTCTACAATGTTTTTATTGTGTTTTTTAATATCCATAAATCAATGTTTTAATTTTCTGCAAAGTTCAATACTTATGAGCTAGTCTGATTTACTATATTTGGACAATGAATATTGATTATAAGACAAATATTAAAATAGATTATGGTTTCGAGGTAAACCAAAGCCGCCCTGTTACCACATATTCAAAACACATTAAAAATGCTAAATGCGCAAATTCGCATGCGCATCCACGAGCTCAACTTATATCTTGTAATTCGGGCATCATGGAGGTTGTTACAAAAAATAACATATGGATGGTTAATGCTTTGCAAGGTGTTTGGATTGCTGGCAACGAAGAGCATCAGGTTTATTTTCCTAATAATGTGCAGGTTAATACTGCTTTTATAGACGAATCTAAGCTAGGAAACTTACCAAAAGACAGTTTTGCTTTCGAAACTTCAAATTTTTTAACAAGCCTTTTAAAAAAAGTTATTTCTTTTTCTAACCCAGATATATTTACAGAGCAACAAAATAGAATTATAGAAGTGTTCTTAGATGAACTTTCGTATTTAAAACCAAGCAAAACCTTTTTCCCCACTAGTCAAGACAAAAGAATAAAACCTGTATTAGATGCTTTAATGAACGATTTGTCTAGTAAACATACCATCGATTATTATGCAAGTAAATCATTTATAAGTCCAAGAACACTATCGCGTTTATTTAATAAAGAACTAGGTATGAGTTTTGGAGATTGGAAAATGAAATTAAAATTAATGGAAGCGGTTAAACAGTTGGGTAACAATAAAAGTGTAAAAGAAATTGCTTTTGATTTGGGATATGAAAACGTTAGTTCGTTTATAGTTACGTTTAAAAAACACTTTGGAAAAACACCAACAAACTACAAGACAAAATAATTGTGAGATAACAAAACAGGAGGTGTTACAACAATCTTTAAATTTAAGTCGAAAAGTAGTTGATTTTTAATTCTTTACTAACGCTATGTAAGCAGATGTGTTAATTTTATTCAGGATTTTAATTTAATCGATAAAAAATGTACGAATTAAGCTTAAAATTAACGCTGTTTTTTGCAAATATTAACAATTTTTATCCAACACCTTTTCAGAATTGTTGTTGGTCGAACAAATGCTAAGTGAAATGTTATTGTTCGCTATATTTCGTTTGAAAATTAATTTTTAGTTTAATTTATATAGTTTTTATTTTAGTTTAAAAAAGAGAGAATATAAAATTTCTCTCTTTTATTTAACTACTAATTAGTATCTTAAATTATTACTAATTTCAATCTGTTTTTTATATGGTTTCCTTAAGCGCACTAGATTACACGCTCATAATTTTATTTTTTTCAATCACCTTATCTATAGGGATTTATCTGTCTAAAAAATCGGGTAAAAGTTCTTCGGAATTTTTCTTGTCGGGTAAAACAATGCCTTGGTGGTTACTTGGAGTTTCCATGGTAGCGACAACATTTTCAACCGATACGCCAAATTTGGTAACCGATATTGTTAGAACCAACGGTGTGTCTGGAAACTGGGTTTGGTGGGCCTTTTTAATTACAGGTTTATTAACCGTTTTTGTGTATGCTAAATTATGGAGAAAATCTAATGTAAATACCGATATTGAATTTTACGAATTTCGATACGGTGGCAAACCTGCTACTTTTTTAAGAAAATTTAGAGCCATTTACTTAGGTGTTGTTTTTAATGTAATAACCATGTCGGCAGTAACTTTGGCTGCTATAAAAATTGGCGGTATTATGTTAGGTCTTGAGCCTTGGCAAACCGTTGTAAGTGCTGGATTAATTACTGTAGCGTTTAGCGCTTTAGGTGGTTTTAAAGGTGTTATCTATACCGATTTTATTTTGTTCTTCGTCGCTATGGGTGGCGCTATTGGTGCAGCGTATTATTTGGTTAATTTGCCAGAAGTAGGCGGTATGGAAGCCATTATGACGAATGAGTTAGTGGCCGACAAATTATCGATTCTTCCAGATTTTAGCGATAAAAACGCGCTTATAACATTATTTATAATACCAATCGCCGTACAATGGTGGAGTTCTTGGTATCCTGGAGCTGAACCAGGTGGTGGTGGTTACATTGCACAACGTATGTTAGCTGCAAAAGACGAAAACCATGCTATTGGTGCCACTTTCTTTTTTAATATTATGCATTATGCATTACGTCCTTGGCCATGGATTTTAGTTGCCTTAGCGTCTTTGGTGGTATTTCCAGATTTAGCAAGTATACAAGAGGCGTTTCCTAATATTGCTAATGATAAATTAGGGCACGATTTAGCCTATTCTGCTATGTTAACTAAATTACCTAGTGGTTTATTAGGTTTGGTTTTGGCTTCATTAATTGCTGCTTATATGAGTACGATTTCTACACAATTAAATTGGGGATCATCGTACGTGGTTTACGATTTTTATAAACAACAAATTAATCCTAATGCTTCAGAAAAAAAATTAGTTGCAGTGGGGCGTTTATCAACGGTAATCCTAATGGTTGTTAGTGCCTTGTTAGCATTATTACTGCAAAATGCGCTTCAATTATTCGAATTGCTATTAGTGTTTGGTGCAGGAACTGGCTTAATTTTTATTTTACGTTGGTTCTGGTGGCGTATTAATGCCTGGAGTGAAATTACTGCGATGTTCGCTTCTGGGATTATTTCAATTTTATTAAAATTAACACCTCTTGGAGATTTCTTATTCAAAGCAGAAGATAGTGTTTTCGAAAGCTATTTAGAATATCCTTTTGTAGTTGTTGTTACAACGGCTATTTGGTTGGCTGCGACTTACTTAACACAGCCAGAAAGTAAAGCGGTTTTACAAGGATTTTACAAAAAAATACAACCTGGTGGTCCAGGTTGGGCAAAAGTTATTGAAGAAGCCAATAAAGATGGCGTAGATATTGTAGATGCTAACGAAACTTGGAGTGTGCCTTCTGGTATTTCGGCAATGTTAATAGGCTGTGTGCTTATTTACTCTTGTATGTTCGCAACGGGTTATTGGATTTATGGTGATTACACTTATGCCATAATTTTAACCGTTGTGGCTTTAATTGCGGCCTTCTTGCTTAAAAATGTATGGAAAAAAATAAAAACAACTATTTTATAAAATTTGATATGTCAAAATTTACCTTAAAACATAAAATACCAGCATATGTGTTAGGTTTTGGTTTGCTAGCTCTTGTTGGCTGTAAAAACGAAAAAGAAAGTAAAACAGTTGAAAAAGAAGTCGCAAAACAGCCAAACATTGTTTTTATAATGAGCGACGACCATGCTTACCAAGCTATTAGTGCTTATGGTCATGGTTTAAACAACACACCTAATATTGACAGAATTGCAAACGAAGGTGCTATTTTTAATAAAGGTTTTGTGAATAACTCTATATGTGCGCCAAGTAGAGCAGCCATTCTTACAGGTAAACATAGTTTTAAAAATGGTAAAGTTGACAATTTACAACCGTTTAACTGGGATCAAGATAACTTTGCTAAATCTTTACAAAAAAATGGCTACCAGACGGCTTTAGTTGGTAAAATACACTTAGATGGTTTGCCACAAGGGTTCGATTACTCAAATGTACTTCCGGGGCAAGGACAGTATTATTCTCCAGATTTTATAGAAAATGGAGTTAAAAAAACATATCCAGGTTATATTACACATGTTACAACCGATATTGCTTTAGATTGGCTACAAAATAAACGGGAAAAAGATAAACCTTTCCTATTAATGTATCACCAAAAGGCACCACACAGAACTTGGATGCCAGAGGAAAAATATTTTACACTTTTAGATTCTGTAAACTTTGTACCGCCTGCTAATTTCTTTGATAATTACGAAGATAGACCAGCGGCAGCTTCACAAGAAATGAGCATTTTTAAAGACATGGATTTAGTTTACGATTTAAAAATGTTAGATAAAGATGGCGACATTAAAACAAAATATCGTGGCATGTTCCAAAGAAAGTATGATAGAATGACCGATGAACAAAAAGTGGCTTGGGATGCTTATTACGACCCAATTATAGCAGATTTTAAATCTCAAAACTTAGAAGGAAAAGCGCTTGCCACTTGGAAGTATAACCGATACATGCACGATTATTTAAGAGTTATTCAATCTGTAGACGATGGTGTTGGTCAGGTTTTAGATTATTTAAAAGAAAACGGTTTAGAAGAAAATACCATTGTAGTATATACTTCAGATCAAGGATTTTACTTAGGAGAACATGGTTGGTTCGATAAACGTTTTATGTACGAAGAGTCGTTTAGAACACCAATTTTAATGAAATATCCAAAAGAAATTAAACCAGGAACCGTAATTGATGAATTAGTTCAAAACATTGATTTTGCACCTACATTTTTAGATTATGCTGGTATTGATATTGATGAATCTATTCAAGGTGAATCGTTAAGAGGATTAGTTAACGGTGAAGTTACCGAGTTACGCGACGCTTTATATTACACATTCTACGAATATCCTGCCGAGCATAAAGTAAAACGCCACTATGGTGTAAGAACCGACCGCTATAAATTAATTCATTTTTACTACGATATCAATAAATGGGAATTATACGATTTAGAAAAAGACCCACAGGAAATGCATAACCTTTACGATAATCCAGAATATGCATCGGTACAAAAAGATATGCACGAACAACTAGAACGTATGCGAACAAAATACGGCGACAGTGATGCTTTAAATGAAGAAAATTTAAATAGATATTTAAACAAGAAAAACATTAAAAAGAAGCACTAAAAACAAACTAAAAATTTCCCTATGAAACTTAAATTATCAACCATATACATTTGCTTTTGTTTAATTAGTGTTAAGCTTTACAGCCAAAATATAGCCGTTGATGCGTATAATGTTTCATGGACAGAAAAAAGTGAAATAGCTTCAGATGCTATGCCACTTGGCAATGGCACAACAGGAGCTTTAGTATCTGTTTTAGAAAACGGACATCTTTGGATTTCTGTAAGGCATATTGATGCTTGGTCTGAAGCGCACAGACTTTTAAAATTAGGTGATGTTGAAGTAGAGGTTTCTCCAAATCCGTTTAAAAACACTTTTAAACAAGAGCTTGTTTTAAGTGAAAGTGCTATTTATTTAGAAGGCGATAACGGGTTTAAATCAAAAATCTGGATCGATAAGCATAACAATATTATGCATGTTGAGAATAATTCAGAATCAAAATTTAAACTCAATATAACACTGCACAACTGGCGAAAAGAAGCTAAAGTTATAAACGAAACCAATTTAAAAGGTATTCCAGAAGGGGTTACCGAATCTCCAGATGTTATTGTAAGCGGTAATAAAAATGCCATTTCATGGTATCATAGAAATAGCACAACAAAAGCCTTCGATTGGACTATTAAAGCGCTTGAAATTCCAAAACCTAAAGATTTAGATAACGTTTTAGAAAATCGAACTTTTGGAGCTAAAATTGTGGGAGATAAAATGATTAATACTTCAGATACTACATTGGTATCAAAATCACGAAAGTGCAATCATTTAAAAATTTATACACTTAACGAGCGTACAGTATCTGCCGAAAAGTGGTTAACAAATTTAAATGCTGAAGCTTCAGAAAAAATCAATATTAAATCCAATTGGAAAAACCATGTTACTTGGTGGCAAAACTTTTGGGCGAGTAGTTATATTCATTTAACTGGTTTTAAAGAAGCCAAACAAACCAGCGCAGGGTATGCTTATACCATGTATTTAAATGCTATGGCAGGCGAAGGTGAGTTTCCAATAATCTGGAATGGCTCTATGTTTGCCCCAGATTTAAACGAAGTTTTACAACGCAACCATACCGGTATAAAGCACTTTAAAGATAAAGACCATCGTTCTTGGGGTAATTTAATGTTGCATCAAAATGTACGCTTACCGTTTTATTCCATGAATGCTGCTGGACAGTTTAAATACGCCAACACATTTATCGATTTATACATGCGTGGTTTTAATGCCATGAAGGAACATAGCAATACGGTTTTTGGTCACGAAGGTACTGTAATTCGCGAGTCTACTACACTTTGGGGGGTTGTTGCTCCAGGTGTTTATGGTGTAAATCGTGAAGGTTTAGAACCAGGACAACAACAATCTATATGGCACAGAACCCATTGGAATGCAGGATTAGAAGTAGCTTGGTATTTATCAGAACGTTACGATTATACTTTAGATGAAACGTTTGCTAAAGAAAAATTTATTCCGTTTGCATCAGAAATTGTGAAGTTTTTCGATAAGCACTGGCCACATAAAGATGGTAAACTATATTTTCCAGATGTTCATGTTTTAGAGTCGTTTAGAAAAGCGGATAACCCAATGCCGTTTGTAGCAGGATTACGTTCGGTTTTAGGTAGATTATTAAAATTGCCTTCTCACTTAACAACAGAAGAAGATAGAACCTATTGGAAAGCACTATTAGCTAGAGTTCCAGAAATTCCTACTAGAGACAGAAATGGTATAAAAATTTTAGCGAATGCCGAAGTTATAAAATCAAATAAAGCCAATGTAGAAGTTGCTGAATTATATTCAGTATTCCCATACCATTTGTACGGTGTTGGTTTGCCCGATTTAAAAATGGCACAAGATACTTACAAAAACCGTACAACGTTGGTTGATGATGTTGGCGGTAAAAACCCAAAATGGGCTCCAGGCTATCTTCGTGGTGGTTGGCATCCAGAAGCCATTATGGCAGCTATGGTTGGTTTAACCGATTCTGTACAGAAAGAAGTAGTTTGGGCATTACACCGTCCGGTTCCAGAACAGCGTTACCCAGGATTTTTTATGTCTACGCATGATGGCACACCAGATGTACAACACTCATCTGTAGCGGCTACAGCTTTACAACGCATGATTTTACAAAATGTAAACGATAAAATTATACTCTTACCAGCGTTTCCTTCAAATTGGAGTGCTGAGTTTAAGTTATATGCAAAACAAAATACCATAGTTGAAGGTAAAATAGTTAACGGAGAAATTAAACGTTTAAAAGTAACGCCGTCAACGCGAAAAGAAAATGTAGTTATAGGTCAAAAACTGCAGGCTCCAAAGCCAGAAATTTGGGAAGATTAAGAAAGAATTAATTTTAAAATAAGGTTCACAATAAAATGAGCAACACTAAAAACCTAATCAGAATTTTTGTTTTAATACTTTTTGTAAGTGTTAATTCATGTAAGGAAAAAGCAGAAGAAAAAGCAGTTTCTGAAGAAAAAGAAATGCCAAATATTTTATTTCTTTTTACTGATGATCAACGTAACGGAACCATTAACGAATTGAATAAATACAATGTGCAAACGCCAAATATGGATAAGCTCGTTAAAAATGGTACGGCGTTCACTAATTCTTATATTTTAGGTGCAACTACTGCCGCTGTTTGTTCGCCAAGTAGAGCGATGTTAATGACGGGGCGTCACTATTTTAATATTGAGCCTAATGTTTATGCGCAGTTTGCTTTTAATAAAGAAGATCAAGGTAAAAGCGATAAATTAACCTTCCCTGAATACTTTAAAGCCAATGGTTATACCACTTTTGCAACAGGAAAACAACATAACGGTGAGCAGTGGGTAGAACGCGGATTTACCAATGTAAAATCAGCATTTTTAGGAGGAATGACAAGGCATTTTGGTACCAAAGTAAAAGATTATTCTCCAGAAACAGGTTGGTCTCAGCCTTATAAAAATGATGAGAAATTTAGTAGTGAAGTATTTGCTGATGCTGCCGTAGGTTTTATTGATGCTTATAAAGAAGATAAACCATTTTTGATGTATGTGGCGTTTACGGCTCCACACGATCCAAGAACGGCACCACAAGAATATCACGACATGTACCCTGCAGCAGATATTGCGCTGCCAGAAAATTTTATGCCTAAGCATCCTTTTGAATTGGCAGATGAAAAAATCCGTGACGAAAGGTTAGCTCCATTTCCAAGAACTCCAGAAAGAGTTCAAAAAGAAATTTCAGATTATTATGCAATGATTACGGCTACCGATACGCAAATTGGTAGAATTTTAAAAGCGCTTGAAGCTTCAGGAAAAGCCGATAACACAATTGTTGTTTTAGCCGGAGATAATGGTTTAGCGCTTGGTCAACATGGACTTTTAGGTAAGCAAAATGTTTATGAGCATAGTGTAAGTGTACCTATGGTGTTTTGCGGTCCAAACATTCCGAAAAATCAAAAAAATAATGCTTTAGCTTATTTACACGATATATTCCCAACGCTTTGTGGTTTAACAGGTTTAGATATTCCAGAATCTATTCAAACTGAAGATTTAACTCCTGTAATTACAGGTGAAAAAGAAGCGGTTAGAGAAAGTATGTTTTATGCGTATAACTCTTGGCCAGGTGAAAAAACACGTCCAAATATTAATAATGGCGGTGGGCACAGAGCAGTGCGTAAAGGTGATTTTAAATTAATTGTTAGTGCTAAAAAGGAAGTTTACACCTATCAATTATTCAACCTTAAAAATGATCCTTGGGAGTTAGTAAATCTTATTGATGATGAAAATTATAAAGATGTAAAAGAAGATTTACAACAAGAGCTTGAAAAGTTAATAAAAGAAGTAGGTGACCCTGCAGATTTAACAAAACCTGAATTTGGTCTTTTCGATAATCACGAAGCTTATAATTTTAAAACAAAAAAGTAATAATATATCCCTTTGAACAAGATGAAATTAATGCCAAAACTTAGTAATTTAATCCTTTGTACACTTCTTGTTATAATAACAGCTATTCCACTAACTGCACAAGAAAAAACATTAACCTGGGACGAATTAGCCGAACAGTACGAATGCCCAGAATGGTTTAGAGATGCTAAGTTTGGCATTTGGTTTCATTGGGGGCCACAAGCTGCACCAGAGCAAGGTGGTGGTTGGTATGCGCGCCATATGTATATGCAAGATGTTGGTCGACAAACTTTTGGTAAAATGGCGTATCCGTATCATTTAATGGCATACGGGCACCCTTCGGAGTTTGGTTTTAAAGATGTAATAAATACTTGGAAAGCAGAAAATTTTGATGCAGAAGCTTTAATCAATTTTTCAAAAGAAAATGGGGCAAAATATATTGTAGCATTAGCAAACCATCACGATCATTTCGATTTATTTGATTCGTCTTACCATCCATGGAACTCAGTAAATGTTGGTCCTAAAAAAGATATTATTGGTGAGTTTGAAACTGCTACTCGTAACGCAGGTTTAAAATTTGGTGTTACCAGTCACGACGATCGTTTTTTAAATTGGTGGAAACCTGCTTTTGGTTCAGATAAAGATGGGAAATACGCTGGTGTACCTTACGACGCTCGCTTAACCAAAGCAGACGGTAAAGGAACATGGTGGGAAGGTTTAGATCCAAAAGATTTATACGGTCCAGCTCCAGAAGATCGTACACCTGAAATTATTGAAGATATCAAGAAAAACTGGCTAAAACGTCACATAGAATTAGTTGATAAATACAAACCAGATTTATTATACAACGACGGATTTAACTTTACTTACGGCGAATATGGTAAAGAAGTAACACGTAAACTTTATAACAATAGTTTAAGCGAAAACGGTAAAATTGATGCTGTAATGCTTTTAAAGCGTAAAGCAAAAGGTACTGTAAACGAAGTAGAATCGGGTGGTAGTAATACTTTACGTGAATATCCTTGGCAGTCAGAAATTACGTTTACAGATTGGTTTTACAAAAAAGATCGTCATTTAACACATAATGCACGCACCATTCTTGAAATGCTGATTGAAGCCGTTAGTAAAAACGGAAACTTACTTTTGAGTATGGAATTAAATCCTGATGGAACGATTCCGCACGAAATTAAAAAGAGTGTTGTTATTGTCGGCGATTGGTTAAAAATTAATGGAGAAGCCATTTACGGCACACGTCCTTGGAAAGTTTTTGGAGACGGAAAAAGTGTAAGAGGAGAAGAGGTTGAAACTGTTGAAGGGGAATTAAGAAATGCTACCGCAAACCAAAAACACGGCGAGCATTTTAACCAACGTACTACAGCAACGCCTGCTTTTGCTAACGATGAAGTGAGATTTACAACAAAAGCAGACGATTTTTACATAATCGTTATGAATCCTAAAGGCGGTGAATTTGTAATTCCTTCTTTTGGGAAATCAAGCGAAGTTAGTCCAGGAACTCTTAAAGGATTAACACAATTATACGATGGCAGAAAAGTATCATTTAAACAATCAAATAAAGGTTTAACTATAAATATGCCTGCTGTAAATGGAGATAGTTATCCAGTAGTATTAAAAGCGAAATTTAAAAAGTAAAGAATAAATGAAAAAGATAGTTTTAACATTAACTATTATACTATCAATTACACTTTCAATAAAAGCACAAAGCAGTGCTAAAGTACATTATGTGAAGCTTGTTGAAGGTGAAAAAATAGCTTCAAACCCAATAAAAACTCAAGAAGCAAAATCAGAAGGAAAAGGTATTTCTGTTAGAATTTATCCAGATATATCTTTTCAAACCATAACAGGAATTGGCGGTGCTTTTAACGAAATAGGGGGCGAAGCATTAATGTCGTTAAGTGAAGCACAGCAAAATGAGATTATGAAAAATCTTTTTGATGTTAATGGTGCAAATTTTACAGTGTGCAGAACCGCTATTGGCGCTAGTGATTTTGGTATAGATGCTTACAGTTATAGCGAAGTTGCAAACGATTTTAAAATGAAAAAGTTTTCTATAGAAAGAGAACGTACAAGCGTTATTCCTTTTATTCAAATGGCTTATAAGTATAACCCTAATATGCAATTATTTGCATCACCTTGGAGTCCTCCAGGTTGGATGAAAGAATCGGGGTTAATGGATAGAGGTGAAGAATTTCCAGAGAAAAATGTTTTAAAAGACGATCCTAAAATTTACAAAGCCTACGCTAAATATTTTTCTAAATATGTAGATGCTTATGCTAAAGAAGGTATTGTAGTAAATAAAATTGTCATTCAAAACGAGCAAGATATTTCAACAAAATACCCGTCTTGCCACATGCCACCAAAACAAATGGGCGAGTTTGTAATTAATTATTTGCGTCCGCAGTTTGAAAAAGATAATACACCAGCTGAAATTTGGGCGGGTTCTTTCCGTACAGCAAAGCGATTGGATGGTTTAGAATTTGTATCAAATACAACATGGCGAGAAGCAGTTGATGGTATTGGTGTACAATATATGAATGCCAGACAAGTGGAAAATATGCAAGCGGTTTACCCAGATATTAAATTTTTACATACCGAAGGTAATTGTTACGGTGGTAAAAATAGTGTAGATCAAGCCTTTTCAAGGTTTAATGAAGTTGCTGGGTTTATAAATCATGGGGTACCAAACTTTTGTTATTGGAACATGATTTTAAATGAAGATTCTTCAAGTGGATGGGGATGGAAACAAAACAGCTTAATCAAAATCAACAGAAAAGACAAAACGGTTACGTACAACCCAGATTATGCCACCATGGCACTTTTTGGAAGATTTATGAAACCAGGAATGAAGCGAATAGTATCGGCATCTTGGTATGGTGATACTATTACACTTAAAGATGATAACAATATTTATCTGTTCATTAAAAATCAATCAAATAAAACAAAAACTTTCGACATTTGGTTAAAAGATAACCATGCTCAAGTTGTAGATATCCCTGCAAATTCTATATCTGTGGTTGAAGTAAATTACAAATAATTCTAAGAATAATTTAAAAGTGAAACACATTAAATTAAAAATTTTAATAGCATTAGCTTTAGTTGTAGTTAGTTCATCTAAGGCTCAAGAAATACTACCATATTTAAATACATCTTTATCTTTTGATGAACGTGCAGACGATTTAGTATCAAGAATGACTCTTGAAGAAAAAGTAGGGCAAATGATGAATGATGCGCCTGCAATTCCAAGATTAAATATTCTTGCGCACGAATACTGGAACGAGTGTTTACACGGTGTAGCGCGTGCTGGTAAAGCCACAGTATTTCCTCAAGCTATAGGTTTAGCCGCCACTTTTGATGCTGATTTAATTTATAATGACGCCGTTGTAATTTCAGATGAAGCAAGAGCTAAACACCATGAAGCACAACGTAATAAATCATACAAACGTTACGAAGGGTTAACCTATTGGACGCCTAACGTTAATATTTTTCGTGATCCGCGTTGGGGACGAGGTCAAGAAACTTATGGCGAAGATCCTTATTTAACTTCAAGAATGGGAGTAAGCTTTGTAAAAGGTTTACAAGGTGACGATGAGAAATACTTAAAGTTAGTAGCAACTCCAAAGCATTTTGCAGTACATAGTGGTCCAGAGCCAGAACGTCATTTTTTTGATGCCACAACTACAGAACGTGATTTGTACGATACCTATTTACCAGCTTTTGAAGCTACAGTAGTAGAGGGTAAAGCATATTCGGTAATGGCAGCTTATAACCGATACATGGGAAAACCATGTTGTGCAAGTCATCAATTACTAGACGATATTTTACGTAAAGATTGGGGTTTTGATGGTTTCGTGGTTTCAGATTGTAATGCTATTAGAGATATTCACGATTATCACAATTACGTAGATTCTAAAGAAGAGGCGGCTGCAGTAGCTGTTTTAGCAGGAACAGATTTAAATTGTGGTTCGCGTTACGAGTATTTAAAAAGCGCGGTTAAAGCAGGTTTAATTACAGAAGATGAAATTGATGTGTCTTTAAAACGAATTTTTAAAGCACGTTTTAAATTAGGTATGTTCGATCCTGTTGAAAAGGTGCCTTTTGCAAGCATTCCAATGGATGTAGTAAGTTCAGAAAAGCACCGAGCTTTAGCTTTAGAAACTGCTCAAAAATCCATTGTTTTATTAAAGAATGAAAACCAAACATTACCATTAAAAAAGGATTTAAAATCTATCGCAGTTGTTGGTCCTAATGCAAACGATTTGGAAGTACTCTTAGGAAACTACAATGGTTTTCCTTCGCAGTACTTCACACCTTTAGATGGTATTAAAAGTAAAGTTTCAGAAAACACCAAGGTTTATTACGAAGCTGGTACAGAATTAATTTCTAAAGAACCTACAATGTCTTTAGTTCCTGCAGAGTTTTTAAGTTTTAATGGTAAAAAAGGGCTGCAAGCAAAATATTATAATAATCACGAATTTACAGGAGCTCCAGTGGCAACTCGTATAGAAGAAGTGGTTAATTCAAACTGGAATTTAAATCCTGTAAAAGGTCTAAACGAAGCAAAATTTGCTATTGAATACACAGGAAATATTAAAGTAGATGTTTCAGGAACTTACAAATTAGGATTACAAAGTCATCATAAAGGTTATACACTAGCTATAGATGGTAAAGTAATTGTTGATAATACGAACAAACCTAAAAGACGTGTAATAGATGAGTCAATTCAACTTGAAAAAGGAAAAACTTATATGGTTGATATTAAATATTACCATGAAGGTTATCCTGCTAAACTAAAGTTTATGTGGGCTTCACCAGAAAAGACTTCCTTTGAAAAGGCGATCGATTTAGCAAAAAAATCAGAAGTTGTTGTTTTTGTTGGTGGAATTTCTCCTGGTGTTGAAGGCGAGCAAATGCCAGTAAACTCAAAAGGTTTTGATGGAGGTGATAAAACCAACATCGATTTACCAGAAGTACAAACCGAATTATTAAAAGCGCTTCATGAAACAGGAACACCAGTTGTTTTGGTATTACTTAATGGTAGTGCTTTGGCTGTAAATTGGGAAAATGAAAATTTACCTGCTATTGTAGAAGCTTGGTATCCGGGTGAACTTGGTGGTACTGCAATTGCCGACGTGCTATTTGGAGATTATAACCCTTCAGGAAGATTACCTGTAACCTTTTATACATCTCATAAAGAACTTTCACCATTTGTAAATTACAGTATGAAAGGCAGAACTTATAGGTATTACGAAGGAGAAGCTTTATATCCTTTTGGTTTCGGTTTAAGTTATACAAAATTCGATTACGAAAAGTTGAAATTAGATAAAGATCAAATTAAAACTACAGAGGCAACAAAAGTATCTGTTAAGGTGAAAAATGTAGGAGATTTGCAAGGGGAAGAAGTTGTACAATTGTATATTAAAGATTTAAAGAGTTCGGTTAAACGACCATTAAAAAGTTTACGAGGTATAAAGCGTATTACTTTAAAACCAGGGAAATCTGCAACAGTAACTTTTAATATTACACCAGAAGATTTACAATTCTTTGATACCGAACTACATAAATACGTAGTTGAACCAGGCGAATTTGAAATAGGTATTGGTCCTGCATCAAATAATTTTGAAACGGTAACACTTAACGTTACCAATTAAACAATATATAAAATGAAAAATGTACTTAAAATAGGTGCAATATGTTTATTAGTTTTTGCTTCTTTCACAAGTTGTAAAGACCAAAAAAAAGAAGAAACAGCTAAAACTGAAGCTACTCCAGAACGTCCAAACATTTTGTTTATAATGGCAGACGACCATACGGGACAAGCTTGGGGTATTTACGAAAGTATTTTAAAAGATTTGGTACACACACCAAACATTAAACGTTTAGCTAACGAGGGAACTGTTTTAGAAAATTGTTTGGTATCAAACTCAATTTGTACACCAAGTAGAGCTACAATTTTAACAGGACAATACAGTCATGTTAACGGTGTTAAAATTTTAGATGCTGGTTTATCGCCACAATACAATAACATTGCTAAAGAAATGCAAAAAGGGGGATACCAAACCTCAATTATTGGTAAATGGCATTTAAAGCAAGAACCAGCAGGTTTCGATCATTATGCAGTGCTTCCGGGTCAAGGAGAATATCACGATCCAGTAATTAAAACTGCCGATAATTGGAAAGATTATTACGAAGGTGGTAAACAATATAAAGGTTATAGTACAGATGTTATTGCTGATATGACTATCGACTGGATTGAAAACCGAGATAAGGATAAACCATTTATGGCGATGTGTCATTTTAAAGCTACACACGAGCCTTACGATTACCCAGAGCGTTTTGCGAACCTTTATAAAGATGAAGAAATTCCAGTGCCAGATTCATTTTACGATAGTAGTGCATCTGTAACAGGACGTTCGTTTTTAGGACAATCTATGGATAATTTAAAACAACGTTATTTAGATGCTACAGCAAATCCAGAATTGCGTAAAGACTTTATGAATTATCCGGGGTTACCATTTTCAGTTGATGGATTAACCAACGAAGAAGCACGTTACAAAACCTACCAAAAAATGGTGAAAGATTTTATGCGTTCTGGTGCCGCGGTAGATGATAATATTGGTAAACTTTTAGATTATTTAGAAGCCAACGGACTTGCAGAAAATACTGTAGTAATTTACACAGCAGATCAAGGTTATTTTTTGGGTGAACATGGTTGGTTCGATAAGCGTTTAATTTTCGAAGAATCTATTCACATGCCGTTCGTTATCCGTTATCCAAAAGAAGTAAGAGCAGGCGCAAGAAATAAAGATTTAATCGAAAATGTAGATTTTTCAGCATTATTCGCAGATTATGCAGGAATCGATTATCCAAACGATATGCAAGGGCGCAGTTTCCGTGAAAACTTAAAAGGAAACACACCTAACGACTGGAGAGATTACGGTTACTATCGTTATTGGGATCATTCCAAAGATCGTCCTGGACATTTCGGTATTCGTGGGCAACGTTACAAATTAGCCTTCTTTTATGGCAACGGATTTAAAGGAGCTGCTCAAAATCAATTCTGGGATTTTTACGATTTACAAGAAGATCCTCATGAATTACATAACGCCTACAACGACCCAAAATACAAAGATATTATTGCCAATATGAAAGCTGAAATTTTAAAACAACGCGAGGCTATTGGTGATACAGATGCAGATAATCCAGAAATTCTTGAGATTATTGAAAAACATTGGAATTAGTATTCAACAAAAGTAAGTAACAAAATGCATAGTAAACTTAATACACTTTTTAGCCTAATCTTTTTAAGCATAATAACACTAAGTTGTAAAGCACAAAAAGAAACTAAGCCTAACATTATCATCATTATGGCAGACGATATGGGTTACGGCGATTTATCGTGTTACGGCAGTACATTAATAAATACGCCTAATCTCGATAAAATGGCTTCAGAAGGTATTAAGTTTACAGATTTTCATGCCAACGGTCCCGTTTGTAGCCCTACCAGAGCTGCTATTTTAACAGGTAAATATCAACAACGCGTTGGTATTGATGGTGTGGTTACAGCCAAACATCATCGTGATAAAGGTTTAGCTGTTAGCGAAAAAACGTTTGCAGATGCTATTAAAAAAGCAGGTTACGTAACCGGAATGTTTGGTAAGTGGCACGTAGGTTACAAAAAGGAATTTAACCCAATTAACCAAGGGTTCGATGAGTATATTGGTTATGTTTCTGGTAATGTAGATTATCACTCACACATCGATCAAGAAGGCTACGAAGATTGGTGGGTTGGTGATAAAATTAAAAACGAAAAAGGCTATTCTACAGATTTAATTACCGAACATTCTGTAGATTTTATTAAGCGACATAAAGATGAACCTTTTTTACTTTACATTCCGCACGAAGCGCCTCACGGGCCATTTCAAGGGCGTAAATCTGCTGCAGAACGTTACGTAGGTTGGAAAAATGGCGCAAAGCAAAAAAATAAAATGTCTGATGAAGAACTCAACAACATTTATAAAGAAATGGTTGAAGTTATGGATGAAGGTGTTGGTGAAGTAATGAAAACCTTAAAAGAACTGAATATTGATAAAAACACGATTATATTCTTTTGTTCAGATAACGGTGCATCAAGAAAAGTTGGTAGTAATGGTGGTTTAAGAGGCTATAAGTCTACCTTATGGGAAGGTGGTCATCGTGTATCTGCAATGGCTTGGTATCCAGGAACAATTCAACCAAACCAAGTAAATAACGAAACGGTTTTAACCATGGATTTATTTCCTACTATCATGGATTTAGTAGGTGCAGAACAACCAGAAAACCTAGATGGTGTAAGTTTAAAAAATAATTTAATTAAAGGCGAGCCTTTAGCTGAAAGAGATTTGTTTTGGGGCTATGCCGGAAGAAAAGCCATTCGTCAAGGCGATTGGAAACTTATTATTCGAAACAAAACCGCAGAACCTTTATTATATAATTTAAAAGAAGATATAGGAGAAAATAATAACCTCGCGCAACAACATCCAGAATTAGTTAAAAGTTTAACTAAAAAATTAGAAGCTTGGGGCGACGATGTTTATGCAACAACTAAATAATAACCATTAATGAAATATTCAATTTATATCGCTTTAAGTATAGCTATTTTATGTTTAAATAGTTGTGCTGAAACTAAAACGACAGATAAACCAAAAAGACCTAACGTGCTTTTGATTATCACAGACGATCAGGGTTTTGGCGATATTGGATATTATGGAAATCCGCATATTAAAACACCGGTTTTAGATAGTTTAGCAAGTAAAAGTGTACGTTTCGACGATTTTTCGGTAAATCCAGTGTGCGCGCCAACACGTTCGGCAATCATGACAGGAAAGTACTCTATGGCAACAGGAGTACACGATACCTACAGAGGTGGTGCAATGATGGCGCCAAGTGAAGTTACCATTGCCGAAATTTTAAAAGAAGCAGGTTATAAAACCGGGATGATTGGGAAATGGCATTTAGGCGATAATTACCCAATGCGTCCACAAGACCAAGGTTTCGAGTATACACTAAACCATTTATCAGGCGGAATTGGGCAATACGGCGATTGGCCAAATACATTGAAAAGAGACAGCAGTTACTTCAATCCTATTTTATGGAAAAACGGTAAACAAGTGCAAACTCAAGGTTATTGTACCGATGTTTTAACCGAAGCAGCAATGGATTATGTAGAAGACAACAAAGACAATCCATTCTTCCTTTATTTATCTTATAATGCGCCTCACGGGCCATTGCAATTACCGCAAAAATATTATGATATGTACAAAGATGTAGATATCGATGCGGGTCTAATTAACCAAGGAAAACCATATCCAAATGTTACCGACCATAGTAGAGAAAACTCTAGAAAAGTCTACGGAATGGTAACTAATATTGATGATAACTTAAGACTATTATTCAAAAAGTTAGAAAATTTAGGCATAGATGAAAATACACTAGTTATTTTCATGACAGATAATGGTCCGCAACACCCAAGATACATTGCAGGTATGCGCGGTAAAAAAGGTTCTGTTTTTCAAGGCGGCGTACGTGTACCAAGTTTCTGGTATTATCCAAAAGCGTTTAAAGAAGCCAGAGATATAAAAACGCCAGCCGCTCATTACGATATTTTACCAACATTAGCCGAACTTACAGGGGCTTCATTACCAAAAGGTTTAAGAATTGAAGGTGAAAGTTTATTACCATTATTAACCAAAACAGAAGATAGCTTACCAGAACGTATCATTAACCGTTATTGGGCAAGAACAGCGCCAGTGCATTACAGAAATGTATCAACAAGAAAAGGCGAAATGAAATTAGTTGGTGTTGGTAAAGATGAAGATGGTAACGATAAGTTTGAATTATTTAATTTAAATGATGATCCTTACGAGCAAAACGATATTTCAGCAGAACATCCTGCTTTAGTTGAAGAATTAAAAGCCGAAATGGATACTTGGTTACATACCATGGAAACTTCAGAACATATCGTAAACTCACCAATGCCAATAATTGGAACGGTTCACGAAAATCCAGTAATGCTGAATCAGAATGATGCTCTTTTCTTAAAGAAAGAAGGTGTTAAAAAAGAATTTATTTATTGGGATGTTATTGTAGATGAAGCAAAAACGTTCGATTTCATAGTTCATTTTGATGCGCCAATAGCTACAACCGGCACGTTAGAACTAGATTTAGGTTCGCAAACAAAAACAGTAAAAATTGAAGCTAACGGACAAACAAGTTTCAGTTTTAATAATATAGAATTACCAAAAGGCAAAGTTACCATAATGCCTAAAACCTATTTAAAAAGAAAAGGCGAGTTAAAATATGCCTATCCGTTTTACATTGAAATAAAAGGATAATCAGGAGGATTTAAATGAAGAAACAAATAGTACATACCATAAAAAAGCTAAGTATTGTTGCTTTAGTAATTACAATTTCAAGTTGTAATAATGCTAAAAGCGATCAACAAAAAGAAACGTTTAAATTACAGTATAACGAGCCTGCCGAAAAATGGACAGAAGCTTTACCTGTTGGTAATGGTAGTTTAGGCGCCATGATTTATGGTGGTGTTTTGCAAGAACATATTCAGTTTAATGAAGAAACCTTATGGCGTGGTCAACCCCACGATTATTCGCACGAAGGCGCTGGTGAATATTTGGGTGAAATAAGAAACTTGTTGGCTACAGGAAAGCAGTTAGAGGCTCAAAAATTAGCTCAAGAGCATTTTATGAGCGATCCTATAAAACAAATCCATTATCAGCCTTTTGGAGATATTTATTTCGACTTTAAAAATCACGAAAACTATAAAAACTATAAACGTGAGCTTAATTTAAATAACGCCGTAAGTTCAGTTTCTTATACAGTTGAAGGTGTAGACTATAAACGCGAAGTACTATCTAGTTTTCCAGATCAAATTATAGCAATAAATGTATCAGCGAGTAAAGAGAAAGCTTTAAATTTCGATTTATGGTTAGATGCCATACATGAAGATAAATCGGTTGTTACTTCAAATAATACACAAACCCTTGTAGTTAAAGTAAAAGACGGTGTGTTGTGGGGAGTTTCAACCTTGAAAATTAAAACCGATGGAACGGTTACTACTACCGATGGTAAATTACAAATTACCGATGCTTCAAACGCTACGGTATACTTATCTGCAGCCACAAATTATGTCGATTTTAACGATGTAACCGGAACACCAGAAACAATAGTTCCAGAAACTTTGGTGAAAGTGCAAGATCAAAGTTTTGAGTTTGTAAAAGAAAAACATATCTCCGATTATCAATCGCTTTACAACCGTTTTCAAATTAGTTTTGGCGATAATGGAAAATCTAAAAACCCAACCGATAAACGTATTGCCGATTTTAGCAAAACACCTAACGATCCGCAATTGGTAGCACTTTACGTGGAATACGCTCGCTATTTAACCATTGCAAGTAGCAGACCAGGAACTAAACCTGCAACATTACAAGGCATCTGGAATGATAAATTAACGCCGCCTTGGTTTAGTAGCTATACCACCAATATTAATTTAGAAATGAATTATTGGCCGGTAGAAATGTATAATTTAAGTGAATGCCACGAGCCACTTTTCGATTTAATTGAAGATTTATCTATAACAGGAGCCAAAGTTGCAAAAACACATTATAATGCCGATGGTTGGATTGTACACCATAATGTTGATATTTGGCGAGGTGCTGCTCCAGTAAATGCATCGCATCACGGTATTTGGTTAGGTGGTGCTGCTTGGTTATCATCGCATATTTGGGAGCATTACTTATTTACGCAAGACAAAGAATTCTTAAAAAAACGTTATCCGTTACTTCGTAATGCGGCTTTATTTTATAGTCAGTTTTTGTATGAAGATCCAAATACAGGCTATTTAATTAGTTCGCCTTCAAATTCACCAGAAATAGGAGGTTTAGTTGCTGGCCCAACTATGGATCATCAATTAATTCGAGCTTTATTTAAAACCACTATTGAAGCTTCAAAAATTCTAGATCAAGATGCAGAGTTTACATCAACCCTTAAACCCATGATTAATAAAATTGCGCCAAACCAAATAGGTAAACATGGGCAATTACAAGAGTGGATGGAAGATAAAGACAATCCAGAAAATCATCACAGGCATGTATCGCATCTTTGGGCAGTTCACCCAGGAAACGAAATTAATTTTGATGAGACTCCAGATTTAATGCAAGCTGCAAAACAATCTTTAGAATATAGAGGAGACAATGGTACAGGTTGGAGTTTAGCATGGAAAATTAATTTTTGGTCGCGTTTTAAAGATGGCGATCACGCATATAAATTATTACATAAATTATTAAGTCCTGCCGAAAGACCAAATGGAAAAGTTGGCGGTGGTTCTTATCCTAATTTATTTGATGCGCATCCACCATTTCAAATAGATGGTAATTTTGGAGGTGCTTCAGGTATTTTAGAAATGCTTTTACAAAGTCAGTTAAAATACATCGAATTATTACCAGCATTACCAAGCACGTTGCCAGAAGGACATGTTTCTGGAATTTTAGCACGTGGCGGATTTGAGTTAGCATTTTCATGGGAAGCAGGTACACTTAAAAACGTGTCAGTTTTATCAAAAAGTGGCATGCCTTGTGTATTAAAATATGGAGATAAATCTATTGAGTTTGAAACCAAAGCAGGTAAGACCTATAATTTTGATGGTTTATTAAGCAAAAAATCGTAATGCAAAAATTAACGTTCATATTACTTTTTATAATGGCTTTTTTTAGTCCTAAAGCAGTATGCGCTCAGGCTAAAAATTCTAAACCCAATATTATTATTGTTTTTACCGACGATCAAGGCTATCAAGATGTAGGTGTATTTGGCTCGCCATTAATTAGCACACCAAATTTAGATAACATGGCTAAAAACGGTATAAAATTCACCGATTTTTATTCTGCATCATCGGTATGTTCGCCATCAAGAGCAGCTTTGTTAACGGGGTCGTATCCTAATCGTGTTGGAGTGCCTCAAGTATTATGGCCAAACCTTCCTGGAGGTTTAAGCAATGCAGAAACTACTATTGCCAACATGTTAAAATCCCAAAATTATGCCACAGCTTGTATTGGTAAATGGCATTTGGGAGATAAGCAAGAATACTTACCAACATCACAAGGTTTCGATATGTATTATGGCATTCCGTTTAGTAACGATATGTCGGTAAATCCAAAATCTAAAATCTCTAAAAATATTGTGTTTAGAGAAGGCATGACTTTAGATAGTTTGCGTGAAAAAAAATGGCGTGGTAGCAGAGTGCCTTTGCTTAAACAAGATGAAGTTATTGAATATCCCGTAGATCAATCTACCATTACACAACGCTATACCGAACAAGCAATACAGTTTATTAAAGACAATAAAAACGAACGTTTCTTTTTATACTTGGCACATTCAATGCCGCACGTACCGCTTTATGCATCGGCTAATTTTAAGGGAAAAAGTAAAAGAGGGTTGTATGGCGATGCTGTAGAAGAAATAGATTGGAGTGTTGGAGAAATTTTAAAAACATTAAAGGGACAAGGACTTGATGAAAATACCTTAGTTATTTTTACATCAGATAACGGACCTTGGACTTCAAGAGGAGAACACGGAGGAAGTGCTTTACCGTTAAGAGGACACAAAAATGAAACTTTTGAAGGTGGTTTTCGCGTACCAATGATAGCGCAATGGAATGGAAAAATTAAACCAGCTTCAGTAAGTGATAAAGTGATTTCTACTATCGATGTTTTACCAACTGTAGCCTATTTAACAGGAGCAGATTTACCAGAGAAAAAAATAGACGGAAAAAACATTTGGCCAATACTTTCAGGTAAACAAAATAAAAAATCACCTCACAAAAAAGAAGGCTTCTTTTATTACAAAGATTTTAACCTTGAAGCGGTAAGACAAGGCGATTGGAAATTAAGAATAATAGAAGATGATGTAGCGCTTTATAATTTAAAAGACGATATATCAGAACAACATAATTTAGCGTCAACATATCCTAAAAAGGTTAAAAAACTTAAAAAATTGATGCTAGATTTTGATGAAGAATTACAAAAAAACAAAAGAAACCAACAACATTTACGCAGCAAATAATGTCAATTAAAAACATCTTACAAATTACTTTAATGAGTATCGTTTTCTTTTCTTGTAAAGAAAAAGAAGAGAAAAAGAGCACTACAAATACAACAAAACCCAACATCATATATATTCTTGCTGATGATTTAGGTATTGGCGATGTATCTATTTACAACGAGAACTCTAAAATTGAAACACCAAATATCGATGCATTGGCAACTAACGGCGTAATGTACACCGATGCCCATACAAGTTCTGCAGTTTGTACGCCAACACGTTATAGTATTTTAACGGGGCGTTATAACTGGCGTACCTCGTTAAAACAAGGTGTGGTTAGTGGTTATTCAAAATCATTAATACAACCAAACCGAACTACTATTGCCGATGTTTTAAAAGACAACGGTTACAACACTGCTTTTATAGGTAAATGGCACATGGGCTGGGACTGGGATATTACAAAACCGGATTCTTTAGGTTTAAATATAGATAATTTAAAAGCGAGACCAGAGGTAGATTTTACAACACCTATTAAAAATGGCCCAAATACACATGGTTTTGATTATAGCTACGGATTTTGTGGCTCTTTAGATATGCCACCATACGTTTGGGTAGAAAACGATATGCCAACCAGCGTACCCACAAAATATACCAAAGGAAAAACCAAACAAGGTACTTGGCGTTATGGCTTAACGGCCGATAATTTTGAGCACGAACAAGCGTTACCAGAAATCACAAAACGTACCGTAAGTTATATTAACGATAATGCAAAAAAAGACGATCCGTTTTTTGTATATATGCCGCTGCCTGCACCACACACGCCAATTTTACCAACCGATGCTTTTAAAGGTAAAAGTGGTTTAGAAAATCCGTATGCCGATTTTGTTATTATGGTCGATTGGGTTGTTGGAGAAGTTACAAAAGCTTTAGAAGCTAACGGCATTTCAGAAAACACATTAATTGTTTTTACTAGCGATAATGGATGTTCCCCAACAGCTAATTTCAAACAATTAAAATCTAAAGATCACAATCCAAGTTACGTTTATAGAGGTACAAAATCTGATATTTTTGAAGGCGGACACCGTGTACCATACATCATGACATGGAAAAATAACATTCAACCAACAAAAACAGAACAATTGGTTTGTACCACAGACTTTTTTGCAACCGTTGCCGATGTTTTAAATATTGATTTAGAAGATAATGTAGCAGAAGACAGCTTCAGCCATTTAACAAATTCTGAAGCTCCAAAACGCGAAAGCATCATTCATCATTCAGTTCGAGGTGAGTTTGCCTATCGTAAAGGCGATTACAAAGTTAATTTTTGTAAAGGTTCTGGCGGATGGAGTTATCCAAATGTCAACACTAAAAAAGCAATTTACGATACACTTCCAATGGTTCAATTGTATAATGTTAAAACCGATGCTGCCGAAACCAAAAATTTACAAGCAGAACATCCTGAAATTGTAAAGGAATTTAAAGCCGATTTATTAAAAATTATAAATGATGGCAGAAGTACTGTTGGTGCAAAACAAGAAAACGATGGTACAAGCGATTGGCCACAATTAGAAAAACTAAAGAACACAAAATTATAGTTAACAAAAAGATGAAATATAAATTAAACATAAAACAGGTATTTACTTGTTTGCTTTTAGGAGGAATTATTACAATTTCTTTATCATTTACAGATAAAAAAGATCCGCCTTATAAAAACCCTAAACTTCCTGTTGAAGAGCGTGTGCAAGATTTGTTAAGCCGAATGACTTTAGAAGAAAAGTTCTGGCAAATGTTTATGATTCCTGGCGATTTAAGCATTGGTAAAGACAAATTGAAACACGGTATTTTTGGTTTTCAAATTTCATCAAAAGGAAAAAATGATAATGCCGCAGAGCAAATTATGGATTACGGTTCTACCGGAAGTGCTCAAGATATGGCAAACGAAATTAACAAACTTCAAAAGTACTTTTTAGAAGAAACACGTTTAGGTATTCCTATCATTCCGTTTAACGAAGCTTTACATGGTTTAGCGCGCGATGGTGCTACGGTGTACCCACAAGCTATTGGTTTAGCAGCTACTTGGGATACCAATTTAGTTGGCGATGTTGCAAAGGCAATAACCAAAGAAACTAAAACACGTGGTATTCGTCAAATTTTATCGCCAGTTTTAAATATTGCACGCGATGTGCGTTGGGGACGTGTAGAGGAAACTTACGGAGAAGACCCATACTTAACAACACAAATGGGCTTATCTTTTATTAGTGAGTTTGAAAACGAAGGCGTTATAACTACGCCAAAACACTTTGTTGCCAATGTAGGTGCTGGTGGTCGCGATAGTTACCCAATTAGTTTTAACGAACGCTTATTAGAAGAAATTTATTTTCCAGCTTTTAAAGCCGTTTTTCAAAAAGCAGGCGCACGTTCGGTAATGACGGCTTATAATTCTTTAGATGGGACACCATGTACATCAAACGCTTGGTTGTTAAGAGATAAATTAAAAGGCGAATGGGGATTCGATGGTTTTGTAATTTCAGATGCTGGTGCAACCGGTGGCGCCAATGTATTGCATTTTACAGCTGCAAATTATGCTGAAGCTACAGAAGATGCGGTTGAAGGCGGTTTAGATGTGATGTTTCAAACCAACTATAACCACTTTCCATTATTCTGGGAAGCTTACGAAAAAGGAATGGTTGATATTAAAGCTATTGATGAAGCGGTTAGTCGTATTTTAAAAATAAAATTTGAATTAGGTTTATTTGAAGATCCTTACGTTGATGCTAAAGAAGCCGACAAATGGAACGGACACAAAACTCACCGCGAGTTGGCTAGAAAAGCAGCTTCAAAATCTATGGTGTTACTTCAAAATAATAATGCAGTTTTACCTGTTAGTAAATCAAATACAAAAGTAGCCTTAATTGGTCATGATGCTAAAACAGTGCGTTTAGGTGGTTATAGTGGTCCTGGTAACGATAAAGTTTCGTTTTACAAGGGTGTAGCAGCTAAAATTGGTGAGGCTAATATTAGTTATGCCGAAGGCGTTTCACTTAAAGAAGAAAATTACACTGTTATTGCTCCAAAATATTTATCGTCAACTAAAGATGGTAAAAAAGTTGAAGGTTTAAAAGGCGATTATTTCGATAATATTACATTAAGCGGTTCGCCAAAAGTAGAACGTGTAGATAAAAAAATTGGTTTTGGTTGGACCTTATTTTCACCTCATAAAGATTTACCTTACGATTGGTATTCTGTGCGTTGGACAGGAAAAGTTAAAGCACCTAAAACAGGAATTTCAAAAATTGGTATTGAAGGTAATGATGGTTACCGTTTGTATTTAGATGGTAAATTGTTAATTGATAATTGGCAAAAACAATCATATAATACCATTTTAAAAGAATTTTATTTTGTTGAAGGAAAAGAATACGATGTAAAAATTGAATTTTTTGAATCTGCAGGAAATGCTAAATTTAAATTTATTTGGGATGCCGATGTAACCCAAGAGTGGGAACAACAAATTAAAGATGCGGTTACAGCTGCAGAAAAAAGTGATGTTGCAGTTGTATTCGCTGGTATTCACGAAGGCGAATTTAGAGATCGTGCTTTATTGGCTTTACCAGGGCATCAAGAAGCATTAATAAAAGCCGTTGCTGCAACAGGTAAACCAACAGTTGTTGTTTTAGTTGGTGGTAGCGCGATTACTATGGCGAATTGGAAAAACGATGTAGACGGTATTATCATGGCTTGGTATGCTGGTGAAAACGGAGGTAATGGTTTTGCCGATATTTTATTTGGTGATGAAAATCCTGCGGGACGTTTACCAATTACATTTCCGGTAGATGAAGCACAATGTCCGTTATACTACAATAACAAACCAACAGGTCGTGGCGATAATTACCATAATTTAACAGGGCAACCTTTATTTCCATTTGGTTACGGTTTAAGTTATACCTCGTTTGAGTATTCAAATATTGAATTCAGTAAAAATAATATGGCGCCAAACGAATCAATAGAAGTAACTTGTACCATCACCAATTCTGGTAAATTAGATGGCGAAGAAGTGGTGCAACTTTACATTCGTGATGAGTTATCATCAGTAGCACAACCTATTAAATCACTTAAAGGATTTCAACGTATTGCCTTAAAATCAGGTGAATCTAAAACCGTTACTTTTACTTTAGATAGTGAAGCTTTATCTATGTTAGATATTAATTTAAAGCGTGTTGTTGAGCCTGGAGATTTTAGAATCATGATTGGTGCATCATCAAAAGATATCCGTTTAAGAAAAATTTTAACCGTAAAATAACCAACATCAAAATGAAACATATACAAGGATTAATTTTAGTTGCATTAGTGGCTTTTTCATCGTGTAAACAAGAAGAAAAAGGACTTGATGTATCTTGGAAAAGTAGTGAAGAAAACAGTGTTTGGAGCGATAAAACCTATCAACCACAGTCATCAGAAATAACTCCAGAAGCAACCATAGTTGTAAATACAACAAACCAACAACAAACTATTGATGGTTTTGGCGGCTGTTTTAACGAGTTAGGTTGGGAGGCTTTAGCCATGGTTACACCCGAAGAAAAACAACAAATTTTAAACGATTTATTTAGCCAAGAAACAGGTTGTAAATTTACATTGTGTAGAATGCCAATTGGTGCCAACGATTATGCTGTAGATTGGTATAGCCATAACGAGACCGAAGGCGATTTTGCAATGGAAAACTTTTCTATAGATCGCGATAAAAAACGATTAATTCCTTACATAAAAGAAGCACAAAAAATTAACCCAAATGTAGCTGTTTGGGCATCGCCTTGGTGTCCGCCGTCATGGATGAAACACAGCAAACATTACGCATGTAAAGCTAATCCGGAATTTAACGATTTACCAGAAGCGTGGAGTAATACAGAAGAATTAGTTTCACGTTTTATTACAGAACCAGAGTATTTTGAGGCTTACGCCTTATACTTTGCAAAGTTTGTTCAAGCTTACAAAGATGCAGGTATAGATATTAGCGCTGTTCACGTACAAAACGAATATAATTCAGCACAAAATTTTCCATCTTGTGTTTGGAAACCAGAAGATTTAGGAATTCTTATTTCAGATTATTTAGGCCCAAAATTTGAAGCTGAAAATATTGATGCCGAAATTTGGTTAGGAACTGTAGAGCGTCCGCAGTTAGAGCGTGTAACAGATATTGTTGAATATGGTGATGCCAAAAAATATGTTGATGGTATTGGTTTTCAATGGGCTGGTAAAGGTGCCATTGAAGCAGTTCATGCTACATATCCAGACATGCGTTTAATGCAAACTGAAACTGAATGTGGCGATGGTTCTAACGATTGGAAGGCTGCCGAATACACTTTTAATTTAATGAAGCATTATTTTGAAAACGGTGCAAATTCATACCTGTATTGGAACATGGTTTTAGATGAAACTGGAAAAAGTCAATGGGGTTGGAAACAAAATTCTATGATTTCTATTGATAGTAAAACAAAAGCCATTACCTACAATCCAGAGTTTTATTTAATGAAGCATTTAAGTGCTTTTGTTATGCCAGGTTCAGTAAAAATTGATACTGCTGGAGACGATGAAAACGCCGTAGTTTTTTATAACGAAGCAGAAAATAATGTAGTGATTTTAGCGTATAACGACGCTAGCGAAAATAAAACCGTTCAGTTTAATATAAACGATAAAGAAGTTAAAGCAAGTTTAGATGCCAAGTCATTTAACACCTTAACTGTAAACTTATAAACATGCATAGAAGGAGTTTTGTAAAATATTTAGGAGCTACAGGAATTTGTATTAGTGCTTCATCGTGTGCTTCTTTAAATTTATTTGGAGATACATATGATGAAGAAGTAGCACGCGAAGCTTGGAAAAACTTAGCAAACAAAGAAGCTGCTTTTGCTTATGTAAGCCCTAATAAAAAATTACCAAACGTATTTATTTATGGCGATTCTATTTCTATTGGCTATACAACTACGGTTAGAAAAGAGTTAGAAGGCAAAGCCAATGTGTTCAGGTTTCATAAAAACGGACAGTCAAGTAACAAGTTTATTCCTTTTGTAGAAAAAATGAAAACCACCATGTTTCAACCGTATTTAAAAGGCGGTTGGGATTTTACTTGGGACGTTATTCATTTTAATGTAGGCTTACACGATTTAAAATATGTTAAAAACGGCAAGCTCGATTTAGAAAATGGTAAGCAAGTAAATAGCATTGAAAAGTACAAAGAAAACTTGCATGAAATCTGTAAGTATTTAAAGAAGGAATACCCTAAAGCAAAATTAATTTTTGCAACAACAACTGCAGTGCCAGAAGAAGGTGCCGATGGTAGAGTTGCTGGCGATAGTGTAAAATACAATACAGCGGCATTAGAGGTTTTAACAAATTATCCTGAAATACAAATTAACGATTTGTACGCCTTTACAAAACCACACGAAAAGGAGTGGTACATAAAACCGCATAATGTACATTATAATGAGCTTGGTAAAACGGCTCAAGGTAAAGAAGTGGCTAAAATAATAGCCCAAAACTTATAGTTTATGAATAGAATAGTAATTTTTATAGCCATTGTATTGCTTTCTGTAACTGGAAAAGCACAAGAAAATACATTTATTCCGCAACCAGAATCTGTGGTGTTTAAAAATGGGGTGTTTAATTTATCGAATACCACTAAAATTTACATGCCAAAGCAAGTAGCATCAAGCTTTAAACCATACGTTTTAGAAAAATTAAAATTTGAAACAGGTTTAGATTTTGTTGTTGAAACAGGAAAAGTTAAAGCAAAATCGAATTACATTGAATTTCAAAAAACAAAAGATAAATCGGTAAAAGAAGAAGGTTATATTTTAGAAGTTTCAGATTCAAAAATTATAGTTAAAGCAAAAGGTTTTTCTGGGTTTTTTAATGGATTTCAAACTTTACGACAAATAGTTCCTATCGAAAAAACATCAGAAATTAAGCTTCCAAATGTAACAATTACAGATAATCCAAGATTTGGTTGGCGTGGTGTTTTAATGGATGTGTCGCGTCATTTTCATTCTAAAGAGTTTGTAATGAAGCAGATTGATTTATTGTCGTCTTACAAAATAAATGTGTTCCATTTGCATTTAACCGATGATCAAGGTTGGAGAGTGGAAATTAAAAAATATCCTAAGCTAACAGAAAAAGGTGCTTGGAGAGCAGAACGAGACGATCATTGGTGGAGCAGAAAACCGGCAACCACCAGCGAGCCTAAAACAGTTGGTGGATTTTACACACAAGACGATTTAAAAGAAATTATTGCATTTGCTAAAACCAGAAATGTAGAAATTATTCCAGAAATAGATGTTCCTGGTCATAGCAAAGCTTTGGTAGCTTCGTACCCAGAATTATTTTGTTCGGATATTGATACTACTGGTGTAAATTTTGAAGTTGCCGTTGGTGGTAAAGCGCCTAACAATACGGTTTGTCCAGCAAGTGAATTTACCTATGAATTTTTAGAAGGTGTTATTGAAGAAATAGCCGATTTATTTCCATCAAAATATCTACATATTGGTGGCGATGAGTGTAGCAAAAAAGATTGGAAAAAAAGTGCCATGTGCGCTGCTCTTATGGAAGAAAACGGTTTAAAAGATTACGAAGAATTACAGAGTTATTTTATTCAACGTATTCATAAAATTGTAGAAAAACAAAACAAAACCATGATTGGTTGGGATGAGGTTTTAAGTGGTAATGGTGTTCCTGGAGCAACTATTATGGCATGGCGTAGAGGTAAATATAACCCAGAAGTTCAAGCGCCAAGAGAAGGTTACCCAACTATTATGACCTCTTATTTACATTCCTACATAAGCCGAGTTCAAGGGCCAACTTTTATGGAGCCAGAAGGTCCTAATTCGGTATTACCTTTATCTGTAGTGTACAATCACGAACCTGTTCCTGCAGAATTAACCCAAGAAGAAGCGGCTAGAGTGTTAGGAAACCAAGCCAGTTTATGGGGAGAATTTACACCAACAGGAGAACATTTTGAGTATATGTTGTACCCTAGAACTTTAGCAAGCGCAGAAGTATCTTGGAGTAAACCAGAAGTGAAAAGCTGGGAGCGTTTTCAAAAGGCATTAGAGTTTAAACACTTTAATAGATTAAAAAAAGAAGGGGTAAACGTTGCAAAAAGTTTGTTTACAGTGTATCCGGCTTTCGGTATCGATCAATTACATAATAAAGCTATTGTGTATTTAGAAACAGAAGCAGTTGGTTATGATATTTACTACACACTAGATGGCAGCAATCCAACAATTGAAGCAACTAAGTATACCGAAAATTTTAAAGCAGTACCAAAGTCTTTATTAAAAGCAGGATTATTCAATAAAAAAGGCGAACTGTTGGGAGAAATAACAGAGATAAGATTAAAATAATATGAAACTAAATAAAATACTTTTTGTAGCGCTATTCATTTCAAGTTTAGTATCGGCACAACAAAAACCTAATATTGTTTACATTATTTGTGATGATTTAGGTTATGGCGATATACAAGCTTTAAACCCAGAAAAAGGAAAAATTTTAACTCCAGAAGTTGATGCTTTAGCAAAAGAAGGCATGACGTTTACCGACGCACATTCGGCATCGGCAGTTTGTACACCATCTAGATATGCGGTGCTTACAGGGCGTTACTCTTGGCGTTCAAGACTACAAAAAGGGGTTTTAAGTGGCGGCGATGAGCTAGATCCTTTAATTGCAGAAGATATTACAACCGTTCCAAAAATGCTTAAAACAGCAGGCTATAAAACTACCGCAATTGGTAAATGGCATTTAGGATTTAAGTTTGTTGATGATGAAGGCAATCCTGCCGAAGTTTACGATGGTAAAAAAGTAATTGGTCCTGCAATTGGTTCTACCGTTCCTAACGGGCCATTATCACGCGGATTTGATTCTTATATCGGGTTTCACCACTCTAGAGTTATGAAAACCGTAATTAAAGATGATAAGGTAATCGATAAAATGGAGCCCATTAAAATGCTTCAATTTTTAGGCGATCATGCTACAGAATATATTGCAAAAGAAGCCGATGCTAGCGAGCCGTTTTTTATGTATTTGGCTTTAAATTCTCCGCACAGTCCGGTTGTACCATCTGAAGATTGGCAAGGTAAAAGTGGTATGGGGGCCTATGCAGATTTTGTTATGGAAACCGATTTTGTAGTTGGCCGTGTGTTAAATGCTTTAAAAGAAAATGGTATAGAAGACAATACGCTTGTATTTTTTACTAGCGATAATGGGTGTTCTGCTCCGGTTTCAAAAGCAGGAAAATTAGAAAAAGAATTTGGGCATTACCCAAGTGCTAATTTTAGAGGGTATAAGTCTGATATTTGGGAAGGTGGTCATCGCATTCCGTTTATTGTAAAATGGCCTGGTGTTATTGAAGCGGGTTCAGAGAACGATAAATTAATTTGCCAAACCAGTTTAATGGCTACTTGTGCCGAAATTGTTGGTGCAGATTTAAATGGAACTACTGGTGTAGATTCATACAGCATTCTTCCGATGCTTAAAAACAAAAAAGCGAAAACTGATTATAATTTAGTGGTGCATCATTCTATAAACGGAAAATTTTCTATTCGTAATAAAAAATGGAAATTAGAATTAACTCCAGGTTCTGGCGGATGGTCTGGACCTACCGATAATAAAGCCATTAAAGAAAACTATCCAGATATTCAATTATATAATATGAAGAAGGATGTGGAAGAAACTACAAATGTTTACGATAAGTATCCAAAAGTGGTTAAAAAACTAACATCACAGCTCGTTGAAATTGTAGAAAACGGAAGAACAACTTCAGGAAAAACATTAGAAAACGATGTGGAAGTAGACATTTTTAAACCAGGTATTACAAAAAAAGCATCGGCACACTAACAAAACAGAATACGTTACATGAAAATTAAAAGGTTAAAAATATCGGTCTATTTCACTTTAGTTTTAAGTGTGTTATTTGCTATTGCATGTTCTACAACAAAAACTGCCAAAACGGTTGAAGCTGATAATAACACAAAAGAGCCGGTAGATTATATCGACCCAATAATTGGCGCAGTTACCTACGGTAAAAAATCTAAAGATGCTCACGGTTTTGGTAAAACATTTCCAGGTTCGGCAACACCTTTTGGTTTAGTACAATTAAGTCCAGATACGGTTTCCGATGGCGATAACGGCCCTGGATATTCCTACGAGCATTCTACTATAGAAGGTTTTAGTTTTACACACATGAGCGGTATTGGTTGGTTTGGCGATTTAGGAAATTTTTTAGTAACGCCAACAGTAGGAAAATTACAAACGAATAGAGGCGTTGAAAAAGACCCAGAAAGTGGTTACCGTTCGCGTTATTCACACGATACCGAAGTTACAGAAGCTGGATATTATGCCGTAACAATGGACGATTACAAGGTGCGTACAGAACTAACATCATCGCCAAGAGCAGGAATTATTCGTTTTACCTATCCAGAAAGCGATAGTTCTCGTGTGCAAATAGATTTAGCGCGTAGAGTAGGCGGAACATCAACCGAACAATACATAAAAATAGTAAACGAAAACACCATTCAAGGTTGGATGAAATGTCCGCCAGAAGGTGGTGGTTGGGGCGCTGGTGCTGGAAACGCCGATTATGTGGTGTATTTTTATTGCCAGTTTAGTAAGCCTTTAAAAGATTATGGTATTTGGAGTGCCGATTTACCAGATGTAAAACGTAAAATGCGTTGGATACGTAAAGACAATTACCAAAACGCCATTAAAAACGCTAAAATTTATACCGATAAAACCGAATTACAAGGCGAACATTTAGGTTTTTATACCAATTTTAATACCAAAGCCGGCGAACAAGTTTTAGTAAAAAGTGGAATTTCATTTGTAAGTATCGAAGGCGCAAAAGAAAATTTAGAGCACGACATTAATCACTGGGATTTTGATAAAACCAGACAAGAAGCTAAGGATTTGTGGAGCGATGCGATTTCTAATATTTCGGTTGAAGGCGGCACAGATGCAGAAAAAACTATTTTTTATACGTCGTTGTATCATACGTTAATCGATCCTCGTGCTTTTTCAGATGTCAACGGAAATTATGTTGGAGCAGATAAAAAAATACATCAAACTAATGATTTTACATACCGCACCATTTTTAGTGGTTGGGATGTTTTTCGTTCACAATTTCCACTTCAAACCATAATTAACCCAAGTTTAGTAAACGATGAAATTAATTCGCTAATTCAAATGGCAGAGTTAAGCGGTCGCGAATATTTACCACGTTGGGAAATGCTTAATTCCTATTCCGGAGTGATGTTGGGTAATCCTGCAGTTTCAGTTATTAACGATGCGTACCAAAAGGGCATCCGAAATTACGATGTTGAAAAGGCATTTACCTATTCCTTAAATACGGTAAATAACACAGGTAATGGAACACTTGGTTATTCCCATAAACACATTTCTAAAACCTTAGAATATGCATATTCCGATTGGGCTTTGGCAACCATGGCAGAATCTTTAGGAAAAGCAGATGTTGCAAAAGAATATTTTAAGCGCAGCAAAAATTATAAGAATATTTGGAACGATGAGGTTAATTGGTTTAGAGCTAAAGATAGCACAGGAACTTGGTTGCCATGGGAAGGAAAAACAAAACACGGTCAAGGTTGTATAGAAAGTAATCCGTATCAACAAGGTTGGTTTGTACCGCATGATATAGCCGGTTTAAAAGAACTTATGGGAGGCGAAACGGCGTTTAAAAACGAGTTAATTGCTTTCTTTGAAAATACACCAGAAGATTTTCTTTGGAATAACTATTACAATCACCCAAACGAGCCAGTACATCATGTGCCATTTATGCTAAACGAAGCCGACGCGCCACATTTAACACAAAAGTATACTCGCAAAATTTGTGAGCAAGCTTACGGAACCGATGCTTTTGGATTATGTGGAAACGAAGATGTTGGGCAAATGTCGGCATGGTATGTTTTAGCATCTATAGGAATCCATCCTATAAATCCTGGAGATAATAAATACCAAATTACAAGTCCGGTATTTTCAGAAGCAGAAATAAAATTAGATAAGAATTATTATTCAGGAAAAACCTTCAAAATTATAGCGCATAATAATTCAGAAGAAAATATTTATATCCAATCTATAAAATTAAACGGTAAAATTTTAGACAGATATTACATTACCCACGATGAAATTGTAAACGGTGGTGTTTTAGAGTTTGATATGGGAGCAACACCAAAAATAAAAGGTTAATCATTTTTGAGTAAATAGAGACTAAACTAAAAAAGGAATACAACCACATGAAAATTAATAGAATAACATTTTTATTATTAGTATTCCTAAGCTTTTGCTCATTGCTTAACGCACAGAAACAGCAAAAACCAAATTTTGTAATTGTATTAGCAGACGATATTAGTGCCAATACTTTAGGTTGCTACGGTTCTCCAAACCCCAATACATCTCCTAATATCGACCAACTGGCAAGCGAAGGTATAAAGTTTACCAACATGTTTGTTTCTCAGGCTATTTGTGCACCAGCACGAGCAGAATTAATGACGGGTTTAATGCCTGTAAAAAATGGTTGTTCTATTAACCATGCCGCTACAAAAAAAGGCACGCTAAGTATTGTGCAACATTTAGAAAAGTTAGGCTATCGTGTGGGATTAACAGGGAAAAGACATTTTAAACCAAAATCGGTTTATCCGTATGAGTTTATTGATGGCTTTACACAAAGTGTTGGTTTTAGAGGTCCAGCACCGGAAGATTGGAGCGGCGTAAAGGAGTTTGTTACGCGCAATCCTAATCAACCTTTTTGTTTACTTATTTGCTCTGTTAATGCGCACGCTCCATGGGATGCCGGAGATAGCAGTTTATGGAATGCTGAGGAACTGATTTTACCAGATAATCTTGTAGATACCGACGTTACACGCAAATACTTTCGTGAATATTTAGCAGAAGTTAGAGCGTTTGATGAGCAAGTTGGTAAAGCACGAAACCTTATAAAAGATAATGGTCTAGAAAAAAACACCGCTATGATTGTTTTAGATGAAAACGGTACAGGAATGCCTGGTGGAAAATGGACCACCTACGATTGGGGCGTGCGGTCTGCTTGTGTAATGAAATGGCCAAAATCGTATAATCAAAAATTAGAAACCAATGCTATTGCGCAATACTGCGATATTCTTCCAACGTTAATTGATGCGGCAGGAGGAAAAGTGCCTACAAATCTTGATGGTAAAAGCCTAATGCCAATAATTAATAAGAAGACAAATACACATCGAGAATATGCTTTTTTCTTGTACAATAGTGGTAGTGAAGGTCCAGAATATGCATCTAGAGCAGTAACCGATGGAAAATTTAAGCTCATTTGGAATTTAACACCAGATAATCTTTACGCAGTGCGTGTTATTAATGGGTTTGATTATGGTTATGTAGATAAGAAAATGCCTGATAGAGATGTGAGACAAATTTATCTGTCTTGGCTTGAAAAAGCAGGTTATAATGAAACTGCGAGTAACTTGGTGCAGCGTTATAAAAAACGACCAGAATTTGAATTGTACAATTTAAATGAAGATCCTTATGAGCTTAATAATCTAGCCAATCAACCAGAATACGCTACAAGAATAACTGAATTAAAAACGGCTATTCAAGATTGGATGAAGCAGCAAGAAGATCAGTTAGGTTTTCAAAATAAAATATAAAATGAGGAATTCTATTCATGTTACTATTTTATTGAAGGCTAAAAAGTGCGTTAGCGGTTTAGTCATAATGCTCTCTGCGTTTATCATAAATTTTGGTTATGCTCAAAATTTAAATAAAACCGTGAGTCTTCCTAATATCATTTTAATAAATGCCGATGACTTAGGCTATGGAGATTTGAGTTGTTATGGAGCAAATCTACTAAATACGCCTAACATTGATAAGTTAGCATCAGAAGGACGCAGATTTACAGATGCCCATTCAGCTTCAGCCGTTTGTACACCATCTCGTTATGCCCTTATAACTGGAGAATATCCCATTAGGCATGGGAATTTAAATGCTCCAGTTTTTCTAAAAAGTAAATTAGTTATTGATACCCAACAGGAAACTATTGCTTCTTTATTAAAAAAAGCGGGTTATGCCACTGCTTGTGTTGGTAAATGGCATCTTGGTTTTGGGGAAACCGAACCTGTAGATTGGAATAAGCCATTAAATCCGGGGCCTAACGAACTCGGGTTTGATTATTATTACGGAGTGCCTGTGGTAAATAGCCATCCTCCTTTTGTGTATGTTGAAAATCATCATGTAGTAGGTTTGGTAGAAGACGATCCTTTTGTTTATGGTAAGAAAGCAAAAACACAGGAGGTTTTTGAAAAAATGAAATTAAATGCCATTGGTGGAGCCGATAAAGCGCATGAGTTATATGTTGATGAAGAGGTTGGTACACATTTAACAAGTAAAGCCCTTGATTGGTTAAAAGAGCAGAAGGATAAACCATATTTTTTGTATTTAGCAACAACTAATATTCATCATCCGTTTACACCAGCATCACAGTTTAAAGGAACTAGCCAATGCGGAATTTATGGCGATTTTGTACATGAATTAGATTGGATAGTTGGCGAGGTTATAAAAACGGTAAAAGAAAAGGGAGAAGAAAAAAACACACTCATCATTTTTACCAGTGATAATGGTGGTATGTTTAATGCTACAGGGCAAAAAACGTGGCAACTTGGGCATAAACTTAATGGCGATTTATTAGGTTTTAAATTTGATGCTTGGGAGGGCGGACATAGAGTGCCTTTTATTGCGCATTGGCCTGGAAAAATTAAAGCAGGAGAGGTATCTAACCAATTAATTTGTAATGTAGATATGCTAGCAACATTTGCAAGTCTTACAGGACAAAAGTTAGCAAAAAACCAAGGCATAGATAGCAATAATGTATTAGATGCAATTCTAGGTAAAACAGAGGAACAAATTCGTGAGTCGTTATTACTTGCGCCCCTTAAAAAATCCCATCTGTCCATTAGAAAAGGAAAGTGGATGTACATAGGTGCAAGAGGTGCAGGAGGTTTTAGTAGTGAAAAACAAGGGTCACATGCTTTTGGAGGACCAAAGGCCATAGCATTCGCTGGAGAAATAAATAGTGATATCGAAAATGGAAAAATAAAAGTAGATGCGCCACCTGCTCAATTATACAATTTGGAAATTGATCCTAATCAAACAACAAATGTTTATAAAGATTTCCCAGAAATAGTGAATGAAATGGAAGCTATTTTAAATAATTACAGAAACACATCAACTAGATAAAAACCAACTAATAAGAACCAAACATGAAATCAAAAATCAAAACTTTTAAAACGGTCATTTTGCTAGCAATCAGCGTTTTAGTGTTAGCATCTTGTTCGCAATCCAAAAAAGAAGAATTGGTGTCAATAGAATCATTATTAAATGAAATGATAGACCGCGAAGCCATATCTAAATTTCCAAAAAATGAGTTTCGTTTAAAACAAGAAAGTAGTTATAACAGAGCATCAAAAACACCAAACGATACGGTGGGTTGGTTTATTAACCACGATTTCAATTCTAAAGAAAGCGACAAAAATTTTATTCGTGTAGAAGAAAATAATGGAGAAAAAGAATGGGTTTTAATGGATCACCAAGGCGCAGGCGCAATTGTGCGTACTTGGATGCCTTTTTTAAACGCCAAAAAGCCAACAACAACTAGCGTTATTAAAATATATTTAGATGGTGCAGAAGTACCAACTTTAGAAGGAAATATGCTAGGGCTTTTAAACGGAACAGGGTTATTTCCGTTTCCTTTTGCACATAAATCTATACGTTCTGCAGTATCCTTTTTTCCAATTCCGTATGCTAAAAGCTGTAAAATTACGGTGACGGAAAAACCTTTTTTCTATCAATTCACTTACAGAGAATATACCGAAGGAACCCAAATAAAAACGTTTACAGCTGAAGACTTTAAGAATCAAACCGAATTAATAAAAACAGTAGGAGAAACTTTGTTAGCTCCTAATGTAACAGATAAAGGTGAAACATTGCAATTAAATGAAACTTTAAAACAAGGCGAAGAAAAGTTTATAAACTTACCCGAAGGCACTAAAGCCATAAGAGATTTATCGTTAAAACTAGGAAGTTACAAAGACTCTACGGTTACCCGTTCTGTGGTTTTAAAAATGGAGTTTGATGGGCAAGAAACCGTTTGGTGTCCAATTGGCGATTTTTTTGGCAGTGGAGTAGGCTTAAATCCGTTTCAAGGCTGGTATAGAACTGTGGATAAAGATGGAACTATGGCAAGCAGATGGGTAATGCCTTATCAAAAAAATGCCAAAATAGCTATACTCAATTTAGGAGAAAAGGCTATTGATTTACATCTGAAAACAACAATCGCCGATTACAGTTGGGACGAAAGCAGCATGTATTTTAATGCAGCTTGGAGAGGAGAATATCCAGTTTCAACCAGACCATTTTCCGATTGGAATTATGTTACAATAAAAGGTAAAGGGGTGTATGTGGGCGATGCTTTAACCATTTGGAACCCTGTTAAAAGATGGTGGGGCGAAGGCGATGAAAAAATTTGGGTAGATGGCGAAGATTTTCCATCCATATTCGGAACCGGAACCGAAGATTACTACGGTTATTCTTGGGGCGGTATGAGTAACGATTTTTACGAGCATCCATTTCATGCGCAAACAGCTAGCAATGTTTACAATAAAAATAATAGAAAACCTGAAGCCGAATTTGGCACTAGAAATACCCAAAAATATAGTACAGAAACACGTACTCGTGCTTTAGATGGTATGCCTTTTGGTTCGTCTTTACAGTTAGATATGGAAATTTGGAGTTGGACTAAATGCGATATGGAATATGGCGTAGGCGTGTATTGGTATGGTAATGCGGCAACAACATCAAACCGAACTCCAGATCCGGAAGGCGTTAAAAAACTATTAAAAGTCGAAAAAGAATTAATTAACTAAATACAATAATGAAAACCAAAAGTCTCTCAACCTTATTAATAGCATTATTTTCAACCGTCGTTTTAATAGCTCAAGACACCATTCCATTAACCAAAGGTTTAATGGTTGGTAGTACAAGTCAAGCTAGAAGAAGCATGATTTATAAAGATCCTGTTTTTCATAGTTTTATTACTCAAAAACAATATAAACCCAAAGAAAACGACAGCATTGGTTTAAATAGAAGAGATGAGGTTGAGCGATGGGAACGTGTTACTGCCGATGAAAACGGTGTTTTTAAAAGCAGAAAACTACGCGGTGGTTATTTATTTATAACCTACAATTCCCCAGTAGAACAGCTTCGTGTTTTAGAAATATCTGGGCATAACGAGGTTTTTGTAAATGCTGTACCTCGTGGTGGCGATGTGTATAATAAGCATTTAACTTTTCATCCAATTCAAATAAAAAAAGGCGAGAATACCTTTTTAGTAAAAGGTGGTCGCGGACAAGTAAATTTACAATTATTACCTGTAATTAAACCTATTTCGTTTTTAAAACGAGATATGACAATTCCTGATTTTTTAACCACAGAAAACGATACCAAAATAGGTTCGGTTAGAATTTTAAATGCATCAGAAAATAACCTGAAAAACCTAAAAATAGTTGCCGAAAGTAATGGTGAAGTTTTAGAAACTAAAGCAGCTTCTATTATTCCAATGGCAATGCGCAAAGTAGCCTATAAGGTTAAAGATAATTATACTGAAAAAGATACGGTAAGAGTCCACTTAAAATTATATAACAACAATAAGTTAGTTGATGAAACCTCGGTTTTATATCACGTACGTACACCGCAAGATCGATATTCTAGAACATTTGTTTCAAACATCGACGGCAGTGTGCAATATTTTTCAGTTAAAGAAGGCGATTTAAAAACAGACGAACAACCAGCGATGTTTTTATCCGTACACGGGGCAAGTGTTGAAGCTAGAAATCAAGCAGCATCTTATAAAGCAAAAGATTGGGGACATGTTTTTGCTCCAACAAACCGTAGACCTTTTGGTTTCAATTGGGAAGATTGGGGCCGTTGGGATGCTATGGAAGTTCAAAAAATAGCTGAAGATATGTATGGCACAGACCCAAAACGCACCTATTTAACAGGGCATTCTATGGGCGGTCATGGTACTTGGCATTTAGGCGCTACCTTTCCTAATAAATGGGCGGCTATTGCACCAATTTCGGGTTGGTATTCCTTGTTTTCTTATGCTGGAAAAGAGAAAGCAGAAAACGAATCGGCTATTGAGCATATGTTTACACGTTCTAATTATGCGAGTCATACGTTAGAATTATCCAGAAACTATTTACATCACGGCGTTTATATTCAACATGGCGATGCCGATGAGGTAGTTTCGGTAGATCAAGCACGTTTTATGAAAAAGCATTTAGCAGAGTTTCATCCAGATTTTGCCTATTTAGAATATGAAGATAAAAAGCATTGGTTCGGTATCGATTTCCACACCATTTTCGATTATTTTAAATGGCATACCATTCCGGATAACGATGTGGTAAAAACTTTTGAGTTTAAAACGGTAAATCCAGGTGTGTCTTCAGAAAGTAGATATGTAAGTTTATATCAACAAGAAAAATTATTTGAGTTTACAAGCATAAAAGGCACTCAAAATGCAAGAACCGAAAAACAAATAAAAAAGAATGAAGTTTTAAAAACGAGACACATTTCTTTTGAAACTGAAAACTTAAAGAAGTTTAAAGTTAATTTAGAACATACTAAAGCTTCAGACACCGTAAACATTACAATTGATGGTGTTAAGTTTAATAATATTGATGCTAAAAACAAGAATGATATTTGGTTTGAAAAATTAAATGATTCTTGGAAAATAGCAGAAGCTCCTAGCAATACGTTCGAGAAAAACCCAACACGCTACGGTAATTTTAAAGAAGCGTTTAAAAACAATATGCTGTTTGTTTATGGAACTAAAGGAACTACTGCCGAAAACAATTGGGCGTTTAATAAAGCCCGTTTTGATGCCGAAACATTCTATTACCGAGGTAATGGCTCTATCGATATCATTTCGGATAAAGAGTTTTCACTTAAAAAATATAAAGATCGTTCGGTTATCCTTTACGGAAATGCTTCAACAAACAGTGCTTGGAAAGTATTGTTGAAAGATAGTCCGGTGCAAGTAAAACGCAACGAAATTAAAGTAGGAAACAAAATACTAAAAGGTGATAATTATAGCGCCTATTTAACTTTCCCAAGAACGGATAGCAAAACGGCTTCAATTGCGGTAATTACAGGTACGGGAATTAACGGATTTAAATCTGCCAACCAAAACAAATACTTTGGTTCTGGAACAGATACTCCTGATGTTTTTATTTTTAATAATACCATTTATAATGATGGTGTTAATGCTGTGGAAGCTATTGGGTATTACGGTAATGATTGGAGTTTAGAAAACGGTGAAATAGAATGGAAAAACTAAGGTTTATGTTTACTAAAATATCAAATAACTTAAAACGTAGTTTACTGCTAATTATTACCATTAGCTTTGCTTGGTCTTGCAAACAAAACGTTGAAAAAAAGGTGATTTCTGAAACTAATGAAAAGCCTAATTTCATATTTATTTTAGTAGATGATTTGGGTAAAGAATGGTTTACAAGCTATGGCGCTTCAGAAATTAACACCCCAAATATAGATGCCTTAGTTAATATGAGTATAAAATTTAACAATGTGTATTCTATGCCACAATGTACACCAAGTCGTGTGGCTTTAATAACAGGTCAGTATCCGTACGAAAATGGTTGGGTAAATCATTACGATGTGCCTCGTTGGGGACATGGTGCTAATTTTGATGCCGATAAAAACCCAAGTTTTGCTAAGGCGTTGCAAGAATCGGGTTATAAAACATGTATTGCAGGTAAATGGCAAATAAACGATTTTAGAATAGAGCCAAATGCGATGCAAAAGGCAGGTTTCGATGAGTTTTGTATGTGGACAGGTTACGAATCGGGCAATAAACCAAGCGATAAACGCTATTGGGATCCTTATATTTTTACAAAAGAAGGGAGTAAGACCTACGAAGGTAAATTTGGGCCAGATCTGTTTTCAGATTTTGTAATCGATTTTATGAATACCTATAAAAACAATCCGTTTTGTATTTATTATCCAATGGTTTTAACGCACTCACCTTTTGTACATACACCTCTAGAGCCAAATGTAAAAACTAAATACGAAAAGCATAGAGCCATGGTGCGTTATACCGATTTTATTATCGGAAAAATTCTAGATAATCTTGAAACATCAGGCTTGGCAAAAAACACTTATGTGGTTTTAACTACAGACAACGGTACGTCGCCATCAATTATTGGTAAAAGAAACGGAAAGTATATTAGAGGCGGAAAAGCTTATTTAACCGAAAACGGAATTAATGCACCATTCATTGTAAAAACACCAGATAATAAACATTTTGAAACCGATGCTTTGGTCGATTTTACGGATATGTTTCCAACGTTCTTAGAATTAGCAGGAGCCGAAAATAAAGCAGATTTAAATCTTGACGGTCATTCGTTTGCTAAAGTTTTAACCGAGAAAGCACAAAGTACTAACAGAGACTATATTTTATCAATGGGTGGTTTACCGGGGCATATTAATAAAGATGGTTGGCTGGTAAATGCTTTGCAATTTAGAGATCGTGTATTACGAAACGAGCAGTATAAAGTATATGTTGATACGCTTCAAAAAGTACACAGAATTTACAATTTAAAAGAAGATCCATACGAAACTAAAAACTTAATTGATGACGCTAATTTACAATCTGTAGTAAACGAATTTCAAACAAAAGTTGATGCTTTGCCAAGTTTAGATAATAACCCGAAGTATACCAAAACAAAAGGCTTACCAACCGATGTTAAAAAAGCTTTTTTAGATAAGGCAGCAGAGCGTATTAAGCACAGAAAAAATAATATGATGGGCTTAGCTACCGAAGCACAATTTTTAAAGTTGAGTACTATACCAGTCGAAAATAAAAAATAAATCTCTCAATTTTGAATAATATTAAACACATAGTTTTCGCTATCGTGTTTTTAAGTTTTAACTTAAATGCACAACACAAAATTTACATATCTCCAACTGGTAACGATACTAATTCGGGAACTAAAACAAAGCCTTTAGCTACTTTAACTGGAGCAAGAAATGCAATAAGGCTTTTAAAGGAAAATCAATCGTTTAAAACACAAGCTTTCACGGTAATTGTCAAAGACGGATTGTATGTTATGAAAGCGCCTTTTGAGTTATTTCCAGAGGACAGCGGTACCGAAAAACACCCAATAATTTATAAAGCAGAAGAAGGTGCACACCCTGTTTTTAGTGGTGGCAAAACCATTTCAAATTTTACTGAAACAGAAAATGGATTGTGGCAAACTAAAGTTCCGGAATCGGTGTATTACAACTGGAAATTCGATCAGTTATACGTTAATAATAACCGAGCGACTTTAGCTAAAACACCAAACCAAGGTTTTATTAAAATAGATACAGTTTTTCAAAACATCTGGAAACAAGGTAAATCTAAAGTTGCAGAACGTGCTGAACAGATTATATATTTAGATAGTAACGGCGCAAAAGCTTTGCAAAATATAAAGCCAAACGAACTTAAAAATGTACGTTTTAAAGCGTACCATAAATGGGATTATACGTTAAGGCATATTGATGATTTTATTGCCGATAGCAGCAAAATAGTAACTTCAGGAAAAGGTATGAAACCTTGGAATCCGTTAAAAAAGGATAGACGCATAATTCTTGAAAACTACGAAGCTGCTCTTGATGCTCCGGGTGAATGGTTTTTAAAAGATAACGGCATTTTACTTTACAAACCCAAGGATGGCGAAATCATTAATAATACCGAGTTTATTGCGCCCGTTTTGGGGAATTTAATAACAATTGCAGGTAACGCTAGTGAAAATAAGTATGTACAGTATATTAATTTTGAAGGCTTAAGCTTTAAACATTGTCATTATAAAATACCTCCAACGGGTTCAGAGCCTAATCAGGCGGCAGCTATTTTAAATGCAGCCATTTTGGTTGAAAATGCGAAGCATATAAACGTAAGTAATTGCGAAGTATCAAATGTTGGCCAACATGCGGTTTGGTTTGGTAAAGGTTGTAGTTATTCATCAATTAATAAAACATACATTCACAACATTGGTGGCGGTGGTGTTTATTTAGGCGATTTTAAACCGTTACAAAACGAGCTTCATACACATCACATTTCAGTAGAAAATAATATTATAAAATCTGGCGGACAAGAATTTCCTGCGGCTGTTGGTGTTTGGGTTGGCCATAGTTCAGACAACATAGTAACCCATAACGATATTGGTAACTTTTTCTATACCGGAGTTTCTGTTGGTTGGGTTTGGGGCTATAAGCCAAGTTTAGCAAAACGCAATACAATTTCTTATAATCATATACATCATATTGGTTGGGATTTGTTAAGCGATATGGCGGGAATTTATACTTTGGGAGCTTCAGAAGGTACGGTGGTCGAAAATAATTTGATTCATCATATACATTCGTATTCTTACGGTGGCTGGGGCATGTATGCCGACGAAGGTTCTACAGGAATTGTGTTTAAAAATAACCTAGTTTATAGCACAAAAACTGGCGGATTTCAGCAAAACTATGGAAAGCATAATGTTGTAAAAAATAACATTTTAGCTTTTGCAAAAAAATATCAATTGCAATGTACAATTCCAGAAAAGCATAAGTCGTTTACTTTCACAAATAATATTGTAATTTTTAACGAAGGTATGGTGGCTAAAGGCGCTTGGGATACTGTAGTTGCAGAGATTGATAAAAATATATATTGGAACACCAGCAGTACCGATTACAATTTTAATGAACATAATTTTGAAGAATGGAAGGCTTTAGGATTCGATAAACATAGCCTAATTACTAAGCCATATTTTAAAGATACAGAAGCTTTTAATTTTAGCTTTAAAAGAAAAAAGAATTATAAAAAAATAGGTTTTAAACCTTTTAATTATTCGGAAGCTGGAATTTATGGCGATGCCGCTTGGATTGAAAAATCTAAACTAAAACCCGAAATAACCGAAGCTTTTGATAAAGCGGTTGAAACTAACATGAAAATGAAAATAAAACGATAACCATGAAAAACTATCTAACGCTCTTACTTTTAGCTGTTCTTTTTACGAGCTGCTCCCATCAAAAACCAACTTTTACCAAAGATGATATTTCAATAATACCAAAGCCTTCAAGCATACAACTTCATGAAAGTGCTTTCGAATTCGAGTCTAAAACCAAATTAGTAGTTACCGAAGCTGCGCATAAAAAAGCCGCTAACTATTTAAAAGGATTATTTAGTACTTCTGCAGGGTTCGAGTTTAGCGAATCAACATCAAAAACTGCAGCAGCTGTAATTTTTGAAACGGTAGAAGGTTTAAAAGAAGGGGCGTATAAATTAGTTGTAAATCCGTCGCAAATCATTATTTCGGCTTCAGAAGAAAGCGGATTTTTTAATGGTGTTCAAACCATTCGTCAATTATTGCCATCAGAAATAGAAAGTACAAACGAGGTTTCAGTAAATTGGTATGTACCATGTTTAAGTATTGAAGATGAGCCACGTTTTAAGTGGCGAGGTATGCATAATGATTTTAGTCGTCATTTTATTGATATTGATGAGGTTAAATCTTTTTTAGATTACCTAGCGCTTTATAAAATGAACATGTATCACATGCATTTAACCGACGATCAAGGTTGGAGAATTGAGATTAAACAATATCCATTATTAACCGAAAAAGGAGCGTGGAGAACACCAAACAATCAAGACACGATTTGTATGGAACGCGCCGAAGAAAATAAACTTTATACCATTGATGAAGCTAAGTTTAAAACTATTGATGGTGAGCGTAAATACGGTGGTTTCTTTACTCAAGAACAAATAAAAGAAATCGTGGCTTACGCCGATGATAGATGTATTACAGTAGTTCCAGAAATTGATATGCCAGGGCATTTTAAAGCAGCCATAGATAATTATCCGTTTTTATCTTGCAATGGGCAATCGGGTTGGGATACTGTTTTTACACACCCGTCATGTTTAGGAAAAGACACCACTTACGAGTTTATGAAAAATGTATTAAGCGAAGTTGTCGATTTATTTCCTTACGAATACATTCATATTGGTGGAGATGAGGTTAATATAGCATCATGGAAAGAATGTCCATTATGCCAAAAAGCAATAAAAGATAATAACCTAAAAGATGAACACGAATTACAGTCGTTTTTTAATCGTGATATTGAGCAGTTTTTACATTCAAAAGGAAAAAAACTTATGGGGTGGGACGAAATTGTTGAAGGTGGTTTAACTAAAGATGCAGCCGTAATGTGGTGGAGAGGTTGGAGACCAGAAGCGCCTAAAAAGGCGGCCGAAAACGGGAACGAATTGGTAATTACGCCAACAGATGCCTATTATTTCGATTATTTAAATGAAGGAAATACTTTAGAGAAAATTTATAATTACGAGCCTGTTCCAGAAAATTTTACAGCCGAAGAAGAAGCTAACGTTTTAGGTATTCAAGCTAATTTATGGTCGGAGTGGATTCCAAGTTTTAAACGCTTACAATATCAAGCATTTCCACGTATGTTAGCGGTGGCAGAAAATGCATGGGCATCAAAAGAAAATAAAGATTTTGAAGCTTTTAATGCGCGCGTTGAAAAACAATACCCAAGGTTAGATGAGCTAGGAGTATATTATTACATCCCGATTGTAAAAGGCTTAGATAAAACCATAGCTATGGTTGATAGTACAAAAGTTAAGTTGGAATTAGCTTATCCTTTAGAAGGTGTAGAAATTTATTACACAACAGATGGTTCTGTACCAACAAAGGAAACTACAAAATATACAGAACCTTTTACGGTGAGTGATACGGTAGAAATTAAGGCTAGAGCTTATAAAGGTGAAATATTCAATGATATTAAAAAGACAAAAGTTGAGCAGAAAGTATATTTAAATTCTGAAGCTATCGAACCAAAATCAAAAGGGCTAAAACGTTTTTTAATATCAGGGAAACTTAAAAAAGTGGAAGATATTAAGCTTAAAACTACAACAAAATATGAAGTTGTAGATAGCGTTGATATCGCCGATTTTAAAGGAAAAAAGCCGGTTAATATGGTGTTTTCAGGTTATATAAAAGCCGAAAAAGATGGAATTTATCAATTCGAAACACGATCGGACGGTGGCGATTATTTATATATTGGAGATACATTAGTTGTAGATAATAGCGGTTGGCACGGACCAAGAAAACGCTACGGAAATGTCGCGCTTAAAGCGGGTTGGCATCCTATAACTATTAAATATAGACCAAGCGATAAACCTAGAGTAATTAGTGCTTGGTATGGGATGCAAGGTAAAGATTTACAGTTAATTAATTCGACTGTTACAGGATTTTAATAATAAATAAAAACATTATTTAAGCAGAAAAATGATTCAATTAATCTTAAAAAAATACTTGGTAGCAATTTTTATTTTGTCTTTAGTAATTCAGAATGCTGTGTACGGACAAAAGGAGAATTCAGAACCCTTAATTTTCGATATGGTTCATCATAATCCTGGTGAAACACCATACGATTCTAAATACAACAATCCGGCAGTAATTAAGGAAATGGGGTACAACGGCAAAGTGTACTTTTTATTCGAATCTCCTGCATTGGCTATAAATTGGGAATCATTCGATAAAGATGTGCTTCCTAAAGGCACTCAAGATAGAAAATGGGTTGATGAAAAAGCGGCACAAATTAAACAAATGCATGCCGCATGTAAGGCCGAAAATATGGCCATTTATGCCATGTCAGATTTGGTGTTGTTTCCAAAAAGATTAATAGAAAAATATAATATTGAAGACACTTTTGGCGATCCTAATAACGAATTGACCGAGCAATTAATTCGAGTTCAAATTAATGAAATGTTCGATCAGTTTCCAGATCTCGATGGTCTGGTTGTGCGTATTGGCGAAACCTATTTACACGATGCGCCTTTTCATTTAGGGGATATAAAAGACAAAAATAATCCAGAAAAAACCATTATTCCTTTAATTAATATTTTAAAGGAGGAAATATGCGAGAAACGCGATAAACAATTAATTTTTAGAACTTGGGGCGCTTTCGATGTTAACTTAGAAAACTATTTAAAAGTAAGTGATGCTGTAACACCTCATAAAAATTTAATTATTAGTGTAAAGCATTGCGAAGGCGATTTTCACAGGGCAAATAGTTTTAGTAAAGTCATTGGTCAAGGGCGTCATAAACAAATTATTGAAGTGCAATCGGCTCGCGAATACGAAGGTAAAGGCGCTTATCCAAATTATATCGCCAATGGTGTAATTGATGGTTTCGAAGAGCATAGCCGTATGCCTAAAGAAGACATTAACAGTATTAAGGAGTTTGTTGAAACTAAACCAGAATTATATGCAGGTATCTGGACTTGGTCGCGTGGTGGCGGTTGGGATGGTCCATATATAAAAGATGAGTTATGGTGCGATCTTAATTCTTGGGTAATGGCACAATGGGGACAAAATACCGATAAAACCGAAGCCTTTATTTTTAATCGATATGCTACAGAACGTTTAGGTTTAAAAGGAACTGACTTAGAGAAATTTAGACGCTTGTGTTTACTTTCTGCCGAAGCGGTTGTTCGTGGTAGAAATAGTACGTATCGCGATATGAATCCGTGGTGGACAAGAGATCAAGGTATTGCGTGGCCAATGGTGGTTAAAGGTAAAACAGAGCAGTTACGAAACTTAGCTCAAAAAGATGAAGCTGTTGCAAAATGGAAAACTATAGTTAGTTTAGCTAAAAGCATTAATTGGGGAAATAACGAAACCAAAAATCATGCTCTTGGTTCATCGGAATATGGTTTAAAGCTATATGAAATATACCGAAGCTTGGTTAATATTAAATATGCAGATGATAATGGCGATGCTAAAAACGTTAAAAAATGGCTTAAAGTTTACGATAAAGCTTGGGAAGATTATAACAATTTAGCAAAAAAGTACAGCACCATTGCAACTTTATACACTCAAGATTATAGCCGCCATATAGCTAATAATGCCAACAACAAAGTAAATAAGCTTAAAGAAGAATATAAGTAAACCCATTATTTTTTAAGCGTAAGTTTGTCATAGCACCAAGTAAATGTGCTTTAAAATTAAAAGGAAAATGAAGTTTTATAATAGCTTATTGTTAATACTGAGTTTAGCAGTAGTTTCTTGTGCAAATAATAAAAAAGAAGGTGTGCAGGAGTCGAAAGAAAAGCTAACACAATATGTAAACACCTTTACCGGAACCGACGGACCTGGAAATACCTATCCCGGAGCAGTTGTTCCATTTGGAATGGTGCAATTAAGTCCAGATAATGGTTTGCCTGGTTGGGACAGAATTGCAGGTTATTTTTATCCAGATTCTACCATTGCAGGGTTTAGTCATACGCATTTATCAGGTACTGGTGCTGGCGATATGTACGATTTATTGGTAATGCCTTTAAACAGTAAATTCACTAAAAGTTTAACACCCGAAGCTGCTTACAGACCATATTCTAAATTTTCTCATGATAGAGAAGAGGCAAGCCCAGGTTATTATGCTGTAGATTTGTTAAGCTCTGGTATTAAAGCCGAATTAACTACAACTTCCCGCGTAGGCTTTCATCAATATACATTTCCAAAGGACGATAACAGTCAAATTATTCTCGATTTAGGATATAGCTTAAATTGGGATAAACCTATGGAAACTAAAATAACGATAGAAGACAATCAAACCATTGTGGGTTACCGTAAATCTAAAGGTTGGGCGGCCGACCAACGCGTGTATTTTGTAATGCAGTTTTCTAAACCTTTCGATAAAGCACAGTTATTCAATAATTCTGAAGAAATTAATGCCGATAGCGTAGCAGGACAGTTTACCAAAATAGTGGCTCATTATAAAACATCAGATAACGAAAAAATTAAAGTAAAAGTGGCGATGTCTTCGGCAAGTATAGCTGGTGCTCGAAAAAACCTTGAAGCCGAATTAGGGCATTGGGATTTCGAAAAAACCGTAGCAGAGGCCGATGCTATTTGGGAAAAACAACTTTCAAAAATTACTATTGAAGGCACAAAAGCTCAAAAAGAGTTATTCTACACCAATATGTATCATGTGTTTTTAACGCCATCGTTACACAGCGATGTGGATGGCGCATACAAAGGTGCCGATGGCAAAAATCATGTAGCCAACGGTTACAATAAGTACGATACATTTTCATTATGGGATACCTTTAGAGCAACGCATCCATTATACACCATTATTTCTCAAAAAGAAACTGAAGATATGGTAAAGTCGTTTTTATCGCATTACGACGAAACGGGTTTACTACCAGTATGGTCTTTAGCAGGAAACGAAACAAATATGATGATTGGTTACCACGCCGTTCCTGTAATTGTTGATGCTTATTTTAAAGGCATTCCAATGGATGCCGAAAAAGCTTTAGAGGCTTGTATCGCTTCAGCAAACGAAGATGGCAGACAAATAGATTTATATAAAAAGTTAGGCTATGTTCCCACTGGCGAACATCACGAAAATTGGTCGGTTTCAAAAACCTTAGAATATGCTTATAACGATTGGTGTATAGCCAAATTAGCAAAAGCCTTAGGGAATGTAGAGGCTAATAAAGTGTTTGCAAAACGCGCCGATAACTGGCGTAATTTGTACGATACAGAATCGACATTCTTCCGTCCAAAAGACGATCAAGGGCATTTTGTTAGTGAATTTTCAGCAAAAGCATATACGAAAGAATTTTGCGAAAGTAACGCATGGCAATATTTTTGGTTTGTTCCGCATAATATCGATGGATTAGAGCAAGCCGTAGGAAAAGAACAATTTGCAGTAAAATTAGATTCTATGTTTACCTATTACCCAGAAAAAGACGATAAGCTACCTATTTTTAGCACTGGAATGATTGGGCAATATGCACACGGTAACGAGCCAAGTCACCATGTAGCTTATTTGTATAACGAAATTGGGCAGCCTTGGAAAACCCAAGACATGGTACGTAAAATTATAAAAACCCAATATAGCACCAAACCAGATGGTTATTGTGGAAATGAAGATTGCGGACAAATGAGCGCGTGGTTGGTGTTTTCATCAATGGGATTATATCCAATAAATCCAGCCGAGGCGGTTTATAGCATTACCTCGCCAACAGTAACTTCGGCAACTATTAATTTGGAAAACGGTAAGGTGTTTAAAATCACTACCGAAAATCAATCTCCCGAAAATAAATATATCCAATCTATTTTGTTAAATGGCGAGCCTTACAACGCACTATCCATAACACATCAAGACATTATCGATGGCGGTAATTTACACATAGTGTTGGGTGATAAAATAAATAAAACCCTATAAATCAAATTTATAGGGTTTTAAAAAGTGGAGTCGGAGAGAATCGAACTCTCGTCCAAACAAGTAACCAAAGGGCTTTCTACACGTTTATTCTTTTCTTAGGTTTTCGACTGCAAGCTGGTTAAAGACAACCCACTTACAACTTAGCTTTTAAATCTCGAAAAGGCATCAAAGCGCTACCTAATCTTAGTTAATATTTACGATGCCTCAAAAAAGAACGCCATTAACCAGGGCTTTCTAGAGACATTTAGCTTGCACACCTTGTGTGCCGAGGCTTGAACTTACTATAATTCAGTTATTAAGCAGCTAAAGCGTAGTTATTCTCGCCGTTTAAAGTTTGGTCTAGCCTTTTAGGTGTTTCAAAACCATTACACCACGTGCTTACCGTTCAATTAATCTCGCTGTCAAAACCAGTCGACCCCGTTTTCCCGCACAGGCGGGAATATTATTGTGTCACTTCAACTGTCAAGCTAAGCACAGTCCAAGCGTATTTTTAAACAGTGTGCGTTACCCACTTTTGCTTTTAATGGCAAAAGTGCGTCAGGCTTTCGGTAGTCGCTCTCTGCGAGGAGCTCCAACAATACCTCAATCCTTAACGCGGGCGGCAAAGATATTAAAAAGTTTGTAAATCTGTTTTAATACACTTAAATTACAACAAAAAGTATTCCATAGTTACGTGTTATGCAAATTGTCAGTCATCCAAAAGTAAACGAAAAGTTTAACAATTATCCGCCGCAGGTAAAACCCAAAATGGATGCGCTACGCGCTTTGGTTTTAAAAACAGCAGAAAGCATAACAGGATTAGAAAAACTAGAAGAAACCCTAAAATGGAATGAACCCAGTTTTGTAACAAAACACGGTAGCACACTACGAATCGATTGGAAACCCAAAACACCAAACCAATACGCTATGTATTTTCAATGCACCTCGCAGTTGGTTTCCACCTTTAAAATAATTTATAAAGCCGTTTTTAAATTCGAAGGTAAAAGAGCCATCATTTTTAATATAAACGAGAGCCTTCCAAAAACCGAACTAGAGCATTGTATAACGCTCGCATTAACCTATCATAAAATAAAACACTTGCCGCTTTTAGGCGCATAAAACCTATGAAATTCGCAATAATAACAGAACGCAAAACACCACCCGATCGTCGTGTGGTTTTCTCACCAGAAAAACTAGATGAAGCTAAAAAGCAATTTCCAGAAGCCCAATTTATTGTAGAAGCTTCAACAATTCGTGTGTTTTCAGACGAGGCTTACCAACAAAAAGGTATTGAAGTTGTTAATGATGTATCTGATGCAGACGTTTTAATTGGAGTGAAAGAAGTACCTATTTCGGCATTAATTCCTAATAAAAAATATTTCTTCTTTTCGCATACCATAAAAAAGCAACCTTATAACCGTAAATTACTAAAAGCTATTTTAAATAAAAATATAGAGCTTTACGACCACGAAACCATTGTCGATGCCAAAGGAAATAGGCTAATAGGTTTCGGACGATTTGCTGGAATTGTTGGTGCTTACAACGGTTTTCGAGCCTGGGGTTTAAAATACAATACGTGGCAATTACCAAAAGCAGGACCTTTACCAAACCAAGCGGCATTAATCGCAGAATTAAATCAAATAGAGCTTCCAAATATAAAAATATTATTAACTGGAAGCGGTAAAGTTGCCAATGGTGCTCAAGAAATGTTAGATGCTATGCAAATAAAGTCAGTATCGGTTCAGGAGTATTTAAACGATAACTTTAACGAACCTGTGTATTGTAAAATTGATGTGCTCGATTATAACAAGCGTACAGATGGACAGGTTTTAAATAATACAGACTTTTTTAATAATCCGCAGGATTATCAATCTAATTTCATGCGTTTTGCCAAAGTAACCGATTATTATATTGCGGGACACTTTTACGGCGATGGCGCACCATATTTGTATACCCGACAAGATGTAAAATCGCCCGATTTTAATATAAAAGTCGTGGCCGATATTAGTTGCGATGTCGACGGGCCAGTGGCTACAACACTTCGCGCATCAACTATTGCAGAACCAATTTATGGTTACAACCCACAAACCGAATCAGAAATCGATTATAAAAACGAAAAAGCCATTGTAGTTATGGCGGTCGATAATTTGCCTTGCGAATTACCGCAAGATGCCAGCGAAGGCTTTGGCGACATGTTTTTAAAACATGTAATTCCAGCGTTTTTTAATGAGGACAAGGACGGGATTTTACAGCGCGCAAAAATCACCGAAAGCGGGAAGCTAACTCCAAAATTTAATTATTTGCAAGATTTTGTTGACGAAAAAGGGTGATTTTCCATAATTATTACTTTATTTGAGGTATGAAACACTCTGCTTTAGTTACTGGTGCTGCCTCTGGTTTAGGTTACGAATTGGCCATTTTATTAGCCAAAGACAATTACAAATTATTTTTAGTTGATATTGATGCTTCAAAATTAACACAAGTAAAAACCGAGCTTGAGCAAACCTATAACGTCGAGGTTGTAACGCTGCAAAAAGATTTAAGTCAGGTAAATGTCGCTCAAGATATTATGGACGATATTAACAACGAACCTTTAGATGTTTTAATAAACAATGCAGGTTTCGGGTTGTTTGGTTCTTTTGTAAATACCTGTTGGGAGCGCGAAGCCCAAATGCTAAACGTACATGTTGTAAACGCAACACATTTAACCAAACTTGTTTTAGAAGGCATGGTAAAACGTGGTTCGGGAAAAATATTAAACATGTCGTCGTTAGCGGCTTTTCAACCTGGGCCGTTAATGTCTATTTACTACGCATCAAAAGGGTACATGCTGTCTTTTTCTGAAGCTATTGCAAACGAACTAAAAGGGACGGGCGTTACAGTAACAGCCTTATGTCCCGGGCCAACAAAAACAGCCTTTCAAGAAACCGTTTCGGCAAACACCACAGAAAATAAAATTAAATTCAATATGGGCGATGCAAAATGCGTCGCATTATACGGTTATAAAGCCATGTTAAAAGGTAAACCTTATGCCATCCCTGGAGGATTTAATAAGTTTTTAGCAACACTACCGCGTATTATTCCTCGTAATATGGCAGCCTCAATTGTTAGAAAACTTCAAGAGAAAAACAGGAAGGATTAACCTCATTAGTTTTTCAATTTTTGCTGCTCTAATGTTTTAATTATCCAAAATCCGCCGCAAAGAAATAATCCAAAAATAATAGTGAATAACCAAGGGTTTGTCATAGACTTTGGGTTGGTTAAAAGGTGAAAAATATCAACTATTAAATCTATTGGATGGCTTACAATATCCCAAGAATTATACCTAAAATAACGGCCTAAATAAACTCCAAATGCCGATGCAAACAAAATAGCCGCATTAGCATATAACTGGGTTTTAATTGAAAGATATTTAGCAGTAATTTTATTAAAATCTAAAAGTGAAAAATAAAATAATAATAAACCACTTAAAGCAAAGGCTGCAATAATAAGAACATCGAGCCAAAAATAATGACTGTAGTTGTATTGTAAATGCACAAAATCGGTAACTATATAAGGCGCATTAGGTAAAAAAAGCAGCCAAATACCTAGCCATAACACCAAACTTAATTTATAACGTTTGGGGTTGCGCTTTAAATATGTGGTAATGGCGTAGGGAATGACTGCTAGAAAGATGTTCCATACTAAAAATAGATAGTGATAGGAGTGTGTAAGTTTCATTTTTACGGCTAGTAAAAAAAAGCTTGACGATAACGCAATAAATAAAATGCTTAAAGCGCTGTATTTGTTAAACGATAATTCTTTTATCTGTTCCATGATTTTTAAATTTTTAAAGTGTGTTTTTTATAACGTTACTGTTGTTTTATTAAATTATAAAAGGTTTATGCCTTTTGTTTGTTTTAGCGCAGTCGAAATCTAGTCTTATGTCAGGTTGAGCGCAGTCGAAACCTAGTCTTATGTCAGATTGAGCGCAGTCGAAATCTAGTCGTCAGGTTGAGCGCAGTCGAAATCTAGTTTTTATTAAAACCTTGTTTCATGTATTGGGGTTTAGAAACAAGGTTTTGGTAATTAACAAATAAAACTTAAGCGTTGCTCCAATCTATTTTTCGAGATACAAACATCACGGTTGTGAGTATTAAAAACAAACCAATACTGCCAACCAATAAGGCGTAATTTTCTAACTGAATAATCACATAAATAAAGGTGTAAAGTGCCGTTAAGGACAAGCCAATAAATACAGGGAATTTAAAGGTTTGTAATATGGTTTTCGAGTAAAGCGTTATTAAAACAATTACCGAAATACCTGCAATTATATAGGCTTTAAAAAAGTTACTATGTTCCGAAATAGAGATGAGAAGCGTGTAAAACATAGTTAAAGCCAAACCAATCATTAAATATTGAAACGGATGAATATTTATTTTACTTAATGTTTGAATTAGGAAAAAGACCAAAAAGGTTAAACCAATAACTAAAAAACCGTATTTAGCCGATCGTTCGCTTTTTTGATATTCATCAACAGGAATCATAAAATTAACGCCAAAAGCAAAGTCTTGCAAGTTTGGTAAATTGTTGAAATGCTGTTGCGAAAACGGACGATTTAAATCTAAAATTTTCCATTTGGCATCAAAACCAGAGTCGCTTATTTTGTCGCCATTGTAAGGCAAAAATTCACCAATAAAATTAGCAGTTTTCCAGTTTGATGTAACTTGAGCTTCGGTTTGTTTTCCTGTTGGGATAAAACGAATTTGTTTACTGCCTTTTATATTGAAGTTTATGTTGTAAGATGTTGGGGCGTTAAAATTAATTGGGTTTTTAGTAAACGATTTAGTTTCTAGCGTATGCATAGCAACTTGGTTGTATGCTACATTGCTTTGGCTGTTGTATTTTGATGATAACTGGTACGTGTTTTTATTAAGCGTTAAATGCGCCTCATTAACACCTTTTACATTTGAAGTTTGGATAATTATTTTCGATTTCTCCCAAAGAATATCATTTTCGGAAACTTCAATATCGCTAAAATCTGGTTTTGTAAACTTGCCGTTTAATTTTATTTCGCTGTTATAAACGGCAGTTTTATAAATACCACGTTGCTTTGTTTCTGGGTTAATGTTTGATGTAATATTTAGGCTTTCAGGAAAAAAATAGGCGTAATTAATAACGGTATGGGTTTCGGTAAATACCTTTTTTGTTTTTTTGTCGGTCACTATTTTTTCCGAATAGGTTTTATATGGTACTTTTAAAATAGGGCCATAAATAAATACTTCGTTGCCCCATTGCTGGTTTATCTCGTTAACTACTTCATCTTGCCTGTACGAACGCTCCTGAATTAAATTTTGAATAAAGGTTAGTGGTACTAGTAAAACTAAGGTTAAAAATCCAACTGCTATCATGCGCGAGGTAATCGATGTTTTTAACCAATTGGCAAATCGGTTGGGAGGTGCTGTTTTTTGAGGTGTTTCCATAACTATTAATTTAAAGTACTTTGAGTTTCAAAGTAAATGATTAAAAAAAATGATTTATTGTTTATTAATTAATTTTTCAAGGGCGTTAATGTGTTTTTTAAACTCAAGTTCTCCCAGTTTAGTGGTATAGTAGCGGGTGTTTGGTTTTCTACCAATAAATTGCTTTTCTACTTTTATATATTCAACTTTCTCTAGTGCTTTGGTGTGGCTAGCTAAATTACCATCGGTAACTTCAAGAAGATCCTTAAGCATTTTAAAATCGGCGTATTCGTTAACCATTAAAATAGACATGATGCCTAATCTAATCCGGTGGTCGAATGCTTTATTTATGTTGTTTATAATGCCCATGTTTTAAATGAATCTTCGATTTTTGGTTTTAAAAGAGCTGTAAAGGTTATAAAAATAATAGGAGATTAATGTTAAAAATGGTAATTCTAAAAGTAAACCATATAAAAAAGCTACTGGTGAAGCTTGCGGGTTTTTTAAATCAAAAATATAATTAAATAAAAAACGCAATCGTTTAAATAGTTGGAAATAAAATAACAGGGCAAGCGGTAAAATACAGAGAAAACTTAACCAAAAAAATATTTTATGTTCGTTGTAATAAAGCCCAGAAATTATTAATAAAGCGCTGTATACTAATGCTAAAAATAAATAATTAGTCCGTGCAAAAATAACTAAAGCCATTATTCCAACTAAAATTCCTAAAACAATTAAAATATAGTTTTTTAACATTATTTGTCGTATTTAAAATGCATCCAAGTGCCATAAATAATGTGCATAATACCAAAACCAATTACCCAAAGCCAAAATCCGTAACCAGGAAAGGAGGCGGCAATTAAACCTAAAATTATGTCTATAATTCCTAGATATTTAATATCGCCAATGCTGAATTTTGAGGCATTAACTAGAGCTAAACCGTAAAATATTAGCATTAAAGCGGCTGTTTGCCCGTATTTACCTTGAAATAGCAATATTAAAATATAAAGCCCACCAGTTAATAATGGAATTAAAAAGTTTATAACAAGCCGTTTTGAGCTGGTATCCCAAATTTTAGCACCTTGCTTTTTAGCTTTTTTAGTGGTTAAAATAATACCAGTAACAATACTGAAAATGGCAACTAAAGCTAAAATAAGTAAGCAAAGTTTAAAAATATAACCATCTAGAATTAAATAACCACGGGTCGAGTTTTTAACCAAGACAAAGGCTATTGCTGCACCTACTAATGCATAAATACCTGCTAAAACTCCAGATAAGCCACTTAAAGAAATAAATCGAGAAGATTTATTCATTAGGTTTTTAATTTCTGATATGTCTTTTAAATAATCTTTAGAATCCATTTTTAAAGTACTTTGAAATGCAAAGTAAATTGATTTCATTAGGATTTTTCGTTTTTTTATGTTAATTTTATGTTAAGTTTGTGTGAAGATGTTGTTTTTGTTTGGTTTTTAATCTCTCTCAAGAAAATGAAAATTAACTGGCTACCAAATGTAAGTTTTAACGAAAATGACTTGCGTAATAAACTCGAAATTGAATATGAGTTTAGAAAAAAAATGACCAAATTTTTAATTGAAAACCAGATAGAAGCATGTTGTGCAGATTATAATTGTTTGGTTTTTAATTTTTATGTTAGCAAAAGTTATTTTGAAATTTCGCCAGAAACGCCAGAGCCTCTTTATTCTAGTGTTTTATTTTATTGGAAGAATATAAGTCTGAATGAAGTCGGTTGATCAATATTTTTTAAATCAAAAACAGCCATACCAGTCTATAATGCTTTACTTGCGGAGTGTAATTTTAAAAACGTTACCAGAAGCAGAAGAGTACTACAGTTACAAAATTCCGTTTTATCGCATTGATAAAAAGCCGCTACTTTATCTTAACATCTTAAAAGGAAAAACTTATGTTGATGTGGCTTTTGTACAAGGCATTTTATTGGAGCCTGAGTTTCCAGAATTAAAAAACGACAATAAACGCAAACAAGTACGTTCGTTACAAGTTTATAGCCTTGAAGATTTTAATCAACAGGAATTTGAAACTTTGTTAATTGCAGCTGCAACAAAACTTAAAGCGAGTAAAAAAGCTTGGTTTATTTAAAAACTGCTTACTAGTTTTTTAATTTCTACCAATCGGGTTAGTAAACCTTCCAGATTATCTAAATGCAACATATTGGCACCGTCGCTTTTTGCATTCGCAGGATCGAAGTGGGTTTCAATAAACAAACCATCAATATTATTTACTACACCGGCGCGGGCAATGGTTTCAATCATGTCTGGGCGACCACCTGTTACACCTGCTGTTTGATTAGGTTGTTGTAAAGAATGTGTAACATCTAAAACCACAGGAGCGTATTGTTTCATGGTTGGGATGCCTCGAAAATCTACAATCATGTCTTGGTAACCAAACATAGTACCTCGATCGGTTATCCAAGCTTTATCGCTACCAGCATCTTTAACTTTTTGTACGGCGTGTTTCATGGCTTCAGGGCTCATAAATTGTCCTTTTTTAAGGTTTACCACTTTACCTGTTTGGGCAGCAGCAACAACCAAATCGGTTTGGCGCACTAAAAAGGCAGGTATTTGTAAAACATCGACATATTGAGCGGCTTTGGCGGCATCGCTAACTTCGTGAATATCGGTAACGGTGGGTACATCAAATTTTTCTGAAACTTTAGCCAAAATCTCAAGTGCTTTTTCGTCGCCTATGCCTGTAAAACTATCTATTCGGCTACGGTTGGCTTTTTTGAAACTTCCTTTAAATACATACGGAATTTCTAATTTGTTGGTTATGTTTACTACTTTTTCGGCAATACGCATAGCCATATCTTCACCTTCTATGGCACAAGGACCACATAGTAAAAAGAAATTAGTATTACTTGTATGTTTTATTTTAGGAATGTCTTGAAGCTTCATGTGCAATTTAAAATTTAATAGAACAAAGATACTACTAATGCCCGAATTTAATAGGTTCGATTTTACGATTTAAGAAATTTACCTTGGCAAATATGCGCATTAGCGATTGAACGGCATGTTTGAGCGCCTCGCAGAGCGCGAGTAGTGAAAGCGCGACCCTTTGCAACCTATTAATAAACATTGTGTTAGGTTAAACTGTTTGTGGGTTGCAAAGGGTAATGCCCAAATAAAAAAAATGTGTTGAATATCGATAATTTATAACTACCTTTGCGCCCTTAAAATAAGCACTATTATGGCTACTATAAAAAACATTGCAATTATTGCACACGTTGACCACGGTAAAACAACTTTGGTTGATAAAATTATGTATCACTGTCAGTTATTTAGAGAAAATGAAAATACTGGCGATTTAATTTTAGATAATAACGATTTAGAGCGTGAAAGAGGAATAACAATTACTTCTAAAAACGTATCGGTTAAATATAAAGACACTAAAATTAATATTATTGATACGCCTGGTCACGCCGATTTTGGTGGAGAAGTTGAACGTGTTTTAAATATGGCTGATGGTGTGTTATTGTTAGTTGATGCTTTTGAAGGGCCAATGCCACAAACGCGTTTTGTGTTACAAAAAGCGATTGATTTAGGTTTAAAACCTTGCGTGGTTGTAAATAAAGTTGATAAAGAAAACTGTACGCCAGATGAGGTGCATGAAAAAGTATTCGATTTAATGTTCGAGCTTGGGGCAGAGGAGTGGCAGTTAGATTTCCCAACGGTTTATGGTAGTGCTAAAAATAACTGGATGAGCGAAGATTGGCAAAAGCCAACTGAAAATATTGAGCCATTACTTGATATGGTAATTGAGCATATTCCAGAACCTAAAATTGAAGAAGGAACAACCCAAATGCTTATTACTTCGTTAGACTTTTCTAGCTTTACAGGACGTATTGCTATTGGGCGTTTAACGCGTGGTGAATTAAAGGTTAATCAACAAATTACTTTAGTGAAGCGTGATGGTTCTATGGTTAAAAATAGAATTAAAGAATTACACGTTTTTGAAGGTTTAGGAAGAATTAAAGTTGATGAAGTACAAACAGGTGATATTTGTGCTATTGTTGGTTTAGATGGTTTTGAAATTGGTGATACTGTTGCCGATTTTGAAAACCCTGAAGGTTTAAAAACCATTGCCATTGATGAGCCTACAATGAGTATGCTTTTTACAATTAACGATTCGCCGTTTTTTGGTAAAGACGGAAAGTTTGTAACCTCTAGACATATTAAAGAGCGTTTAACCAAAGAACTTGAGAAAAACTTAGCTTTACGTGTTGAAGAAACAGATAGTGCCGATAAATTTATGGTTTTTGGTCGTGGTGTATTACACTTATCGGTTTTAATTGAAACCATGCGTCGTGAAGGTTACGAACTACAGATTGGACAACCGCAAGTAATTATAAAAGAAATTGATGGTGTAAAATGTGAGCCTGTTGAAGAAATGACTATTGATTTGCCAGAAAACGTTTCGGGTAAAGCGGTAGAGTTAGTAACGATGCGTAAAGGTGAAATGACCAGTATGGAAGCTAAAGGTGAGCGTATGGTTTGCGAATTTATTGTACCATCGCGTGGTATTATTGGTTTACGTAACCAATTACTTACAGCAACTGCTGGTGAGGCTATTATGGCACACCGTTTTAAAGAGTATCAACCATTAAAAGGTGGTATTCCTGAGCGCCAAAATGGGTCGTTAGTATCTATGGAAAATGGTACAGCAATTCCTTATTCTATTGATAAATTACAAGATAGAGGTAAGTTTTTTATAGATCCGGGTGAAGATATTTATGAAGGACAGGTAATTGGTGAAAACTCGCGTCAAGACGATATGACGGTTAACGTAACTAAAACTAAAAAGTTAAGTAACGTACGTAGTGCAGGTGCCGATGATAAAGCTAAAATTGTTCCTGCAATTAAATTCTCTTTAGAAGAAGCTTTAGAATACATACAAAAAGACGAATACGTAGAGGTAACACCAAACCACTTACGTTTACGTAAAATATACTTAAAAGAAGTAGATAGAAAACGTAATAAGTCTATTTAATTAATATATGGACTTTTTGGGAATACATTGGGTAGAGTGGCTAGGTTATCTAGCCACTGCTACTGTTTTAACTTCGTTTTTAATGAAAGCGGTTACCCGTTTACGAATTGTAAACTGTATAGGATGTTTACTATTTGTATGCTATGGTTTTTTACTTACACCACTTTCTAAGCCAATTATTATTACGAATTTGGCCATTTTTTTCATTAATTTATATTACATCGTTAAAAAGTAAAAATATCTGCTTTTTATCGGAAACTTGGTTATCTCATAGGTATAAAATTATGATAAATCTAAATGATTTGTATATTTAGCTGCATTGTATTGTTTACATTTAGAATATTAGGTTAATAATTACGTTATAAAATTAACCGACCAAACCAAAAATTATTAATTGAGAAAATTAATAGCCTATATAAACGATAAAGTTTTAGTAAAAATAGCTTCGCTACAAATGGTTTCTATAATTACCAGAATAATAGCGGGCCTGCTAACCTCGAAAGCTATTGCCGTAATGGTTGGACCATTTGGTTTGGCACTTATTGGAAACTTACGAAATTTTGTGGCAGCATTTCAAACCATAGCAACTCAAGGGTTGTATAAGGGTGTTGTACAATATATTTCGGTTTTTAAAGAAAATGCCAAGTCCCTTACCAAAACACTTTCTACAGCATATTATTTTGGGTTTATTTCTACAATTATAGTGGCCTGTTTCTGTTATTTTGCTTCAGAATGGATAAACGCCATTATTTTTCCGAGTTATAATGATTATGGTTATATAATAAAAATATTTGCCATAGCCTTACCTTTTTATGCTTTAAATATGTTCTCGTTTTCTATAATGAATGGGTTTTCAAAGTATAAAATTCTTATTATTATTAATATTATAGGGCAAATACTAAGCGTGAGTATTGCCTTAATTTTAATCTATCAAGAAAAACTAAAAGGGGCTTTAATTTCTGTAGTAATTGCAGAGTCGATTATTTTTTTAATAACGCTCGTAGGTATTATTAACAGAAGGAGTATGTTGCCAAATATACAGGTGAAAGCAGTGAGCTTTAAAATGTATAAAAAAATGAGTTCTTATGCTGTAATGGCTTTGTTTCCTGCGGTGTTATTGCCTTTGGTAACTATTGCTATACGCTCTTATATTATTGATAATGTAGGTTATAAGGAGGCAGGGTTTTGGGAAGCTATAACGCGTCTCTCGAAATATTACTTAATGTTTGTTAGCTCTTTAATATCACTTTATTTGTTGCCTCGCTTTTCTGAAATAAAAACAACCAAAGCGTTTAAAAAAGAAGTTTGGCATTTTTATAAAACAATTGTGCCCTTTCTTACTTTAGGATTAGTGCTTATATTTTTACTTAAAAAATATATTATTTTAGCTGTTTTTACGGAAGAATTTCTGCCTGTAGAAGACTTGTTCTTTTGGCAACTTTTGGGCGATTTTATTAAAGTACTTTCTATAATTATTGCTTATCAATTTTTGGCCAAAAAAATGTTTTGGCACTATGTTTTAACAGAAGCTTTTTTAATTGTAATACTTTACATTACCAGTGTGTATTTTGTTAATCTGCTTGGAGGAGTTAAAGGTGTGGTAGTCGCTCATTTTGTTAGTTATGCTATGTATTACGGTATGATATTGCTTATTTTTAGTAGTTCGTTTTTTGGATTAGATAATGATAATATTGAAGAGTTATAAAAGTTTTAAAACCATTAACTTACTATTTTTATGAATAATTTTACTGTAATAAAGTACCATTCAAATTATTTTGATGTATGGAATAACTTTATACGCAACAGTAAAAATGCAACCTTTTTATTTCATAGAAATTTTATGGAATATCATGCGGATAGGTTTACCGATTTTTCATTAATGGTTTTTAAAAAAAATACGTTGGTAGCATTGCTTCCGGCAAATCGAAATTCACATACGGTTTATTCGCATCAAGGTTTAACATATGGAGGTCTTGTTTTAAAAAGCGATGTTAAATTTAATGAAGTTTTAGAGGTGTTTTCTAGTTTGCTAGCGTTTTTAAATAGCGAAAATATTAGTCATTTAGAAATTAAACTAATGCCTTTAATTTATTGTGATTTACCTAATGACGAGTTGAGTTATTTGTTGTTTTTACTTCAGGCAGAGTTAGTTAAAAAGGAAAGTTTATCGGTAGTTAACCAGCGTCATAAAATAGCTATTTCTAATAACAGGCTAGAAGGCGTAAAGCGCGGTGTTAAACATAATTTAAAGGTTGAGGAATCTAGTGATCTTGATGCGTTTTGGAATAACATTTTAATACCAAATTTAAATAGAAAACATGGTGCATTACCTGTGCATAGTTTAGATGAAATTAAACAATTGCACAACCATTTTCCAGAGAACATAAAACAATATAACGTGTATCACGAAGGCGCTTTAGTTGCAGGAACAACCATGTTTATTACTAAAAATGTGGCGCATTGTCAATATATTTCAGGAAATTTGGATAAAAACACCTTAGGAAGTTTAGATTTTTTATTCGAGAAATTAATAAATGATGTTTTTGTAGATAAATCATTTTTTGATTTTGGTTCCTCTAACGCAAACCATGGTAGAGCTGTAAATAAAGGACTTCAATTTTGGAAAGAAGGTTTTGGAGCTCGCACAGTGGTGCAGGAAGTTTTTTCTGTTAAAACGGCTAATTACAAATTGTTAAACTCTGTAATGCAATGATTAAGTTTTTAGACTTAAAAAAAATAAATGCAGCCTATGAAGCCGATTTTAACGATGTTTTTAAGTCGTTTTTAAACTCTGGACAGTATATTTTAGGCGATAAGGTCTCTCACTTTGAAAAGGAATTTGCTAAGTTTTGCGGTACAAAATACAGTATAGGCACTGCAAACGGGCTTGATGCTATTACGTTAATATTTAAAGCTTATAAAATTTTAGGTAAGTTAAAGGATAACGACGAAGTTATAGTTCCGGCAAACACTTATATTGCTTGTGTTCTTGGTGTTTTAAATGCTGGCTTAAAGCCTGTTTTAGTAGAACCAAATCCTAGTACGTTTAACATTAGCGTTACAAGTATAAAGCAAGCAATAACTAATAAAACTAAAGCCATATTAGCCGTGCATCTTTACGGACAAATGGTTGACGTTGATTTGTTTAGAGATATTTCAAAAAAGCATAATTTAATTATTGTTGAAGATGCGGCCCAAGCTCATGGCGCAGTAAAAAATGGCATTAAAGCAGGAAGTTTTGGTCATGCTGCAGCCTTTAGTTTTTATCCTACTAAAAATTTAGGCGCCTTGGGAGATGGAGGCTGCGTAACATCGAACGATAAAAAATTAGCAGAAACCATTTTTAAGTTAAGAAATTATGGTACAACTCAAAAGTATGTGAGTGATTTTGTGGGAGTAAATTCTAGATTAGATGAAATTCAGGCGTCATTTTTAAGCGTAAAATTAAAACAGCTAGATGCCGATAATGAGAAAAGAAGGGCGATAGCAAAATGTTTTATAGCGAATATTAAAAACAACAAAGTAGAATTACCTTATTACTCTGGAAAAGAAGATCATGTATTTCATCAATTCGTAGTTAAGGTTAAGGATCAAGAAAAGTTTAGAGCTTTTTTATTGCAAAATGGAGTAGAAACGAACATACATTACCCTGTACCTTTACATAAACAAAAGGCTTTAAAAGCGTATGCTCATTTAAAATTACCTATAACCGAACAATTACATAAATATATTGTTAGTATTCCTATAAACCCTTTGTTAAATGCGAAAGAACAGGGAATTATTGTAAACACCATCAATTTGTATTAATTAAATAGCTTTTTAACGTAAATATTAAATTTTTTAGGTTTTTTATGCAAAACACTCAAAAATCATACAGACAAGTATTTGCGTCAACATCTCTTTTTAGTAGCGTTCAGTTGCTAAATATCATAGCATCTGCAGCTCGATCTAAATTTGCAGCTATTTTTATTGGCCCTGTAGGAATTGGTATTTTGGGTGCGCTTAATGCGGTTATAAATTTAATTTCTGGAATTTCTAAAATAGGGCTAGACACGAGTGCGGTTAAAGACATTGCTTATGCGAATAAAGAAGGTGATACCAATAAAGTTAACGGCATTATTTTTACGTTAAAGCGTATTTTATGGTTTACAGGCCTTTTAGGTGCTTTAACAACTATTTTTCTATCTGGGTTTTTAAGCGATTTAACGTTCGGTAATGCTAACTATGTTTTTTCTTTTTTTTGGTTGTCTATCGCGGTTTTATTTAATCAGTTAACAGTTGGTAATTTAGCTGTTTTTCAAGGATTACGACGCTTACGAGAATTAGCTTTCTCAAATTTAATAGCCAGTATAGCAAGTGTTATTATCGTGGTGCCTTGTTATTATTTTTTTCAATTAAAAGGCATTGTTCCATCAATTATACTTGTTTCGCTAGTTACTTTTATAATTTCAGCATACTTTTCAAGATTCACGAGATTAAAGTTACCTAAACAATCTTACTTAAAAACCTTTGCAAAAGGTAAAGCTATGATTAAACTTGGCGCGGTGCTAAGTATTAACAGTTTAATATCTTTAGTGGTGGCCTATGTTATGCAAGTGTATATAACTACTGTTGGAGGATTAACGCAAGTGGGGTTTTATAACGCAGCCATTGTAATTGTTAATTCGTATGTTGGTATTGTTTTTAATGCCATGAGTAAGGATTACTTTCCAAGACTATCCGAAACCATAAATAATAAAAAGTTAATTGAAGAAAAAGTAAGTCAGCAAGCTTTAATAGCTATTTTATTTTTGGCACCAATAGTGATATTTTTTATTGCTTTTGCTCAAATTATTATTAGGTTGCTTTATTCGAAAGAGTTTTTACCAATTGTTGCATTTGTTTCCTTAGCCTTGTTAGGAACTTTATTTAAAGCTTTATCTTGGTCCAAGGGCTACGTTATAATTGCAAAAGGCGACTCTAAGGTGTTTATTAAAACCGCTATTGGTTTTAATACCTTGCTGCTAATTTTAAATATTTACGGGTATAATTTTTATGGGTTATTTGGGCTAGGTGTTAGTTTTGTGGTTTATTATATTATACATTACATTATAATTTCTTTAGTGCTAAAATATCGATATCATATAACTTTCAATAAAGAGGTAATTATAATTTTTTCTCAAAGTTTTGTGCTTTCTGGTGTAGCTTATTTAAGTACTTTTATCGGTAATCCTGTTCTAAAATTTTTGGTTTTAATTATAATTTTGCTGGTGTCGATTGGAGTTTCAGTGTATCATCTTGATAAAAAATTAAATTTAATAGCCTTATTAAAAAATAAGATAAAAAAATGATTCGAATAGTTTTGAGAAAACTAAAAAATAAGGTTAAGCTGTATTACTCTGTTAATTGGCTTAAAACAATATATTTTAATTTTAAAATGTTTCCTTTAGGTGTTGCAAAAAAACTGCCTGTTGTTATTTATGGGCCTATCAAAATTACTGATTTGTCTGGCGACGTAATTATTGAAGCTCCTATTAAAACAGGAATGATTGGTATTGGGCAATCTTATGAAAAGAATAAAGCGAATTGTGGCTTAACTGAAATTAATGTGAAAGGTAAATTAGTATTTAAAGATTATTGCCAATTAGGTAAAGATGTGTTCTTGTTTGTAGGAGCTAAGGCTACATGTAAATTTGGAGATATGTCTTCGGTTGCTTCAAAGGGAAAAATTATTTGTACAAATAGAATTGAATTAGGAGATTATGCAAGATTGGGGTCAGAATGTCAAATTATTGATACTAATTTTCATGAAATGATTGATTTAGAAACTGGAGAGAATATCCCTATGACGCAACCCATAGAAATTGGAGATTTTAATTTTATCTCTAATAGAGTTACAATAATGAAAGGAACAAAAACGAGCACAAATACTTCAATCGCATCAAATACTTTATGTACTAAAGACTATACAAACTTAGGGTCTAATGTGCTATTGGGAGGCATTCCTGCAAAATTATTAAAAAGAAATATTAGAAGGAATTGGGAAGGAGAGCAACAAAGAATGGATAAAAATTTAAAAATTAAAAACTTTTAGAAATAACCGGTGTTTTTCTTTATAAATTCAAAATACTTTTTTAGTTCCGGTTCCAAGTATCAATATATTTTTGAGCAATTTTTTTGTAATGATGTTCTTTTTCAATAAAAGCACGGGCGTTTTTACTAATTTCATTAACCTTATCAGGATTTAGAATTAGCCACTCTAATTTATTTGCAATCTCTTTTGCATCAGGAATGGTATTAATAGCAATTGTGTTGGGTTGTACCTTGTAAAATTCTAACCATTCTTCTTCTGCGCCTGTAAAAACTACTTTGCCCTTACACATGGCCTCCAAAGCATTGTATCCTTGGTCGTACGAGTATATTTGGTCTAGAAGCACATTGCAATTGTTATATAAGTTAATGTAGGTTTTATAAGGAATGCTATTTGTTATTATAATATCGACTTCATCAGGGTATTTTTCTTTTATAATGGCCAGAGCTTCATCAAAAAACAAGTTTCCTTTTTTTTCGTAGTTTGCTAAGTTTATGCCGTGAAAGATTTTTATTTTTTTAGAAACGGTATTTTCAATAAAATTTATTTTATCAGTATTAATTGGGTTGGGGATTAGTCCTAAATATTTAGGATGGTTTAATAGCGGTAAATGATAATCTAAATCTGTGGCTATTACGCCGTTAATATTTTCAAATAAGAAATGATGTAGTTTTTTAAACGAAGGTTTTAAGTAACGTAAAATAGGACGGTACTTTTTTCTTAATTTTTTGTTCGTTTCAAGAGGGGAAAGAATGGAATATTTTAAATGCTTCTTGTTTGCGAATGATACGCTTGAGTAGTCTGCTCCACAGGATAATAAAAATATTTTTTTATTCTGATTAATTATTTTTTTTAATAACCAAATTTCAACTCTAGGATTTGTTTTAAGGCTGTTTTCGTTTATTAGTTGAACAATATCATAGTTTTTTAATTTAGGTAAGAGTTTGTAGTATCTGTAGCTGTTTTCAATTTTTATTAAACTTATACCTGTAATTCGATGGATAAGTTTGGCGATAAAAAATAAAAAACGATGTTTAAAAAAAACATTTTTAATATAAATATCTACAGGATAGTCTTTAAAGCCATCGCCAGTTCCAACTATTGTTACCTTATGTCCTAAGGCTAGTAGGCCTTCCTTTAATGAGTTATGAAGTCTACTAAATTCTCCTATTAATAAAATATTCATTTATTACCTTTGTCAATCTTTGCGTAAATATATTTAATTAAAATCTTTTTTTTACGAAATGCTAAACGTGTGTATTGTAACCACCTCATTAGCCGCTGGAGGCGCTGAACGATCGGCAGCATTGTTGTCGCAAATGTTATTTAGTTTAGGTTATAATGTACATGTAATTTCAACTAAAAACAGGGTAGAATATCCATTTTCCGGAACACTTTTTAATTTAGAAAAAGAAATTAATGGTAGTAATAACAATTGGAGGAAATTAAAAGTACTGCGGGCATATTTAAAAAAACATCAATTTAATTATGTTATAGATAATAGGCCGCATAGCAGTTTTTTTAAGGAGTTTTTATTGTATCGTTTGGTATTTAGTAAGGCAAAAATTGTAACAGTTATTAGAAGTTTTAACCTAAATACTTATCTGCCTAAAAATAGAACAAAAGCTCGTATAATTTTTGGAGGGGTAGAAAACTTTGTTGCGGTAAGTAACGAAATAAAGGAGGAGATAGAGCGTAAAATGGGTTTTAAAAATGTGGTTAGAATATATAATCCGATTAAAACTGAGGAAGAAGTTGAAGTACAAGAATTAAAGAACACGCCTAACTTGAAATACATCTTATTTTTTGGTAGAATACAAGAGCGCTCAAAAAATTTGTCGCTTTTAATTGATGGGTATAAGGCTTCAAAATTACCACAGTACAATATTAAATTAATTATTTTGGGGTCGGGTCCAGATTTAAATTTGCTGAAAGAAAAGGTAAAAGAACACAATTTGCTCGATTATGTCGTGTTTATACCTTTTAAGCCTAATCCTAAAAATTATATTAAAAACGCTATGTTTACTGTTTTAACCAGTAATTATGAAGGTTTTCCCAGGTCGGTAACTGAGTCCTTAGCTCTTGGCACACCAGTAATATCGGTCGATTGCAAATCGGGCCCTAAAGAAATTATAATTAATGAAAGTAATGGTTTGTTGATAGAACAAAATAATAGTTTGGCTCTATCGAAAGCTATGAATAGGTTTGTTGATGATAAAAACTTATACACGAGGTGTAAGGAAAACGCAATACAAAGTGTGAAACATTTGAGTACTGATAAAATAGCATTACATTGGCAAAAAATTTTACTCAATGAATAAGGACGTTAAGCTAATAGATATTCCTAAAATTTCAGATCCTAGGGGAAATTTATCTGTAATAGAAAAAGATATCATCCCTTTTAAAATAAATCGTGTTTACTATCTATATGATGTGCCTAGCGATGCTTATAGAGGAGGACACGCGCATAAACAACAAATGGAAGTGTTAATTGCCGTTAGTGGTAGTTTTGATGTGGTTTTAGATGATGGAAGCGAAAAAATAACAATAATGCTTAATAAGCCTAACAAAGGGTTGTTAATTCCTACTGGGGTTTGGAGAGAGATTGAAAATTTTTCATCGGGCGCAGTGTGTTTAGTTTTGGCTTCTGATGTGTTTGATGAGTCGGACTATATAAGAGATTTTGAAGCTTTTAAACTATTTGTAGGCAGTTAAGTAAATGTTATTGTTTAATAAAAACTTTTGAAAACTTCTAAATTTAATTAAGATAGATTTAGGTGAGTTTAAAAGTAATTTCTGCTTAAAATTTAAGTTGTTTAGGTCTATTTCGCTTTTTAACTTTTTGTAAAGTGCGTTATTATTATTTACGCGAGAACGCAGTGCTACAGAATAGCGGTTAATATCTAAATATAATTTCAAAGAAGGGTTGGTAGCTTCAATTTTAGCGAAGCTAGAAATAAAATCGTACCTAATACTATTAAAATTATCTTCACTTTTCGATAAGCTGTTTTTCACATAAAGCTTATAATGCATGGTAATGTTAGGGTTAAAAGCCACTTGATGTTTTAAAGCAAGTCTAATCCATAAATCGAGGTCTTGAGCTGTTTTTAAGTGAGGTTGAAAACCGCCAATATCAAGAAAAGTGTCTTTTGAAAAACACACCGATGAAGTCCAAGCCACACAGTTAATTATGCTGGCTTTAAAAAAGTCTTCTACAATAACATAATCATTTCCATAATTAAAGTTGAATTTGGCAGGTAAAGAAACCTTGTTGTTGTAAATAACTTTGTAGTTGTTGCAGAATAACCCAGCTTTTGGAAAAGTGTTAATTAAATTTTTTAGTTCGGTTAAATGGTTTGGAGTCCAATAATCATCGGCATCTAAAAGTGCCATATATTGGCCTTTTGCAACTTTAATGGCATTATTTCGGGTAGATGAAACACCTTTATTTTTTTGCTTATAAATAACTATACGACCGTCGTTAAATGTCTTAACCTTTTTTAAACTTTCGTCCGTACTACCATCATCAAAAACAATTATTTCAAAGTCTTTAAAATCTTGGTTTAAAACACTTTTTAAAGTAGATTCAATATATTTTTCCTTATTATATAAAGGAATAATTACGGAAAAAAAAGGCATTAGTTAACTATTAATGGCGGCAAAGGTAACTTATTCTATAAAAATCGAACAATAAAATAGAGGGATTGTTTGAATTTAAGTTTATTTTCACAATTGGCTTAACAATTTTAAAGATTAAATAAATTAAGCCGTTAAGTTTTAATGTTTTTAAACTTAAATACAGTTTTAAGAGTTTAACCTGATGCGGAAAGATCTTTTTTTCATTATACAACATCATTAAATTATTTAATGCTTTGTCGGTTTTGTTTAAAAATGTTGAGGTATCATCGTCGGCATGATGCACAACAGGGTTGTTAAAAAAATGAGTTTTAAAATCATGTTTCTCAAGGTTTTTAAAAAACAGAACATCTTCATAGCCATAACTTGTTATAGTTTCATCAAAAGGATGCGCTAATATTACATCTTTTTTAATCATGAAGTTCGATGAACACAGTGTTTTGTGTTCTCTTTTTTTTGTGTACAACCATCTTAATTTATATGGTTTGTTGGGAGGTGTTGCTAAACAGGTCATGCCTCCAGAAGTTACGGCGTGGTTTTTTACTTTGAGGTAGCTTTTAATAAAATCGGTATTTTTAGGCATAGTACCAGCATCTATAAAAAGCAATAAATTGTATGTGGCTTGTTTTGCTAAAATGTTTCTAATGGCGCTTCTGCCTACATTTTTATCTAGAATGGTGTAATTGGTGTTTTTAAGATTGCTTATGTTTTGGTTTGCCTCACTTATGCTTTTGGTTGTTGAGCAATCGTCAATACAAATGATCTCGAATACAACGTTTAACTCGCTTGCTTGCTTGTGTATTTTATGAACAAGCGATGTTATATTGCAATTGTATGTTGGTATTAATACCGAAAGCATTATTTAGTAAGTTTTAATATAATTTCTGGAGAGGTAAAGCCATGAAACTCGTCGTCGTTGTTGGTGTTAAATTCAAGCGTGTTTACTTTAAAACCTGCGTTTTCTAATCTAGATTTTAATCCATTAACAGAGTATACTCTTACATGATCTTCTTGCCCAAAATGTTTTAATCGTGCTTCTGGCGAAGTTATAGAAGCGTCTTCATAAATTTCTCCAGACTTAAAAGGTGTTTGTATTAATACTGTTCCGTTTGGTTTTAAAACACGATAAAGCTCGCTCATAGCTTTGCTGTCATCAACAATATGTTCTAAAATATGATAGCAAATTATGGTGTCAAAATAATTATCTGGCCTATGGATTTTGGTTATATCAAATTGGTAATCGGCTAAAAATTCATTTTCAAAATCGGTACTAAAATAATTAATAGTATCATCTTTTTTTAGCATTCTGTATAAGCTTCTAGAAGGCGAAAAATGTAAAATAGTCCCGTTAATTAAGTTTTCCTTTAATAAAATATTCCATAATCTTCGGTTTCTAGATATACTGCCACAAAACGGACAAAGTAAATCGTTTTCGTTTAAAGGTACAAAACGTTTTAGTTTGTGCTGGCAAATATTACACTGGTGTTTTTTACCTTTATAAAAATAGCCATAAAACGAACGAAGAAATAATTCGTTGTTAAATAAAAATGATTTCGGAATTAAGGTTTTGGCTTTTTGTTTTATAAAATTATACATAGCTAACTTTTGCGCTGTACCACTTCAAAAACTTGGTTTTCGTCGCATTTTAACGTTTTTCTTGGATATTTAAGTAGTAGGGCGTAGTCGTGAGTGGCCATTAAAATGGTATTGCCGTTTTTACTTAGTTCTTGCAATACTTCCATAACCTCAATACTGGTTTGCGGGTCTAAGTTTCCAGTAGGCTCGTCGGCTAAAATAAGTTCTGGATGGTTTAATAAAGCACGAGCAATGGCAACACGTTGTTGCTCGCCACCCGAAATTTCGTGAGGAAATTTAAAGCCTTTAGTTTTCATATCAACTTTTGTTAAAACGTCATCAACACGAGCGGTCATTTTGGTTTTATCTTTCCAACCAGTGGCTTTTAAAACAAAAAGCAGATTGTCATTAATATTTCTATCAGGTAGTAATTTAAAATCTTGAAAAACAACGCCCAACTTTCGTCGTAAAAACGGAATTTCTTTTTCCTTTAAGGTTTTTAAGTTAAAATCTACAATACTGCCTTCACCTTCGGTTAATGGTAAATCGCCGTAAAGCGTTTTCATAAAACTACTTTTTCCAGAGCCTGTTTTACCAATTAAATACACAAAATCGCCTTTGTTCATTTCTAGGTTTATGTTAGAAAGAACGAGACTTCCACCTTGAAAAATTGACGCGTCTTTTAATTGTAAAATAGGGCTAGACATGAAATATTGGTTTAAAAGTACAAGTTTAAAGTTTATAGTTTAACCTAACAAACCTAATTGCCGAAATTTTATTGTTTTGAGCGCTACATTTTAATGTTGTACATATTTTAATTTACTATATTTTAATATTTAATACCTGTTTTTATAATTCTATCTTAATTGTTACGTTATACTTTTTAGATTCATTTATATTTGAATACTCAAATTAAAAAACGACTTGTAAATGATTTACAAAAACATACTTTCCCTCATGCTCGTTTTGGGTTTTATTTTCCCAACAATGGCACAACAATCGGCCACTTATACTAGTAACTTAGTCGATTATCAAAAGGCATTATCACTTTATAACAATCAGCAATACTTAGCGGCTCAGTCGTTGTTTAGCAGTGTTAAAAAAACGGCCGAAGAAGATATTTTACAATCAGACTGTGCGTATTACATAGCCAATTGTGCGGTGCGATTAAACCAGCAAAATGCCGACCAATTAGTCGAAAATTTCGTAGCAGAATATCCAACAAGTACCAAAAAAAATACGGCTTATGTTGATGTAGCCGATTATTATTTCGAAAATTCAAAATACGCCTATGCCAGAAAATGGTACAGTAAAGTAAACGAAAATGCTTTAGGGCGAAGCGAAAAAGAAAAGTTTTACTTTAATAACGGTTATTCGGCGTTTTCTGTAAAACAATATAAAGATGCCAAAAAATATTTAAACCGTGTTGAAAGCTCTAAAGAATATGGATCGCAAGCTAAGTATTATATTGGTTTTATGGCTTACGAAGGCGACGATTACGATGAGGCCAACGAATATTTCGATCAAGTTAGCGACCAAGAACGTTACAAAGAAAAATTATCGTATTATCAAGCCGATTTAAACTTTAAGCTAGGTAATTTTGAAAAAGCCATCGAGTTGGCAAAAGACCGATTAGATTCTGGCGACGAAAACGAAGTATCCGAACTTTCAAAAATTATTGGCGAAAGCTATTTTAATCTTGAAAATTACGAAGAAGCTTTACCGTATTTAAAAGCGTATAAAGGTCGTAAAGGGAAACGAGAAAAAACAGCGAAGTGGAATAATACAGATTATTACCAACTGGGCTACACATACTATAAGCAAAAACAATACGAAAATGCCATTAACGAGTTTAATAAAATTGTTGGAGGCACAAATAGCATAGCCCAAAACGCGTATTATCATTTAGGGGAAAGTTATGTACACCTCGATAAAAAACAAGAAGCTTTAAATGCATTTAAAAATGCCTCTGAAATGGATTTCGATTTAAAAATTCAAGAAGATGCCTGGTTAAATTATGCCAAAATTAGTTACGAAATAGGTAATCCGTATCAATCGGCACCTCAAGTTTTGGCTGGTTATTTAGAAAAATATCCAGAAACAAGTTATCGTGAAGAAATTGAAACGCTTTTAATCGATTCTTACATAACTTCTAAAAACTATGCCGAAGCTTTAAAACTGTTAAAAGGAAAAAATAGTTACGATAATAAAGTAGCATACCAAAAAGTAGCGTTTTATCGTGGTTTAGAGTTGTATAATGACAATGATTATTTAGAAGCCGAAAATTTGTTCGATGCCTCGTTAAAAGAATCTCTCGAACCAATTTACACGGCGCGTGCCACATTCTGGAAAGCAGAAGCCGATTATAATTTATCTAATTTCGATGATGCTTTAATTGGTTTCAAGCAATTTAGCCAAATGGCAGAAGCTTCAGAAACACCAGAATTCGAGAATTTAAATTATAATTTAGCCTATACCTATTTTAAACTAAAAAGTTATACTCAGGCTACAACTTATTTTAACCAATTTATTAGCAATCATAAAGACGATAAAGTAAGACTTAACGATGCGTATTTACGATTAGGCGATGGTTATTTCGTGTCTAGTGAATATAACAATGCCATCGATGCTTATCAAAACGCAATAAAGCTAAACGAAATAGAATCAGATTATGCGTTTTTTCAAAAAGCCTTAAGCGTTGGTTATGCGGGGCAATCTTCAAAAAAAATACATGAATTAGAAACATTTATTAAAACCTATCCAAATTCAAAATTACGTGACGATGCTATGTACGAACTTGGTAATTCTTATGTAAAAGAAGGTCAAACTCAAAAAGCACACGCCACCTACAATAAATTAAGTGTAGCCTATAAAAATAGCTCATTTGTTCCAAAGGCTTTGTTACGCCAAGGGTTAATTTATTACAATGCAAGTCAAAACCAAGATGCGCTAGTTAAATTTAAAAACGTGGCCAGTAATTATGCCGGTTCACCAGAAGCTGTTCAAGCGGTTTCTACAGCACGTTTAATTTATATCGATTTGGGTCAGGTAGATGAATATGCCGCTTGGGTAAAAACTTTAGATTATGTTGAAATTACCGATGCCGATTTAGATAATACAACCTACGAGGCTGCCGAAAAACAATATGTAGATGGTAATACCGATAGAGCCATTAAGCAATTTAACGGCTATTTAAGTCAGTTTCCTAATGGTTTACACGCCTTAAAAGCGCATTTTTACATTGCGCAGTTGTATTACAAAAAAGATTTGCTAGAAAATGCAGCACCGCATTACCAATACATCGTTGAGGCAGCGCAAAACGAGTATACCGAAGAAGCATTAACGCGGTTATCGCAGTTTCATTTAGAAAAGAAAAACTGGAAAAATGCTATTCCAGTGTTAAAACGATTAGAAGCAGAAGCAAATTTTCCGCAAAACGTGGTATTTGCACAATCCAATTTAATGAAAGCTAATTATCAATTAGAAAACTATACCGAAGCAGTCGCTTACGCGGAAAAAGTGCTCGTTAGCTCTAAAATTGATAACAAAATAAAAAGTGATGCGTACGTAATAATTGCACGTTCGGCTATAAAAACAAACAATGAAGCTAAAGCCAAAACAGCATTTGCTGAAGTGGAAAAAGTGGCTACTGGCGAAACTGCTGCCGAAGCTTTATACTACAATGCTTATTTTAAAAATAAAGAAGCAAAATACGAAGCATCTAACACGGCGGTACAAAAATTAGCCAAAGATTTTTCTGGTTATAAATATTACAGTGCAAAAGGATTGGTGCTTATGGCTAAAAACTTTTACGCTTTAAAAGATGCTTTTCAAGCCACCTATATTTTAGAAAGTGTGATTCAAAATTTTCCAGATTTCGACGACGTAGTAACCGAGGCGAAAGCAGAATTAAAGAAAATAAAAACCGAAGAAGCTAAAACAAACTCGTCTATCGAAACCGAAGATTAGTTTATGTTACACAAGGTTTGGTAGCTAGAGTAAAAAACATCAGTCAAAATAAAATCAAAAAAATGTCCGCCTTTGCGGATTAAAAAAATAAAAAATAGAATTCATGCGAAAGCAAATAAAACATATTTCAGCAGTAATTGTCGTTTTAATTACAACGCTATCGTTTGCTCAAAGTAGAGAAAACGATACTATAAATACCGGAGTAATCGATGTTGTAAAACCATATTCACCAACTATTTCCGATGTGTTTAAGGTTCGTGAAACTCCAAAACTCGACGACGAAACCACCGAAACTAAAAAGGATGTAAAATATAATATTTTCTCCTTTCCTGTAGCTTCAACATTTACACCTGCAAAAGGTAAAGCCGCAGTAGTAGAAAAGCGCGAACCGGCTAAAATTTTCGATAACTATGCCACTTTTGGCGTGGGAACCTACACCACACTTTTGGGCGAAGTGTATTTAAATCATGCGCTAAATCGTAACGAAAGTGTTGGTGGTTATGTAAGTCATCATTCATCGCAAGGTGGAATAGAAGGTGTCGAGTTCGACGATCATTTTTCAAACTCAAAAATTAATGTAAACTATAGCAGCCGTATGCGCGATTACGCGTGGAATGTAGAAGGAGGTTTTCAGCACCAAGTTTACAATTGGTATGGTGTGCCAGAATCGCAAGTTTTAACCGTTCAAGCCAATAATCCTGCCGTCGACCATATGTTTTATAATGCTCATTTTGGTGGCGATATTACTTTTGAAGACACTTATGTAAAATCGGCCGATTTTAAATTTCGTCGTTTTGGCGATAACCAAGGCTCGGGCGAAAATAGGTTTGTTGTAAATACTAAGGTCGATATTCCAATAAACGATATCGAAATTTCAACAGGTTTAACCTTCGATTATTTAGGAGGAACTTTCGATAGAAATTATTTTACAACCGATGAGGTAAATTATGGTAATTTCTTCGTTGGGCTTTCGCCAACATATCAGCTTAAACGCGACGATTTAACCTTGAACTTAGGTGTTTCTACGTATTATTTAAACGATATCGAAACAGGCGATAATAAATTCTATTTGTATCCAAACGTAACGGCCACGTATCGCTTAGTAAACGATGTTTTAATAGTGTATGGTGGTGTTCAAGGCGATTTAAACCAAAATTCGTATTATGGTTTTGCTAGCGAAAACCCATTTGTATCGCCAACTTTAAATATAGCGCCAACCGATAATTTATTTAATGCCTTTATAGGCTTAAAAGGTAAATTGTCTAGCAATATGAGTTACAGCATTAGCGGGCATTACAATGCCGATAAAAACAAAGCTCTATTTATTACTAATACCATTAAAAATACAACTGCAACCCAAGCTTATGAGTATGGAAATTCGTTTGGTATTGTTTACGATAACGTCGATACTTTTGGTGTAGCGGGTGAAATTAATGTCGATGTTAGTCGTAACTTTAAATTAGGTTTAAAAGCCGAATATTTTGGCTACGATGCCAAAACACAGACCGAAGTCTGGAACTTACCAGACATAAAAGGATCGTTGTTTTTCGATTACCAAATAAACCAAAATTGGTTTGCTGGAGCGAATTTATTTTATGTAGGCGAGCGTAAAGATTTAATAGCTATGGAAAGTACGCCAACTATACAAACCGTAACTTTAGATAGCTTTTTTGATGCGAATGCACATGTTGGATATCACATAAACGATAAATTTTCTGTGTACGCCAAAGGAAATAACTTAGCAAATAATAGCTACCAAAAATGGCAGAATTTCCCGGTTCAAGGCATTCAGCTTTTAGCAGGAGCAACCTATAAGTTCGATTTTTAAATAGTTTATTGTTTTTTACTTCCGCGAAAGCGTAAACTTTAATTTTTAAAGCATCTATGGTCACCCTGAATTTATTTCAGGGGCTCATCCTATAAAATTAAAGTTTAATTATTTGGGCGTTACCCCGAAGTATCGGGGTCAGGCTTTTCGTTACAAGTCCTCGGTCGTGCCTCCCTGTGGGCTTTCCACTGCAATCCTTAACGCAAACTTTGTGTAAAATATAGTATTTTGTACACATGAAAACGTTTAATAACGCATCGGTACAAACATTATGGAATAACTTTATAAAAGCAAATCCAGAATATAAAAATTATAATCGCCCCGAAGCTTGGTATTTCTGTGATAACCAAAGCGATGCTAACGATTGTGCTAACCTGGTTGTAAAAGGTGTAAAACAAGCCACATCAACATCGCTTTGGTGGTTTAAAACTAATAATTATGCATTGCCAAAAGTTAACGATTTAAACATAATAACCACTTGGGGTGGTGAGGCCAAGGCTATAATTAAAACCATAAAGGTAGAACAAGTACCATTTAATAAAATAACTGCAAACTATGCTAAAATTGAGGGCGAAGGCGATAAATCGTTAAAATATTGGCAAGATGTGCATTGGGCGTATTATGCCAGAGAAATGGCAGTTAAAGGCGAGCAACCATCACCAAATATGATTATAATCTGCGAGCAATTTAAAACCGTTTTTACACATTAAATCAGGAATTAAATAACTACTCCAACCACGCTTTAAAATCTTTTACACGTTCACGAGCCACAATAACCTCTTGTTCGTTGTATGTTTTAAGTTTTATTTGCAAACGCGAATTGGTATAGCTAACCATATCTTTTATGGCATTAATATTTACATAAAACTTACGATTAATTCTAAAAAAGATTTGTGGTTCTAACTCGTTTTCTAAAAGTTCTAATGTGGTGTCAATTAAATAGTTTCTGCCTTCGGTGGTATGTAAATAAGTGCCTTTGTTTTCGCTAAAAAAACATTCAATATCATCAATTGAAATAAGTTTTAAATGCTGTCCCACTTTTACCGAAAAGCGCTTTTTATACTCGCGATCTATTGGGTTAACCAATAGTTTTTTAATGTCGTTAAAATCTAAAGTAACGGCTTGTTGTTGTGGTTGGCGTTCTTGATATTTTTTTACAGCCGTAGCCAAATCATCTTCATCAATAGGTTTAAGTAAATAATCTATACTATTAAGTTTAAACGCTTGTAACGCATATTCATCGTATGCTGTTGTAAAAATAACAGGCGATTTAATATCAATTGCTTCAAAAATCTCGAACGATAAGCCATCACTTAATTGTATATCTAGAAAAATTAAATCTGGATGCGTATTATTACTAAACCAGTCTAAAGATTCTTCAACAGAGTGTAAAAGTATTTGAGTTTTAATATTTAGTTTTTCCAGCATACGTTGTAAACGACGTGCCGAAGGTTTTTCATCTTCAATAATAATTACATTCATAATTTTGGTTGCTTAGTTATTGTAATAATTTGTTATTCCCAATTGGTTTTGTCTTTTTCCATAAACTCGCGAATTTTACGTTCTTCCCAGTCTTTTCCAAACAGGAAAGTAACACCAAAAACACCTAAAAAATGGAAGAGTAAACCAATACCCCAAAATAAGGGTGTCGCCCAGGTACCAAAGTGCCACAAACTACCACCATTTACAACAATGGTAATTATTATAAAAGCATTTACTACTATAAAAACGGCCAAATGCCAATAAAAACCTACTATTTTTTTTACTTTTTCTTTAGCGCGAAGGTAGGCTTCTTCTTTTAAAAAAGCTTTGTTTTTAAAGTCGTCGTTGTAAGGTTGTATATCTCTATTTTCCATAATTTTTAAGTTTTTAATTCCAACGTTTTTTATCTTCTTCCTCACGAATAAATTGTTCAATTTTACGTTTTTCCCAGTTTCGACCAAAAGCGCCATTATTAACAAAAACTTTAAAGCCTTGTAAAACTAAACCAACGCCCCAACCAAACATAGGAAACCAAAACCATTTTACACCCCAATACGTGTTGTAATTAATGTAAATTAAAAAAGGAATAATTACCAAATAGCATATTAAGCTGTAATAAAAGCCTTTAAGTTCCTTTACGTAGTCGCGTGCACGCACGTAACTATCGCCAAAATTCGATTTCGTGTTAATTGTTTTCATAACTGATAATTGTTTTGTAAGCATAGGTATTGCTACTGCAAAACGGTTTGCTTCTTGATTAATGAATACTTTTTTATGTGTTAATAATTGGTAACGTTCTTTTATGTTACTTAAACCCACGCCGCTACTTTTTTTAACTATTTGTTTAGGTTGCAAGTTGTTCTCTACTATTAAGCTGTCTTCTTGTTCGTAAATATTAATGTGTAATGGTTTACTATTAGTTACCATATTGTGTTTTACGGCATTTTCTAGTAACAATTGCAACGATAATGGTACTACTTTACTTTCTGGGTTGCTAGCTTGTTCTGGCATGTTAAATACAATGCTGTCTTCAAACCGCATTTTTAACAGCGACATATAGGTTTTTGCAAATTGCAACTCTTCATCTACCGATACTAATTCTTTGTTTTTCTGCTCTAAAACATAGCGGTATACTTTAGATAAAGAGGTCGTGAATTTTTGTGCACTTTCGGGGTTTTCTTCAATTAAACTGGTGAGCACATTTAAACTATTAAACAAAAAATGCGGATCTAATTGGTTTTTTAAAGCATCAAACTTCGCACTGGCAGTTCCGGCAATTACTTTTTGTTCTTTTATGCGGTTTTGCTGGTATTTGTTGTAAAAGTAAATAACATGAAAAACAGCGATAATTGTTAATGTAATCCATAAACCAAACGTATAATACTCAAATTTCTCGTTTGTAATAAACTCGTTAAAAGTTTGGTGGTACATAAATAGAGCGGTTAAGGCTCTTAAAATAAATAGGCCAATTAAGGTTAAAATTGTTGCGCCAAATACACCAATAATAATGCGTTTAATAGTGTCTGTTTTTTTCCAGTTTCGGCTATTTAAAAACTGAAAAAAATACATGTTAGAATATCCTAAAACAAAAGCGTATAATTGGTAAAAAGTAAAATGAACAATAACCTCATTTACCGTAGCGAAATTGAAACCGCCCGATAGCATAGTGCCAATTACAAAAACAACGCAACCTATAATAAAGGTTATTAATATATTTTTTACAGATTTTGTCATGGTGTAATACTTTTGTAAATGTTTTTTTAAATGTAATAAATAACGTGTTTATTTAATTACAGTACAAATGTCTTAATGAAGTACGGTTTTTAAAAAAGCAAGTAACCGAATTGTTATTTTTAGATCCTGAAACGTAAAACTGAAACATTTTTTTTAAATTGAAAGCTACATTATTACACTAAATGAATACAACGGTTGAAAATTATTTTATTGAAGGTTGTGGTAGGTGTGCCCTTGCTGCAACACCCGATTGTAAAGTGCATACTTGGAAACAAGAGCTTCAACTACTACAAAAAATAGTTTTGCAATGCGGTTTAACCGAAACCTGTAAATGGGGTGTGCCTTGTTATACTTACAACAACAAGAATGTTTTAAATATTAGTGCTTTTAAAAATTTCTGTTCGATTGGTTTTTTTAAAGGAGCATTATTAGCGGATGAAAAACAACTTTTAGAAAAGCCAGGACAAAACTCTCAAGCTGTAAGGCTATTTAAGTTTACCAATGTAAATGATATTAAGTTGATTGAAGCTGATATTAAAACCTACATATTTGAGGCTATTGAGGTTGAAAAGGCTGGTTTAAAAGTAGAATTTAAGAAAAATACAGAACAAATACCAGAAGAGTTAGGGGTGAAATTTGAAGATGATCCCGTTTTTAAATTGGCTTTTAATAATTTAACTCCAGGTAGACAACGTGGTTATATTTTGTATTTTTCGCAACCCAAACAAGTAAAAACACGACTATCTAGAATAGAAAAATGCACAGCATTAATTTTAAACGGAATGGGATTACACGATAGCTATAAACAGCGAAAAAAATAATTATGGAACAATTAACACTTACTACACCGGCCTTATTGTTTTCGGCAATTTCGTTAATTATGCTGGCTTATACCAATAGGTTTTTGGCTTATGCATCGGTAATTAGGAGTTTGCACGATAAGTATAAAAAAGAAAAAGATTCGGTGTTAATGGCTCAAATTAAAAATATTAAAACCCGATTGTATTTAACGCGTTACATGCAAATATTTGGTATTAGTAGTTTGTTGTTATGTGTACTAACCATGTTTTTAATTTATGTACAGCAGCAACATGTGGCGGTTTGGGTGTTTGGTATGGCTTTATTACTATTAATAATTTCGCTAGCCTTATTGGTTGTTGAAATTCAAATATCTGTTAAAGCATTAGAACACCATATTAGTGATATTGAAAACACATCAAATAAATAAATTATGGCAACAACACCAGAACACGATGCACGTATTGCGAGCATGACATTTTCTTCGGTTTATCCGCATTATGTGACTAAAGTTGAAAAAAAGGGGAGAACGGTTGAAGAGTTACACCAAGTAATTGAATGGCTTACAGGTTTTAATGAAACAAAGCTGCAAGAATTAATTGCGGAAAAAGTAACCTTTAAAACCTTTTTTGAAAGCGCTACAATTAACCCAAAGGCACATTTAATTAAAGGTGTAATTTGCGGCTATAGAATTGAGGAAATTGAAACTGAGTTAACCAAACAAACCCGATACCTCGATAAACTTGTTGACGAATTGGCCAAAGGTCGAAAAATGGAAAAGATTTTGCGTGAACCTAAATAAATTAGAGTTCGAGATAAAACTAAAAATAGGGTAACTAAAAGTTTAATAGATTATTTGCTTGTCTTCTTGAGCGCAGTCGAAAGAATTATACTTAACTTAACCGGATAAAAGCTGATAAATAAGCTTTGCTCAAAAAAACTCACGATACTGAAGCACTCGAAAATCGAAAGTATTAAAATTGGGGTTGTTGGCTTTTAATTGACGGTACAAAGGTATTCTGCTTATTGAAATATTAGCAGCTCCAGAACTAGATGTTAACGAAACGGTTTTTATTTTACGGGCTTTTTTATAAGATTCCTTGACTGCGCTCGGAATGACAGGCAGGTTAAATTCGTGTATTCGTGGTACTTCATTAGTTACTAAATTCAATTTTAAACCATAGGTTTTTAAATGCTTTCTGAAGAAATATTCAGGGCCATTTTTACTATTTCCGCCAGTAAATAGCAGTGTGTTTACATTTGGGAATTGTTTTAAATAGCCAACAACATCGCGCAGTTTAATATTTGTCATTCCCAAGTCGGAAGCATCAATTTTTTCGCGTTCGCAACTAGCAACGATATCGCAAACACCTATTTTATGTTGTATTAAAAAGTTCTTACGCTGTTGTACGGCTTCGTTAGAATTATCATATCTCAAATTTAGATTATGAATTTTATCGATAAACAGCCAAAGGGAATTGTAATAACTTCCGTAGCAAAAATCGACATCTTTTTCTAAAAGTGCTCCTGTAGAAAATCGTGGTGGCGGTAATGTACCTACAATAAGTTTTTCGGTATCGGGTAATATAAATGGCTCGTATGGATGCTTGTGTTTAAACACGAATAAACTTGACTTGCGTTGTTATTTTTTGTAGTTTATAATAAACAAAAATATAGCAATAAAATGGGAAAAGGAGATAAAAAAACAAAACGTGGTAAAATTAACCGAGGTACTTTTGGTTCAAGACGACCTAGAATAAAAAAGAAGCCTTCTGTAGAGAAAAAAATAAGCGTAACGGGAAAAGCTATGCCTAAATAATTAATTTAATTCTTTTAATAATTTTTGAACTTCTGATATAGTTGACCTGTATAAACGTTTGTTAGTCTTAGTCATATGTTTTGATTCATTAAATATTTCATTTAATACGTCTTTAGCTTCGGTTTCTTTTTTTATTTCTAATAAAAATTTAGCCAGAGCTAATCGTTCTTCGTAAAACGAATACCTAATATCTATAGCTTTTAAATTAAATTCTGCTTCTTCAGTTTTATTTAATTGCTTTAGCGCCATACCATAGTAATACTGCGATCTAGATTTTTTAAACTCACTGTGGTCTTTTATTTTTTCTGCATAAAAAATTACGTTTTCAAAATCTTGAATACCAGCGTATGCTTTTATTAATTGGGTTATTGAATAAAAGTTGTTTTGCGATTTATCTTTTAAAGTTTCCTTGTAATGCTTTATGGCATTGCTATAATCTTTAGTTTCTAAAAAAGCATCGGCAAGATCTATTCTATTTTGGTAAGTTTCAGAAAATTCTAGTTTATTTTCTAAATCTTTAATTTTTTTTGTAGGGTTAATTATGGTTGTTATTTCAGAAGTAATTTTTTCTGCATCACGCTTATTGTAAACTTGGGTTATTAAATATATAATACAACCAACCACAGGCAAAAATAAAATTAGAAAAATCCAATAATAGGGAATTCTATTTTTATACATATGGTATATGCAATAGCCTTGAAGTAGTAAAATAAGGTAATAATACATACTGTGTTTTTCGTAATATTACGAAAATAAACTACCTGATAAAAACCAAATCGTTTTCTTTTGACATTTCTTCGCTAAATCCGTAACCTTCGTAATTAAAGCCTTTTAAATCTTCAACAGTTTTAGCGTTACTATCCACAATATATCTCGCCATTAATCCGCGTGCTTCTTTGGCGTAAAACGAAATTACTTTGTATTGTCCGTTTTTAAAATCTTTAAAATTTGCTGTAACAATTGGCGTTTTTAGTGCTTTTTTATCTATAGCTTTAAAGTATTCGTTACTGGCTAGGTTTAAAAATAATTCGCCATCTTCTAACTCGTTGTTTAAGGCGTTGGTAATATCTTTTTTCCAGAATTCGTATAAATTCTTTTTAGTACCAACTGGCATTTTAGTTCCCATTTCTAGGCGGTAAGGTTGTATTAAATCGGTTGGTTTTAATATACCGTAAAGGCCAGATAAAATGCGAACGGTATTTTTAAAAGTATCTAATTTATCTGCTGGTATGGTATAAGCGTTTAAGCCTTTATAAACATCGCCATTAAATGCATATGCTGCAGGTCTTGCATTTTCTGCTGTAAAAGGTAATTCCCAGGCTTGATTTCGTTCGTAATTTAATTGCCCTAATGCATCGGAAATATTCATTAGGTCTGATAATTTTTTGGCAGATTTCTTTTTTAACTCTTTATTTAAACGTTCTGATTGTTTTAAAAACTGTGCTTCTGTAAAGTTTTGTATTGGTAATTCGCTTTCAAAATCTAAAGATTTGGCGGGTGATAGTACAAGCTTCATAATTCTTTCTTTTTTTGATATTCAAATTTACAATTACTTGCTTGTTTTTATAAAGCTTCTTCAATATTATTTACAATATCAATATAAGTTTAATTTATTGCTAAGCCTATACTATAAGGTTTAACTATTCGCATTAGGGATTGAGGTATTGTTGGAGCTCACCGACGCAGGAGGTAGCGACTACCGAAAGCCCGACCCTTTAGGGTAATGCCCAAATTATTTATGTAAACCGTATGGCTTTTACTGGAGATATTTTTGTAATTAAATAAGATGGCACTAAAAGCATAATTAAACATAATATTAAGGTGCCAACATTTAATGCCAGTATGTAACCTACACTTATAAAAACTGGAGCTTCGGAAACGTAATAAACACTTGGGTCTAGAGGAAAAATTTTAAAGTATTTTTGAGATAATAATACCGCCAAACCGATTAAATTACCCCAAAATAAACCGAGTAAAATTAAATAGGATGCGTTGTATAGAAACAGCTTACGTATGCTCCAGTTGTTACTACCTAAGGCTTTTAAAACGCCTATCATTTGTGTGCGTTCTAGAATTAAAACGAGTAGTGCGGTTATCATGTTTATACCGGCAACTAAAATCATGATTCCTATTATGCCATAAATGTTTTTATCGAAAATGCTTATCCACTCGAAAATGGATGCGAATTTGTTTGTTACAGTTTCTGTATTTAAGGTTGATGGTGTGTTTTGGTAAACTTCTATGCCTTTTCTATCGATTTTTGAAAAATCGTTTATAAAGACTTCGAAGTTGCCAATTTGGTCGGTTTCCCATTTATTTAGTCTTTGTATATGACGTAAATTCCCGATTAAAAATTGCTTGTCTAAATCTTGAAACCCCGAATTGTAAACGCCTACAACTTTACATTTTACATAGTTTGGTAACTTTTCTGGGTCGTTTTTTGCAAACACCATTTGAAACTCGCTTCCTACTTTAAAACCTAGTCTATTGGCTAAATACTCCGAGATTAAAACTTCCTCACTCCATTTTTTTTGCAAGTTTGGTAATACGCCATCTATTAAAAATTCTTTAAAATATTGCCAATTGTAGTCTTCTCCTACGCCTTTATAAACTACACCTTCAAAATCTGTTTCGGTTCTAATTACGCCAAATTTAGTGGCAACACCCTGCACATGGGCTATACCGTCTACAGATTTAAACTCTGGATAAAATTCTTGATTTTTTGAAATTGGAAATACACTTTCTTGCGAGTTATTACTATCGTAATTACTTATAGTTATATGCCCGTTAAAGGCCACGACTTTATCTCTAATTTTTTGTTGAAGGCCAATACCTGTAGCTATGGCAATCATCATAACCACAATACCTATAGCTATTGCAGCTATACCAATTTTTATTATTGGCGCCGAAATACTACTTTTATACGCTTTACTACCAATTAAGCGTTTTGCTATAAAAAACTCGTAATTCAAAATATATATGATGCCTTTTAAAGTTTTCAAAAATACTGTTTTATTCTCTATTGTTCTCGGGTTTGTGATGTTAATTTCCTGCGGATCTAAAGTAAAACAGGATAGCGTTTCGGCCGATGTAACACCTTTAAAACAAGTTGTAACTGACACCAATATTGTTATTGGAGCCAACCAAACCGAGCTGTATTTACCATTATTGCAAAATAAACGCGTTGGTATTGTAGCCAACCAAACTTCTGTAATTTTTAAAAATGGAACTAAATATATTCATTTGGTAGATTCTCTAGTTTCGTTAAAATTAAATGTAAAAAAGGTTTTTGCGCCAGAACATGGTTTTCGTGGAAAAGCTGATGCTGGCGAGGTTGTAAAAGATGGTGTTGATACTAAAACCGGATTACCTATTGTATCACTTTATGGCAGCAACAAAAAGCCAAAACAAGAACAATTAAACGATTTAGATGTTGTTATTTTTGATATACAAGATGTTGGCGCCCGTTTTTACACTTATATTTCTACACTGCACTATGTTATGGAAGCTTGCGCCGAAGCTAATATTCCTGTTATAATTTTTGATAGACCTAACCCAAATGGGCATTATATTGATGGCCCTGTTTTAGAAACAAAACACCAAAGTTTTGTTGGTATGCATCCTATTCCGGTTGTTCATGGCATGACTATTGGCGAATATGCACAAATGATTAATGGTGAAAAATGGTTAAAAAACAATATTGAATGTGAGTTAACCATTATTAACATGAAGCATTACAATCATAAAAAAACATATAGCTTACCTATAAAACCAAGCCCTAATTTACCAAACGATAAAGCTATTAACCTTTATCCTAGCTTATGTTTTTTTGAAGGTACTAATGTTAGCGCCGGACGTGGCACAGAAACGCAATTTCAAATATTTGGAAGCCCATTTTTAAATACTGAAGTCTTTACGTTTCAATTTACACCTCAGCCAAATGAAGGTGCAAAATATCCTAAACATAAAAATGAAGTATGCTACGGAAGCGATTTAACCTCAACAAAAAACTTAACGGCATTAAACTTAAACTGGTTAATTGAGGCTTACAATAACACCACAGATAAAACTAAATTTTTTAATAACTTTTTTGTAAAACTAGCAGGAACAGAAACTTTAAAACAACAAATTGAAGCTGGTTTAAGCGAAGCCGAAATTAAAAACTCGTGGCAAGCTAATTTAAAAACCTTTAAAAAAATTAGAGAAAATTATTTGTTATACGACTAAGCTCTTAAAATAAGTTTAATGAAAAAAATAGCTATACTAGCCCTGCTTTATACATTGGTTTGGGGCAGTTCGTGTAAAAGTTCGGTTGCCACCATAAAAGCAAACCCCGAAACACCAAAAGATTTTGCTACCAACTTTTTAATTAATGAGCGTATTCCTGGAATGGCCATTACCGTAGCAAAACATGGTGACATAATTTGGTCGGAAGGTTTTGGTTATGCCAATATTGCTAAAAAAATTAAGGTAAAACCAGACGAAACTCAATTTAGAATTGCTAGTATTTCAAAACCTATTTCGGCTGTTTGTATGGCCACATTAATTGATGCTAAACTTATAGATTTAGATTCTAGCATTTACGCCTATTTACCTACTTACCCAAAAAAGAAATACGATTTTACTATAAGACAAGTTGGTGGGCATACGGCAGGAATTAGGCATTATAAAAATGATGAGTTTTTGTTAAACGAACCATTAACTATTACTCAAGGCATAGATATTTTTAAAAACGACACCTTACTTTTTAAGCCACAAAGCAACTACAAATACAGTACATATGGCTGGAACTTGCTTAGCGAAGTTACGCAAACGGTAGCAAAAACACCTTTTGATACTTATACGAAAAACGTAATTTTTAGTCCGCTAAAAATGCTAAACACAAGCTTAGACTATTGTAATACTGATATACCGAACAGAACGCTATTTTACAGAAAAAATGAAAATGGTAAAATTGAATTTGGGAGCCCTGTTTGCAATGAATTTAAAGCTGCTGGAGGTGGTTTTATTTCAACATCTGAAGATTTAATTAAATTTGGAAACGAAATAATTCATCCAACATTAATTTCTGAAACTGTTTTAAATGAATTGTTAACACCTCAAATTTTAGATTCTGGAAAAAACACACATTACGGCGTAGGTTTTTCGGTAGGTTTATCTAAAAACAAAACCCCCAGATTTGGACATTCTGGTGGTGGTGTAGGCGCATCAACCTTACTTTTAATTTACCCAGAAGAAGAGGTTGTTATTTCTATTGTTACTAATTTGTCTAACGTTCCTGTTTACGATTTAGGAAATCAATTAGAAGCACTTTTTATTAATTAGTTTAACATATTTAATAGTAAGTTCGGGTAATCTGTAATTATACCATCTACTTTGTAATTAATCATGGTTTCCATGCTTTCAAAACTATTAACCGTCCACGGAATTACTTTGTAGCTTTCACGTTTAAAGGCTTCAACATTATTAGTATTTAAAAGCTTGTAATACGGACTAATAATTTCGGGTTTGTAACTTAAACTATTAAGTTTTGTTGTAATGTTTTCATCTTCATCAATTAAAATGGCAACCCGCATTTTTGGCGATTGCTTTTTAATTTCTTCTAAAACTCGTAAATCGAAACTTTGCAAGTTAGTTTCCGCGAAAGCGTTATTAGCTTCAATCACTTTTAAAACTGAGGCGACAAATTCTTTTGGTTTTGGCGTAAAAACTTCATCAAAATTTGGTTTTGCTTTTATTTCAATATTAAATTTAATTTCAGGATTTAATTGTTTTGCCATTTTAAAAACCTCATCTAACGATGGTTTATAGGCTTTCAATTTTTCTTGCTCTGGAAATCGTGGATGCGTTTTTAGTCCGCAATCAAATTGTTTAATACTATCAAAAGTCATTTGATATAAGTTATACTTCATATCATCTTCCTCCGGAATTGGGTTTCCTTCAATATCTAAACAAATAACTCGGCTTAAAAATGGTTCGTGAGACACAACAACAACGCCATCGTGACTTACTGCTACATCAAGTTCTAAAGTATTTACGCCTAATTCTATGGCTTTTTTAAATGCCGGTAAGGTGTTTTCTGGCATTAATCCGCGGCAACCGCGATGGCCTTGAATGTCGATATTTTTAGAATTACAACTCACTACAACTATTGCTAAAATTAAACCACTTAAATACTTCAAAACTAATCTGGTTTTAAGGTTTGCTGCTCGTACTTTTTAAAAGGTTGTGCTAATAAGGTTTTAATATTGCTATTGGCAACTTCATCTGGAAAAACATCTACGCCGTAAACAATTTTATCGCGATCAAGCTTCATAAAAGTTCCAAAAAGCCTATCCCAAACCGAAAAAATATTTCCGTAGTTAGAGTCTGTAAAAGGTAGCCTGTAATGGTGATGTACTTTGTGCATATCGGGTGAAACAATAACGTAGCTTAGCCAATCATCTACTTTTCTTGGTAATTTTATATTAGCATGATTAAATTGAGTTGCCACAACAGATAACGATTGATATAAAAACACAATAGCAATAGGTGTTCCAATAATAAAAACACCGGCCAATGTAAACAAATAACGTATTAAACTTTCTAAAGGGTGGTGCCTGTTTGCTGTAGTTGTATCTACGTTATGGTCGGTATGGTGTACTAAATGTACTTTCCATAACAACTTGGTTTTATGCTCAATTAAATGCGGTAAATATGCTCCAATAAAGTCTATTAAAAATATACCTAAAAGGGCGTATAGCCACAAGGGCATTTCGGGCAACCAGTTAAGAATACCAAAGTTGTTTTGCGTAACCCAGTCGGCCGATTTTAAAAGTAAAAACGCCAATGGTAAGTTTACAACTACTGTTGTTAAGGTAAAAAATATGTTAGGAATAGCGTGTTTCCATTTTTTATATGGCTTACCAAATAACGGCATTATGCCTTCTAAAACCCAGAAAAAAGTTAGGCCTCCAATTAAAATAATAGCTCTGTGGTGAGAAGGTATAGTCTCGAAATAGTTTAATAATGCTTCCAAAATAATTTAGTTTAGTTTTTAAATATAACTATTTTATTCTTTGCTTCATTGCTTCAACTATGTTAAAAGCTGCCGGACAAATAGCTACATTTTTTAAAGTTAAGTTAGCTATTTGTTGAAATTTTTTCCGGTCGGTATGTGGAAACTCTCGGCATGCTTTTGGTCTTACATCATAAATAAGGCAATAATTATCGGCATCTAAAAACGTACATGGCACACTCTGTAATACATAATCGTTTTCTTCGTCAATTCTTAAATATTGATCTATAAATTGTTGCTGTTTCATTTTAAAATGTTTAGCAATACGCTCAATATCTTTATCTGTAAAGAGTGGACCAGTTGTTTTGCAACAATTGGCACATTGTAGGCAATCGGTACGCTCAAATTCCTCTTCGTGTAGCATTTGCATCACATAATCTAAATTCTTGGGTGGCTTTTTTTTAAGCTTAGCAAAGAACTTTTTGTTTTCGTTATGCTTATCTTTGGCGAGCTTTGGAAGGTCTTCTATTTTAGGTTGAATACTCAAAATTTAAAATTTTAGCAAAACTACTAAAAGCAAACTAACTTTGTATTTTAATACTTGAATTTTGAATTTGAAAGACCTTTTCGGAAAAGCTTTACTTGATTACCAAAACGGAAATTATACCGAAGATATTATGACTTCTACCAGTATTTCTGATGAAGATGAATTGCCTTTGCCGTATTTATTTAGAAACTATTCTGAAATGCCTAAACTCGAACAACAAGCCTTAAAATTAAGTAAAGGCAAGGTGCTAGATGTTGGTTGTGGTGCCGGAAGCCATAGTTTGTATTTGCAACAAAAAGGTATGGATGTGAAAGCTATCGATGTATCGGAAGGTGCTATTGAAGTTTCAAAAATACGCGGTGTAAAAAATGCTGAAATTTTAAATATTTTAAACGAAACCGAAACTTTTGATACCGTTTTATTATTAATGAATGGTACCGGAATTTTTCAAGAGCTTACTCAAGTTTCGAAATACTTAACGCATTTAAAAAGTTTATTGAAACCTAACGGACAAATTTTAATCGATTCATCCGATATTAAATACATGTATTTAGATGACGATGGTGGCTATTGGCAAGACATGAATGCTAGTTACTACGGCGAACTCGATTATTATTTAAGTTACAAAGGCGAAAAAGAAGTGCCTATGAAATGGTTGTATCTCGATTTTGACACCTTAAAGTTAGCCAGCGAAACTGTTGACCTAAATTGTGAACTAGTTCTTGAAGGCGAGCATTACGATTATTTAGCACGTTTAAGTTAAAACGTTAATCTTCTTCAATTCGATTTTCATCAAAAGCCGAGGGTAAAAGCTTTGGTATAAACTTAATTACTAGTGGCAATAAAATGGCGCCACCAGGAAGCATAAAAATGGCTAAACTTGGTATACTTTTAAAAATATCGAATAACTGCTCTTGTACTTTTTTTTGTTCTTCTTTAGTTAAATCGCGTACCGTAGATTGCGTAAGTAAAACCATTAATTCTTTGCTGTCTACTAACTCCTTGTACAATCGTTTTTTATTTCTAGAAATAAGTTTAGTTACCATTTTGCTAGAATTATCGTAAAAACTTTTAACCAAATTTTTCGAGCTTAATAAGGCAATGTTGTCTTTGTTTTCTATATAGTAAGAGTTAATGGTTTTTATAGACTCTTTTAAAATAGCTTTATCGAGATTTAAATCTTTTCTAAGTGTAATTAAAAACTTTTGTTCTTGTATATCGATAACCTTGTCAGTCCAGGTTGCCATACAAGCTAAATCGATCATGTATTGCTTTTCAAGCGGGGTTTTAATGTAAGTTATAGCCTGTTTGTAGTTGTTGTTTTCATTATTAAAGTACCTTAAAGATGATTCGAAAAGGCGAATTAAACTCTCGTCATATTGACTTTTTTCAGCCTTAGAATTTAAAACATTTAATGAAATAGAAGCTATAGAGGCTTCGGTTTTAGTTAAATAATCTGTTGAAATTGTGTTATTTTCTAAGTATCGTTTATAGGCTAAAACATCAATAAAAAGTAAGGCGTTAACTATAAAATATTTAAAGTTTTTAGTTAAAATATTTGTATCTATTTGAATGCGCTTATGAAATATTTTTTCAAGTTGTTCTTCAGATTTTTTTTCGCTCAATAATATTTTAAAAAATGAAGTTTTAGTTTCGTTAATACTGTTATAAAAATTAATAACGCTTTCGGTAAAATGGATGCTCGTTCCCGATTTTTTATGCATATAAAGCAAAGCCAAGCATAGGTTTATTTTACAGATTTCATCTTCGGTAAAATCGTTTTTTTCAAAAACCTTTTCAATAACGTGTAAGTTACTACCGTATATAAAACCACAAGCTCTTAGTTTTTTATAAAGTAAATCTTCTTCTAATAAAAAAACAGGATGATTGCTGTCGCAATTTTTAAGTAGTTTTTTTATCCAACCAGAAGCCGATGGGTTCATAATATGGTAATTGGGTTACAAGTTATAAAAGTAGTGTTTTTATAAATTAAAGGCCGAAATTATTTTAATATGATTTAACTTTTACTTGAAAAAAGTGGTGTTGTTCTAAATTGTAAAATACAATAAAAAATCCATAAAAAAAGAAATGGAAGAATAGGGTAGAGCATTCTTGGGTATGCACATAACAACGAGCTACCAAAAAGATAGATTAATGAAAAAGTTGAAAACAAAATAATACCCACTGGAAGTTTTTTAAAGCTCAAAAAACTAAAAAAAACACTCAAACATAAAAACACAAAAATAAAACTATTAGGAACGGCATAAAAAATAAATCCGATACTTTGGTTCGTGTAACTGTTTGGAATATCTAAAAATAGTCGGCTAATATTTGAAATGTAATTTTTGAAGAACTTTTTTGGATTTTCTTTTATTTGAGTAAGGGCTTTTTCTTTTAACGAGGCATCTTTTTCAACTGGTTTTAACGTTTTAATGGTGTTTAAAAACTCGTTATGATTTTTGTATTGAGGTTTAGTTTTAAAATATTTATCACTGGCGAGCACCCATTCGCCTTGTTCGTTTTCAAAAGGTGTGCTTAACCAATAAATACACTGGCCACCAGCATTAGAGTAATACGGGAATTTGCTTGTTAAACTATAGGTGTAAAATAAATAAGGAAGTGACAAAACATTAGCAAATACAAAAATTATTAATACTCTTTTAGCCTGTAATCTTAGTTTTTTAAAAGCGAACATAAATAGTGAAATAGCAATTATTCCAAAGGTTACATAGGCAAATATTACTTTAGTTAATAGTAGTAAAACTAAAAATACCGATGCTAAAATTATGTGTTTTCGTTTACCTTTTTTTAGAGCCGTTGTGAAATAGAATAAAAAACCACAGGCTAAAAAAAATGCAAAGCCTTCGGTTAAAATATACTTTAAGGAAAATAGCAAATTTGGATAATATAACCCTAGAATGTAACTACATAATAGTGCTTGTATTTTATTAAAAAAAGCTAAACAAGTTTTATGAAAAAATAATATTCCAAAAAATAAAAAAATAATATTTAAACCTTTTAAAAATATTATGGAGGCATTTAAAAACACAAATGGTGCTAATATTAATGGGTATCCTGGTCCATTCCATAAAAATAAAGCGCCATCAATTGCATAGGTGCCGTTTAATAAATTTTTAGCATAACGTAGGTAGCGCGCTTGGTCTCCTCCTAATCCATTATCAATTACAAGAAGAGCAATGAGAATGTAAAGAATAAGTAATGGAAGAAATAGAATTATAGATTTAAAATTGGCTATTTTCATCTTTAAAAATTAAAAACGATATTTAAAAATACACCATATAGCCCTAAAGCCATCTTTCCAACCTATTTTTTTTCCTTCATAATAGGTTCTGCCATAATAACTTATTCCAACTTCGTAAATGCGAATATGTTTTATTTTCGAAATTTTTGCCGTTACTTCGGGCTCGAATCCAAATCGTTTTTCGTTTAAATTTAAAGACTTAATTATATCGCTTCTGAACATTTTGTAACAGGTTTCCATATCGGTTAAGTTTAAATTGGTAAACATATTCGATAAAAATGTGAGGAATTTATTACCTATGGTGTGCCAGAAAAATAAAATTCTATGTGGTTTGCTTCCCATAAACCTAGAGCCATAAACCACATCGGCAAAGCCATCGGTAATAGGTTTTAGCAAATCGTTGTATTCTTCTGGGTTGTATTCTAAATCGGCGTCTTGTATTACCAAAACATCTCCAGTTGCCATTTGTATTCCGGTATGTATGGCGGCTCCTTTACCTTGGTTAGTTTCATGCTCAAAATAACTAATAGGTAAATCTGGGTTGGAGTTCATGTAAGTGTTAATGGTGTTTTTTGTTTTATCCGTAGAACAATCATTAACTATTAAAATTTCCTTTTCAATATTATTAATCAGTTTTACCGCTTGTATTTTGTTTAATATGTTATGAATAGTTTCTGCTTCATTATAAGCAGGTATAATAACTGAAAGTTTCTTTATCGTCATTGAAGATTTACTAGAGCATTAAGGTAGTTATCCTATGGTTTATAGCAGGCTAATTTAGTAAATAAAAAATACTTGTTACCGTAGAGGTGCATTCTGTTAAAAGGTATAATTATTTGTTTAACATAATTTTAACAAAACCGCTATTTATAATTTTCCGTAGGTATTGGCGAGACACATTAATTAATAACTTAAATCTCAAAAAAATCATGAAAAATTTAAAAAAAGTATTAGGAATTGGAGCAGTTGCTGCGGTGGTAGGCTTCATTTTAGCAGCAGACCACATCGATGCGCCTGCGGTACAAGGCGGTAGTAGCGATATTACCGATTTTTATGCCTTTCAAGGCGAGAACACAAGTAACATTGCTTTTGTGGCCAATTTGCAAGGTTTGTTAAGTCCAGCAAATACGAGTTCTGCATCTTTTGATGAAAACGTACTAGTTGAGTTTAATATTGATAACACAGGCGATAATGTTGAAGATTTAGTTATTCAAGCCATTCCTAGAGATGGTAAAATGTACTTTTTTGGTCCGGTTGCGCCTTCTCAAACAGGATTAAATAGTGTTATAGAAACTATGGCAACCAATACAGGTTGGGTTGATATTTCTGCTTATGGTAGTAGTGCTTCTATTGAAACTAATAATGGTATGAGTTTTTTCGCTGGACCAAGAGACGATCCTTTCTTTATGGATTTTGCTCAATACGGTGAAATTATAGCAGGTAACGCAACGAGTTTTAATACGCCAGGAGCCGATACTTTTGCGGGTACAAATGTAATGTCCATTGTTGTTGAAGTACCTAAATCTATGATTGGTGGCTCTGGAACAATTAACACTTGGGTAGAAACAAAAAGAAAATAATTACAACCTTTTAAGACAAAACAATATGAAATCTTTAAAAATATTAACCTTAGCAGCATTGTCTCTTTTAGCTTTTAACTGCTCAAACGACGACGATAACGAAATTACAACCATGGAACCAGATTTTTCTGGAACCTACACGCAAGAAGATCAAATGGGACGCCCAGCAGTAAATACTGTTTTTGTGTCTTCAGATAGTAAAGATGCGTTTAATACAACCATTCCTACGGCACAGAACGCAGCGTTTCAAAGTATGTTTCAAACCAATTTAACGGCATTAAGTCCAGCATTTGCTAACGATGGCGATATGAATGCTCTTGGGCAAGATGCAGCAGCCTTTACAGGCCTTTTAGCAACCGATGTTTTAAATGTGTCTTTAGATGGAACAACAACTTTTTACGACGGAACCAATGTGTTAACTGGTAGAGCATTAGCCGATGACGTTATTACTGTTGAATTATTACTCATTTTCGGTGGTGAAGATTTTACCGAAAACCCTGGGCTATCAAACGACAACGTCGATGCAAATGATAAAGCCTTTTTGACCTCATTTCCTTACTTAGCAACGCCTTGGTAAAACCAAAATAACTCTAAAACGAGGCATCATTCTCGTTTTAGAGTATAAACAAAACCTACACAAAAATTAACAAAAAACACAAACACATGAAATCTATTTATAACATATATGTTGCATTTGCAATGCTAATTTTGGCAAGTTGTAACAGTTCCCCCAAGCTTATTACAAATGCCAAAGACTATAATGATTTTCTTGTGAGCAATAAGAGAGAGATGTTGCATATGGCGAAATCAGACCTTGAGTTCTGGGAAAAAAAGCTAGAAAAAGAGCCAAATCAATTTCCGTATTTAGCTAAAATTGCGGCATCTCAAACTCTTATTTTTAATTTAACTGGTAACATTGAAGCTTTAATAAATGCAGAAAAAAATTTATTAAAAGTGAATGAGCGTACCAATTACAACAAAGCAGGATATTTACGCGCATTAGCTCGTAATTATGTGTCGCAGCATAAGTTTAAAGAAGCTTTAAGTTTATTAACCAAAGCCGAAACAAACGGCGAAAATTTAAAAGGTACACAAAAAATGCTTTTCGATGTGCATTTAGAGTTAGGTAATTTCGAAACAGCAAAAACCTACTTAGAACATATTAGAAAAAATAACGATTTCGATTATTTAATTCGATTATCAAAATGGAGCGATCACCGTGGCGATTTAACTGCCGCTATAAAATATATGGAGCAAGCTAAAAAAATTGCCGAAGCTTCAAATTTAGCATCTACAAAACAATGGGTTTATACAAACTTAGCCGATTTTTACGGTCACGCCGGAAGGGTTTCAGAAGCGTATCAACATTATATAAAAGCACTTCAGCTTAATCCAGAGGATGCTTACGCAAAAAAAGGTATTGCTTGGATTGTTTATTCCTACGAACAAAATCCAGAGGAAGCTTTACGTATTTTAAATACCATAACTTTATCTTATAACTCGCCTGATTACTATCTTTTAAAGGCAGAAATAGCTAGTTTTATTGGCGATACCGCGTTTAAAGCCGAACAATTAAGACGATACGATTCAATAATAATAAATCCGTTATACGGCGATATGTATAATAAATATACTGTATTACTTTATGCCGAAAACGATAAAAAATCAGCAAAAGCATTAGAAATTGCTTATAACGAAATTGAAAAGCGTCCAACACCACAGTCTTACGATTTATTGGCTTGGACATTTTATAATCACGGCGATGCCAAAGAAGCCATGCAGATTATGGATAAATATGTTGTTGGTAAAACTACAGAGCCCGAGGTGTTGTTTCATTTAGCAAAAATTTATAACGCAAACGGTAAGTTAAAAGAAGTTAAAAGTTTGAAGGATGAACTACTACAAAGTACTTTTGAGCTTGGTCCAATAATGACTCAAGAAATTAATAGTATTTAATAAAATATTTATATGAAAACGCAACAGTTACTTCTTTTATTTCTGTTTTTACTTATAGTCTTAAAAATTGATGCACAACAAGTTAAAGGGCAAGTAATAAATGAACTTAATCAACCTTTAGAGGCTGTTTACGTATATAATTTAAACACCAAAACACATGCCCATACTTCCGAAACAGGGCAGTTTATTATAGAAAATACAAACCAAGGCGATTCGCTTAAATTAGGATTATTAGGTTACAAAACTAAAATATTATCAGTTACTGAAGATTCTGCAAAATCAGTTTTCACTATTGTTTTACAAGAAAAATTATTTCAATTAGAAGAAATGGTTATTGAAGAACAATTAAGCCCAGTAAGCACTATTTCTAGGTTAGATTTAAGTACCAATCCTGTAAATTCATCGCAAGATGTGTTACGAAAAGTTCCCGGTTTAATTATCGGGCAGCACGCTGGCGGCGGTAAAGCCGAACAGATTTTTTTACGGGGTTTCGATATAGATCACGGTACAGATATTTCTATTTCTGTTGATGGAATGCCGGTAAATATGGTGTCGCATGCTCATGGGCAAGGATACGCCGATTTACATTTTTTAATTCCAGAAACTGTTAATAAAATAGATTTTGGCAAAGGACCTTATTACGCTAAAGAAGGCGATTTTACAACTGCTGGTTATGTCGATTTCGCTACTAAAGATTATTTAAAAGATAGCGAAGTTACATTTTCAATAGGGCAATTTAACACTATAAGAACCCTAGGGATGATTGATTTATTAGAAAAAACGAAGAATCAAAATAGTTATTTAGCAGTCGAGTATTTAGAGGGTGATGGCCCTTTCGATTCGCCGCAAAATTTTAATAGAATAAATCTATTTGGTAAATACGTTATGTTTTCGCCAGAGAATGATAAATTAACATTAACCGCATCTCATTTTACAAGTCGCTGGGATGCATCAGGGCAAATTCCACAGCGCGAAGTAGATAATGGCAATATATCTCGTTTTGGAGCTATTGATGATACTGAAGGAGGCCAAACACAGCGTACAAATTTAAATGTAGAATATTATAAAAATGTCTCTGAAAATACAAGCTTAAAAACAAACGCATTTTATTCGCATTATAATTTCGAGCTTTATTCAAATTTCACCTTCTTTTTAGAAGATCCTGTAAATGGCGATCAAATAAAACAGAAAGAAAATCGCGATATTTTTGGTTTAAATTCTGAGTTAAACTACACCACGAATTTAGGAAACGTAGCACTTAAACTTACATCTGGTCTGTCTTTAAGGCATGATAATACAACAGATACAGAATTATCACATACCCTTAACAGAACTACAACTTTAGAGCAGATTCAACTGGGCGATATTAATCAAACAAACGCAGCAGCATATTTTAATGCCGATTTCGAAATGGGAAAATTTACAATTGCTCCAGCTGTTCGTTTAGACCATTTTAAATTTTTATATACCGATAAATTGTCTGAAACCTATTCGGCCGAAGCAGAAACTAAAGCCATTGTAAGTCCTAAATTGAATGCCTTTTATAATGCCAATAACAATTTAAAACTATACTTAAAAACAGGAATAGGATTTCACTCTAACGATGCTAGAGTAGTGGTTAGTAATTCGGGTGAAGATATTTTACCGCGAGCCTATGGTGCCGATTTAGGAACAATATGGAAACCTTTTTCTAAGCTTGTTGTAAATAGTGCACTTTGGTATTTGTTTCTAGATCAAGAATTTGTTTACGTAGGTGACGCGGGTATTGTAGAGCCTAGCGGAAAAACAGAACGTTATGGTTTCGATTTAGGGGTACGATATCAGTTAAGTAATTGGTTGTTTATAGATACCGACGCAACCTTAACTCACGCAAGAAGTGTTGAAGATCCTGATGGCGAAAATTACATTCCCCTTGCACCAAATTTTACAATGGCGGGTGGTTTAGCGGTTAACAATTTAAATGGTTTTTCTGGAGGCTTAAAATATCGTTTTGTTGACGACAGACCTGCTAACGAAGATAACAGTATTGTGGCTGAAGGCTATTTTGTAACCGATTTTAATGTGAATTATACCATACATAATTTAACGTTTGGTGTGGCTATAGAAAACCTTTTTGATGTAGACTGGAACGAAACGCAATTTGCTACAGAATCTCGTTTACAAAACGAACCTGAAGCAGTAGAGGAAATTCATTTTACACCAGGAACACCGTTTTTTGCTAAAGCAATGGTAACTTATAGATTCTAACTTACAATATTATTGAAACCTAAATTTATGTGTTAGTTTTTAGGTTTTTGTTAGGTGAAGGGCTGGTTAATTATTAACCGGCCCTTTTTTAAGTTATACCAAAAAAGTATTTTATTTAGCGTAGGCACCGCTGGAGTATGTTAACTCGTAACTATGGGTGTAAATTTCGAAAACAATTCCAAATGGATCTTCTACATAACACATTTTAAAAGGTTTATCTTCTGGGTAATATTCGCGAATAGGCATGCGTTGTTTACCTCCAAATGCTTTAATTTTTTCTATTAAAGTTTCAATATCTGGATCTTGAACACAAAAATGAAATAGCCCAGTATTAAATGGGTTAAATTCAGGAGCTTCTTTTACACCATGAGGAAAGGAAAATAATTCAACTCCAATACCGTCTGATGTTGCTAAATGTGCAATTTCAAAAGTTTCCCAATCGTTTCCAAAAACATCAATACACATTTGCCCAATGGCTGTTTCGGTTTCTTTTTTTACCGTTGATGGTTCCATAATAACATACCAACCCATAACTTCTGTGTAAAATTTAGTAGCTGCTTCAATATCTGGAACAGTAATTCCGATGTGAGAAAACGACTTCGGATAATTTTTATTTGTTGTCATAATATTTGTTTTAGACTGCGAAATTAGATTATATTTGCTTATTAGGCAATAACTTACTAAAAAGTGGTATAGTTACCTAAATGAGTATTATGTTGAAATTCAATTTATTAAATAAATGAAAAATGATGTTAAATGTCCGTTAAATTATACTATGAATTTAATTGGGACTAAATGGAAGCCTTTAATCTTGTTTCATTTACTAGAAGAGAATCTGCGTTCTGGCGTATTACAGAAGCATATTTCGGGTATTTCAAATAAAATGTTTACCCAAACTATTAGAGAGTTAGAAAAAGACGGACTCGTATTTAGAAAAGTGTATCCGGTGGTGCCACCAAAAGTAGAGTATGGCCTAACCGAAAGGGGTAAGTCTTTAGAACCTATTTTACGCGGTTTAGATGCTTGGGGTTTAAAGGATTCTAAAATTTAGTTTTTATTTTTTACGCTTTATAATCTTTTTAATTCTTTTATTTATTATTTCAGATAAGTTCCAATTGTATAGCTTGGGGTCTGTTGTATTGTAAAACTGAATAACCACAGCATCTAGATCTTCATAATAATTAGCAAAACTTTGATAACCTGGTACCCAGCCGGCATGTTCATTTTTGTATATAGAAGCATAAATTTCTTGTTCACTTGGTTTAAATAGATCTCCGTTATTTAACGCCCTTATAAAAATACCCACGTCTTCTGCTGTAGCGAGCATGCCATGTTCGTCTTCTTTTAAATCGTAAGGATGCCCAACATGATAGCCACTCATTACATCGTTAATATTTACTTCGCTTAAGGCGCTAAATGTATTTTTAAGGTTTAATGGTTCAAGTATTTCTTGTTTAATAAACTCGAAGTTGCTATAGCCTAACACATTATCCATTATTTTATTAATTAAAAGATAATTAGTGTTACAATACTCGTAATCACTATCGGGTTTAAAATTAGCTGGTTTATCTAAAATTAAAGCAAGACTTTCGGCATAGGTTTGTGTCGGATTTCTCCAGAAATTAGGAGTGTCGGTAAAATTCGGTATGCCACTGCGGTGTTGTATCATTAATCGCAAAGTTATTTGGTCGGCATTTTCAATGCGTCCTACAACCTCGGGTAAATAATCGGCTAAGGTTTTATCTAAAAATAGTTTACCTTGATTTACCAATTTAGTCACCGCTACGGCATCATATAGCTTACTAATACTGGCTATTTTAAATAAAGCGTTTGGTTTAGCAGGAATTTTTAATTCTTTATTATGCCAACCGGAAGTAACCTTTTGAGGTGATTTATCTGCTTGGTCGATATAAACTACTATTCCGTCAAATCCGTGATTAATACCCTGGTCTAATTGTTCTTGAATCGTGTTTGGAAGTGGAAGTATCCATGCTTTTACCAATAACCATGGTACAAAAAACAATGAGGTTACCGTACCAATAAATAAAATTATTCTAAACATTATGGTTTTCTGTTTATTCATTATGGTTTAATGAGTATTAGTAATTGTTTAGCAAATTTCTATTTCTGCTTCAAAAATTAAAACTTTTATCTACTGAAATGTAAAAAGTTACGGATAAATTGTTGTTTTTTTAGGAAGAAGATTTTGTAACTTAAAAAAAATGTCAGGTAATATAATTATGTAAGTTGCGTGCAGTGTCTAATTTTATTTAATGCGCCATGGTGGATTTAGTCGGTTTTCTCCGGCATAAAATAAAATGAGTTGGTTTCCATCAACATCTTTTAATCTTGCTTCTCTCCAAAGCCAATTTTGATCTGTTGGTTCTTGATCGAATTTAATTCCTTTTTGTTTTAGATTTTCAACCTGTTCATCTAAATTCTCACATTCAAAATACACGTAAATACCTGTTCCTTTTGGTAAATGGTCGGTTTTATGAATAGAAAAGGTGGCATTTCCGTTTGGGCATTCAAATCGGGCATAATGTGGTAGCGATTTTACTATTAACTTGAGCCCTAGTTTTTCATAAAAAGCAATGGACTCAGTTAAATCTAACGATGGAACTGTTATTTGGTTTAAATTCATGTTTGCAAATGGGCTAGCACTGCACACTGCAAAGTAATAACTTTTGTGTAAAAACAATGCATTTAAAATGCTGTAAAATAAAAACTTAAGATTTTACAATACCAAGCGTGTATAGTTGTTCCATTGTTGGTGTTTTACTTCCACCAGCAGGTTCTAGAGTTATACCAAAAGCTTGACTTTGGTTGGCATTTTCAATTTCAAAAATTTTGTTTTCATCGCTAGTAAAATTTTCAATGGTGCCTAAACTTGTAGGTGTTAAAGGCGCTAAGGTTAACGACCAAACTTGGTAAACTTTACCTTCGGGTGGCTCTGGTAAACCTTGAGCATCTAAAAATATTCGTTGCTTGGCTTTGTCCCAATATACTTTGGCGTATGTTTGCTCAAAATTACCCTGTCCGGCAAGCGGTATTTGGGAAATGTTATTGTCGCGCAACACGCTAATTAAGTTATTAGCTTCGTTTAAATTAATTTTAGATTTTTCTATTTGAATTTCGAGTAACTCCTGTTGTGTTTCCGCTATTTTTATATCAGATTTTAGAACATCGTTTAGGTTTAAGGTCCATAATAAACCACCAGCAAGAACAATAGAAGCCGCCCAACCGGTATAAGTTACCCAGTTATATCTCGGTTTACTAATGTCTATTATTTTACTTTCTGTACCGCCTTCTAAATTTAATTTAGATTTTATGGTGTTAAAATGCGTGATATTTTGTGTAGGAGCCACAGATTCGGTAAGTTTAATAACTGCCGATTCTATTTCTAATATTTCTTGTAATACTTCTGGATGTTGCTTCATCATTTCGTATACTTCCTGGTTTTCTTTTTCAGAAAGCGCTCCAGCCACATACAGCTCTAAAATCCCAGATTCTATGTAGGTTTTTGCATCCATTTTAGTTTAATACTAAATTTCTTAATTCTTTTATACAGTTTCTATTTCTAGTTTTAATAGTACCAATGGGCATGTCTAGCTGTTCTGAGGCTTCAGCCTGAGTGTATCCTTTAAAATACAACAGCTCGATAACAGATTTACACTTTTCGGCAAGTTTGCCTACAAACTTTTTTATGCCAATAGCATCGGTTTTATTATCTAAACTTTCATTAGTTTCTAAAATATCTACGAAATAATCGGAGTCAAGGTTTTGTTTATTTTTCTTAAAGGCTTTCGACCGGGTTTTATCTATCGCGGCGTTTCTAGCTATATTGAGTAACCAAGTAAAAAAGCGTCCTTTTTTCGACGAGTAAGTGTCGGCTTTGTGCCATGCTTTAATAAAGACATCTTGTAATACCTCGTCGGCAATGGCGTTGTCCCGTACGATATTAAAAATTACACCATGCATACTTTCGCGATACATATTGTAAAGGGTTTCAAACGCTTTTTCGTCTTTTTGTTTAAATTTTTCAACAAGAAGCTCTATTTGCATAGTGTTAGTTTTTTTTTGGAAAGTTAAGCTTAATTTTTTTAAATAAAAAAAACACACTTAAGTTATGCGATAGCTTCTAAATGTAGTACTAAGGCATCTATCATTTCTGTGCCTTTATTTAGTTGGTCTTTCGAAATAAACTCGTTAGCTCTATGTGCTTGTTTTATAGAGCCTGGGCCGCAAATAATGGTTTCGAAACCCGCATTGGCGAAATAGCCAGCTTCCGATGCGTACGATACGGTATTCCAGTTATAATTTCCTGTAATTTTACCAATTAAATCAACGGCTTCGGCCGTTTCGTTGGTGCTAAAGGCTGGAACAATAGGATGATTTTCTTCAACTTCAATTTTAAAACCAGAGAAAATTGAACGCCGAGTTTTTTCTCTTTCTTTACAAAAATGTATTAAATCTTGATGCAGTATGTTTGGGTTGTCTTTTGGCAAACATCTAATATCTAACGAAAGTGTAACTTTATTAGCGATTATGTTCGCAGCAATACCACCGTTAATGGTGCCAACATGTAGTGAAGAGTGTGATGGATTAAAGCGAGCATCGTTACTCGTTTTTACAAGAGTGTTCATTTTTTCTTCTGCCCAAAGTACAATTTTTGCAGCTTCATGAATGGCACTAACTTCTTGTTTTATACGGCTGCTATGGCCTTCGGAACCGTTAACCGTAATATCTAAAATATGGATACTTTTTTGACCAATTATAGGTTGTAGCATAGTTGCCTCACCAATAATAGCAAATTTTGGTGTTTCGGGATAAGTCGCTTTTATATGATTTATTAAAGCTTCGGCTGCTAAACAGCCAATTTCTTCATCATAAGAAAAAGCAAAGTAAATAGGTTTTTTTAAGTTGGCTTTTACCATGTTTGGTAATGTGGCAAGACAACAGGCTAGAAAACCTTTCATGTCGCAACTACCGCGAGCATATAAGTTTCCATCTGATTTTTCAACCAATTCAAATGGGTTTGTATCCCATGGTTGATTTTTAACAGGAACTACATCGGTGTGTCCCGAAAGTATAACGCCACCATCTACAGCTGGTCCAATTCTACAATGCAAAGAAGCTTTGGTGTTATCGTTATTGTAAACCAAAAACGAGGTAATACCAAAGCTTTCTATATATTGTTTAATCCAATTAATAATTTCCAAATTACTATCGCCTCCTAGCACAGGAAACGAAACTAATTTTTCAAGAATTTGTTGGGTTGTCATGTTTTATTAATTAGCTTTTTCTTAGGTAAGTTTCTACTTGAATAGCCACATCTTCCCAAGTTTTGCTAACACCATCGGCGCCTTTATGTAAATCGAAACAAACTTTGTTTAAAGCAGCAAGTGCATCAAGAGCATTCCAATCGGCTAAATTCATGGTGCCTTTTAAAGTTACTCGTCTTTCGTCTCCAATAGCAACTTCTAATGGTAATTCGTGTGTAACACCATTCATAGTTAAATTAGCAATGCAGTTACCATTGGTATAAGCAATAGTTCCTGTTAATAGTGCCGTGTCTACCATCGATCCAAAAAACGAGGTTTTAATTTTAGCATCACGCGTGTTAGTAGCATCGTTTGTAAATAAACTACTTACTGGAATAGAAAATTTTAAACCATTTAAGGCCTCTTCTGGAGTTGCTCCAGATTTTTCTTCAAAATTAACTGTGGTAAATTCTCCACCAACACCAACTTTATCTGTAGTTTTATAAGCTGTCCATTTTACAGAAGTAGCTTCTGGTTTTGCTACAAAAACTTCTGCTGTGGTTGCTTCAGCTTCAGGTGTTTTGGTCTCTTTTTTGTCTTTTTTACAGGCTACAATACTCAATGATAAACAAAGTAGTAGTATGTTTAATTTCTTCATAATTTTTGGTATCAATTTCATTTAACCGAAAGTTAAGTTATAAAAATACCAATACCAACTTAAAGGTGTTATTTAATTCTTAAAACAATATTTATTGAATTATACCAGCGCAACTCACTCTAGCTCCGGCATCACCAGATGGTTGAGATGTTAAATCATCCTTTCCTGCATGTACTATTAGGCCTTTACCTATAATATTTTTAGTCTCGTCGTTGCAGTCAAGACACCATTCTGAAGTAGAAAACTCAATTTCTGCATGACCCAATTCGTCTGCCGTAAAATTACCAATGTCTCCTTTGTGGTAACCCGTTTCTGCACCCCAAGCGCCGTGAGGTTGACTGGTTGGGTTCCAGTGACCACCTGCAGATTTTCCGTCTGCAGAAGAGCAATCTGCCGTTTCATGAATATGTATAGCATGAACTCCAGGCTCTAAACCATTAATAGAGGCAACCATGTTAACAACATCATTATTTTCGGTAAAAACTACTTTTCCGCCTACATTACTTTCACTTTTCGCGTTTAAAGCAATTGTAACAGATTTAGCATTGTTGGTTTTTTCTTCAACGGTTTTACTAACTTCATGGTTAGGCAACTTTTCTTCTTGTTGTTTCGTGTTATTTTTACATGCTGTAAATATTGCAATAGTACTTGCAATAAGTAATAAATTTAAATTTTTCATAGTAAAGTGTTGTTTTGTTGTTCCACTTAATTTAAATGAATATTGATGTAATAACAAATTTAAACCACGCTATAACAAAATTTTAATATTTTAAAACAAGCGTTATATCTAGCAAATTCGTAATTTTATACAGCTATGAAAAAACAAAATATGAAAAGAAAAGGATTTGTATTTAAAAAGTATGAAGCTCCTAATCAATCGCCATTTGAAAAACTTTTCGAGATTTTTAAAGAGTTGATTACCTACACCTCTGGAGATTTTGATGAAGCCATTGATTGGTTAAGAGAACTTGATAAAGAATACAAGCTAACTACCGCAGAGTACACCATTGATGATTTTATTGAAGACCTTAAAAAGAAAGGCTATTTAAGAGAAGAAATAAAACCTGATGGAAAAAATGGTTTAGCCATTACTGCAAAAACCGAACGTGCCATAAGGCAACAGGCTTTAGACCAAATTTTTGGAAAAATAAAACGAAGCGGCCAGGGTAACCACAAAAGTAAAAGTCCAGGAATTGGCGATGAGCACACAGGAGACTTTAGGAACTATCAATTTGGTGATGGTTTAGATCGGGTTTCCATGACCGAAAGTTTAAAAAATGCCCAAATTAATAACGGTATTGGCGATTTTAATTTAACAGAAGACGATTTAGTTGTAGAGGATACTTTGCATAAATCGCAAATGAGCACGGTTTTAATGATAGATATTAGCCACAGCATGATTTTGTATGGTGAAGATAGAATTACTCCTGCCAAAAAAGTAGCCATGGCACTCGCCGAATTAATTACAACACGCTATCCCAAGGATACTCTAGATATATTGGTTTTTGGTAACGATGCTTGGCAAATAGAAATTAAAGATTTACCCTATTTAAACGTTGGGCCATATCACACCAATACTGTGGCAGGTTTGCAATTGGCTTTAGATTTGCTTAGGCGAAAGCGTAATACAAATAAGCAAATTTTTATGATTACCGATGGTAAGCCAAGTTGTTTAAAATTAAAAAATGGAGAGTATTTTAAAGATAGCGTGGGCTTAAACCCAAATATTACCAATAAATGTTATATGATGGCGCAACAAGCCAGGAAATTACATATACCAATAACTACGTTTATGATTGCAAAAGATAGCTATTTAATGCAATTTGTTCGAGAATTCACCTATGCCAACCAAGGAAAAGCTTTTTATACAGGTTTAAAAGGGTTAGGTGAAATGATTTTTGAAGATTACGAAACTAACAGAAAAAAAAGAATAAGAGGGTAATTAGACCTCTATACCTAAAAAAAGAAAATTTATAGTCACATCTGTCGCAGTCGAGATGTTTCTTAAAACTAAAAATACATAATGAAAGTTAACGAAATAACCACATTAGGCGAATTAAAAGCATCAGGATATCAATCAAAATCTATTAAAGATGAGCTTCGCGATAACTTAATCGAAAAAATAAAAAACAAAGAAACCACTTTTACAGGTGTTCATGGTTACGAAAATACAGTAATTCCAGAATTAGAACGTGCTATTTTATCAAGGCATAACATTAACTTATTGGGCTTACGCGGACAAGCAAAAACACGTCTTGCGCGATTAATGTTAAACCTGTTAGATGAATATATTCCGGTTGTTGAAGGCTCTGAAATTAACGACGATCCATTACAGCCATTATCGCGTTTTGCAACCGAAATTATTAAAGAAAAAGGCGATAATACATCAATTACTTGGTTGCACCGAAGTGAACGTTTTGCTGAAAAATTAGCCACACCCGATGTTACGGTTGCAGATATTATTGGTGATGTCGATCCCATAAAAGCTGCAAATTTAAAACTAAGTTATGCCGACGACAGAGTTATTCACTACGGAATGATTCCTCGTGCCAACCGATGCATTTTCGTAATTAATGAGTTGCCCGATTTACAGGCTAGAATTCAAGTAGCTTTGTTTAATATTTTACAAGAAGGCGATATACAAATTAGAGGTTTTAAATTGCGATTACCTCTAGATATGCAGTTTGTATTTACCGCAAATCCCGAAGATTATACCAACAGAGGAAGTATTGTAACACCGTTAAAAGATCGTATTGGGTCGCAAATTTTAACACATTACCCAATAGATATTGAAACGGCAAGAAAAATTACCGAGCAAGAAGCTAAAGTAGTGGAGTCACAAAAATCTACAGTTACCGTTCCCGATTTAGCACGAGATTTATTGGAGCAAATTGTGTTCGAAGCGCGCGAAAGCGAATATATCGATGCAAAAAGTGGGGTTAGTGCGCGCTTAAGTATTACTGCTCTTGAAAATTTACTAAGTACAGCAGAGCGCAGAGCTTTAGTAAATGGAGAAGAAAACACAACACTTCGATTGGCTGATTTTGTTGGAATTATTCCAGCCATTACAGGTAAAGTTGAGTTGGTTTATGAAGGCGAACAGGAAGGCGCCGCAGTAGTGGCATACAATTTAATTGGTGAAGCCGTAAAAAGTTTGTTTGTAGAATATTTTCCTAAAATTGAAAAGCTTCAAAAGGCCAACGAAGAAACCCCATACGACGATATTGTGTCGTGGTTTTTTAATTTAAAAGAAGGCTTTGAGTTGTTAGACGATTTACGCGATAAAGAGTATAACACTTTATTAAGTAATATTTCGCCTTTAAACGATTTACTGGCTAAATATCAACCAAACTTAGCTCAAGAGGATAGCTTTTTTGTAAAAGAATTTGTGCTTTGGGCGCTTGTAGAATTTAAACTTTTAAGCAAACAACGTTTCACAGAGGGGATTCAATTTAAAGATCCTTATGGTAGTTTTATGAAAGGATTGTAATGCATAAAAATAAATTTTTTAGATTATTGAAAATTTAATAAAAAAGGAGTTTAATTCTAAATTTCGTAGTTAAACGCTTTCAATTTATTACATTAAAAATTGAAATTATAATAGTTCATGTTTTTTTGCTTTTTAGCTCATTTTGGCTTAAATTATGGGAAAATCTTACCAAAAATTGTAAAAAAGCAAAAAAAACATGAACAAAACCGAAGATGGCAATCAGGCCATCATTAAACTTCTATCTTTCGATATCGATAATACGTTAATCGATTTTCATACCCATAAAAGTAATTTCAAAAAAATATGGGAAACTTACAAACCCCAAAACGTTTTACTAACTTATAATACAGGTCGTTTAATCGACGATGTTTTAGGTTTAATAGAAAAAGGCACTTTACCCGAACCAGACTATATAATTGGTGGTGTTGGTACTTTAATTTACGATTATAAAAAACAGCGAACGGTAAAAGCCTTTAATGATGTTTTAGATGATGGCTGGGATTTAGAAGCGGTTGAAAATATTGTAACAAATATAAAACATCCCATAAGCGAGCAGCCTTCAAAATATCAGCATGCCTACAAACGAAGCTACTTTTTTCATGATGCCTCCCAAGATTTAATTGAAAGTATAGAGAAGGACTTTGAAAAGGCCAACATGTTTGTAAATATTGTGTATTCTGGCAATCAGTTTTTAGATGTGCTTCCTAAATGGGCCAATAAAGGAAATGCTTTACAATGGTTGCTTAATAAATTAAAAATTAATGCAGAAAATGTATTGGTTGCTGGAGATAGTGGAAACGATTCGGCGATGTTCGATATGGACGATGTAAAAGGAATTGTTGTAGCAAATGCTCACGAAGAGCTTTATAAATATACCAAGTATAAGCAAATGTATCATGCCGAAAATATTCATGGCGATGGTATTATTGAAGGCTTAATTTATTACGGTGTATTACCAAAAGAGGCAAAAGTATCTGAAAACATAGATCATACCGACGATTATATTATTCAACAAGAGCTTAGTAATATAGCCGAAGAAGACGAAGACGAAAAACTGGCTTTAATTCGAGAGGGTTACGAAAAAGCAGTAATCGCATTAAAAAAGAATATTACGCCCTTAGGCTTTTCGGCCTGTTCTATAAAAGATAATGTATCAAAAGGAACCGATGAGAATTATTACAGTGTGTGGGCGCGCGATGGTGCCATAACTGTTATTGGTTCGTTACCACTTATTCACGATGAAGAAATTCATGCTTGTCAGCGAAAAACGCTTGAAACCTTATTCGAACATATTTCGCGAAACGGTCAAATTCCTTCGAATGTGCGTATAAAAGATAATCAGCCCGATTATTCCGGTGTTGGTGGTATTTGTTCTATCGATAGTGGTATTTGGGTGGTTATTGCCTTTTATGAGTATGTAAATGTTACTAAAGACATTAAGTTTCTAAGAAAATATATAAAAGATATAAAAGAAACCATGCGCTGGTTAGGCGCGCACGATAGTAATAACGATGCCTTATTAGAAATTCCTGAAGCAGGCGATTGGACCGATTTATTCGGTGGAAGTTACAACATATTGTACGACGAAATTTTATGGTACAGAGCCAACGTATGTTTTGGTAGAATGCTTGAAATGTTGGGCGATTACGAAGAAGCTGGCGAATATATTCGCTGGTCGCAGGTAATTAAAAAAGAAATATTGCAGAACTTCTGGCCATCTACACAGCAAAAATTATTTCAATCGGTATCTTTTGCCGAACGTCAATTTACACTTGGTGATACCTCGTATTTAATAGCGCAAACCACACCTTTCGATTTTAGTTGGCGTTGCGATGTTTTTGGTAATGTGCTGGCGTTTTTACACGGCGCTACCGATTCAGAAAAAGCGCACGAAACCTTCAAATTTATGTTAGGTGTTGGAGTTAACGATCCGTTTCCAGTATCTAACGTGTATCCAGTAGTTACACCAGGCGATCCGGATTGGAGACCGTATTATACCGTAAATCTTTTAAACTTACCAAACCATTATCATAATGGCGGAATTTGGCCTTTTGTTGGTGGATTTTGGGTGAAATTCATTAATAAATTAGGACTGAAAGACGTCGCCATTTCAGAGTTATACAAGCTTGCTTTAATAAATAAAGAAGGTTTAACCGAAGAATGGGAATTTACAGAATGGGCGCATGGAATTACCGGAAAAGCTATGGGTAAAGCCTACCAAGCGTGGTCGGCAGCACAATATATTTCTGCTTGCCACGACTTAAAAATTATAAACAGATTAACTAAAATTTAAAACTATGAAATCAATATTAATGATATCCTTACACGGATATGTAGGAGCCAATGCCGAATTAGGAAAACCAGATACAGGAGGTCAAGTAGTTTATGTTTTAGAGCTCGCTGAGCGGTTTAGCCGTTTAGGAAAAAAAGTAGATTTGGTAACACGCCAATTTGAAGATCAACCAGAATACGATCATGTAGACGAGAATTACAGTGTATGGCGTATTCCATTTGGTGGTAAAAACTTTATTCGAAAAGAGGATATGCACGACCACCTTAAAAAATTTGTTACCAATTGTTTGGCGGCTATAAAAAAGGAACGTAAACGTTACGATGTTGTTTACTCGCACTATTGGGATGCTGGTTGGGCAGGTCAAAAAATAGCCGAAGAGCTCGGTATTTCGCATGTGCATACGCCACACTCATTAGGTTGGTGGAAACAGCATACCATGGGAAGTGATATGGACGAAAAAGAAATGGAGGCAAAGTACCGCTTTAAGGAGCGTATTCGTAAAGAGTATTTTGTATACCAAATGTGCAATTTTGTAATTGCAACCACTTTACCTCAAGTCGATTTACTAACACAACAATACGATGTGTTACCACGAAACTGCGGGATGATTCCGCCTGGAATCGATGAGAATCGCTTTTTTCCTGTACCAAGTAAGGAAAACGATAAAATTCGAGCTAAATACGATATTCAACCTACCGATATTTTAGCTTTGGGAAGAATGGCACATAATAAAGGTTACGATTTACTTTTAAAATCGTTACCAACCGTGTTTGATTTGTGTCCAGAGGCACGATTAGTTGCTGCTATTGGAGGCGATAGCTCGAAGCAAGACGATAAAGGCGTAGCAGGTTTAAAAAAATTAGCTGGCGAATTAGGAATTTTAGATAAAATAACTTGGAAAAGTTATGTGGCCGACGAAGATTTAGCGAACGTATATCGTTCGGCAAATATTTTTGCAATGCCTTCGCGTTACGAGCCATTTGGTATGGTGGCTATCGAGGCAATGGCTTGCGGTACACCTAGTGTTGTAACGGTTCATGGTGGTTTGTACGATTTAATCGATTTTGGCAATCAGGCCTTATTCGCCGACCCGCATCGTCCGGTAGAGTTTGGTGCGATGATGGCAATGCCGTTATTGTATCCAAAAATGCGTAACGAACTTTCGGTTGAAGGCGCACGTTTTGCACGTCGTAATTTTGGATGGACAGGTATTGCAAAACGTATGATTGAAGTATTTAATAACTCCATAAATCAACGTACCATGGAATCGAATATTTTTTAAAACAAAAAAAATAATGGAAATCATTTAAACCATGACTTTTGTCATGGTTTTTTCGTTTTTATGCCCTTAGTTTTGATTCAAATTAATGAGTATGAGCAAAAATTTAATTAAAAAGTACAATGTACCGGGGCCCAGGTATACAAGTTATCCAACGGTGCCTTTTTGGGATCATAATTCCTTCAGCTTAAAACTGTGGAAACAATCATTACAACAATCGTTTAAAGAGAGTAACACTTCCGAAGGTGTAAGTTTATATATACACTTACCGTTTTGCGAAAGTTTGTGTACGTTTTGCGGTTGTAATAAGCGCATAACCAAACGACACGAAGTAGAATCGCCATACATAACCGCTGTTTTAAAAGAATGGGATTTGTATTGTGAGCTTTTCGATGCGAAACCTATTATAAAAGAATTACACTTAGGCGGTGGTACGCCAACCTTTTTTGCCCCAATAAATTTAAAGCGATTAATAAATGGTATAACTCGTAAAGCCATTTTAGCTAAAAATTATGAGTTTAGTTTCGAAGGTCACCCAAATAACACAACGAAAGCCCATTTATTAGCGTTATATAATTTAGGGTTTAGGCGTGTTAGTTTTGGTGTGCAGGATTACAACGAAACCGTACAAAAAGCAATACACAGAATTCAACCTTTCGAGAATGTTAAAAACGTAACCGAAATGGCCAGAGAAATTGGCTTTACAAGTATTGGTCATGATATTATTTTTGGTTTACCGTTTCAAACCGCCGACCATATTAGAGAAACTATTGCCAAAACCCGACAATTAAAACCCGATAGAATTGCCTTTTACAGTTATGCTCATACACCATGGATTAAAGGTAACGGGCAGCGTGGTTTTAGTAAGGTAAATTTACCAAAAGCCGAAGAAAAACGTTTACAATACGAAATAGGTAAAGCTTTGTTGGCCGATGCCGGTTATTCAGAAATTGGTATGGATCATTTTGCATTGCCAACCGATACCTTATATGCTGCTATGGCCAACCAAGAGTTACATCGTAATTTTATGGGTTACACAGCATCAAAAACACAAATGATGATTGGTTTGGGCGTTTCGGCTATTAGCGATAGTTGGTATGGTTTTTCGCAAAACGTAAAAGGCATTGAGGAATATTATCATCTCATAGAACATAATATAATTCCGGTTTTTAGAGGGCATATTTTAAATAAAGAAGATTTAGTCATTAGGCAACATATTTTAAATTTAATGTGTCATTACAAAACCTCCTGGAGCAACAGTTATTTAAATTTTAAAAGTTTAGATGATGCTTTGAATAAACTGTCTGAAATGTTAAAAGATGAGCTTGTAGTAATTGAAAATAATACATTAAAAATTACTAAAAAAGGAAAACCATTTGTACGCAATGTTTGTATGGCTTTCGATGTGTTATTACAACAAAAACAACCTCAGAAACAATTGTTTTCAATGACAATTTAAACGTTAATTTACTTGAAAATTTGTCTTAAATTTTGTAACTTAAAGTAATTAAAAAAGGAAGTTAAACCATCTAAATTATTTGTCATGAAAAAAATAATTGTACCTATAGATTTTTCAATTTATTCCGAATACGCCCTAGAAGCTGCAGCTATTTTGGCGAAACAGCATCAAGGTGAAGTTTTAGCATTACACATGTTGGAGTTATCGGAAGCTGTATTAACAAAAGGTGGTTTTCAGCAAAATGAAGAAGCCGTTTTTTACCTAAAATTAGCAGAGAAAAAATTTAAATCGTTTTTAAAACGTGAGTATTTAGAAGGTGTAAAAGTAACTCCAATTGTTAAGCATTTTAAAGTGTTTAGCGAGGTTAGCGATGTTGCCGAAGACCACAGTGCCGATTTAATTGTAATGGGCTCGCATGGTTCTAGCGGCCTAACCGAAATTTTTGTAGGTAGCAATACCGAAAAAGTGGTTCGTCACTCTGATATACCTGTGCTGGTTTTAAAAGATGAAATTAAAACAATTGGTTTTAAAAATGTGCTTTTTGCTACAGATTTTTCAACAGATTCTATCGCGGTTTTTAAACGAGCCGTGGCTCAATTTGGAGCTTTAAATGCTAACGTGAATTTGGTTTATGTAAATACACCAAGTCGTTTTTTAACCTCAAAAGAAATGAGGGAAAAAGTAGCCAATTTTTTAACCGAAGCAGAGGGCAATACAAACCGTATGGCAAATACAAGTTTTGTTTCTAACTATTCTGTTGAGGCCGGTATTTTAAACCAAGCGAGCGAAATTAATGCCGATTTAATTGCTGTTGCAACACATGGTAGAAAAGGAATTGCGCACTTTTTAGAAGGAAGTATTTCTGAAGATGTTGCAAACCACGCTGTTTTACCGGTAATGACTTTTAAAATTTAATAACTAAATAAATATATTAAGCTGTTAAAAGGCTAACCTTAAATGGTTAGCCTTTTATTGTGGTATTTTTTTTATATTTAACACTCCTGTTCTTATTATCGGGGAGTTACCTGCAAGCTGAAAAAATATCGTGAAACAAACCGACTTTATAGCTGAATTGGAATTTTTGACTACTGAAAAAAGTGGTCGAAAAAGTCCTGCTCATTCAGGTTATCGTCCTCATATTGAATTTGACAACTATCCAGAATATTCGACTTCTGGACAGCAAACTTATATTGGACAAGAAATTGCGGAATTAGGAACAACAGTAAAAGCGGAAATTGCAATTTTAGGAACTGAATATTTTGCAAACCGACTTTATAAGAATATGGACTTCAAATTTTGCGAAGGAAGTAGGATTATTGGTTTTGGTAAAATAATTGAGATTGTAAATCCTAATTTGGAATTGGAATCAACGACTAACCCAAAAGCAATAAATCTGAATTTATATCCTGCTGACATAATCAAACGACTTGAATCTGATTACGGAAAAAACTCTGGAGAAGCGAAAAGAAAAATTCAAGAGTTAATTAAATCCAATAAAGAATTTAGAAGTCACAGAATAGTTCGAGCACTAATATTTTCTGGAAATAAAGATATAAATCATCTAAAGAAAATGATTGAACTGACTCAAACTGATTGGAGAGACTTGCTTATGAATGCAGAATGCGAATATCCAGAAAAAAGAGTTAGGGATTTTAACAACGAATTTGGGAATGAAAAAATATAAAAGCCAGCAGGTAACAATGCATAACCGCAATTACGGCGGATTCGACTACGTCCGAATCCACTCGGAATTGCTAACGTCAGTGCTAAACCGAAAAATTTGCGTACTTTAACCCGTAACTGACGGTTATACGAGACCGTTGCAAGTCATAGCGCTCACTCATACGGCGGATAATTCTGAATTTTAAAAACACCTGATTTTTAACAAAGAAAAACTCTGAATTATCACGCGGAGAAATTCACTCAAACTCTGAGTCTGACCAATATTGCGCTGACTTTTACTCTTGCGGAATTGAGCAAGGTTGCGGAATTTTAAAACGCTGACTAAAAATATTACACGGATTTTCACTCTTGCGGATTGACAATACTTTGCGGACGAAAATAATAGCTGAATGTACTCTTACTCGGAATTTAACTCAAGCAGAAAACATAACTCTGAAAAAACTACAACTTGCAACAACGTATAAAAAACATTGCTTATCTTTATTTTTAAATTGAAACGTTTTGCTCTTTTGCTTACGTCCGATTTTCCTTCGGAAAATCGCCGCGCTCAAAATCGCAACGTTTCTTATACAAACACGTTGGTAATAGTTATAAATGACGAACATAAAACTTAAAATTACAGTAATAGGATTTTTACTTTTATTCCTTAATGGTTTTGGACAAAAAACTGAATTAGGATATAAAACGGAGAATTATAAAGTCTATTCAGAAGATAAAGACGAATATATCTTAAAAATAACTTTCCCGAGGAATTATAGCTCAGACAAAGAGTATAAAACACTTTATTATTTAGATGCTTATTGGCTTACAGAAATTACTCTTGGCTCTTATACCATATTGAATTTATGTGATTATGTGGAAGATGTTGTTTTTGTTGGCATTTCATTAAACGGCACTCAAAAAGATTGGAATAAGCAAAGAGATATGGATTTTACACCTTCGCAATTTAAAAACCTTGGACTTTTTGAAGATTTAAAAAAATCTAATCAAGATAATAACATCAAAATTACCGTCAAAACTGGAAGTGGAAACCAGCTCAATAAAGAAAGTACTGGAGGAGCAAATTTATTTTTAGATTTTTTAGAGAAAGGAGTAATTGAATTTGTAGAAAATAAATATCCTAATTTTAATAAACGAAGAGGATTACTAGGACATTCTTTTGGAGGTCTTTTTGGCTTTTACACTTTACAGAATAACCCGGAATTATTCCAAGATTTATTATTAATATCTGCTTCTCTTTCTTGGAATTCATATGAATTAGTTAATAAAGAAAACTTTTCAAAATTAAAAGATTCAAAGAGTGAAATAAAACTCTATCAGAGCTATGGTGGAGAAGAAATCAAAGGCATTAAAACTTCGAATAATAGAATAAATAAAATTATGGCTGAACTGGAACTTGAAAATTTGAATTATAAATTTGAACTAGTCAAAAATACTAATCATCATTCTGTGCTATCAAGAGCAATTTATGATGGATTATTGTATTTATATAAAAAATAACTATTGCCAACAATCTATAACTGCAATTACGGCGGATTCGACTACGTCCGAATACACTCGGAAATGCTATGTTTAGTGCCTAATCCGAAAATAATCGCTAATTTAACCCATAACCGACGGTTATACGAAGCCGTCGTGCCCCATTAAAATTAAGAATGCCGTCCAATAAATTAGAATTCATCTCCATAGAAAATCAAACTACTGAATTCCCTAAACATTTTCATGAAACGTTTTGTATTTCACTGATACATAAAGGAACGGAACAAATCGATTTTGAAAAGCATAGCCTTTTTAGTGAGGCTGGTACTATTTCAATTACCAACCCTTATGAAGTGCACTCAAACCCTTTAATTGATAAAACTTCCTGTTTAAAATTTGATACCATTTATGTTCCAAATGAGCTTATGCAAAAAGCCTTAAACGGAAAAAATATAAAGTTCGCCAATGGAAGCAGAAAAATACAAAGTAAAAAAATGACTCGCGTGTTTTTAGCCCTTAAAAATGCTTTAGAAACAGCAAATAAAGACACTATTACTAATCATTTTCATGAATTCGCTACTACTCTTGAGCAGTTTGCAGAGGAAAATAAAACAGACTATTCATACATCAACTTTAAAAACTTCACTAACATAAGCAATTATATAGAAAATCATATTCAAGAAAAGTTTCACTTAGAAGAACTGTCTAAAATGGCACATATTAATAAATATGGTTTTTCAAAAAAGTTCAAAACATTTACGGGAATGACACCAATGAATTATATTCTTATGCGAAAAGTATTTTCGAGTAAAAAGCTAATAAAAAGCACTACAAACCTTACTGATTTAGCCTACCTATATAATTTTACAGACTTAGCTCATTATTCTAAAACCTTTAAACGATTTATAGGTATTTCGCCAAAAGACTATAAAAACAAACTGCTTTAAAATTGTCAATATTATACAAGTAAGGAAGGTTCTGCCAGCATTACATTTGTGAAAAAAACATACTTTTACAATGAGTGCAATTACTAAACTTAGCATTTTTTTACTTTTAATATTTTTAATTTCTTGCAATTTAGACTCCAAAAAGAGTGTAACTATAAAGGAAAATAAACTTTCAGAACAAGAAATGCTTGACGATTATCGGTTGTTTAAAAACATCTTTGAACAAGCCAATGCAGGACTATATAAATACCATACAAAGCAAGCCATAGATAGTGTTTTTGAAGCAAACGAAAGACTTATAAACAACAAACTATCATACCGAGAGTATTATACTGTATTATGGAATGTAATCGATTACACAGGAAGTTGCCATAATGAATTGTATTTTCCAGATTCGTTAAAACAGCGCTTAAATAAAGAGCCAATATATTTCCCCTTACCATTAAAATATTTGGGTGATAAAATATACACCAAGCACAAATTTGAAGCTATTCCTAAGGGAAGTGAAATTTTAGCAGTAAACAATGTAGCTAGTAAAGAGCTAGCTTCATTATTAGCACATTATACCAGTACCGATGGGCATAACAAAACAGGTAAATATGCATTTATAGAAACTGGTAGACTTGCATGGTATATGTACCTAATTTTTGGAGAACAACAACATTTCGAAATTGTCTACAAAGGTGAAAATTCATCTATTATAAAAGAACAAATTACAGCAGTAGATTATACTACTTTCTTAAATAATTTCAAGAAAAAGCAAACTAAAACAGAAGAAAATAGAGAATATAGTTTTAAATATATAGACACTATAAAATCAGGATACTTAAAAGTAAAAACTTTCGGTATGGGTGGACCAGGTTCCGAAGGACATAAACAGTATGCTAAATTTCTAGATTCAGTTTTTATTCAATTAAAGACAAATAAAACTACAAACCTAATTGTAGATGTTCGAAATAATGGAGGTGGAAACGACCCAAACGATATACTACTGTATTCTTACTTAACAAAAAGAAAATTTAAAGAGAATACATCTGCCTACACTATTTTTCAAGATATTCCTTTTAAAGAATACTACATTGATGATGACATTAACGAATTACCGAAAAGTTTAAAAGAAGAACATTCTATTTTTAAAGATGGGAAATACTACCAAAACAACAGTTTTAATAAAGTTTGGAATCCGAATAAAAATGCATTTAACGGAAACATTTATTTATTAGTAGACGCTTTTGTTGCCTCTGCAGGCTCATTATTTGCTAGTTTAGTTAAAAGTGATGAACAAACCATTGTAATAGGAGAAGAAACTGCTGGCGGATATTATGGGCACACTGGCCACATCCCTGTACATTACCAATTACCCAACTCAAAATTAATTCTACAATTTTCAATAGTTGATTTAGAACAAGATGTAAGAGAATTACCAGATGAAAACTATGGAGATGGTATTAAACCTGACTTCAATGTTATTCAATCACACTCAGATTTTACAAACAATAAAGACACACAACTAAACTTTACTATTAATTTGATTAAAAAGTAAAACATTGCCTAACAATATAAATACGTAATTCGGGGGCGATTTGGTAAACTTGAACATTTTTGCAACCAAAAATTATTACCTAATTATTCTATTTTATTTTACTAAATGTAAAGTTTTATTTACTTTTATATAAAAATAATAGAATATGAAAACACAAATATTGCCTAATAGGTATAAAAAAATAGGTTTAATCCTTTTTATTATTGCCTCTTTACTTAATGGAAGTTTAAACTTTATTAATAATTCCATTTATAAATATAGTACTAAACTACCTGGAGTTAACATTTCAAAAATAGCAACAGAACCGGATTCGGGTACTGGAATATTAGAACTTTTAAATGCCTTTTCTGGAGGGGGAATAGTTTATGGAATTGATTATGTTGCGATAATAGCAATGCTAATTTATATGATTTCGAAAGAAAAAGTAGAAGACGATTATATAGACAAATTAAGGCTAGAATCATTTCAACTTACTTTTATAATTGGATTATTAGTTACAATTCTTACGTACATTTTAGCCAAAGATTTAAAACTGACTTTAGATTATTTTATATTTCCATTGCTTTGGTCGTACATAATTGTATTTTTTATTAAAAGAAAAATGTACATATGAAAAACCTTGTAAAAGTAGAAAGGGCCAGACACAACTTAACGCAAGAAGGTTTAGCCAAAGAATTAAACGTTTCACGGCAAACGATTCATGCAATAGAAAAAAACAAGTTTAATCCGTCGGTTACATTAGCAATAAAAATGGCTCGTTTTTTTAAAGTCACAGTCGAATATTTATTTGATATAGAAGAATAATTTAAATTCAATAAAAAAACTTTACTCTACAAAAAACTCAAATAAAGCCTACAATAAAAAGATATTTAATTAAAATCAGTTAAAACCGTTTGCTACTTTTTTACTCTAATGGAATTATTTAAAAAAAGTGGTTAGGTTACGTTAAAATTTATAACCTTTACAAGCACAAATTTAACATTAAAAAGGTCAGTGAAATTCAAGGCAAAATATAGTTAAGACTGAATGAAATCAAATAAATCTTTAGCAATAGTATTAGGCGTTTTATCCGCCTTATTTTTTGCAGTAACGTTTGTTTTAAATAGACTAATATCGGTAGGTGGAGGACATTGGATTTGGAGTTCTTCGCTTCGCTTCTTTTGGATGATTCCTTTACTTTTAGTTTTGGTATGTTTTAATAAAAACCTAAAGCCATTGCTAAAAGTAATGCGAGAAAAACCTTGGCAATGGCTAATTTGGAGTACCATTGGCTTTGGGGTATTTTATGCACCTTTAACTTTTGCTGCAGCCTATGGACCTTCGTGGCTGGTAGCAAGTACTTGGCAAATTACTATTGTGGCAGGCATGTTAGTTGCGCCAATTATTAATAAAAAGAGTTTTAAGAAATCTATATCGTTGCAAGCTCTTACTTTTTCATTAATAATATTGTTAGGCATTTTAATTATGCAAATAAGCCAAGCACAATCTATTTCTACCAATGAGCTCTTGCTTGGCACCATTCCAGTTTTAATTGCTGCTTTTGCTTACCCTTTAGGTAACCGAAAAATGATGCAGGTTACAAATGGTAAATTAAATGCCATCCAACGAACATTAGGCATGACATTAGGAAGTTTGCCTTTTTGGATATTACTATCAATTATAGGAATTAATATAAATGAATTACCCACGGAAACCCAAGTGTATCAAACATCAATTGTAGCCATCTGCTCTGGTGTTATTGCAACTGTTTTGTTTTTTATGGCAACCGATAAGGTTCAAAAAAATGAGAAAGCTTTGGCATCGGTTGAAGCAACTCAATCGGCTGAAGTTCTATTTGCGCTTGTGGGAGAAATATTGGTATTAAAAATTCATTTACCAGATATATATTCAATTATTGGAATTATTTTGGTAATAGTTGGAATGATGCTTCATAGTTTTAAAAAAGAAAAATCAGTTAAAAACAGTGCATAAAATTAACGCTTAGTTATTGCCAATGTAAATACTCTTAGGTTTTAAATTTGGTTTTGTATTCACTTAATCTTAATGGCAATTCATATTATTAGAAACTATTTCACTAACAGGAGCAGGAGAAATGTAAGGAATTCCTAAGCCTAAACCCCGTAAAATAAATAGCAATCCAATTATAATTACAAAAACAGGAATAGCTTTTTGTATGCGTTGTTTTATAGCGGCATTTAAAAACTTGCCTAAATAAATGGCCGAAGTCATTAAAGGAACAGTGCCCAGACCAAATAAAATCATATATAAAAAACCTTGCGAAATAGTTGGGCTTGCCAAACTCCCCAAGACCGCCATATAAACTAATCCGCAAGGTAAAAATCCGTTAAGAAAGCCAATGGTTATAAAAGTATCGGCTGTTTTCTTTTTTAAAGCTAAACCAAGTTGACTTTTAACTTTAGCAATTATTTTATGCAATGGTTTAGATAAGTTGTATTTATTAAAAGTTTTATAAGGAAGTAAAACCACTACAATAATTAAAACACCAATGATGATTGATAATTGCTGTTGAAACCCAAAAATGTATAGGTTTTTGCCAATTAACCCAAACACTAACCCAATTAGCCCGTAGGCCAATAACCTCCCAATATGGTAAATAGTAATTTGACTTATTTTTTTAACCGAGTTGCTTCTATCTACAGGTAGCATAAAAGCAATAGGGCCACACATGCCAACGCAGTGAAAACTTCCTAATAAACCTAATATAAAAGCAGACCAAAGCATGTTACTTTTTGTTTTTTTACTGATTATCCGTTTTTGTCAGATCGAGCGCAGTCAAGATCCTTTGTTTAATAAATAATTTGTTTTGTAAATCGATATGGCGTGTCGTTATAATTCCAATCGACTATAATGTTCCAACGACCACCTAACAAACTGGTTTCAGGTATGAGCAAATTGTGGTTTGACAATGAAATAGCTGTTTCAAAGTCAAATTGCTTGTTAGATGGTCTGTATAGGAACACTTTTCCTGTTATTTTTTTTTCATCAAAATTTTCTGGGAAAATTAATAATATCCCTCTGTCAGTTTTTTTGTAAACAATATCTTGTTTAAGTGTTTTTGAGTTTTTTTCTTTATTGATATTATCTTGAAGATTTAGTTCTTGTTTGTAATAATCTTCGGTTACTAAATCGTGATCATATTTATTGTTTGTGCTCATGTTTATCACAAAATACATGATAAAACCTATGAAGCCTACAAAGGCTAACACTACACCGGTTCCCCAATTTATTTTCATAATGCTATTTTTTATAATTAATATTCAACCATCAACCATCAACCATCAACCAACTCAATGATAACTACGAGGCCCTAAAAAGTTAACTGTTGTTGTTTCAATAAGTTTGTTATGGCTATACACATCAATAGTCAATTTATTTTTATCACCTTTTAAAACACTTTTACTTAATTCTATAAATAAAGTACCTTCCGCAATACCTTGTTCAGGAACGCTAAAATCATCAGTAGTTGAAACAAGTTTTATATCACCATTAAAATTTCTAAGTTTAAAGCTAACATTGTCTATTTTTGTTGTGGTTTTGTTAATGAGTTTGTAGGTAAACACATTACTAATAATGTTGTTTTCTTTTTTCTCGTAAAGTTGCCCAGGTAATCGTAAAATTCTTGCTTCAACATCGTTTCGTAAAAGCAGCATGCCAGCCAAAACACCAATTAAAATGGTTAATACGGCGATATAGCCTTTAATTCTAGCAGTGATTTTAAATTTTTCTTTCTTTTCAATGTCATCTTCACTAGCATAACGAATTAAGCCCTTTGGTAAATTAATGCTTTCCATAATATGGTCGCATTCATCAATACAAGCAGTGCAGTTAACACATTCTAGTTGAGTTCCGTTTCTAATATCAATGCCCGTTGGGCAAACGTTTACACATTGTAAACAATCTATACAATCGCCATGGCCTAAAGTTGCTCTGTCTTCGTTTTTCCTGAATTTTTTTCGTCCGGTTTCGCCTTCACCACGCTTGTGGTCGTATGCAACTACAATAGATTTGTTGTCTAATAACACCCCTTGTAATCTTCCGTAAGGACAAGCAATAATGCAAACTTGCTCTCTAAACCAAGCGAAAATAAAATAGAACACTCCTGTAAAAATAAGTAGTGGAAATAGTGTGTTTAAATGTGCTGAAGGCCCATCAATTACATAACCAATTAGTTTGTCGCTACCAATTATATAGGCTAAAAATATGTTGGCTATTAAAAATGACATAATTAAAAATATAAACCATTTTAAAAGTCGTTTTCTAATTTTTTCGGCATTCCATTCTTGTTTATCTAGTTTTCGTTGTTTATTTCGGTCTCCATCAATCCAATATTCAATACGACGAAAAACCATTTCCATAAAAATGGTTTGTGGGCAAATCCATCCGCAAAAAATACGACCAAAACCTACAGTAAAAAGTGTTATAAAAACAACACCTATTATCATGGAAACTACAAATAAGTGAAAATCTTGTGGCCAAAACGGAAATCCAAAAATGTTAAATCGACGTTCTAATACATTAAACATTAAAAATTGGTTACCGTTTATTTTTATAAAAGGCGCACCAAATAAGAAGGCAAGCAGTACGTAACTAACCATTTTACGCTTATCGTAAAATCTCCCACTAGGTTTTTTGGGGTAAACCCATGCACGCTTGCCTTCATTGGTAATGGTACCAATAGAGTCTCTAAAATTTTCGTTATTTTGGTTTTTTTGGCTCACTTAATAAGTTTATTGTGCCATTATAGAATCTGTTTTGGTTTCGGTAGCTTCTTGTGGTGTATCTTCCGAAACCCATAAGTCGCCTTGTGCTTCTTTAGGTTCGGTAGGTGTTGTGCCTTGAAAACTTAATACGTAGCTTGCCACTTGCGCAATTTCTGATGGTTTTAAGTTTTGTTTCCAGGCAATCATACCTTTACCGTCTCGACCACCTTCAGAAATGGTTTTAAATACATTTTTAATACCACCGCCTAAAATCCAATATTCGTCGGTTAAATTCGGACCAATACCACCGCCACCATCGGCTTTATGGCAGGCTACACAATTGGCATCGAAAATTTTCTTTCCATTGCCTAAATCTGAAGCTTCGGTAAGCAATTCAACCGTATTAAAATCGACTAAATCTTTTGCGGTTTTTTTGTATTCTTCAATAGTAATTCTAGCTTCGGCATATTCCTGTTCTAGTTCATCAAACTGTCCTTCACCGTTAAATACATGATATTTTAAAAGGTATATAGCTGCAAATGCAATTGAAATGTAAAAACTGTAAATCCACCAAGGTGGTAAAGAATTATCTAACTCGCGAATACCATCGTAATTATGATCTAGAATTATTTCGTGTTCTTCTTCTATAGGTTTAGACCCTAATAGCTTTATGTACACCTTCTTAATCCAGCTAATAAATTTAGATGGTTTTGCATTTTGAGCATCAAAACGAGCTTTAGCTTCTTCGTTTAAACTTTGGTAAACTAAATTTCTCATGGCGCTTACAATGCCTTCAATGGCAATTAAAATAAGCAACACTAAAATTAAGAATAATGATAACAAAGGATATTCTATAAATGCTGGTTTATCGCCTGAGTCTATAACATATTCAGCGAAAGCTGCAATGATGAAGAACAAGGCAGGAACTCGAATCCAAGAGGGGAAATACTGTCTCATAATTGGTTAGGTTTTTTATCTAATGGTAATTGACTAACGGTGTTTATATAGTCTTTTTTTGCTGTAATAACCCACCAAAACAGGGCTACAAAAAAGATGAAAAATATAAGTAAGGATATTAATGGGTAAATTTCTATACCTGTAATGCTCTCCATATGGTTTTTTACAAACTTCAACATAACTTTATTGATTTAGTGTGGTTAGGGTTTCTTCTATTTCTTGAACTTTAATATCGGTTCCTAAGCGCTGTAAATAAGCTATTAAAGCGGTTATTTCGCGATTTTTCATTTCAATAAAAGCAGTTCCGCCAGCTTTTTTATCGGCTTCATAAGTTTCAGCAAAATCAGGATCTGTATACAAGTTTTGTTCTATTTGTGTGCCTTGTTCTAGCATGCTTTTTTGCGCATTTGCAATATCGTCTTCGGTGTATGGTACACCTAGTTTAACCATAGCTTTCATTTTAGATTCGGTCATCGATTTATCTAATTCGTTTCTAACTAGCCATTGGTAAGCTGGCATAATAGAGCCAGATGAGGTGCTTTGCGGGTCGTACATATGGTTTAGGTGCCAGTTATCTGAATATTTTCCACCTACACGATGTAAATCTGGTCCTGTACGCTTACTTCCCCAAAGGAATGGATGATCGTAAACAAATTCCCCTGCTTTACTGTAATCGCCGTAGCGCTCAACTTCGCTTCTAAACGGGCGCACCATTTGCGAATGGCAACTTACACAGCCTTCGCGAATGTAAATATCACGTCCTTCAAGCTCTAAAGGGGTGTATGGTTTTACACTAGCAATAGTTGGAATGTTAGATTCTACCATTATAGTTGGTATAATTTGAATTATACCACCAATTAAAATGGTTATAGTTGCTAAAATGGTTAATTGTACAGGTTTACGCTCCAACCAGGTATGAAAAGTTTCTCCAGCAATTCGTCTTTTTGAAACACGTTGAAGGGTAGGAGCTTCAGCTAATTCGTCGGTTACTTGGCTACCTTTTTTCATGGTAACAATAACGTTGTAAGCTAATACAAACATACCGATAATGTAAAGCGATCCGCCAATGGCACGCATCCAATACATGGGTATAATTTCAGAAACAGTTTCTAAAAAGTTACCATAAACTAAAGTGCCATCTGGATTAAATTGTTTCCACATACTGGCTTGTGTAAATCCGGCAACATACATTGGTAACGCATACATAATAATACCTAAAGTACCTATCCAGAAATGTAAATTAGCAAGTTTGGTTGAGTATAGTTTAGTTTTGAATAATCGCGGAATTAACCAATAAATCATACCAAAGGCTAAAAAGCCATTCCAAGCTAAAGCACCAACGTGAACGTGTGCAATAACCCAATCTGTAAAGTGCGCAATGGCGTTTACATTTTTAAGTGATAGCATTGGCCCTTCGAAAGTAGCCATACCATAACCTGTTATGGCAACAACCATAAATTTTAAAACAGGATCTGTTCTTACTTTATCCCAAGCACCACGCAAGGTTAAAAGTCCGTTTATCATACCACCCCAAGAGGGCATTAATAACATTACCGAGAATGCTACACCTAAATTTTGTGCCCATTCCGGTAAAGCTGTGTATAATAAGTGGTGAGGTCCTGCCCAGATATAAATAAATATTAAGGACCAAAAGTGTACAATGGATAACCTGTAAGAATAAATAGGTCTGTCTGCAGCCTTTGGAACAAAATAATACATTAGCCCTAAAAATGGGGTTGTTAAAAAGAAGGCAACTGCATTATGCCCGTACCACCATTGTACTAAGGCATCTTGAACACCAGCGTAAACCGAATAACTTTTTAAACCGCTAACCGGTAATTCTAAACTATTAAAAATATGCAGTACAGCAACCGTAACAAATGTGCCCAAGTAAAACCATATAGCAACATACATGTGTCGTTGTCTTCTTTTTAAAATAGTTCCAATTAAATTCCAACCAAAAACCACCCAAACAGCAGCTATCGCAATATCGAACGGCCACTCTAATTCGGCGTATTCTTTACTGGTAGTAAAACCTAGCGGAAGTGTAATAGCAGCACCAACAATAATTAATTGCCAGCCCCAAAAGTTAATGTTACTTAGGGCATCGCTAAACATTCTAGCTTTTAGTAAACGCTGCGATGAGTAGTAAACCCCTGCAAAAATGGCATTACCAACAAAGGCAAAAATAACAGCGTTGGTGTGTAAAGGGCGTAAACGACCAAAACTTAGCCATGAAATACCATCGGTAAGGTTAGGGAATAAAAACATAAAGGCCAAAAGTAGGCCAACAAGCATACCTACAACACCCCAAATCATGGTGGCGAGTAAGAACTTTTTAACAATCTTGTTGTCGTAATAAAATTGTTGTACTTCCATAATAGTTAATTAAACTTTAGTTTTATTAATGGTTTTGTTAGGTTTGGTTTTAACCAATTCGTCTTCAAAAAGCATGCGTACAGATGGCGTGTAATCATCATCATATTGTCCAGATTTTACAGCTTTTATAAAGCCAATAAAAAAGACAATAGCAATGATTATGCTAATGGTTAGTAATACATATATAACACTCATACCTACTTGAAGTTATGGTTCAAAATTACGTTGGCATCTTTTTTTAAAAGATGATATTTATCATGTTTCATAAGTTTTTTATTTTAATTTCTGACCTAAAATGTTAGTGGCAATGGTTGTAAAAACCACAATGCTAATAGAGCTTAACGGCATTAATATAGCTGCAATTACAGGCATAAGTTGACCCGTGATGGCAAAGTATAAGCCAATAGCATTGTAGAAAAAGGAGAACACAAAACTCCATTTTATAATTTTTATAGCGGTTTTTGATGCCTTTATATAATGATATAGTTGATTGAATTTTGAAGCGTCCAGAATGGCATCGCATGCAGGAGAAAATACATTGATGTTTTCTGAAATAGCAATACCAACATTACTTTGTGCCAGTGCACCTGCGTCGTTTAAACCATCGCCAATCATAAGCACATTTGCGCCATTGTTTTGATGGTGTTTTATGTATTCTAGCTTGTCGTTAGGTTTTTGATTAAAAATAAGTTTGGTTTTACTTGGTAATAGCTTTTTTAGGTTGTTTAATTCGCTAGCGTTATCTCCTGAAAGAATAGCTAAATCGTAATTAGTTTTTAATTGATTGAATAGCTTTGAAATGCCTTTTCTATAAGCATTATAAAAAGTGAATTTACCTTTGTAAGTATTATTTGTACTAATATGAACCGCTGTACTTAATTCGGTTTCTGGTTGAAGTTGCCCAACATATTTTGCAGAACCTATTTTAATAGATTCGTTTTGTGTTTTCCCATAAATACCTTCTCCTAAGTGTTCTTCAAAATAGTCTAAACTTTCAATATTATTTTGTTGAAGCAATTTGTATAAAGACCTGCTCAACGGATGATTTGAGTGTCTTAACGTACTCGTTAGCAAAATTTCTTCGTTTGGCGTTAATTTTGAGCCTCGATAAGTTGTTTTTGTTTTTTTGTTTGAAGTTATAGTGCCTGTTTTATCAAAAATAATAGTGTCTATTTTGGCAAGTTGCTCGATAACCGAAGCGTTTTTTAAATAGAATTTCAACTTTCCAAAAATGCGCAACAAATTGCCTAAAGTAAAAGGGGCAGAAAGAGCAATGGCACAAGGGCAAGCAATAATTAAAACAGAAGTAAATACGTTTAAAGCTTTGGTGGCATCAACAAATAACCAAAATGTAGTAGCAACTACGGCTATGCTTAATACAATAATAGTAAACCGTTTGCTTATGGTGTTTGTTAAGGTTGTAAAGCCATCTTCTTTATTTTTATTGAATACATCGTTGCTCCAAAGTTGTGTTAGGTAACTTTGTTCTACAGCATTTAAGGCTTCTATTTCAATGCTTCCAGAGGTTTGTTTTCCTCCAGCAAAAAGTTTATCTCCAGAGGCTTTTTTTACGGCTTCAGATTCACCGGTAACAAAACTGTAATCAATGTTGGCATTTCCGTTAATTAAAATACCATCAACAGGAATAAGTTCTTCGTTTCTAATTAATAATCGGTCGCCTTTTTTAATATCATAAACTTGAATAGGTTTTTCTTCTCCTTTATAAATTTTGGTTACAGCAATGGGGAAGTACGATTTGTAATCGCGCTCGAAAGACAAAAAATTATAGGTGCGTTGCTGAAAATATTTTCCGAGTAATAAAAAGAAAACTAAACCTGTTAAACTATCGAAAAAGCCAGTGCCAATATTTAAAACAATTTCGGCGGTACTTCGTATAAATAAAACCAAAATACCAAGCGCTATAGGAATATCAATATTTAGTAGTTTACTTTTTAAACCTTTGTAAGCCGATATAAAATAATCTTGAGCAGCATAAAACACAACAGGCAAGGAAAATGTAAACATAAGCCAGCGAAATACGATTTTATATTGCTCTAGCCAGAATTCATTAACTTCAAAATATTCTGGAAACGATAAAAACATAACATTACCAAAGGCAAAACCAGCAACACCTAGTTTGTAAATTAAGCTGCGATTAACTTTGCTTTTACCTGTGCTAAAATCTTCAAGAGAAATATAGGGTTCGTAGCCAATTTTGCTTAGTAATAATACCGCTTCTTTAAGCGAAAACGCCTCCGTTTTATAGGTAATTCTTACTGTTTTTTTACCAAAATTTACTTGAGAAGCTGTAATGTTAGGGTTGAGTTTGTTTAGGTTTTCTAAAATCCAAATACATGAACTACAATGAATATGCGGAATAGTTAAGGAGGCAATTTGGTGTTTACCATCATTAAATTCGGTTAGTTTTTCAATTATAATTTCATCTTCAAGAAAATCGTATTTACCTTCAATATCTTGGGGTGTTGCACCTGGTGTTTGTTGTAAATCGTAATAACAGGTTAAATCGTTTTCAGAGAAAATTTCATAAACCGTTTTACAACCGTTGCAACAAAAGTCTTTTTCTTGATAAATAATATGCTTGCTTTGGCACAAATCGCCACAGTGAAAACATGTAGTTTGTTTCATAATTTTTTGCTCATAAATACCTGAAGCAAAGGTTGTAATCAATGCCTAAAAAAAATATGATAATTATCAGGTTTTGTTTAAATTTACCATTCTTCAAAACAAGGTATGAGTAAGTGTGAGCAATGTATTATTAGGCAGTTTAACGCCTTAAAGGCGTTACAAAAAGATGATTTAGTTAGGTTGTCTGGATGTAAAACTACCCGAACCATAAAAAAAGGCGAGGTAATTTTTGAAGAAGGCGTGCATGTTAATGGCGTTTTTTGTGTAAAAGAAGGTGTTTGTAAATTATCTAAATTAAGTTCTAACGGAAAGGATCAAATAGTAAAACTGGTTGTAAGAGGTGATTTATTGGGGCAACGATCTTTAATTTCAGATGAAGCTGCAAATTTAACTGCTGTTGCCGTAAACGATATGCAAGTGTGTTTTATACCTAAGCATGAGATTATTCATGATTTATCTACCAATATTAATTTTTCCATGGACATGCTTAAAGATATGGCCGATGAATTAAAGTTGGCAGATAATGTAATTGTTGATATGGCTCAAAAATCGGTTAGACAACGTTTGGCCGAAACTTTAGTTTATTTAAAGAATAATTTTGGTGAAGATGCTAACGGATTTTTAAACATTATGCTTACACGCGATGATTATGCTAACATTGTAGGAACAGCTACAGAGTCCGCAATACGCATTATTTCGCAGTTTAAAAAAGAAGGATTAATTACTACAGAAGGTAAAAAAATTAAGATTGAAAAAATAGAAGATTTAATTCGTGTTGAATAGTTTTACCAATTTCCTCTAGTTTTTATATTGTTTTCGCAAAGTTTTATTATTTCTATAATACGCTTTTCGCGTGTTGCGTCTCGTTTGGCTTGGTTAAGCCAGTACAAATAACTTTTTCGGTATGATGGTGCAAAGTTTTTATAATTTGAGTATGCTGTTGGGTTTACTTTAAATGCACTTTGTAAATCTTTTGGGATAATACCGTTTTCAACATCATCTAAGGTAAACCAACTTTTGTTTTCCTTGGCTATGGCAATGCTTCTTAGGCCGCTTTCATGCATTAAGTTTTCAGCAATTAATTGGTCGATGTACCTTTTATTTACAGCGCTCCAAACACTTTTATGATTTCTAGGAGAAAATTGTTGTTGCCGTTTCCCGCCGCCTAAGCTTTTTACAGTAGAGTCTATCCAGCCATAGCAAAGTGCAACTTTTACAGCTTCTTCCCAGCGCATCGATTCTGCTTCATGATTCACTTTATAAAATATAAGGTAAACACCCTTTGAAATGGCGTGATTGTTATGTAACCACGCACGCCATTCGGTATCGTTTTTAAAATATAGAACTTCTTTTTCTGGCATTATAATTTTTCAGATTCGATATAAAAATCTCTATCAATAACTATTTCTGGGTTTTTTACATCGAGTTCAAGTGTTTGCCAATTTGCATTGGGTTGAATCCATTGCGATTTTCCATCAATTTCTACTTGAATAGGCATGTCGAAATTTTCAACAATGTTGGTGTAACGATATTTTAATGTTTTTCCTTTTATGCTATATTCTAATTTTGGAATGCGAATATCTCTTAAATATTGATTGAAAAAAGCGTTTAAATCTATTCCTGTTTCTGTAATTAAAAAATCTTCAATTTGTTTAGTAGTAACTGTTTGATGGTAAAATTGTACGTTTATTTTACGTAAAATTTGCCTCCATTTTTCATCATCTTCAATAAGTTGGCGTAGTGTGTGAAGCATGTTAGATCCTTTATAGTACATATCGCCAGAGCCTTCTTTATTTACATTATAATGGCCAATAATTGGTTTGTCGTTTAGTACATTTTTACGTGTGCCTATTACATAATCTGCACTGGCTTCTTTTCCGTAATAATAATCTAAAAATAGGTTTTCGGAATAGGAAGTAAAGCTTTCATGTATCCACATATCTGCAATATCTTTATCCGTTATATTATTGGCAAACCATTCGTGGCCAGATTCATGGATAATGATGAAATCGAATTTAAAACCCCAGCCGGTTCCGGATAAATCTGATCCTAAAAAGCCAGTTTTGTATTGGTTACCGTAGGTTACCGAGCTTTGATGTTCCATACCTAAATAGGGTACTTCAACTAGTTTATAACCATCTTTGTAAAACGGATATTGACCAAACCAATGCTCGAACGCTTTCATCATTTTTGGAGCATCTTTAAAGTGTTCTTTTGCTTTTTCAAGGTTATCTCTTAAAACATAGTAATCCATATCTAAGTTTCCTGCCATACCATCATAAACTTCAGAAAAGTGCACATAGTCTCCAATATTTAAATTTACGCCATAATTGTTAATTGGGCTGCCAACAAACCATGTATAAGTTTTTGTGTCTCCAATTTGCTCAACTTTGCGAAGTCTTCCGTTAGAAACATCCATTAATTTTGAAGGTACATTTACACTAATTTGCATACTATCAACTTCGTCGTACATATGGTCTTTACATGGCCACCAAACACTAGCTCCTAAACCTTGACAAGAGGTCGCTATAAAATGATTGCCATTTTTATCCTTTTTCCAAGAAAAACCTCCATCCCATGGGGCTCTTTTAGCTTCACGAGGATTGCCTTCGTAATAAACATCAACAGTTTGCATGCTTCCAATATCTTGTGACGCTTTTAAAGTGATAAAATGTGCATTACCATCATGTTTTATATGTAAGGTGTCGGAATTTTGTATGGCATAAAGCATTTTTAAAGGGGCTTGCAAATCTATTTGAAGCACAGAATTAGGCTTTAAAACTTTATATTGAATGGTATTTTTACCAGATATAAATTTTTTATCTGGATTTACTTTAACCTCGAGGTTGTAATAGGTTAAATCCCACCATTCGCGTTCTGGGGTAATTGTACCACGTAGTGTGTCTTGATGTGTAAATACTGTTTTATCGGACATTAACCCTTGCCCCAATGAAATATTTATAGATATTAATAAAATGAAATGTAAAAGCTTTTTCATAAAGTTGATGTATTTCTGATTGTAATTTTAACTAAAATTTGGAATTATAGCTCTTAAAGACATCATAAATTTAATTTTTAAAAGTTTTATTTGGAAAAACAACAACGCTCTCAAACCCATTTTCTCCAACCGATGATACGCCAAAAAAGTAATTATCTATAACAATACCATCAAGAGTAAACTCGGTAATATTTTCAACGTAACGACTATTATCCCAGGTTGGAGATGTAGTATCTCTCCAGTAAATTTTATAACCTTTGGCGCCATCAATTTTATCCCATTTTAATTTTGCAGAAGCCTCTACAATACCGCCAATAGCAACATTTGTTGGTTGAGGTGGTGCCCAAGCTAAACTTGCCAAATTTATGGCATTAACTGCTGTTAGTTTTTTAGCATAATTAAAATTTACATGCTCGATAACATCGCCGTATTTTATACCGTTTTCTTCACGAACATCTTGATGTTGTTGGGTATAGTTTTCGTGAGCTTCCATAATACGAATACCAGCAAAACCTAAATCGTTAAAAGGACGATGATGCCCACCACGTCCAAAGCGATCTAACCTGTAAACCATCATTGGGTTCATGTCTGGCATATACGTTTTTACATTTTTATGAACATAGCGTGCTAATTGGCGCGAAATACCATCAACTTCACCGCCGTAAAAGCGTCTTAATTGGCGTTGTTTTTCGGTTTCATTGGCGGGAACAGGTTCAGAGAAAATTCTAAATGTTTTATTATCAATAACGCCGTCTACACCTTTTATGTTTCCAATCATGTCGTTATTAAAAACACCAATGATGTCCCAATTGTTTTCTTTAGCATATTTGGCTAAACCTGCTCCTCCAAAAAGGCCTTGTTCTTCTCCAGATAAACCAACATAAACGATGCTGCTTTCAAACTTATATTTGCTTAAAACTCTTGCAGCTTCAATAGTTCCTGCCATTCCAGAAGCATTATCGTTAGCTCCGGGTGCATCGGTTGTAAAATCCATAGTATTGCTAGCCCGAGAATCGATATCACCACTCATTATAATATAACGGTTTGGATATTTCGTGCCTTTTTGAATCGCCACTACATTTACAACCCAAGCATCATGTGGTACACGACGATTACCTGCTTTGGTTACAAAATCTTTTTGATAAAAAACATCGATACAATTATTACACGATTGAGATATGGTTTCGAATTCCTGTTTTATCCAACGTCTTGCAGCACCAATGCCTCGCGTGTTTGAAATGGTATCGCTAAATGTATTACGTGTGCCAAAATTAACTAAGGTTTGTATATCGTTTTCAATGCGATTTGCTGAAACGTTTTTAATAATATCGTAAATTTCAGGACTGGTTTGTGCGGTTAGGGTAGTAGTGAAAACTAGTAAGATTACTTGCTTAAGGTATTTCATTATTATTTTTTATAATTGAATTTTACGTTTTCTATATTACCATTCTCATCTTTAATATCGACATAAACATTCATTTCGTTATTGTTTACTTTTTCGAAAGTCATGCCTTTAAAAATAGCTTTAGTTGATGTGAGTTTTATTAAAGGAAAATCTACAGTTTCATCTTTGGTTTCCCAACCTTTCAAATCTTTTCCAAAATGTTTTAGCTGAAGAAGTAAAGAGTTTTCAATTTCTCTGATGATTTCAATTTCATAGAAAACAACTTCGTTTTTATCAATAAGTTTAAAAGTTGCCATCATGGAGCCACCTGATGGTTTGCTCCAATTTTCTTCGGTTTTCCCACCAAAGGCTTCACCTTTCCAGTTTCCAGATATCCATTCTATATTTTTAAGTTTTGGAGCAAGAGTTTTTTCAGTTTGAGAAAAACAAATAGAAGTAGAGAAGAGCAAAAGAAGCAATAAAAATTTCATGGATTGATTTTTAATTAAAAGTAATAAAAAATAAAAACGCCTCGAAATTAATTTCGAGACGTTCTTGAAATTTGAATTAGTCACTCAAAAACCGCTAATAAATAATTAAAAGCAGTATTTATTTTCAGTTATTACTTTGTTAGCAATAATATTTCTTAATTCTATAATGTTTGGCATGTTAACGTATTTAATATAACGTTTTAATCCCATAAGCATCATGCGTTGTTCGTCGCCCGAAGAAAACGATATAATAGAATGTTTTCCTGCGGTTTCAATAACATCAATAGCATGAAATAGGTTTAATTTTGCCATAGCTATTTGCTCTTTTACTTTATCTTCACCTTCTTTTTTAGCTAATTTTTCTGCTCGTAAAATAGCAGATTCTGCTAAATAAATTTGAATTAAAATATCGGATGCTGCTAGCATAAGTTGTTGTTGGTGTTCCATTTTTTCACCGTACTTCTCTAAAGCAGCTCCAGCTACCATCAAAAATAACTTTTTTAGGTTTTTTATAATACTTTTTTCTTCAGAAAATAATTCTGAAAAATCTGGAGTTTCAAAAGATGGAATTCCCATTAATTCATCTTTAACAGCCATGGCAGGCGCTAATAAATCAACATGGCCACGCATTGCTTTTTTAATTAGCATACCAATACTTAGCATACGGTTAATTTCGTTGGTGCCTTCGTAAATTCTTGCAATACGAGCATCTCTCCAAGCCGATTCAATTGGTGTTTCTTCAGAGAATCCCATACCTCCAAATATTTGAATGCCTTCGTCTGTACAGTGTTGTGTATGTTCGGAAACCGCTACTTTTAAAATAGAACATTCAATAGCATACTCTTCAACACCTTTTAGTTCTGCTTCTTGGTGTGTGTCTTTACCATTGTTTTTTCTAATTTCAATGCGATCTTCAATATTTTTTGCAGCACGGTAACTTGCAGATTCACCTACCCAACAATTTGTAGCCATTTCAGCTATTTTTTGACGAATAGCGCCAAAGCTAGAAATAGGTGTTTTAAATTGAATACGCTCGTTAGCATATTTAACAGATTCTGTTATCGTACGGCGTTGCGCATCTAAACAAGCTGCTGCTAATTTAATTCTACCAACGTTTAGTGCATTCATTGCAATTTTGAAACCGTTACCACGAGTAGAAAGCATATTTTCAACTGGTACTACGGTTTCATTAAAAAATACTTGACGCGTAGAAGAAGCTCGAATACCCAATTTGTGCTCTTCTTCTCCTAAAGTAATACCGTTAGGATTATTTGGGTCGTATTCTACAATAAATCCAGTAATATTTTTATCGTCTTCAATACGCGCAAAAACAATCATTAAACTACAGAAACCAGCGTTAGATATCCACATTTTCTGTCCTGTAATTTTATAGGTTTTTCCATCTTCTGATAAAACAGCTTTTGTTTTGCCAGAGTTTGCATCACTACCTGCACTTGGCTCAGTTAAACAATAAGAACCAAACCATTCTCCCGAAGCTAATTTCGGTACGTATTTTTGTTTTTGCTCTTCGTTACCATAAAGTGTAATTGGCATGGTACCAATACCTGTATGTGCACCAAAAGCAGTACTAAAAGACCCTGTTGCTCCTGAAATATAGTCACAGACTAACATGGTTGAAACAAAGCCCATGCCCATGCCTCCATATTCCTCTGGAACAGAAATGCCTAAAAAACCAAGCTCACCAGCTTTTCGCATCACTTCTTCCGTTAAAGCGTAATCTTTTTTCTCGAATTGTGGTTTTTTAGCCCAAAGTTCTCTGTCTACAAATTCGGTAACAGCTTCTTTCATCATGAGCTGTTCCTCGTTAAAATCTTCTGGTGTAAAAATGTCTTGACAATCTGATTCTTTAACTAAGAATTGACCGCCACGTAGTATGTCTTTTTCTATTTCTGCCATGTTTAATTGGATTTAGAGATATAAGATTCAAGAAGCAAGATTTATAAATCTAGTTTAGATTGAAACCCTATAATCATTTTTTGTATTTGTTTTATTTTATGTTCTAGTTCTAAAAATTTACCTTCTGAAATATATGGTATAATCAAAATCTGATACTAATTCCATGCTTTGAATCCAAATTTTTAAAGTTGTGCATCAGGTCTTGATTCTAGATTCTTTTTATCTTGTTTTTTAAGATAAAAATTCAAAAATTCCGCAAGCACCTTGCCCGGTACCAACACACATGGTTACGGCACCATATTTACCACTCATGTTACGCTTTCTCATTTCATCAAATAATTGAACAGAAAGTTTAGTTCCTGTGCATCCTAGTGGATGACCAAGAGCAATGGCGCCTCCGTTTACATTCACAAGGTCCGGATTTAAACCAAGCTCACGTATTACGGCTATTGATTGCGAAGCAAATGCTTCATTTAACTCGATTAATTCTAAATCGTTTTGTTTTAAATTGGCTTGAGCTAATGCTTTTGGGATGGCTTTTACAGGGCCGATTCCCATGATGCGAGGTTCAACACCCGCAGCGGCGTAACTAACTAAACGTGCAATTGGTTTTAGGCCTAATTCGTTAACCATGTCTTCGCTCATTACCATGGCGAAGGCAGCACCGTCACTCATTTGCGATGAGTTTCCTGCTGTTACACTTCCGCCTTGAGCGAAAACAGGACGAAGTTTTGCTAAAGCCTCAAGGTTTGTACCTTTTCTTGGTCCTTCGTCTTTATTAACGGTATATGTTTTACTTGCTTTTTTTCCGTTTTCGTCTACGTAAATTTGTTCTACATCAATAGGAACAATTTGGTCTTGAAAACGATCTTCAGCTTGAGCCTTTAAAGCTTTCATATGCGAGTTATAAGCAAATTCATCTTGATCTTCACGAGATACTTTAAACTGATTTGCTACTGCTTCGGCAGTGTTTCCCATACCCCAGTAATAATCTTCGTGACCTGCTTTTACCGTGTCGTAATTTAATTCTGGTTTAAACCCCGTCATAGGCACAGAACTCATGCTTTCTGCACCACCTGCGATAATACAATCGGCCATTCCAGCTTGAATTTTTGCGGTAGCCATACCAATAGTTTCAATTCCTGAAGAACAAAAACGGTTTACAGTAACACCAGGAACATCAACCACATCTAATCCCATTAAGGAAATTAAGCGCGCCATGTTAAGACCTTGAGCACCTTCTGGCATGGCATTTCCTACTATAACATCGTCTATGCGTTTTGGGTCTAAGTTTGGCAACTCCTTCATCATGTATTTTATGGTTTCGGCCGCCAATTCATCGGTTCTTTTAAAGCGGAACAATCCCTTTGGTGCTTTACCAACGGCTGTTCTGTATGCTTTTACTATATATGCTGTTTTCATAATTTAGTATTAAGATTTTAGTATCAAGTATTAAGATTTTTGTAGTGATTTTTGAAGCGAGTAGTTCATTTTTGTGACTTCTATTACTTCATCAATAATTGGTCTTACACTTTCTTCTTTAATAAGGTTTAATCTTTTTGATAAATATAATTGAGTTAGTAATTCGAATGATGAACCATTAGCTATACCTAAAAACTGTTTGAATTCTCCGTTTGTATTTCTGCCTGCACCTTCAGCAATATTTGAAGGTACGGAAATAGCACTTCTTCTTAATTGAGAAACTAATCCATATTTTTCTTCTGAGGGAAAATTTTCTGTGACTTTGTAGCAATTTTCAGTAATATTCATTGCTTTTTGCCATATTTTTAATTCTTCAAATCTGTGCATAGCTTTTGGTTCTTAGTACTTAATTCTCGATACTAACTACATTCACAATTAGTTGCGAAGTGGTTTTCCAGTTTTAAGCATGTGTTGAATACGTTCAAGCGTTTTACGCTCTGTACAAAGACTTAAAAATGCTTCGCGTTCCAGATCTAATAAATACTGTTCGCTAACTTGTGTTGGTTCACTTAAATCGCCACCAGCCATTACGTAGGCGAGCTTATTTGCAATTTTTTGATCATGCTCGCTAATGTAATTGCTCGCTTCCATAGAGTCTGTTCCTACTAAAAACATACCTAAAGCTTGTTTTCCTAAAACTTTAACATCTTTTCGTTTAATGGGTTGAGTGTAGCCTTGTTCTGCCATTAATTTTGCGTAGGCTTTTGCTGTCGCTATTTGCCTGTCTTTATTAACAACTACAACATCTTTTCCTTTTTGAAGAATGCCTAAATCGAAGGCTTCGTAAGCAGATGTTGATACTTTTGCCATACCAATAGTTAAGAAATATTCTTGAAGCACGTTTAATTTTACATCGCCTTTTTGGAATAAATCTGAAGCTCTTAAAGCCATTTCTTTAGAGCCACCACCACCAGGAATAACACCAACACCAAACTCTACAAGACCAATGTAAGTTTCTGCTGCGGCAACAACCTTATCTGCATGCAGTGATAATTCGCAACCACCACCAAGTGTCATGCCATGAGGGGCAGCAACGGTTGGAATAGAGGAGTAGCGCATACGCATCATGGTGTCTTGGAAATATTTTATAGCCATGTTAAGTTCGTCGTATTCTTGCTCTACAGCCATCATGAATATCATGCCAATATTAGCACCTACCGAAAAATTAGCCGCTTGGTTACCAATAACTAAACCTTGATAGTTTTTTTCTGCTAAATCTATAGCCTTGTTTAATCCGTTTAAAACATCGCCACCAATGGTGTTCATTTTACTTTGGAACTCACAGTTTAAAATACCATCGCCTAAATCTTCAATTACAACACCTGAATTTTTAAATACTTCTTTAGATTTTCTAATGTTATCTAAAATAATAAAGGCATCTTGACCTGGAATTTTTGTCTGAGTCTTTGCAGGAACATCATAAAAATAGGTTGCGCCATCTTTTACAGAATAAAATGATGAACTACCAGAAGCAATCATATCATTTACCCAGGAAGCAGGTTCGTAACCTTCAGCCTTCATAATTTCAATTCCTTTTTCTACGCCAATGGCATCCCAGATTTGAAACGGACCATGTTGCCAACCAAAACCAGCTTTCATGGCATTATCAATTTTATAAAGTTCATCGGTTATTTCAGGAATACGATTAGAAACATAGGCAAACATTGCCGCGAAGTTTTTACGATAAAAATCGCCTGCTTTATCTTTTCCTCCAACTAAAATTTTAAACCTGTCGGCAACATTCTCAATCGATTTCGTTAATTCTAAAGTTGAAAATTTGGCAGATTTCTTTTTTCTATATTCTAAAGTGTTTAGGTCTAATGATAAAATTTCGCTTTTACCACCATCTCCTTTAACTTTTTTGTAGAATCCTTGTCCGGTTTTGCTACCTAACCATTTATTTTCCATCATGGTATTAATAAAATCGGGTAACTTAAAAAGCTCGTGGGCTTCGTCGTTAGGACAGTTTTCATAAATGCCATTGGCAACATGTACAAGCGTATCTAGCCCAACCACATCTACAGTTCTAAATGTTGCAGATTTTGGACGACCAATAACAGGGCCAGTTAATTTATCTACTTCTTCAATAGTTAAATCGAGTTCTTTTACTAAATGAAATAGTGATTGAATACCAAAAATACCAATGCGATTCCCTATAAATGCAGGCGTATCTTTAGCTACTACAGAAGTTTTTCCAAGGAATTGTTCTCCGTAGCCATTTAAAAAGTCCAATACATCTTTTGAAGTTTTTGGACCTGGTATAATTTCGAATAATTTAAGATATCTGGCAGGGTTAAAAAAGTGTGTTCCGCAGAAATGTGCTTGAAAATCATCGCTTCTACCTTCACTCATAAACTTAATTGGAATACCAGAAGTATTTGAGGTAATTAAAGTTCCAGGTGTACGGTGTTTGTCTAAGTTTTCAAAAACTTTTTTCTTGATGTCTAATCGTTCTACAACAACTTCAATAATCCAATCTACATCGGCCACTTTTGCAATATCGTCTTCTAAATTACCAGTGGTAATTCTGCTTGCAAATTTTTGGTGGTAAATTGGTGATGGTTTCGATTTTAAAGCGGTTTGCAAAGCGTTGTTGACCAAGCGGTTTCTAACGGCTTTGTTTTCTAGTGTTAATCCTTTTGCTTTTTCGGCATCGGTAAGTTCTCTTGGAACAATATCTAGTAGTAATACTTCTACGCCAATATTGGCAAAATGGCAAGCAATACCACTACCCATAATTCCAGAACCAATAACTGCTACTTTGTTAATAATTCGTTTATTCATGTTTAGTTTAATATCCTTAAATAATTAATTGTAAATTTTTTTGTTTGAGACGAGTTCGTTTATAGTTTCCGAGACTTCAAAAAAATGATTTAGTTTTTCTTCAGGAACTGTTTTTCTAATGGCTTCGTTAAATGTGAGTACCTTTTCTTTAGAATAGTTTCGTTTTTCTACACCAAAATCGGTTAATGAAATAATAACCCCACGACCATCTTCGGGGTTTGGGTTTCTTTCAATAAGTCCTTTTTCTTCCATTTTCTTTAAAATTCGCGAAAGGCTGGTAGCTTCCATCCCCATTTTTGGCCCAAGAGCTGTAGATGGCGTGCCTTTTTCTGGATCTATACTTAATAGAGTAAATCCTGTAGCCATTGTGCTTTCAAATTTAGCGGCCTCTTCATTATACATTTTTTGAACAGCAAGCCAAGTTGTTCGAAGCATATAATCGATGGTTTTGTCTTTCATAATTTTTAATATTATCAAATATATAAAAAATATTATGCATGCATAGTAAATTTATGTTAAATTATATTTCTTAAAAAAGTATTGTAAGATTTACTTACATAAAGCATACTTTTCCTTTAGTGCTTTAGGAATTTATGAAAGTTTAAAATAAAACGTTAATAGAACTATTTACGTAAAACACAATTATTCAACATATACGAAATGGCATAATAATTAGAAACTAGTTAGTTAATTGATAATAAAAGTACTAAAAAATAACGAATTTAATAAGTTGTAGTGAGGTGATTTGTGAAATTCGTTATTTTCGGTATATTTTTTCAATTAAGTGGTGATACTTTTCTTTTATTACATCACGTTTCATTTTCATGGTAGGAGTTAAATGGCCTCCATCTATAGACCAAATATCTGGAGTTAATTCGAATTTTTTAATTTGCTCCCAACGTCCAAATTTAGTATTGCAAGAATCTACTTCTTCTTGAATTCTATTATGAATAATTTCTGATTCGGCTATTTCAGTTTCGGAAACTCCAATATTTTGCTGTTTATGTTGAATCCATTCTCTTATAAACTCAAAATTTGGTTGAATTAGTGCTGCGGGCATTTTTTCGCCTTCACCAATAACCATAATTTGTTCGATAAATCTCGATTGTTTTAATTCGTTTTCTAAAAGCGTAGGTATAATGTATTTTCCGCCAGAGGTTTTGAACATTTCTTTTTTTCTACCTGTGATTTTTAAAAAACCTTCTTGGTCTAATTCTCCTTTATCTCCGGTATGAAAATAATCGCCAGTCATTACGCTAGCGGTTTTTTCATCGTCTTTATAATAGCCCATCATTACGTTTGGGCCTTTTATTAAAATTTCACCATCTTCTGCAATTTTTACTTCTACATTGCGAATTGGCTTTCCAACTGTTCCTATTTTAAAGCTTGCATCTTTATACATGCCTACGCCTATTACGGGGGAGGTTTCGGTTAAGCCGTAGCCTTCCATAACTTGCATACCTGCGGCGCAAAAAATTCTTGACAAGCGCGGTTGTAGGGCGGCGCTTCCAGATACCATAGTGTGTAATTCACCACCCAAGGCTTCTCGCCATTTACTAAATATTAGCTTATTGGCTATTTTTAGTTTAAACTCGTACCAAGCCCCGTTTTTTTGGTAAGGTTCCCATTGTTCTCCTAATTTTAAGGCCCAAAAGAATAACGCTTTTTTTATGCCAGTAAGTTCTTCGGCTTTTGCTATAATTTTATCGTATACCTTTTCAAGTAAACGAGGTACTACGCTCATTAAATTAGGGCTAATTTCTTTAGCATTATCGCCTATTTTGTCTATCGCTTCAGCATAATATATAGATAAACCTGCGTATTGATATAAGTAGATTAATAATCGTTCGAAAATATGGCAAAGTGGTAAAAAGCTTAAAACTTTATTTTGGTTTGGTTTAAGTGGGATTCTCGGGTAACTGTCTATGGCGTTGCTGGTGATGTTCCAATGAGAAAGCATAACGCCTTTAGGTTTTCCTGTGGTTCCTGATGTGTAAATTATAGTAGCTAAATCTTCCGGCTGTACGTCGTTTTTTCTAGCTTCAACTTCAGGTTGATTACTTTCGTCTTCACCTAATTTAAATAATTCGGAATAATGCTTGCAACCTTCAATGTGGTCGAAAGAATAAATGTCTTTTAGTTTTGTGTTTCCTTTTACTTTATTTACTTTTTCAAGTACTTCCTCATCAGAAACAAAACAATAAATAGACTCGCTGTGGTTTAAAACATATTCGTAATCTTCGGCACTTATAGTTGGATAAATAGGAATATTTTGTGCGCCTAATTGTAGTACACCAATATCTACGATATTCCATTCTGTTCTATTGCTTGTTGAGATTACAGCAATTTTATCGTTTTTTTGAACTCCAAGGCGTAATAATGCTCTGCTTATCGCATTAGCTTTGTTAATGTATTCTTGTGTAGAGGTTTTTATCCATTCGCCATTGTATTTTGTAACTAGGGCAGAATCAGTTGGGTTGTTTTCCAATTGGTGGTATGGAAAATCGAAAAGTCTTTTAGGTTTAGTCATGGGTTTTTCTTAATCAGTTTTGCAAATTAGGGAATTAAAAACGGTTTTCAAATTCTAAATTAAAAACAACTTGTTTAAAATTAATATTAATCTATTAAAAAAAGCAATGTTTAATTATTTATTTGTTTGAATTTGATGCTTTTAATTTAGATAATCGTTAAATTCTATTTCTTAAAAAAAAATTTCGGAAAGGTTAATTTAAATAAAATAGTTTTAAAAATTAGGATAATTTTAATCGAATTTACTTTAACTAAAATCTCAAATTTTAAAATAAAACATGTCGATTTTGAATAATATTAGAGCATTTATCCGAGTTTTTTTAGAACCTTTCGTTTGTCGGTAAGTATATTTTCTATGATAGTTTGTTTAAATATATCAATATCGTAGGGTTTTAATACAATATCATTCATGCCACTTTCAAAAATTTGATGCTTTTGCGATTCAATTTCAACTGCTGTTAGGGCGATAATAGGTGTTGTTTTGTTAAATACTCTAATTTCTTTAGTGGCTTCAATTCCATCTTTTATAGGCATATTTATATCCATTAAAATTAGGTCGTAATTAGAGTTTTTTACCATATTTACTGCTTCTTCTCCATTTTTCGCGAGGTCGCTATTTACATGTTCGGTATTTAGAATTTTTTTAGTTACAATTTGATTAATACGATTATCTTCAACAATAAGTATTCGTTTTTGAGCTAACAGTGTTGTGTCTGTTTTTTTAATTTTTTCGTGTTGTTCAATAACTTTGAACGGTAAGCTAAATTTAAATGTACTGCCTTTTCCTACTTCGCTTTCTACACTAATGGAACTTCCAGATTGGTTTAATAGTTTTTTTACAATAGGAAGACCAAGTCCGGTGCCTTGATATTTATTATTATGCGAGTTTATTTGTGTAAATTCATCAAATATACCTTTAAGCTTGTTTTCTTCAATACCCGGGCCATTATCTCTTATTGTAAAATTTAATTGTGCTGTTTCGTTATTGTTACTCATGGTATCTATAATTATTTCTATGAGCCCATCTTCCGTAAATTTGCAAGCATTACCTATAAGATTCATTAATATTTGTGATAACATTACGGAGTTACCCTTTAAAAACTCTGGTGAATTTTCACTAATTGAAATACGAATATCGTTTCCGTGTTGTAGCTTAATGTATTCAAATGAAAAAATAATTGTATTTATTAATTCTTTTAAATTAAAAACAGCTTCTTCTTTGGTAAAACTTTTATTATCTATTTTATTCATTTGCAGCAAATCATTTATTAATGCCAATAAATAATTAGCTGAAAATTTAAGAGATTTTAAATCTTTTTCATGCTTTTTAAGTTCTTCATTCTCCATTAAAATACTACTAAGACCAATTACACCATAAAGAGGGGTGCGGAGTTCGTGGCTTACTGTTGCAAAAAATTTCTCTTTAGATTTGGCAAGTCTTTCGCTTTCTTCTTTTGCCATTAGGAACTGTTTGTTCTTTTCTTTTAGGTCTTTAACGAGAGCTTTCTTTTTTTTATGCTCAAAATAAGTGTTAACAAGAACTAGTATTAGAAATAAACCAATGCCAGCGATTAAAATTAAAAGAATGTTTTTACGTTCGGCTTTTTGTAATAAAAGTTTTTCTTCGAGTTCTTTGGCTTTAATTTGATCTTTATAACGTTCAACATTAATTTTTGCAGATACGGCATCGGTTATGTTTTTAGCTATATCGTTGTCTTTTTTTTCGTTATAAGTTTGTAGTTTTTTGTTAATATCGTAAAGTCCTTTGTAGTCTTTTTTCATTTCAAGGGCTTCCTTATAGCCTTCATAACCTTCAATTAAAGCTTCAACATATTCCGTGTTTTCGCATATAGCTATGGTTTGCTCGAATTTTTCAATGGCCTTGTCTGGTTCATTTTTTAGTAAGTACATGCGGCCATAATTATGTAAATGGCTGGCTTTGTAATGTGGTGGGTTTCCTATTAAGTCTAGATATTTTTGAGTTTTTGCAATTTGATGCTTAGAGCTATCGGGCATTTTTAACTCGTTAAATATTCGTGCTAGGTTGTGATGAATGATAAATAATCGCGATGTGTCTTTTAACTTTTTGGCGATTTTAATACTTTCTCTATATTTTTCTACAGTTTTATATTTGTATTTAGGACTGTAATAGTAAATATTCGCTAAATTTCCAATTGATTTTAAAATAGCCGAACTGTCGTTGGCAATTTTGGCTTCTTCTAAAGCTTTTAAAAATATTTTTTTGGCTCCGGCCGTATCATTAATACGTAACATGGTGTTGCCAACTATTGTACTTACTTCGGAAATATATTTACTGTTTTGACTCTTTTTTGCAAGATAAAGACCTTTTTCTGCATAAATTAAGGTTTCTACGTAATTGGATTTATAGTATTCTGTTGTCATCCAATTAACCATAGTTTCAACATGGTTGGAAATTTCTGCTATTGTAGAGTCTTGAGATATATTGGGTAAAACTTCAGATAAGCTTTCGCTTGCATTATTATTTTGACTAGAAAGCTCTAATGACCCAAAAGTACATACCCCAAAAAGATATGCTAAAAGTGGTAGTATTTTAGTTGAGTAATTCATTCTGTATTTAGTCGCTTTCGTGCGTAAATATACAGTAAATATTTTCAAATACACTACTTTATCGTAAAAATATGCTTTTTATCGATTAAAATATCGGATGAAATACGTTTGTTTAATTTTTAATTAAAAAAATAAAGGGATTTTTAAATTTATTTTTGGTTATTAAATAATTTGTCTAAAAATTGAAAGATGTGTTTTTTTTAGTTTTTTTCTCAATTGATTTTGAGATTAAGTAAGTGTAATATCGAAAAAAGTGAAGAAAATATGTTGTTAAACAATATTTCACTAATCAAAATAAAATTTGATTAGTGAAATACAGATAATAATTACTTGTTCTCAATCCATTTACGAGCATTAACAAAAGCTTCCAACCAAGGTGAAACTTCATCTTTTCTACCATCCGGGTAATTTGCCCAGTTCCATTGAAAGGTAGAGCGCTCAATATGTGGCATAGTTACTAAGTGGCGGCCAGTTTTATCGCTAAGCATAGCGGTATTATAGTCTGAACCATTTGGGTTATGCGGATAACCTTCGTAACCATATTTTGCTACAATATTATATTTGTCTTCACTGTAAGGTAAATTAAATTTTCCTTCGCCATGAGAAATCCAAACGCCTAAAGTACTTCCTGCTAATGTAGAGAGCATAATAGAATTGTTTTCTTGAATTTTTACCGAAGTAAACGAACTTTCGTGCTTATGCGAATCGTTATGCAACATTTTTCCGTGTTCTTCATGCTCAGGGTTTATTAAATCTAATTCCATCCATAATTGGCAACCGTTGCAAATTCCAACAGATAAGGTATCTTCTCTTTCAAAGAAGTTTTTAATAGCTTTATTGGCTTTTTCGTTGTATTTAATAGCACCTGCCCAACCTTTAGCAGAACCTAAAACGTCAGAATTTGAGAAACCTCCAACGGCTCCTAAAAATTGAATATCTTCTAAGGTTTCACGACCCGAAATTAAATCGGTCATATGTACATCTTTTACATCAAAACCAGCTAAATACATGGCGTTTGCCATTTCGCGTTCCGAGTTGCTTCCTTTTTCGCGAAGGATTGCTGCTTTAGGCTTCTCGATACGATTCGCTTTAGGCGAATCACTCGAAGTGACGTCATTTAGTTTTCCTGTGAAGTGTTTAGGAAACTCAAATTGTAATGGTTGGTTTTTGTAATTATCAAAGCGTTCTTTAGCTAAACCATTAGCCGTTTGTTTTTCATCTAACAAATAAGATGTTTTATACCAAACATCTCTATTTTCGCTAATATTAAAGCTAAAGCTATCGTCGTTGTTTTTAACAGTTAAGTTGCCAGAAGTATTTACCGAACCAATATTGAAAAACGCAATATTATTTTCAGCTAAAATAGCTTCAACCGATGCCTCTGCTTGAAAAACAAGTCCAGCATTTTCAGCGAATAATACTTTTATAGAATCTTCTTCATTCAATTTCGAAATATCTAAATCGGCACCTAAATTAACATCAGCAAAACAAAGCTCTAATAAAGTTGTAATTAATCCGCCAGAAGCCACATCGTGACCTGCCGAAATTTTATCGCTTATAATTAAAGATTGAATGGTGTTAAAAACAGTTTTAACGTAGCTCGCATTTTTTACCGTTGGAGCATCGCTACCAATAGTGTTTAAAACTTGGTTAAACGAGCTTCCGCCTAATTTAAAATCGTCTTGCGATACATTTATATAGTAAACATTTCCAGCGTTTTGTTTAAAAACGGGTTCTACAACTTTAGTAATATCGTTACAATTTGCACCCGCCGAAATAATAACCGTTCCAGGAGAAATAACATCGCCATCAGGATATTTTTGCTTCATAGAAAGCGAATCTTTTCCAGTAGGAACGTTAATTCCTAATTCAATCGAAAAATCGGAAATCGCTTTAACTGCTTCATATAAACGGGCATCTTCACCTTCATTTTTACAAGGCCACATCCAGTTGGCAGATAATGATGCCGACTGTAAGCCGTCTTTTAAAGGTGCCCAAACCAGGTTGGTTAATGCTTCTGTAATGGAATTTCTACTTCCAGCTACTGGGTTAATTAAGCCGGAAATAGGAGAGTGCCCAATAGAGGTTGCAACACCTTCTTTTCCTTTAAAATCTAGAGCCATAACTCCAACGTTATTTAACGGGATTTGTAACGGACCAACACATTGTTGTTTGGCAACTTTACCACCAACACAACGGTCTACTTTATTTGTTAACCAATCTTTACAAGCAACAGCTTCAAGTTGTAAAACTTGCTCTAGGTAAATTTGTAGGTTTTTGGTTTTATATCTTGGGTTTTTATATTTTCTGGTAACCGTTTTATCTGTCATTACCGTTTTAGGAGAACTTCCAAACATATCGCTCATCGCTAAATCCATAGGTTTGTTGCCTTTGGTTTTAGATTGGAATGTAAAACGATCGTCTCCAGTAACATCACCTACAGTATAAATTGGCGAACGTTCGCGTTCTGCAATTTTTTGTAAGGTTTCAATGTGTTTTTCAGCAATAACAAGCCCCATACGCTCTTGCGATTCGTTACCAATAATTTCTTTATCAGAAAGTGTTGGGTCTCCAACAGGAAGCGCATCTAAATCTATTTTTCCACCGGTATCTTCAACAAGCTCCGATAAACAATTTAAATGCCCTCCAGCCCCATGATCGTGAATAGAAACAATAAAATTCTCGTCGCCTTCAACCATACCGCGAACAGCGTTAGCCGCACGTTTTTGCATTTCAGGGTTCGAGCGTTGTACCGCGTTTAACTCGATTCCAGACGAAAATTCGCCAGTATCGGCACTAGAAACAGCGGCGCCACCCATTCCAATTCGGTAATTTTCACCCCCAAGAATAACTATTTTATCGCCTGTTTGCGGTGTGTTTTTTAAGGCTTGTTCGGCTTTGCCATAGCCAATACCACCGGCTTGCATAATGACTTTATCAAAGCCTAAACGTCTAGCAGGCGCATCGCTAGACGACGCGTTTTCGTTATGCTCGAAAGTTAAAACAGAGCCCGTAATTAGGGGTTGCCCGAATTTATTACCAAAGTCCGAAGCACCGTTAGATGCTTTTATTAAAATATCCATTGGCGTTTGGTAAAGCCATTTTCTAGCTTCAAACTTTTGTTCCCAAGGGCGGTTTTCTTCAAGTCTAGAGTAAGAGGTCATGTAAACCGCCGTACCAGCTAAAGGTAACGAGCCTTTACCACCAGCTAGTCGGTCTCTAATTTCTCCACCGGCACCAGTTGCAGCCCCATTAAAAGGCTCCACAGTGGTTGGAAAGTTATGTGTTTCCGCTTTAAGCGAAATAACCGAATCAAATTCTTTAGTTTCGTAAAAATCAGGAATATCGGCACGTTTAGGAGCAAACTGCTCCACTTTTGGGCCTTTTATAAAAGCCACATTATCTTTATAAGCCGACACAATATCGTTAGGATTGACTTCCGATGTTTTTTTAATTAATTTAAATAACGAGGTTGGTTTTTCTTCACCATCAATAACAAACGTACCATTAAAAATTTTGTGGCGACAGTGCTCGCTATTTACTTGCGAAAACCCAAACACTTCAGAGTCGGTAAGTGGTCTGCCAATTTTTTCGGCAACACCTTCTAAATAAGCAACTTCTTCATCACTTAACGATAAGCCTTCTTGCACATTGTAAGCGGCAATATCATCAATATTTAAAATAGGTTCAGGCTCAATATTTATGGTGTACGATTCTTGATTTAACCCGTTAAATTTCTCCGAAATCATAGGGTCAAAATCTTTAAAATCTTCAGCTACAGCTGTAAATTCTTCAATACGAATAATACCTTCAATACCCATGTTTTGGGTAATTTCCACAGCATTTGTACTCCAAGGCGTAATCATTGCAGCACGCGGCCCAACAAAAAAAGCATCCAACGATGCTTGCTCAATTTTAGGTGCGTTACCAAATAACCAGGTTAATTTAGAAATGGTTTCTGTAGAAAATTCTTTTGTTGCTTGAACAGCAAATACTTTACTGTTTTGGTTTCCGAAGAAATGAATCATTATGTATACGTTATAGTTGTGTTATAAAAACGCAAAAATACATTTTTTTAAACTATAAAACGGCTGTTTTTTTACGAAACACAAGGTGTTTTCAACAAGTTTTTTAACAGAAATAAATTTTTGGGCGTTTCCCCGCCCCGAACAGTCGGGATCGGCGTCGGGCTTTACACTATATCTTTTTCTCGTACCTCAAAAAAGGATGCCGTTTCAATCCCTAACGCGGCTTGCCTCATGTTTTAAAAATTGTTGTTAAGTACGTGTTTAACCTGTGTGTAATAACTTTTACCAAATAAATTTAAATGCACCAATAAATAATACAGTTGGTAAATTTCAATTCTGGTTTCCGTAAAATCATCAAATGAAAAAATGTTTTGGTAAACGTCATAAAACGCATTGCTAAAGCCACCAAATAATTTGCTCATGGCAATATCAACCTCGTTGTGCCCAAAATAAATAGCAGGATCAATTAAATAAGGCGTGCCGTTTTTTGCAATAATATAATTGCCGCTCCAGAAATCGCCATGAATAAGCGATGGTTTTATATTTTTAAAAAGCGGCGTTAAAACTTCTTTCAGTCTGACTTCAGTAGGAATTTCGGAATCTTGAAGCAAATTATTGGTTTTTGCTAAATTTAGTTGAGGTAATAAGCGTTGGTTAATGTAAAAATCTGTCCAATGTTTATGAAATTTATTTTGCTGCGGTAAACTGCCAATAAAGTTATTGGTTGATAAACCAAAATTATCTGCTGAGGTTTTATGCAGTTTAGCCAAATGTTCAGCTAGCGTTTTAAAATCGGTTTCACTGGGTGTTTTAGTTTCAATAAATTCCATTAATAAAAACGCAGTTTCACCTAAGTTTCCGCAAGTAACTAATTCTGGAACAGCAATGGTATTGGTGTTTTTAATAATTTCGAGCCCTAGTTTTTCGGTTTGAAACATGTTTAGGGCGCCACCGGAAGAATTCGTTTTTAAAAAATACGATTTAGCAGCTGTATTAATTTTAAAAGCTTCAGAAATATCGCCACCAGAAACCGGCGCATAGTTAATTATTGGTTGGTTTAAAACCGAAGTGATATGATTAAAAAAGGCTGTGTTCATTTCATTTTAAAAATAAAAAAAAGCCATTAAAATAATTAATGACCTTTTAAATTTTATTTTTATGTTGGCTTTACTCTTTTATAAGTCGTTTGGTAATACTTTGCGCTCCATTTGAAAGTTTTAAAATATAAATACCTGAATTAAGTGTTTGTACAGAAATAGTTTTATTTACTGTTTTACCTTCACTTAATAATTTGCCTAACATATTATAAACTTCAAAAGATAAATTTTCATTACTATTAATTGAAATGCTATCGCCAATTACTGGGTTGGGGTAAATATTTATGTTGCTTAAATCAATAGTATCGCTAGTGCTTAATGTACCGCTAAAACAAGTCCAAGATAAATCGTCAATTCTTACACGATTAGACGTTGATTGATTATCGAAAACAAGAGTTACGTTACCTTCAATATTAATGTTTGAAATTGTAGTTGTGGTCGATGTTGTGTTATCACCGCTGTAAGGAATGCTTCCAACAGAATTACCATTAACAAGCACATCGAAAGTTCCTGCAGAACCACTAAATGTTAGCTGAGTAGTTACTGTTAAGCTTCCAATACCACCTGTAATTGTTGGAGCTGTTAAATTTCCGTTTCTAATACAAATAGTTCTTGAATTTAAAGTTTGATCGGTTCTAGCATCGGTCGCTGTCCATGTTCCACCGTCGTCACCTGTCCAAGTTCTTTCTGCATAATTTGATGCGTTTGTTGGTATATTTTCGAACGTTTCACTTAAACAGTTGTCGCCAGAAGCCGGAGCTTCAAGTGTCGTTTCAGTTACCGAATTACTTAAAGTTGACGTGTTACTAGCCGCATCAACAGCTAAAACAGCAAATTGATAAGTCGTTTCAGCCGATAAACCTGTAACTGTAAATGTGGTTGCGGTTGAGTTTGTTGAAACGTAGTAATTACCATCAATATAAATATTATAAGTTACAACAGCTTCGTTATCGGTTGAAGCTGTCCAAGCTAAATCAACTGTAGATGAAGTTGGGTTCGACGCTGTTAAATTAGTTGGTGTTGTTGGCGCTTCGGTGTCTGGATCTGCAGCTTCACCCCAACGATTTTCTGCAGGAGTTCCGCCCCAAATTACTGTGGCTAAATATGGGTTGTCTATAAACGGGTTTCTATTTCCTTGGGCGTAAGTGTTAGATGTGTTGCCGTGATATGTGTTTCGATTATCCTCAATAGTTGAAACCGGATCTTCGGCATTCCAATCTAACAATAAATTTATCATATCGGCATCAATAGCATTTGCTGTGCCATTTGCAACATAACTTGGTTTACATTGGTCGCCATAACGTAAGTACATATACATTATAATTCTGGCAACATCGCCTTTCCATTCATCTCCAGGATACCAACTTCCAGAAATATCTTGAGCATTTCCAGAGCCTGTTATAAATTTTTTATTTCCTCTGTTCGAGTTCATAGTAACATCAGATGGTCTCAGGTTGTGAGCATCTGCGTATGGCGGATTAGATGTTCCGTTACTGTCTAAATCTGGACTACCCAAGGAGTTTGGAAAAGTGTGTTCTCTATTCCAATCTGAACCCGCTGTACCACCAGTTTCATCTTTATCTCTGGTTCTATCTGTAATATAATTACCATCCGTATCGCTGTAACCGTAAATTAAAACTACGTTATTACTGTTTGTTGGATCTAAATCGGTTTCTTTACTCGCATTCCAAATACCAGGCGTATAACTTAAATAATTACTGTGTTTTGAAGCTGTAGGTATCGCTAAATCATCAAACAAATCTGTACCTGTTTTATTAAAATCTACACCAGAATAATAATTTTGTAATGCTGTAGGAGGTGTAAGTTGAGCAAAGCTTAAACTTGAAATTAAAAGAAAGAAAAAGTAAAAATGTTTCATAGATAGAGAGTTAATTTAATCTATTTGGTTGATTTTTCTAGCAGAGCCATGTAAAATCCGTCGAAACCAGACTCATGAGCTAAAACTTTTTTGTCTTTTACAAAAGTAAACTCTTTTCCAGATTCTGATGTTAAGAATTTGTCAACTTGATTCTGGTTTTCAGAAGGTAAAACAGAACATGTAGCATACACTAATTTTCCGCCAGGTTTCACCATTTTAGAATATTGTTGTAAAACTTCTTGTTGTGTTACTCTAATTTTATCTATAAACTCGGGTTGTAATTTCCATTTCGCATCAGGGTTACGTCGTAAAACGCCTAAGCCAGAACAAGGTGCATCAATTAACACGCGGTCTGCTTTACCGTGTAGTTTTTTAATGGGTTTAGTAGAGTCAATAACTCTTAAATCGAAATTATGAACACCGTTACGCTTAGCTCTAATTTTTAATTTCTTTAATTTACTTTCGTAAATATCCATGGCAATAACTTGCCCTTTGTTTTGCATTAAAGCAGCAATGTGTAGGGTTTTGCCACCGGCGCCAGCACAGGTATCTACTACTTTCATGCCTGGTTTTACATCTAGAAAATCGGCAACCAATTGCGAAGATGCATCTTGAACCTCAAATAAACCTTGCTTAAAGGCATCGGTAACAAAAACATTAGCACGTTCTGTTAGTTTTAATGCAGATGGATAACCTTTAATAAATTCGGTTTCAATATTTAAATCAAAAAGTATGTTTTGAAGTTTTTCTTTAGTAGTTTTTAAGGTGTTTACACGTAAAATTACTTCGGCTTGCTCATTTTGCATGGCAATTTCTTTTGTCCAAGTGGCTTCACCTAATTCTTCTAAGCCTATAGCATCTATCCAATCTGGAATAGATTCTCTAAATTTTCTAATTTTTGAAAGTTCATCAAAACGGCCTTTAATTTTTCTGGTTGGCGTGCCTTCAAAGTATTTCCAGTCTGGTAATTTAATACCTTTTAATGTTGCCCAAACTGCAAACATGCGCCACAGGTTGTCGCGATCAAAAGGTTCTTTAACTTCAGCAATTTCAGCATAAAGTCGTTTCCAACGTACAATATCATAAGTGGTTTCAGCAACAAAAGCTCGGTCTCGGCTTCCCCAACGTTTATCGCGCTTTAAAAGTTGTTGTATTACTTTATCGGCGTAGTTGTCTTCATTAAAAATTAGGGTTAAACCATCAATAACCGCAAAGCATAAATTTCTGTGTAATCGCATTGTAAATAAAATAAGTATGCAAAGGTAATGTTATTTAAATAATAAAATTATCTATTTTGCGGCAATAAACTAGCTTTTGGAAGAAGACAAATTTATACAAGATCTTAAAGATGGCAAGCCATTTGCTTATGAGGAGTTGATTGACTCGTATCAGCAAAAGGTATTTGCTACTTGTATTTCGTTTGTGCCTAATAAGGAAGATGCCGAAGATATAGCTCAAGAGGTTTTTGTTGAAGTTTTTAATTCAATTAATAAATTTAAAGGAAACTCAAAACTATCTACCTGGATTTATAGAATAGCAACCAATAAAAGCTTAGAGTTTATAAGGAAAAGAAATGCAAAAAAACGATTCGCCTTTTTGCAAACTATTATGGGGAATGATATTCCGGTAGATAAAACAAATTATTTTACGGAGATGAATCATCCTGGTATTTTACTAGAAAACAAAGAGGAAAGCGAAACTTTGTTTAGAGCTATAAACCAATTACCAGAATCGCAAAAAGTGGTATTTACGCTTTGTAAAGTAGATGATAAAAGTTACCAAGAAGTAGCTGAAATTACAGGGAAAAGTATTTCGTCTATAGAGTCGTTAATGTTTAGAGCGAAGAAGAATTTACAAAAATTACTAGAAAATTTTTACAAAAAAGAATAAGCAACGCAAGTTTTTAAAAAATATTGCATCAAAAATATATAGAAATTAAAAAGCGTAAATTATGGAAGATAAAATAACCAAAACGCTAAATGCTGTAGATAAAATAAAGCCAGTTAATGTATCGCCCTTTTTTAAAGATAGAACGATGCAAAAACTATTTGCCGAAAAAGAATTAGTGAAAGAAAATACAATTTGGTCGTGGTTTACGCCAAAGTTGCAATTAGCGACATTGGTTTTAGTAATTACGGTAAATGTATGGGCGTTTTCTAAAATAACATCAGATTCATTATATCAAAATAATGTAAATGAGCTAGCCGAAACGTTGGGGTTAAATTCAAATACGCAAAATTCATTTTTTAATCAATAGACATGAAAAACAACTCTATTTTATATGTATTGCTTTTCTTTTTAATAATTGTAAATGGGTTTTTTATTTATAATTATTTAGCTGGAGATAAATTGCCAGAATTTATTGAACCTAAAAGTCCGCAACAATTTATTGGTGAAAGGCTAGGATTTAATGATGCGCAAAAAGCGGAATTAGCAAAACTAGAAGAAAGTCATCATAAAGAGCTTAGAAAGATTGGAGACGATACAAAGTTTTTAAAAGATAAATTGTTTAATAAACTTTCAGACAAAACAATATCTCAAGAAGAAATAGATTCAATATCAAAAATAATTGGTGAAAATGAAGCTATTTCAAGTAAAAAAATATTTTACTACTTTAAAGAAATTGAAGCCATTTGTAACTCCGAAACACAACGAGAGGCCTTTAGAACTATAATTCAAGACGCCATTGGTAAGCCAGAACTAAGAAGATTGCCACCTAATGCTCACAGGCCACCACCTATAAAAGGTAGAGAAGGGCAACGACCACCGCCAGAACATTAATGGAATATCGTTAACTTTTTTTAAATTTTATAAATAAATAAATAAAGTCTTGTGTTTTAGGCTTAGAGAAATAAAAAAATAAGCTTTTAAGCACAAGTTTTTTTATTTATGAAATGTTTTTTTATCAAAAGCACAAGTTTTTTACATTTCCTGCATCTAAAACATTATACAACTAAAAAATACAATAATAATGAAGCAATTTTTTATAATTAGTGTGGTGTTATTAGGGCTTTTTTCTTGCTCGTCATCAGAAGGAAGCGACGATGGTTATGATGAAGAAAATTCTGAAGAAGAAACAGTTACCGAGTTACATGCTGCTTTTGCAGAATTTAATACAGATGCTACAGATATTTATTTGTCTGATAGTGGTACTACTGTAACCATAGAAACTACAGGTTTGCCAAACCATGAAACTGTGTATTGGGGAGAAGGCCATGAGTTATATAAAGACGAACCTGATGTGGCACTTACTCCTTCTATAATGTCAAGTAATAATAACGCAGTAACTTTAGTGGTTGATGCAACTCCAGATTTAGATGGGGCAAGTATTGCTACCGAATTAGGAACCATAGGTATCGCTGTAAGTGGGGCTTCGCTTTTTAATGACCAAGAAGGTGGAGGTGCGCTAGATCAGGCTGCTGCAAGTTTAGACTGGACTGGAGCACATATTGGCCCAGGAGTGTATCATTACCATTTAGAGCCAGTTGCATTTTCGTATGATGATGAAAATCTGGTGGGTATATTGTTAGATGGTGTTTTTATTTATGGGAGAAAATGTTATGCCACAGGCGATTATCCAACAGATTTAGATGCTTCTGGAGGTCACACAGGTATTACACAACATAGCGATGGCGAAGAAGAATATCATTATCATATAATAAACGAGTTGTATTCTACAACAGGATCTTATATTGTTTTTGCAGGTCCGTTTCAAGGATATTAATAATATTTTTAAAAATGAAAATTTTCAAAATAGTAAACATGCTTCTACTTTGTTTTATTCTTTTTACATGTAAAAGTAGAAAGGAAAAGCAAGAGGTGTCTTCAATCAATAATTTTGAAGAAAGAAGACCACCTAGAGAAGAGGGAAGACGACGCCCGGGACCTCCTGGTGGTGGCGGTAGAGTAAGAAATTATACGGCTACAGATGCAGATGAAGCAATTACAGAATTGCACCCAGCTTTTGAAGCTTTTAATAAAGAAGCTACAGATATATTTTTATCAAACAACGGAAAAACCGTTACAATAGAAACTACAGGTTTGCCAAACCACGAAACGATTTATTGGGGCAAAAATCATGAATTGTATCGCGATGAACCAAGTGTGGAACGAACCCCATCAATAATGTCTAGTAACAATAATGCTGTGACATTAGTAGTAGATGCCGTTCCTAATTTAAGTGGTAAAACAATTAATACTCACATGGGAACAATTGGTATTGCAGTGAGTGGTGCTTCAATATTTAACGATCAAGAAGGAGGTGGTGCACTTGATAGAGCAGCAGCAAGTTTAGATTGGACAGGAGGCCACATTGGTCCGGGTGTATATCATTATCATCTAGAGCCTAAAGCTTTTAGTTATAACGACGATAAGTTAGTAGGTATACTTCGTGACGGTGTATTTATTTATGGTAGAAAATGTTTTGAAACAGGAGATTATCCTACCAATCTAGATGCTTCTGGAGGGCATACGGGAGTAACACAATATTCTAATGGAAAGGAAGAATATCATTATCATATAATAAACGAGTTGTATTCAACTACAGGATCGTATATTGTGTTTGCGGGTCCTTATCAAGGGTATTAAAATGCGATTAAATAGTAAAATAGTTGTTTTGTTTCTTTTAGTGGTTTTAGTTGCTTGTAGCAAAAGTCGTGTAGTTACAAGCACAGCCACTAATATTGAAATTAAAGACCGTTTAGTGTTAAAAAATAAACTAGTTTTAAATGGCAACGAGGGTAATTGGTATTACAAAGATTCTTTATTTAATGGCTATGCCGTGCGTTATTATAAAAACAATAATTTAATGGAAAAAGTTGGTTTTTATAATGGGAAAAAGCATGGTTTAGCTAAAGTTTGGCATGATAACGGATCATTAAAAACAGAATACTATTACAATAAAAATACCATAGTGGGCACGTATAAATCCTGGTGGCCTAACGGAGTTTTAGCATTGTCAACTACTTATTTAGATGGACAAGTTCATGGGGAGGAAAAGCGTTGGTATAACACTGGGCAAATGGCAAAATTACGTCAATTAAAACAAGGGAAAGAAGAAGGAATGCAAAAAGCATGGTTACAAAACGGAAAGTTATATGTGAATTATGAAGCCAAAAATGGAAGAATTTTTGGAATGTTAAGAGCTAATTCTTGTTATAGATTGGAAGATGAAAAAGTAATAATGAATAAATGAAAAAGATAATTGTTTTAATATTAGTTTTTTTAAGTTTTGCGTGTAAACAAAAAGCAAAAAAAGAAATTTCCCAAGCTGAAGAAACGAGTAGAGTAGACTATTTACCGTATTACGAAGACGAGTCTTTTACCCCAAAGTGGATTACGCCAAATACTGAAGCAGAGAAAAAATTTCATAAAATACCAGATTTTAAGTTAACAAATCAATTAGGTGAAACAGTAACCCAAAAAACCTTTGAGAATAAAATTTATATTACTGATTTTTTCTTTACTACATGTCCTGGTATTTGCCCAAAAATGACAGGAAATATGTTTAAAATACAAGAGGCCTTTCAAAACGACCCAGAAGTGCTTTTACTCTCTCACTCCGTTATGCCAAGTGTAGACTCTGTAGCTGTTTTAAAAGATTATGCCAAGGAGTATGGTGTTATAAACGGAAAATGGCATTTAGTAACAGGCGATAAATTTCAAATTTATAGCCTGGGTCGGGAGGCTTATTTTGTAGAAAACGATTTAGGGGAACAAAAAAGTATCGACGATTTTTTACACACTGAAAATTTTCTGCTTATTGATAAAAATAAACATATTCGCGGTATTTATAATGGGTTAAATAGAGCGTCAATCGCTCAATTAATTACAGATGTAAAGGCATTAAAAAAAGAACAAGGATAAAAATATTGTTGATTAGTAGCTTTAAAAGGGCTGTGGGGTAAAATCCATAGCTCTTTTTTTATTACTTTTAAATTTTAACCTTTATTCATGAAAAATCGTATTTTAATTACTCTATTAGTTGTTGTTAGTTTTGCTTTTATCCCGGTTAGTAAACGTAGTTTAGACTTTACATCAGTGGAAATAGATATAATACATCAAGATTCATTGTTAAACGTTCGTGCTATTGAAATTATAGACAATATAGGTTTGGCGTATTTAAGCTCTAATGGCGATTTAGGTATTCTTTTTAATAATAAAAATACTTCAGAAAATGTAACAGACATAAACATTCCGCAGAAAATCCAAACAACAATTAAGTACGATACATTGCCTATAAATTTTAGGTCATTAGCTGTTATAAAAGATAAAGCTTTCGGACTAACCATTGGATCGCCTGCATTAATGTTTGATTTAGATGTTGATGATGACGAAAGTGAATTAATTTATCGTGAAGATCATCCAGACGTTTTTTATGATGCAATGGATTTTTGGAACGATTTAGAAGGAATTGCTATTGGAGATTCTACAGATGGTTGTTTAAGTATAATTATTACAAGAGATGGCGGTGAAACTTGGAACAAAATAAGTTGCAATAAACTGCCAGAAGCTTTGCCAAAAGAAGGTGCCTTTGCTGCCAGCGACACTAACATAGCCATTATTGGAAACAAAACTTGGGTAGCAACAACTGCAGGACGAATTTACTTTTCGCCAGATAAAGGAAAATCTTGGGAGATTTATAACACACCAATTATAAAAGACAAAGAAACCGAAGGTATTTACTCAATTGATTTTTACGATGAATTAAACGGTTTTGGTATTGGAGGGGATTACACAAAACCTGATGCAAATATTGCTAACAAAATAAAAACTATTGATGGTGGTAAAACCTGGCAACTTGTTTCAAACAACGAAGGTCCAGGGTACAGAAGTTGTGTGCAATATGTGCCAAATTCTAATGCTAAAAAATTAGTAGCAATTGGTTTTAAAGGAATTGATGTAAGTAACGATGCAGGTAAAACTTGGAAACATTTAAGCGACGAAGGTTTTTATACGTTGCGTTTTGTAAACGATAGTGTAGCTTTTGCTGCGGGCTCAGGAAGAATAAGTAAACTGATATTTAAGGAATAAAAAAAAGAGATGTTTACCATCTCTTTTACTTTGTTTATTACGATTTATTTTTGTTTTTCATTTTTTTCCATTCCTCAAACATTTTTTTCTTAAACTCTTCTTCAGCAACCTGTAGTAAAAGTACTTTTTTTGCAGGAATAATGGCTTTTAATTCTTTATTTAAGTTGTATTCTTCTTGATGTAATTTACGTTCTGCATTAGTAAATTTTTCTAGAAGTTCGCCGGCTCTTTTTTCAGAAAGTGTATTAATGTTTTCTTTTATTTCCTTGCGAATACTTCTTAATTCGTTATGCTTTATCTTTCTGGTAGTTTCGTCGTAAGCGTTGTATATGGGCCAAAATTTTTGAGCTTCAGTTTGAGTTAGCTCCAAACGTTCTGTTATAAAAGATACTTTAAGTGCTTTTATTTTGTCTCGTTTGCTTTCTTGCGAAAACGCTTTAAAAGACAAAAGACATAATAAAAATAAGGGGAGCATTATTTTTTTCATAATTCTTAGGTTTTATTCCTCAATAAAATCATCTAAATCTATATGATCTATTAAGTAAGATTCTATGTTTTCTTCTTCAAAATCGTGATTTATAAAATTGTCGATATTAAAATCTTCATCAGCAAATAAGTTTGCCATGTCATAAGATGTTAAGTCTTCGTTTAAAATGTAATTTTCAACAGTGTCTACATCTAGAGTGTTCCAGCTTATGTTTTGTTTATTAAAAAGTGTTAGGCTGAATAATAAAATAACTGCGGCGGCAATGCTTGAGGCATATACTATATTTTTTTTACTAAATATAGAGATAACTTTAGTTGCTTTTCGCTTTGACACTTTATTTAAAACAGATGTTTCTAGAGTGTCAAAATAGTTGTTAGGCGTGCTAAAGCCAGTTTTGTTTACTTCATTTTTAAGTTTTGTAACGGTAAGCAAAGTATCATCAAGATTTGTAAAATAATCTTGAGGCACTTTAAATCCGCTTTTTTTTATGTTATGTAAACTATTATTGCTCATCTTTAAATAAGACTATAAATTTTAATAAAGGTTTAATTGCTAGTTAAATATGCTTCAATTTTTTTTGCTGCTAAGTGGTATGATGCTTTTAAAGCGCCTTCGCTGGTTTCTAAAATATCAGACATTTCGCTGTATTTTAAATCTTGAAAGTATTTCATATTAAACACCAATTGTTGTTTTTCTGGTAATGTAGCAATGGCTTTTTGTAATTTTAATTGGATGGCATCACCCTCAAAATAAACATCGGATGTTAAGTTGTTTATTGCAAGTTCTTGAACTTCTTCGCTAGTAATTTGTAAACGTTTTGCTTTTTGATTTAAAAAAGTGAGCGACTCGTTTGTGGCAATGCGATACATCCATGAATAAATCTTACTATCTCCTTTAAATTTATCTATATTTTTATAAATTTTAATGAAGGTGTTTTGTAACACGTCGTCCGTATCGTCGTGAGACTTTACGATATTCCTTATGTGCCAATATAGGCGTTCCTTGTAAAGATTTAATAATTCTTTAAAGGCGACCTCCTTATTGGTGCTAGATTGTAATTGTTTAAGTAAATCTACTTCTTCTGTCACAAAATCCATTTGTAATTAGACTTCTAAAAGTACTAAAAGTTTAATTAAAAGTATTTTTTTATCTAGAAAACACAATTGGTTGAAAATCAATATTTTGATTTTAATATAATCGATGAAACGCATATAAAAACGATAAAATGGATGTTTTTCTTGTGTAAACTTGAATTATACTTTATATTTGGTGTAGAAACCTACTTATATGTTAGTCGTCCCCAAGTCTAACAAAAACTGAAAAAGGATAGCTGCCCAAATCTCTATCCTTTTTTTTATGTTTAATTTTTAATAAATTTTATTCGAAGCTTTGCATATCTACAAGTTTTTTGTAGGTGCCATTTTTTGAAATAAGCTCGTCATGTTTGCCTTGTTCTACAATTTCTCCTTTGTTTAAAACTACAATATTGTCGGCATTTTGTATCGTAGAAAGTCGGTGTGCAATAACTATAGACGTTCTGTTTTTCATCATGTTTTCTAGAGCAACTTGTACTAAACGCTCACTTTCGGTATCTAAAGCAGATGTTGCTTCATCTAACACCATAATAGGAGGGCTTTTTAACACGGCTCTAGCAATGCTTAAGCGTTGTTTTTGGCCGCCAGATAGTTTATTTCCAGAATCTCCAATGTTGGTTTCAATGCCTTCAGGTAATTCTTTAACAAATTCCCAAGCATTAGCTATTTTTAGGGCATCGATAACCTCTTCGTCGGTAGCATATTCTTTTCCTAATTGCAAATTGCTTTTAATACTATCGTTAAACAAAATAGCGTCTTGAGTAACAATGCCTAATTGTTTTCTTAATGATGAAATAGTAAGCGTTTTTATGTCTTGCCCATCAATTAAAATACTCCCTTTGTTTACATCGTAAAAGCGTGTGATTAAGTTTGCTAAAGTAGATTTTCCACTACCAGATTGCCCAACAAGAGCTACAGTTTTTCCTTTTGGTATAGTTAAAGAAAAATCTTTTAAAACATACTCTTTATCATATTTAAATGATATGTTTTTAAATTCAATTTTGGAATTAAACCCAGATTTTTCAACAGCATTTGGTATATCTTGAAGCGGATTTTTAGCGGTTAAAATTTCCTGAATACGCTCTGCTGCAGAACCTCCTTTTTTTACATTTACTAAACCTCTAGAAAAGGCTTTTGCAGGTGTTAAAATGTTGTAGGCTAGCCCTATATAAACTAAAAATTTACTTCCTGTTAAAAACGATTCGGAAGCGTCGTTTAAAATTAAATTACCTCCAAACCATAAAATAACTGCAATCATGCAAATGCCTAAAAATTCGCTTGAAGGTGAGGCTAAACTTTGCCTGATTAATAATTTGTTTGAAAAATTATAAAACCGTTGGGTTGAGGCTTTAAATTTTTCATTAAATAATTTTTCAACATTAAAACCTTTTATGATGCGTAAGCCACCTAAAGTTTCTTCTAAAGTTGATAAAAATAAACCTTGTTCGCGCTGTACTCGGTCTGATTTACGTTTTAAACTTTTACCAATTTTAGAAATAACAAAACCAACTATGGGTATAAAAATAAATACAAATACTGTAAGTTTTGTACTTATAATTATCATGGCAATTAGCGAAAACAGAATGGTTAATGGCTCTCGAACAATAAGCTCTAAAACAGGTAGCATTGAGTATTGTAAGTCGTTTACATCGCCCGTTACGCGCGACATTATATCACCTTTTCTTTTTTCGGAAAAATAGGATAATGGTAATTCTAATATTTTATTGTAAACCGTGTTACGAATATCGCGAATAACTCCGTTACGTAAAAATACCATAAAGTAGTTTGCTAAATATCCAGAGATGTTTTTTAATAAAAAAGCAAGAACTAGCAACAGGATTACAAAAATAAGGGCTTTTGATTTGTCTCCGCCAGTAAATACATGCATTCTGTAAGCTAAAAAGCCTTCAAAATAGTCGCCAATTTCCCAAATACCTTTGTAAATAGGCGCTGTTGGGTTGGTAATTATAGTTTTACCTGTACACGGATCGATGTTTTTTTCAAAAATAACATCGAGCATAGGTTTTAAAGCTACAAAAGAAAGTGTCCCAAATAAAGCAAAAAACACATTAGAAATAATGTGTCCTATTGCATATTTTTTATAAGGTTTTGCGTACCTTAATATTTTAAAAAATTCGTTCATTCAATTATATTAGCTTCATATCTTTTAAGATATCTTCTGCTTTTTTATCTAGTTCTGCTTCTGTGTTTTTAAAGTTTTCTACACTGTCTAAACTTTTGTTAACACTTACATAGAATTTTATTTTAGGTTCTGTCCCGCTTGGTCTTAAAGCGATTTGGCTTCCATCTTCGGTGTAATAAATTAGCACGTTAGATTTTGGTACATCAATATCGGTTTCTTCGCCGGTAAGTAAGTGTTTTGCTTTTGATGTTTGATAGTCTTCAAACTTTACAACTTTTGAGCCGTTTATAGTTTCAAAAGGTGTTTCGCGAGCGTCAATCATCATTTGTTTTATTTCTTCGGCGCCTTCAATACCTTTTTTGGTAAGTGAAATTAATTTTTCTTTAAAGCAACCGTGCTCAACATAAAGTTTAAGTAATTCTTCGTAGAAAGAACTTCCTTGAGATTTTGCAATTGCAGCAATTTCGCAAGCTAAAAGGGTAGAGGTTACAGCATCTTTATCGCGAACAAAATCGCCCACCATAAAACCAAAACTTTCTTCGCCACCACCAATAAAATCTAACTCAGGGTAATCGTAAATAAGTTTAGCAATCCATTTAAATCCGGTTAAAACAATTTTAATATCTACACCATAAGCTTTAGCTAAATCTTTTAGCATTGGCGTAGATACTATTGTTGTTGCAATAAATTCTTTACCTTTTATTTTATCTTCAGCTTTCCATTGTTTTAATAGGAAATCGGTCATCATAACCATGGTTTGATTTCCGTTTAAAAGTTGTAATTCACCTTCACTGTTTCTAACAGCAACTCCTAAACGATCGCAATCTGGGTCGGTGCCAATAACAATATCTGCATCAACCTCGTTAGCCAGCTCTAATGCCATTTTTAAGGCCGCTGGTTCTTCTGGGTTTGGCGATTTTACCGTTGGGAAATTTCCGTTAGGTACTTCTTGCTCCTTTACAATATGCACATTTTTAAATCCAGCACGTTTTAAAGTTTCTGGAACTGCGGTGATTGAAGTGCCATGAAGCGAAGTGAAAACAATTTTTAAATTATCTTTAGCATCTTGAGTAGCGCCAACGCATCCGTTTTTTACAGAGGCATCAACAAAAATATCGTCTACTTCTTTACCTATATAATTAATTAAACTATCGTTAGCTTCAAATTTAATATCTGAATATTCTAGATCGTTTATCGTTTTTATTACAGCAGCATCATGTGGGGGAACTAATTGCCCTCCGTCTTGCCAATATACTTTGTAACCGTTGTATTCTGGCGGGTTATGAGAGGCTGTTAAAACTATACCACAATGGCAATTTAAATGTTTTACTGCAAAAGATAATTCTGGTGTTGGGCGTAAATCTTCAAATAAAAATACTTCAATACCATTTGCAGAAAATACATCGGCAACTACTTTGGCTAGTGTTTTACTATTGTTTCTGCAATCGTAAGCAATTACAGTTTTTATTTTTTCGCCTGGAAACGATGTTTTTAAGTAATTACTTAAGCCTTGTGTACTTTTTCCTAATGTATATTTATTAATTCGGTTTGTACCAATACCCATAACACCGCGCATGCCACCAGTACCAAATTCTAAGTCTTTGTAAAAACTTTCTTGAATATCTTTTGGGTTGTTGGCAATACTGTCTTTTATTTCTGCCTGCGTGTTGGCATCAAAAGTTGGAGTTAACCACGAATTAATTCGTTCTAAAATTTTTGGTTCTATGTGTATCATGATCAATTAATAAATTTGTATTCAAAAATAAACAATTTGAAAAGGAATACCTTTTAAAAAGTTATCGTTTTAACGATTAAAGTGGTTGATTTAACTTAAATTTAATTTGTCTTTAATTAAATAACGTTTTTTGTCTGGCTTGTTTCGTAAAATAAGTTCGCCTAAAAAGCCTGCTATAAAAAACTGTGAGCCAATTACCATTGTAGACAGCGAAAGGTAAAATTGTGGGCGTTGGGTAATTAAACGTCCGGTTGGATTTAAAAATAATTTATCTACGCCTAAATAAAAAGCGAAACCAAAACCAATTATAAACATTATAACACCCAAGGCGCCAAATAAATGCATGGGACGTTTACCAAAACGGGACAAAAACCAAATAGTTATTAAATCTAGAAAGCCATGTATAAAACGGTCCATGCCAAACTTGGTTTCGCCATATTTTCTAGCTTGATGTTGTACTATTTTTTCGCCAATTTTAGTAAAACCGGCGTTTTTTGATAGTACAGGAATATAACGATGCATTTCACCATTAACATCAATATTTTTTACAACATTAATACGGTAAGCTTTAAGGCCACAGTTAAAATCGTTTAGTTTAACCCCCGAAGTTTTTCTTGCAGCCCAATTAAATAATTTTGATGGTAAGTTTTTTGAAATTACAGAATCGTAACGTTTCTTTTTCCAGCCCGAAACTAAATCGAAACCATCTTTTACAATCATGTTGTAGAGTTCTGGTATTTCGTTTGGGTTGTCTTGTAAGTCGGCATCCATAGTAATAATAACATTACCCTTGGCTTTTTCAAAACCGGCGTGAAGTGCTTGAGATTTTCCAAAGTTTTTTAAAAACCTGATGCCTTTTACGTTGCTATCTTTTTCGGCAAGTTTTGTAATAGTTTTCCAAGAATGGTCTGTACTGCCATCATCAATAAAAATAATTTCGTAAGAAAAACGATTGGATTGCATAACATTTGCAATCCAATCGTGTAATTCTATTAAAGATTCTTGTTCGTTAAGTAGTGGTATGACTACTGATATATTCATTTAAATATTTTCTGAAAATAAATTAGTTTTCAAAAATACAGATTTTATGCTTCTTTAGGGTTGTTTTTTTTAACAACTACGGCTACAAGTAAGCCCGCAATACTATAGCCCACAAGTTGAAAAGCTAAAGATTGTAAAATTTTGCCAATAGAAAATATGTTTTCTTGAGCTTCTAATTCTTCAACTGCTGCTGCAATAGCTTCTTCTGGTGCTCCGAAATTGCGCATCATTTCAACTTGGCTATCCAACATTTTATCTTTTAATGTTAACGCAGCATCTGGATCGATAAAATTATAAATAAGTATAGTGGTTACTACGCTAATTACAATACCGATTACAATGGTAATAAAATAGGATGTAAAAGCTTGTTTAAAACTTATAAAACCATTTAAAAGGCCTTTTGATTTCATGGCCGAAATAATGCCAAAAACGATAACAACTATCATCATGCTAATACCAAACCACCATTTAGTCATTAACTCGAGATTCATATAGCCCATAATTCCTGCAATAACTAAGACAACGCCTAGATATAATCCCCAATTTGTAGCAAGGGATTTAATAGATTTTTCCATAATATTTTGGTTTTTATAATTAGTTACTAAGTTTGTAGTCAAATATAGAAAAACGTTACACATAAAAATTAAATATTTTTTTAAATAAATTGTTGTACGTTAGATAAAAAAGTGTAAATTTGCACTCCAAAATTGATTAGATAAAAGTATTTAGCGATGAGAAAAGGTATACACCCAGAAAATTATAGAATAGTAGCATTTAAAGATATGTCTAACGACGATGTTTTCTTAACTAAGTCTACAGCCAATACTAATGAAACGATTGAGGTTGATGGTGTTGAGTATCCATTAGTTAAAATGGAAATTTCTAGAACGTCTCATCCTTATTACACTGGTAAATCTAAATTAGTAGATACAGCTGGACGTATTGACAAGTTCAAAAACAAATACGCGAAGTTTAAAAAATAATTTTCGAGTTTTTAAAACTTTTATGAAGCCTTTCAGAAATGAAAGGCTTTTTTATTTTCTGTAATTCGCATACATTTGTTTAAAACAAATTGTAAGAATTAAAAGCGAATTTTTAATTCTTCCATTTTAACTTCAAATTTAGTTATGAACTATATTCTTTTTGATGGACCATCACGAAATAACTTGTTGCCATTTACGTTTACACGCCCTGTTGCCGATATTCGAGTAGGTATTTTAACTATTCGCGAAAAATGGGAAGTTTATTTGGGTACTACCACAACCACCATAACGGAAGATTATTTATCTGATAAATTCCCAATGGTTGAAATGGATGAGAATGTAATGATTAACGCGTCGTTTTTGCCAAATTTAGAGTTAGTTGAAATGATTCGTGATTTAAAAGAAAATCAGGCTATTTTTAAAGGAGAAGAGGTTATTGCGTTTTTTACTAAAGAAGCTCAAGAGGATATAAATTTTAATGATTATGAAGCTTTCGAGTATAATGACGAGCTTTTAAAAATTGAAAATACTTGGGATATCTTCTCAAAAAACGAAGACGCCATTCAAGATGATTTTAATTTTTTAACAAAAAACAGAAAATCGCAGCCTATACCTTCTAGCAATAATGTTATAGATGCTCAAAATATTTTTATTGAAGAAGGTGCGAGTTTAGAATTTACCACATTAAACGCCTCTACAGGGCCAATTTATATTGGTAAAAATGCTGAAATTATGGAGGGTGCTGTAATTCGTGGTCCGTTAGCGTTATGCGACGAAGCAGTAATTAAATTAGGGGCAAAAATATATGGAGCCACAACTATTGGACCAGGAAGTAAAGTAGGAGGGGAAGTTAAAAATGCTGTGCTTTTTGCAAATTCTAATAAAGGTCACGAAGGTTATCTAGGGAATTCAGTTTTAGGTGAGTGGTGTAATTTAGGAGCAGATACCAATAATTCTAATTTAAAAAATAACTATGCCGAAGTAAGGTTGTGGAATTACGAAACTGAAGGTTTTGCTAAAACAGGACTACAGTTTTGTGGCTTAATGATGGGAGATCATAGTAAATGTGGTATAAATACTATGTTTAATACAGGAACAGTTGTAGGTGTAAGTGCAAATATTTTTGGTTCAGGTTTTCCAAGAAATTTCGTGCCAAGTTTTTCATGGGGTGGTAATAGTGGTTTCACTAGTTATTTAACTAAAAAAGCTGCAGATGTTGCTAAACGTGTTATGGAGCGTAAAAATGTTGAGTTTACAAAGGGTGATGAAAACATTTTTGAGCATATATTTGAGGAAACTAAGAAATATCGCAGAAATTAGTAAATCTATTCGTCTACAGAAAATGACATTTAAAAGTCTCTTTTAAATTGGTTTAACGAAAATACCTCTATAGCTTTTAGTTCATTGCGTAGTTTTGGGTTGTAACTATAGTTTTAAGTTATTAATCCATGAATAAAATTTTTAAAAGTAAGCTTCATTTTGGTGTTGTTTATTTTACAATACTCCTAATCGATGTCATTGTAAAAAATATAAGTGAAGTTTTTTTGTTTAGAATAGTAACAAAGTCCTCATTGTTACTTGCATTATTTATATTAGTGCTCAATCATAATTCAGAGCAGAAAAAGCGTAATATGTTTTACTTAAAATCTGCTCTTATGTTTTTTTGGGTTGGAGATATGCTAATGTTGTTTGACGATAACATGGCTGTGTATTTCCTAGCTATTTTCTTTTTTCTTATAGGTAAGTTATTTTATGTTTTAAGGTTAAGTACAAAAAAGGATTTTAGCATGAATAGGTTAGTGCCATATGTGTTTTTTGGTGTTGCTTTTATATTTATGGTGTACTATTTAATATATAATGGATTGTGTAAAAGTTGTTTTTTCTTGATTTTACTTTATTTTTTTGCTGCATTATTGGTGTTTTTGTTTGCTTTAATAAGAAAAAATGCAGTAACACGAATTAGTTATAGATTAGTATTGTTGGGCGTGGTTTTTTCGTTTTTTTCAGATACAATAACAGCATTGTCATCTTTTTCAGAGGTGTCTGTTCCTTTTTCAGAATCTTTAATTATGGTATTTTATGGTTTATTTCAATTTTTTATAGTCGTTGGTATTTTGGAAGATAAAAACGTATGTATTTTTAATAAAAATTGTAAAAGTTGGTCTAAAATTTAAGTCGCTTAGTTATGAGTTTATTTAAAAATAAGTTCCTTTTTTCTGTTTTATATTTCGTCATTTTAGTTGTATATCTTTACGTGAAATTTAATACTGACGAAAATTACTTAAGAGTATTTGTAAAACCTTTTTTTATGTTGTCTTTGTTGATATTTACTTGGGTAAATACAGCAAATAGAAAAAATAAAAAATTTAAATTTTTAAATCTAGCAATAATAGCTTTTTTGTTGGGAGATGTAATAATTGTATTTAAAGATAAACCTATATTATTTTTAATTGCCATGTTGTTTTTTATGATGGGCAAAATCTTTTATATATTTCGTTTTTCTGGAGATAGAGATTTTAAAATCGCTAATTTGTTCCCCATTTTAGCTTTTTGTTTTTTTTACATTTTATTAGTTTTTAATGTGGTTATTAAAAACCTAAATGAGTATGTAGTTCCTGTTTTAATATATTTGTTGTTTAGTTCTATTCAATTTTTATTTTCTTTTTTAAGAAGGGTAGAAGTAGATTTTAAAAGTTTTTTAATGGTGGTAATTGGTGTGGTTTTTTCTGTAACATACGATACCATAGCCCTTCTTGCTAAATTTTATCAAGATTATTTCTTGTACAATAAAATAACCATAGTTTCATTTTATGCCATTTCACAATTCTTGATCGTGTATGGTTTGGTAACAGAAAAAATTAAACCTGCAGAAAATATAGAGTAGCTTTAAAGCTTAGTTTTTTTTACATATTTTAAATCGAGCATATCTACAGGGTTTATGCCAAGGTCTTTAATGTTTTTTCTTGTAAACCGAATTACTTCATCGTAATATAGAGGTACAATAAGTGCAGCATCCATAGCTAGCGAATCCATTTTAGTATATAAATGTTTACGTTTTTCAATATCGTTAATAGAGAATGCTTTGTTGTATAAACTGTCGAACATGGCATTTTTATAATGAAAGTAATTTGAGCCTTTTGGAGCAAAATTTTCACTATAAAAAATAGATAAATAGTTTTCGGCATCTAAGTAATCGGCTATCCATGAACTTCTAAACAAATCTACTTTTCCATTTGATCGTGCTGTTCTTAGCGTAGATTCAGGCATCACATCAACATTTATTTTTAACCCTGCTTTTTCAAGCTCACGTTGAATAAATTCGCAAAAACTAAGGTAATTGCTAGTTGTATTTAGTGTTATTTCTGGATTGCTAATTCCAGTTTCTTTTTTAAATTGATCGATTAATGCTTTGGCTTTTTTAGGCTGATAATTAAAGCCAACCGATGTGCTGTGTCCAGGAAGCCCTAATGGAATAAATCCGCCATTAGCGGGGTTACCAATGCCATTGCGTAAATAAAGAATCATTTTTTTACGGTCAAAACCATAATTAACGGCTTTTCTAATGAGTTCGGATTGTATTTCAGGAATTTTCGAATCTAAATAAAATCCTAAATATTCTGTATTTAAATAGGGGCCACGAATCATATTAACGCTTTCAGAATATTGTGCTCTTAATTTACCATTACTGGTTAATAATTCATCCTTATAAGACACATCTAAGCTGTTTAAAAAATCGATGTTGCCTTGAACAAATTGCAAAAACTCACTTTGCTTATCGGGTAAAAAGGTTATTGATACCGCTTCAAGGTATGGGAGTTGTTCACCATGTTTATCCGTTTCAAAGTAATTAGTGTTTTTTCTAAAAACTAATTTTACATTTTCTTTCCAACGTTTAAATTTAAAAGGCCCGGTACCAATGGGGTTCGCCCTAAAATCTACGCCATAATGCTCTACTATTTCCTTAGGTACAACAGAGCAATATTTCATGCTTAATAAACCAATAAAGGCAGGGAAAGGTTGTTTTAATGTAATTTGAAACGTACTGTCGTTAATAGCTTTAAAATCGTCTACTTTATTTAAAACCCAACTCCCCGGGGCAGCAAGTTTTTTGTCTCGTAAACGGTTTAAGCTAAATTCAAAATCAGAAGCTATCACAGTTCTGGTAGAATCTTTACCAAAAATTGGGTGTTTATGAAAAAAAACATCGTTTCTAAGGTTAAAAGTGTAGGTTGTGGCATCGTCCGAAATGGTCCAGCTTTTAGCAATGCACGGTATAATATTTAAAGCACTATCTGTTTGTACAAGCCCATTAAAAAGTTGGTTGGCCATACGAATATCTTGTAAAGTTCTTGCAAATGCCGGATCTAAAGTATTAATATTGGTATGTTCGTTATAACGAAAAACAAGGTGCTCTTTATTTGTATTAGATTTATTTGAACAAGAAAAAAATAAAATTACCACGCAACTAATTGATAAGTAGAGGTTTAATTGTTTGGTTAAGGGTTTTATCATGTGGGTAATTAATTGTAAATTTGCACTCTTTTAAATGATAAAGGTAAATATAATGAGATTTTCGCCGTTGCGGAAATGAAAGCTAATGAAAAAGAACGTTGCATTTTATACTTTAGGTTGTAAATTAAATTTTTCTGAAACCTCTACCATAGCTAGAACCTTTAAAGATGAGGGCTTTAATCGTGTAGATTTTTCTGAAAAAGCTGATATTTATGTTATTAACACTTGTTCGGTAACCGAAAATGCAGATAAGCGTTTTAAAACCATTGTAAAGCAAGCGCAAAAGGTAAACCCTGATGCATTTGTAGCAGCTGTTGGGTGTTATGCGCAATTAAAGCCACAAGAACTAGCCGATGTGCATGGTGTAGATTTAGTTCTTGGTGCCACAGAAAAATTTAAAATTACCGATTACATAAACGACCTTTCTAAAAACGATTACGGCGAAGTGCATTCTTGCGAAATTGAGGATGCCGATTTTTATGTAGGCAGTTACTCTATAGGAGACAGAACTCGTGCGTTTTTAAAAGTGCAAGATGGTTGCGATTACAAATGTACCTACTGTACCATTCCTTTGGCTAGAGGTATTTCGCGTAGCGATACCATGGATAATGTATTAAAGAATGCCAGAGAAATATCAGAAAAAAATATAAAAGAAATTGTATTAACAGGAGTTAATATAGGCGATTATGGTAAAGGTGAGTTTGGTAATAAAAAACACGAGCATACCTTTCTAGATTTAGTTACAGAACTAGATAAGGTAGAGGGTATTGAACGTTTACGAATTTCTTCAATTGAGCCAAATTTATTGAAAAATGAAACTATAGATTTGGTTTCAAAATCCCGAGCATTTGTGCCACACTTTCATGTACCTTTACAATCAGGTAGTAACACTATTCTTAAAAAAATGAAGCGTCGTTACATGCGAGAATTATATGTAGATCGGGTTAATAAAATAAAAGAAGTTATGCCGCATGCCTGCATAGGTGTTGATGTTATTGTTGGTTTTCCTGGTGAAACCGACGAGAGCTTTTTAGAAACGTATAACTTTTTGGCAGACTTAGATATTTCATACCTTCATGTATTTACATATTCGGAGCGTGATAATACTGAAGCGGCAAATATGGAAGGTGTCGTGCCTAAAAATGTAAGAAGTAAACGTAGTAAAATGTTAAGAGGACTTTCTGTAAAAAAGCGCAGAGCTTTTTACGAAAACCAAATAGGTAGCTCCAGAACGGTACTTTTTGAGAGTGAAAACAAAGAAGGGTACATTCATGGTTTTACAGAAAACTATGTAAAAGTAAAAACACCGTGGAACCCAGAACTTGTTAATACGCTACACAAAGTAGAATTAACTAAAATTGATGATGATGGTTTAGTTCGATTTAATTTTGAAGAAGTGCTACTTTAAGCCGATATTATAACATTTTATCGAAATTTTTACTTTAGCAAAAAGCATAACTTTAGATTTAAAATTAATTTAAACAACGCTTATTTAATGAAGCATTTTAAAAAATTAACAATTCTACTTTTAATTTTTAGTTTGCACGTATCTTGCTCTGATGATTTAGATGATAATATTAATGAAATGTTGGGCGTTTGGGAGTATATTACAGAAGTTGATGATGTAGTTTATACAAGCCAAATTGTGTTAGGAACAAATAATGAAGCAGCTAAAATTCAGCTGATAGAAAATTCCCAAGGCGAGATAACTTCTAGTTTGGTTGGTAGAACTTGGAGAAAAGAAAATAATACAATTGTTTTAGAAGGAACAAACTCCGAAGAGATTTTTAATTTAATAGATTCGCAAGAGTTGGTGTCTGCAGAAAATACTGATATTATTTATGTTAAAGTGTCAAATAACTATACAGATTACCTAACAGAATAAAAAAAACTGAAAGTTTTATTTACTTTCAGTTTTATAATAATTTAATTCTTTTTAAAAATTTAAATTCTAACACCAACAGGAAGCATACGCTTATATTTACGATTACTTCTTACAAATTTGGCAATTTCAGGACTTGTAGGAACCACACTTAAATTTCGTTCTCTAATTTGTTCAAAAACAATTTCTAAAAATTCTTTTTTAAATATTTCGTCGTTATTATTACTCGGAATTACAAGTTTAGTTAAAAATATTTTTCTTTCCTGTAATGAATACTCAATCGTAGCTAATTCATTATCAACTTTTAACTCAAATTGGCGTAAAAAGTCATTATCAATTAGTTCAGCAGCCTCAACCATGTTATAAAAATTTTAAATTAAGCGGAAAAGTAAAAATAGTGAAGACTATTTTATAAGTTTGCGATGCAAATATACTAAAAAATAACTCGTTTTTTGTTAAATATTTAGTTAAACTGTTCGTTTATAAAGTTTTAACTATTACGCTTGGTAAAAAAACTGATTTGTAAAATGGATAATACGCCAATAATTCATGTTTATTTTATGCCTGGTATGGCAGCAAGTTCAAAAATATTTGACAATATAAAACTGCCTAAAAACCAGTTCCAAATTCATTTGCTCGAGTGGCTTATTCCATTTGAAGATGAGTCACTTACAAGTTATGTGTCTCGGTTGTCAGCATATATTAAACACGAAAATGTAGTGCTTATAGGCGTATCGTTTGGTGGTGTAATTGTGCAAGAATTGAGTAAGGTAATAACGTGTAAAAAACTTATTATTGTTTCTAGTGTTAAGTCTAAATACGAACTTCCAAAACGTATGAAATTCGCTCGGAGAACCAAAATTTACAAGCTAGCACCAACCCATTTAGCAAACAACATAGAAAAACTATCTAAGTATGCTTTTGGTAAAAAGGTAAATAAACGCATCGAGCTTTATAAAAAATACCTATCGGTTAACGACGAACGCTATTTAAATTGGGCTATCGAAAATATGATATGCTGGAATCAAGAAAAACCACAGAATAATGTAGTACATATTCATGGCGACGCCGATACCGTTTTTCCTATAAAAAATATTCAAAATTGCAGGACAATAAAAGGTGGAACTCACGTTATGATTTTAAATAAATATCGCTGGTTTAACAAAAATTTACCAGATATTATTTTGCAGGACTAATATCGCATCTCGATATTTTTCATTAATTTTATCAAAACTTATTAAACATGAAGATAGTACAGAAAGCCTTGGCGTTTGTGGGATTATTAAGTTTATGTGGCTTATTTATATACGCTTTACAAGACGCTCCAACCGACGAAAATTTTGAAACAAAATTAATAAACGATTATAATGTTTACGCATTACAAATTCCCGATAATTTAGATTTTGCGGGCGAACCATTGCCGCTTAGTAACCCAGATATTTACGAACGTATGGATAGGGAATTGCTTGTAAATACCTATTGGCAATCAAACGGCTTGCTTATGTTTAAGCGTGCTGAAAAATATTTTCCTATAATAGAACCTATTCTTGCTAAATATGGCGTTCCAGACGATTTTAAATATTTAGCAGTTATAGAAAGCGGTTTAACCAACGCAGTATCTCCAGCAGGAGCACGAGGTGTTTGGCAAATAATGAAAACTACTGGTCGTGAAAATGGGCTAGAGATTAACGAGAATGTAGATGAACGCTATCACTTAGAAAAAGCAACCGAAGTGGCTTGTAAATATTTACTTCGTTCTAAAGCTAAACTTGGTTCTTGGACACTTGCTGCTGCTGCATATAACGCAGGTACTGCAGGAATTTCAAGACGTTTAAAAGAGCAGCAGGTTACTAATTATTACGATTTGTTGCTAGGTGAAGAAACTGGAAGATATATGTTTAGAATTGTAGCTTTAAAAGAAATTTTATCTCATCCTTCTAAATACGGTTTTAATTTTAGAAGCAAAGATTTATATAAAAATGTGCCAACTTATAAAGTAGAAGTTGACACAGCTGTAACAGATTTTTCAAAGTTTGCTCAGAATTTTAAAATTAACTACAAGATTTTAAAATTACATAACCCATGGCTTAGAGAGCCACACTTAAATAATAAATCGAGAAAAGTATATCAAATAGAAATTCCGGAAGAAGGCTACTATCAATAACCATTGGTATGCTTAAATTCATTGGGAATAATATTTGGCTTTTTTTAATTATACTTAACTATGTTATTGCTGTTTCCGCTGTAATAACGGTAATTTTAAAAAATTTAAATCCTACAAAAACACTATCATACATTGTTGTATTAGTGTTTTTTCCTTTTTTAGGGCCTTTGGTTTATTATCTTTTTGGGCAAGAATACCGAAAAAATAAAATTTTTAACAGGAAGTATGTTTTAAATGAAACCGTAATAAAGGCTGTAAAAAAAGAACAAGCTTTTAGTAAGCAACAACTGCAAAAAGTTAATAATTATTTAGATGAAAAAGTAAAACTAGTAAAGCTCCTTCATAGCAACCAAAACGAGCCGTTAACTTTAAGAAATAATATTGATATTTTAAAAAACGGTGATGATAAGTTCAAGAAACTATTTGCCGATATAAAACAAGCAAAACATCATATTAATATTGAATATTATATAATTAAAGATGATATAATAGGTTCAAAACTACTCAATTTATTATGCGAAAAAGCTAAAGAAGGTGTAATTGTTAGAATGAGTTATGATGATGTAGGAAGTAAAATTTCTAACAAAATGAAATCTAAACTTACGCATTGCGGTATAAAACACCATGCATTTATGCCTGTTTTACTGCCTAAGTTTACAGGAAAGATGAATTATCGAAATCATCGAAAAATAGCAATTATAGATGGTGAAATTGGTTATGTTGGAGGTATAAACATAGGTGATGAATACGTAAATGCTAACAATAAAACATTTTGGCGCGATACACATTTAAGAATACAAGGTGAAGCAGTTAGGTCGTTACAAATTCATTTTTTATCTACATGGCATTTTGTATCAAATGAGCGTATTGACGATTTTAAGTTGTTTTTTCCAGATTTAGAAGAAACAAATAAAAATGACGTAGGCTTACAAATAGCAGCCAGTGGCCCAGATACAGATTGGGCTAATATTATGGAATTAACCCTAACAGCTATAATAACAGCAAGTGATTATGTATATTTAACGACACCATATTTTGTGCCTAATGACGAAATGATTAAAGCCCTACAAATTGCATCAAAAAGTGGGGTAGACGTAAGGTTACTAATTCCAGAAAAGTCAGACTCTTGGGTAGTAAAGCACGCGTCAAATTCATACTTAGAAGGCTTATTTAAAGCAGGAATAAAAGTATATAAATATCAAAAAGGCTTTATACATGCAAAAACTATGGTAGTTGACGATGTTTTTGCCATGGTTGGAACCTCTAATATGGATTACCGAAGTTTCAATATTAATTTTGAAATTAATTCTGTAATTTATGATAAAGTAAAATCGAAAGAATTAAAATCTCATTTTCAACAAGATTTAGAAGACAGTAAAGTGGTAAATCCAGAGGTTTATAAAAAGCGTTCTAAATTCGATAAGTTAAAAGAATCATATTGCAGGCTTTGGTCTCCCTTAATATAAAAAAAGCCTCAAAATTTAAAATTTTGAGGCTTTTGTTTTTTTAGTTTTAAAACTAAACAGATTATCGCGAACGTCTTTTTTGCGATCTTAAAGAACCGCCGGCACCAAATTGTTGGTTTGGTCCAGAAGAGCGTTTCATGTTTTGTTTCATCATTTTAATTTGGTCGGTTAGCATACCTTGCTTATCAAGCTTGCTTGCTTCGTTAAGCAGTTTTTGTGCTTCCTGCTTTCTGCGTTTTGAAAAAGCAATACCAGCTAAATTTAATTTAGCCATAGCTAAATCGTGATCCATAGATAAACCTAACGAAATAGCTTTTTTAAAATATTTTTCAGCCTCGGTCATATTACTTTGCGAAACCATAATACCATGTAAATAATTGTAATATCCTTGTTGTTTTGTAACTAAAGCAGCTTCAGGATTTTTAATTTTATTAAGCCATTTTTTTGCGCCTTCAAAATCTTGTTTTCTTAAGCGCAAAAATGCTAATAAAATAAATTCATTCTTAAAGTAAAGAAAAACAAAAATGGACGCTAGTAAAATATACATTATACCATTACCAATATTGCCTTCTATAAATTGATATACGGCAAAAGCTAAAATACCTGCCGCAATTATTAATTTTATAATTTTATTATACATAATTGTTTAGTTAAAGATTGAAAAAATCCCAAAAATAACAGTCTTTTGCTTTTTTTAGGCGTTTTGGTTTGCAAATAAACTAAAATTTTATGAGAAAAAGTAGAATGTTTTTTTGTTTAAATAAGGTTTAAAGTCAATTAAATAAAGGAAAATATTGAGTTGAGCGAGCTTTAAAAAAATATTTTAAATTTTTTATAAAAATGATTTGCAAAGTAATAAAGGCTTTGTATATTTGCCCTCGGTTTTTAACAAGCCCTAATACATTAAAGTTTTTCAGAATTTAAAGATATAAGATAATGAGTAAGAGAACATTTCAGCCTTCTAAAAGAAAGAGAAGAAACAAACACGGTTTTAGAGAAAGAATGGCTTCTGCTAATGGTAGAAAGGTATTAGCTCGTAGAAGAGCTAAAGGTAGAAAAAGATTATCTGTGTCTTCTGAAACTAGACATAAGAAATAATATGATTAACAATTGTTTATAAATTAAAGGTGTTGCTTAAGTGTAACGCCTTTTTTTATATCTCGTGATTATTATTTTTGCACTGAAACATATTAACTCCATATAAAACAAAAAAATGCCAAAGAATTCAAAACTAAAGTCGATACTAATTATTGGGTCTGGGCCAATTATTATAGGGCAAGCCTGCGAATTTGACTACTCTGGGTCGCAAGCTTTAAGATCATTACGTGAAGATGGAATTGAAACGATTTTAATTAACTCTAATCCGGCAACAATTATGACCGATCCTTCGATGGCCGATCATATTTATTTATTGCCGCTTAATACAAAATCGATAATAAAAATTTTAAAGGAACACCCTCAAATAGATGCTGTTTTACCTACTATGGGTGGTCAAACTGCATTAAATTTAGCTATTGAAGCCGACGAGAAAGGGATCTGGCAAGATTTTGGAGTAGAATTAATTGGTGTTAATATCGATGCCATTAATATTACTGAAGATAGAGAGCAGTTTAGAGAGTTAATGGGAAAAATTGGTGTTGGTATGGCACCTCAGGCTACTGCAACTTCATTTTTAAAAGGTAAAGAAATTGCACAAGAATTTGGTTTCCCTTTATGTATTCGTTCCTCGTTTACTCTTGGAGGTGCAGGTGCAGCTATTGTTTATAAAGAGGAAGATTTTGATAAATTATTAAGACATGGATTAGAAATTTCTCCTATCCATGAAGTAATGATAGATAAAGCGCTTTTAGGATGGAAGGAATACGAGCTTGAACTTTTGCGTGATGTTAATGGGAATGTTGTAATTATTTGTTCTATTGAAAACATGGATCCAATGGGAATCCATACAGGAGACTCAATAACAGTAGCTCCAGCCATGACTTTAAGTGATACAACCTACCAAAAAATGCGTGATATGGCGATACATATGATGCGTAACATAGGCGATTTTGCAGGAGGTTGTAACGTACAGTTTGCAGTTTCTCCAGACGAGAAAGAAGAAATTATCGCCATAGAAATTAACCCACGTGTATCTCGTTCGTCCGCATTGGCGAGTAAAGCAACGGGATATCCTATTGCTAAAATTGCTGCAAAATTAGCTTTAGGCTATAGTTTAGATGAGTTAAGTAACCAAATTACAAAATCAACTTCGGCTTTATTCGAGCCAACTCTTGATTATGTAATTGTAAAAATACCACGTTGGAATTTTGATAAGTTTGAAGGGTCTGATAGAACCTTAGGGCTACAAATGAAAGCCGTAGGAGAAGTTATGGGTATTGGTCGTTCTTTCCAGGAAGCACTGCACAAAGCCACACAATCTTTAGAAATTAAACGTAACGGTTTAGGCGCCGATGGAAAAGAAAATACAAATTACGACCAAGTAATCGATAAGCTTACAAATGCATCTTGGGATCGTGTATTTACAATTTACGATGCTATTAAAATGGGGATTCCATTAAGCAGAATACACGAAATTACAAAAATAGACATGTGGTTCTTAAAACAATATGAAGAATTATACTTCTTAGAAAAAGAAATTTCAACCTTCAATATAAACTCAATTGAAAAGGAATTACTTTTAGAGGCAAAACAAAAAGGCTATGGCGATCGCCAAATAGCACATATGCTTGGGTGTTTAGAAAGTGAAGTATATACAAAACGAGAAGAACTAGGTATAAATCGTGTTTATAAACTTGTTGACACTTGTGCAGCAGAGTTTGAAGCAAAAACACCGTATTACTATTCTACATTCGAAAGTGATATGGAAACTGCCGATGGCAAACGTTTTGCTCATAACGAAAGTATAGTATCAGATAAAAAGAAAATAATTGTTTTAGGTTCTGGACCTAACCGAATTGGGCAAGGTATAGAGTTCGATTACTGTTGTGTTCACGGGGTTTTAGCAGCAGCAGAATGTGGTTACGAAACCATCATGATTAACTGTAACCCGGAAACCGTATCAACCGATTTTGATACCGCTGATAAATTATATTTCGAACCTGTATTTTGGGAACACATTTATGATATAATTAAGCATGAAAAACCAGAAGGTGTTATAGTTCAATTAGGAGGACAAACAGCGCTTAAACTTGCAGAAAAACTTTCTAGATACGGTGTTAAAATTATAGGAACTAGTTACGAGTCTTTAGATTTAGCTGAAGATAGAGGAAGTTTCTCTACACTATTAAAAGAAAACAACATTCCTTATCCAAAATTTGATACTGCCGAAACTGCCGATGAGGCCTTAGCTGTTGCCAAAGAATTAGATTTCCCTATTTTGGTAAGACCATCATATGTTCTTGGAGGTCAAGGCATGAAGATTGTAATTAATGAAAAAGAATTAGAAGAACACGTTGTAAGTCTTTTAAATAAAATACCAAATAACAAATTGTTATTAGATCATTATTTAGAAGGTGCAATCGAAGCGGAAGCCGATGCCATTTGCGATGGTGAAGATGTTTATATTATTGGTATAATGGAGCATATAGAGCCTTGCGGTGTTCATTCAGGAGATAGTAATTCTACATTACCTCCATTTAATTTAGGTGAGTTTGTAATGCAACAAATAAAAGATCATACTAAAAAAATCGCGTTAGCATTAAATACAGTAGGATTAATAAATATTCAGTTCGCAATTAAAGACGATAAAGTTTACATCATCGAAGCTAATCCAAGAGCATCTAGAACAGTACCATTTATTGCAAAAGCTTACGGAGAGCCTTATGTAAATTATGCGACTAAGTTAATGTTAGGTGAGAAGAAGGTTAAGGATTTTACTTTTAATCCTCAGCTAGAAGGTTATGCTATTAAACAACCGGTGTTTTCATTCAATAAATTCCCTAATGTAGATAAAACTTTAGGCCCGGAAATGAAAAGTACGGGTGAAAGTATTTTGTTTATAGATAGTTTAAAAGACGACCAATTTTATGATCTATATTCTAGACGTAAAATGTATTTGAGTAAATAAAAATTATATTTATAAAAAAAAGCCGCTTTTTAAGCGGCTTTTTTTATGTTTTGAAGTATGTTGATTAAAAAAAAATCGACTAAATTGCAATCAAAATTATGATTTATTCATAAATTATTCAATCTTAATTTAATTTAAATGTCTTCCAACCAGTATCGCTTTGCGTGCATTTTATTCCTTTGTTTTCTATTTGGAAAACTTACAAATGGACAAGTTTTAACGCAAGAACAAATTAATAATGGCCATTGCGGATCGTACTTGTTTCATAATCATAAAATGGAAACCGACGAGATTTACAAGCTAAAATACCAAAATGCGATAGGAAACTTTAATAAAATCTCAGCGAGTAATGCCAAAGTGGCCAATGGTATTTTACAAGTGCCTGTCGTAATTCATGTTATGCATAAAGGTGAAGAAATGGGTACAGGCACAAATATTTCTGATACAGATATTAAGCAGGGTTTAAAATATTTAAATAATTATTGGAGAAAAGTATCTGGTTCTAATGGAGATGGAAATGGTGTTGATATGCAAATTGAATTCGTGCTCACCGTACAGGATGAAAGTGGAAATTGTACTAACGGCATAAACCGTGTAGATATGAGCGGAGTAGATTCTTATGTAAATAATGGTGTAAATAGTTATGGCTCTGGTGGGTTGGCCGATTATATTGGAGATAGTGAAATTAATTCATTAAAAGAATATGGAAATTGGAATCCTAATAATTATTATAATGTTTGGTTAGTCGATGAAATTGATAATGAAAATTGTTATAGTGGTGGTTCTTATACTTCTGGTTATGCCTATTTTGCAGGAGCTCACGGGCAGGCATTCGATGGAGCTGTGGTTTTAATGTGCTCTTTTTTAAGTGAGTCGTCGTCTACTTGGGCACACGAAATGGGACATGCTTTTAACCTACCTCATACCTTTGATGGAGATGATGCTAATAACGATGGTGTAGCAGACCAATGTGGAGACGATGGTATTTTTGATACGCCAAGTCATATGAGAACCAACTCAATAAGTCCTTCAATTTATTATGATTGCGATACTTCTGTAGTTAACTCTTGCGATGCTGATTTTAACGAAACTATTAATCCTGATACTGGATTTGTTAGGAATTCTGGAACGCATCAAGATCATATATTTAATTATATGGATTATACGGGTTGTGCCTCCGAGTTTACAGGAGGTCAGCGAACTGTAGTAATAAATACATTAACTACTACTAGAGCTTCTTATTTATCTAGTCCTGCATTAATACCGCCAGATACGGCTACAGTTTTTTTCTCAGCTTCATCTTCAACGGCTTGTTTGGGAGAAACCATTACGTTTACAGATGAGTCTAGCTGTACTCCAAATACTTATACAAATAATGGTTATGATGATGTAAGTTTTTCATGGACTTTTAACAACGGCGTTGATACGCCAATAACCTCTACGTTACAAAATCCGTCAATAACATTTACAAATTTAGGAAATTACGATGTAACCTTGGAGGTAACTAACCCCGAAGGCACAACAAGTTTGACCAAAACAAGTAATATTGCGGTAACTAATGGGGTGGTGTCGGGGTGCGCAATATCAAGCGCCACCGATGATTCAAATGTTAACTGCGGTGTTACAAATATTACTTTTAATACTATAAATAATAGCACAACGACTGTAATTCCTGAAGGTGCTTTAAACGATTTTACTTGCGATTATAATACCTCTGTTTTTTTGGGTGAAAATTACGATTTAGAAGTAGAGTACAAATCAAGATCTGATGGAAATCAATACTTAGAGGTTTGGATTGATTGGGATAATAATGGTGCATTCGAAGCTATAAATTCTCAAGGCGATAGCGAAATGGTGCTTTCTGATAATATAATACCTAACTACACAGGAACTGCAACTGCGAGCATAAGTCCTCCAATATCATCCGTATTAAATACATTGCTTCGTATGCGGGTTGTTACAGACCTTGGTAGAAGCCCCGTAACTTGTGGAAATGGTTATGTATTACGTGCCGACGACTATGGTGTGTATGTTAAACCAGCTTGTACAGCACCAAGTGCTGGAATTACAAATAATTCATCAACAACTGTTTTAACTTGTAACGAGCCTTCTATTAGTTTAACCGCTACGGGTGGTTCAAGCTATAATTGGGATAATAATAAAGGTATTGATGCTACGATTACTGTAACCGAGCCTGGAACTTATACGGTTACCGTTACGTCGTCTGATGGGTGTACGGATATTGAAAGCATTGTAATTACAGAGAATAAACCCAATCCAACTGCCGAAATTACTTCCGAAAATGGGCAATCGGCATTCAATTGCGATATTGCGTCAATAGATTTAACGGCATCGGGAGGTGTGAGCTATGTTTGGGATAATGGTTTAGGTACAAATGCAAGTATCACAGTTACCGAACCTGGTATTTATACGGTAACGGTAACCGATGCAAACGGATGTACAGATACAGAAAGTATAGAACTTATTAATAGTAAAACCGAAGCTATTTGCGATTTAAGTAGTTTTTACGATGGTGGTAATTATGGCTGTGGTGTAACAAATTTAACTTTTAATACAATTGATAAAGCAACGTCAACTTATATTCCAAATGGAGCTGTTAACGATTTTATTTGTTCGGATAATACAACTTTAATTTCAGGAATGAGTTATCAGCTTGATGTTACTTATAATTCAAGAACAGATGGCTCTGAGTACTTAGAAGTTTGGATAGATTGGGATAGTAATGGAGAGTTCGAAACATCAAACTCTAATGGAAACAACGAGCAAGTTTTAGTCGATAATATTGGTTCGAGTACAGTACATACGGCAAGTACAGGTGTTGTAGTGCCTGCTTCAGCAATATCAAATACGCTTTTAAAAATGCGTGTGGTAACAGATTATAATCAATCTCCAGTTATTTGTGGTGACGGTTTTGTTTTACGTGGCGACGATTATGGTATAACGGTTTCAAATTCATTAAGTACCGTTGAAAGCCTTGTGGAAGAGCATATTTTTAAAATTTATCCTAATCCTGCCAACAATTATTTAAATGTATTTTTAAGTAACTCTGAAAAAATTTCATCATTTAAAATTTATGATGTTTTCGGAAAAATTATTTTGAAAAACGAATTACAACGTAGCGAGCAAATTAACATAAGTAAATTACAAACAGGAATTTATTTTATAAAAGTAAAAACAGAAACTAAAGATTACGTTAGTAAATTTTTAAAAGAATAAAGAAGCTTTAATTCTGTTTTAATAAGATAAAAAATGTTATTCTGATTTATTTTAGAACAACATTTTTTTATATCTACTTGTAACCAAATAGGAAATATGAGTTGTTTTTTTACAAATCAATCATAACATTGTGTTGCTTTACAATATCTAAATATTCTTCAATGTTAAATTGTGCAGAATTATATTTAGTTGATCTTTTTCTAGATTGATCTTGACGTTCAATACTTCTAGCAAAACGCCTAACACTATCTACGGTGTTTAAAATTATACCAGGAACTTTAGCGTTATTACCGTTTGCATCTTTAGCAACCATAGTAAAGTAAGATGAGTTACAGTGTTTTTTTTCACCACTTTGTATATTCTCAGATTCTACACGTAAACCAACTACCATTGAAGTGTTTCCGGTAAAATTAACCGATGCTTTTAAGGTTACTAATTCGCCAACTTCAATAGGATTTAAAAAATCTACACGATTTACCGATGCCGTTACACAGTAATGGCCAGAATGTTTTGAGGCACAAGCAAAAGCAATTTGATCCATTAAATTTAAAATATGCCCACCGTGAATTTTACCGCTAAAATTGGAGTGCGATGGTAGCATTAATTCTGTTATAGAGACTTGAGAGTCTTCAATGTTTTTAAACATAGATAAATGATTTTTTTAGTCCTCGTCTAGAGCACGTTTTATAATTGCTTCAGGAAGTGCTTTTTTGGCTTTTGCTCCCATTTTTTTAAGTTTTTCTACGCTGGTAATTAGGTTTCCTCGGCCTTCAACTAATTTATTCATTGCGGCAGAGTAATCGGTTTTTGCAGCATCAATTTTTTTGCCAACTCCAGTTAAATCTTTTACCAGGCCTTCAAATTTATCGTAAAGTGCACCAGCTTGTCTAGCAATTTCAATGGCGTTTTGTTGTTGCTTTTCGTTAGTCCACATGCTATCAATGGTTCTTAAAGTAGCCAAAAGAGTGGATGGTGTAACAATAACAATATTTTTTTCGAAAGCTTTGTTGTAAATTGTGTTGTCTTCATTCACAACTACAGCAAAAGCAGGTTCTATAGGTATAAACATTAACACAAAATCGGGCGATTCCATGTTGTATAAATCCTGATAGTTTTTTTCAGAAAGTTGATCTACGTGGCGTTTTACCGAATTTACATGCGCTTTTAAAAAGGATAATTTGTCGTCATCATCGGCATTTACAAAACGTTCGTAATCGGTTAGCGACACTTTACTGTCAATTATCATTTTTTTGCCATCGGGTAAATGCAAAACCACATCGGGCATGACGCGCGAATTATCTTCTCTGGTAAAACTTTGTTGTACAAAATATTCGCGGTCTTTTTCTAAACCAGATTTTTCTAAAACACGCTCTAAAACTAATTCGCCCCAATTTCCTTGCATTTTGCTATCGCCTTTTAAGGCACGAGTTAGGTTTGTGGCTTCTTTAGTCATCTGTTGGTTTAGGTCTTTTAAACCTAATAATTGTTCTTTTAAAGCCGAATGCATGCTAATGCTTTCTTTTTGTGTTAAATCAACCTTTTCTTCAAACGTTTTTATTTTTTCCTGTAACGGATTAAGAATGTTTTTTATGTTTTCTTTATTCTGAATAGTAAATTTTTCAGATTTTTCATCTAGAATTTTAGTAGCTAAAAGTTCAAAATCTTTACGAAGTTGTTCTTGGCGTTCTTCGAGTTCTTTATCGCGTTTAAGGTTTTGTTGTTGTAGGTTTTTAAACTCCGAGTTTCTTCTAGCGAGTTCGGTGTTTAAAAAATCTTTTTCACGCCTAATATCTTCGCGTTCTTTTTCAATTTTGGTTAGGGTTTCTTTTAACTCGTTTATTTTTTGTTCAAAATTGATGTTTTGCTTTTCGTTTTCGGTGGCATGCAGCGTTTTTAAATCTTCAATTTGAAGCTGTAAGTTACTATTACGTTCTTCTAAAGTGCTTTTTTCGGTTTTACTTTTAAGTTTAGCGATGGTTACACCAATATACCCACCAACAATGGCAGAAACTAAAATAGCTAGAATAAGAATTAAGCTGTCGTTCATTTAAAATTTAGATTTTATCAAATATAATTTTTTATGAAGAAATGTCCTTAAGTAAAGTTCTATTTCTTCACTTTAAAACTACCTGTAATTTCATCAAAAGTAATTAAATCATCAGGGAAAAGTGTGTTGAATACACCTTGTTCAATTAAATTACATGGCGAATCAAAATTAATTTCGTTAGTATTCATTACAATCATTTTATCACATAATTGGATAGCTAAATCTATTTCGTGAGAAGAAAAAAGAATGGTTTTGTTGGTAGTTGTTGCTAGTTTTTGAAGCAATTTTAAAATATAAGCTTTGTGATACATGTCTAGATGTGTGGTTGGTTCATCTAAAATTATAAGGCTTGTATCTTGAGCTAAGGCGCGTGCAATCATAACTTTTTGTAGTTGTCCGTCGCTAAGCTCAAAGCATTTTTTGTGTTTTAGCTCTTCAATATTAATAATTTGTATGGCGTGGTTAACCGTTTTTAAATCTTGTTCTGTTAAGTTACCAATCCAATTTGTGTAAGGTTGCCTACCAAGAGTTATTAACTCGAAAACGGATAGGTTTTTAGCGACTAAAGGTTCGGTTAAAACAACGCTTAGTAATTTTGATAGTTCTAAATTAGAACATTTATTTAAGTTTTTATTTTCAATAAAAATGCTTCCGTTTAAAGCCGGAATATTTTTAGTTAACGTTTTTAATAATGTAGATTTTCCAATACCATTAGCACCAACTAAACCAATAAGTTGTCCTTTTTCAAGCTGAATATTGATGTTTTTAGCAACACAAACCTGATCTTTTTTGGTTTTGTACCCAACAGAAAGGTTTTCAGTTTTAAGAATGATATGCTCATTGTGCTCTGCCATGTATTATTTTTCAGTTTTCTTATTCAAATTTAGTGTTTAATGTAAATTAAATATATTCCATCAACCATCAACCATCAACCATCAAAACACCATTTTTCGTTTTCTTACAAGTAACCAAATTACAACAGGTGCTCCAACTAGGCAAGTTATAGCATTAATAGGTAAAAAGTATTCTAAACCCGGTAGTTGAGCGATAGTATCGCAAATAAGCATAATTATGCTGCCTAATAAAAATACAGCAGGTAATAATATTTTATGGTTTGAGGTGGTGAAAATTTGTCGTGTTATATGCGGAATAGCTAAACCAATAAAAGCAATTGGGCCTGCAAAAGCGGTAATAGTTCCTGCTAATAAACTTGTGGCAATTATTATAGTTAATCGTGTTTTTTTTAGGTTTAGTCCTAAGCTTTTAGCATAATTATCGCCTAATAATAAAGTGTTTAATGCTTTAATTGAGGCTAAACTTAAAAGTAAGCCAATACAATATATTATTGAAAAAATCACTAATTCTTGCCACGATAAATTACCTAGCGAGCCAAATCGCCAAAACACAAATTGTTGTAATTCTTCGGCTGTAGAGAAGTAGGTGAGAACACTAATTATAGCGGCAGTTATGCTTCCAAACATAAGACCAATAATTAATAAAGCCATAGTGTCTCTTACTTTATTTGAAACAATTAAAACGGTAAGTAGTACTAAAAAACTACCCAAACTAGCAGCAATAACAATGCTCCATTTCGATATTAAAACACCAGCCATAACACCTCCAAAAAACGAAGCGCCCATAATAGCTATAGCCACGCCTAAACTTGCTCCAGAAGTTATGCCTAATACAAACGGGCCAGCTAAAGGGTTTTTAAATAAGGTTTGCATAAGTAAGCCTGAAATACCTAAGCCTGAACCAACTATTATAGCGGTTAGTGCTTTAGGTAGACGGTAGTTGATTACTATAAATTCCCAAGAAGTATTTTCTGGAACTTGCCCCGTTACAATACCAAAAATGGATTTTAAAGGAATTAAAACCGAACCCAAACTAATATTTATAATAAAGCACAGAATAAGTACTAGAGTAAGTACTAAAAATGGGGTTTTATATGCTGGGTGCTGTTGCAATTAATTTAACGGTTTAAAAAAGTAAAGTTCGTAGTTTGGTAAAACTTCTGGGTGTGCAATTTTAATAATATCTTTTAAAACTAAATCTGGACGAAGTGGCCCAAGCTCAAAATATATTAAGCCACCGGTTTCACTTATTTGTTTTGTGTAGCTATAAATGTTATTGTTTTTGTAAGCATTAAAAAAAGTATAACCATTGTATTGGCTTTCCATTTCGGTTTTATTGTTAAAAAGGCCAGCGCCAATCCATAAATTAGCTGTTTTTGCTTTTTCAAGTACGTTTTCTAAGTTAAGTTGTAAACTGCCGGTAGAGGTGTTGTTTTTCCAAATATAATTTGTGTTGGCGTCTTCTAAGAATTTAGCCATAAAACTTTGCCCTCCAGGAACATTCCAAATGTCTTTAAACATCGATCCAGAGAAAACTGTGGGTTGTTTCGTAGTGTTCGCGGCGAGTTGTTTCACCTTCAAATAATCGGCTTCAATAGCTTTAAATATAGTTTTTGCTTCGTTGTCTTTATTAAAAAACGCTGCGATAAATTTTATCCATTCTGCTCTGCCAAGTGGATGATTTTCGGTCCAAGCGCCATCAATTACAACCGGAATATTAAAGCGTTCAATTTGGTTTAAACTTTTATTATTTCCATTAACGGAGTGCCCAATAACTAAATCGGGTTGTAAGGCTAGAAGCAATTCGGTATTAATGTCAACTTCACTGTTTAAATCTTTTACAAGGCCTTGTTCAATGCGTGTTCTGGTTTTTTTCGAAGAAATGAAATTAGTGTTCGGGAAACCTACTAATTTGTCCTCAACACCTAGAAATTCTAAAGCAGGAACATTAGTGGTAGATGTTACAACTAGTTTGTTAATAGGTGTTTTTATAACCGTTTTGTTTTTTAAAGCTTCAGGAATGGCTTCATTTTTATTTACCAAATAATAAGTGAATGTTTTATTGCTATTTGGCCAAGGCGATGTAACAGTAAGCGTTTTATAAGTGTCGTGATTTTCAATAGTAAAACCTTTGGCGTAAGTTACGTTTTGGGTTTGTTCTAATTTTACGTTTTGCGCATTCGTTTTTGTGCTGTTTTCTTTACAGGAAAACAACATAAATGTGCTTAAAAGCGTTAAAAAATATAATCGCATAACTCTCGTTTCGAAAATCAAAGGTCTTTAATTTTTTTTAATTACTACTTTAAAACTGCGTATTTTCGCTATTAAAACTATAGAATATGAAAGTATCTTCGTTTATGCCTGCGGTTACCCAAATGATTTATGATATGGGTTTACAATTTGATTTACAAGGTGTTACTTTTGAGTGTCCTGCGGAAGCCTTACAAGAAAAGCAAGTGGCTGTACGATACAAATTAGAAGGAAAAACATTAACAAGCGAAGAAATAAATACCATTTTTTCTGAAACTAAAGCTGCTGGAGAAACTTTATACTATGTTGATGAAGCTGTATTAGAAACCATAGCTCCAGACATTATTTTTACACAAGATGTTTGTGATGTTTGCCAAATAGACACCGAATGTGTGGCGGCTTCGGCATACAAATTACCTAAAATTCCTGAACTAATTTCTATTACTCCAAATAGTTTAAATGATGTTTTTGATAATGCTTTAACCATCGCCAAAGCCATGAATAACGAAGCAGTTGGGTTAAAATATGTCGACGGTTTAAAACAGCGTATTTACAATATAGTTGATAATCAAAGAGCCTTAAAAATACAATTGAAAAGTGTGGCTTTATTAGAATGGATAGATCCTATTTTTAATTGCGGGCATTGGATTCCGCACCAAATTGGTTATGCTGGAGGTATAGATTTGTTATCGCATCCGTCGGGCGATAGCATTGTTATTCCTTTTGATAAAATTGTAAAATACAATCCAGAAGTAATCATTATAGCGCCTTGTGGTTACACTACAGCGCGTACTTTACAAGATATGCACTTTTTAGAAAAACAACCGGAATGGGACAATTTAAGAGCCGTTAAAAATAAACAAGTTTATATTGCCGATTTCGATATGTTTACACAATCTTCTGCAGGAACATTGGTAAATGGTATAGAATGTTTAGCAGCTATGATTCATCCAGAACATTTTGAAGCACCACAACATTTAGCTTCGAAATTTTGTAATTATAATGCATTAAAATCTTATTAATAATAAAAAATACAATACATTTGTGCCGAATTTTGGTTTGACATAGAATGAGTTCCCAAAACAAGTTTGGGACGACTACGTCGATTAAAAGGGAATCTGGTGAAAATCCAGAGCTGTTCCCGCAACTGTAAGCATAGTGCTCAACTCGATTGGGCATCTCTTTAAAGAGATTCATGTTATACTTTTTAGTCACTGAAGTTTATTATTGCTACATCACCTAAAGCGGTAAATTGTAATAATAACATTGGGAAGACAAACATGAATACGTAAGTCAGGAGACCTGCCAAATTTCATAATTAATTAATAAAACTTTCGGGATAAAAGTTTAATAATTTTATGAAGCACAAAGCACTCTTTTTAGTTGCAAGTATTTTTAGCACCCTATGTTTTGCTCAAAACGATAGTTTGGTTAATCGTTTGGAGGAAGTTGTGGTTACTGCCGATACAAAATTGCAGGTTCACTCTGTTGGTTACAAAGTAGAGCGTTTAACCGATTCTGTAATTTTAAAAAATACCGAGTCGTTTACCAATTTACTTAGGTTTAATACGCCAATTTATTTGCGTGAATATGGTTCGGGAGGTACGAGTTCAGCAAGTTTTAGGGGCACAAGTTCATCAAACACTGCTGTAATTTGGAATGGCATAAATATAAATTCTGTAAATAGTGGGCAGACAGGTTTTAACAGTTTAACGGTAACTTTGTTTGATGGTATAAATGTAAGAAGCGGTGGCGGAAGCATTGAGTACGGCTCGGGAGCTATTGGTGGCACTATTCACTTAAACGATAATTTAAAGTTTACCCAAAATAAAAGGTTTAAAAACCACACATTATTTTCGGTTGGAAGTTATAATACTTACCAAGGATTACACAAGCTAAAGTTTTCTAATAAAAAAATAGCTATAAACGCAGGAGTATCGTACAACAGGTCAAATAACGATTATCCTTGGTTAAATACCGATTATAAAAATACAAACGGTGCTTATAGTAATTTAGCTTTAAATTTTAGTGGTTCATTTTATTTAAATAAACAATCGCAACTTAATTTTTATACAGCAAATTATAGAGGCGAACGTTTTTTTTCAGGCGAATTACCCAATCCAACTACGGCAAACGACAAGTATCAAGATTTTAGTAATAGAAATTTACTAGTTTACACCAACAAAGGTGTTGTATTTAATCATGAAGCAAAACTAGCTTACCTAACACAAGAGTATCGCTATTTTGCCGATAAAAACTCCAGTAACTTTAATTTTGGTAAGTCTAAACGCATGCTGGCAAACTATAATTTAAAGTATAGTTTTAATAAAATAAGAGCAAGTATAACGTCGTTTTCAGAGTTTGAAACTATTTACGGAAGCACCGATTTAATTTCCGAACAAAATCGTAGGCAGTTTTCACAATCTGTAGTTTACAATCAAAATCTTCAACAAAAAATAGCTTTTGAAGCTAAAATTAGAAAAGATTTTAACACCGATTATTCAGTGCCCTTTACTTATGCTTTGGGAATAAATTACAAAGTCCGTTCATCATGGTTTTTAAGAGTTAATGGATCAAAGAATTACCGGGTGCCAACTTATAACGATTTGTACTGGCCTGGACAAGGTAATCTAGATTTAATTCCCGAAACCGCTGCACAAGGTGAATTGGGCTTAGGTTTTAAAAACAATAAATTTTCTGCCGATTTAGGAGTGTTTTACATTGCCACAAAAGATAAAATAGTTTGGACACCAAATGGCGATGAAGACAGGTCAGGTGTTTGGGTGCCTATAAATCTATCTGAAGTAAATAATAAAGGTACCGAATTAGCTTTAAGTTATAACGAAACATTTCACAATCATAAGCTTCAATTTAACCTTAATTACAGTTACACCGAAGCTATCGATGCTTCAACAGATAAGCAAACTATTTACACGCCAAAACACTTGTTGAATTTTAATTTATCCTACAACTACAAACGGTTTTCAGGATTTTATCAGCAGCTATATAATGGTAAAGTTTATACTACCGCGAGTAATTCCGAAGATTTTATTGTGCCAGATTATGCCATAGCTAATGCAGGAATAAATTTTAAAATATTACATACAAATGCAAACACATTACAATTGGGCGTTAAAGTAAATAACCTGTTTAATAAATATTATGTAATACAACCTAGGCGACCAATGCCAAACAGAAATTTTAATATAAAAATTAACTATACATTTTAAATTATGAAAATTAATAAATTACTAACCACAATTTTTATTTTAAGCATTTTATGCTTCACGTCTTGTAGTGAAGACGATACAGATTCTGAGCCAAGAGGCGATTACGAAAATGGTATTTTAATTAGCGGCGAAGGAAGCAAAAGTACAGGAACAGGTTCGGTTTCTTTTGTTTCAAACGATTTTACTGTAGCCGAAAATTTAATTTACAAAACAGTAAATAATGTAGAACTAGGAACACATTTACAATCGATGGCTTTTGATGATGATAATGCTTATTTAGTAGTAGATGATGCCAATACAGTTACGGTTGTAGACAGATATACTTTTGAATATAAAGGTGAAATATCTACCGATTTAGAATTACCAAGATTCATGGTGGTTTCAGATAATAAAGGGTATGTAACCAACTGGGGGAGTACTTCTGATGATACAGATGATTTTGTAGCTGTAATAGATTTAGCGACGTATACCGTTGAAAAAAGAATTAGCGTAGGTAATGGGCCAGAACGAATTGTTGAAAGTAACGGTAAATTATACGTTTCTCACAAGGGGGCTTATACTACTAATAATATTATTTCGGTTATTAATATTGAAGATGATAGCGTTACCGAAATAGAAGTAAAAGACAACCCAGACGAACTTGCTTTTAACAGTACTGGAGATTTAGTTGTTCTGTCTGAAGGAAGAACAATTTATGATGCTAATTGGAATGTTACGGGGCATACTTTGGCAAGTATTTCTACAATCGACATTAGTAGTTTAGCGGTAGAGCAAGAAGTGGTTTTTGCAGAAGGCGATCATCCATCCTTAATGGTAATTGACGATGAAATTATTTATTACGCTTTAAGCGGAAGTGTTTACGAAATAGGTGTAACTGACACTGCTTTATCAAGCTCCTCAATTTTTACTGCAGAAGGATATTTGTATGGAATGGAAGTAGAAAATGATAATATTTATCTGCTTAATACAAGCTTTACAGATTTAAGTACTTTAAATGTTTACAGTTTAGAAACGTCTGAGTTAGTTTCAACTCAATCTGTTGCACTAGGTGCATCAAAAATTTACTTTAATTAGGATAGATATTTAGAAAAAGCTCAATCGAATTAATTATTTATCTGGATGTAAATCTAAATTATTTGTTAAAATAATGTTGCAATTCTTAAGATAATGCATTATTTGTAAGTTAATTAGTGTAAATTTACATAAAAAGTAATAAAAATACCATGCTAGATTGTTTATGCAAATAGCTGTATTGGTTTAGCCTTGGGTGAGAGACAAGGTTAAACTTGAAAGGCCACCAAAGGGTGGCCTTTTTTATGGGATTAAATCGCAATACCATACACCATAATTATTAGTGTTACAAACCGAATTATTAGTTTTAGGTTGTTGGTACTCTCGATAAACTTTTTCTCCAATACTAAACTGTACAGGTTGTTTAAAAATAGGGCCGTCAAAGCAAAACGTATGAAATTCACCGTTCTCCCCGCAAGGATCTACACCTTTAGGTAAGTTATCTATAAAATGTTTATCTATTACCGTACCTACAAAATCTTTATTAAAAAATTTAGAGCTAGCACAAACTACAATGGTTTTAAAACCTAATTCTAAAAATTCGTTTAAAAGTGTTTTAGTATCCCGTTTCCAGATAGGAAAAACGGCCTTAAAATTTAGTTTCGCTAATTGGGTTTCGCGGTAATCTCTTAAATCTTCTAAAAAAATATCGCCAAAAGCGCTATGTGTAAAACCATTATTTTTTAAAGTGTTTAAAGATGCTGTGATTTTTTGCTCATAAATTTCCATGCTAGGCATTTCAGGTAGCTCAATTAAATTTGAAGGTATGCCTATGGCTTGGGTTTGCTGTATTAAAAGTTCGGTTCTCAATCCGTGCATAGACACACGGTTGTAATAGCTGTTTACGGTGGTTATTAATTTCTCGACACTGTAATTTTTGTCTTGCAATAAATAATGTAAAGCCAAAGCAGAGTCTTTGCCAGAACTCCAGTTAAAGTATGTTTTATGCATGGAAGTGTTAGTCTATTCTCATACCGCCGTCTAACGGATTAAAGTCGTTACTATCTTTTATAAAAATTAAAGATGTATTATTGATTTCCAGTTTTGTAGCTGATGATTTTCCTGTAGAATTTTCAATGTCTTCCAAAGCTAATGCAAGCATAGGTTCGTTTTCGTCGCCTAAAACCCCCAAATTGGTAGGGCTTTCTGTATACTCGAAACCAACAGTTGGTGTTAAACCTGTACTAGGCACTTGCTCGTTATTTTTGTTTACACCATTGGCAATTAGTGGTTGCATAGCATAAGTGTGGTTTTGGTTAGCCCCAGTTCTGCCAAAATTAGGAGAATCGTAAAGCGTTACCGATGCTTGGGTTTTTCCAACAGTATTTTCACCAATATGTATAACATTAATATATGGGCGTAAGCCGTTAATTAAACCTTCGCTTGCCGATGCCGATTTATCGGTTGCTAAAACATAAACCTTTTCTAGGTTTAAACTGTTTATGCTGCCACCTTCTTCTATTTGATTAGTAAATAGGTAGTTGCTTTCGTCGAAGTTATCGTTTCTAACCAATTTGGTGAAAATTTCTCCAGTATGTTGTCCGGTTATCATACTTGCCAAATAGGTTTCTGTAGCTACGCTTCCACCAGGGTTGTAGCGTAAGTCTAAAACCAAGTGAGCTACATTATTTGATTTAAAATTTGCAAAAATGTTATTTAGTTCGTCTTCCGATCCTGAGGTAAAACTGTTGTAAAGTATATAGCCCACATTTTGCCCACCAACGGTTAGTATGTTTGTTGTATGAACAGGATTTTCGGTATATGTTGATTTTGTTAAACTCGCTGTCGTGCCGTTTGCCACTATGGTGTCGTCGGTTGTATCGGTTGTGCCATTATCGTTATAGTCTGCGAAACTTAGGGTGTAAGTCGATTGGCTTAGTAGTTGGGTGTAATTATCTACATTTAAGGTTACATCGTCTATTGCATAAAATATATCGCCTCGTTTTACTCCGTTGGTACTAGCATCGGTATTTGGTAAAATTAAGCGTACAACACCCACAAGATTAGTTGTGCTGTTTGGGGCGAGATACAAGCTAAATTCTACACCATTTGTTGTATAAACACCACTAAATTGTGCTTCTAGGGCAATATAATCGTCGGTTATCCAGCTAAAACGGTCGGTGTTTTCGGAATCGTAAATTAAACTTTCAAATAAGGCCTCTGGCGAGGTGTAGCTATTTAAATATTCGCTGTATTCGGTATTACTAGAAAAACGATCGTCTGCTAGGTTTGGGATGTTTTCTTTATAAAGATAAAATATATTCATGCCACTCCAGACAAAATCTTTTACTTCAAGTGAAACTGAATCGGGGTTGGTAACATCGTCGCCATCTTCGAAACAGCTTGTTGCTAAAACTAATATGGCTAGTAAAAGAAGGGTAGATTTTAAGTGTTTCATGCTATTATTTTTCTTATTAGTCTGTAAACTTTAAAAGTATTTACAATATTGTGTAATTTAAAATTTATTTAATAAAAATGAAGCACCTGACTTTGGAATGTTAAATTATAAACCATTTAAACGAAAACTTTGGCTAGCACTCGCGTAAGGGATTGAAGCGGTATCCTTTTTTGAGGCACGAGAAAAAGATTTAGCGTAAAGCCCGACCACGCCATAAAGCGTGGTTACGCCTATATTTTATTTTTTTTTAGATTGGATGTAACAAAATAAATACTGTGTCGTCGTAATTACAAATAGCAGAAATAAACCGGCTGCTTTTAACGAAACCAAACCAAAAATGACTCAAACAGAGTTTTTAAATATTGTAATGCCTTTTAAGGATAAAGTGTTTAGGGTAGCAAAACGCTTACTTATCTCGACCGAAGAGGCTGAAGATGCTACTCAAGAAATTCTGTTAAAGTTGTGGAAAAATAAAAAGAAAATACAGGAGTATAAAAATGTGGAGGCTTTTTCTATGACTATGACAAAAAATTTTTGTTTTGACAAATTAAAATCGAAACAGGCGCAAAACCTTAAAATTGTACATAGCAATTACGAAGATGGAAATACGCCTTTGCAAAAACAGGTTGAGCTTAACGATAGCGTTAATTGGGTGGCGAAAATTATTGAAGAATTACCAGAGCAACAACGTTTAATTGTGCAGCTTAGAGATATAGAAGAATACGATTTGGATGAGATTGCAAAAATGCTAGATATGAATAATACGGCAGTACGTGTAAACTTATCGAGAGCGCGAAAAGCAATACGAGAAAAATTGACTAATACACATAATTATGGTGTTAAATAATATAGAAAAATTACTAGAAAAGTACGATAACGGCGAAACTAGCTTAAAGGAAGAGCAACTGTTAAAAAACTATTTTACAAGCGACAATGTGGCTTCGCATTTAGAAATGTATAAACCTATGTTTGCGTATTTTTTGGTAAACCAACAAGAACAATTTACTAAAGACGTTCCATTAAAAACTACTAGAAAATTTAATTATAAATGGATTTCTGTCGCAGCAGTAGCGGTTCTTATGTTAGGGTTTTATTTTGGTACCACAACGAGTAAAGATGAGTTAGGTACTTACCAAGACCCGCAATTAGCCTATAACGAGGTTGCAAAATCGTTAGAAATGATTAGCAAACGCTTTAATAAAGGCACAGCAACGGTTGGATATTTAAATGAGGTAAATAAAGGTGCTTCTACCTTAGGTTACTTGAATGAAATTGAAAATTCAACGAGTATTATTTTTAAAAACAATAAGTAAAAAGACATTAAAAATTTAAAATTTAAAACAATGAGAAATAAATTAATAGTATTTGTATTAGCCGTAATGTTATTACCATTAACAGGTATGGCCCAAAAGGATATTTTTGAGAAGTATAGCGATAACGCCAATGTAACTTATGTTAACATTAAACCAAAAATGTTCCAGATGTTAGCAAAAATTAATATTGATGTAGACGACCCTGAAGCACAAGCTTACATGGATATGGTTAAAAGCATTACCAGTTTTAAAACCATTGTTACCGATAATGCCACAATTGCTGCAGATGTATCGAAATGGGTGGGTTCGCGCTCGAGCGCTTTAGAAGAGCTTATGGAAGTAAAAGACGATGGTACAACCGTAAATTTTTATGTAAAAGAAGGAAAAGATGCCGACCACGTTAAGGAACTTTTAATTTTTGTTAATGGTATTGATAAGGTTATGGAAGACAAAATTGAAATTAATGGTAAACAACGTAAAATTGAAACGGTTGTAGTGTCTTTAACTGGAGATATTGATTTAAATGAAATATCGAAACTTACCTCTAAAATGAATATTCCAGGAGGTGAGCATTTAGATAAAAAATAAGAAAACAAACCAACAATCATGAAACGAACAATCACAAACCTTTTATTAGTAGTAATTACCACAGTGTTTTTAACAAGCTGTGGTGATGAACCTAGTTTGCAACAATACTTTGTAAACCACCAAGAGTCTGCCAATTTTATTTCGCAAGATTTGCCATTATCTATGGTAGAAATTGATAAAACTGGTTTTACCAAAGAACAGCTAGAGGCTTACGAATCGGTTAAAAAGTTGAATTTTTTAGGATTTAAATCCAATGAAACAAATACAGAAATGTATAACCAAGAAATTGCGAAAGTGAAAACCATTTTAGCAAACGAAGAGTACAACGATTTAATGGAGTTTAGCGACCGCGGTAATAAAATAATTGTGAAATATTTAGGTGAAGAAGATGAAGCCGATGAGGTTATAGTTTTTGGTAGTGCAAAAGAAACCGGTTTTGGAGTAGTGAGAATTTTGGGAAATGATATGAGTCCAGAAAAAATGATGACTTTAATTGATGCGTTTCAAAAAGCCAACATAAATGAAAAACAATTAGAAAATATTGTAAATTTCTTTAAATAATTTATAGTTAAATGTTGATATGAAAAAAGCTTCCCGAAAAGGAAGCTTTTTTTAATAATTATAAATTCTGAATTTACTCTTCTAAATTTTCGTCATTATTTTTAAAACCAGAGCGAAAAACGTTAATTACTATTGCAAAAAACATTAAGGTTAAGAGTGTTAATATTAAAAAATTATCCAGAATATCTAACAAGCCACAAACAAAAAAACTGCAGGCTAAAATTCCTGAAACGACTAAAGTTTGTTGGTTGTTTAACATCATAATTTTAAATACCTGTATAATTACTTGGTGTAATTGCTTTTAATTCAGTTTTAATTTCGTCTGAAACCTCTAAGGTATCAATAAAATTTGAAATAGAATTTTGGTTTATTTTTTCGTTTGTTCTGGTTAAACCTTTTAAGGCTTCGTATGGGTTTGGGTAACCCTCGCGACGTAAAATAGTTTGTATGGCTTCGGCAACAACAGCCCAATTGTTTTCTAAATCTTCAGCAAATTTACTTTCGTTTAAAAGTAGTTTGTTTAAACCTTTTAAAGTGGATTTAAAACCAATTAATGTATGCCCAAAAGGTACACCAACGTTACGTAAAACGGTACTGTCTGTTAAATCGCGTTGTAAACGAGAAATAGGTAATTTAGCAGCTAAATGCTCGAAAATAGCGTTAGCAATGCCTAAATTTCCTTCAGAGTTTTCAAAATCTATTGGGTTTACTTTATGAGGCATAGCGCTACTACCAACTTCACCTTTTTTAATTTTTTGTTTAAAGTAATCCATAGCAACGTAGGTCCAAATATCACGATCTAAATCTATAATAATGGTATTAATACGTTTTAAAGTATCAAATAAAGCCGCCATGTGGTCGTAATGCTCAATTTGCGTAGTAGGGAAGGAGTGTTGTAATCCTAATTTTTCTTGTACAAATTTACTTCCAAAGGCTTTCCAATCAATATTTGGGTAAGCTACGTGGTGTGCGTTAAAGTTACCCGTTGCGCCACCAAATTTAGCTGCACTAGGTATATCGTTAAGTAAATTAAATTGCTCTTGTAAGCGTACTACAAAAACATCAATTTCTTTACCTAAACGGGTTGGCGATGCTGGTTGCCCGTGTGTACGTGCCAACATAGAAACGCTAGCCCACTCGGTTACTAATTCTTTTAATTTATTTAAAACGGTTAAGTATTCTGGCACATAAACATCGTTCATGGCTTCTTTAATACTTAACGGAATTGCGGTGTTATTAATGTCTTGTGAGGTTAATCCAAAGTGAATAAACTCTTTAAATTCAGATAAACCTAAGGCATCAAATTTCTCTTTAATAAAATATTCAACCGCTTTAACATCGTGGTTGGTTACCTTTTCTATGTCTTTAATTGCTGTAGCATCTTCAGCTGTAAAATTTTTGTAAATAGCTCTTAAATCTTCAAAAATAGCCGAATCCACATTTTCTAGTTGCGGTAACGGAATTTCACAAAGTGCGATAAAGTATTCTATCTCTACTAAAACGCGGTATTTAATTAAGGCTTCTTCAGAAAAATAAGGCGCTAAAGCGTTTGCTTTATTTCTATAACGGCCATCAATTGGAGAGATGGCATTTAAGGTTGAAAGTGACATATTTATGTGTGTTGTTTTAAAAGCGCAAATATAGTTTTTTTAAGCGATAAACGTTGTGGCTTGAATTTCAAATTTTCAAAAAAATATGCGTTTAAAAAATGATTATTAATGGTGTAAAAGGCAATTCTATTTTAGTTTTTTTAGAATGTGTTTTGCACGGGCTTTAAATGCGGCACTTTGGTTGTAAAAATCGCGCTGTAAAATGGTTTTTAATTCGGGGTAAATCCAGTCGGCATCTTTACCAAATAAAAATAAAGTGTGCATGCTGTATGCTTTGGCTGCTACTTTTTGGTCGCTAATCAGATAATCAAAACACAACTCAATAATTTTTTCTCGATGCGTTAAGGTTAAGGCGTGTTTTACTTCGTTATTTTCTTTGCTATAAAAGGCGTTCGCTAAGTATTCACAAATTTTAGCAACAGGTCTCACGGCCGGATCGAGGTGGACTTTTTGCATGTTTTTTGTAAAATAGTCGAGATGCGGAATAATTAAATATAAATTTTCTTTACAAGTAAATTCGAGCACCCAAGCCGCTTTACACGATATTTTATCGTCTGTTTTAAAAAGAATATCTAGCAAATTAGTAAATAAATTTTCGTTTGCTAAAACTAAATTGGCGTAATACAATCGCTTTTCGCGCGAATGGTTCACATAGTTTAATTCTTCGTAAAGTTGTTGGGTGGTCATTCTTTTTTTATATTTTAGGAATCTAATTTAACCAATAATAAAAACGATGAAAAAAATATTTTACCTAATTGTTATAGTTTTAATTGTAGCTCAATTTTTTCAACCAGAAAAAAATGAAGGCAGTTTAGCTTCGGTTGAGCCATTTTATAATGAAACAAAACCGTCGGAAGAAGTAAAAACCATTTTAAAAACAGCTTGTTTTGATTGCCATAGCGATGCTACAAATTACCCTTGGTATAGTAAAATAACACCAGTAAATTATTGGTTAGCCGACCATATTGAAGACGGAAAAAAACACTTAAATTTCTCGAATTGGGTTAGTAACTCAGTAAAACGAAAAGACCATAAAATGGATGAATTGATTGAGGAAATTGAAGAACACAAAATGCCTTTAGAATCTTATACTTTAATTCATAAAGACGCCAAATTAAGTGAAAGCCAAATAGAAGCGGTTACAACGTGGGCAAAAATGGTTCGCGTTTCGTATGGCATTGAAGCTTTTTCAGAACACTAATGCTAAATTTATTAATAATTGGTTCTGTTTGGCCTGAGCCTAAAAGTTCTGCGGCAGGTAGCCGAATGATGCAGTTGATTGATGCGTTTTTACATGCCAATTATAACATTACATTTGCAACTACAACTACAAAAACAGCTAATGCATTTGCTTTAGAAGAATTAGGAGTTACAGAACAGCAAATAAAACTAAACGATTCTAGTTTCGACGATTTTATATTGAACCTGAAACCCGATGTGGTTATGTTCGATAGGTTTGCAACCGAAGAACAATTTGGTTGGCGTGTTGCAGAAAATTGTCCATATGCATTACGGATTTTAGATACCGAAGATTTACATGTTTTGCGAAAAGGAAGACAGCAAGCCTTAAAAGCAAATGCAATATTTAATGAAACTTATTTATTTAACGATGTTGCTAAACGTGAAATAGCCAGTATTTACCGTTGCGATTTAAGTTTAATTATTTCTGAATCAGAGATGGACATTTTAAAAACGCAATTTAAAGTTCCAGAAGCTATATTATGTTATCTACCATTTTTATTGAATCCTATTGAAGCCGATGTTTTAGAAAAATTGCCCAAGTTTAGCAATAGGCAGAATTTTATAACCATTGGCAATTTTTTACACGAACCTAACTACAATGGCGTTTTATTTTTAAAAGAAAGCATTTGGCCACTTATAAAAAAGGAATTGCCAAAGGCAGAAATGCATATTTATGGTGCTTATGCATCACAAAAAGTGAATCAGCTTCACAACGAAAAACAAGGTTTCTTAATAAAAGGTTTTGCTGAAGATGTTCATGAGGTTATGCAAAAGTCCAGAGTATGTTTAGCAGCTTTACGATTTGGTGCTGGTTTAAAAGGTAAACTAGTTGACGCCATGCAAAACGGAACACCTTGTGTAATGACGCCTATTGCTGCAGAAGGTATGTTTGGAAACCTAGAACCAAATGGGTTTATTGAAGAAAATCCTGAAAATTTCGCGAAAAAAGCTGTCGATTTATATCAAAATGAAGCCCTTTGGAGCCAAAAACAACAATCCGGATTTGAGGTTGTAAATACGCGATTTAATAAAACTCAATTTCAGAGTAATTTTTTAGAGAAGATTAAAGTTTTAACAGAACAACTTCACGAAAACCGACTTCACAATTTTACGGGACAAATGCTCATGCATCATACCATGCAAAGCACCAAATTTATGAGTAGATGGATTGAAGAGAAAAATAAAACAAAATAATGAATTGGATACTTTTAATTATAGCAGGGTTATTCGAGGTTGCTTTTGCGTCATGTTTAGGTAAAGTAAAATCTACCACCGGTATGGAATCTAAATATTGGTTTGTTGGGTTTTTAGTTTGCCTAGCAATTAGTATGATTTTATTGGTTAAAGTAACCAAAGTTTTGCCAATTGGAACGGCTTATGCCGTTTGGACAGGTGTTGGCGCAGTAGGAACTGTTTTGGTTGGCATTTTTATATTTAAAGAACCAGCAACATTTTGGCGTTTGTTTTTTCTAGTAACACTCATCACATCAATTATTGGGTTAAAAATGGTGAGCCATTAAACCAAATAATGGTCAATCACTTTTCTAACACCAGTGGTCGCATTTTCGGCAATAACGGTTAGGTTTTTATTAGAATTGACACTAGGTTTTGGGTCTATAAAATACACGGGAATACCATCTGGAGCGTAATGCATTAATCCTGCCGCAGGATACACCTGCATCGATGTGCCAATAATTATTAAAATATCGGCGGTTTGGCAAACTTCCATGGCTTTTTCAATCATAGGTACATCTTCACCAAACCAAACAATATGCGGGCGTATTTGGTGTCCGTTTTGGCATAAATCACCTAAAACAATATCCGTTTTACATTCAAAAACATCATTTATATTTTTTGTACTTCGTGCTTTTAATAGTTCACCATGTAAATGAATAACATTTGTGCTGCCTGCGCGTTCGTGTAAATCGTCAACGTTTTGGGTAATAATTGACACCTTAAAGCTTTTTTCAAGTTCGGCTAAATCTATATGCGCTTGGTTAGGTTTTACGGTTAAAAGTTGGCGACGGCGTTGGTTGTAAAAATCTAAAACTAATTCAGGATTTGCTCTAAAACCTTCTGGCGAAGCAACTTCCATAACATCGTGGCCTTCCCATAAACCATTGGCATCTCTAAAGGTTTTTATACCACTTTCGGCACTTATGCCAGCTCCTGTTAAAACGACTATGTGTTTCATGTTTATCATGTTATATTTGCTGTTCCTAGGCGTATAGGAATCTCATCAAATTTAACAACTAAAATAGTTTTTAACTAACATGACAGACATAAAACTACTAGAACATCTCGAAACTTTTTTAACCGAGAATAGGTTAGAGCGCTTTAACAAAGTTTTGCCAGAGCGCACGAAGCATTTTACAGTGGCCACCGAAGACGTGTATCAATTACACAATACAAGCGCTGTAATACGAAGTTGCGATGTGTTTGGTATACAAGAGGTGAATATAGTAGAAGAGGTAAATACAAAACGTATTGATCGAGAAATTGCTATGGGAGCCCAAAAATGGGTAGATTTAAACCGATTTAATACAGTGAAAGATTGTATTAAAAGTTTAAAACAAAACGGTTACCAAATTGTAGCTACTACGCCACATACTAACGATACGGTTTTACATGAATTTGATGTTACTAAAAAGTCGTGCTTTTTCTTTGGAAGGGAAACCGAAGGTTTATCTGATGAGGTTTTAAATGAAGCCGATTGTTATTTAAAAATTCCTATGGTTGGTTTTACCGAAAGTTTAAACATTTCGGTTTCTGCAGCTATAATTTTACAGCATGTTACAACAAAACTGAAGCAAACCAACGTTAATTGGCAATTAACAGAAGAAGAAATGCTTGCAAAACGTTTAGATTGGTGTAAGAAAACAATTAAAAGCTACGAGCAAATTGTAGAAAATTTTTATAAGTTGTAACTATTTCGCTAAATTTAAGAACTAAACTAAAATTTAACTGCCATGTATTTATTCCTTTATGTTGTTCTAGCTATTGCTATTATTTTTGTTTTATTAAGCTTAATTGCGCCAAGGTCGTATAGGGTTAGCCGAAGTGTTGAAATAGAAAAACCATTGCCAGAGGTTTTTGCTTATTTAAAATTGGTTAAAAACCAAGATAATTGGTCGCCTTGGAAAAAGAAAGACCCCGAAATGAAACAAGAATTTATTGGAACCGATGGAGAAGTTGGTTTTATTTCCAAATGGGAAGGCAACAAACAAGTTGGGATTGGTGAACAGGAAATAAAAAATATTGAAAACAATTATAAACTTGAAACCGAACTACGCTTTTTTAAACCCTGGAAATCTTTATCGAATGCCTTTTTAATGGTTGATGCTATAAATGAAAACAACACTAAAGTTACTTGGGGTTTTTCAGGAAGCAATCCAGCGCCTACCAATATTTTTATGCTGTTTTTTAATTTTGAAAAATCCGTTGGAAAGGATTTTGAAGCAGGTTTATCTGATTTAAAAGCTATATTAGAAAGCTAGCATTAACCTCGATTTCTACTTAAAAGCTTATATTCTTCGTAGCATTCACTTATAGCATCAAGAATTTGTAAATCGTTAGCCGATTGAATAAATCCTTGCGAGTAGTTGCATTGGTTTACAATTTCATCTAAATCTACCTTGTCAACTTGTAGTAAGGCGGTAAGCATTTCACGATCAAATCGAGAAGCTAAAAGATTTCTAATTTGGTCGTCTTCCTTCATTTGCTTTAACTTTCTAAGCTCATTAGGTTTTTTACCAAACATACGGTGTAAAAAGTCTGCAGGATTAAAAATTGAACCCAAAACTTTTGATACGGCCGATTTTTTACCAGACTCATAGCCAGTACCAGACAAGCCAGAAATACTGTAACGATAATTGTCGTTTGGTGCAGGAACTTGTTTTATATCAACTTCCAAATAACCTGTTAAGGTAAGTTGATTTACAACCACTTCTTCTAAAGCTAAAGCCAATTCGGTTAAGGCAATTTCAGAGCTTCCAAACTTTAACCAGTCGTTAGTAACTCTAACTTTAATAGATTTAAAACCTAAATATGAAAAATGCAGCGTATCGTTTGCCACTGCCGAAATAGTAAACTCACCTTTATTGTTTGTTGTTGTACCTTTTACTTGGTTTAAGTTAACAATGTTAACGCTTTCTAAAGGCGTTCCATCTGCAGAATTTATAACAACACCAATTACTTTTTCAGCATCTTGAGCATAACAAAAAACTGATGTTAATAAAATAGAAAAAAGTAAAAGATATTGCTTCATTAATTAGGTATTTAGCTGTAAAAGTAATAAAGAAAATTTTTGCGGTCGTTTTTTAGTCGGTAATTTGACTTAAAATTAACAAATAAGTTTAATCTTATCGACACGTTTTAATTAAAAATTTTGCTTGAAATTAAAAATGTCAACCTAATTTAAAAATAATTAAAATCAGGTTGACAACTATTTAATTTTATTTAAATGGCTACTATCTGCGAGAACGTCTTGGGCGTGAAGCTCCAAAACCAGCGCCAGATTTAGCGCGCTTGTTGTTACCTCCCGATGATCTTCCTTCGCTGCGTCTTCCGCCACCACGAGAATCTTTTTTTCTTCCTCGGTTTCTGTCGCGTCTTCCGCCACCTCGGTTTTCCGAAACTTCAACGTTTACAAATCGTCCGTTGTGTTTAAAATCGGTAAAATGTGCTAAAACTTTCTCTTGTAATTCTTTTTCAGTATTAAAAAACGAAAAGCTATCTTTAGTTTCAACTTTAAATAAATCATCTCTACCTAAATCTAGTTGATCACGTAAAAAATCTTTTAGGTTCATCCAATCGAAGCCATCTTTTTTACCCACGTTAATAAAGTAGCGTGTTGCGTTTTTGTTGCCACCGTAAGAGCGTCCTTCGTCTCTATCGCTACTACCTTCTGCAACATTTAAATTATGGGCATTTTTGTAGTAATTGTAAAAACGAGTAAACTCAACGGAAAAGAATTTTTTAATTAATTCGTCTTTAGTCGTGTCTTCAAAAAGTTCGTTAATACTTGGCAAATAGGCATCAATTTCGTGATTAATTTCGGTGTCGTGTACCTTATTAGCCAACGATTTTAATTGTACTTCGCAAATTTCCATGCCATTCGGCACCTCTTTTTTGTCGAACTGGCGTTTTATAATACGCTCGATACTTTTAATTTTTCTAACCTCACTTTTACTAACAATAACCATTGAAACGCCTGTTTTTCCGGCACGACCTGTACGGCCAGAACGGTGTGTGTACGTTTCAATTTCGTCTGGTAATTGGTAGTTAATTACGTGTGTAACATCATCTACATCAATACCACGCGCCGCTACATCTGTAGCCACAAGCATTTGTATTTGGTTTTTTCTAAAGGCGTTCATTACCAAATCGCGTTGGTTTTGGCTTAAATCGCCATGTAAAGCACCTGCGTTGTAACCATCTTCAATAAGTTTTTCGGCTACTTTTTGGGTATCGCGCTTGGTTCTACAGAAAATAACCGAGAAAATATCTGGATTTGCATCTGCCAAACGTTTTAAAGCTTGGTAGCGATCTCTGGCATTAACTAAATAATACTCGTGCGATACGTTTGTAGTACTTTCGTTTTTGCGACCCACCGTTATTTCCTGTGGGTTATGCATAAAGTTTTTAGCAATAGCAGCTACTTCTTTTGGCATAGTTGCCGAAAATAGCCATGTACTTTTGTCGGAAGGTGTGTGCGATAAAATGTCGGTAATGTCTTCTTTAAAGCCCATGTTTAGCATTTCATCGGCTTCATCTAAAACCGAATATTCAATTTTAGTAATATCAACCAAACGTCGACTAATCATATCTTTCATTCTACCCGGTGTAGCAACAATAACTTGTGCGCCACGTTTTATGTCGCGAGCTTGCTCGGTAATACTAGAACCACCGTAAACAGCCACTACGTTTAAACCTTTACAGTGCTTGCCATAAAGTTTCATTTCGCTAGCAATTTGTAAACAAAGTTCTCGTGTTGGCGATAAAATTAAGCCTTGAGTAGTACGGCTATCTATGTTAATTTTTTGTAGCATCGGGAAACCAAAAGCAGCTGTTTTACCAGTTCCTGTTTGGGCTAATGCCACTAAATCTTCTTCTGAATTTAATAATAAAGGGATTGCTTTTTCTTGTACTTCACTAGGTTTTTCAAATCCTAAATCTGTAATGCCTTGTAATAGGTCGTCATTAAGACCTAAATCTTGGAATGTGCTCATTCTGTTTAAATATGTATGCGATTTGTTATGTAGTGTTACATAAGAAGCGAATCGACATACTTAAAACCAAACTTCTAGTAACACATCCTCACCCTGAGGAATTTTGTTGAAACTCATTCTGATTTATTTCAGAATCTCATTTTATTGAATTTCAAGGCGCAAAGATACACTTTTATTTCAATTGATATATTAAGACTAAAATAATCTTTAAAACTAAAGTTGTCTTCGTTTTTTTTAATCTAAAAACTCAAGCAATTTAGTGTTTACAATGTCTGCTTGGTCAATCGATAAAAAATGACCTGCATTTTTAATAATTTCTCCTTTTCCTTTAGGAAGGGTGTTGGCTATTTCTATGGTTTTTGTAGAGTTAATAACATCGTTATCGCCGATTAAAACCAAAATAGGCATATTTAAAGATTTTAATTCGTTTTTAGAAAAAGGTTTCATGGCCGTTATTAATTTATTTGGACTCTCTATTTTCGAACCTAATTTAAATTGCTCGATATATGTTTTATCAATATTGGCTGGGTTGTTAGACATGCTTTCTAGCAGCTGATTGAGTTGTTTTTCTTTTGATGAAAAAAGCGTTACAATGTTTTTAAGTAAATCTACGCTAGGTTTAATCCACGAAAACGTTTGGGCAGGGCTTAACAGTGCTAAGCTTTTAATTTGTTTCTGGTTATTTAAAGCTAAATTAACAGCTAGCCAACCACCACGCGAAGCTCCAATTAAGTGAAAGTTTTTAATTTCCAGAGCGTCAAAAATTTCATTATACCATGAGACCACTTTTTCAATAGCATCTATATCTTTTTGTAAATGAGATTTTCCTGGTTCTAAAATAAAATCAATAGCAAATACTTTATGGTTTTTAGAGAGCGTTTCAATATTTGGAAACCACATGGTAGAGCTTGCGTCCATACCGTGAAGAAGTACCACAGGATTTTCATTGTTTTTACCAGAAACAATAACGTGCGCAACGCCAAAGGAGGTAGGTATGTAAAGTTCTTCGAAAGGAACTTGCCATAACTTTAAGGTGTTGTTATAAGCTTCGTAATAAGCTGCTTTTGTCGCGGAAGCGTTATTTATATATTCTGGTGTTGTTTTAAATTTATCGTATTTATTGGAACAGCTAGAAGTGAAAATAAGCGTTAAAATTAAGGTGATTTTATTAATGTTAAATGTCATAGTTTTGGTAGCATTTTATTTTCTTAAATTCTGAATGCGTTGCAATAAAGTAGGATGCGAATAATGCATAAAAACATAAGCGGGATGTGGTGTTAAGTTGCTTAAGCTATTCTTATTTAGTTTTTTAAGCGATGTAATTAAAGGTTCGCCTTTGTAAGTATTTTTGGCATAGTCGTCTGCTTGATATTCAAATTTTCTGGAAAACACATTCATAATTAAACCCGTAATTTCCGAAATAGGAGCGTAAAGCATCCCAAAAGCAATTAGCCCAATATGAAAGCTGTGTTTCTCTACACCTAAAGCGTTCGATAATACAGGATTTGATATAAATAAAGATAGAATAAACAGTGTTAAGCCAGTAAGTAAAACTGAAGCCACAAGGTTAAAAATAATATGTTTCTTTTTATAATGACCAACTTCGTGGGCTAAAACGGCAACAATTTCTTCATCGTTTAAATCGTTAATCAAAGTGTCGTAAAGAGTTACACGTTTTTCGCTGCCAAAACCTGAAAAATAAGCATTAGCTTTTGTGCTGCGTTTGGAGCCATCTATCACAAAAATTTTATCTAATTTAAAACCAACGGTTTTTGCGTAAGCCGAAATTTTATCACGTAACTCTCCAGCTTCAAGCGGTGTTTGTTTGTTAAATAGCGGCACAATTAACTTGGAGTAAAACATATTCATAAAAACCGTGAACAGTGTAACTAAACCCCAAGCGTACAACCAAAAATAGGAACCAGTAATTTGGTAGAACCAAATAATTAAGGCCAAAATACCACCACCTAAAATGGTACTCATTAACCATCCTTTAAGTTTATCTAAGAAAAAAGTTTTTTTAGTGGTTTTGTTAAACCCAAATTTTTCTTCTATCACAAAAGTGCTGTAATACGAAAACGGAGTTGTTAAAATGTCGCTTCCAATCATAATAATTCCAAAGAAAATTAAAGCAATTATTATGGGGTTTTCACTATAATTTCTAGCCAGATTATCAACAAATTCAAATCCATCAAAAAACAGAAAACCTAAAGTTAAAACCACTGAAAAGGTTGAGGTTAAAATTCCAAACTTATATTTAGTGGCTTTGTAGTTTTGCGATTTTTGGTATTCGGCTTCATCATAAACATCTTGTAATTCACTAGGTAGTGCGTCGTTAAAATGTTTAGCATTTAGGGCATCCAAAATTTTATCAACTAAAAAATTAATGAGTATAATGGCTATTATTATGTAGAATAGGGTGTTTGCTGTCATTTGTGTTAAGTTATAAGGCTAAAATAAAAACTATTAATCACACTTAGCTTAGGAGAAGTGTATATTTATTATATTATTTAGATTTAAAATGTAAAAAATAAAAACCTAGATTTTCTAGGTCTTCGGCTGCGCTCAGACTGACGACTGAAATTCGGTTTACTTAAATTCTCGTTGTCTTTTAGCTTCAAAAATAAGAATTCCAGCTGCAACCGAAACATTCATAGAATCTATTTCGCCTTGCATGGGTATAATAATATTTCGAGTAGCATTTATACGCCAATCTTCACTTAGCCCAGTGGCTTCAGTGCCAACAATAATAGCTGTTGGTTTTGTAAAATCTTGGGTGTGATAAGGCACCGATTCTTGTAAAATAGCAGAATAAATATTAATGTTGCTTGCCTTTAAAAAAGCAATTATAGCTTCTGTGCTTCCTGTGGCAATATTATTGGTGAAAATACAACCTACGCTAGAACGAATAATGTTAGGGTTGTATAAATCGGTTTTTGGGTTTGCAATAATTACAGCATCAATATTAGCAGCATCGGCAGTTCGTAAAAGTGCGCCAATGTTTCCTGGCTTTTCGGGTGCTTCAGCAACTAAAATTAATGGTGTTTTGGTAGTTAAAGTTAAGTTGGAAATGTCGTGGTTTTTAGTTTCTGCAACTGCAATAATACCTTCGGTTGTACTTCTGTAGGCTAGCTTTTCGTAAACCTCTTTCGATATTTCTGTAACTTCTATTTTAAATTCACCAATTAAATCTGTTAAAGCTTCAAAAGAAAAAAGCTCCGGATAAAACAGAATAGATTTAATGCTGTAATTACCCTTTAAAGCAAGAGATACTTCACGAACACCTTCAATTAGAAATAATCCGCTTTTTTTACGCTGTCTCGATTTGTCTTTTAAAGAAACTAACTCTTTAATATATTTGTTTTGGGTGCTTAAAATTGTTTTCATAGAATACCTGCAAAAATACTGTAATTAATGTAATTTCAATTATATTAAATCGACAAACAAAAATTAACCAATATAATATTTAATGAAAAACTTATTCTTATTAGCTTTAACGGTAGTGTTGCTAATTTCCTGTAAACAAAAAACATCTGAAGAAACTCCAAACTACAAGGAAGAAACTTTAAATGTAACTACAAGTATTTATCCTGAAACCATTACCAAAGTTTTTGATGCTCATGGTGGAATTGATTCTTGGAATAAAATGAATACACTAGAGTTTTTAATAACTAAACCGGCTGGAGAAGAAAAGCATACAACCGATTTAAAAACTAGAAAATCTTTAATAGATATGCAGAAACATACTATTGGATTTAATGGTGAAAAAGTTTGGTTAAACAATAAATTTGAAGATGAATATAAAGGCAATCCAAAGTTTTATTACAACCTTATGTTTTACTTTTACGCAATGCCTTTTGTTTTGGCTGATGACGGTATTAACTACGAAGAAGCGGAACCGTTAACTTTTGAAGGTGTTACATATCCGGGTGTTAAAATATCGTATGAAGCGGGGGTAGGCGAGTCGCCAGACGATGAATATATTTTATATTACAACGCAGAAACTTACCAAATGGAATGGTTAGCTTACACGGTAACATTTCGCTCTAAAAAGAAAAGTGAAAAGTTTAGTTTTATAAAATATGGCGTTTGGGAAGATTTAAACGGATTAAAATTGCCTAAAACTATTTCTTGGTATAAAGTTGAAGACAATAAGCCAACCGAATTACGTAAAACCTTAACTTTTAACAAAACTAAAGCTGAAGAAGTTAAACTAGATACTTCTGTTTTTGAAGCTCCAGAAGGAAGCAAAATAATAGAGTAGAGGTTCTTTAAAAATTTATGAAAAAAGAAGCTGTTTAAAAAGTTCCCTTGTTATTCTGACTTGTTTCAGAGTCTACAACTTATGTCATGACAACCCGAAACAAGTTCAGGTTGACATATAAGGATAGTTGCTTTTTTTTCAGGCTCAAGCGATTTTTCTTTTAATCGAAAAAGTTGAAGAATAAATAGCTTTTGTAAGCTAGATACAACTTTTGTAGTTAATTTTTTACTATGTTTGGTGGTGTAAATTTACTCCAAACATGAAACAACTTTTACTCTTCTTTTTTTCAATATTTTTTTCTTGGTTTACTTTTGCTCAGGGGTCTTCTGCTGGTTGTGAAGATTTAGAATATTATAAATGTGACAGTGATAATGATGGATTAGAAACATTTAACTTAAAGGGTGTTTTTCCTTTCCCCTTTTGTAATGCTAGCAGTTATCAATACGAATCTACACAGTATTTTTTGACAGAAGAAGATATGAATAATGGTACAAATGCACTTACATCATATCAAGCATCTTATTACGACCTTACTACCAGTAGTCAAGAAACTATATATTTTAGAGCAAGGTATAGAAGCTCTTGGGGAAATACCTATATAAAAAACTCCGCTCAAATAGGAGTGCTTCAACCTATCTTGGTATATGATATTATCACAGACTTTGTTATTATTGATGAGGATAGGAATGGGGTTGAAAACCTGCCCTTTACATCTATAACCAATCGTATATTATCAGACCAAAACAAATTAAAAGTATCGTATTATTTTTCTGAAATAGATGCAGAAAATAAAACTAATGAAATAATTCCAAGCGACGATTTTAATAGTAACACTTTAGTTACATTGTTTGCAAGAGTAGAAAATGAACCTTGTGAGTTATTTGAAATCTTTTCATTTGATTTTTATGTTGATTTGCCAGAGATAGATGTTGACCTAAAAGATTTATACGTATGTCAAGACCATTCATATTACACTGGTTTTGATAGTTTTAATCTTGAAACTATATCAGACATGGTAAAGGAAGAGTACCCGAAGTTAGATGTTTTGTTTTATGAAGGTTGGGATAATTCTAATAATGTTGGTATAAATCGGATTTACAACACAGAAAATTACACAAATTTATATAACCATCAAGCGATCTATGTTTATATTTTTAATCCAAATAACCTGCAAGATTATATTGTTAAATCATTAAAATTAACTGTAGAAAGAAAACCAGTATTTGATTATGATAGTTTGTATAAATGCGATTCAGATGCAATTGATGGTATTACGGAATTCAATTCTAATGATGCGAGAATTTACATAAACGGTGTGCCTACAGAAGGTTTAGATTTATTTAGAACCCAGGAGGATGCTCAAGCTAATATTAATAAATTACCGCAATATTTTCAAAATTTAAAGCCTTATCAAGATAGAGTCTATTTTCGTTATCAATATGGGAATTGTCCATTATTTGGAAGCATTTATCTTTATGTGAATAATTGCACGGATAAAGGGAGGCTGTCTATAAGTGCATTTTACGATGAAAATAAGGATGGTTCGTTTTCTGCTCAGGAGGAATATTTTTCGCAAGGTACTTTTACCTATGAAGTGAATAATAATGGTGTTATTCATAATGTTGATGCATCTAAAGGGTTTTTTACAATTGAAACTGAAAATGATACGGATAAGTATACCATACGCTATACCTTATTTAATGAGTTGACAAACTGTTACGAAGTCACAAATGAAGTTATGTATTATGTTAGTGTTTCAGGTGGAAAAATAAAACACTTATCTTTTCCTGTTGTTAAGAAAAAGACGTGTAGAAATATTGCTGTAGTTTTGTTAAGTGATGTTTCACCTCGCCCTGGATTTAATTATACTAATAAATTGCAAATAAAAAACTCTGCACATCAAACTATTAATTCATTAAATATTTATTTTGAAAAAGATGAGAATGTGGAAGTGATAGAAGTTTTAGGTGTTAGTCCTGAAAATACACTCACTACTACAAATACCGGATTCGTTTTAAATATTCAAGAGATTGAGCCATACGAAACTGAAACCCTATTTGTTAATATGAGTGTGCCATCCTCATTAAATTTAGGGGATGTATTAACTAACTCTGTTTCGGTTTCGTTTTATGATTATAATTTAACCGATAATTCTTCAACACTTACTGAAACATTAGTAGGCTCTTACGATCCTAACGATATATTAGAATCTCACGGTCCAGAAATTTTGCATGAATCTTTTACAGATGAAGATTATTTATTCTATACAATACGATTTCAAAATGTAGGAACAGCAGATGCAATAAATATTTCAATTGACAATACTTTAGATTCTAAATTAGATGAATCTACCATTCAAATATTAACATCCAGTCATGATTATGTTTTTACAAGAACTAATAATCAATTAAATTGGCAATTTGATAACATATATTTACCAAGTGAAGACATGGATGAACCAAACAGTCATGGTTATGTGTACTACAAAATAAAACCAACTGCAGGTTATAGTGTTGGTGATATTATCCCCAATAAAGCCGAAATTTATTTTGATTTTAACGACCCCATTATAACCAATATTTTCGAAACTAAATTTGTGGACGAAACTAGTCTTTCAACAGAAGATTTTAATACTAAAAGCGTTTCTATGTATCCAAACCCTACTAATGGAAAGCTCGATTTAATATTTACCAATACAACCGAAGGATTAATCGAGATTAGCGCTTTTGATTTACAAGGGAAATTAATTTTAAAAACCAACGAAATACTGGATAGAAACAAAACACATTTAAATGTTTCAAAGTTTAAAAGTGGATTGTATATTTTGAAAATAAAGAAGGATGGTTTTGAGAGTGTTAAAAAGCTTATGGTTGAATAAATTATAAAACTTAAAGGCCCGATGCAATCTCTATACTTACAGAGCTAATTTCTGAAGTGTTTCACACGCTTAGAGGAAAAGTTTTACTTGGAATACTTTGAAAATGCTTGATTTTACAATAGGTAATAAGAAAGGCGATGAAGTAACAACGATAGATTTAGTGTAAAGAAAATCGAGAATTGAATTACCAAAACCTAGTTTTGGTTTTGATGAAAAAACAGTTTGTATTCTTTATGAAATTATAAACAATTAGAAAGTAAATGTAAGTTTTACAATTACTTGATGTTTTATTTCTGCGGAATGCCTTCTGTTTTTGAAGCTCCAGAAGGAAGTAAAATAATAGAGTAGAGGTTCTTTAAAAATTTATGAAAAAAGAAGCTGTTTAAAAAAGTGACCTCTTTATATGTCGACCTGAACTTGTTTCAGGTTCTCATGGTTATAAGTTGTAGATTCTGAAACAAGTTCAGAATGACAAGGAAACCTTTTAAACAGCTTCTTTTTAGTGTTAAGTAGCTATAATTAGTTTTCTAACTTCTTAGAATAACGTTTCCAAAGTGTTGTTTGGTGCGTTTCTAAACTAATAGATCTGCCATCAATAAATGCTTCAGAAATAATATTTGTTCTCATATCTAACGCATCACCTTCCGATATAAATAAGGTCGCGCTTTTTCCGCTTTCAAGCGATCCATAATTAGTATCAATACCTATTATTTTTGCTGCATTTAGGGTAATTAGTTGTAAAGCTTGTTCTTTTGTTAGTCCATATGCAACAGTAGTTCCGGCATAAAACGGTAAATTTCTGGTGTTCATACGTTCCATATCGCCACTAGTTTCAAGGGCAACGGTTATGCCTGCATCGGTTAAAAGTTTAGCCATTTTGTATGGTAAATCGTAATCGTTGTCATCTAAACCAGGTAAAGAGTGTGTTCGCATTAAAACTACAGGAATATTATTGTCTTTTAACAATTTTGTAGTTTTATTAGCTTCGGCACCACCAACAATAACAATGTTTTTAAGATTGAAGGTTTTTGCGAAGTTTACAGCTTCAATAATACCTTTTTCTTCATCGGCATGAATAAATAATTTTTGCGAACCATTAAAAATACCGCTTAGAGACTCAAAAGGTAAATGTGTAGGTGTTTTATCGCCACCTAAATAAGCTTTTGCATTTGTAAAATAAGTTGTTATTTGTTCGGTTTGTTTATCATAATCTTTGTTTACGCTTACATTACCACGTCTTCTTCTAAAGGTGCGAGGCCAGTTTAAATGTACGGCGTCGTCAACTTTTACAGCTGCATCTTCCCAGTTCCAAGCATCAAATTGAACGATAGACGATGTTCCAGATAAAAATCCTCCACGTGGTGTAATTTGACCTAAAAGTACACCGTTAGGTCGCATCGATTCTACAATTTTAGATTCGGCATTGTAGGCAATTAAGCTTCTTACGTTAGGATTCCAAAGTCCCATTTCAGCATCGTCGTCTGAAGCTCTTACGGCATCAATTTCAACAAGACCTAACGTTGCATTTGGTGCAATAAACCCAGGGTAAACGTGTTTTCCTTTGGCGTCAATAATGTCGCCTTTTCTAGCAATTTTGGTTAAGGCGCTTCCAATGTAGGTTATTTTTCCGCCTTCAAACATAATTAAGGCATTTTCTATAACCTCGCCGTTACCAATATGTGCAGTAGCACCTTCAATGGTAATGGCTTTAGTTTGTTCAGGTGCTGGTGTTTGTTGCGCAAAACTTACAAGGCAACACAGCGTGTATAATAGTGTTATTGTTTTTTTCATTTTTTATATGTTTTAGGATTAACTTTTAGTGGCTATGTGCTTCAGCTAATTCGTTATCCATAGAATCGCAATGTAATAAGGTTTTTGTTTTCTTTTTGATAGGCTGTGTTTTGTTGCCTTTGCTTTTAGATTGAAGCATTAAATTGATAAGCTCGCTGCGTTCTTTTGTAACTTCAGCTTGTAGTTGCTTATCTTTTTCAATATCAAAATAAGTTTTTCCTTCAATAATGGTTTTTTCCGCTTTAGCGTAAATAGAAAGCGGATGATTAGACCATAACACTAAATCGGCATCTTTTCCAACTTTAATACTTCCAACGCGATCGTCGATGTGTAATAATTTAGCAGGATTAATGGTAACGAATTTCCAAGCTTCTTCTTCGCTCATGCCACCGTATTTTACGGTTTTTGCAGCTTCTTGATTTAATCGTCTAGCCATTTCGGCATTGTCACTATTTATGGCAACCGTAACACCGGCGTTGTGCATAATGCTTGCGTTGTAAGGAATGGCATCGTTTACCTCGTATTTGTAAGCCCACCAATCGCTAAAAGTAGAACCGCCAACACCGTGATCTTTCATTTTATCGGCAACTTTGTAGCCTTCTAAAATATGGGTGAAGGTGTTTATGTTAAAATTGAATTGTTCTGCGACTTTCATTAACATATTAATTTCACTTTGTACGTACGAGTGACAAGAAATAAAGCGTTCTTTATTTAAAATTTCGGCTAAAACATCTAATTCTATATCTTTTTTATAAGGTTTACCGCTTTTCTTTAATGCATCGTAAGCTTTTGCTCTAGTAAAATAATCGATATAAACTTGTTCTACACCCATTCTGGTTTGAGGAAAACGATTAAAACTTCCCCAGTTAGACTGTTTTACGTTTTCTCCTAAAGCAAATTTTATAAATTTAGGTGTGTTGGTGTAAACTAAGTTATCTGCAGATTCGCCCCATTTTAATTTTATAATTGCCGAGCGACCACCAATTGGATTTGCAGAACCATGTAAAATTTGAATAGAGGTTACTCCACCTGCAAGGTTGCGGTAAATGTTAGTGTCGGTTTCATCAATAACATCTTCAATGGTAACTTCGGCAGAAGAGTTTTGACCGCCTTCGTTAACAGATGCTGTTGCAATATGCGAGTGCTCATCAATAATACCTGCGGTTAAATGTTTGCCAGTAGCATCAATAACTTTAGCTCTTCCGGCAGATAAGTCTTTGCCTATTTTAATAATTTTACCATCTTTTATTAAAACGTCGGTGTTTTCTAGAATGCCTTCATCTTCACTTGTCCAAACCGTGGCATTTTTAAATAAAAGCGTTTCTGTTTCTGGTAAGGTTTTAAAGCCAAAAGCTTTATTTGGGTAGCTAACAGGGTAAAGTGTGTTGCTTTTGTTATCGTCTTTGTCTTTTTTCTCTTTATCAGATGTGTCTTCAGAAGGACTTAAACTCGCAACAAAACTGTTTTCCGTGCCATTAGGTGAAATAGATTTTCCGGTTAAACCGTTGGTTCCAGGATTGGCAATAATGCGTATAAATTCATTTTTAGTAGAATCTATAGTTGCCATAGATATACTTACCCAGTTTTTGTTGTAAGTAATCTTAGAATCTAAGGTTTTATCATTGGCTGTAATTTTAGTTTTTGGTTTACTTAGCTCGCCAGAGATAGACATTTTATAATCTTGGTTTGCAATAGAAAACGTATAATCGCCTTTAATATCTTTTTTGTCAAGGGCTTCAATAACCGTTTTGTCTCCTTGAACCCAGTTTTCGTAAAGCGTCGTTTTTTTATCGAAAATATCGCCCGAAGTAATTAAAAAGTTGGCTAAGCTTCCGTTTTTAAGTGAACCTATTTCGTTTTCCTTGTTAATAAGTTTTGCAGGAACGGTAGTTAATGCGGCAAGGGCTTTTTCTTTAGAAAGTCCAGCATCAATAGCTTTTAAAATTTTCGCTTTTAATTCTTTAGCCGATTTTAATTTATGCGTAGTTAAAGCAAATTCAATATTATTTTCTGCTAAAATTTTTGGGTTGTGTGGTTTTTGGTTCCAAGCGCGCATATCTTCAAGCGATAAAGAAGCTGTAGTAAAAGGATCTTCAACATCAAACGCATCAGGGAAATCTAAAGGTAAAATTATTTTAGCATTGGTAGCCTTAATCTCGTTAATACGTTCGTATTCGTCTCCACCACCAAGCATAATATATTGTATGCCGTAAGCATCACCAACTTTATCGGCTCTTAAAATGTTGGCTCTACTACCAGCATCAAAAATTTGAATTAAACTTTTGTTTTTGTTTAAGGCCTCTAGCGATAAGTCTTTGGTGTCAATATTACCTTTAGCATACCAATCGGCATCAATATATAATTGTCTTAAAAGCGCCATACTTCCCATAATGGAATTAGGATAGCTTTGTTTTGTCTTAACACTGCGACTTAACGACAAGTATTGAGCCGAATGTTCTTCCAGAATACGATAAGCATTACTTTTACTGTTGTTTAAAGCAATTAGGGTTCCGGTGCCACGAACAATACCATCGTGAACATGTGTGTTAACAACGCCAAAACCAGCTTTAAGTAAATCGGTAGCTGCATTTTCGCTGTATGCCAATGCAGAAATAGCTTCTTGCTCGGGCATAATGTGATCGTTCCAATAATATCCAGTTCTACTTGGTTCGTATTCCGTAGATCGCGAACGAGTACTTGGGCGCTGAGGTTGTTTAACTCCAAAAGTAGAATACAAATCTATAAACGAAGGATAAATACTCTTGCCTTCTAAATCTACAACAACAGCATTTTTTGGAATATTTACCGAAGTTCCAGAATTTACAACTTTACCGTCTTTAATAAGTAAAGTACCGTTTTTAATAATTTCGGAAGGTGTAACATAAATTTTAGCATTTGTAAAAGCAGTATAATTACTGTTTTTTGTGTGTACACCGTTATTTTTTGGGAAATAATCTTGGGCGTTTATTGCTACCGATAGAAGGAGAGCAACAAACCAAAAGGATTTTTTTAGCATGTTATGAGTTAGTTTTGGGGTTAAATTAGATAATTTAAGATTTTATTGAAAAATTCTTAACAAATTTTAACTTTTCATAGAGATTTTTCATTCAAATAATTAACCAAAAGTGCCACAACGTAGCTGTAACTTTCCATGCCTTTACTCTGTTTATTAGCCTTTAAAAATCCACTGTAAAATTGTTTAAAGTAAGGCTCAGCAGGGTTTTGGTGCGCTTCCCAAAACAAGCGCGTTTCCTCGTAGTTTTTTAAAATACCCAAGTTAACATCAGCAATTAAATCTTCAAATAGGCAAACATCACGTCTGTAAATTTCGTTTAAGCAAAACCGTAAAGCAAAACTATAACCCGTGTATTTAAAATAAGAATCGCTATGGTTTATAGCCGCTAAACATCCAATAAAATTAGCTTCATTTTCGGCAGCATAACCTAATTGATGCGCCATTTCGTGTGTAGTTGTGGTTGGGAATTTATAACTAGGAATTAAGCTATTTACTTGCGCCTCATTGGTTAACGGGTTTAAATAACCACTAAAACCCATGTAAGTTAAAGGGTAGCTAAATACCGATTTTTTTGCACTTTCCGGGTAGTATTCTAAATCTGGAAATGTTTGTTTTAAAGCTTTATAACCGTCTGGAGCTAATTTTAAAATTTCGTTTTTTGTGTATGGTAAATTAACAATTAAAGTGTCGTTTTTAGTAATGTTAAAATGTGCTTCGTTCGATTTTGCAATCAATTTTTCCGTTACCAAAACCAATTGTTCCGTAGTATAATCGGCCTCTAAATTCAGGTTTTCATGCAAAGGCAAACGGTAATAATTTAAACCCCAAAACATATGAAAAGCAAAATACACCACAGAAATTGCAGCAAAAACATCAATTAACCAATGTTTTGTATCGCTAAAAATACGTTTTCGGTTAATAAAAATCCATCTAATTATGTAAACTACAGCCACCGAATACACTAAATCGCCAAACGAAAAAGGCAGCCATCCCAAAGTAAAACGCAGCGCTTTCGAAATATAAATGTACAAGCCATTGCTGTAATATGTTTCTATAAATTCAGGATAATTCGCTACTAATTTCACAAGCAAAAATTGCGGAACAATAGCAAAAGCTAAAACAAGTTTTTTATTCTTAGGCATTCATCAAAAGTAATAAAAATTAGAGCCCAATGGTTGTTTAAAATTTGTTAAGGTTTCTTCCTGCTTTCCGCTATATCTTTTTTTCATACTTCAAAAAAGGATGCCGCTGCAATCAGGAGCAGCTGCCAAAGTCGGTTCCTTTTTGTTACCTTTGTTGTCCTAATAAAAAAATACATGAATCAAGAAATAAGACAACTAGAACCTCAAGAACTTTGGAATAAATTTGCCGATTTAAATGCGGTTCCAAGGCCATCAAAAAAAGAAGAACGCGTTATTGCATTCATGAAAAATTTTGGTGAAACTCTTGGTTTAGAAACTGTTGTAGATGGCGTAGGAAACGTAATTATTAAAAAACCGGCCACTTCAGGAATGGAAAACCGCACAACCGTGGTTATGCAATCGCATTTAGATATGGTTCATCAAAAAAATAACGATACAGTCTTCGATTTCGATACTCAAGGCATCGAAATGTATGTTGATGGCGATTGGGTTCGCGCTAAAGGCACAACCCTTGGCGCCGATAATGGTTTAGGCGTAGCCACAATAATGGCTGTTTTAGAAAGTAAAACCATAGAGCACCCAGCCATAGAAGCGCTTTTTACCATTGATGAAGAAACGGGGATGACAGGAGCTATGGGATTAAAAGGAGGTTTACTTACTGGAGGCATTTTACTGAATTTAGATACCGAAGAAGATGACGAAATAGGTGTAGGTTGCGCCGGTGGAATAGATGTTACGGCAACCAGAATTTATAACGAAGAAGAAACGCCCGAATTTAAAATTGGTTACACCATTAAAGTAAAAGGGTTACAAGGTGGGCATTCCGGAATGCAAATTCACGAAGGTTTAGGTAATGCCAATAAAATAATGAATCGTTTGTTATTTGATGGTTTCGAACATTACGGACTCCGAATTTCAGAAATCGATGGCGGTAGTTTACGTAACGCCATCCCAAGAGAAAGTACTGCTATAGTTGCTATCGATGCGGTTAAGGAAGATCATTTTAAAATTCAAATAGCAGAACTTGGTGTTGCTATTAAAAACGAGTTTAAAACTACAGAGCCAGATTTAGAAATTTTAGTTGAGCCAATTGAAATACCAGAAAAAATAATGGATTTAGGCATTCAAGAAGGTGTAACACGAGCAATTTATGCTGCGCATAACGGCGTTTATCGCATGAGTGCCGATATTCCAGATTTGGTAGAAACCTCAAACAACATTGCACGGGTTATTATTAAAAACGGAAAAATTAAAATAAGCTGTTTAACACGTTCATCGGTTGATAGTGGAAAAGACGATTTAGCCAATGCGCTACGAGCCACATTCGAACTTGTGGGATGCGAAGTTGCGTTCTCTGGAGATTATCCGGGTTGGGCTCCAAATATGGATTCTAAAATTTTAAAAGTTTTAGCACCACTTTATGAAGAACTAAATGGCGAAAAACCGCACGTTGCCGCATGTCATGCCGGACTAGAATGTGGTATTTTGGGTAAGAATTACCCCGAAATGGATATGATTAGCTTTGGTCCAACCATAAAAGGCGCACATTCGCCAGACGAACGTGCGCAAATTTCGTCGGCTCAAAAATATTGGAAGTTTGTTTTAGAAATTTTAAAGCGCATTCCAGAGGCTTAAACTATTTATATCTAGCATCCTGAACTCGTTTCAGGATCTAATTATCGGATAAATTAATAGTTTTTAATAATCTGAAATATTCCTGATAGTTTTCAGGAATATTTCAGATTTGTTAGTTTTTATACGCTTCTTCTGTTTATAAATTAAAATGATTTATTGGGCCATTGCCTTTTCCTAAAACCTTGTCCTTTCCGTTATAAATGGCCTTATTAACAAACTCACAGCCTTTTTTAACAGCAGCTTCTAAAGGGTTGCCCAAACACAAATATGTTGCAATACTTGACGATAGGCTGCAGCCCGTACCGTGGGTGTTTTTGGTGTTAACTTTTGTGTTAATAAATTCGTTTGTAGTTTGGGTCTTCCAATCAAATAAAACGTCCTTCACGAGGTCGCGCTTATTATTTAAATGACCGCCTTTTAATAAAACGGAAGTTTTGTACTTACTAGCAAGTTCTTCCGCGGAAGCGATAAAATTATTTGCGGAAATATTGGCGTTTAAAAGCAATTCTGCTTCTGGGATATTAGGTGTAATTAAATCTACTTTTGGTAAGAAGGATTTTAGGGTTTCAATGGCCGTATCATTAATTAATTTATCGCCAGATGTGGCAACCATTACAGGGTCTAAAACAATGTTTTTAACCTTATATTGTGTTAGTTTTTTTTCAACAATTTGAATAACCTCCCTAGAATGGAGCATGCCAATTTTTACAGCTCCAAATTCAATATCGCTTAAAACTGCGTCTAATTGCGTAGCAATATGAGCCACAGGAATGGCATGAATATCTAAAACGCCTTGTGTGTTTTGCGCCGTTGTAGCGGTAATAACACTAGCGGCAAAAGCACCACAAGCACTTATACTTTTTATATCGGCTTGAATGCCGGCGCCACCACCAGAATCGCTTCCAGCAATGGTTAAAACACTATTATAATTTGTTAAATTTTCCATTTTTCTTGGTTGTAAGCACTATCCCAAAATAACCACTCTAACTTCGACGCTTTAGTAAAGGCTTGGTTCATTTTTTCTAAAACATTTGGCGATGCATATTCAGCATGTTTGTTGGTAATGGCAATAGCGTTTTTTACCGATTTTTCGAAATCTTCACCGCTGTAAGTTTTAATCCAGTCTTTATACGGATTGTTGTTGTTAGCGTTCTGTTTGCTTAAAATATAATCGCCAATTTGTTTGTAAATAGTAAAACAGGGTAGAACCGCTGCTAAAGCTTCTTCTAGCGAACAGGTGTGTGTTAATCTAGATAAATAACTAATGTATAATTCGCATGAAGGCGAGGTTTCATTTATTATTTTTTCGTTTTTTAAAAATTGTTGATGTAGGGCATTTTCAACATGAATAATGCCTGTAGCCGAGTCTAAGAAAAATTGTGTGTCGTCGTCGTCACTACATTTTGTGCCAACTGCAGCTAGTATTTTTTTATATTCAGATAAATACAGGGCATCTTGATTAATGTAAAAAACAAACACATCATTCGGCAAGGTTCCGTTAATTAATTCAGTTATAAAAGGATGTGTTTTTATGCTGCTTAAAATATTTTCGGTTTTATTATTTATATCGCTGTACCAATTTTTCATTATTTTATTTTTAGTTGATATTACTTCAAAAAAAAGCCACTTTCACAGCAATGAAAGTGGCTTGTATATTTATATACATAAAATGTATATTACAATTCTCGTTTCCCTCCGCTGTTGTTAAACATATCAGGTTCATAGGGTATAATCTCAGCCAATTAGTGGCACCCCTAACAATTCTGTAATTTATTTTATAAACTATTTGAAACGAATTTAGTTGAAATTAATTACACTGCAAAACTAAAAACGATTCAACTTTTAATTAAGCTTTACAAAAAAGCTTTATTTCTTTGTTAAATTTGTTGTATAAGTTCACAAAATATCAATTTAAATAAATTAATATGAGACAGTATGCATTTATTTTATGCCTTTTCTTTTGTATAGGTATCACAAATTCACAAACAATAGATCAAGAGAAATCTGTTGTAAAATTTAGTATCAAAAATATGAAATGGAATACTGTTGAAGGTACATTTTCTGGAATGAAAGGTGATGTGGTTTTTGATAAAAATAACTTATCAACTTCAAGCTTTAATATTAGTATAGATCCAGCAACAGTGAATACTGAAAGTAAAAAGAGAGATGAACATTTAAAAAACGAAGATTTTTTTCATGTAGAAAAATATAAAACCATAAATTTTACATCTGAAAGCATAGTAAAATCTGGTGATAAGTATATTACTAAAGGTAAAATGACGTTGCATGGTGTAATAAAAGATGTAACTATTCCTTTAATTATTAATGAAAACGCTGATAGTATTATAATTGAGGGTGAATTTGAGTTAAACCGTTTCGATTATGGTTTAGGAGCAGAAAAGTATAAGAAAACATTTATGGTAGGAGAAATAGTAACTATAAACATTAGTTGTGTTTTAATTAAACATAAATAGTTAAAATATTTAATTCATAATCAAACGTATAGTTGTATTCTGTAGATACTGCAAAGTCTTCAATTAAAATATTAGGGCAACAGCTATTAGTGTCGTTAATTGTTGTTGAATATGATGTTTCTAATTCCGACAGATTTTCAATAGTGATAGATTCATTGTTTAATGTATGCAAACCTATACTTATTGTATTATTGTAATCTTCATTACTAGTTGAAACTACGTAAAAATAAATAGCTTCATCTTCAGTATTTTTAATTGTAATATTATTATTGGTAATATTGTTTTCGGTTACATAATTATTTCCTGTTTCAGAATCTATTATCTTTATGTAATACGAAGAAGCTTCGCAAATTACAGTAGCACAGTCTATATTATCGTCACTACTTTTACAGCTTATTGAAATAATTAACAGAGTAAATAATACTAATAGTTTCCTCATCTTATTTTTTTACTAAGACGATATTTGCTTAAAAAGGTTGCGTTCTATATTAAAAAATCCCGAAAACAGTTGTTTCCGGGATTTTTTATGTGAACCTGAACTTATTTCAGGGTCGTATTATTTTTGAATTTAGATTCTGAAACGAGTTCAGAATGACAGTGTAACGTATTACTCTTCAACCAAAACCCAGTCGCCTTTGGCAATTAAAGGTTCTGCTTGCTTATACTTTACAGTTTTGCTTTCACCATTCATAACGTGTTTTATTGTAACACGGTCGTTACGACCAATTTTTGGTTTATCGCGAACAATAGTTTCGACAACTTCTGCTTGGCGTTGCGTATTGCCTGCAGCTCTACTTTGGGCAGCACGCTCGTCTAGATTAGGAATTTCTTCTTTACTTGTTTGTACTTTTTCGGCTTGCCTAGTTCTAGCCTCTTGAATGTTTTCTTGAGTTTCGCTTGGTAATTCACCTTTAAATAAGAATGAAATCACATCTTTGTTAACCTCATCAATCATAGCTTTAAACAATTCAAAAGCTTCAAATTTATAAATTAAAAGCGGATCTTTTTGTTCGTGCACTGCCAATTGAACAGATTGTTTTAACTCATCCATTTTACGTAAATGCGTTTTCCAAGCATCGTCAATAATGGCAAGCGTAATATTTTTCTCGAAATCGGTAATTAATTGTTTTCCTTTGGTTTCGTAGGCTTTTTCTAAATCGGTTACAACATTTAAGCTTTTTACACCATCGGTAAATGGTACCACAATACGTTTGTATTTATCACGCTGATTTTCATAAACATTTTCGATAACTGGATATGCAATTTCTGCATTGCGCTCCATTTTTTCACGGTAATTATCGAAAGCAGCTTTGTATACTTTTGATGTAATTTCTTGAGCCGAAAGTTTTCCAAATTCAGCTTCAGAAATAGGAGCACTCATCGAGAAATAACGAATTAATTCAAACTCAAAGTTTTTAAAATCGTTAGCGCCTTTGTTTGTTTCTGCTATGTTTTCAGCAGTGTCAAAAATCATATTCGCTAAATCTACACGCAAACGCTCACCGTTTAGAGCATTGTAGCGACGTTTGTAAACCACTTCACGTTGGGCGTTCATTACGTCGTCGTATTCAAGTAATCTTTTACGAACTCCAAAGTTATTTTCTTCAACTTTTTTCTGTGCACGTTCAATAGATTTCGATATCATAGAATGTTGAATAACTTCGCCTTCTTTTAAGCCCATTCTGTCCATCATTTTAGCAATACGTTCGCTACCAAATAAACGCATTAAGTTATCTTCTAACGATACGTAAAATTGCGAGCTACCAACATCTCCTTGACGACCAGCACGTCCACGCAACTGTCTGTCTACGCGACGCGAATCATGACGTTCTGTACCAATAATGGCTAAACCACCAGCGGCTTTAACTTCGTCGCTTAATTTAATATCGGTACCACGACCAGCCATGTTAGTTGCAATAGTTACTTGCCCACTTTTACCTGCCTGATCTACAATTTCGGCTTCTTTTTTATGTTGTTTTGCATTTAATACGTTGTGCGGAATTTTTCGAATACTAAGCATTTTACCAAGTAACTCCGAAATTTCAACCGAAGTTGTACCAATTAAAACAGGACGACCTGCTTTTGATAGTTGTGTAACTTCCTCGATAACGGCATTGTATTTTTCACGTTTTGTTTTGTAAACTAAATCATCACGGTCATCACGAGCAATGGGTTTGTTAGTTGGAATTTCAACAACATCAAGTTTATAAATTTCCCAGAACTCTCCAGCTTCGGTAACCGCTGTACCCGTCATACCAGACAGTTTACGGTACATTCTAAAGTAATTTTGAAGTGTTACCGTAGCAAATGTTTGTGTGGCGTCTTCAATCTTAACATTTTCTTTAGCTTCAATGGCTTGGTGTAAACCATCGGAGTAACGACGACCTTCCATAATACGGCCAGTTTGCTCATCAACAATCATTACTTTATTATCCATAACCACATATTCTGTGTCTTTTTCAAATAAAGCATACGCTTTTAAAAGCTGATTTAAAGAGTGAATACGCTCAGATTTTATACCAAAATCTTTATAAAGGTCTTCCTTAAGTTCAGCTTCTTCTTCTTTGCTTAAGTTTTGCTCTTCTATTTTAGCAATTTCAATACCTATTTCGGGTAGAATAAAAAAGTTAGGGTCGTCTTTACCAGAAATATATTCAACACCTTTATCGGTTAATTCAATTTGATTATTTTTTTCTTCGATAACATAATACAATTCAGCATCAACCTTTGGCATTTCGCGGTTGTTGTCTTGCATGTAAAAGTTTTCGGTTTTTTGTAGTAATTGCTTAACGCCTTCTTCACTTAAAAATTTAATAAGTGCTTTGTTTTTAGGCATACCGCGATATACACGAAGTAATTGAAAACCACCTTCTTTAGTGTCGCCTGAGGCAATAAGTTTTTTAGCTTCGGCTAAAACACCCGTTAAATATTTACGTTGTACACTAACAATATCGTCTACTTTAGGTTTTAGCTCTGTAAATTCGTGACGATCGCCTTGCGGAATTGGACCTGAAATAATAAGAGGTGTACGTGCATCATCAACCAAAACAGAATCGACCTCATCTACAATAGCATAGTTATGTGGGCGTTGTACTAAATCTTCTGGTGAGTGCGACATGTTATCGCGTAAGTAGTCAAAACCAAATTCGTTATTTGTACCATAAGTAATATCGGCTTTGTAGGCTTTTCGTCTAGCGGCAGAGTTTGGTTTGTGGTAATCAATACAATCTACTGTTAAGCCATGAAACTCAAAAATAGGAGCCATCCACGCGCTATCACGTTTTGCAAGATAGTCGTTAACCGTTACTAAGTGTACACCGTTGCCAGCTAAAGCATTAAGATAAACAGGTAATGTAGCAACTAACGTTTTACCTTCACCAGTTTGCATTTCTGCTATTTTACCTTGGTGCATAGCAATACCACCAATAAGCTGCACATCGTAATGTACCATATCCCAGGTTACTTCTTTTCCTGCAGCATTCCAAGAATTTGCCCAAGTAGCTTTATCGTTTTCTAGGGTAATGTAATCTTTTTCACCAGATAAGCTTCTATCGAATTCGTTTGCTGTAACACTAATAGATGTGTTGTTTGCAAAGCGTTTAGCTGTTTCTTTTACCACAGCAAATGCTTCAGGTAAAATGTCGTTTAAAACATCTTCTGTAATTTTGTAAGCGTCGTCTTTAAGTTTATCTATTTGCTCGTAAATATCTTCGCGAGCATCAATATCTTCAGTGTTTTCTGCTTCCTTAATTAAGTTTTCAATTTGCTCGTCTATAGCTTTGTTAGCCTCAGCAATTTTAGCTTTAAACTCGGCAGTTTTATTACGAAGTTCGTCGTGCGATAAGGCTTGTAAATCGCTTTCAAAAGCTTTTACCTTTTTTACAATAGGCATTATGGCTTTTACATCTTGTTTAGATTTATCGCCAACAAATACCTTTAATACAGAATCTAAAAAACTCATGTTTATATATTTTATTGTTTCTACATTAAGTGAGAAACATAGGTGTTTATTATTTTAATTTTATGTATTATGAAACATGTTCAAATATACATTTTGTTATTATTTTAAATAACTACTTGAATAAAAAAAAGCCTCAAAACGAGACTTTTTAACTATAATTTATACTTTTCTTTAGTATTCATCTTCATTCCAAAGATAATCTTCATCGGTTGGGTAATCAGACCAGATTTCTTCAATAGAATCATACGAATCGCCTTCGTCTTCAATAGATTGTAGGTTTTCAACTACTTCTAAAGGAGCACCTGTTCTAATAGCATAATCTATTAATTCGTCTTTAGTCGCTGGCCAAGGTGCATCACTTAAATAAGATGCTAATTCTAATGTCCAATACATGTTGTGTTCGTTTTAATTTTTCTGCAAAAATAAATTTTTAGTTTAAACAAGCAAGAAAAAAATGAATTATTTTAATTTTAAAAAAAACAGGTTCAATTTTACTGACAATCAACAGTTTTAACAAGGTTTAAAACATAAATGTTTAATGCATCTCTGGGCAAAAAACATCAAATTAAACCGTTTTATCAATAATATTATGAACGTTTATAGCTATTAATTTGGGCGCTACCCTAAAAGGGTCGGGCTTTACACTACAAGTTTTGGCTCGATGCGCGCCTCGCCAAAAGCTATTCGTTGCAACCCCTAGCGCAAAGGGGAAATCCTAATAATATTTAATTTGTAATTTAATACTTTTCGGGAATCCACTTAACTTCATTAGCTTGCAGGTCGTAGGTCAACTTTCGTGCCAACACAAAAAGATAGTCAGAAAGGCGGTTTAAGTATATTAAAGCATTAGGCTCAAAAGGCTCTAAGTCGTTTAAACTTACAGCTAAACGTTCGGCTCTGCGGCACACGCAGCGTGCAATATGACAGAATGACACGGTTTGGTGTCCGCCGGGTAAAACAAAATGCGTCATTGGTGGTAAGGCCTCATTCATAGTATCCATTTCTTGTTCCAGTAGTTCAATGTCGCTTGCGGTTATTTTTTCAATATTTAAGCGTTCTTTGCCATTTTTTAAAGTTGCTTTATCTGGAGCAGTTGCTAGAATGGCGCCAATTGTAAATAGTTTATTCTGAATGTTGATTAAATTTTTTTTGTAATTATCATTAATGTTTTGGTCGCGAATTAAACCTAAATGTGAGTTTAGCTCGTCTATAGTGCCATAACTTTCAATACGGATATGATGTTTTGGTACACGTGAGCCTCCAAAAAGTGCCGTTGTACCTGCGTCGCCAGTTTTAGTGTAAATTTTCATAGCTTCAAATTTATATTTAAATTACTAATACAGCAAAATATAAAGCTGTTGCATTTTACTTTTTAGTATTGTTTAAAGCATCGTTAAACTTAATATCCTTATCAACTTCGGTTTTAAAAGCTTTAATCCAGCCGTTTTCAAAAATATTAATTATAGTAGGAAATATTCCCGCGTTTACATTGCTTAAATCGCCTTCAAGAGGAACTTTAGTGGCTAATGTTTTTGTGCCTTGATTTTTTAAAATAAACTTAAACAAACCAACAAACCCTTCCCAAATAGTGCTTAAAATACCATCGTCTTTACCGATAAGTTTGGAGTCTTTTAGCATTGGTTTTATATAACCTTTTAAATAACTGTTAGCAATTGCTATTTCGCCGAAAACATCAATATTGCCATATTCAAAATCGATACCACCATAGTGTCTAGTAAAATCGTTTACCGAAGTTACGCTGGCATTAGTAAGCTCAAAATCTATATCTAAATCTGGAATGGTTTTTATTAAGTTAATAGCGCCATTTATATTAAAATTACCATTACCTATACTTACGCCAGAACCCGAAATGGGAGATGGTAGTTTGTTGTTGTTTTCAACTACGTTTCTTAGGTTTTCTGCAGTAAACTCTACATCGTCCATATACAAATCTAAGCTAGGTTCTGTGGTTATCTGGGCAATACCTACTTTACCGTTATGTACTTCAAAATGGTTAATTTCTAAAGGTACAAGGTCTGTAATGGCTGTTGTCCAGTCGTCTAGTTCGGCCTGTTCACCATTAACTGTAGCTTCTTGGTCTTCTAGAATATATGTGACTTCGGGATTGTACATTATAATTTCACTTACAATGCTTCCTTTAAATAAGGATTTCCATTCTATAGAAATATCAGTTTTTGGGAAATTTAAAAAAGGCACCTGGCTTTTTGCATTAACTTTATTTAAGTATAAATCTTTTATGGTGTATGCGCCTCGATATAGTGAAATATCTATATCTTCAACATGGCCATAATATTCAGGTATGTTGGCTAATGTTTTATTAACATAGTTTTTTACAATGTATGGTAAAGCTAACCGAGCAATTACTAGTAGAATTATGATGCTAGCTATTATTTTAAATCGTTTTTTCTTGTAAAATTTTCGTTTGGAGTTGTGAGAGTTCTTTTTCATAACAATTAAAATCGCTTATTTTTATTAATTTTTACGTTAACGAACTCATAAAAAAGCAATATATGTTATAAACGAATGGTAAAATGTTGTTTAACTTGTTCTTTTCTGAAAAAGACAAAACCCCAGAAAAAGGTATCGATAGTTACTGTAACTTTTGGGTGTTGTTTTATAATTTCCCAAGCTTCGGTCATACCTTTACTCCAGTAAATATCATCAAAAATAAAAACAGAATCGTTATGGGCGGTTTCTATTAGTGATTCAAAATAACTAATAGTTGCTTCTTTCTGATGATTGCCATCAAAAAACACTAGATCTAATGGTTTGTTATCTTGCGTTTTAAGTGTTTCGCTAAAGTTTCCAGTATCTATGTTAACGTTGTTGTTATTTAAAAGGTTTGATGTGAATTGTGAGATATTAGGACAGCCCTCTAAAGACGTTATTTTGGATTTTGAATTGCCGAGACTCATGGCATGGGTACTTATACCTAAAGACGTTCCTATTTCTAAAATGTTGTCAGGTTTAAAGTATTTACAAATTTTGTAAAGTAACTTAGCTCTTTTTAAAGTTGAACCTGCATATTTTGCCATTTCAGATATTTTACGTTCACTGGTTTTAAAAGTATGTGAACCTGCGCCAAAATCGGTAACATTTAATATGTTGTTATTTTTTAAAAGCGCTTTTCTGTAATTTAAAATAGTTTTATAATCTGTATATTTTGTTTTGTTATAGAAACATTGCGTTACCAAATTATACACAAAAGGGGAGTGTACACCATGCTGATTGGTGGATTTTAAAAGGAATTTTATGTATTGTAATATTTGATAAGACATATTAATTAGTTTCAAACAACAAACAACAAACAACAAACAACAAACAACTAACCTTCTAATTTTTCGCTTAATTCAAACCAACGTTCTTCTTTTGCTTCAATAGCATTTATAATACCTTGTAATTCTTCAGAAAGGGCATTAATTTGATCTTGTGTTAAATCGGGGTTTAAGAATTTATCTTCAAGTTGTTTTTTATCATAGGCTAAGGATTTTAATTTGCTTTCTATATTATTTAATTCCTTTTGCTCGTTGTAGCTTAGTTTTGAAGCTTCGTTTTGTTTTAACGTTTTATTATCTTTTTTATCGTCTTTTATTGTAGGAGTTTCTGGTTGGCTATCTTCGTAAACACGATAATCTGTATAGTTTCCAGGGAAATCTTCAATTTTACCATCACCTTTAAAAACGAAAAGATGATCTATAATTTTATCCATGAAATAGCGGTCGTGAGATACTACGATAATACAACCTGGGAAATCTAATAAAAATTCTTCTAAAACATTTAGAGTAACAATATCTAAATCGTTTGTAGGTTCATCGAGAATTAAAAAATTAGGATTTTGAATTAAAACGGTACATAAATATAAGCGTTTACGCTCGCCACCACTTAGTTTTTCAACAAAATCGTATTGTTTTTTTCTGCTGAATAAAAAGCGTTCTAAAAGTTGTTGTGCGCTAATTTGTCTGCCTTTTTTTAAAGGGATAAAATCGCCGAATTCTTTTATTATATCAATAACTTTTTGTTCTGGTTTTATAGTAATGCCATTTTGGGTGTAATAGCCAAATTTTACAGTTTCGCCTTTTACTACTTTACCAGAATCGGGTTGTGTTGTTTGGGTTAAAATGTTTAAGAACGTGGTTTTTCCTGTACCATTTTTACCAATTATACCAACACGTTCGCCTTTTTTAAAGGTATATTCAAATTTATCAAGAATGCGTTTATCTTTAAATGCTTTGGATACATTATGGAATTCTAGAATTTTACTCCCTAAACGCTCCATGTTTAATTCTAACTGAATTTGATGATCGTTACGGCGCTGGTGTGCACGGTGTTTTATATCGGTAAAATCATCAATTCTAGATTTCGATTTTGTAGTTCGTGCCTTAGGTTGGCGGCGCATCCATTCAAGTTCTTTTTTAAAGAGTTGTTTGGCTTTTCCCGTTTCTACGGCTTCGCGTTCAATGCGTTCGTCTCGTTTCTCTAAGTAATATGAGTAATTGCCTTTGTAGGTGTATAATTGGCCTTCGTCTAGCTCAATAATTTCATTGCAAACGCGCTCTAAAAAGTAACGGTCGTGCGTTACCATAAAAAGGGTGATATTTTCTTTGGCAAAAAAGCTTTCGAGCCATTCAATCATTTCTAAATCTAAATGGTTGGTTGGCTCGTCTAGAATAAGTAAGTCGGGTTTGTTAATTAAAGCATTGGCTAGAGCAAGCCGTTTTTTTTGTCCTCCAGAAAGCGTGCTTATTTTTTGTTCTAAATTATCAAGTTTAAGTTTAAAAAGAATTTGTTTGTAAAGCGTTTCGAAATCCCAAGCTTGGTAACGTTCCATAGCTTCAAAGGCGCTTTGGTAAGCTTCGGTTTCTTCTGGGTTTAATAGGGCTTTTTCGTAATTGGCAATAACTTTTAATATGGGGTTATCGCTTACAAAAATAGTTTCTTCAATAGTTAAATTTTTATCGAATTTTGGGTCTTGTGATAAAAAGGAGACCTTAATGTCTTTACGGTAAATAACATTTCCTGAGTCGGGTATGTCTTCACCAGAAAGAATTTTTAATATGGATGTTTTTCCTGTGCCATTTTTGGCTACAAAGGCAATTTTTTGATCTTTATGTATGCTAAACGAAATATCTTCGAACAAGGTTAACTCGCCGTAGGATTTTCCAATATTTTCTACTGTTAAGTAATTCAAGGTGTAAATTTTTTACAAATAACGCATAAAAAACCAAAAAAGTAGTTATATGTTTTATTGTTCATGCCTAAAACTTATATTTGTCATAAATCCATCTACCAAAATGAATAAATATTTTGTATTTGTTTACTTAATTTTTTGTGTTTTATTTTCATCTTGCCTAACTAACAGAGATCTCGTTTATTTACAGGAAAGAGATGGAATAACTGCCGAAGATTTGGGGTTAATTGAACAGCCAAAACCTTATCGTGTGCAAGTAAATGATATGCTGAGCATAAGGGTAAAAGCGTTAGACCAAGAATTGGTAAGTATGTTTAATCCGGTTGGAGAATCGGAATCGGGTAATCAATCTGGCGGGTTGTACTTTAATGGTTTTACTGTAGATATGCACGGAAATATTGAGTTTCCTGTATTAGGTAAAATGAATGTTTTAGGTTTTACTATTGCAGAAATAAAAGAAAAAGTAGAAGCCGAATTACTTAAACAATATTTTAAAGAAACCGCCGAAATTTTTGTTACTGTTAAACTAGCCGGTTTAAAATATACAACCATTGGAGAGATTGGTTCTGGAGTTCATACTTTGTTACAAGATAGAGTGAATATAGTTGAAGCCTTAGCAAATGCAGGTGATATAAGTGAAACAGGAGATAGAAAAGATATTTTAATAATAAGGCAGTACCCAGAAGGGCAACGCATTCATCATATAGATTTAACCGATGTTAAAGCCATGAAATCGCCTTATTACTACATAGAGCCAAACGATATTATTTTAGTAAAGCCGTTAAAAAGAAAAGCCTTGGGCGCAGGACAAACGGCAATGCAAAACTTGGCTACTATATCGTCCTTGGTATCGTTATTAGTATCGACTTATTTTTTAACAAGAAACCTTTAATAGTTAGAGTATGGAAGAAGAGTTTGAAGGATCGGAATCGTCTGGAGGTGGCTTGTCGTTCGATGTAAAGGCTTTTATAAGTCGGGTTTTAAGTTACTGGAAATTATTTGTTCTTTTTATAGGTGTTGGCATTTTTATTGTGTATCAACAAAATATTAGAACACAGCAGTCTTACCGTTTAAGCACCCAAATATCGGTCGAAGATGAGTCTAACCCTTTATTTACATCAAATACTAGTTTAACCTTTAATTGGGGTGGTGTTTCAGGAAAAGTACAAACTATATTAAACTCTTTAAAATCAAGGTCTCTACACGAAAAGGTTGTTGATAATTTGGAGTTTTATCTATCTTATTTAAAGCAATCGAGGTTTAGAAAGGATGATGTTTATAGCTATGCGCCTTTTAAATTTGATGTAACTCCAAATACCTATCAACTTTTAAATATACCTATTCGTATTACTTTTTTAGAAAATGAAATGGTTGAGGTTTATGTTAATTTTGAATCAAATTCAGCACAAACCCAAAATTATACCGATAAAACAAAAGAAACTATAAGCGTAAACTTAGGTGAGTTTAAAAGGCAATATCGTTTAAATGATGTTATAGACTTGCCTTTTTTAAATGGTGTTGTTTCTCTTAGAGAGAAACGGAAGGTAACTTCTGGTGATAAATTTTATATACAGTTTCATAATTTTGATGGTGTTGTAAGCAAGTACAGAAATAAGCTAAATATAAACAATCCTAAAAATTCAGCCATTTTAAATTTAAATATGGTAGATGTAAATAAGGCGAAAATTGTAGATTATTTAAACGAGACTGTTCAGGTTTTAAGTGAAGAGCAATTAGATAGAAAGAACCAATTTGTAACCAATACCATTAATTTTATTGATGCACAGTTAGATCGTGTAAAAAACCAATTAACCTTAAATGCAGATTCTTTAAATAGGTATAAAGAACAAAACAAAATATTTAATTTAACCGAAGAAGGAGCAATAATAAACTCTAAAATTAATAATTTAGAAGAATCTCGTGAGGAGCAAAAGGAAAAACTAGCCTATTATGCCAGCCTAAAAACCTATTTAGAAACTAGCGATTCGTTTACTGAAATTCCTGCGCCAGCAGTGGCCGGTATTGATGATGGGCACATACTAGGAAATATAGGTGAAATTAATAAACTGTCTGTGCAAAAATCGAAGTACAGCTCTACAGTGAGAAGCGATGCTACAATTTTTGAAGATTTAAACAGACAAATAGATGGTTTAAAAAATGTAATTTTCGAAAATATAAGTTCGGTTACCAAAGAAACAAATCGAGAAATAGGAATTATAGATTCTAAAATTGCCATAGAAGAAGCTAAAATTCGAAAACTACCTAAGGCCCAACAACAATTATTCGATATACAAAGACAATATTCGTTAAGCGAAAGAACATATAACATGTTTTTGTCTAAGCGTGGGGAAGCCGATATTATTAAATCGGCAAGTGTATCAGATGTATTGGTAATAGATACGGCTAAGGATACTGGCGCTGTTCCCATTGATTTAAAATTGAGCTCTCGTTATTTATTTGCAGTTATTGGAGGAATTTTACCCTTACTTTTAATTGCTTTTTTAATTACGTTTTTCGATACTAAAATTCATAACCCTCAGGTGCTCGAAAATCTATCAAATATTCCATTGCTTGGTGTTGTTGGTAAAAATACTTTAGATAATAACTTGGCCGTGCAACGCAAACCAAAATCAACTATGGCCGAAGCTTTTAGAGCGTTGCGGTCTAGTTTGCAGTATTTTTATAAAACTAAAAGTTTGCTAGGAACAAAATCGGTTATGGTAACATCATCTGTAAGTGGTGAAGGTAAAACCTTTTGTTCTATAAATATTGCTACCGTTTTTGCCATGAGTGGAAAAAAAACAGTTTTAGTTGGGTTAGATTTACGGAAGCCTAAAATATTTGGAGATTTTGAAATTGAAAATGAATTAGGCGTTGTAAATTATTTAATTGGGCAAAAAAAATATGATGAGGTTGTACAAAAAACGTTGGTTGAAAATTTAGATGTAATTACATCTGGTCCAATTCCTCCAAATCCTTCAGAATTACTTATGAGTGAACGTATGGACGATTTAATGGCAACATTAAAAGAAAAGTACGATTATATAGTTTTAGATACACCTCCAGTTGGTCTTGTGGCCGATGCTTTAGAACTTACCGAGTATGTTGATGCATCAATATATGTAGTTAGGCAAGATTATACTCAAAAAGGTATGATTAACTTGGTAAACGATAAATACAACAAAGGCGAAATTAAAAACCTAAGCTTTGTATATAACGGGTTCAACCAAAAAGGAAAATATGGCTATGGCTATGGTTACGGCTATGGTTACGGTTATGGTTATGGAGCTTATGCTAATGGTTATCATGAAAACGATAAGAAAAAAGGTTTTCTTGAAAAGTTAAAAAAGCTATTTAAAAAATAATCTTTTTAATGGAAACGAGAATTTATAAAAAAGAAAATAGCCTTAGTTTTTTTAAAATTTTAAAGGAAAGTCTTAACGATGTTGTTGGATCGAGGTTTTTGGCCCGACAGTTGGCCGAGCGTGACATAAAAGCGCAATACAGACAGTCGTATTTAGGTGTAATATGGGCTTTTATTATGCCAATTACCACAGCTATAGTATGGATTTTCTTAAGTAGTTCAGGTACGGTTCAATTATCCGATACTGGAATAAGTTACCCGGTTTATGTGTTTTCTGGTACACTAATTTGGTCTATTTTTAAAGAAGCATTAACTATGCCAACCGCAAGTACTAATGGTGCTCGTGGCCTTTTAAGTAAAATTAACTTTCCTAAAGAAGCTCTAATTTTATCGGGCATATACAAAATGTTATTTAACAGTGTATTTAAAATAGGGTTGCTTTTTATTTTAATGCTTATTTACAAAGTTAGTTTTAGCTTAACTATGTTATTGTTTCCAGTGGGCTTGCTTGTTCTTATTTTACTAGGTGTGGCAGTGGGTTTAATTTTAACGCCATTTAGTATGTTATATAAAGATATAGGTAAAGTAATAAATTTAGTAATGTCGTTTTTTATGTATGTAACTCCGGTGGTTTACGCTGTACCTAGTAATGGGCTCATGAAAACTTTTATGGAGTTAAATCCACTAACCTATGTTATTGGTATTACTAGAGATATGCTTTTTAACGGAACTTTTGCTTATTTAAACATTTATATTTTAATTGTAATGTTATGTTTGCCAGTACTTATGTTGGGGTTAGTTTGGTACCGCTTATCTATTCCTGTAATTGTAGAACGTTTAAGTGCTTAGTATGACAGAAGGAGAGTTGTTGTTAAAGGTTGAAAATGTTAGTAAAAAGTTTTGTAAAGACTTAAAAACAAGCCTGTGGTACGGAATAAAAGATTTAATAAGCGGTGTAAGTAGTAGTAATAAAGAAAGAATTTTACGACCTAAAGAATTTTGGGCAGTTAAAGATATTAATTTTGAGCTTAAACGTGGCGAATGTTTAGGTTTAATAGGACATAATGGCGCTGGTAAATCGACCCTGTTGAAAATTTTAAACGGACTGATAAAACCCGATTCTGGTCAAGTAACCATTAAGGGACGCGTTGGTGCATTAATCGAACTAGGCGCAGGTTTTAACCCGATTTTAAGTGGTCGTGAAAATATTTATAATAACGGAGCAATATTAGGATTTACACGTAAGGAAATTGATGATAAACTAGAAGATATAATCGATTTTGCCGAAATACGTGAGTTTATTGATATGCCTGTGCAAAATTATAGTTCTGGCATGAAAGTGCGCTTAGGATTTGCCGTAGCAGCACAAATGGAACCCGATGTACTAATTATTGATGAGGTTTTAGCGGTGGGAGATTTGGGGTTTACATTAAAATGCTTTAAGACTATTGATACTATTTTACCTAATACAGCGGTCGTTTTTGTAAGCCATAGCATGCCCATGGTTTCACGAATTTGCAACAAAATAATATTAATGGAAAACGGTGAGCCAAAATATGTAGGAGAGGATATTGGCGAAGGGATTGATAAATATTATAGCAGGTTTACAAATAACAATAGTAATGTAGTTTTTGATGATAATAGTTTAACCTTAGATAGCTTTAAAATTAAAACAGAGTCTGTAATAAATGGCTTTCCAGTTATTAATTGGGGAGGAAACTTAAAATTGGATATTAATTTTACAACTAAAATTAAAAAGGAAACATTTTGCATTGTTATAATTATATCTGATAAGGAGCAACGCCCAATAGCAATGTTACAAGAAAGTCAATTTAATTCAATTGAAAACAAAAGTATGAGAGTTCTTGTTGATGTAAGTGATTTGCAATTATCTAAAGGGCTATATAATTTTAATTTGGTTATGAAAAGTGGAATGACGAATGAACCAAGGCTTAGAATTAATAACATTGGAGAATTTCAAGTTATTCATGAAAAAGAAGTTTGGCAACCTTTTTTATTAAGAGCAACCTATGATTTTATTAGTTAATATAAATGATACCTGTAACTAAAACTTTTTTACCTCCACAAGAAGAATTTCAAGAGCTGATATCGCGTATCTGGAAAAACCAATGGTTAACAAACAATGGCGAATTATATAAAGAGTTTAGAAAAAAATTACAGAGCTTTTTAAATGTAGATTTTGTTATACCAACGACAAATGGCACATTACCACTGCAAATAGCCTTAAATGCTTTTGGAAATTGCGGTGAAGTAATTACAACACCTTTTAGTTATGTGGCGACCACAAGTAGTATAGTATGGGAAAAATGTACGCCTGTTTTTGTCGATATTCATAAAGACTATTTAACTATTGATGAAACAAAAATAGAAGCCGCTATAACCCCAAAAACTACTGCTATTTTGGCCACACATGTTTATGGTAATGCCTGTAATTTAGAAGTGTTAGAAAAAATAGCGAAAAAGCATAGTTTAAAGTTAATTTATGATGCAGCCCATTGTTTTGGGGTTACTTATAAAGGCAATTCTATTTTTAATTATGGCGACGTTAGCACTTGTAGTTTTCATGCAACAAAACTATTTCATTCGGGTGAAGGCGGTGCCTTATTTTGTAAAAATAAAGAAATAGAAAAAGAGCTTTGGTTTAGGCACAATTTTGGTCATAATGGCCCAGAAAAATTTCATGGTTTAGGTATTAATGCCAAAATGAGTGAGTTGCAAGCCGCAATGGGTTTATCTGTATTGCCTTATGTCAATTTCATTATAGAAGAACGAAAAAAAGTATGTGATTTTTATGATGTAAGTTTGAATTTTAATGTTTTGAGGCGTCAAAAAATAAGAGAAGGACTTAAATGGAATTATGCTTATTACCCAATAATTTTTAAAAATGAAAGCACTTTAATTGAGGTAAAGCAGAAGATGGAGGAAAACAATATTTTCGCAAGACGTTATTTTTTTCCTAGTTTAGAGAAATTACCTTATATAAAAACAAGCTTGTGTCCAATTGCTGAGCATATTTCAACGTCTGTTTTATGTTTGCCAGTATATGTTGGTTTACAAGAAAATGATTTAGTTCAAATTACTTCAATTATAAATTCTTGTTTAAATAACTATGGAGCATAAAATAGCAATCATGCAACCGTATGTTTTTCCTTATTTAGGGTATTTTCAATTAATTAATGCAGTAGATGAATTTATTTTATATGATGATGTTAACTTCATAAAAAAAGGTTGGGTTAATAGAAATAAAATATTAGTTCAAGAAAAGGGCAAAATAATAACATTTCCTTGTAAAAATATAAGTCAAAATAAGTTAATAAAAGACGTTTATTTACATAAAGACAGTAAGGCATATTTAAATTTAAAAGAGACAATTAAACATGCTTATACAAAAGCACCTTATTTTTCAGATGTATTCCATTTGTTTAATAAAGCTTTAGAATCAAATTGCAAAACAATTTCAGAACTTAGTATTTTAAGCATTAAAGAGGTGTTAAATTATTTAGATTTAGATGTTAATTTAAAAATATCATCAAAAGCCTACACTGGATTGGAAGTGTTCAGCAAAGAAGATAGGTTGATTAATATTTGTAAAATAGAAAAATGTAACGTTTATATAAATGCAATAGGGGGAAAAGCTATTTATTCTAAAGAAATGTTTAGTAAAGACGAGATTGTTCTAAAATTCTTGAAGCCAGAATTACCAGAATACAATCAATTTTCTAATAGTGAATTTATAAAAGGACTTTCAATTATAGATGTAATGATGTTTAATAGTCCTGATGAAATACGAGACATGCTAACAAAATATACTTTAGTGTGATAAAAATAGCCGTGCATAGTGTGCCTCGTTCTGGTTCAACCTGGCTTGGTGAGATTTTTAATAGTCACCCAGATGTTGTTTATAAATATCAACCATTATTTTCTTATGCCTTTAAAGGCAGGCTTTCAACAAGTTCAACTAATCAAAATATTCAAGATTTTTTTACAGATATATCGAAATCAAGTGATGATTTTATAAATCAGGTTGAAGCTAGGAAAGATGGTAAGCTTCCTATTTTTAACAAAGAAGCCTCATTTAAAGCAATTGTTTATAAAGAAGTAAGATATCATCATATTTTAGAGCATATTTTAAAACAAGACAAGGAGTTAAAAGTAATAGGTCTTGTTCGTAATCCGTTAGCTGTGGTTTATTCTTGGTTAAATGCTCCAAGAGAATTTAGAAAAGATTTAGGTTGGCAGGTTTTGGAAGAATGGCGCTATGCCAAGAAAAAAAATTTAAATAAAATTGAAGAATTTAATGGTTACGAAAAATGGAAAGAAGTCTCATTAATGTTCTTAAGGTTAGAAAAACAATTTAAAAATCGATTTAAGCTCATACAATATGAAAACCTATTAAACCAAACAGAGTTTGAAGTAAAAGCTTTATTCGATTTTTGTAATTTAAGCTATTCAAAATCAACTCAAAATTTTATTTTAAGTAAAAATGAAGTAAACAATACAGACGCGTACAGTGTTTTTAAAACCAAAAAAGACGATAAAAAATGGAGGCAATTACCTCCTGAAATTATTAGTTTTATAGAACGCGATTTAGAAAATACAGAATTGAAAAAATTTATTTTATGAGGTGCGATTTTTTAATCAGTTCAGAGCGTTCAGGAAGCAATTTAATAACCAAAATAATTGATGCCCATTCGCAATATTGTGGCCCAACTTCGCCACATTTATTACGAATTTTTTATCCTGTAATGAGTAAGTATGGCAATTTGCAAGAAGACGCTAATTGGAATAGATTTATAAGTGACATTTTAGAAATGTTTAATTTAAAAATTGGCGTATGGGAGGTTAATTTTAATAAAACCGAACTACTAAATATTACAAATAGAAGTTTGGCTTCGGTAGTTAAATATATTTATAACAAAGAAGCCAAACATCACTTAAAAACGCATGCATTTATTAAAGAGGTTAATACCTTTAATTTGGCTCCGTATATTAACGAGAATTTTGAAAATGCAAAATATATTTGGTTAGTTCGAGACCCACGCGATATGGCTTTATCCTGGGTTAACTCACCTATTCATCGAGGCGATGTAGTAAGAGCTGCAAATATTTGGAAAAAAAATCAAGAACATACTATTTCACTTTTTAAACAATTAACTAAAACTAATAAAATTATACTTGTAAAATATGAAGCGTTAACTGAAGATCAAGAACAAAGTATTTTAAATATTTGCGATTTTTTAAGTATTAATTTTGAAGCTGAAATGCTAAGTTTTCATAAAAATAATATGTCGGTTAAAAACGCTTCGAAAACCGATAACTGGAAAAATTTAAACAAAGCAATACTAAAAAATAATTCGAAAAAATATAAAGCCAAATTAACTAAAGAACAAATACAATACATTGAGTTTGTTTGTAATGAAGAGATGAGTTTTTTAGGCTATGAAAAAGATTTCGAGCTATTAAGTGAAAAAGCATTTAACAGCTTGCATGATGTTTTCGTAAAACAAGAACGCCATGAAAAACCTGCTTATAACTTAATTCCAGAGGAAGAAAAGCTAAAGCGAGAGGCTTGGTATAGTAAGTATTTAGAAATTCAAAACGTTTAATAAAATATGAACCAAGACTTAAAAAGCGTTGATGTTGAAAAACCATTGGTAAGTATTTGTTGTTTGGTTTATAACCATGAGAAATTCTTAAAACAAACTCTCGATAGCTTTTTAATGCAACAAACCAGTTTTCCGTTTGAAGTTGTAATTCACGACGACGCTTCAACCGATTCTAGTGCAGATATTATTAGGTCTTACGAAGCAAAACATCCTGAAATTTTTAAGCCAATTTATCAAACCGAAAATCAAAAATCAAAATTTAAATCTGGAATGAATCCAAGGTTTAACTTTCCTCGGGCAAAAGGCGAATTTATTGCTGTTTGTGAAGGCGACGATTATTGGACAGACCCACTAAAACTGCAAAAACAGGTTGATTTTTTTAATAATAACTCAGATTTTGTACTCTGTTTTCATAACGTAACTATTTTAAATTCGCGAGGAAAAAAAACAACGGAAACTTCAATGATAAAAAACAATCAAAAGGAAGTGTTTAAAACCGAAGATATTATCGAGAAATGGTTTGTTCCTACCTGCTCTATAATGTTTAGAAACCTTGATGATTTTGAGCTGCCAAATTGGTTTTTTCGGTGCATAAGTGGTGATTTTCCTTTTTTATTACTTTTATCTTTAAGAGGGAAATTTAAATATCTGCCTATCACCATGGGCTGTTATAGGTTGCACAATACCGGAGCTTCAACTAAACATAAAGGATATTTTAAAGTGTATGGTATGATTTTTATTTATCAAAGTTTTAATCAATTTACCAATTATAAGTACGAATCAATTGTAAACAAGGGAATTAAAGAAGCTATAAATACCCATTTACCTGAAATTCATGAATTAAATGAATTAAAAAAATATCATAAAAATTTCTTATTTACAACTTGGTTAAAAAAGAAATTTAGGTTCCTTTTAAGAAATAATAAATAAGGAAATTGCATTATGCTAATATCAATAATTACAATTAACTACAACAATAAACAAGGTTTAGAGCGTACGCTTAAAAGTGTACAAGCCCAAACCTTTAATGATTATGAGTTAATTGTTATTGATGGCAATTCAACAGATGGTAGTAAACATATAATTGAGCAGTATAAAACAGGCTTAAATTATTATGTTAGCGAACCAGATACTGGTATCTACAATGCCATGAATAAAGGCATAAAACAAGCTCAAGGCGATTATTTGTTTTTTTTAAATAGTGGCGACAATTTGGTTAATGAAAGTGCTTTAGCAAAAGTTGCAAAACATTTATCTGGTGAAGATTTTGTATATTTTAATATCAATAGAATAAAAAACAATAAAAAATGGGTAAGAGAAGTGCCTAACGAAATGAGTTTCTTTTATTTACATAACGATACTATTCCGCACCAATCTATATTTATAAAAAAAGAATTGTTTTATACAGTGGGGGCGTATGATGAACATTTAAAATTAGTATCCGATTGGAAATTTATTATCACAGCACTTATAAAATATAATGCAAGTTATAAGCATGTTAATGAGGTGTTTTCAAATTTTTATGAAGGTGGCGTAAGTTCATCAAAAGGTAGTTTTGAAGCTATGGAAAAAGAAAGACAGCTTGTTTTAAAACAAGATTTCCCGCTTCTTTTAAACGATTTAAAGTATAAATTTAAGTTAGAACGTACTTTAAGAACTTTACGAAAGTCAAGAAAAATTAACTGGTTAATAAAACTAGGATTAATTAATAAGTTTTAATGAAGTTAGGTTTTAAAGTTTCTGTAATTATTCCAGTATATAACTGCGAGCGCTTTATCGAAAAAGCTGTAAAATCGGCATTAAAACAACCGGAAGTTGCCGAAGTTGTTGTGGTAAACGATGGTAGTACCGATAACTCATTGAAATTGCTAAAAAACCTACAAATCGAAGATGAAAGAGTAAAAATTCATCATCATAAAAATAAAAAAAATAAAGGACGCGCTACTAGTAGAAACCTTGGAATTAAAAAAGCATCATCAAATTATATCGCGTTTCTAGATGCAGACGATTTTTATTTAGAAAACAGATTTAAAACGGATGCAAAAGTATTTTTAACTCAAAACGAAGCAGACGGTGTTTATAATGCTGTTGGGTTTCATTATTATCGTAATGTTAGTGAAAATGATGCCAATAGAACTAATTTATGTACCCTTAGCCCAGGCATTTGCCCTAATGAAGTATTTGAAGCATTTATGTTGGGAAAAGGCCATTTGCATTTAAACGGATTAACTTTAAAAAAGGAAGCTATTAGGTTGTCTGGTTTGTTTAATAGTAAATTAACCGTAGGCGAAGACACCGATTTTATTTACAAGGTTGCCTTAAAATGTAAATTGTTTGCTGGTGGTGTAACCCAAGCCGTAGCCGTACGAGGGGTGCATGAAAATAATGTTTTTAGTAATAGAAAAGTATATTCTAAATATCATGGCAAAACATACGAATCGCTTATTGTTTGGAGTGCAAAAAACAACGTGTCGCTTACTCGAATTGATAAACAATTAAGTTATTTGTGGTTTTTTTATAGCGGCGAAAAAAATAAGTTTTTAAACCAATTATTAAGTTGGGTTAAAATTTTTATGTCGTCTTTTAGACTGTTTTTTTCTAATTTAAATCTTAAATATTTTCCAATTGTAAATCTGATTAAAAAATGATAGATAACGAATTAAACCCCTGTTATATTTTGTTTTGTCATTATGGTAATTCAGATTATTTGTACTATACCTTAAAGCAAGCCAAACTTACCAATCCTGGAAGTCATGTTGTGCTTTTAGGTGATAATGAAAACGAGCATATTGCCAAAAAAGCCAAAGTAGAGCATTACCATTTTAAGGATTTTTATACAACAAACGAAATAAAAACTTTCGATAAGGTTTATAAACATGTTGCAGGAGTTAAACATGGAAAAGAATTTTGGACCAACTTTGTTTTTAAGCGTTGGTTTTACATTCATGGTTTTGTGAAAGAAAAAAATATAAACTCATTTTGGCATTTCGATTCAGATAATTTAATCTTAACTAATCTAAAAAATCAAGAATTTAAATTTGTTGGTTACGATTGTACCGAGCAATGTAATGGCAAATGTATAAATGGTTTTGTGTCTTCTTTTAAAGTAATAGATGGTTATGTTAAGAAAATAAACGAACTGTTTCAAGATGAAAATTACTTAAACATCCAACGAAAGGATTTTAAAAAGCATCCTAATTATGCATTTACAGAAATGCGAGCTTATACGGCATATAAAAACCAAGAAAATGTAAATAGCATCAGATTGAATACTATTAAAAATAATGAGTCTTTCGACGACTGTATTTGCATGAATCATGGTTATGATACTTATAATGAGCCTTTAAAAAATCAATTTTTAAAAAAAATATATTTTAACAAACAAGGTGAGTTTTTTTGTTATCATAAAGAAAGTTCATCCTATATTAAAATGATGAGCTTAAACTTAAGTTGGGTGCCAACAAAACTGTTTAAGTTAGTTTGTAATACGTTTAAAAAATATTTTTTAAAAAAGCATAAGTATAATGCAAATACCTATATTTTGTTGAATATTTATAAAGCAAATAGTTTAAGAACTTGTATTTTAAGCCCTATTCCCAAGCCTATTAAAAAAAGAATTAAAGGTTGGTTAAAATAATGTAAAGCAACGTAAAATGAACCTTGCCCCAATATTAATTTTTGCTTATAACAGGCCTTTGCATTTGCAGCAAACTCTTGATGCCTTGTCCTCAAATTCAGAAGCTAAACATAGCAATTTGTATATATTTTGCGATGGAGCTAAACCTAATATGCAAGAATTAGATTTGAAAAAAATTGAATCTGTTCAAATTATTGCCAAGAATGAAAATAGGTTTAAAACAGTTTCTGTTATAAAAAGAACGTGTAACTATGGCTTGTCTAAATCTGTTATAACTGGAGTTTCAGAAGTTATTAAAAAATACAAACGTGTAATTGTTTTAGAAGACGATATTGTAGTAAGTAAGTATTTTTTAGGTTTTATAAATAAAGGTCTCGAGGTTTATAAAAACGACAAGAAAGTATTTGGGGTAACAGGTCATTGTTTTTCTACCAATAAATCAATTACAAATAACACTTACTTTCTTCCCATTATGAGTTCTTGGGGTTATGCAACCTGGCTTGATAGATGGGATAAAATAAACTTTAATGGATACGAATTATTAAAAGAAATAGATAACAGGCAATTAGCTGATGAAATAAATTTTGGGGAGTTGCAGTATTATAACATGTTAAAAAATCAGGTTGCTGGTGTAAATGATTCTTGGGCAGTACGTTTTTATGTGTCAATGTTCTTAAATAAAGGTGTATTTTTATATCCTAAAATTCCCCTGTTAAGTAATATTGGTTTAGATGGAAGTGGCATTCATTGTCTTGCTAACCCTCATAGTTTTACAAAAACAGGTTTTTTACCAACAAACAAAATAGACTTGGTAAAGGAAGATGTGGTATTAAAACCAAAAATTATAAGAGTGGTTAAAAATGAAAATGAAATAAATAAAAATGCCTTAATGCCCAAAATTAAAAAGTTAACAAAAAAGCTTATAGCTCCCGAGTTAATTGATTTGGTTAGGCGGAAGTTTAACAAAAAACGTGGAAAAGAAATATCAAGATTGTTAAAACTGTCGCGGTTTACTAAAACAAAAACAAATATTTTAGGGAAAACTGTTGTCGTGCCAGATGGAGCTTCTTTTGTTTTTATGTACAATGAAATTTTTATAGAACAAATTTATAAGTATACCTCAAAAAAACCGGAGCAATACATAATAGATGCGGGAGCAAATATAGGCCTTGCTACAATTTACTTAAAAAAACAGTTTCCTCAAGCACAAATTCTAGCCTTCGAGCCCGACCCAGAAATTTATAAAATTTTAAAGAAGAATATAGAATCGTTTGAGTTTTCAAAAGTAGAATTAATTAATAAAGGTGTTTGGAAAGAGGATACAACGTTGTCATTCTTTTCGGAAGGTGCCGATGCAGGAACTCTAAATTTCTCAAATAAAAAAAACTTAAAAAATAATATTAATCAAGTGGCCGTGGTTAATTTAGGGCAATACATTTATAAACCTGTCGATTTTTTAAAAATTGATATAGAAGGAGCAGAGACAGAGGTGCTTCATGCAATATCAAATAAATTACACTTTGTTGAACGTATTTTTGTAGAATATCATTCTTATGTAAATCAAGAACAAACGCTAAACGAAATTATTAATACTTTAAAAAATAATGGATTTAGGTTGTATATTTCTGCTGGGTTAGCCAGTAAATCTCCGTTTTTTAATATAAGAACATATGCAAATATGGATATGCAATTAAATATTTACGGAATAAAACAATAGTTTTTTTGAAAGTTTTAATTGTAAATACTAGCGATATTGGTGGGGCTGCAAACGCATGTTTAAGGTTGCATGAAGGATTGTTAAATAATGGTATAGATTCTAAAGTAATTTTAATTAAAAAGCATAAAAATCTTCCTCAAACATTTAAAGTTTTACCTGAAAAAATAAGTATTTACAATCGGTTAAAAAAGAAGCTTTTTAAATTACTAGAAAATTACAATCTCAAGAAAAAATCGAATGAAGTAGTATTTCTTAAGCAACGTTCGTCGCGCTTAGAATTGTTTAGTTTTCCGTTTTCAGAATTCGATATAACAAAAAATAAATGGTATCAAGAAGCAGATGTTGTTAATTTACATTGGGTTTCAGGATTTTTGGATTTAAAATCATTTTTTGGTAAAAACACTAAACCTGTGGTTTGGACCATGCACGACATGAATACCTTTACAGGGGGTGAGCATTATACCGAAACTATTATTGGAGCTAATAACAAGGGTAATCCTATTTATAGAGATTATTCAGAGTTAGAAAATCAAACCAATGCATATTACAGTAATTATAAAACTAAAATATTTAATTCGGTAAATAACCTTACTCTAGTTGCGCCTTCTAAATGGTTACAAAATGAAGCCTTAAATAGCACTGTACTTCACGGTAAAACTGTAAAACATATTGCTTACGGATTAAATAAAGAAATCTTTAATATTAGAGACAAGGTTTATTCTCGTAACCTTTTAAAGTTACCTCAGGATAAAAAAGTAATTCTTTTTGTGGCAGAGTCGTTAAATAATACAAACCGAAAAGGATTCGATTTTTTAGTTAAAGCTTTTAAGCTCTTAAAAAACAACAATGTTGTTTTGTGCGCAATAGGCCATAAAAAAGTAAAACTTAATTTTACAAATAATGTAATAGAACTGGGCGCTATTAACGATGAATTACTTATGAGTGTTGCCTATTCGGCAGCCGATGTTTTTGTTATCCCTTCGTTAATGGATAACTTACCAAATACTGTTTTAGAGTCGTTAATGTGCGGTACACCTGTTATAGGTTTTCCTGTGGGCGGTATTTTAGATATGGTAAAACACGAGGAAAACGGTTATATTGCTAACCAAATTTCGGCGAATGCCTTAAAATGCGAAATTGAAAAATTTCTTGATAATTCCAATCGGTTTATGGCTAACGAAATTCGGAAAAACGCTATTGATAAATACGATTTAAATATACAAGCCCAAAATTACATTAATCTCTATAAGAGTTTGCTAAATTAAAACTATAGTGAAACTAACCATAATAACCATAAACTACAATAACCTCGACGGTTTAAAAAAAACTGTTGAGAGTATTACAAATCAAACGTTTCAAGAATTTGAGTATGTTGTTATTGATGGAGGTTCGACCGATGGCAGTAAAACGTATCTTGAAGCAAATGCTCAAAAATTTAATTATTGGGTAAGCGAAAAAGATAAAGGCGTGTATCATGCCATGAACAAAGGTATTGTCAAATCTAACGGAGATTATTTACTGTTTTTAAATTCTGGAGATCATTTTTATAGTGACGGGGTTTTAAAAGAAAACATTAGTAACCTTACAGGTGAAGGCATTATCTATTTTAACCTTCAAGTTATTGAAAGGGAAAAGCAATTCATAAAAACCTATCCAGAAACATTATCATTTTCATATTTTTTAAATGATACCTTGCCACATCCAGCCACTTTTATTAAAAAGGAAGTGTTTACTAAAACCAATTCTTTTAAAGAAGATTTTAAAGTGGTTTCCGATTGGAAATTCTTTATTGATGCCATTTGCAAGAACAATATATCTTATAAATATGTACATAATGTACTTTCAACTTTTTATATTGGAGGTATAAGTTCTAATGCAGCGTATAGGGAAATAAAGTTTAAAGAGCGAAATACCGTTTTAAATGTTAACTATTCCGCATTTATGCAAGATTTAGACGATGTAGTTGCTTTCAGAAATATACTAAACAACTTAAGACAGTCAAGAATTATTAACTTGCTTATTAAACTAGGTTTTTTAAATAAATTTTAATGAATACATTGGTTTCCATAATTGTACCTTGTTATAATCATGCAAATTTTTTGGGTGAAGCGCTGCAATCGGTTTTAAACCAAACGTACACCAATTGGGAATGTATTATTGTTAACGATGGCAGTCCAGATAACGCAGCTCAAATAGCTGAACAGTGGGCTGCAAAAGATAGTCGATTTCAATATTTAGAAAAAGAAAATGGAGGCTTATCAAGTGCCCGAAATGCTGGTATTAAAATAGGCAAAGGAGAGTTTATTTTACCTTTAGATGCCGACGATTTAATACATGAAAACTTTTTAACGACCTTAGTGCCTGTGCTTGAGAATAATCAAAATTTAGCTATAGCGTCGTGTTATAGTAAGTTCTTTTTTGGTAGCAGGAATAATATTATTCACGAGTTAAAGCCTAAAGGGACTAATTATCATGCTTTACTTTACGAAAATATTTTAATCGCAACCTCTCTGTATAGAAAACAATGTTGGGAAGCCGTTGGAGGTTATGATGAAACCATGAAAAAAGGTTTTGAAGATTGGGAGTTTTGGATAGCAATTACCAAAACAGGTTGGGAGTTTAAAATAGTTGAAGAATTTCTGTTTTACTACCGCAAGCAAAAACAGTCTATGCTTATCGATACTTTGCAAAACCATAGGTTAGCAAATATGGAATATGTGTACAACAAGCACAAAGAAATTTATGTAGACAAATACGAAACCACATTAAAATATTTATTTTACCTTATAAATAAACACAGTACAAGCGAGCAAAAAATAAAGCTTTCATTAGAATTTAAAATTGCGAAAGTTTTGGCAAAACCGTTAAAATGGTTTAAAAAATAAAAACATTATAAATGATATCGGTTGTAATTCGAGCAAAAAATCAAGAGGAAGCTTTAAAGTTTGCCTTAAAAAATCTAACCGAGCGCTATTGCGACGATATTGGTGAAATTATTGTTTTAGATAATCTCTCAACGGATGCTAGCGAGGCAGTAACTAAACAATTTGGTGCACGTTTTATAACGATTGAAAACTTTAGCTACGGCGGAAGCGCCAATTTTGTAACCGAAAGAGCAAATTATGATATTGTTGTTATGTTTAGCGCACATGCTTATCCTGTAAGTCACGATTTTTTTAAATTAATTAAACAGAAATTTGAAGCCAATACCAATTTGGCAGGCTTACGCTGTTTGCATCATCCAAACGATTACAGAAATTATATAAATCAGGTTTCAGCAAAGGACGATCCTAATAAATCGGGTTTGATATTTTCTGGTTCGGCATTCCGGAAATCGGTTTGGGAAAAAATGTCTTTTCGAGAAGATGTTGCCACTTTCGAAGATAAAGAATGGACAGTACGTGTGCTAGAAGCAGGTTTCGATATCGATTTTGTAGCATCAATATTTAGCTATCAAATAACTAGAACCAAAGCACAATTATATTTTAGGTTTAAAAACGATGTGGTTGGGAATTACCAATTGTGGCATGATAATGTAACTTGGAAAAATATTTTTAACGGTTTTGTGGTTGGAAGTTTTAAATTATTCAAAAACTTTTTAGTCGATTTTTGGTACATCCTTAAAAAAACTCTTTTTTTGATAAAATTTATGTTTAACAAGCCTCCAAAATTTTAAGCTTTACTTATAAATTATTGAATGAAACCTAAACTTAGCCTCATAATTCCGGTTTATAATGCCAGCACTTTTGTGCTAAAAACGATTAAAGAGGTTTCTAATTGGCAAAAATCAATCGATTATTCGGTTGAGATTATTATGGTTAACGACGGTAGCCCCGATAATTCAAAAACAATAATCGAAAATTTTATAGTACAGAATAATTCACCAATAAAATTAGTGTCTTACTCAAAAAATAAAGGTAAAGGTTATGCTGTAAAACAAGGTATGTTGCATGCAACAGGAGCTTTTAGAGTATTTACCGATGCCGATATACCTTATGGGTTCGAAATTATTGAGCGCATTTTACATTATCTCGATTTTAAAGAGTTCGATGTATGTATAGGCAATCGCCGATCCATACACTCGCAATATTATACGAGCATAACTTTTGCAAGAAAATTGTCTAGTTTTATTTTTACAGGCTTTGTTTCTCGGTTTGTAGTAACAGGAATTAATGATACCCAATGCGGTATTAAAGGCTTTACAGAAAAGGTGGCAAACGAAATATTTCCAAAATTGGCAGTAAGCGGTTTTGGCTTCGATATAGAAATACTTTACCTATCGTATAAAAAAGAATACGACATAAAACGCATTCCAGTAACTTTCGAAGGGAACGAAAATTCAACTATAAGCTTACTTAAAGACTCAATTATGATGCTAAAAGATGTTATGCTGATTCCTTTTAGATATCATTTTACTAAAAAATACAAGTAGATAAAAATGAAGTTGTCAAGAGATTTTACTAATAAAATAAATTGGTTTTTAGACAATTTGTTACCACCATTTGTGAGAGATTCTAGGTTTTTTATGAGTCCGCTGTTTTTGCTTTTGTTTGGTAAAAAAGGGAAACTATTTTTAAATTTTAAAGAAAACGCCTGGAAATTTAATTCTAAAGAAATGGCTAATTATTATAAGGAGTTGGCAAGCGTTCACATAAAAAGAGAAACAGATCTCAATTTAAGTTGTGAAAAGTATATTTTAAATAAAATTAAAGGAGATAAAGTTTTAGATATTGCCTGCGGAAGAGGTTACCTCGCAAAAAAAATACATCAAAAAGAAGGTTGTGAGGTTGTAGGAATAGATTTTGTAATACCAGATGAATTAAAAAGCTCAAAAAATATAACTTTTGAAGAAGGTATTATTGAAGATATTAAATACCCAAACAATTATTTCGACACCGTAATTTCTACACATACATTAGAGCATGTTTTAGATTTAGAAAAGTGTATTGCTGAACTAAAACGGGTTGCAGCAAAACGTTTAATTGTTGTTTTGCCTAAACAGAGGCCTTATCGTTACACATTCGATTTACACCTACAATTTTTTCCGTATAAGTATAACGTTTTAAAAGCGTTTGGAAATGTTAATGGTAATTGTGTGTTATTAGATAACGACTGGTTATATATTGAAGATTTGTAGACTATATTGAAATAACATATGAAACCCATTTTAAAAAAATATCTTCAAAGCACAAATGTTATCTTAATTTTAAGTAGCGTAGTAGTACTTCCATTTTTGTTAATATCGGTATTTAATAACCCATCTGCCGACGATTTTTGTTATAGTAATTACGCCAGAGATTCAGGGTATTTTGGCTTACAAAAAGAAGCTTATTTGGGCTGGTCCGGACGTTATTTGCCAACTATAATTCTTGGTATTCCTAATTTGGTTTCTGGTTCGTTTGTAGTGTATAAATTGGTGCCTATTTTGCTGTTAATTGCATTGTTTATAGCCGTTTACCATTTAGTGTCTTCAATTTTTGTAACCTTATCAATAAAAAACAAAAGCTTTCTTGCAATTATTTTGGTTGCCTTATATTTAGTACAAATGCCTTCACCCACGCAGGGGTTTTATTGGTTAGCCGGTTCTGTTACCTATCAATTATCAATAATTTTGGCCTTATTTATGTTTTCTTATGTATTAAGGTATTTAACCACAAAAAATAAAAACTTCATTATTGCTGCAATATTATTGGCCGTTTTGGTAATAGGAACAAACGAAGTTACTTTAGTCTTTATAAATTTAATTTATGGCTTTACATGTGCCTATTTACTATTTAAAAACCGAAAATTAAACAAAGGTTTATGGTTGCTTTTTATAGTTATGTTGGCTTGTTCGGCATTTGTGTTATTGTCTCCGGGGTCAGCGTCGAGAGCAACAACATATCCGGGGAATCAGCAATTCATGTATTCGGTATTAAAAACCTTAAAAGCAACCAAAAGGCATTTAGGCGATTGGCTACCAAGTATAATAGTTGTTTTGCTATTATTCTTTAATTCTTTTGCCAAAACCGCTTCTAAAATTAAAACACCAGATATTTTTAAAGTAAACTTGTTTTTTCCTGTTTTAATTGTATTTAGTTTTCTTATTCTTGGCATTTTTCCGGTTTACTATAGTTTAAAATGGGTGCCGTTTCGTGTGGTTAATGTGGTTTACTTTTTCTTTTTACTAGGTGTGTTTTATGTGTCGTTTATCTTATTTTTTAAATTAAAAGAGAAAGAAAAACCATTTATTAAATTATCAAAATGGACCAAAATTGGGCTTTTTGCGTTGGTTATTTTTCGTTTAGGAGGCGATAATAATGTTAGAGTTGCGTATTCCGATTTAATTAGCGGGAAAGCTTATGCTTACAACAAGGCATTAAACGAGCGATACAAAATTATAAATCAATCAAAAGAAGAAACGGTTGTTATACCAAAGCTAACGGTGTTTCCCGAAACTATTTTTTTCGAGGATATAAAACCAGATTCTAAACACTGGATAAATTATTGTTACAATTCGTATTTTAATAAAAAGGAAATAACTTATAAAACTAAAAACAAGCAGTTAAAACCACATGATTAGCCATAAACATAAATGTATTTTTATACACATTCCAAAATGTGGCGGAACAACAATAAAATATTTGTTGTTTCCAAATGAGGATGTTAGCTGGAATAAAGTAGATTATAACAAACTCTATGGTTGGTGCCCAAAGCGCAAATTTTTTCTGCAGCATGCTACGGCCAAACAGCTTTTAGAAACAGAGCTTATTTCTGAAGACGTTTGGAAAACTTATTATAAATTTACGTTTGTTAGAAATCCTTGGGATAGAGCCGTGTCCGATTATTTTTGGTTATTGAAAGACCAGAAAATAAAAGATTCTTTTAAAAATTACATCTTTAAACAAGGGAAATTTAAAGCGGTTTTAACCCACGAGAACGAATTGTATTATCGAGGCGACCATACCAAACAACAAACCGAATTTTTCGATTTAGAGAGCGATTTTAAACCAGATTATATCGGGAAATTTGAAAATTATAACAATAATTTAAAACACCTCTGCGAGGTTTTAAAATTACCAGTACAGCAGAATTTACACATAAATAAAGCTAAAACAAAGAAAAAACATTATTCCAATTACTTTTTTGATGATATAAAATTAGAGTTTGCAGATTTATATCAAGATGATATCGAGCAGTTAGGTTACACTTTTAATAACCAACAAGATGCATTTTTTAAACTGAAAAACTATTTTAAAAAAATATGACAGCTGCATCGCAAATTACAGTTAGCATTTTTATGCTTACCTACAATCAAGAACATTGTATTGCACAGGCTATAGATAGTATTTTGGCACAAAAAACAAGCTTCAAGTTTCAATTGGTTATAGGTGAAGATTGCAGTACAGATAGCACTAGAAGTATTTGCGAAAACTATCAAAACAAATATCCAGATAAAATTAAATTGTTGCCTTCGATTGGGAAAAATATTGGCTTAATAAATAATTATTTTCGAACAATAAATGCTTGTGAGGGTAAGTATATTGCCATATGCGATGGTGACGATTATTGGATTGACGAATTTAAACTACAAAAACAAGTCGATTTTCTTGAAGCCAATCCAGATTTTGCAATTGTTGGTACTAATTATCACAAATTATTTAAGGACAATAGCTTAGTTGAAGAAAAAAAAGAACATAGCAAGCCTTATTACGAGTTTAGCGATTTAATTTTTAAAAATGTATTACCGTCGGTAACAACCCTTTTTAGGAATATACCAAAGCAAGAACCTTTACCAAATTGGATTTTAAAATATCCTTATGGCGATTGGCCAACCTATTTGTGGGTTTTAAAAAATGGTGGAAAAATTCATTTTTTAAATGATTTTACTGCAGTGTACAGAATGGAAATTGGGGTGTCCGCAAAACTTAGAAAAACACTAAGCGATATTGAAACCGTTAACCTTAATATTTTAAAAGATATAGCTTCAGATGATGCTTTTTCGCATAAAAACGCTATTATTAGCAAAAGTATAAACGATAAAAAGAAACAATTGGTAAGTTTATACAATCGCGAAAAAAAATATTTTAAAGCCTTTGCGCTATTTTTGAAAACCATATTTAAACAAGAAAACAAACTTGGGTTTGTTAAATTTTATGTTTATTCCGTTTTAAAATCGGTAAAGTTAATTTAAATGAAGCATACAGTAACCGAAAACATATCCATGGTATTAACCAACAGAAATAGAGATTTACGCATTGTAAAACAATGTTTAACATCTTTAAAAAAACAAAGCGAACAAAGCTTTGTGTGTACTTTGGTCGATTATGGTTCGGATGCCAATTATTTAAATGATTTAAAAAAATTACTGCAAGATTTTCCTAAAATTAATTTTGTGTCCTGCGAAGTTTCAGGGCAATTATGGAACAAGTGTCGCGCTATAAATATTGCTTTAAAAGCTTGCGAAACACCATATTTTATGGTTGGAGATATCGATTTAATGTTTCATCCAGATTTTATTAAAACGGCAAATACACTTGCCAAACCTAGTGAAGTTCATTATTTTTTATATGGTTTTTTATCGGAAGCAGAATCTAAATTAAATAAAGAGTTTATTGACTATAACGTTGATTTTCCTGGTAATAATGAGGTTACAGGAAATACTATGTTTCCAACCGAAGTATTAAAAAAACTTAATGGTTATGATGAGTTTTATCATGGTTGGGGCGCCGAAGATACCGATATTCATATTCGCATGAAAAATCAAGGTTTGTCGGTTAATTTTTATGATAAAGAGATTTTAGTGAAGCATCAGTGGCATCCAAAAGCCTACAGAAGTAAATTAAGTAAACATCCGTTTCATTCGCAGTTAGAGCGCATTAATCATGTTTATATGAATTTTACTGAAGCTTCAAAAAGAACCCAAGTGAATCAGGATTTAGAATGGGGAAAACTTCCCGTTACTAAGCATTACAACCAATTGAATAATGCATGCGAAAAAACATTTCATTTAAAAGCATCAAACCTTGAATTAAAAGCCTTTTTAGCGCAGATACATAATATTAAAGATGAAGTTATTCAGCTTAAAATAACCGATTTTTCTTCCAGTGAAAAGCTAAAAAATAATATGAAGAAACTTTTGCGTAAAAAAAGCATTCCCGTATTAGCCATGGAAACCATAAATAATATCATTTTAGAAGAAATAATTATTAAGTTTAGAAATAACCCGTATAAATATCAATTTGATAGAACAGAAAATCAAATTGAGTTAACCATGTATTGCGAAGCATGAAAATAGTAATGGTTTCTATACCAACCTTGCACTTTTTTAGGTGGACAGACCAGTTAAAAAATACTGGTCATGAGGTGTTTTGGTTCGATATTACTGGTATGAGTGCTCCTGTAGAAAAACTGGATTGGGTGCAACAACGTGTCAATTGGAAACAAAAATACAGGTATCCTGGGCGTATATTTTTAAAAAAACGATTTCCCAAAATTTATAATGTTATTCAAAGGTTTAATGAGAAAAACACAGCTTCAGAATTTGAAAAGTATTTAAATGAAGTAAAACCCGATGTGGTGCATAGTTTTGCAATTTACTTGGCATGTGCGCCTATTTACGAAGTGATGATGAAGCATGAAAACCAAAAATGGATTTATTCATCTTGGGGAAGCGATTTGTACTATTTTCAAAATACCCCATCTTATTTAAAAAATATAAAACAAGTGTTGCCACGCGTAAATTATTTGTTTACCGATTGTAATCGCGATTATGAAATTGCAAAACATTACGGATTTAATGGTGAATTTTTAGGCGTTTTTCCAGGTGGTGGTGGTTTTAATTTACAGCATGTACAAAAATTCCATTTACCTATTAATGAGCGAAAAACCATTTTAATAAAAGGTTTTCAAGGGCGTTCTGGTCGCGCAATTACGGTTTTAAAAGCCATAATAAATCTGCAAGAACAATTAAAACACTATAAAATTATTGTGTTTGGTGCGCCTAACGAGGTGTTTCAGTTTGTAGAGAATTCCAATTTAAAAAACTGGGAGAATTTACAAGTTTTAGGCCGTATAAATCATGAGAATGTACTTGAACTTATGGGGAAAGCCTTAATTTATATTGGAAACAGTAATTCCGATGGCATGCCAAATACCTTGCTAGAAGGTATAATTATGGGAGCTTTTCCAATACAATCTAATCCTGGAAATGCCACTTCCGAAATTATAACACCTAATAAAAACGGACTGCTCATTAAGGATTGTGAAAATGCTTCAGAAATTGAAAAACTACTTGCAAACGCTTTAATAAATCCAGAGTTAATAAATACTGCTTATACATTTAATCAAGAAGAATTAAAGCAAAAATTAGATAGAGAAACCATTGGGCGGTCGGTTTTACAAAAATACGCCTCAATAGCACCCTAATTGTTTATACTTTTAAAAACAAACAGTATTTTAGCATAATAGTGAAAATCGAATTTTATGAAAAGCATTGGTTTTATCCCTTTACGTAAAGGTTCTAAAGGTATTCCAAATAAAAATAAGCGAAAAATGGTTGGTCGCCCCTTGTTTACATGGGTTTTAGGCGAGGCCATTTTTTCTAATTTAGATGAGGTTGTTGTTTACACCGACGATGAGGATATTATTTCTTTTATTGAAAAGGAATACACTTGGACCAATAAAGTTAAAGCCTTATTGAGAAGCGAAGATAGTGCAAGTGACAGTGCAAGTACAGAATTTGCCATGTTAGAATATGCTGAAGCTATTAACTTCAATTTTGATGCTTTTTGTTTATTACAAGCAACATCGCCTTTTACAAAATCCGATGATATTGATACTTGCTTAAATAAATTAAATGAAGGTTTCGATTCTGCATTAACCGTTGTAAATACACATCGATTCTTGTGGGATAAAAACGGAAAACCATTAAATTACGATCCGTTAAATCGTCCGCGTAGGCAAGATTTTGAAGGATTGTTAATAGAAAACGGTGCTGTTTATACGGTAACAAAAGAAGCTTTAAAAAAACGTAAAAATAGAATAGGAGACAACGTTGCTGTGGTAGAAATGCCAGAAGATAGTTTACAAGAAATAGATTCTGAAACCGATTGGATTGTGGTAGAACAATTGCTTATGGAACGCCAAAAACATGAAAAAGAATCGAAAAAAATAACGCATTTAGTGTTAGATGTTGATGGCGTTTTTACCGATGGCACAATAACATATACCAAAGATGGCGAACACACTAAAGGGTTCGATATGCGTGATGGAATGGGACTTGAAATTTTACGACAATACGATGTTACCGTAATGATCATGACTTCAGAAAACTCGGAACTAGTTGCAAAACGCATGGAAAAGCTAAAGTTAAAACATGTGTTTTTAGGAGTAAAAGACAAATATACTTTACTTAAAAATATCACTAAAGATTTAGGAATTAGTATAAGTAATGTAGCCTATGTAGGCGATGACGTTAACGATTTAACCAATATTTGCAGTGTCGGTTGGTCGCTAACACCTAATAACGCTACAACAGTTGTAAAACAACATGCCGATGTGGTTTTATCTAATAATTCGGGAGCTGGAGCCATTCGTGAAGCTTGCGGATTTATAATGAATTATAACAAACGATTTTAATTTTTATACAATAGTTATTTCAATATGTCAGGCTGAGCGCAGTCGAAGCCTAATCAAGGAATCATCTAGTAATAAATTGATATAAAGGTTTTAAACCAAAAACAAAATGAATACCTACAAAAAACCATATGTAATTGCCGAAATTGGTTGCAACCATAAAGGCGATATGGAAATAGCGAAGGAACTTATAAAAGTCGCGAAAATATTTTGTGATGTTGATGCCGTTAAGTTTCAAAAGCGAAATAATAAGGAATTATTAACCGAAGACCAATACAATACACCGCATCCAAATCCGGTAAATTCATACGGTTCAACTTATGGAGAACACCGTGAGTTTTTGGAGTTCGATGTAAATCAGCATCAAGAATTAAAAGCATTTTGCGAAGAAGTTGGTATAACGTATTCAACTTCAGTGTGGGATTTAACCTCGGCAAAAGAAATAGCCTCATTAAATCCAGAATTTATTAAAATTCCATCGGCGTGTAATAACAACACCACGATGCTTACATGGTTATGCGAAAATTATAAAGGTGAGTTACATATTTCAACAGGAATGACCACCAAAACCGAAATTGATGATTTGGTTAATCTGTTTAAAACACAAAATCGTAATAAAGATTTAGTACTTTACAATTGCACATCGGGTTATCCGGTGCCTTTTGATGATGTTTGTCTGTTAGATATTAATCTGCTTATAGAAAAATATGGAGACCAAGTTAAACACATTGGGTTTTCTGGGCATCATTTAGGAATTGCTGTTGATGTTGCGGCTTACACGCTTGGAGCCAACATTATTGAGCGCCATTACACGCTCGATAGAACCTGGAAAGGAACCGATCATGCAGCGTCGTTAGAACCTATGGGCATGCGAAAACTATCTCGCGATTTAAAGGCAGTTTACAAAGCTTTAAGTTTTAAAAATGCAGATATTTTGCCTATTGAACAGGTGCAACGCGAAAAATTAAAAAATCAAAAAGGTTAACATGAGTTCATCTAAAAACATACGATTGTTTTGGTGGAACGAAATTAAAATACAAGGCAAAGCCAAAGAAAATTATGGTGATTTGCTAGGTAAATATTTAGTTGAAAAAATATCTGGAAAACAAGCGGTTTGGGTTAAGCCTAAAGCATTTTCTTTTGTGAATTTTTTTAAGCCCATTTACGTTACAATTGGTAGTATTTTAACCAACGTAACTAGTAATTGTATTGTTTGGGGAAGTGGCATAGTATCGAAAGCATATCCTGTTGAAAATGCTGAATTCTTAGCCGTTCGAGGCCCGCAAACCAGACGTTTTTTAATAGAAAAAGGTTACCATGTTCCAGAAGTTTATGGAGATCCGGCTTTATTGTTGCCAAAATATTATAATCCGAAAATCGAAAAGAAATACAAATTTGGTATTATTCCTCATTACAACGATTTTAAAAAAGTAAAGGATTTTTATTCCGATGCATCGGAAGTGTTGTTAATTGATTTAATGACTAACAATATTGAAGAAACCACAAACAAATTTTTAGCTTGCGACAAAATTGTATCGTCATCTTTACACGGCATTATTGTAGCACATGCTTACGGTATTCCTGCAGTATGGCAAAAATTTTCTGATGATGTTTTTGGCGACGATATAAAATATCAAGATTATTTCGAGTCGGTTTTAATCGAATCGTATAAACCAGAAATTGTAAATACTAAATTGAACATTCCAGATTTAGAAAGTTTGTTTACTACTAAACAAGTGCTTCCAAATGCAGAATTAATTGATGATTTGTGTAATAAATTAATGGCTGTTTGCCCGTTTAAAAAAGAAGTAAATGTCTAAAAAAGTATTCATTTTTTTTCCAGATGGCGTAGGCTTACGAAATTTTGCATTCACCGATTTTAAGAAAATAGGCGAGCAAAAGGGTTTCGATATTACGTACTGGAATAACACCATATTTTCATTAAAAGACAATTTAGGCTTTAACGAAGTTAAGATTGAAGATAAAAGTGCACACAAACTACTTTCCATATATTCCAGAGCAAGAAAACGTGCCGAATTAAATGTGTCGAGAGATAAATTTAATGACAATGTTTACCCAACTTATAAATTTCCTTTTAACTATAAAGGAGCGAAAAATATATTCCGTAGTTTGTTTACAAAATGGTTGGTTGGGAAATATTCATCTCCAAAAGGTATCACTCAACTACGCGAAAAAATAAATAAGTTAGAGCGTTCAACATCAAAATATGCCTATTGTAAAAAACAGTTACAAGAGCATAAACCAGATTTGGTGTTTTGTACAACCCAACGCGCCACACAATCTATTAGTGCGCTTCTAGCTGCTAAAGATTTAGGAATTCCTACGGTTGCTTTTGTATACTCTTGGGATAACGTACCAAAAGCGATGCAAGTGGTTGAAACCGATTATTACTGTGTTTGGAGCGATTTAATGAAAAACGAACAGCTTAAATATTATCCGTTTGTAAAAGAAGAGCAAGTGTTTGTAACGGGTACGCCACAGTTCGAACCACATTTCGATGCGTCGTTAAAACAAACTAAAGAGGCTTTTTTTGCTGAGCATAATCTTGATATCAATAAAAAATATATTTGCTATTCTGGAGACGATGAAACCACATCGCCGCTCGATCAATATTATCTTGAAGATTTAGCAAATGCATGTAGAAGTTTAAATAACAAAGGGTATAATTTAGGGGTAATTTACAGGAAATGTCCTGTAGATTTTACACCGCGATACGATGCTGTAATTAACGCGAATAAAGATATTATAACGGTAATCGACCCCATTTGGCAGCAAGTTGGTAGCCAATGGAACCAAATTTTACCAACGCCCGAAGATTTTAAAATGCTTTACAATGTTTGCGAACATAGTGAGTTTGTAACCAATGTATGCTCGTCTACAGTATTCGATTTTGTGGCTCATAATAAACCTTGTATTTATTATAATTATGAGCAACCGCAGTTAAAAAAAGGCATTCGCGATATTGGTCAGAATTACAAATATGTTCATTTTAGAAGTATGCCAAGCGATAAGGCAGCTGTTTTTTGTACCGATAAAAAAGATTTAGAAGGTATAGTAAAGCAGATTTTAGATGGTGAATTATCGAATGTAGAAGAAGGAACAGAGTGGTTTAAAATTGTAGCAGGAAAACAACCTACAAAAGCTTCAGAAACTATTTGGAACACACTTGAAGCGATATTAAAATGAAAATAGGTTTTATAACACCCGAATATCCGCACGAAAAAATTGCCCATGCTGCAGGAATTGGCACAAGCATAAAAAACCTTGCTATGGCATTGGTTAAAAAAGGTGTTGCTGTATATGTATTTGTTTACAATCAAAAAGCTTCAGAAGTTTTTAACGATAAAGGTGTTGAAATTCATAGCATCGCAAAAAAGAAATTTTCTTATTTAGGATGGTATTTTAGTCGTAAATACGTTCAAAATCAAATTAATAAAATAGTTTCAGAAAAACAGATAGCTATTTTAGAAGCGCCAGATTGGACAGGAATTACCGCTTTTATGCGTTTTAAAGTACCATTAGTTATTCGTTTTCACGGAAGCGATGCCTACTTCTGTAAATTAGAAGGCAGACAACAAAAGTTTAAAAATTTTGTTTTCGAAAAACAAGCCTTACGAAATGCTGATGCATACCTAGCGCCAACTAATTTTGCAGGTGAAGAAACTCGTGAAATTTTCGGAATAAAATCATCTAAAATAAATACGGTTTCTAACGGTGTTTTATTGAGTGATTTTACAAATGAATCGCCCGAAATTTACATTAAAAACACTATTTTATATGTAGGAACCATTATTAGGAAAAAAGGCGTTTTCGAGTTGGCTAAAATTTTTAATAAGGTTGCAGAACAAAACCCAGAAGCTCAATTAGTTTTAATTGGAAGCGATAGTGCAGATATTAAAACAGGGCAAAAATCTACTTATAATTTAATAGATAAATTGTTTTCTGCAGAAGCTAAAAATCGCGTTAAATATTTAGGGAAACTGCCATACAACGACGTGCAACAACAAATTAAACAGGCTCACGTTTGTGTGTTTCCAAGTTTTGCCGAAACCTTAGGTATGGTAACTATCGAGGCAATGGCATTACAAAAACCTGTGGTAAATACAAGCATTGGTTGGGCGCAAGAATTAATTGATGATGGTAAAAATGGATTTCTAATTCATCCAACAGAAACCAATTTGTATGCCGAAAAAATACTAGAATTACTTCATAATGAAGATTTATGTAGAAGTATAGGTGCGAAGTCAAGAGTTAAGGTTGTCGAAACATTTGATATCGATAAAATTGCCGATATTAATTTGAACTACTATAAATCGCTTTTATAATTATGATAGGTTTATTCCATAATGAAAATCATGTTGTTGAGGTCGTCGATTTGTCGTCGAAGAACACAATGGATATACCTTCGGATAAACCAACAAATGCATTATTTAAATTAGCCGAAATTTTCCCAGATCGAGTTATAGTTTGGTGCCATATCGACCAAAAAGAAAATTTAAATATTACTGATTTTCAAGATATATTCACCTTAAAAAATATGATGTTATCTTATGGTAAATCTCAATATTTACCTCAAGCAATTGGTTTTGTTGAAGATTCTCCGTTTTTAAAAGTGAATAAAAATGTAAAGTATCCAACCTGGTTAATGAGTAGTGACGTTGGAGCAATTTATGCATCGCAAGTTTTAAAATTTAAAACTATAATTAAATTAGATTTACCGTTTAGTTATGCATTAAATTCCATGGCTAAATTAGGGATGAGTAACGGTTTGTTTTGTTATTCAGAGCCAAAATTATTATTGAATTTAGGTTTAGTTAAAGAGCGAAAAAAGGCATCAAAAACCATGCTTTTTAAGTTTGTGAAACAGCATTATAAATGGGTTTGGAGTTTCTTTTTAATGTTTAATATTACTTTTTTTAATAAGCAATTTCTGCTTTATTCCTTTTTTAAAAGTTTGTTTGTTAGTCAATTAAAAGGTTCGATTAAAATAGATTTAGAAGTCTTAAAAAGTAATAGTGTATCTGCATCAAGTATCGATGTTATTATTCCAACTTTAGGAAGGAAAACTTATTTGTTGGATTTTTTAAATGATTTAAAACAGCAATCTATTTTGCCTAAAAAAGTAATTATCATTGAACAAAACCCAGACGAAAATAGTGCTTCCGAACTCGATTATTTAAGCAATCAAAATTGGCCTTTTATAATTTGTCATAAATTTATTAATAAAACTGGGGCATGCAATGCTAGAAATTTAGGGTTGAAAGAAGTAGTTTCAAATTATGTGTTTTTTGCCGACGACGATATTAGAATTCAACCCAATTTTACCAATTTGGCACTCAAAAAAATGCAAGCAGCTAATGTTAAAGCGGTGACCTTTACTTGTTTAAGAACCAACGATAAAAAACAAAATTTTAATGATAAACAATGGAGTACTTTTGGTTCTGGCTGTAGTATGGTAAAAAGTACAGCTTTAAAAGAGTTGTATTTTAATATGGTTTACGAGTTTAATTTTGGTGAAGATGCCGATTATGGCATGCAATTAAGAAACAATGGTGTTGATGTTATTTATTTTCCTGAACCAGAAATTGTTCACCTAAAAGCTCCAATTGGCGGTTTTAGAAAAAAGCACATAAATATTTGGACAAAACAGGGTTATAGCCCAAAACCGTCTCCAACAATTATGTACTATAAATTAAAACATAACACATTAGAGCAACTTTTAGGTTATAAATTAGTGTTATTTTTAAAGTATTATAAAAGTCAATCCATTAAAAACCCGATAACCTATTTTAAAACGTTTAAAAAACAATGGCGGGAAAGTGTATTATGGGCGAACAAACTAAAACAAATTAAGCAATGAAATTCTCCTTAATTGTTTGTACATATATGCGGCCGAAGGCTTTGTTAACGTTACTGGAATCGGTAAAAAAGCAAACGTTTTATCCTGATGAAATTATTATTGTTGATGGTTCTATAAATAAAGAAACGGAGCAAATTTTAAAAGAAAATGAGTTTAATAACCTTAGTTATTTTCTTGTAGGTGATAGGCATCGCGGTTTAACCAAGCAACGTAATTTTGGAGTAGCTAAAGTAGCAAGGGAGATAGATATTATTTGTTTTTTAGACGATGATATTGTTTTAGAGTTTAATTATTTTGAAGCTTTAATTGATACCTATAAACTAAAACCAAATGCTTTAGCGGTTGGAGGTTATATTAAAAATGAAGTGGTTTGGGAAAAAGCCAACACCGCAAATAATCCTGATTTGTTTTATTTTGAAGGTTGGAGCAGGAGTGAACCAGCGCGATTTAGATTGCGTCGAAAATTTGGATTGTTGCCAGACAGAAAACCAGGATTTTTACCAACTTTTGCACACGGCAGATCTATTGGATTTTTACCGCCATCTGGTAATATTTATGAGGTTGAATTAATTATGGGTGGTGTGTCATCTTATAAAAAAGAAGTTTTTAGTAAGTTGGGCTTTTCTACTTATTTTGAAGGTTATGGTCTTTATGAAGATGCCGATTTTAGTTTGCGTTTAGCTAAACTTGGCAAATTATATGTAAATACACAAGCGCAATTAAGTCATTATCACGATGTTTCAGGACGACCAAATAAGTATAAATATGGTAAAATGGTGCTTAGAAATGGTTGGTACATTTGGCGTGTAAAATATAATAAACCTAAATTTACAGCTAGACTAAAATGGCATGCTACCGCGTGGTTGTTAATAGTAATTAGACTGCTAAATGTAATAACCACTAAAGATAAAAAACAGGCTTTAACAGAATCATTTGGTAGAATAATGGGATGGTTTAGTTTGATTTTTAATAAGCCAGTAATTTTAAAATAATGAAATAATGTTTAAGAATTGTAAATTATGTCATAATGAAGTGAATTTAATAAATGAAAAATTTAACTTAGGAAAATGCGGTCACTGTAAGTTGATTTTTTGCCTTGATAAATATTCTCAAGAAGAGTTAGTTACACTTTACGATAAGTTGTATAATAATAACTCAGCAAAGTACGAAAGTTATTCTGTGAATGAGTATAATATGCTTTTGAAAGGTAAAAAAATTAAAATTGGACATAATAGGTCTAGAGTATTACAAAAACATGTATTTAATTCAAATTACAAGTCGGTATTAGAAATTGGAAGCGGTATTGGCTTAATGGGCGCTTATATTAGAAGTGAAAATGCTGATATAGACTATTTAGGGATTGAAATAGATAAGGAGGCTTATAAAAAATCTAGGAGTTTAAATTTAAATACTATTAATTCCGATTTTAAGATAATGAATGATATTGAAGACTCTTTTGATGTTATTTTGTTATGGGAAGTTATTGAACATTTACAAGATTTAAAATTATTTATGGATTTGGCTTACAAAAAGTTAAATAAAAACGGAAAGATAATTTTGTCGACTCCTAATTATAATAAAATATTAAATTATCCTGAACGTGCTAAAGATAATTTATATCAAGACGCGCCGCCAATTCATTTAAATTTTTTTACGAAAAGTAATATTATTACCATTTTTGAATCTTATAATTTTAAAAATTGTAAGGTGAAAATAAAACGGTTTCCGTATTTGAATTTAAAATCATTGCAGTTTTATAAAAATGTTTGCAAGTCAATTTTTAATGCTTATCAAGGATCAACAATATTTTTTGTTGCTCAAAAATAATGGTTATTAATTATTTATGAAATTAGAACTATCCGTTTGGACACACCATTTAACGCATTTAGTATATTCTTATTTTTACTATTGTAGAGCGAACAAAATAGGGGTTAATATTTCGTATAACCCTAAAATTAAATACAATTCGGCTAAATTAACGGTACATAATAACACTATTCTTTTCGATTATTCTGATGATACAAAGTTTATTGATGCTTCAGATAATTTCGACTATTATTTTAAGCGTTCGTTGTTAAAAAGGGATCAGTCCTTAAATGTACATCCATTAAATTTTAATGTTCCTCTCGCTTATAAAAGCTATCAGCTTTTGTTAAAATTAAATAAAGATTTGGTGTTTCATAAATTTAATAGAACAGAGATCGGTAGAGTTTTAGATATTTTTGGTTGGTTTACAAACTCAGGGCATGGAACTCTTGATATTAAAAATTATCCTAAAACAGTTTCCGATTTTGGTGGAAACATCATTTATTATACCCGATTATGGAACCCAGATAATAATCCTAACCCTGATGAAAAAGAGCGGAGAATGTTACAAAATGAATTTAGAATTAATGCGTGTAGAATATTAAAAAAGGAATTTAACAACGTGGAGGTTGGTTTGTATGCAGATGATTTATCAAATAAATTAGCCTCAGATTTAGTATTGCCACCTTCAAAATCGGATAAAAAGAGTTATTTAAAAAAATTGTCGAAATTTAATATAGGTATTGCGGACGATGGTTTAAAAAATACTCCAGGTTGGAAAATTGGAGAGTATTTACTATTTGGTAAAGCAGTTGTAACAACACCTTTAAACGTTTGTATTGATGATTTTTATGAAGGTGTAAATTATTCAAAAGTATCTTCTCGTTCGGCTTACAACGAAATTCCCGATAAAATTGAGTATTTGTTGCAAAATAAAAACTATTTAAAAATGTGTGAAGCTAATTTTATTTGGAGTAAAAATTATATCCATCCTAAAAACTATTTGGCGCGTATTTTAAAAGTTACCGAATTATCTGAATAATAACAATGACTTTCGTAATCATCACACATGTTAAACACAAATTTCAAGGTCAAGTCATTTTGGGCTATGCTCCGTATGTGCGAGAGATGAATATTTGGTTAAAACATGTAGATGAAGTTATTATTGTTGCACCAAAAACGTCTGAAGCTATTTCTGATATTGATATAGCATATCAGCATAAAAATATAAAGTTTGTAGAAATTCCTGCCATTCAGTTTACAAGTTTAAAGCATGCCTTTTTTGCAATATTTAAAATGCCTAAAATTGTATGGGCCATTTTTAAAGCAAGTAAAAAAGCCAATCATTTACATTTGCGATGCCCTGGAAATATTGGGTTGTTTGGCTGTTTGGTACAAATGGTTTTTCCTAAAATACCTAAAACAGCAAAATATGCGGGGAATTGGGATCCAAAGTCCAAACAACCATTAAGTTATAGACTTCAAAAGCGTATTTTAAGTAATACTTTTTTAACCAAAAATATACAGGTTTTGGTGTATGGAAAATGGCCGAAGCAAACTAAAAATATTAAACCTTTTTTCACGGCGACTTTTAAAGAAAATGAAATTGAAGCACCATTAATTCGCCAATATACTTACGGTTTAAAATTTGTCTTTTTAGGCAGTTTAGTGTCCGGGAAACGTCCGTTATTAGCGATAAAAATTGTTGCATTGTTAATTAAAAAAGGATTCAATGTGTCTTTCGATTTGTATGGCGAAGGCATTTTAAAAGAAGAATTACAACTTTATATTCAAGCACAAGGTTTATCAGATCATATCAAACTATTAGGAAATCGAGATAAAAATGTTGTAAAGGAAGCTTTAAAGGAAGCTCATTTTTTACTATTACCTTCAAAATCTGAAGGATGGCCAAAAGCTTTGGCTGAAGCTATGTTTTTTGGAGCGATTCCTATTTCAACCACAATTTCTTGTGTGCCTTATATGTTAGACGAAGGTAATCGTGGTATTTTAATTAGTCCCGATGAAAAATCTGCAGCCAATAAAATTGAATCGCTTTTAAATACACCCACAGAACTTCAAGAAATGTCTAAATTAGCATATAAATGGTCGCAAAACTATACTTTAAATACCTTTGAAGCCGAAATTGTTAAATTATTACAAGTATAAATGCGGGTTTTACAATTAATAGATTCTTTAGATACTGGTGGAGCAGAACGTGTTGCTGTTAATTTAGCCAATGCATTAGCTAAAGAAACTAAATTTTCTGCCATTTGTGCAACACGAAAAGAAGGTTTATTAAAAAATGAAATTAACCCAGATGTTCATTATCTTTTTCTTGGCAAAACAAAAGCGATAGATATTACTGCTATAAAAAAAATGATTTCGTATATAAAAACGAATCAAATTCAAATTATTCATGCGCATTCTTCCTCTTTTTTCTTAGCTAGCATAATAAGGATGTTTAATAAAAGTTTAAAAATAGTATGGCATGATCATTATGGAAATGCCGAGTTTTTAAGCGAACGAAAACATAATGTTTTAAAAGTATGTTCAAAATTGTTTTCTCATATTTTTGCAGTAAATACCACTTTAGAAATTTGGATAAAAACGAATTTAAAACATAAAAAAGTATCATATTTGCCTAATTTCGGAACTTTGAATACGACGTTAAAAATAACCGAATTAAAAGGAGAAACGGGAAAACGAGTGGTGTGTTTAGCTAATTTTAGAGAACAAAAAGATCATATTACGCTTATTAAAGCATTTAAAAAAGTTTCAGAAACACATAAAAATTGGACATTACATTGTATCGGTAAAAGTTTTAACAACGATTATTTCAATACGGTTAAATCTGAGATGCAAAAGCAAGATATTGAGAATAATGTGTTTTTATATAAACAAAAACCGGACGTTTATAATATTTTAAAACAGTGTGAAATAGGAGTGCTGTCTTCAGTATCTGAAGGGTTACCCATTGCACTTTTAGAGTATGGTATTGCTAACTTAGCTGTTGTGGCAACCCATGTTGGTGAAATAGGAAATGTGGTTTCAAATAAAATAAACGGTAGTTTAGTTTATCCTAATTCAGTTGAAGAGCTATCAAAAGCAATTTTGCTGTACATAGAAAATAAAGCTTTGCGATTAGAACATAGCGCTGCATTTTCAAAACATGTTGAAGCAAATTATTCTGAGAATTTTCAAATTAAAACAATAATAAACACGTATAAACAAATTCTTTATTGAACAATTTTAGTTACATAAAAAAAATAGGGTTTCATGTGTTATTGGGTTTAGCTATTTATGCAGTTTCCTTTTTATCTAAAGTGTATTTGTTTGCAATTTGCGTGTATTTTGCAAATCAAATTTTAACAGCAAAACCTTCTCAAAAACCAGTGCAAGTTTTGTTGGCATGCGCATATGTTGTAGGTTCAGAAGTTTTTATTAGAATGACTGGTGGAAATTTCTTGTACGAAGCGTCTAAATATTTGGTTATTTTGTTTGTGTTTATGGGACTTTTTACTACCAGATTGCCAAGTCAGCCTATTGGGTATATCATGTATTTGTTTTTGCTGCTACCTGGTATTATTGTAGCCGGACTTAACTCTAGTCCAGGGTCTAATTTAAGAACCGACATAGCCTTTAACCTTAGTGGCCCCGTTTGTTTAGGTATTGTTGCTTTATTTTGTTATAAGCGAAAAATTAGCTTTCAAAATTTAAATAAAGTCTTGTTATATATGGCATTACCGTTAGTGTCTATGACTATTTATTTGTTTTTTTACACACCAGATGTAAGAGCAACTGTTACTGGTACCGGATCGAATTTTGCTGCTTCTGGTGGTTTTGGCCCCAATCAAGTATCAACTGTTTTGGGTTTAGGAATGTTTGTGCTTACGGCTCGTTTTTTTATGTTATCTCCCAACCTATTTCTTAAAATTATTTCGGGTGTACTTTTGGCGGCCATGAGTTTTAGAGGTGTTGTTACCTTTAGCCGTGGTGGTATTTTAACAGCGTTGTTTATGATTGCGGCTTATTTATTTTTCTATTTCAGAAAAGTTAACATAAAAGCTAAATTTAGAATTACAAGGTTAGTTGTTATTTTTACAGCCTTGGCTTTATCGGTTTGGTTAATTTCGTCTTTACAAACAGGAGGTTTAATTGAAAATAGATACGCAAACCGAGACGCTTTAGGTAGAGAAAAAGAAGATGTTACAACAGGACGGAGTGATTTAATATCGTTTGAGTTTAATGAGTTTTTAAACAATCCTGTTTTTGGGGTTGGAGTTGGAAAAATAAAGATTTTGCGCGAACAGAAAGAAGGACTTCTAGCAGCTTCCCATAACGAGGTAAGTAGAATTTTAGCAGAACATGGTTTATTTGGTGTTTTTGCTTTTTCAATTTTGTTATTAGCTCCGATGCTTTTTCGATTTAAAAATAAGAATAACGTATTCTTTTATTCCTTTTACTTATTTTGGTTTTTAACAGTAAATCACTCGGCAATGCGTATTGCAGCTCCGGCTTTTGTGTATGGGCTATGTTTGCTTGATGTTAGGTTTAAATCGAAACGTGTAAATAAATCACCTGCAACCAAGCTGGTGAAAAATACTGGGAATTCGTGAGGCATATTGTTTACATAGGAAATAAAGTGAGTAAAGCTTCTAAGGCTAATTTGTCTTCAATCGATGTATTGTCAAAACGCTTATTTGACGAAGGATTTAAGGTAACATCTGCGTCACACAAAAAAAATATAATCTTACGATTATTTCACATGCTTTATGTATGTTTCAAAAATCGAAAATCGGCCAATTATGTTCTTATCGATACTTACAGCACTCTAAATTTTTACTATGCCTTTTTAGTGAGTGCCCTTTGTAGAATTTTTAAACTTAAATATATTCCTATTTTACATGGTGGTAAATTGCCAAATCGTTTAAAAACATCACCTAAATTATCAAAATTCATTTTTAATAATGCCTATGTAAATGTGGCTCCTTCAGCTTATTTGGGAAGTCAGTTTAAAACTTTTGGTTTTAACAATGTCACGAATATTCCAAATGCTATCGAAATTGATAATTATCCTTTTAAAAAAAGGCAATTTAAGGAGGTGAAATTGCTTTGGGTACGAGCGTTTTCTAAAATTTACAATCCGTTATTAGCTATAAAAATTTTAAAATCGTTAAAGCTTGAAGGTATAGACGCATCGCTTTGTATGGTTGGACCAGATGTTGATGGTAGTTTAAATGATGCGCGGCAGTTCGCTAAAAGCCAAAAATTAAACGTAACGTTTACAGGAAAGTTAACCAAGAAGGAATGGATTGCCCTTTCAAAGGAATATAACATCTTTATAAATACTACAAATTTCGATAATATGCCTGTGAGTGTTATTGAAGCTATGGCGCTCGGTTTACCTGTTATATCTACTAATGTTGGTGGTTTGCCTTATTTAATTCAGCATGAAAAAACAGGAGTTTTAGTTGAACCAAACAACGTTGAACCGTTTGTAAATTATATTAATTTGTTTCGTTTAAATTCAAGTTACGCTTGCCAGTTGGGTGTTAATGCCAGGAGTTATGTTGAAGGTTTTAACTGGGAAAAGATTAAAAAACAATGGGCTAATCTTCTTGAATAATTTTAAACTATTATATAACTTATTTATCTTTACTTATTAAAACCAACTCTAATTAATGGCGAAAAGCAGTATACATTTTAATCTTTCTGAGCGTAAAATTTTATTACGCGTTTTCGATGTGTTATTTATACTGTTTTTCTTATTTTTTGTGAGTAATACTTTTGCTTTTGATTATTTTACAATAACCCAAGATAAATGGGCATGGGTAGTGGTTTTAATTATTTATGTTTCGGTATTTGGAAGCATTTTCGAGATGTACGATTTACAAAAATCAAGTAAAATTGAAAAAATATCATCAAGTATTTTCTTTACGGTTTCCATTACCGTATTGTTTTATCTTTTAACACCGTTTTTTACGCCGGAATTACCAGATAACCGACTGCAAATTGTGTTCTTCTTTTTTTCCATGCTGTTGGCCTTATTTGCATGGCGATTTATTTACAGCAATTTTATAGAATCACAACGATTTTTTAAAAGGGTACTTGTTATAGGTGAAATTTCGAATATTCAAACCATTATTGAAGCTTTTAAAAAGTCTGATCCTAATTATAAAATTGTGGGCTTTATTAATTGTGAAATGGATAACCAAGAATCGATTAAATTTAAAGGGATAAAAGAATATAATCCAGATCAAATTCATGACGTAATAACTAGGGAAAATGTTGGAGAAATTGTTATTGCAAGTTATAATTCTGAAAATATAACATCCGATATTTATTATACATTAATTAGGTTGTTAGAGTCGGGGTTTCCAATAAAAGAATATACCCAGGTTTACGAAGAATTAACGCAACGTGTACCAGTGCAATTTGTTGGGAAAGATTTTTATAAGTATTTCCCGTTTAGCAGGAGCAATCAAAATAAGTTGTACTTGTTTTTTCATCGTATGTTCGATTTGGTAGTTTCTTTTATTGGTGTTGGTGTAGCCTTACTTTTTTTACCACTTATTTTAATAGGAAATACTTTTGGCAATCGTGGAAGATTGTTTTATACGCAAGAGCGTGTGGGTAAAAATGGTAAAATGTTTAAAATAATTAAATACCGAACCATGATTGAAAATGCCGAAACTAAAGGCGCGGTTTGGGCACAAAAAGGCGATACAAGAATTACGCCTTTCGGAAAATTTTTAAGATATTCTCGTTTAGACGAAATGCCTCAATTTTTAAATATTTTACGTGGTGATATGAGTTTTATAGGCCCCAGACCTGAACGTCCATTTTTTGTTAAAGAGCTGTCTCAAATGTTACCATTTTACGAAACAAGACACATTGTAAAACCAGGTTTAACAGGTTGGGCACAGGTAATGACTCGCTATGGCTCTAGTGTAGATGATAGTTTATTAAAACTGCAATACGATTTGTATTATATAAAGCACAGAAGCTTTTTGTTGGATTTTATCATCTTAATTAAAACCTTTAGTACTGTTATTTACTTTCGGGGGCAATAAGGTAGTTTTGTTAGTTGTTAGTTGTTAGTTGTTAGTTGTTAGTTGTTAGTTGTTAGTTGTTAGTTGTTAGTATTGTCAACAATCAACATAAAGCAAACAACAGACAACAGACAACAGTCTACAGTCTAGAATAATGTTGCGATAGAAATAAATATCGAATAGCTAAAGCAATTAGTACAGGAAGCAGAGCAATAGCAAATACTTGAACTCCAATAACCCAATGTAAGGTTAAAAGGCATAACATAATAATTAAAAACTTAATATAGCTTTTAAACCAAGAGCTTATTTTCTTTTTAAAAAACTGCCCAACAACAAAAAGGTTTAAAGCAAATGCCCACAATAAATTATAATTGTTTTGAGTACTTTGGTGGTTTGTCGCAAACCAAAGAAGTAAAATTAGCACGCCAACCAACCCTGTAATAATAAACAAACTAATGTCTAACCATTTGCTTTGTCTATTATTTTTAAAGTCTTTATAAGTAATTATAATTATAAACAAACTAATAATTCCCAGAACAAACAAAGGGCTTGTAATTAATGAATCGGTGCCTTTTGTAGGTTTTTGTTCGAAAAGTAAATGACTTTCTTTTACTAAAGGCATTCCATTATTGATGGTGGCATTTTCAAAAAATAGATGTATGTTTTTTGGAAGAAACATGTGTTCTTCTGGAGTAGCGGTTTGATCGATTACGCTTCCTAAGGCGATATCTATTCCTAAACTTCCCCAAGTGTTTCGGTTTAAATTTTCTTGAATGAGGCTTCTAAAAGTGGCTTCAGTATAGTTTTCAGGAAGGTTAAAAACGATGCTATTGTTTGTGTTTGTTTGTGCAACATCTTTAATTTTAGTCGCACAATTATCGAAAAAGAAATCGTATAAATAAGCCCTGTTTTCTGGTTTATAATTGTTTACTAAATAATTATAAAGCGCTTGTTTTTGATGTTGTTTTAGGTTTAAAACTTGTTCTTTTAACGACCGGTTGTAATAATCTCGATAAATTAAATAAAACCTATTAAAGTTAGTTTTACTAATAAGGTAATTAAGTTTTCCTTGAGCAAATTTTAAATAAAAGTTTGGGGCATCAAAATCGTATTCACCATAACCATATGTTACATCTAGTTGTAATGCTGGATCTTTAATTCTAAAAGCGCTATGGCCAAAGGCATCGCTTAAATTACTACCAGGACCAACCGTTAAAACGCTAATTTCTGCTTGATTTGTTAAAGTTAAATTTTGCCCAAAACTGGCATTAAACAGGTAAAAAGTAAATAAAAGCAGTAGAGTTTTCTTCATTAAAATTAATTTTCGTTTATCTAAACATACTAAAATCGAGCTTTAGGGAAAACACGTTAGAGTATAACGCCACACTTTGGTCCCCAATATCGGTAAAGGCATAATCTATTTGTATGCCACTGTATTTAAAACCTAGTCCAAATGTTGGCTGAAAGCTTAATTGTTGGGTATTATCGATTTGTAATTCATTTTGAAAATTGCCCATTCCTGCGCGTAGGTAAACCATATCGATATAACCAAACTCGAATCCTAAAGCCGGATTTATACTCGCAACCGAAGTTGAAATTATATCGTTGTTTTCTTCAAATCTAACATTAAGGTTAAATGCTGTTAACAGCGTATAGTCATAATTAAAATCAACTAATTTAGATACACCAATTTGTAATTTAGGAATTGTAATTTCGGTAGTTTCTGGTAATTCTTGGTTTTGGCCTTCAACCGCATCTTGCACTGTAGCAAATTCTTCTTCGTCAATAGCCCAAGCATTAAAAGTGGTTGTAATATCACGAGCCATAATACCAAATTTCCAATTATTGTTGGATTCAAATTGAATACCGGCATCTAAACCAAATCCCCATGACGATGCAAAATCGCCAATAATACGTCTTATAATTTTTGCATTTACGCCGTAATTTAATCCGTTAAGCGGTAAAGCTCTGGCGTACGAAATGGTGAATCCGTAATCGGCAGTAGAAAAAAGGCTAATTCTATCGTAATTTATATTGCCTTCATCATCAATAAGTTGTGTAGTGTTTAAAATGTCATCTACAGCAAAACGAATTAACGAAATTCCAACAGCACTTTGTCTGTCTAAAGGCATAGCATAAGCAATATAATCGTAGTTGGCAATATTAGCGAAGTAACTGGAATGCATTAAAGCTAATTGGTTGTCTTCAAGTTTTAATAATCCTGCCGGATTCCAATAACCAGAATTTACATCGGCAGAGTGAGAAGTAACAGCGTTACTCATTCCCAATGCAGCAGCATCAACACCAATATTCATAAACTCGTTTGAATATTTTCTAGTTGTTTGGCTATAAACTAGTGTAGATATTACTATTAAAAATACGGTTATGTTAGTTTTCAATGCTAATTTTTTACAAAGATGCACATAATATTTAAACCTATAAACTTGAATTTTTTCTAGTTATTGTTTTAGACGAAATTTGTTTACTATTTTTACAATCCTAAAAATTACTTAGATGAAAAAAGCCATACCAAACGCCATAACTTTATTAAATTTATTTTGTGGATGCATTGCGGTAATTTTTGTAATTAATAATCACTTTGTTACGGCTGCACTTTTTGTGTTTTTAGGTATATTTTTCGATTTTTTTGATGGCTTTGCAGCAAGAATACTTAACGCACAGAGCGCATTAGGGCTTCAGTTAGATTCTCTTGCCGATGTTGTTACAAGTGGTTTAGTTCCCGGTTTGGTAGTTTATAAATTGTTGCAAATTGCCGAATTAAGTTGGGACGAGTACCATTTAGTACCTTATTTTGGTTTAGCAATTACCTTAGCTTCGGCGTACCGCTTAGCAAAATTTAATATTGACGATGAGCAGCAGAGCTATTTTAAAGGGTTGCCAACCCCTGCAAATGCTCTATTAATTGTATCGCTGCCTTTAATTTTAGAATATCAAAATAGCGACGCCATGAATGCTATAATTCTAAATAAATGGTTTCTTTTTGGAATAACTATACTGAGCTGTTATTTGCTAAATTCAAATATTAAATTGTTTGCTTTAAAATTTAAGGATTACAGTTTTACAAATAATGTAACACGATACGTGTTTCTTTTGCTTAGTGTAGTTTTAATAATTGTTTTACAATTTGCAGCCATTCCATTAATCATTTTACTATATATTAGTCTTTCAGTTTTAAATAATTTTTCATCAAAATAAAAGCCATTTATGTTAGAAAACATTTTTACACTTTTAATGCTTGTTATGTTGCAAGCAGTATTAGGGTTCGATAACCTGTTGTATATTTCTTTAGAAAGTAAAAAAGCTCCCGAAGACCAACAAAAATCTGTTAGAAAAAAGGGGATTTTAATAGCCATTGCATTGCGTATTGTTTTGCTTTTTGTATTAGTTTCTGTAATCGATTTTTTTCAAGAGCCTTTTTCTTTTTTAACAGCCGAAATAAAAGACATTGCAAAATTTGCGTTCAATGGGCACAGCTTAATTGTTTTAGCTGGTGGCGGATTTATAATTTACACAGCCATTAAAGAAATTTGGCATATGATTTCTATAAAAGATTTTGATAATCATGTTGAAGATGGTGATTCAAAAAGCAAAAAATCAGCGAATGCCGTTATTACTAGTATTGTTATTATGAATTTAGTGTTTTCGTTCGATTCTATTTTAGCAGCTATCGGGTTAACTAGCGATATTGAAAATAACACAACCGCGTTTATAATTATGGCAATAGCTATTGTTTGTAGTGGATTATTAATGTTACTTCTTGCCGATAAAATTTCGGTATTTTTAGCTAAAAATCGCATGTACGAAGTTCTTGGTTTATTCATTTTATTTATAGTTGGAATAATGCTAGTTACCGAGGGCGGACACTTAGCGCATTTAGAATTATTTGGAAACCACATAGTGCCAATGAGTAAAACAACCTTTTATTTTGTATTATTTGTACTTATTGTTGTAGATGTGGTTCAAGGCCGATACCAAAAGAAACTGTTGGCAGAACAGCAAAAAGGTAAGTAAAAATTAGATATCATATTTTAAAAAAAAGCTCACAGTAAATGGTGAGCTTTTTTGCTTTTGGTAAACAAATTTAATTGAATTTATATAGAAGTTAAACCTTATTGCAGATAAACGCTTTTTTATTTGAATAAAACAGTATATAATAAAGTTAAAAAGCAAATTGGTACTAATAAAATGGTTAAAGAATAAAAGGAATAATAAAAATGATGCTTTTTAAAGTTACCTCTGTTTTTCACCCAAATACCATCGGATAATACGTTTTTGTAAAGTTGAAAAGGTTCTTTTTTAAATATTTTTTCAAATGAAATTGAAATGAATTTCAAAATAATAATAAGTACCAGAGGAAGCGCCGTGAAAAAAATGCATTCAAAATTTTGTAAATAGTTCCAGTTGAAGATTTCCATAATACAGCCAATGGAAAACATAAAAAGAGCAACTTTTGTGTAATTAAACAGATGTTTTTTCTCTTTTAAATCTTCGCTGCAAGTTAGAATGACTAGGCTAAAAATTTGAAATAGAAACAAAATCATGTAAAAATAGATTTCGTTTAATTTCATAATAAAGTAATGAATTTAGTCTCTAATTTTCTTTTTACGAAGCTCGAAGTTTTGACCTAAATAAACTTTTCTAACCATTTCGTCGTTGGCTAATTCTTCCGGTTCACCAGCTTTAAGAATACTACCCTCAAACATTAAATATGTTCTGTCGGTAATTGCTAGAGTTTCCTGTACGTTATGGTCTGTAATTAAAATACCAATATTCTTTTTAGTAAGTTGTGCAACAATACGTTGAATGTCTTCAACAGCAACTGGGTCTACACCGGCAAAAGGTTCATCTAATAAAATAAAACTAGGGTCGGTCGCCAAAGCACGAGCAATTTCTGTACGTCTACGTTCGCCACCAGAAAGTAAATCGCCTCGGTTTTTTCTAATATGGCCAAGACTAAACTCTTCAATTAACGATTCCATTTTATGCAATTGCTCCTTCTTGCTAAGTTTTGTAAGTTGTAAAACGCTTAAAATATTATCTTCAATACTTAATTTTCTAAAAACTGAAGCTTCTTGAGCTAAGTAGCCAATACCATTTTGTGCACGCTTGTACATGGGGTATTTTGTAATTTCTGTGTTATCTAGAAAAATATGGCCACCATTAGGTTTAATAAGTCCAACAATCATGTAAAACGATGTTGTTTTTCCAGCTCCATTAGGTCCTAATAGTCCAACAATTTCACCTTGTTCTACTTTAAGTGAAACATCTTTTACAACTTTTCGTCCGTTGTAGGACTTCATTAAATTATCGGCTCTTAAAATCATAATTACAATAACGTAAAAATTAATTAATTATTTGAGGCTTTTTTCTGCTTTACGCTGATTTCTAACAACTATTTTAGAAATGTAAATACTAACCTGATATAATATTAAAATAGGAATAGCAACAATTACTTGGCTTGCAATATCTGGTGGTGTTATAATTGCAGAAAGAATTAAAACAATAACCAAAGCATATTTTCGGTAGGTTTTTAAGATTTCTGGGGTTACCAAGCCAACTTTGGTTAAAAAATAAATGATGATTGGTAACTCGAAAATTAAACCAGATGCTAATGCCGATGATCTTACCAAAGCAATATAAGAACTAATATCTATTTGGTTATCTACGACTTCTGAAACACTATAATTCGCTAAAAAGTTAATAGATAGCGGTGTTACAATATAATACCCAAACAACACACCAATAAAAAATAGAAGCGAAGAAATAATAATAAAACCGCGTGAATGTTTACGTTCGTTTTCGTGTAATCCAGGGCTAATAAAATGCCAAAGCTGATAAATTACATATGGAAACGAAATAATAAAACCACCCAAAATAGCCGTCCATATATCGGCCGAAAATTGTCCTGCCATAGTACGGTTTTGAATAATCATTGGTATTTCTTCGGCGCAAAATGTGGTATCGATATTAATAAAAGTGGCCATCTCACATAAAAAGTGATATGTTGGAAATGTCATTTTTAACGGAGCAAAAATGATATCGTCGAAAATAAATCGACTAAAAATAAAGGCTAAAGTTGCCACAATAATAACTGCAATGCAAATACGAATTAAGTGCCAGCGTAAATCTTCAAGATGATCGAGAAACGACATCTCGTTTATGTTTTTTTGAGCCATTAAATTATTCCTTCTTTTATTAAATCGTGTAAATGTACAATACCGGCATATTTACCATTATCTTCTACTAATAATTGGGTAATGTCGTGAATTTCCATGGTTTCTAAAGCATCAACTGCCATAGCATCAATATTTATGGTTTTTGGGTTTTTACCCATAATATCTTTTGCCGTAAGCATGGAAAAATCATCGGTTTTACTAAGCATTCTACGTAAATCGCCATCGGTAATAATGCCAATAATTTTATCATTTTCAACAACAGCAGTAACACCTAACATTTTAGCCGAAATTTCTACAATAACATTTTTTATGTTTGTATCTCCACTTACTTGAGGTTTTTGGTTTTCAGTCGAAATATCTTTTACTCGTAAATATAGTTTTTTGCCTAAAGCGCCACCTGGATGGTATTTTGCAAAATCTTCGCTTGAAAAGCCGCGTAAATTTAATAACGAAATAGCTAGAGCATCACCCATAACTAATTGTGCCGTAGTACTTGTGGTTGGCGCTAAATTATTTGGGCAGGCTTCCTTTTCAACAAAAGTGTCTAAAACATATTGTGCTTGTTTTGCCAGAAAGGAGTTTTTATTTCCCGTCATGGCAATCATGCTATTTTCACCACGTTTTATTAACGGAACTAGAACCTTAATTTCTGGTGTATTACCACTTTTAGAAATGCAAATAACAACGTCGTCTTTTAAAATAAGTCCTAAATCGCCATGTATAGCATCGGCCGCGTGCATGTAAACGGCAGGAGTGCCAGTAGAGTTTAGCGTAGCTACAATTTTACTAGCAATAATGGCACTTTTACCTACTCCGGTTATAATCACGCGACCTTTAGAGTTGTATATAAGTTTTACAGCCGCTTCAAAGTCTTTAGTAACTAATTTCGAAAGATTTAAAATAGCATTTGCTTCGGCTTCAATAGTGCGTTTGGCTATATCAACAATTGATGTTTTATCGTTCAAAGTTTAATATTTTATTGCGTTTTTAAAGATTTTGTTATCTTTATAGATGCACAAATTTAATTTTTATGTAAATTAGATTTTCGATACAAAACTAACGAAAAAAACTATGAGGGTTCTTCAAATGTATTATTTAATTTCATAGTACATTTTGTAATTAAACGTTAAATTAATTTAAACAATTCATGTCTGTAGACAAAACTGACTTACAAGCTTCACTTAAAAAATATTTTGGGTTTAGTAAATTTAAAGGTCTTCAAGAAAATGTTGTAGAAAGTATATTATCAGGAAAGCATACGTTTGTAATAATGCCTACTGGTGGTGGTAAATCCTTGTGTTACCAGCTTCCGGCGTTAATGCAGGAAGGTACGGCTATTGTTGTATCTCCTTTAATTGCTTTAATGAAAAACCAAGTTGATGCCATTCGAGGTGTTTCTAACCAAGAAGGTATAGCACATGTTTTAAACTCATCTCTCAATAAAACAGAAGTTAAACGTGTTAAAGAAGATATTGTAAACGGAGTAACTAAATTGCTTTATGTGGCTCCAGAGTCGCTTACTAAAGATGAAAATGTCGATTTTTTAAGGTCGGTTAAAATTTCGTTTTTGGCCATTGACGAAGCCCATTGTATAAGTGAGTGGGGGCACGATTTTAGGCCAGAATATCGAAATTTAAGAAGTATAATTGCACGTATTGGTGATAACATTCCTATTATTGGTTTAACTGCTACGGCTACGCCAAAAGTTCAAGAAGATATTATAAAAAATTTAGGAATTTCTGGAGCAAATACGTTTAAAGCGTCTTTTAACAGACCTAATTTATTTTATGAAGTAAGACCTAAAACTAAAACGGTTGATGCCGACATTATTCGTTTTATAAAGCAAAACGAAGGTAAATCGGGCATTGTATATTGTTTGAGCCGTAAACGTGTTGAAGAACTTGCACAAGTACTTCAAGTTAATGGTATTAACGCTGTTCCTTATCATGCTGGTTTAGATGCCAAAACGAGATCTAGTCATCAAGATAAATTTTTAATGGAAGATGTAGATGTTGTTGTAGCAACTATAGCCTTTGGTATGGGAATAGATAAGCCCGATGTGCGTTTTGTAATTCATCACGATATTCCCAAAAGTATAGAAAGTTATTACCAAGAAACGGGTAGGGCAGGACGTGATGGTGGCGAAGGCCATTGTTTAGCTTATTATTCGTATAAAGATATTGAAAAACTCGAAAAATTTATGTCGGGTAAACCTGTTGCCGAGCAAGAGATTGGGCAAGCGCTTTTACAGGAAATGGTAGCTTTTGCAGAAACTTCGGTTTCACGCAGAAAGTTTATTTTGCATTATTTTGGTGAAGAATTCGATAATGAAACGGGCGAAGGTGGCGACATGGATGATAATGTTAGAAACCCTAAAAAGCAGCATGAAGCTAAAGACGAAGTTAAACTGCTTATAGAAACTGTTTTCAATACTAACGAAAAATACAAATCGAAAGATTTGGTTAACGTATTAGTAGGAAGCGAAAATGCACTAATTAACTCACACAAAACCAATGAGCAACCATTTTTTGGTGCCGGTAAAAATCAAGAAAAAAAGTATTGGATGGCGTTGCTGCGACAAGTACTTGTTTCGGGACATTTAAGAAAAGATATTGAAACCTATGGCGTTATTAAATTAACCGATTTAGGTAAAGCTTTTATAAGTAACCCGAAGTCTTTCATGATGACCGAAGACCATGAATTTACAGAAAATCAAGACGATGCCATTGTAACCAATACAAAAAGTGGAGGTGCTGTAGCCGATGAGGTTTTAATGTCGATGCTTAAGGATTTAAGAAAGAAAAATGCCAAGAAACTTGGTGTTCCGCCTTTTGTTATTTTTCAAGATCCTTCTCTGGAAGATATGGCACTTAAATACCCAATTTCGTTATCCGAACTAGGTAATGTTCATGGAGTTGGCGATGGTAAAGCAAAAAAATATGGTAAAGATTTTGTAGCGCTTATTGCAAAATATGTTGAAGACAACGATATCGTAAGACCAGACGATTTGGTTGTAAAATCTACTGGAACTAATTCTGCGAATAAGTTATATATTATTCAGAATATCGATAGAAAGTTACCGCTCGAAGATATTGCTTCGGCGAAGGGGTTAACTATGGCCGATTTTATAAAACAAATGGAAGCCATTGTTTATTCTGGCACTAAACTTAATATAGATTATTGGATAGACGATATTTTAGATGAAGACCAACAAGAAGAAATTCATGAATATTTTATGGAGTCGGAGTCAGATAATATAAACCTTGCCATCGACGAATTTGATGGCGATTACGACGACGAGGAATTGCGTTTATATCGTATTAAGTTTATTAGCGAGGTAGCGAATTAAATATTGTTTTTCTAAGAGTTATTGAGTTTTAATAGTATAATTTAGGCGGTTTTGTTTGCTAAATAAAAATGGATTTATAGCTTGGTTTTTAACTTATAAAATCTTCTAGCTTCTAGTTTCTGTCTTCAAACTTCATTTCATATCTTTGCAGCCTAAAATTTAAGAAATGAAAGACGGATTATACGCAAAATTCAATACAACTAAAGGCGAAATTCTAGTAGCTTTAGAATATAAAAAAACACCAGGAACCGTTGGTAACTTTGTGGCTTTAGCCGAAGGTAACCTAGAAAATAAAGTAAAACCTCAAGGAACGCCATATTACAACGGGTTAAAATTTCACCGAGTAATTCCAGATTTTATGATTCAAGGTGGTTGTCCGCAAGGTACAGGTTCTGGAAACCCTGGTTACCAGTTTGATGATGAGTTTCATCCAGATTTAAAACATGATGGCCCTGGCGTATTATCTATGGCAAATGCTGGCCCTGGAACAAATGGAAGTCAGTTTTTTATAACGCATGTAGAAACGCCTTGGTTAGATAATAATCATACGGTTTTTGGTAAAGTTGTAGAAGGTCAAGAGATTGTTGATGCTATCGCACAAGGCGATGTAATTGATACTTTAGAAATTGTAAAAGTAGGAGCAGAAGCAGAGGCTTTTAACGCTGTAGAAGCGTTTAGAACTTTTGAAGGTGCAAGAGAAAAACGAATTGAAGCAGAAAAGAAAGCGGCCGAAGCAGAATTAGATAAGCTTGCTGCCGGTTTTAATAAAACTGAAAGCGGTTTACGTTACCAAATACTTCAAGAAGGTAATGGTGAAAAAGCCGAAAAAGGTAAAACCGTTTCTGTACATTATAAAGGACAATTAGCCGATGGTACCGTGTTCGATTCTTCATACAAAAGAAATGCACCAATAGATTTTCCATTAGGAATGGGGCAAGTAATTTCTGGTTGGGACGAAGGTATTCAGCTTTTAAAAGTAGGTGACAAAGCGCGATTAGTAATTCCTAGTCATTTAGGTTATGGCTCTCGTGGTGCAGGAGGTGTTATTCCTCCAAACGCTGCACTTGTTTTCGATGTAGAACTTATGGCTGTAAAATAGAACTGTTATAAATTTGATATAAAAAGTACCTAAATTTTTATTTTAGGTGCTTTTTCTTTTTAATTTGGTTTTCTAAGAAGTTATTATTTAATGAAGAGTGTAAAAAATTCTCAATATTTTAATGAGGTTATTAAAACATTTACATATCCGTATGGAGAATTATTTGTTTTTAATGGCTTTGTAGTTTCAGAAATATCTGAAGGTATAACTTTCGATTGGGATTATGCAGAGATCATGTTAAACGATGTTGTAAGCTTACTAAACACGCATGGAGAAGATTTAATTTATATATCTAATAGAATTAATTCCTACTCTGTTAAACCTTCAGATTGGTTAAAGTTTTTTAAACATAATTATACTTTAAAGTCTTATTTTGTAGTTTCTAGTAACAAAATAGGCACTTTAAATTCAACCATAGAAAATTTATTTTTTAAAAATAAAATTCATCATTTTCAAAGTTTAGAACAAGCAATTACAGAGGCAAAATCGTTATTAAAATAAGTAATAGTTCGCTGTATATTGCTAAAAAACAAAATTATTAAATGGAAGACTTAGAACTTTTAAAATACCCTATCGGAAAATTTAATTGTCCAAAAGAAATTACTTCAAGTCACATTGAAAGTTGGACGTTAGAGTTGGAACAATTTCCGAATAAATTTGAAAATTTAGTAAAAAACCTGAGCGACGAACAATTAGATACAGTTTATAGACCGGGCGGATGGACGGTGAGGCAAGTTGTACACCATGTTTCCGATAGTCATCACAATAGCTATTTGCGTTTTAAGTGGGCTTTAACCGAGGATAAGCCTTTAATAAAAGCCTATTATGAAGATAGATGGGCTGAACTTTTCGATACAAAAACAGCTCCGATAAAAATGTCTTTAAACCATTTAAATGCTATTCATGTAAAGTTGGTTTATTTGTTAAAAGGACTTAATATGGTTGATTTGCAACGATCATTTATCCATCCAGAAGATAATTTAGAGTACACTTTAGCATTTAATGTAGGTAAATATGTGTGGCACGGAAATCATCATTTTGCACATATTGAAAGTTTGTTAAAACGTGAAAACTGGGTTTAACTTTGTAAATGATGATACGACCGTTTCGAGCTGAAGATACCGAGCAAATTCTAGAAATTTATAATTACTACGTTCTAAATACTACTGCTACTTTCGATTTAGAAGTATCTAAATTAAAACCGTTAAAAAATAAACTTTTAAGCATTCAAGAAAATTTTCCAGTTTTTGTTTTTGAAGTAGATAAAGAAATTCTTGGCTATGCTTATGCTAGTAAATTTAGAGAACGTCCAGCTTATAATGGCACGGTAGAATCTACGGTTTATGTAAAGCATAATGTTCATGGCAAACAAATTGGTTCACAATTATACGCTCAACTTATAGCAGATCTTAAAAAATTACAATTTCATACAATTTTAGGTGTTTTAACTATTCCAAATGAAGCTAGCATTAAATTGCACGAAAAATTCGGTTTCAATCAGGTCGCAGATTTAAAAGAAGTTGGTTTTAAATTTGGGCAATGGCAGGATGTTGGCTTTTGGCAACTTAAACTAAAGTAGTAAGTTATTTATTAGTTTTTCCATTTAATATTACAGCCAATACTTGGTTTTTGTATCGATTGGTTTTTCTTGTCTGTGAGTAAACAAGCTATTGCATGTTTTAAATCATTGCCGGTTACGGCTAAACCATTTCCTGGTCTAGAATCGTCTAATTGACCGCGATATACAAGTTTTAAATCATGATCGAACAAATAAAAATCTGGCGTACAAGCAGCATCATATGCTTTAGCAACTTCCTGGGTTTCATCGTATAAATAAGGAAAAGGGTAATTGTTTACTTCAGCATGAATGGTCATTTTATCTGGGGCATCTTGTGGGTAATTAACAACATCGTTACTAGAAATAGCAATAAAAGCAATGCCTCTTTCCGCGTAAGCGTTAGCCAAATTTACAATAGTTTTATTAACATGAATAACAAAAGGGCAATGGTTACAAATAAACATAATTACAGTACCCTTGCTTCCTTTTAAATTTGATAGTGATACGTTATTGTGCGAAACAGTATCTATTAATTTAAAATCTGGAGCTGTTGTGCCTAACGGAAGCATATTTGAAGGTGTGTTCGCCATTTTTACTTATTTTAATTCAAATTTCGTGATTATTTGTATTTTTAAAAAATGAATGAGACAATAACTTTTGAAGATTTTACTAAAGTAGATTTACGAGTAGGAACTATAATTGAAGTAAACGACTTCCCTGAGGCTCGAAATCCAGCCTATCAATTGCATATTGATTTTGGTGATTTGGGTATAAAAAAATCTTCAGCTCAAATAACAACATTATACACAAAGGAAGATTTATTGCAGAAACAAATTGTTGCTGTGGTTAATTTTCCGAAAAAGCAAATCGCTAATTTTATGAGTGAGTGTTTGGTGGTTGGCGCAGTAAATGGTAAAGATGTGATGTTGCTAAATCCCGAAAATAAGGTTAAAAACGGAAGTGTAGTGTCTTAATATGCAAGAAATAGATGAGGTAGTTATTAATTTTGATAGTAGCGGGTTGTGGGTTTTAAACATCGCATTAGCTGTTATCATGTTTGGTGTTGCTTTAGGAATTACGGCAAGCGATTTTAGGCAATTATTTAAAACTCCAAAGTTAATATTTGTTGGTGTTTTATGCCAGTTTTTACTTTTGCCTTTATTAACATTTTTGGTGGTTTGGCTAATAAAACCACAGCCAAGTATTGCCCTAGGTATGTTAATGGTTGCCGCTTGTCCAGGAGGTAATATATCTAATTTTATGACGCATTTAGCTAAAGGAAACACGGCTTTATCGGTTAGTTTAACAGCATTTGCGACTTTTATAGCCATATTTATGACGCCTTTTAACTTTCAGTTTTATGGAAGTTTATATTCGCCAACAGCACAAATATTAAAACAAGTGGCTTTAAACCCTGGTGATTTAATAAAACTTGTAGTTTTAATTTTAGGGATTCCTTTAGTTTTAGGAATGGCTTTTCGATATAAATTTCCTGTAATTTCTTTAAAGCTATCTAAAATTTTAAAGCCATTATCTATTGTAATTTTTGGGTTAATTGTGGTTTTAGCCTTCTCTAAAAATATCGATGTTTTTAATAATTACATTCATTATGTACTGTTAATTGGTGTGTTTCATAATTTTTTGGCCATTATGTTAGGCTTTGTTGTAGCTAAGCTTTTTAAGCTATCGTTCATCAATCAGAAAACCATAGCAATTGAAACTGGAATACAAAATTCAGGATTAGGCTTGCTGCTCATTTTTACATTTTTTAATGGTTTAGGCGGTATGGCTATTTTGGCTGCTTTTTGGGGTATTTGGCATATTATTTCCGGTTTAGGTATTGCTTTCTTTTGGTCTTACAAGGCTGCTAAAAAAGTTACGGATTGAAAAATATTTGGTTATACGGGGTTCGTGCCTATTTAAGGTTAGCGTTATTTTTTTATTATAAGAAAATACAGGTTGTTAATGCGAAACATATTCCAAAAAATAAGCCCGTTTTATTGTTATCTAATCATCAAAATGCTTTAATTGATGCGTTACTTATTGCAGTTTATGGTAACGGGCGTTTCTTTTATTTTTTAACAAGAGCAAGTGTTTTTAATAACCCTAGGATAGCAAAACTTTTAAAATCATTACAAATGATACCTGTTTATCGCGTTCGTGATGGTTGGAGTACTATTTCGAATAATACTAAGGTTTTTGCAAGTTGTAGCAGGTTATTAAATAACAATGAAGCGGTGTCGCTTTTCCCAGAAGGTAATCATAGTTTAAATAGAACGGTAAGACCACTTAGTAAAGGGTTTACAAGAATAGTTTTTGAAACTTTAGAGTCTTACCCTGAAACCGATTTACAAATAGTACCGTTGGGGTTAAATTATAAAAATGCTGAAAACTATCCAGATTCGGTGAGTTTATTTTTTGGTAAACCTATTTCGGCAAAACAATTTTTATTGGAAGACAGGCGCGATGGCGTTCTAAAATTAAAAACTGTTTTACAGAATCGCCTTATAGAATTAACAACACATATTCCTAAAGAGAATTATGCAGAATCGCTTGCAAAATTAAACGATTTAAATGTCGATTTTTTAAAGCCTAAAACAGTAAATAGCTTAATTAAAAACAATTTTTTAGGAGAAGTTACAGCTTCAAAAGCAAAAATGATAGGGCTGCATAAAGTGTTTAAAAGTCTATTAATTATACTATTAATTGTGCCTTATTTTATTTGGAAGTTTGTGGTTCAACCTAAAATTAAAGAAGCAGAGTTTATAGCAACATTTCGTTTTGCGGTGGCCATTACTTTGGTTCCTCTTTGGGCGATTTTAATGATATGCGTGTTAGCCTTTGTTTTTAATATACTTATTGGTGCAAGTTATCTAATACTGGTTATTAGTTTGGCTTTACTATCAAGTAAAATATAAACCATAAAAAAACCATCAAATTATTGATGGTTTTTAATAGTATTAAATATCGTCGAAGTCTAAATCGGTAAAGTTACCAGGAGTTTTAAGTTCTGCTTCGGTAACTCGCGGTGTATCGTATTCTTTTTTAAAGTCTTTTTGGTGTCTTTCGCTAATAACTTCATCACCTTTTTCACTAATAATATAGTCGGTCATTTCAGATAAAATATCTTTAAACTCGGCGAAATCTTCTTTATAAATGTAAATTTTATGCTTTTTATAATGAAAAGATCCATCATCATTTGTAAACTTTTTACTTTCCGTAATTGTTAGGTAATAGTCTTCTGCTTTGGTTGCTCTAACATCAAAAAAATAAGTTCGTCGTCCTGCTCTTAATACTTTTGAAAAAATTTCCTCTTTCTCCATCATAGCATTCATTTTGAATTGAAATAAGTGTTGATTTAATTGTTTTGTAAATATCAAAAATCTAAAAAAAACTCTTATTAACCAACAAATTGTAAGTTTTCTTTTGGTAAAATAGACATTTATTGGGGTTATTGCACTAAAAAATTAGCAGAATCATTTTAGGTTTGCGCCGTTTCACTTAATTGTTTTAAATAAAGTTCTTTATAATAGCCATCAACATTTATTAAACTTTCATGATTACCTTCTTGTATAATTTTGCCCTCGTCTAGTACAATAATTTTATCTGCACTTTTGGCTGAAGACACGCGGTGACTAACAATAATTGAAGTTTTATCTTTAGAGATTTTATTAAGATTTTTAAGAATTTTTTCTTCGGTCTCTGTGTCTACGGCCGAGAGGCAATCGTCGAACAATAAAATTTTAGGCGATTTAATTATAGCTCTAGCAATAGAAACACGTTGTTTTTGCCCGCCACTAAGTGTAATGCCACGTTCTCCTAAAACGGTGTCGTATCCGTTTTTAAATTTTATAATGTTTTTGTGTACTTGAGCATTTTTGGCTGCTTCAATAACGTCGTTATCTGTGGCATCAACTTTACCAAAGCTAATGTTGTTTTTTATTGTGTCTGAAAACAAAAAAGCATCTTGCGGAACATAGCCAATACTATTTCGTAAATTATAGAGATTTAAATCTTTTAATGGTTTGTTGTTTATGGTTATACTACCACTATTTACATCATACAAACGACTAATTAAATCTAAAATAGTGGATTTTCCAGATCCAGTTTTTCCTAAAATAGAAAGGGTTTCACCCGATTTCACACTAAAACTTATTTGTTTTAAGGCGTTAATGTTGGTGTCGTCGTAAGTAAAAGAAACATTATTAAATACAATGTCGCCTTCAATAGTGGTAATGGTATTATTTTCGTTTTTAATTTCGGGTTCAATTTTTAAAAACTCGTTAATACGTTTTTGCGATGCTTCGGCTTGTTGCACAATAGAGGTAACCCAACCAACCGTTGCCACTGGCCAAGTTAAAAGGTTTACGTACATTAAAAATTCGGCAATAGTACCAATACTTTCAATTTCACCATTTATATATTGCATGCCTCCAATGTAAATAACCAAGAGGTTACTTGTACCGATTAATAAAATCATCATTGGAAAAAACCAAGCTTGTACTTTGGCCAAACTTACTTGTTTAGTTTTACTTTCAATAGCTAACTGGTTAAAGTTTTTCGATGTTTGGGCTTCAATACCATAGGCTTTTATTACAGAAATACCACTAAACGATTCTTGCGTAAAAGTGGACAGTTTCGATAAATATTCTTGTACAACAGTACTTCTATTATGTATTTCTTTACTTAATTTATAAATTATAACCGATAAAATAGGAAGCGGAACTAAGGTGTATAATGTAAGTTTTGGCGACGCATTGTACATATAAAATATAACCATAACAATTAAAGTAATGGTATTTATGCTATACATTATTGCAGGACCAGCATACATGCGTACACGTGTAACATCTTCGGTAATTCGGTTCATTAAATCACCTGTTCTATTTTTCTTATAAAAGTTTAACGAAAGCTTTTGGTACTGGGCGTAAATTTCATTTTTTAAATCGAATTCAATATATCGCGAAACATTTATTATAGTTTGGCGCATAAAAAAAGTTAAAATAGCACCAATAATAGCGGCTCCAATTATATATAAAATAGCTTCTAATAAATCATTTTTAAAAACGTCTACAGTTATGCTACCCGAAAAATAATTTTCAATTACTGTAAAAATTTGTTTAACATAACGTGGTGTATAAAGTAAAAACAGACGCGCAATTATGGTTATAATAATACCAATTATTAAATGGCTTCGGTATTTATAAAAGTATTTATTTAAATGCAGTAATGCTTTCATGTAATTATAAAAAGTAGAAACACAAATATAGTTTATTAATGATAATTACATCGAATACTGGCGTAATTCAATTGTTAAACATTGCTTAATTAATTTGTAATAATTATTTAAAAATAAACATGAGAAATTATTAAATATAGTATTACTTTTGCAGCGTAAAATTTTTTAAACGACATATTTGTTTTATAAAAGTTCTTTGTAATTATGCTTAATAGAAGACACATCCGCATTAAAGTCATGCAAGGCCTATATGCTTTTAAAGGCTCTGAAAGTGACGATTTTAGTAAAGACCAAAAATTTCTGCTATTTAGCATAGAAAATATCCAAAATTTATACCTTTTAATGCTGTCGTTACTAATTGAAGTACAAAAAAGAGCAGCTAGCGATATTGTAAAAAAGCAACAAAAACATCTTGCAACTAAAGAAGACAAAGATCCCAATAGAAAATTTGTAAACAACCAAGTGTTAAGCGCTTTATGCGAAAGTGAAGCGTTACGCGATGCTTTAGAAAGCAGAAAAATTGATAATTGGGAGTTAGATAGCGAATACGTTGATGTTATTTTTAAAGCCATTACATCGAGTAATTTGTATAAAGATTATATGAAAACTAGAACCTCCGATTTTAAAGAGGATAAAGATTTTATTGTTGATGTTTATAAAGAAATTGTAGCTCCTAACGAAAAGTTATACGATTATATCGAAGATAAAAACCTGACTTGGTTAGACGATTTGCCAATTGTAAATACTACCATTTTAAAGCTTTTAAGAAAAGTAAAACCTAATGGTTCTGGGCAACACTTTACTCCGAAATTATATAAAGATATAGACGATAAGCAATTTGCAATCGAATTGTTTAGAAAAACATTATTAAATCGAACTAGTTTAAATACAGAAATTGAAGGTAAAACCAAAAACTGGGACGCCGATAGAATTGCTAATGTAGATTATGTATTGTTACAAATGGCTATTTGTGAGATTAATCAATTTTCGTCAATACCAGTAAAAGTTACTATAAATGAATATCTGGAAATATCAAAAGAATATAGCACACCAAAAAGTAGTGTTTTTATTAATGGTATTTTAGATAAGTTGGTAAAAGAATATGAAGCTTCTGGAAAATTGCAAAAAGTAGGCCGAGGCTTACTTTAAAGAGTGTTAAGAACTTTACAAAAAGTTTTTAGTAGCTTAAATAATTAGTATTTTTACGAACCAAATTTTTAAAATTTAATTTTTATTATGAAAAAAATCATCTTAGGCCTAGCGGCGTTTGCCATGTTAGCTTTTACATCTTGTAAGGACAACGCAGCAAAAAAAATTGACGAAAGCAATATTGCAGCTGCGGCTGAAAGAGATGCGGTAGCATCAAAATTTCCAGTTATCGAATTTGAAAAAACAGAACACGATTTTGGTGAAATAGAATCTAGAACAGCGGTTGAAACGGTTTTTAAATATAAAAATTCAGGTGATGCACCTTTAGTTATTACCGATATTAAAAGTTCTTGCGGTTGTACAGTCCCTCAAAACTGGAGTAGAGAACCTTTAGCTCCGGGCGAATCTGGCGAATTTACTGTTAAATTTAATGGTAGCGGATCAAACAAAGTAACAAAAACTATTACTGTTACAGCAAATACCGAAAAAGGTAAAGAAACTGTAAAAATTATGGCTTTTGTAAAACCAGATCCTAATAAAGTAACTAACGCTCCAGCAGCACACTAATTAAATATAAAAAATGGGAGAAGGTTTAAGTAGTTTACTACCTTTTGCATTAATGTTTGTAGTGGTGTATTTTTTTATGATTGCACCGCAAATGAAACGCGCAAAAAAAGAAAAGAAATTTGCAGCCGAGTTAAAACGAGGCGATAAAGTAATAACCAAAAGCGGATTACACGGTAAAATTGCCGAGTTAAACGATAAGGATAACTCTTGTGTTATTGAAACTTTGGCAGGTAAATTAAAGTTTGATAGATCGGCTATTTCAATGGAAATGAGTGAAAAACTTAATGCACCAGTAACAGAAAAAAAATAATTAAAAGGCGTTAGCATTTTTAAAACCTCCTAAGTTTAGGAGGTTTTTTTATGTTTTTTAGTAGGGTAAATTGGTTATTGGGTGTTTTACTACTATAAAACAATAACCAAATCCATTATGTTTATTTATTTTTTAAGTTATATTACAGTACAGATATTAGTTTATTTAGCTATTAATTATTCAAGGTTTTTTATAATAAAATCGAAACGAATTAATAGCAAACCATTGTTTGAAGTAAATGAATTTGACGTAAATACATCCGAAATGTACAGACTACAGTTAGACAATAAGCTTAAAATGCTACACTGTTTGTCACATTTAGAATTGTATATTAATGATATAAAACTTTCTAAACATTATCAGTTTAACGATTTTGAAGCTTTAAAACAACAAACGCAAAAAAGTGTTTTAGAATCTGTTGAAAAATTAAAGGCATAAAAAAAGTTGAATATATTCAAATAAAAAACCTCGATATTACAAAAATATCGAGGTTCAGTTTTAAAAATATTATAACAAATTAATCGTCGTTTCTATTTTCTCTAGGTTTTCTATCGTCTCTTCTGTTACCTTTATTTCGGTTATCGCGTCCACGATTATTATCTCTGTTACGGTTGTTGTCGCGTTTTGGTCTATCTTCCCAACCTTCTGGTTTAGGTAAAATAGCTTTACGAGATACCTTTTCTTTACGCGTTCTTGAATCTACTCCAAAGTACTTGACGTCAAAAACATCGCCCATGTTTACCACATCAGAAACGTTTTCAGTGCGTTCCCAAGCTAATTCACTTACGTGTAATAATACTTCGTTTCCTGGCGCTTCAGTATATTCTACTACCGCACCAAAATCTAGCATTTTAATTACTTTAACTTCGTAAATGCTACCAACTTCTGGCTTAAAAGTTAAAGAGTCAATTTTAGCTAAAACAGCATCAATACCAGCTTGGTCTGTTCCTAAAATTTCAACTATACCTTCTTCGGTAACAGGATCTTCGTTAATAACAATGGTTGTACCTGTTTCTTTTTGTAATTCTTGAATTACTTTTCCACCAGGTCCTATAAAGGCACCAATTAAATCGTTTGGTAACGTTGCTGTAACCATTTTAGGAGCGTGAGCTTTAACAGCATTGTTTGGAGTTGCAATAGTATCGGTTAATTTACCAAGAATGTGCATTCTACCTTCTTTAGCTTGGTTTAATGCATTTACTAAAATCTCGTAGCTTAAGCCTTTAATTTTAATATCCATTTGGCACGCTGTAATACCATCTTCGGTTCCAGTAACTTTAAAGTCCATATCACCTAAATGGTCTTCATCACCTAAAATATCAGATAAAACAGCGTAACGTTCACCATCAGAAATTAATCCCATAGCAATACCCGATACAGGTTTTATCATTTGTACACCGGCATCCATTAAAGCCATAGTACCAGCACAAACTGTTGCCATTGACGACGAACCGTTAGATTCTAATACTTCAGACACCACACGTACAGTGTACGGACAGTCGGCAGGAACCATACGTTTTAATGCACGTTGTGCTAAGTTACCATGACCAATTTCACGACGTGAAGTTCCTCTTAAAGGTCGAGCTTCACCCGTTGAAAATGGAGGGAAATTATAATGTAAATAGAAGCGTTCTTCACCTTCTAACGATGGGTTATCAATCATGTTGGCTTCACGCGATGTACCTAAAGTAACCGTTGCTAAAGCTTGAGTTTCCCCACGAGTAAATATTGAAGAACCGTGTGTAGATGGTAAATAATCTACCTCACACCAAATTGGGCGTACTTCGGTAGTTTTACGACCGTCTAAACGAATACCTTCTTCTAAAACTAAGTTTCTAACTGCTTCTTTTTGAATTTTACTGAAGTATTTTGACACTAAACCTCCAACTTCTTCAAGTTCTTCTTCAGTATATTCTGCTTTTAATGCTTCCTTTAATTCGGAGAAAGCTAAACCTCTATCGTGTTTTGATGATGAACTTTTAGCAATATCGTAACACTTATCGTAAGCAAAAGCTTTTACCTTTTCAAGAACGGCTTCATCTTCAGCTTCAGGCTCATATTCACGTGTTTCTTTTGCTCCAACTTGAGCAACTAAACGTTTTTGAGCTTCAATTTGAACTTTAATGGCTTCGTGAGCAACTTTTATAGCTTCTACCATTTCTTCTTCAGAGATTTCACTCATTTCACCTTCAACCATCATCACAGAATCTTCAGAAGCACCAATAACCATATCAATGTCCGATTGTTCTAATTGTGATAAGCTAGGGTTGATGATGAATTCGCCATCGATTCTAGCAACGCGAACTTCAGAAATAGGTGTTTCAAAAGGAATATCGCTCAATTGAATAGCCGCAGAAGCAGCTAAACCAGCTAGGGCATCTGGCATTACATCTTTGTCTAAAGACATTAACTGAATCATAACTTGAGTTTCAGCGTGGTAATCTTTAGGGAATAATGGACGTAATACGCGATCTACAATACGCATTACTAAAATTTCTTCGGTACTAGGGCGTGCTTCGCGTTTAAAAAATCCGCCTGGGTAACGACCAGCAGCAGCGAATTTTTCGCGATAATCTACCGTTAAAGGTAAAAAATCTACATCGGCAGCATTGTAGTTTGATACTACGGTACAAAGCAACATAGTGTCACCCGATTTTACAACAACAGAGCCATGAGCCTGTTTTGCTAGTTTTCCGGTTTCAATAGAAATTTCTCTACCGTCACCAAGGTCTATAACCTCCTTAAATGTTTGTGGAATCATAAAATTTTAATTCTTGTTTAAGTTATGTTATACTGAACGTAGTCGAAGTATTTTAACTTAAACTAAATGTTAAACAATGGTCGTTGTGTTGTTGTGTAGTTGTTGTTGTGACCAATGAAAAACCGTAAAAGCTTCTTCAAAATTTGTCATTACAAATCACATGTATTGTGATATGGTAAATATTTTAACCACTTGTTTCACTTTTTGTAATGACTTGTGAAACCTATATTTTAAAACAAAAAAGAGGCTAAAAAGCCTCTTTTTAATTATTTTCTTAATCCTAATTCTTTAACTATAGCACGATATCTTAAAATATCTTTCTTAGTTAAATAATCTAGTAATGCGCGACGCTTACCTACTAATTTTACTAACGAACGCTCAGTATTAAAATCTTTACGATTTTGTTTTAAATGCTCTGTTAAGTGGTTAATTCTGTGCGTGAATAACGCAATTTGACCCTCTACAGAACCAGTATCGTTTTTTCCTTTACCGTGTTTTGCGAAGATATCTTCTTTCTTTTCTTTAGTTAAATACATGCTAATATTATTTAAATGATTTTTATGTATATGAAAGATTTTCTTTCAAGCGGCAAATATAAATAATTAATTGCTTTTTAAGCGATAATTTTAAGTGTTTTTTAAAAGTAGTATAAATCTTATTAAAAATCGATAAACGGTACTTTTTATATGTTAATTTTTTTTACATTTGATTTAGAATGAGTGGTAAAGAAAGAGGTATAAAGCTCGATACATACAAGATTTTTGAAAGTATATTTAATTTCGCTAATGGCGGTATTGCCATTGTTAGCTTAAATGGAGATTGGATAAAAGTTAATGATAGTATTGAAAAAACACTTGGCTACCCAAAAGAAGAGCTATATGGCTTAACATTTCAAGATATTACGCATAAAGATGATTTAGATACAGATTTAAATAAAATGTATGCTTTATTAAATAATGAAATTGAAAGCTACCAAATGGAGAAGCGTTATTTTCATAAAGCAGGACATATAGTTTGGGCACTTTTATCGGTGTCTTTAGTGAAAGACGAGGTAGGTAGCCCGTTATATTTTATATCTCAAATTCATGACATTTCTAGCCAAAAATCTGCAACGAAAGATTTTGAAATAATGCTAGATGTTGCCCAAGAGCAAAATGTAAGATTGTCTAATTTTGCCAATATTATTACGCATAATTTAAGAACACATGCAGCTAATTTAGATGTTCTTTTTGGTTTTATTGAAGAGGAAGATCCTGAAATTACTTTAAAAAACGACAATTTCAAGTATTTAAAAGAGTCTATAACTAATTTAAATGAAACCGTTGCTCATTTATCTGAGATAGCCAAGATTAGGGCAGTTTCGGTATCTAAGCTAAAGTCGTTAAGCTTGTACACATATGTTAAAAATGCAATATACAATGTTAGTGCTTTACTTAAAAAGCATAATTTTGATGTGGTAAATAATATTAACCCCGATCATTGTATTAAAGCAATTCCAGCTTATTTAGATAGTATAATTTTAAACCTATTAACTAATGCTATTAAATATAGGAGTAGTGAGCGGTTAGGACAGGTAGTGCTATCTAGTTATTTGGATAATGGTTTTGTAGTTTTTACAATTAAGGATAATGGTGTTGGTATAGATTTAGATAAGCACGGTGCTAATATGTTTCAAATGTATAAAACTTTTCACCGAAATAAAGATGCTATTGGTTTAGGATTATTTATTACCAGAAATCAAATAGAATCAATGGGAGGTAAAATATCTGTAAATAGTGCTATAAATGTAGGTACTACTTTTAGTGTTTTTTTTAAAAACGCAGAAAAAGGTTTTAATTGAAATATGTTATCTATTTCTCCAGAAAAAAGGAGTTAACAATATAAGTACTGTAAATAATTCCAGTCGCCCAATAAGCATTAAAAACGAAGCCCACCATTGTGCTAAATCGGGTAGTGCCGCATAGTTGTTTACGGGACCAAAATCTCCTAATGCCGGACCTACATTTCCTAAAGTAGATGCAGCTAAACCAATCGCTGATTTATAGTCGATTCCAAACATGGAAAACACTAATGCACCTATAATAAAGGACAGCATGTACAAGATGAAAAAGCCTAAAATATTAAATACAATACCACCTTCAATAGCCTTTTTGTTATAACGTACAGGAATAATGGCATTTGGATGAAGAGCTCTTTTAAACTCTAAAAATCCATTTTTAATTAAAATTAAATGGCGCACTACTTTTACACCTCCAGAAGTACTTCCTGCAGAACCACCAAGAAACATGATGCCAAAAAAGAAAACCACTAAAAAGGGCGTCCATAAAGTATAATCGGCCGAAACAAAACCTGTAGTTGTAATAACACTAAGCACTTGAAATAAAGCATGCCTAAAAACACTTTCAGCTTTTCCCCAAACCATTGGGTGGTTTATAGACGATTCTGTTAAATCGGCATTAAAGTATATTATGATTGAAGCGATTACTGTAAAAATTAAAACAAATTTAGAGTAGAGTTTAAATTCTTCATCGCGTATTGCTTTTTGTACTTTTCCTTTAAAGGCGAAATAGCTTAATACAAAATTTGTGCCTGCCAAAAACATAAATAAAATTATTATGTATTGTATAATAGGTTGGTCGTTCCAGTAAGCCACACTCGCATTTTTTGTTGAAAACCCACCAGTTGACAGTGTACAAAGCGCATGATTTATCGCATCGAAAAACGACATGCCCGCTAAACTTAAAAATAAGGTCTCTGCTGCCGTATAACCAAAATAAATTAACCAAAGTCGTTTGGCCGTATCGGTAATTCTTGGGTGCAATTTATCGGCACTTGGTCCAGGTGCTTCAGCTGCAAAAAGCTGCATGCCACCAATTCCTAAAAGTGGTAAAATTGCAATGGCTAGAACGATAATTCCCATACCACCTATCCAATGTGTTAAACTACGCCAAAACAATACTCCTTTTGGAACGGCTTCAATATCGTTTAAAATTGACGCACCAGTAGTGGTATAACCCGACATAGTTTCGAAAAAGGCATTGCTAAAATTGGGGATACTTCCAGTTATAACATAGGGAATAGCGCCAGAGAGCGACATAATAATCCAGCCAAAAGTTACCACAATATAACCTTCCCGTTTATTAATTTCCTTGGTATGCTTACTGGTAAAAAACATAACAATTACTCCTAAAATTAGGTTTGCAAGACTAGAAATTGCGAGCTCTAAGGTTACACCATCTTTATAAATTAGGCTTATTAATGTTGAAATTAACATAAACCCACCATTAAATAATAACAGCGATCCTAAAAAATAAAAAATGATTTTGTAGTTAAGTTTCATTTTAAAGTTTTAGCGGAATAATTTTTCAACACCTTTAATAGATTGTAGTAAACTGCATACTACTACAAGGTCGCCTTTACGAATTTTAAAATCGCCTAAGGCTATTTGACCTACACCATCTCGAATAACACCTCCAATTATGGCCGAACGTGGGAAATCTAATTTCTTAATATATTTATTACAAATGGCAGAAGATGCTTTAACTTCAAACTCTAATAGTTCGGCATTCATGTTGTTAAGTTTAGTCATTGCAACCACTTCACCTTTACGAATGTATCTAAAAATAGTGTTTGCTGCTAAAAGTTTTTTATTAATTAACGTACTAATACCAACCGATTGAGACAGCTCGAAATAATCCATGTTTTCTACAAGAGCTACTGTTTTCTTCACATTTTTCGATTTAGCAACTAAACAGGACATTATATTGGTTTCAGAATTTTCACCAACAGCGATAAATGCATCCATATCGCTAATGTTTTCTTCTTCTAGTAAATCTACATTTTTACCATCGCCATGTAAAACTAATACCTTAGGTAAATCATCGGCAAAATCGAAAGCACGCTCTTTATTTTCGACAAATAATTTAACGTTAATACCTTTTTCGGCTAGCTCTCTAGAGGTCTTATAACCAATTTTACTACCACCTAAAACCATTACATTTTTTATATCTCGATTGGCTTTTCCTGTTAATCGGCACAATTCTTCACCACCGTCTTCGGTGGTAATAAAAACCACGGTATCTCCTTTTTGAAAAACGGTGTCTCCACGCGGAATAATAGTATTTTGTGCACCAAAACGTTGAATTGCAATGGGCACGAAATGAATTTCTGGGAAAATTTTAGCAGCTTCTTTTACTGTTTTGCCAACAAAAAGAGCTTGACTAGATAATACTAAACCAGCCATTTTTAAAGCGCCATCTTCAAACTCGTAAGCATCTTTAAACGACGATTGTTTAAGTGATACCTCAATTTCTGAAGCCGCCAAGGATTCTGGAGAAATAAGTTCGTCTATACCAAGTTTAGTAAAACCTAATTCATCTTTATGTCTTATAAACTCGGGGTTTGTAATTCTAGCAATAGTTTTGTCCGACCCTAATTGTTTTGCCAAAACACAGGCTGTTATATTTGTAGTTTCGCTGGCAGTAACGGCAATAAATAATTCGGAATCTTCAATTCGCGCATCTTTTAAAATAGCTCTGGAGGTTGCATCTCCTCGAATTACTTTAATATCTAAATGTGTATCGGCGTAAGCCAAACTATCTTTATCAATATCAATTAAGGTAATTTCTTGCGACTCGTAAGACAAAAGTTTCGCCAAATGAAATCCTACTTCACCAGCACCAGCAATTATAATTTTCATTTCTTAAGGTAATAAAAAGTAGTGCAAATATACTATAATTACATTTTTGGTGTAAAATTATTCGATATAATTACGTTGAAGCGTTTACTAATAAATGTTTAAAAGATTATCTTTGCTAAAAAATTCTTGAGTTTGTTAAAAGTAAAACCATATAAAGACAGCGACCTAGGAAAAAAAGAACAGGTAGCTAAAATGTTCGATACTATTTCTGAAGATTACGATGGCTTAAACCGTGTAATTTCGTTTGGAATTGATGTGAAATGGCGTAAAAAAGTAGTGCAAATGGTAGGGGCAAGCAATCCAGACACTATTTTAGATATTGCCACAGGAACTGGTGATTTGGCCATTAATTTAGCACAAACCACTGCTTCGCAAATAGTGGGGTTAGACATTAGTAATGGTATGCTTGAAGTAGGTAAAGAAAAAATTAAAAAGAGGGGTTTAAATTCTAAAATTGAAATGGTTTTAGGCGATAGTGAGAACTTGCCTTTTTCAGATAATTCCTTTGATGCTATTACGGTGGCTTTTGGTGTTCGTAATTTTGAAACTTTAGAAAACGGGCTAAAAGAAATTTTTAGAGTATTAAAACCAGGAGGTACTTTTGTGATTTTAGAAACTTCGGTGCCTACAAAAACACCTTTTAAACAAGGTTATAATTTATACACTAAAAATATTATGCCATTTATTGGTAAGTTATTTTCAAAAGATAGAAGCGCTTATAAATATTTAAGCGAATCGGCGTCGGTTTTTCCTTATGGAGAAGCATTAAACAATATTTTGCGTAAAATTGGGTTTATTAATGTTGAAGATTTTCCACAAACTTTGGGCGTGGCAACAATTTATAAATCATCGAAGTAAAAATATGAAGCATTTTTTTGCAATTCTTTCATTATTATTTGTAGTTAAAACATCTCAAGCACAACTTTTTAAACGAGAAAAAGTAACATACGATGCCAACCAAGGACGTGGTACAACCGATAATAATTTATTGCGTTGGGGTTACTATTTAGGTTTAAGTTCGTACGACTTTAATTTCGACTATCATGAAGATTTACATGATATTTATGTTGCTAGAAGTCCCGGATTTAACGTGGGTTTAATTGGTAATTTGCGAATTAATAAATTTTTAGATTTACGTTTAGAGCCTGGTTTAATTATTACCACTAGGGAATTAAATTATGACGAAAGTTATTTTGTAAACGAACCAGATTTACGAAGTTCGTATTTGGTAAGGGAAGTAAAATCAACTTACATACATGTACCATTATTGCTTAAGGTTTCAACCAAACGAATTAATAATTTTAAACCTTTTATAGTGGGTGGCTTTTCTACAGCTTTAAACCTATCGAGTAACGAAAATAATCCTGAAGACAACCGAACGGGGCAATTTAGAACTACTAAAAACGCCTTGTTTTACGAGCTTGGTTTTGGTATCGATTTTTATTTGTACAATTTTAAGTTTACACCTTCCGTTCGCGGTGTGTTTGGTATTAATGACGAGTTGGTTAGAGATGAAGATCCAAACAGCCCTTGGACTAGTAATGTGGCTAGTATGAAAACTCGCGGCTTGTTTATTAATTTTACATTCCAGTAGAAATTCTCTTTATAAATATTATTAGTCGCAGTATTTAGAAAGTAGTTATAGTTTTTGGTTTGCGCATTAACTTCTTCTTTTAAACTCACTTAATAAAATAGCGGTAGCGGTGGCAACATTTAAGCTTTCGGTAGCTTGAACATCTCCAAACCTTGGAATAGATATTTTTTCGGTTATTAAGGCTTCAATAGTTTCACTAATGCCATTGGCTTCATTGCCCATTACTAAAATGCCGTCGGTTAAGTTTTGTTTTTTATAAACGTTATTACCGTCCATAAAAGCCCCATAAATAGGGCGTTTAGTTTTTTGTAAGTACGAGTCAAGATTAACATAACTAATATTTACTCGAGTAATTGATCCCATGGTAGCTTGTATTACTTTAGGATTAAAACAATCGACCGTTTGGTTGCTACAAACTAAATTTTTAATTCCAAACCAGTCGCATAAACGAATAATTGTTCCTAAATTTCCAGGATCTCTAATAGCATCAAGAGCAAGAGTTAAGCCTGTTTCTTCAATTATTGACGGCTTAGGAATTTTAAAAACAGCTAAGGCTGTATTTGGAGTTGTTAAAAAACTAATTCGTTTTAAGTCAGATTCAGAAATTAAAAGTTCGTCAATGGTATCATTATTGGCATCAATTTTGAACGACTGAGTAGTATATAATTTTTGAAGTTTAAACGACGACTGAAGCAACTCGGTTATTGTTTTTACACCTTCAACCACAAATAATCCATGCTGAAGTCTATACTTTTTTTGTTTTAAACTAGTTATTAATTTTATCTGACTTTTAGAAAGCATGTTTTTGTTATTTTTTATAAAGAAAACAAATTATTAATGCGTTAACTAGATGCAGCAACAATTAAGTGCATTTTTCTAATTAAAAGCTGTATTTTTGAATGCTAAATTAGGGATAATTAATTTTAATAAAACACAAATCGTAATATCTTCATTTGAAAAGGCCTCTTTTAAAAATATTATTTACTAGCTTATGTTTATACTTTTTTTCGGCCTGCGATAGTGTTAAAAGAGTAGCCGAAAACGAGCATTTATTAACAAAAAACACTATTCAGGTAAATGGTGAAAAGGTTAATACCGAAGTTTTAAACGATTTACTTTATCAGCAATCTAACGTAAAAATTCCGTTAATAAATTTACCATTGCGGTTACATGTTTACAATTTAGCACGCCCTAATATAGACTCAATTATAGATAGGAATATTTTTAGTAAACCTGCTAAAAAGCAACGTTTAGAAAGCTTTTTGTCTACAAAGCAATTCAATAAATACATTCAATCTAAAAAAGATTTTAATAGTTGGATTAAAAACACAGGAGAAGCACCAGTTATTTTTAATGAAGACAAAGCAAAACGAACCGTAAATAGATATAAAGACTATTATATTAATAATGGTTGGTTTAATGTTGAAGCCGATTATAATGTTGAAAAAAACGAGAATAAAAAAGCCGAAGTTACTTATAACATAAGTACAGGAAACGCATTTATTTTAGATACGATTACCACCGATATTAAATCGGCAATTGTTGATACGATTTATAAAAAAAATAAAAAAGAAACGCTTATAAAACGGTACGACCAATACAAAACCGAAAACTTTAATAAAGAACGCGAACGTATTGCTAGTGTATTACGAAATTCGGGGATTTATCACTTTAAAACCGATTATATAACGTACACTATGGATACTATTGGTACAAATAATAAGGTAAATGTTGGTATAAATATTCAAGATCGCGTTATTCGAAATCAAGACTCTGTTAGGCGAGAGCCTTTTGATATTTTTAAAATTAGAGATGTAAATATTATTACCGATTATACATTCGAAAATCGTGGAAAGCCTTTTAAAGACTCTATAAAATATAACAGTTACAAAATTTATAGTTACGATAAAATTAAGTATCGCCCAAAGGCATTAACAGATGCTGTATTTATTAACCCTGGAGGTATTTTTAGAGAAATTGATAAAACTAGAACGTATAGGCATTTAAATGAATTACGAACATTTAAATATCCCAATATTGAAGATATTGAAAACAGAGATAATACACTTACCGACACCATTAGGCTTACGCCTTTAAAGAAGTTTAATTTTAGCTTTAGTACCGATGGTTCGCAGAGCAACATTCAGCGTGTTGGCTTTTCTGTTAATCCTAGCTTGTTAATTCGAAATATTTTTAGAGGTGCAGAAACTCTAGAAATATCTGGTTTAGCTTCCATTGGAGCTTCAACCGATGCAAATAGAAATAGTGACGAAGATCCATTTTTCGATATTAACGAGTATGGAGTCGATTTTAAATTAACCATTCCAAGGTTATTTTCTCCTTTTTATACCGAGCCTTTTATTCCAAAATACATGTCGCCAAGTACACAAATTAGTCTGTCGGCCACGAGTCAAACTAATATTGGATTAGATAAACAAAGCTTTAGCGGGGTGTTTAATTATAATTGGTATCCAAATTCTAAAGTTTCAAATCGATTAGACTTATTTAATATCCAGTATGTTAAAAATTTAAATATCGATAACTATTTTTCGGTTTACACAACTTCATATAGTAATTTAAATAGTATTGCTCAAGACATTGGCTATGTTGGCGAGGATGAAGATTTATCAATTCCGGAGGATGCAGATGCGTTTATTTCAGATGTATTAAATAATAACACAGAATTAACTTCGGATGATAGTGATTATATAACCGTCTCAAATATTAACGAACGCAAATTAAGGTTAACAGAAAACAACCTTATTCTGGCATCTAGCTTTAGCTTTGTTAACGACGAGCGAACCAATTTATTCGATAATGATTTCTCTATTTTTCGAGCCAAACTTGAAGTTGCAGGTAACTTATTTGCCACGGCCGCAAATTTAATGGGCTTAGAGCGTAATAGCGACGACCGCTTCGAAATACTAAATGTTGCCTTTTCACAATACACCAAAGCGGAACTCGATTATATAAAACACTGGGATTTAGGAAGAAATAATGTGCTAGCTATCCGTAGTTTTTTTGGTATCGCTATTCCATATGGAAATTCCAATAGTATTCCGTTTTCAAAAAGTTTCTTTGCAGGTGGTCCAAACGATAACAGAGCATGGACAGCCTATGGATTAGGTCCGGGTAGTTTAGAAACTACAAACGAATTTAACGAGGCAAACCTTAAAATTGCTTTAAGCGCAGAGCAACGATTTAATATTGCAGGTAGTTTAAACGGTGCGCTATTTGTTGATGCTGGTAATATTTGGAATGTGCTCGATAATGTCGATGATGCTCGGGCTACATTTACGGGTTTTAATTCGCTCGAAGACATCGCTATTGGTTCGGGTCTGGGGCTTCGTTACGATTTTAGTTTCTTTGTATTTCGATTTGATATAGGCTTTAAAACCTACGATCCTTCATACCAAGATGAAAATCGTTGGTTTAACGATTATAATTTTGCAAATGCTGTTTATAACATAGGTATAAACTACCCGTTCTAAAAACAGTTTCTACTATAACGTTTTAGGGTAATTTTAGGGTTAAATATGGTGTTACCGATAATTAATTTGTTAAAAATTGATTACTTTTGAAGTAAGACTATTTTAAAAAATAAAATCAAAATAAACATGGCACACAACATTAAACCAGGAGTTGCTACAGGCGATGAAGTTCAAGAAATATTTAAACACGCAAAAGCGAATAATTATGCTTTGCCAGCTGTAAATGTTATTGGATCAGACACTATTAATGGTGTATTAGAAACAGCTAGAGATTTAAATGCTCCAGTAATTATTCAATTTTCAAATGGTGGCGCTCAATTTAATGCCGGAAAAGGATTAAGCAACGAAGACCAAAAAGCAGCAATAGCAGGTGCAGTAGCCGGGGCAAAACATGTTCATACACTTTCCGAAGCTTATGGCGTGCCAGTAATTTTACATACAGACCACTGTGCAAAAAAATTATTACCATGGATTGATGGTATGTTAGAAGCTAGCGAAAAGCATTTTGAAGAAACTGGAAAACCATTATTCAGTTCACACATGATTGATCTTTCTGAAGAACCAATAGAGGAAAACATAGAAATATGTAAAACCTATTTAGAAAGAATGAGCAAAATGGGAATGACTCTAGAAATAGAATTAGGTATAACAGGAGGAGAAGAAGATGGAGTAGATAACAGTGATGTAGACGACTCTAAACTATACACACAACCCGAAGAAGTAGCTTACGCTTACGAAGAGTTAAGTAAAGTAAGTCCTCGTTTTACCATTGCAGCAGCTTTTGGTAATGTACACGGTGTTTACAAACCAGGTAACGTAAAATTAACTCCAAAAATTTTAAAAAATTCACAAGAATATATTTCTGAAAAATATGGAGTAGGTCATAACCATATAGATTTTGTATTCCACGGTGGTTCTGGTTCTTCAGTAGAAGAAATTCGCGAAGGTATTAGCTATGGTGTAATTAAAATGAATATCGATACCGATTTACAATATGCATTCATGACAGGTATTCGCGATTACATGGACGGAAAAGCTGAATATTTAAAAGCACAAATTGGTAACCCTGACGGAGACGATGTGCCAAATAAAAAATTCTATGATCCGCGCGTTTGGTTACGTGAAGGAGAAAAAACTTTCGTAACACGTTTAAAGAAAGCGTTTGAAGATTTAAATAACGTTAATACCTTGTAAGAAATTAAATATTTTCGATGAAAAAGATTCTGTTTTACAGAATCTTTTTTTTGGTTAAAACATTTTAAAAGAGATAATTAAGTTCTTTTTTGTATAACTGCTTCATAAAAACTTCAGTAGTCTTACTTCAAAATCAAAAAAAGACTTAATTTTGTAGTCACGCTTTTTAATTAAAGCAAGCTAACCAATAAATTTGAAACGAATAGATTTTTTATAATCTATTAAAAATATTAATTCTATGTCTTGGTTTAAAAGAAAAACAAAAGGAATAACAACGACTACAGAAGAAAAAAAAGACACTCCCAGAGGGCTTTGGTATAAATCGCCAACAGGAAAAATTATTGATACAGAAGAATTAGAGAAAAATTTTTATGTAAGTCCAGAAGACGGTTACCATGTTCGAATTGGAAGTAAAGAGTATTTTGAAATTCTTTTTGATGATAATAAGTTTAAAGAATTAGATGCAAACTTAGAATCTAAAGATCCTTTAAAGTTTATTGATACTAAAAAATATCCAGACCGTTTAAAAGCAGCTCAAGAAAAAACTAAGCTAAAAGATGCCGTTAGAGTAGGAGTTGGAAAATCTAAAGGAAAAGATTTAGTTGTTGCCTGTATGGATTTTGCTTTTATTGGAGGTTCTATGGGAAGCGTTGTAGGTGAAAAAATTGCACGTGCTGCAGATTATGCTTTAAAGAAAAAACTACCATTAATGGTTATTTCAAAGTCTGGTGGAGCCCGTATGATGGAGGCCGCATTATCTTTAATGCAGTTGGCTAAAACATCTGTAAAATTAGCACAGTTAGCCGAAGCTAAATTGCCTTATATTTCATTGTGTACAGACCCAACAACTGGTGGTACAACAGCATCGTTTGCTATGTTAGGAGATATAAACATTAGCGAACCTGGAGCTTTAATTGGTTTTGCAGGTCCTCGTGTTGTAAAAGATACAACAGGTAAAGATTTACCAGAGGGGTTTCAATCTGCAGAGTTTTTGTTAGAGCATGGTTTTCTAGATTTTATTGCTGTTAGAAGTGAGCTTAAAAATAAGGTGAATCACTATATCGATTTAATAATGAATCAGCCTTTACGAGCTTAATTAAGCTTAAAAAAATATTTAATAAAAAAGCCGCTAGTTTTAGCGGCTTTTTTGTTGAATAGTGTTGGCTGTTAGTGTTTAACTTGAATTTAGTTTAGAGCCTTTCCGTAACATTTAGTAAAAATTCCTTACTAATATATTATAGTGTATGCTATTTAAACTTTTAAAAAGTAGATTATGGGTGGAGAAGGATCAATGGCGGCAGCCAACAATTCATTAAAAAATAATAGAAATTTATTAGCCAAACGAAAGGATAAAAAAGCGTTGTCTGGAAGTTATTGCGGTGTAGAGATGAAAAATTTCCCAAAGTCTACACCAGAGTTGCTAAAGAAAATAAAACAACAAACTTTAAAGGAGAATAAAAGTTATAAACGCAAAGTTACTTATCTAACCCTTGTTTTATTATCGCTTTTAGCTTTATTTGTTTATTATGTTTTGGTATAAAAAAAAGACCTGTCAAGTTTTAAAAACTTGACAGGTCATAATATAATAAATTAAACTATACTTTTAGCTTACAGCTTCTTTAATACGTTTTATAGCTTCAATAATTTGCTCTTGTGAAGCTGCGTAAGAAATACGAATACAGTCTGGGTTTCCAAAAGCTTCACCAGTTACCGTGGCTACTAAAGCTTCTTCAAGCAAGTACAATGAAAAATCTGTTGCATTGTTTATTGTTTTTCCACGTAAAGTCTTTCCAAAGTAGTGAGAAATGTTTGGGAACACATAAAAAGCACCATCAGGAACATTGCAGTTAAAGCCTTCAATATCGTTTAACAATCCAAGAATTAAATCGCGACGCTCTTTAAATTCTTCAATCATGTACGATACTTTTTCTGGAGACTCTGTACATGCTGTAATTACTGCGCGTTGCGCAATACAGTTTGCGCCACTTGTTGCTTGCCCTTGAAGTTTATTACAAGCTCGAGCAATTTTTTCTGGACCACCAATATATCCAATACGCCATCCGGTCATTGCGAATGCTTTAGATACACCATTTACAGTAATAGTTCTGTCGTACATTTCCTCAAACTCGGCAATACTTGTATGGCCTTTACCATAGTTTATGTGCTCGTAAATTTCATCGGAAACTACATAGATGTCAGGGTATTTTTTAAATACTTCAACTAACTCCTGAAGTTCTTCTTTGCTGTACACCGATCCGCTTGGGTTACAAGGAGAACTAAACCACATCATTTTGGTTTTTGGAGTAATAGCAGCTTCAAGTTGCTCTGCAGTCATTTTAAAATCGGTTTCAATCGATGTTTTTACTTCAACAGGAACACCACCAAAAAGCTTTACAATATCAGAGTAACTTACCCAGTACGGACATGGTAAAATAACTTCATCTCCATCATTAAGCATAACTCCTGCAATGTTAAACAAAGCTTGTTTAGCACCAGTTGAAACTACAATTTGAGAAGGCCCATAAGTTAAATTATTATCGCGCTTAAATTTTGTGATAATAGCGTCTTTAAGTTCTCCATAACCATCAACAGGAGTATACGAGTTATAGTTGTCGTTAATAGCTTTAATCGCAGCTTCTTTTATAAAATCTGGCGTATTAAAGTCTGGTTCGCCTAAGCTTAACCCAATAATGTCTTTGCCTTCGCCTCTTAATTCGCGTGCTTTTGCCGCCATAGCTAACGTTGCAGACGTTGCCATGTTTAAAATTCTATCAGATAGTAGTTGCATTTTGTTTGTAAAATGTTGATTAAACTTGTAAAGCAGGCTTCATACCCATTTCTTTTAAATATTTAAAATGAGAAATAACCGCTTTACGGGTGGTTTTATATTCGTTATATGGTAAGTTAAATTCTTTCGCAGTTTCTTTTACGATTTTAGAAATTTTTGTGTAGTGCACATGGCTAATGTGCGGAAAAATATGATGCTCAACTTGGTGGTTTAATCCGCCAGTAAACCAATTTACAATGCGGTTTTTGGTGCTAAAATTAATTGTTGTTTTTAATTGGTGTATAGCCCAAGTATTTTTCATGGTGCCATTTTTTTCTGGTAAAGGCATTTCGGCTTCTTCCATAACATGAGCTAATTGAAAAACTACACTTAAAATAAGGCCAGCAGTATAATGCATCACAAAAAAGCCTAATAAAACTTTCCACCAAGCAATATCTAAAATAAGCATTGGTAAAACAATCCAGATACTTACGTATATTAATTTAGAAATAACTAATTTACTCCAGTTCCAAACTGGGTTTGGTAATTTTCCATAAGATAGTTTGCGTTTCATATAGCGACGCATTTGTTGCCAGTCGGTTGTAATTGCCCAATTAATAGTTAATAAACCGTATAACAATATAGAATAGTAGTGTTGAAATTTATGATACCATTTCCATTCAGAATGTTTCGTGAAGCGCAAAATACGTCCTGCATCTAAATCTTCATCATGTCCATGAATGTTGGTGTATGTATGGTGTAATACATTGTGTTGTACTTGCCAATTGTAAACATTGCCAGCAAGTATGTAAATACTACTTCCCATTAAACGGTTAACCCATTCTTTATTAGAAAACGAACCGTGGTTACCATCGTGCATTACATTCATGCCAACACCTGCCATACCAATACCCATTACAACCGTAAGTAATAATTGCGCCCAACCAGGAATATTTAGCGTTAATATTAAAAAGTAAGGCGCTAAAAATATAGAAAACATAACAATAGTTTTAACCCAAATTTTCCAATTTCCGGTACGTTTTATGTTGTTTTCCTTAAAGTAATTATTTACTCTTTTATTTAATGTTCTAAAAAATTTTGCTGAATCGGTTCTTGAGAACGATAATGTCTGTTTAGTCATGATAATTTATTTAATATAGTCTTCCTAAATTGTCGAAAAACTATATTTCGTGCAAATATAGTTATAAACGAACTGAACTAATAACGTTTTTTAGTAAAATAATGTATTTAAAAAGTATATTTTTGTTGAAAATTTAACAAGAATGGAGCTTATTTTAAAATACTTTCCTGATTTAACTGAAACACAAATACAACAGTTTAAATTATTGGAAAATCTGTACCAAGATTGGAATTTAAAGATAAACGTTGTGTCAAGAAAAGATATAGATGAGCTGTATTTACGTCATGTTTTACATTCTTTGGGTATTGCTAAAGTAATGCCATTTGCAAGTGGTAGTAAAATTATGGATGTGGGAACTGGTGGTGGTTTTCCTGGAATTCCATTGGCTATTATGTTTCCGGAGTGTTCGTTCCATTTGGTCGATAGTATTGCAAAAAAGCTTAAGGTAGTAAATGAGGTGGTTGAAGGTTTAGAACTTACAAATGTTAAGACCACACACACAAGAGTTGAAGAAATAAATGACACTTACGATTTTATTGTGAGTAGGGCGGTGGCTGCAATGCCAACATTTGTGCATTGGGTAAAAGGAAAAGTTGCTAAAAAACAACAAAACGAATTAAAAAACGGTATTTTATATTTAAAAGGTGGCGATTTAAGCGAAGAACTTAAAACATATACCAAAGCGACTATTTATGATTTAACTAGTTTTTACCAAGAAGATTTTTTTGAAACCAAAAAAGTAGTGCATTTACCAATAAAGTATAAAGTGTAAATTATCGCTTTTTAATGATGTCGTTAATATTGTTATTAAAGAAATAATAATAGTGTTGGTGCCAATAGGTGTTTTCATAATCATCAATACTATTTATAATTTCGTTTGGAGAAATAATATTATTGGCTTTTTTAAAATTTACTTGCGAAAGTTGGGTGTTGTTTAATTTGTTGTACGCCATGGCCAATCCTAGGTAAGTATCAAAATCTGTGGCATCAAACTGTTGTGCTTTACTAAAATCGGCAACAGAATCTTCAAATTCACCTAAAAATAAATTTATGGCTCCTCTGTAAAAATAGCTGTAGGCGTTATTTCTATCTGCTCTTAAAACAATAGAAAAATCGCGTTTAGCTTCTTTAAAGTAATTAATTGCCATAAAGAAAAGCGCTCGATTGTAATAAGTGTCTATTGAAGGTTCTAAAACGATGGCCGTTGAATAATCGTCTAAAGCATTATCTAGTTTTTTAATAGCTTTATAGGCATGGGCTCTTAAAATATAAGCACGAGCAAAGTTTGGTGCATTTTTTAAAACGGTATTAAAATCGGTAATAGCACTTTCAAATTCTCCTAAATCCAACTTCACGCAAGCTAAACTATAAAGGGCATCAATAAAATTATTGTCTAGCATATAAGCTTTGGCGTAATCTTGTTTTGCACCTGGTAAATCTTGCAAGCTGTATTTTGCATTTCCACGATTAAAAAAGGTGTCTGCTTCTGGGTTTTCAACAATTATTCTGGAGTAATCTACTATGGCACCTCTGTAATTTCCTAAATCGTTTTTAGCAATACCGCGTTGAAATATGGCATCGAGATTTTTAGGGTCTTGTTTTATAATTTCGTTTAAAATAGAAATTCGTTCTTCTAAATTTGAAGTTCTTAAGGCTTGCCTATAAAGCTTCTTAACCTGAGCAAAATTAAGAAGAGGCAATAACAGTAAAAGTGCTAGCAGTTTTTTCATTGTGAATAAGGGAGCAAAAAATATGCCGTTTTTCACATAAAGATAATATAGTTTTTTAGAAATTTAAGTTTTGTTTTTTAAAATTAAATCGTCCCGTTTTTTTATTAAATATTTTTTTTCGAGTTTATTACTAACTTGTTCTATGGCTTTGTTTAGATTTAAAACGGCTATTTTAGGTTGATTGGTTTGCAAATAATAATTGGCTTTAGTGGCATAAAACAAATATGCACGTTGTTGTAAATCTTCAACATTTAATTTATTTAAATGTGATTTTGCCATAATAAAATCTTGCTTTTGCAAGCACACTACAGCCATGTTTATTAAGTTAATGGGAGCTGGTTGTAATTGTTGAAGGCATAAATACCAATGGTGAATTTTGTTCCAATCTGTTTGTTCGAAGGTTGGAGCTTTTAGGTGCTCAGCAATTATGGCGGCTTCATAATGATAATGTGAAAATGTGAGAGTTTCAACAGCTTTATACATCATTAGGTTTCCGCGTTCTATAAGTGGTTTATGCCACAGGCTACGGTTTTGAGTTTGTAAATCTAAAATTTCGTTATTGGTATTGGTTTTTGCGTCTAGTCGTGCCGCATGAAAACACATTAAAGCGCAAAGTGCATATACTTTTGGTTGTCTCGTAATATCTTTTTTTAATAGAATTTGAGTTAATCGTAGCGCTTCTGCACATAGTTCTTTTTGAATGAGCTTGTCTGTTTTGTTTGAGTGAAATCCTTCATTAAAAATTAAATATAAAACTTCTAGCGCACTATCTAAACGTTGGGGTAGCGCATTGCCTTGCGGAATTGTAAAAGGAATATGTTGTTGTTTAATACTTTTTTTGGCTCTATGCAGTCGTTTTTTAATAGTATCTTCTTTGGTTAATAAAGCCGATGCAATTTCTTTTGTACTAAAACCAGAAACGGTTTTTAAGGCAAACGAAATTTGGTCGCGCGCATCGAGTTTGGGGTGGCAGGCGGTAAAAATCATGCGTAATTGTGCATCTTCAATTTCTGAATCTAGAAACAATTCATTTATTGCAATACTTTGTATGCCTTGGTTTATTTGAGGCAGGTTGTTTTGTTGTGCTTTAAGGGTTCTAAAAATATCTAAAACCCGGTTTTTCGCCACTTTATTTAACCAAGCTTCAGGATTTTCGGGTTGTTTTGTACGCCAACTTAAACTGGCTTTTATAAAGGTGTCTTGTACGGCATCTTCAATGATATCGAGATGATGTAAACCAAAAAATCGAGTTAAAACAGAGACCATCTTTCCGCTGTGATGTCTAAAAAGATGGTCTATAAGTTGGTTTTCCATATTATCTGTCGAACACCATAACTTCTCTAATTTCTACAGTGCCACCTAAGTCGTAATCGGGAAAATCTTGTGCAATGGCTTCAACTGCATCAAAATTTTCGGCTTCTACGGTGTAATACCCACCAACAATTTCTTTAGCTTCGGCCGACGATAAATCGGTTACCGTACGGTTTTTACCCGAAACACGTCTAATTTGCGGAGTTAAAGCTTCACCACCTCGCAAAATACCAGCTTGCTCCATTTTGTTTCCCCAAGCAAACCATTTTTGCATGCGAGTTTGTAATTCTTCTGGCGATAAGCCTAAATCGGTGTAATCGGCTCCAGTGAAAATCATCATAAATTGTTTCATAATTAAATTTATTAAAAGTTTATATCTCAATGACGTTTGCCAGATTTAAAAAGGGGACATTTTTTTCAAATTTATTAAATTTCTTACTTCAAATTAATTAAATTAGTTGAATGCAAGAAGATTTTCTACATTATTTATGGAAACATAAAAAGATACATATCACGCATTTAAAAACGGTACTGGGTGAAACGGTTGTTATAAAAAATGTAGGCACACATAATTTTAATTCGGGGCCAGATTTTTTTAATGCCCAATTAATTATTGGCGACCAACTTTGGGCAGGTAATGTGGAAATTCATGTAAAATCTTCCGATTGGTTTTTGCATAATCATGAAATAGATAATGCTTACAATAACGTTATTTTGCATGTAGTTTGGGAGCATGATACTGAGGTGTTTAGAGAAGATAATTCGCCGATAGCAACCTTACAAATAAAGGATTTTGTAGATGATGCTTTAATTAAAAGTTACAGCGCCCTTTTTAACGGACAAAATAAATGGATTAATTGTGAAAATGAATTTAGTAGTGTAAACGAGTTTGTACTAGCCAACTGGAAAGAACGTTTGTATTTTGAGCGTTTAGAACAAAAGGCAGGTGTAATTGATGAGTTATTAACTCAATCAAAAAACGACTGGGAAGCTGTTTTGTTTAAAATGCTTCTAAAAAACTTTGGTTTAAAAGTGAATGGTGAAGCCTTTTTTAGTTTAGCAAACAGTTTAGATTTTGCTGTTGTAAGAAAATTGCAAAACAACGTAGAAACTTTAGAAGCTCTGTTATTTGGACAAGCAGGTTTGTTAGATGCCGATGTGCAAGAACCTTACTTTTTAAAGCTTGTAAACGAATATAGTTTAATTAAAACCAAATTTAAACTGAATAATGTGGGGGTTTTACCTATTCAGTTTTTTAGATTGCGGCCTTCAAACTTTCCAACCATTCGGTTGTCACAATTTGCGAATTTGTGTTTTTTACATCAAAATTTGTTTTCAAAAATTATAGAAATTAAATCTATTGATGGGTTTTATAAATTGTTTAAAGTAGAAACCTCTGGTTTCTGGAAGACTCATTATACTTTTCAAAAAGAATCAAAACCTTCAACCAAAAGCATATCAAAATCGTTCATAGATTTATTGTTAATCAATACTATAATTCCATTAAAGTTTTGTTACGCAAAACATTTGGGTGTTAATATTCAGGATGAAATATTAAGTTTGGTAACTTCAATAAAATCCGAAAATAACAGTATTATATCCAAATTTAATAGTTTAAAATCGGTGTCGAATTCAGCTTTAGATTCTCAAGCATTAATTCATTTAAAAACAAATTACTGTAATACTAATTTGTGCTTAAAATGTGCCGTTGGAAATGTGTTTTTAAACAATAAACTTTTAAACAATAAAACTTAACACTAAATTGCGGTATGAATGTATTTTACAAACCAGTATATTTTTTTCAAAAGCATGGTTATTATGTGTGTCAACGTATTGCCGATAGGTTAGGTATTCGGGCTAAAGTGGTGCGTACAACTTTTATGTATTTAACTTTTGTAACAGTTGGTTTTGGTTTCGCATTATATTTGTTTTTAGCCTTTTGGATGAAAATAAAGGATTTAGTTTATACTAAAAGATCTTCGGTTTTCGATTTGTAGTTTTATATGAATCCATTAATAAAGTTTTTTAGAACCAAAATATACACTGCAGTACTTTTGCTAGTAGTTATTTTGCTTATTGGTGTTGCCGGATATCGTTTTATTTCTGGTTATTCCTGGGTAGATGCGGTTTACATGACCGTAATTACCATGACAACTGTGGGTTTTGGTGAAGTTGTTCCGCTTGATAAAGAAGCTAAAATTTTTACCATATTTTTAATTTTGGCTAGCGTAATAATTGTAGGTTATGCACTATCTATTATTACTGAATATATTTTAAGTAAGAACGATATTGAAGAATTAAAACATAAAAAGATGCAAAAAAAGATTGATGGTTTTAAAAATCACGTTGTTATTTGTGGTTATGGGCGCAATGGCAAACAAGCCGCAAACAAATTGAGGGCTTACAATCGTGAGTTTGTAGTTATTGAAAAAAATAAGGAATTAGAAGAGCGTTTACAGTTAGATGGTGTGCCATATGTAATAGGAAATGCAAATGAAGATGAAGTTTTACAACAATCTGGGGTAAATCGAGCATCATGCTTTATTTCGGCTTTGCCAAACGACGCCGATAATTTATTTGTAGTTTTATCGGCAAGACAGCTAAATTCTAAAATAAATATTATAAGTAGAGCATCTCAAGAATCATCGTACGATAAGCTAAAGTTTGCAGGAGCCAATAATGTAATTTTGCCAGATAAAATAGGTGGCGACCATATGGCTTCTCTGGTAGTTGTTCCAGGTTTAATGGAATTTATCGATAATTTATCAATTGTAGGTAAATCGAATATTAATATAGAAGAAGTTGCAGTAGAGAAACTTTATAATACCAATTTAGCAAAGACTTTAAAAGATTTAGATTTACGTAAAAAAACAGGCTGTAATGTAATTGGTTATAAGGACGCTAGCGGTGAATATATTGTAAACCCTGAAGCAGATTTAAAATTAGAACCGCATTCTAAAATTATAGTTTTAGGCCGTCCTGAACAAATAAATGCGCTTAATTCAGAATTTAATATAGACTAGTAAAATTGCATTTTTAACAACCAATGTTTTAAAATGCCATTTTTTTTTAGCATCTTGCCAGCAATAACTAATTATTCTCTAAATAATAACTAACTTATTCTCATATTATGAAGAAATATCTTCTAACAACACTTTCTATAATTTTACCAATATTAACATTTGCACAAGAAGAAGAGGTTGGGCTAGATCAAAAAATAGATCAAGCCTTTGCACCGGTTGCAGATTTTTTTACCAGTGTTGTGTTTTTTCCTGTTTATAAAGGAGAAGAATTTACAATTCCATTTGTATTATTACTTTTAGTAGGTAGTGCTTTGTTTTTCACTATTTACTTTGGTTTCCCAAATATTCGTTATTTCTGGACAGCAATAAACACTGTTCGAGGTAAATATGAAGATATAGAAAAACACGGAGCTCAAGAACTTTATGGTGAAGATGGGATTGCCCAAGGTCAAGATTTAACTAATGTAGATATAGAAGAACATTTAGTAAGCGTAGAAGACGATTTAGCTGTAGATGGCGATATTGTTGATACTATACGAGACGAAAGTTCCGAAGGGGAAGTATCGCATTTTCAAGCTTTAGCAACGGCGGTTTCAGGTACAGTTGGTAATGGTAACATTGCGGGCGTCGCTTTAGCTATTGCTTTAGGTGGTCCTGGAGCAACCTTTTGGATGATTATTTGTGGTCTTTTAGGTATGTCTACTAAGTTTGTAGAATGTACATTAGGTGTTCAATATCGCGATGTAGGGGAAGATGGTACTGTTTATGGTGGTCCAATGTATTACATAAGTAAAGGATTAAAATCGAAAGGATTTAAAACTTTAGGAAAAATTGCAGCAGGTGTTTTTGCTGTATTCTGTATTGGAGGTTCATTTGGTGGTGGTAACGCAGCACAATCTAACCAAGCAACTATAGTAATTAAAGAGCTTTTTAACTGGCAAAGTACTGCTGCAGGTGCAATTGTAGGATTAGTATTAGCTATATTAGTTGGTATTATAATAATTGGAGGTATTAAGCGTATAGCATCGGTAACAGAAAAGGTTGTGCCTTTTATGGCTTTAATGTACATACTGGCGTGTATATATATAATATTTAGTAATTTCTCGTTAATTGATGATGCTATAGGATTAATTGTAACAGAAGCATTTAACCCTACAGCATTTGGCGTAGGTTCTATTATAGGTGTGCTGTTAGTAGGGTTTAAACGTGCCGCATTTTCAAACGAGGCTGGAGCTGGTTCGGCATCAATAGCGCACTCTGCGGTAAGAACAAAATATTCTGCTTCAGAAGGACTTGTAGCTTTATTAGAGCCATTTATTGATACTGTTGTAATTTGTACTATGACAGCTTTAGTTATTGTTATTTTTAACTTTGGAGGTTTCTTTGAATACGGAGGAGACGGTTCTGGAGTTGTTTACATTGACGGTGAAGCTTTTGAGGGGGCTGGAATTACATCTAAAGCATTTGCGCAATATATTCCTTATTCAAATATATTTTTAACTATTGCCGTGGTATTATTTGCCGTGTCAACAATGATATCTTGGTCATACTACGGATTACAATCATGGAAATTTTTATTCGGTAGAGGTAAAGTTGCCGATTTAGTTTATAAAATATTATTCTTAACCTTTGTTGTAATTGGTGCAGCAGCCAGTATGGGGTCAATTTGGTCGTTCTCCGATGCGATGATTTTCGCTATGATTTTCCCTAACATGGTTGGTTTATTCCTATTATTTCCAGTGGTTAAAAAACAATTAAATCGCTATCTTGATGCTATTAAGCTAAAAGTAGATGCTATTGAAGATTAAACTTTAACTAACTCAACTCTAATGCTATCCCATTTCAAGTTTACTAAACAACAACGAAATGGGATTTTGCTTTTATTGGCATTAATTTTAGGATTACAATGTGCTTATTTTTTTATTGATTTTTCTGCCGAAAGTGAACCAATAAATTCAGAGCAGTATCTAGCTTTTCAAAAAGAATACGATTCTATTAAAAAAATAAAATTAGAGTTAAGTAAACCTAAAATATACCCTTTTAATCCTAATTATATTTCAGATTTTAAAGGCTCTAATTTAGGAATGATTAATGAAGAAATTGATAGATTATTGGCTTTTAGAAAACAAGGTAAATGGATTAATACGGCTAAACAATTCCAAGAAGTAACACAAGTATCAGATTCTCTTCTAAACCAAATATCACCTTATTTTAAATTCCCAGATTGGATAAATAAAGACACACAACCAAGTAGCAAATTACGCTTCAACAAAAATAAAGAAGAAAAGCAAGATTTAAATAAAGCAACAGCACAACAATTACAAACAGTTTTTGGTGTTGGAGAAGTTTACGCGAAACGAATAGTTAGGTTTAGAAATAAATTTCCAGGCGGTTTTATTGCAGATATACAACTAAGCGATGTGTATGGGCTGAAGCCTGAAGTAATAAAAAATATTACCAAAAAGTTCACGGTTAAAACACCTCGAGTGGTTAAAAAAATAAATGTCAATACCGCTACCGTAAACGATTTTGTAACCGTTCAGCATATCGATTACGATTTAGCAAACGAAATAATAGCGTATAGAAATGCTCTTAATGGTTTTAAATCCATCCAAGATCTAAAAAAAGTAAATGGTTTTCCTGTAAATAAATTTGAGATAATTGAATTATATTTGCAAACCGAAAATTATTTAAATGAATAACATATACTTCACTGAAGAACACAACCTTTTTAGACAAAGTTTAAAAGACTTTTTACAAAAAGAAGTTGTACCGAATATTAATAATTGGGAAAAATCAGGTGTAATAGATAAGTCTATCTGGACCAAGTTAGGTGAAATGGGTTTTTTAGGGATAAATTACCCAGAAACTTATGGAGGTTTAGGTTTAGATTTTTTTTACACAGTTATTTTACTTGAAGAACTTCAAAAAATAAATTCAGGCGGTTTTGCAGCAGCAGTTTGGGCTCATGTGTATTTGGCCATGACGCATTTAAATGCAGAAGCTAGCGAAACCATTAAAGAAAAATATTTATCGGCAAGTATTGCTGGTGAAAAAATAGGATGTCTTTGTATTACTGAACCTTTTGGTGGAAGTGATGTGGCAGGAATGCGAACCACTGCAGTAAAAGACGGTAATGTATATGTTATTAATGGTTCTAAAACATTTATTACTAATGGTGTTTATAGCGATTACTTAATTGTTGCTGCTAAAACCACACCAGAATTAGGAAATAAGGGCATAAGTATATTTCTTATAGATAGAGAAACTCCTGGTGTTTCTGCAACAAAGCTAGATAAGTTGGGGTGGAGAGCATCAGACACAGGCGAAATAGCCTTCGATAATGTTAAAATACCTGTTGAAAATTTAATGGGAGAAGAAAACAAAGGCTTCTCTTATATTATGCAACATTTTGCATCAGAGCGTTTAATTATGGGGATTAATGCCCATGCAAGAGCAGAATTTGCACTTGAATATGCTTTGGAGTATATGAAGGAGCGTAAGGCATTTGGTAAATCAATCAATCAGTTTCAAGCCTTAAGACATAAAATTGCTGATTTGTACACCGAAATGGAATTCTGTAAAACTTTTAATTATGCTGTAGCTAACCAATTAAACAAAGGAGAATATGCGGTTAAAGAAGCTACTATGTCTAAATTAAAATCTACAAAAATGGCCGACGAGGTTATGTACGAATGTTTACAGTTTTTAGGTGGTTATGGTTACATGGAAGAATACCCAATGGCAAGACTACTTCGCGATAGTAGGTTAGGTCCAATTGGTGGTGGTACATCAGAAATACTTCGAGAAATATTATCAAAAATTATCATAGATAATAAATCATACAAACCAGCAACTTAAATTTAAGTTGTTTTTAACGCCAATTTATTTTAACAAACCTAGAATTCTTTTTAAAGGCTTCTGGTGTGTGTTTTAAAATTGATTTTCTTAAAGCGGTAATTAAGGCTTCTTTTGTAAAGTTTTTGTGTGTTACAATGCTAATTTCTCGAACGGGTTCTGGAGATTCAAATCTAACAATATGTTTTTTATCAGTAGCTTCATTGTAAGATAACTCAGGAATTAGAGTATAACCAGAAATTTTATTTATTAGTGGTTTTAATGTTTCAATAGAGCCGCCTTCCATTAAAATATTGCGTTCAAACTCTACTCTTTTTAGTTCGCATAATTTTAGCATTTGGTCTCTAAAACAATGTCCTTTTGCTAAAAGCCATAAACCTTCTGGTTTTAAGTCTTCGCTACTTATTTTGTTTTTTCCTTTTGTTATAGATTTTATATTATCGGTATAAACTAAAAAGGGTTCGTAAAATAATGGGGTTTCAATAATATTTTTTTCGTTTAAAGGTGTCGCTAATATACCAATGTCTAATTGTTGTTTTTCTAATTTTTCTATAATGTCTTCACTGTGTAATTCTAGTATTTTGAGTTTTGTTTGTGTGTGTTTTTCTAAAAATTCTTTTATAAATAAGGGTAACAAGTAGGGGGCAAGTGTCGGTATTATGCCAATACTGAAGGTGCCGTTCATATTTGTTTTTTCATCATTAACAGTGCCTTTTAATTCATCAATTAAAACCAAAATGTCTCTAGATTTTTTTATAAAGTCTTTACCTAAAGGTGTTGGTTTTAAAGGTTGACTAGTTCTATCAAATAAAATTAATCCTATCTGGTCTTCTAATTTTTTTACTTGTAGGGTTAATGTAGGTTGTGCTACGTTGCAACTCTCAGAAGCTTTTACAAAATTTCTAAAATTATCTAATGCCACTATATATTTTAATTGCTGAATCGTCATTATTTATATTATAAATATTAGTTGTTTAAATATCTATTTGATAAATATAGTAGCTCTGCTTTAATTTGCCAAAAAATAATTTAAACATGAAAAACATTAGTATTACCTTTTTAACAATTCTTATGTCATCTATTGTTATGGCACAAGAAATGACAACTAACTTCGGGGCGCCCGTTGGCGATAACCAAAACTCAAAAACCGTTGGTGAGTACGGTCCCGTTTTATTGGAAGATATTCATCTAATAGAAAAATTAGCAGCATTTGATAGAGAACGTATTCCAGAACGCGTTGTGCATGCAAGAGGAGCAGGTGCGTTTGGAGTTTTTGAAGCTTCTGCAGATATGTCTAAGTATACAATGGCAGCTCCTTTTCAACAAATCGGGAAATCAACGGAAGTCGTTGTACGATTTTCCACTGTTGTACATGGAAAAGGTTCTCCAGAAACCGCCAGAGATCCAAGAGGTTTTGCGGTAAAGTTTTACACAGAGCAAGGTAATTACGATATTGTAGGTAATAATTTTCCAACTTTTTTTATTCGCGATGCTATAAAGTTTCCAGATATGGTTCATGCTTTTAAGCCATCTCCTGTTACTAACAAGCAGGATCCTAACAGGGTGTTCGATTTCTTTTCGCATTTACCAGAAGCTACACATACTTTAACATTGTTATATTCAGATTACGGAATTCCAGCAGGTTATCAATTCATGAATGGTAGTAGCGTTCATGGTTATAAATGGATTAATGCTAAAGGTGAGGTAACTTATGTGAAATACCATTGGGAATCTAAACAAGGTGAGAAAAATTTAACAGCAGCTGAAGCTGAAGTACAACAAGGTAAAGATTGGCAACACGCCACAGTTAGTTTACGTAATGCTATTGATAGTAAAAATTACCCACAATGGGATTTGTATGTGCAACTAATTAAACCAGAAGATTTACATAATTTCGATTTCTTCCCGTTAGATGCCACTAAAGATTGGCCAGCTGATAAAATTGAGCGCATTAAAATTGGAACGATGACGTTAAATAGAAATCCTGTTAATTATTTTCAAGAGGTAGAGTCTATCGCATTTGCTCCTGGTTCATTAATTCCAGGCGTACAAGCTTCAGAAGATAAATTATTACAGGGGCGATTATTTTCTTATTTCGATACGCAAAGACACCGTTTAGGTCCAAACTTTCAGCAAATTGAAGTGAATAAGCCAAAACAAAAAGTGGTTAACTATAATTCTGATAGTTTTTCAAGCTCAAGAAACGATGAGTTTGATAACCCAGATGTAAACTATCAACCAAGTTCTAGAACAGCTGTTTCAGATACCGAGAAATATAAATATGTTCAAGAAACTTTAAACAATGTAACAATTACTCAGCAAAAAATTACAAAGACTAACGATTTTAGTCAGGCTGGAGATTTTTACAGATCATTATCAAAGCAAGAGCAAGAAAACTTAATAAGTAATCTGGCTGGAGATTTAGCTAAGGTAAAAGATAAAAATACACAAAAAACCATGATTACTTATTTCTATAAAGCAGATAGAAATTATGGAATGAGTTTAGCAAAAGCACTTGGTTTTTCAAGGAGCGATTTTATGGGTGGTAAACACTAAAAGTTGAGTTGATTATTATTCTGCGAAGCTTATAGTTTCGCAGAATTTTTAAATGAGGTTTAAAATGATGATGAGAAAATTATTGTACATAGGCATAACACACGAAACAAGTAAAGCTTCAGAAAGAGCGTTTTATGCGTTTACATCTTCTGAAAAAGAAAGGCTAATTACTGCTTTAAGGTTAAAAATTAATGTGGAAGGCATAGCGATTTTAAGTACTTGTAATAGAATGGAGTTGTATGTTGAAACCAGTAATGGAGCTCCAGAAATTATAAAAGATGTTTTAGTAAATTTTGCCCAAACATTACATAATAAAGCTTTAAACAAGTCGTTGTTTACACTTCATCACACTACAGCTGCTACGGTTAAATATTTGGCAACAGTTGCAAGTGGTTTAAAGTCATCAATTATTGGTGATAAACAAATTATTACTCAAATTCGTATTGCATATAAAGAAGCAGTAGCACAAAATAGGCAAGGTACTTTGCTAGAAAGAGCTTTTCAGGCTGTATTTAAAAGCCATAAACGTATAACCAAAGAAACACTGTATTTTACAGGAAGTACATCTACTTCATATGTAACTTTAAAATTGGTTAAAGATTATTTTAATGCAAATAATATTGAAAACGGAAAAGTACTATTAATTGGAGCAGGAGATATGATTCAAGATATTTTAAAATATCTTAAAAAAATACAGTTCTCCAATGTTTATATCTCTAACAGAACGCATATAAAAGCTCAAGAAATTGCTAAAAAACATCAACTAAATATTGTTAACTGGGATGATGTTGAAAATAATAATTTAGAAGATTTTAATGCTATAATTTCAGCAGTAAGTAATAGAAAGGACATTGTGTGCAATACTAAATTGAATCAAACAAAACGTATTTATTTAGATTTAGCAGTGCCTTTTAATGTGAGTGATAGTTTAGGAGTTGTAAACCCTATTTATAATATAGAAGATATCTCAAAGGAAGTAAATAAGGTTAATGGTATGCAAAATAACGCTATTCCTTTTGTAAAGAATATTATTAATCAAGAGGTGAAAAGTTATACAACCTGGGTTAGTAATTATAATAATAGAAGGTTGAAAAATGATAAACCTTATAAATTTATTGAAGCCAAAAAGTATCTTTCAGCATCATAAAACAAAAATTAATAAAATAAGAATTGCTATGAAAACGAAAATTATTTTAATTATAACATGTTTGCTATTTAAAACGTTAAGCGCACAAACCGATTTTTTTTCGCTAGTAAGAAACGGAGATTTGACTACTATTAAAACCATGGTGTTAAAAGATAAAAGTCTTGTTAATCAGTCAAACCTCATGGGTTTTACGCCGTTAATAATAGCTGTATATAATAATCAAACCAAAGTATCTCAATATTTAATAGCGCAAGGAGCAAATGTAAATGCTAAAGATAACAGCGGTAACACGGCACTTATGGGAGCTGCATTTAAAGGATTTGTAAAAGAAGCAAAACTTTTAATAGATTCTGGTGCTAATGTAAATGCGCAAAATTATAACAAAGCAACAGCTTTAACTTTTGTAGCTACTTTTGGTTCGGGTGAATTAGCTAATTTGCTTTTAAATGCAAATGCAGATATAACCATTAAAGACAGTGAAGGTAAAACGCCTTTAGATCATGCTATAGCACAAGGGAACAATGCTGTTTTAAATGCAATAAAAACAAAGTTTAAGGGCTAATAAACAGTTATTTAATAAAAATTGTAAATTAAATTGTAAATTTTAAATTAGTTTTTATATTTGCACCCACAAAATCTGAAAAAGAGAGGAGGTTAAAAGCTATGTTAATTATACCAATAAAAGAAGGAGAAAATATAGATAGAGCTTTAAAGCGTTACAAGCGTAAGTTTGATAGAACAGGAACTAAACGTGCGTTACAAACTCGTAAGCAGTTTACCAAGCCATCTGTAGCCCGTAGAGCGCAAGTTCAAAAAGCGCAATACATTCAAACGCTTAGAGACGCAGAAGAAGTTTAATTACTTTATTCTAAATAATTTAAAATCTCACTTTATATCAAGTGGGATTTTTTTTGCTCCATATTTATGTAAAGATTCGTATTTTTAAGAAATTCAAATTTAAAACGATCCCAATTTGTCCACTAAATCCTTTTCAGATTATTTGTTGCTCGAAAAAAATTATTCAGCATTAACTGTAAAAGCATATATAAATGATATTAACGCTTTCGCGGAATTTGTGCAGCTGGAATACAAAATAGATTCCATTAACACAATAAATTATCAGCAAATAAGAAGCTGGATAGTTTCCTTGGTCGAAGCTGGTTTAAGCAATCGTAGCGTAAATCGCAAAGTGTCTGCTTTAAATTCGTATTATAAGTTTCTATTAAAAATCGAAGCCATTCAAATAAACCCTTTAGCAAAGCATAAAGCTTTAAAAACAAGTAAGAAAGTACAAATTCCATTTTCAGAAATTGAGGTAAGCCAAGTATTAAACCTTTTTAATACAGAAAATGATTTTGAAAGTTTGCGCGACAAATTTATAATTGAATTATTCTATTCAACAGGTATACGCCGTATAGAGCTCGTTCAATTAAACATATCGAGCATCGATTTACATAATAAAACGTTAAAGGTTTTGGGTAAACGAAATAAGGAGCGCATTATTCCGTTATTAAATACAGTAATACAAACAGCTAAGGAGTACCTTAAAGCAAGAAGCGAGCTACAAATTTTAGTCGATAAAAATAAGTTGTTTTTAACAAAGAAAGGAGTTAAAATATACGAAACACTTGTTTACAGAATAATAAATGACTATTTTAGTAAAGCATCTACAAAAGTAAAAAAGAGTCCGCATATACTTAGGCACTCTTTTGCAACGCATTTATTAAATCAAGGTGCGAACTTAAATGCTGTTAAAGAACTTTTAGGACATTCCAGTTTAGCTGCTACGCAAGTTTATACCCATAATAGTATAGCTGAATTAAAAAAAGTGCATGTTAAAGCGCATCCTAGAAGTAAAAAATAGTATTAAATTATTGTCTAACTAAACCTTTTGTTTAACATGAAAGTAAACACGCAATCCGTAAATTTTAATGCAGATCAAAAATTAATTCAATTTATTCAAAAACGAATGGATAAATTAGATTTATTTTATGACAAGGTCATTAAGTCTGATGTTTTTTTAAAAGTTGAAAACACCAGTGAAAAAGCCAATAAAATATTTGAAGCCAGAGTAAGTGTTCCAGGTGATAGTCTTGTGGTGAAAAAGCAATGTAAAACCTTCGAAGAAGGTGCAGATACAGCAATTGCGTCGTTAGAGAGACAGTTAAAAAAGCGAAAAGAAAAATTAAGAGCATATTTATAGTAAAATTTTTTAAAAAATGTTTTGAATACAAAAATAAATCTCTACATTTGCAGTCCGTTAGAAATAACGGGCTTTTTTTATATGGGAAAAAGTATAAAAAACGCCGATGTAGCTCAGCTGGCTAGAGCAGCTGATTTGTAATCAGCAGGTCGTGGGTTCGAGTCCCTCCATCGGCTCAAAAAACCTTAAATAATAAGGCTCGAATTTTCGAGGAAGGTCTTTAAAATATTGAATACCATTGGGGAGATACTCAAGCGGCCAACGAGGGCAGACTGTAAATCTGCTGACTATGTCTTCGCAGGTTCGAATCCTGCTCTCCCCACAAATGCATTAAGCGTATTAAATTTCAAATAAAGGTCAATTGTTGTTTTTAATAGTTGGTTTTTGAAGTTTGCAAAACGCGGGAGTAGCTCAGTTGGTAGAGCGTCAGCCTTCCAAGCTGAATGTCGCCGGTTCGAACCCGGTCTCCCGCTCAAAAGAGTTATCGGTTTTGGGTAAAGTGTAATGTTTGAAAAACTTTAAACTTTAAACTAGAAACTTTAAACAAAAATTGCCGGTGTAGCTCAGGGGTAGAGCGTTTCCTTGGTAAGGAAGAGGTCACGGGTTCAAATCCCGTCATTGGCTCTAAAAAATAGAATAAAAAATTATTAGATTACACTAATATTATTATATAACTAAGATTAAATTTATTTAAAAACATGGCAAAGGCAACTTTCGATCGTTCAAAACCACACTTAAATATTGGTACAATTGGACACGTAGATCACGGTAAAACAACTTTAACTGCTGCTATTACTAAAGTATTAGCTGATGCAGGTTTATCAGAAGCGAGAGATTTCGATCAAATTGATAACGCTCCAGAAGAAAAAGAAAGAGGTATTACAATTAATACGTCTCACGTTGAGTATCAAACAGCAAATCGTCACTACGCGCACGTAGATTGTCCTGGTCACGCCGATTACGTAAAAAACATGGTAACTGGTGCTGCTCAGATGGATGGAGCTATTTTAGTTGTTGCTGCTACTGATGGTCCTATGCCACAAACTCGCGAGCACATCTTATTAGGTCGTCAAGTAGGTATTCCTCGTATCGTTGTTTTCTTAAACAAAGTAGATATGGTTGATGATGAGGAGTTATTAGAGTTAGTAGATATGGAAGTTAGAGATTTATTAAACTTCTATGAGTACGACGGTGATAACGGACCTGTAATTTCTGGTTCTGCTTTAGGTGCGCTTAACGGAGAGCAAAAGTGGGTTGATACAGTATTAGAATTAATGCAAGCTTGTGACGATTGGATCGAAGAGCCAGTACGTGATATGGATAAGCCTTTCTTAATGCCTATCGAAGACGTATTCTCTATTACTGGTCGTGGTACTGTTGCAACTGGTCGTATTGAAACTGGTGTAGCTAACACAGGTGATCCTGTAGAAATTATTGGTATGGGTGCAGAGAAATTAACTTCTACTATCACAGGTATCGAAATGTTCCGTCAAATATTAGATAGAGGTGAAGCTGGTGATAATGCTGGTATCTTATTAAGAGGTATTGAGAAAACTCAAATCTCTAGAGGTATGGTAATTACTAAGCCTGGATCTGTAACTCCACACAAAAACTTTAAAGCTGAGGTTTATATCCTTAAAAAAGAAGAAGGTGGACGTCACACTCCATTCCATAACAACTACCGTCCACAGTTCTACGTACGTACAACTGACGTAACTGGTAATATTGCTTTACCTGATGGAGTTGAAATGGTAATGCCTGGTGATAACTTAACTATTACTGTTGAATTAATTCAACCAATTGCAATGAACGTTGGTTTACGTTTCGCAATTCGTGAAGGTGGTAGAACAGTAGGTGCTGGTCAGGTAACTGAAATTCTAGATTAATTAGAATAATATAAATTTTATACTAAGGGTGTTCCGTTCGTCGGAATACCTTTAAGTATAAATACGGGTGTAGCTCAGTTGGTAGAGCACTGGTCTCCAAAACCAGGTGTCGGGAGTTCGAGTCTCTCCTCCCGTGCAATAAAAATGGGTTTAACAAGTGGGTTTTTAATTCGTCTTGTTTTATTAAAAAAATAACAATATGGGAATTGTAAATTATATAAAGGAATCATTTGCAGAACTTAAAAATAATGTGACGTGGCCAAGTTGGGCAGAAGCACAAAGTTTAACGGTTTTAGTGGCTGTGTTTTCTATTATATTTTCACTTGCTATTTGGGGTGTCGATACAGTTTTTAGTAAAGTTATTACGGCTTACTTTCAATGGATTGGTTAACATTTAAAAGTTAAAGAAAAAGATTATGTCTGAAGTAAGTGAGAAAAAATGGTATGTAGTTCGTGCAGTTAGTGGGCAAGAGAACAAAATAAAAACATACATAGAGAACGAGATAGCACGATTAGGAATGCAGGATTATGTAGATCAAGTTTTGGTTCCTACAGAACGTGTTGTTCAAATTCGCAATGGAAAAAAAATACATAAAGAGAAAGTATTTTTTCCAGGGTATATTATGGTACAAGTTAATTTAACGGGCGAAGTACCACACATCATTCGTTCGGTAACAAATGTAATTGGTTTCTTAGGTGAGACAAAAGGAGGAGATCCTGTGCCGTTAAGACAATCTGAAGTGAATAGGATGTTAGGTAAGGTTGATGAACTTGCTGTAGAGGAAACAGCTAATGTTGCCATTCCTTATACAAAAGGCGAAACTGTGAAAGTTATTGATGGTCCTTTTAATGGATTTGATGGTACCATTGAAAACATTAACGAAGAAAAGCGTAAGCTTGAAGTAATGGTGAAGATTTTTGGAAGAAAAACACCGTTAGAATTAAGTTATATGCAGGTAGAAAAAGTATAATAATTGTTACACTATATAAAATGATTCGTTTTTTGCTTCCAATTAAAAACGTATCAAACTAAATTATTAAAAATGGCAAAAGAATTAGGTAAAGTAGTTAAGTTACAAGTTCGGGGAGGTGCTGCGAATCCGTCGCCACCGGTTGGACCCGCTTTAGGTGCTGCTGGAGTTAACATTATGGAGTTCTGTAAGCAATTTAATGCTAGAACTCAAGATAAAGCTGGTAAAGTATTACCTGTTGTTATCTCTGTTTATAAAGACAAGTCTTTCGACTTCGTTATTAAAACTCCTCCAGCTGCAGTACAATTATTAGAAGCGGCCAAGGTGAAAAAAGGTTCTGGTGAACCTAACCGAAAAAAAGTAGCTAAAGTATCTTGGGACCAAGTTAAAGCTATTGCAGAAGATAAAATGCAAGATTTAAATGCATTCGAAATTGAATCTGCAATGCGTATGGTAGCTGGTACAGCAAGATCAATGGGAATAACTGTAACTGGTCAGTTTCCATCTTAATCTATTAAAGACATTACAAAATGGCAAGATTAACAAGAAAGCAAAAAGAAGCTTTAGCGAAAATTGAAAAAGGTAGAGTGTATTCGTTAAACGAAGCATCGGCCTTAGTTAAAGAAGTTACCAATACAAAATTTGATGCATCAGTAGATATCGCAGTGCGTTTAGGAGTAGATCCGCGTAAAGCAAATCAAATGGTGCGTGGTGTGGTTTCGTTACCTCACGGTACTGGTAAAGACATGAAAGTATTAGCATTAGTAACCCCAGATAAAGAAGCAGAAGCTAAAGAAGCTGGGGCAGATTATGTTGGTTTAGATGAGTACCTTGATAAAATTAAAGGGGGCTGGACCGATGTAGATGTGATTATTACTATGCCAAGTGTTATGGGTAAATTAGGTCCTTTAGGACGTGTATTAGGTCCTCGTGGTTTAATGCCTAACCCTAAAACAGGTACAGTAACCATGGATATTTCAAAAGCAGTAAGCGAAGTAAAAGCTGGTAAAATCGATTTTAAAGTTGATAAAACGGGTATTGTACACGCGGCTATTGGAAAGGCATCATTTAGTGCTGATAAAATTGCAGGAAATGCAAATGAATTATTACAAACATTAATAAAATTAAAACCAACAACTGCAAAAGGTACTTACGTAAAGAGTATTTTTATTTCTTCTACAATGAGTCCTAGTATTGCTGTTGATCCTAAAATTGGTTAATTAAGTTAAAACTTTTATTATGACAAGAGAAGAAAAATCACAAGTTATTGAGGAGTTAACTGCAGAATTAGCCAATAATGCAAATATCTATTTAGCTGATATTTCTGGGTTAAACGCAGGAGCAACATCAGATTTACGTCGTGCGGCTTTTAAGGCAAACGTAAAAATGGCAGTTGTTAAAAATACCTTACTTGCTAAAGCAATGGAGGCTTCAGATAAAGAATTTGGAGACTTACCATCAGTATTAAAAGGAAATACATCTGTGATGTATGCCGAAGCAGGTAACGCGCCAGCAAAATTAATTAAAAACTTCCGTAAGAAAGCAGAGAAACCTTTATTAAAAGGAGCTTTTATTGAAGAAGCAATTTATATTGGCGATGAGCAGTTAGACGCATTAGTTGATATTAAGTCTAAAGACGAATTATTAGGAGAGATTGTAGGATTATTACAATCGCCTGCTAAAAACGTTGTTTCAGCACTTAAGTCAAGCGGCGGGAAAATTGCAGGTATTATTAAAACACTATCTGAGAAAGAAGGATAGTATTAGCGAGTACGCACTTTATTACAATTATATTATTAAAAACACTATTAAAACGATAGAAAAATGGCAGATTTAAAAGATTTCGCAGAACAATTAGTTAACTTAACAGTTAAAGAAGTAAACGAGTTAGCTACTATATTAAAAGATGAGTATGGTATTGAGCCTGCTGCTGCTGCTGCAGTTGCTGTTGCTGGTCCTGCTGCAGGTGGTGGTGACGCTGCTGAAGAAAAAACTGAATTTGATGTAATCTTAAAAGCGGCAGGTGGTTCTAAATTAGCTGTTGTAAAATTAGTTAAGGAATTAACTGGTTTAGGATTAAAAGAAGCTAAAGGATTAGTTGACGATGCTCCATCTCCAATAAAAGAAGGTGTTGCTAAGGATGAAGCAGAAGCTTTAAAATCTTCTTTAGAAGAAGCAGGAGCAGAGGTTGAGCTTAAATAAGCTTAACTACTCTTAAAAACAAAGGTTTAGGTTTATCCCGCTGAAGGGCGGGATATCACCTAGACCATTTTGCGTATATAAAAGTATAGCAAATAAAATATATTTTTTGGTACTGTAATGTGCCGTTTTTTCAAGTGTTTAAAGAACACTTTAATTATTTTTTTAATCAAAATTCCGTCCATTGATGTTGTCAACACAAGCTGAAAGATTAAATTTCTCCTCTATTGTTAATAGAACGGAATATCCAGATTTTTTGGATATTCAAATTAAGTCGTTTCAAGATTTTTTCCAACTAGAAACTAAGTCTGAGGAGCGAGGAGATGAAGGTCTTTATAATACCTTCATGGAAAACTTTCCAATTACAGATTCGCGTAATCAATTTGTATTAGAGTTTTTAGATTACTTCGTAGATCCGCCCAGGTATACTATCGAAGAGTGTATAGAAAGAGGACTTACTTATAGCGTGCCGCTAAAAGCTAGGTTAAAATTATACTGTACCGATCCGGAACATGAAGATTTCGAAACCATTGTTCAAGATGTTTATTTAGGAACCATTCCTTACATGACACCTAGTGGTACCTTTGTTATTAATGGTGCAGAGCGTGTTGTTGTATCGCAATTACACCGTTCGCCAGGGGTATTCTTCGGGCAGTCATTCCATGCTAATGGTACTAAATTATATTCAGCTAGAGTTATTCCTTTTAAAGGATCATGGATAGAATTCGCTACCGATATAAACCAAGTAATGTATGCTTATATCGATAGAAAGAAAAAATTACCTGTTACTACGCTTTTCCGTGCTATTGGTTTTGAGCGTGATAAAGATATTTTGGAAATTTTTGATTTAGCTGAAGAAGCTAAAGTATCTAAAACAGGTCTTAAAAAATATTTAGGTCGCAAATTAGCTGCACGTGTACTTAATACATGGCATGAAGATTTTGTAGATGAAGATACAGGTGAAGTAGTATCAATCGAGCGTAACGAAATTGTACTTGATCGTGATACTATTTTAGATAAAGATAATATTGAAGAAATTATTGAAGCTGATGTTAAAACGATTCTACTTCATAAAGAATCTAATGAACAAGGTGATTATGCCATTATTCATAACACGCTTCAAAAAGATCCTACAAACTCCGAAAAAGAGGCTGTAGAACATATATACCGTCAATTACGTAATGCAGAACCGCCAGATGAGGAAACGGCTCGTGGTATAATTGACAAGTTATTCTTCTCAGATCAACGTTATTCACTTGGAGAAGTTGGTCGTTATAGAATGAACAAAAAATTACAGTTAGATATTGGAATGGATAAGCAAGTACTTACCAAAGAAGATATTATAACTATTATAAAATATTTAATTGAGCTTATTAACTCTAAAGCAGAGATTGATGATATCGATCACTTATCTAACCGTCGTGTACGTACAGTGGGTGAGCAATTATCTCAACAATTTGGAGTTGGTTTAGCACGTATGGCGCGTACTATTCGTGAGCGTATGAATGTACGTGATAACGAGGTGTTTACTCCAATTGATTTAATTAATGCAAAGACATTATCTTCTGTAATTAATTCATTCTTTGGTACAAACCAGTTATCTCAGTTCATGGACCAAACGAATCCATTAGCAGAGATCACTCACAAACGTCGTTTGTCAGCATTAGGTCCTGGTGGTCTTTCTCGTGAAAGAGCCGGTTTCGAGGTTCGTGATGTTCACTATACGCATTACGGAAGACTTTGTCCTATTGAAACACCAGAAGGACCAAACATTGGTCTTATTTCTTCACTTTCAGTTTATGCGAAAGTTAACTCAATGGGATTCATTGAAACACCTTATCGTCCAGTTGAAAACGGTGTAGTCGATATTAAAAATGCACCAACATATTTAAGTGCAGAAGAGGAAGAAGAAAAGTTAATCGCTCAAGCAACTGTAAATGTTGATGAGGATGGTAAGATATTACATGATAAGGTAATCGCACGTATGGAAGGTGATTTCCCTGTAATTGAACCAACTGATTTACATTATACCGATGTAGCACCAAACCAAATTTCGTCTATCTCGGCTTCATTAATTCCATTCTTAGAACATGATGATGCAAACCGTGCATTAATGGGATCAAACATGATGCGTCAAGCAGTACCATTATTAAGAGTAGATTCTCCAATTGTTGGAACTGGTCTTGAGCGTCAAGTTGCTAAAGATTCTAGAGTATTAATAAATGCAGAAGGAACAGGTGAAGTTTTATATGTTGATGCTAACGAAATTAAAATTAGATACGACCGAACAGAAGATGAGGCTAAAGTAAGCTTCGATTCTGATATTAAAACGTATCCATTAATTAAGTTTAGAAAAACGAACCAAGGTACGTCAATCAACCTTAAGCCAATTGTTGTTAAAGGTGATACTGTAACCAAAGGTCAAGTTTTATGTGAAGGTTATGCGACTCAACAAGGTGAATTAGCCTTAGGAAGAAACATGAAAGTAGCCTTTATGCCTTGGAAAGGTTATAATTTTGAGGATGCGATTGTAATTTCAGAAAAAGTTGTTCGTGAAGATATATTTACATCTATTCACATTGATGAGTACTCTTTAGAGGTTAGAGATACTAAATTAGGTAACGAAGAGTTAACTAATGATATCCCTAACGTTTCAGAAGAAGCTACTAAAGATCTAGATGAAAACGGTATGATTCGCGTAGGTGCCGAGGTTAAACCTGGCGACATCTTAATTGGAAAAATTACTCCAAAAGGTGAAAGCGATCCTACTCCAGAAGAAAAATTATTACGTGCTATTTTTGGTGATAAAGCAGGTGATGTTAAAGATGCATCTTTAAAAGCTTCTCCATCATTAAATGGTGTAGTAATCGAGAAGAAATTATTTGCTAGAGCAGTAAAAGATAAGCGTAAGAGAGCTCAAGATAAAGATGATATTTTAGCTCTTGAAGCGCAATACGATAGAAAGTTCGACGATTTAAAAGAGATTTTAGTTGAAAAACTTTTTGCAATTGTAAACGGTAAAACAGCTCAAGGAATTTTTAATGATTTAGGTGAAGAAGTATTACCAAAAGGTAAAAAATTCACTTTAAAAATGTTAAATGCTGTTGATGATTATGCACATTTAGTTTCAGGTAAATGGACTACCGATGAGCATACAAACCAATTAGTTGCTGATTTAATTCACAATTACAAAATCAAAGAAAACGATTTACAAGGTGCGTTACGTCGTGAAAAGTTTACTATTTCTGTAGGAGACGAGTTACCATCAGGAATTATTAAACTTGCTAAAGTTTACATTGCTAAAAAACGTAAACTTAAAGTTGGTGATAAAATGGCAGGTCGTCACGGTAACAAAGGTATCGTAGCACGTATTGTTCGTCAAGAAGATATGCCATTCTTAGAAGACGGAACTCCTGTTGATATCGTACTTAACCCACTAGGTGTACCATCTCGTATGAACATTGGTCAGATTTATGAAACTGTTCTTGGATGGGCTGGACAAAAATTAGATAGAAAATATGCTACACCAATTTTTGATGGAGCAACTATCGATCAGATTAATGCATTAACAGACGAGGCTGGAATTCCACGTTACGGTCATACGTATTTGTACGATGGTGGTACAGGAGAGCGCTTCGATCAGCCAGCAACGGTAGGTGTAATTTACATGTTAAAGTTAGGACACATGGTAGATGATAAAATGCACGCACGTTCTATAGGACCTTACTCATTAATTACGCAACAACCTCTTGGTGGTAAAGCACAATTTGGTGGTCAGCGTTTTGGTGAGATGGAAGTTTGGGCACTTGAAGCATATGGAGCATCAAGTACTTTACGAGAAATATTAACTGTAAAATCTGATGACGTAATTGGTAGAGCAAAAACTTACGAAAGTATAGTTAAAGGAGAGCCAATGCCAGATCCTGGTTTACCAGAATCATTCAATGTATTAATGCATGAATTGAAAGGTTTAGGATTAGATATCAGATTAGAGGAGTAAAATTTTTAACGGTTGTTAGTTGTTTGTTGGTAGTTGTTAGAACCAGCAACCAACAACCAACAGCCTACAACTAATTCAAAAGAAATGGCAAGAAAACAAGATAAGAATACAGTAAAGAGATTTAATAAAATCTCAATTGGTTTAGCATCACCAGAGTCTATTTTAGCAGAATCTCGTGGCGAGGTTTTAAAACCAGAAACTATCAATTATCGAACTCACAAACCAGAAAGAGATGGTTTGTTCTGTGAGCGTATTTTTGGTCCTGTAAAGGATTACGAGTGTGCTTGTGGTAAATATAAAAGAATCCGTTATAAAGGTATTGTTTGCGACCGTTGTGGTGTTGAAGTAACAGAGAAGAAAGTACGTCGTGATAGAGTAGGGCATATTAATTTAGTGGTGCCAGTAGCACATATTTGGTATTTCCGTTCTTTACCTAACAAAATTGGTTATTTACTTGGTTTACCATCTAAGAAATTAGATATGATTATTTACTACGAACGTTACGTAGTAATTCAACCAGGTAATGCTAAAAATGAAGAAGGCGAACCTTTACAAAAATTAGATTTCCTTACGGAAGAAGAATATTTAAACATATTAGATACACTTCCACAAGACAATCAATATTTAGATGACACCGACCCTAATAAGTTTATCGCTAAAATGGGGGCAGAGTGCTTAATCGAGTTATTAGCTAGAATAGATTTAGAGACTTTATCATACGAATTACGTCATAAAGCAAACACTGAAACGTCTAAACAACGTAAAACAGAAGCTTTAAAACGTTTACAAGTGGTTGAAGCTTTACGTGAATCTAACAATAACCGCGAAAACAGACCAGAGTGGATGATTATGAAGGTTATTCCAATCATTCCGCCAGAATTACGTCCGTTAGTACCGTTAGATGGTGGTCGTTTCGCAACTTCAGATTTAAATGATTTATACCGTCGTGTTATTATCCGTAACAACCGTTTAAAGCGTTTAGTTGAAATTAAAGCACCTGAAGTAATTTTACGTAACGAAAAGCGTATGTTACAAGAATCTGTAGATTCATTATTTGATAACACACGTAAATCTTCAGCAGTAAAAACCGATTCTAACCGTCCGTTAAAATCTTTGTCAGATAGTTTAAAAGGTAAGCAAGGGCGTTTCCGTCAAAACTTACTTGGTAAACGTGTAGATTACTCGGCGCGTTCAGTAATTGTTGTAGGTCCAGAATTAAAATTATTTGAATGTGGATTGCCAAAAAATATGGCGGCAGAACTTTACAAGCCTTTTGTAATTAGAAAGTTAATTGAAAGAGGTATTGTTAAAACTGTAAAATCTGCAAAGAAAATTATAGATAAAAGAGAGCCTGTGGTTTGGGATATCTTGGAAAATGTTCTTAAAGGACACCCAGTATTACTAAACCGTGCTCCTACATTACACCGTTTGGGTATTCAAGCTTTCCAACCTAAGTTAATTGAAGGTAAAGCAATACAATTACACCCATTAGTTTGTACGGCATTTAACGCCGATTTCGATGGTGACCAAATGGCGGTGCATTTACCTTTAGGACCAGAGGCAATCTTAGAGTGTCAATTATTAATGTTGGCATCACATAATATTTTAAACCCTGCAAATGGTTCGCCAGTAGCAGTACCATCTCAAGATATGGTACTTGGTTTATATTATATGACCAAAGAGCGCAAATCTACACCAGATTTAGCAATTAAAGGTGAAGGATTAACATTCTATTCTCCAGAAGAAGTAGAAATCGCTTTTAACGAAAAACGTGTTGATTTAAATGCATCAATAAAAGTTCGTACAATTGATATTAATGAAGAAGGTAAGTTAGACAGAATGATTATTGAAACAACTGTTGGGCGTGTGTTATTTAATCAACACGTACCACAAGCAGCTGGTTTCATAAACAAAGTACTTACTAAAAAGTCGTTAAGAGATATTATTGGTGATATTTTAAAAGCAACTTCGGTTCCTGAAACGGCAGATTTCTTAGATGCGATTAGAACATTAGGTTTCAATTTCGCATTTAAAGGAGGTTTATCATTTAGTTTAGGTGATATTATTATTCCTGCTGAAAAGCAAGGTATGATTGATGCTGCCAATAAACAAGTTGATGGTATTATGGGGAACTATAATATGGGTCTTATTACCAATAACGAACGTTATAACCAAGTTATTGATATTTGGACATCAACTAACGCCGAATTAACCGAGTTATCTATGAAGCGTATTCGCGAAGATCAACAAGGGTTTAACTCTGTGTTTATGATGCTTGATTCTGGGGCTCGTGGTTCTAAAGAACAGATTCGTCAGTTAACAGGTATGCGTGGTTTAATGGCAAAACCTAAAAAATCGAATGCCGGTGGTGGTGAAATTATTGAAAACCCAATTCTTTCTAACTTTAAAGAAGGTCTTTCAATTTTAGAATACTTTATCTCTACTCACGGTGCTCGTAAAGGTCTTGCAGATACCGCATTAAAAACAGCTGATGCAGGTTACTTAACACGTCGTTTAGTAGATGTTTCTCAAGATGTTATTATTAACTCTGTAGATTGTGGAACATTAAGAGGTGTAGAAGTTGAAGCACTTAAGAAAAATGATGAAATCGTTGAAACATTAGCTGCTAGAATAGTAGGTAGAGTTTCATTAAACGATATATATAACCCATTAACAGATGAGTTATTAGTATCTTCTGGACAGTTAATAGACGACCAAATAGCAAAAACTATTGGAGATTCGCCAGTTGAAACAGTTGAAGTTCGTTCTCCTTTATCTTGTGAAGCCACTCGCGGTATTTGTGCTAAATGTTACGGACGTAACTTAGCAACAGGTAAAATGGTTCAGCAAGGTGAAGCCGTTGGTGTTGTAGCAGCACAATCTATTGGTGAACCAGGTACGCAGTTAACACTTCGTACATTCCACGTGGGAGGTATTGCTGGTAACATCTCGGAAGAAAATAAACTTATTGTTAAGTTTGATGGTGTAGCTGAAATAGAAGATTTAAAAACAGTTAAAGGTCAAGATAACGAAGGTAACGATATTGATATTGTTATTTCTAGAACATCTGAACTTAAACTTATCGATAAGAAAACAGGTATTGTTTTAAGTACCAATAACATTCCTTATGGTTCTACGCTTAATATTAAAAATGGAGCGAACTTAACTAAAGGTGATGTGGTTTGTAGTTGGGATCCATATAACGGTGTAATTATTTCTGAGTTTGCTGGTAAAGTAAAATATGAAAACATTGAACAAGGTATAACTTACCAAGTTGAGATTGATGAACAAACCGGTTTCCAAGAAAAAGTAATTTCAGAATCTAGAAATAAAAAGCTAATTCCTACACTTCACATTGAAGATAGTAGTGGTGAAACCATACGTTCGTACAACTTACCTGTTGGGGCGCATTTAATGATTGATGATGGAGAGAAGATTAGCGTTGGTAAAATTTTAGTTAAAATACCACGTAAATCTGCAAAAGCGGGAGATATTACGGGAGGTTTACCTCGTGTAACCGAATTATTCGAGGCACGTAACCCATCTAACCCAGCTGTTGTTTCAGAGATTGATGGTGTGGTATCTTTTGGTAAAATTAAACGTGGTAACCGTGAAATTATCGTAGAATCTAAATTAGGTGAGGTTAAAAAATACTTAGTAAAGTTATCGAATCAAATTCTTGTACAAGAAAACGATTTTGTAAAAGCTGGTATGCCACTTTCTGATGGTTCTGTTACGCCAAACGACATATTAAACATTAAAGGGCCTTCAGCGGTACAACAATACTTAGTAAATGAAGTACAGGAAGTTTACCGTTTACAAGGTGTGAAAATTAACGATAAGCATTTTGAAGTTGTTGTAAGACAAATGATGCGTAAAGTTAGAATTATTGATTCGGGAGATACTTTATTCTTAGAAGATCAATTAGCTCATAAAGCAGACTTTATTAAGGAAAACGATGATATTTTCGGTATGAAGGTTATTGAAGATGCTGGAGATTCGGCTAACCTTAAGGAAGGTCAAATTGTAACGCCTCGTCAATTACGTGATGAAAACTCAATTTTACGTCGTGAAGATAAGAATCTTGTTGTAGCTCGTGATGCACAACCGGCAACAGCAACACCAATTCTTCAAGGTATTACAAGAGCATCGCTTCAAACTAAATCGTTTATTTCTGCAGCATCCTTCCAGGAAACTACAAAAGTACTTAACGAAGCAGCTGTAGCTGGTAAAGTTGATACTTTAGAAGGCTTAAAGGAAAATGTAATTGTTGGACATAGAATTCCAGCAGGTACAGGTATGCGTAAGTATAACGATATTATTGTAGGCTCGAAAGAAGAATTCGACCAAATGATGCAAGTAAAACAAGAATTAAATTATAATTAATAATTTTTGTTTATCCCGCGCCTGCCTCGTCGGCAGACAGGAATGTGGGAATCTATAAAACAAAAGCCTTCATGTAAACACGTGAAGGCTTTTTTAATAAATACATAGAAAATTTAACTTTCGTTTTATGAAAGTGTAAAAAAATATAAAATGGCAGACGAGAAAAGTAAACCAAAACAAGGGCAAATAAATATAGAGTTAGATGAAAAAGTAGCGGAAGGTACATATTCTAACTTAGCTATAATAAACCATTCGGTATCCGAATTTGTAGTAGATTTTGTAAATATAATGCCTGGTGTCCCTAAAAGTAAGGTAAAATCGAGAATTATATTAACACCGCAACACGCTAAACGATTATTAAAAGCGTTAAACGACAATGTGCTACGCTTTGAGCAAGCACATGGTGAAATTAAAGATTACGAGCAACCACCAATGCCCTTAAATTTTGGGCCTACAGGACAAGCATAAGCTAATAGTATTTGTTGTTACTCGAAATTTTTATGGAGAGCAACCACCAATTCCATTAAACTTTGGTCCAACAGGTCAAGCATAAAAAGAAGCCTTTAAAATTAATTTTTTAAAGGCTTTTTTATTGAAATTAAGTTTATTCAAACTCCGATGTAAAATGTAATTTTACACTCGGGTATTTTTGCTGTGTCATTTGCAATGAAAAGGGAGAGTCTGATAAAAATACCAATTGCCCTTGCTTATCTTTTGCTAAAAAGCGCTGTTTAACTCTTAAAAACTCTTTATATTCATCAGATTTTGGATCATCTGGATCTACCCAGCAGGCTTTATGTACGTTAAGATTTTCGTAAGTACATTTTGCACCATATTCATGTTCTAATCTATATTGAATAACCTCGTATTGTAAAGCACCAACCGTACCAATAACTTTTCTTCCATTAAGTTCCAGCGTAAAAAGTTGCGCTACACCTTCGTCCATTAATTGATCTATCCCTTTAAAAAGCTGTTTAGACTTCATTGGGTCGGCATTGTTAATGTAGCGAAAATGCTCTGGTGAAAAGCTTGGAATACCTTTATAGTTTAATATTTCTCCTTCGGTTAAAGTGTCACCAATTTTAAAACTTCCAGTATCTTGTAAACCAACAATATCTCCAGGGTACGAGATGTCTACAATTTCTTTTTTCTCTGCAAAAAAGGCATTCGGACTCGAGAATTTTAATTTTTTATTATTTCTTACATGAAGGTAAGGCGTGTTTCGCTTAAACTCTCCAGAAACAATTTTAACAAATGCCAAACGGTTACGATGGTTGGGATCCATGTTGGCATGAATTTTAAAAACAAAACCACTAAACTTATTTTCATCAGGTTTAACCAAACGTTCTTCACTTTGTTTAGCACGTGGTTTAGGTGCTATTTCAACAAAACAATCGAGCAATTCACGAACTCCAAAATTATTTAAGGCCGAACCAAAAAATACGGGTTGTTGTTTGCCTTCTAAGTAATCCGTTTTATTAAATTCTGGGTATATGCCTTCAACTAACTCTATTTCTTCTCTTAATGTATTTGCCGAATTTTCGCCAATAAGTTTATCTAATTCAGGTGAAGATAGATCTGAAATTTCAATAGTTTCTTCAATATTTTTACGGCTATCTCCACTAAATAAATTTACATTTTTCTCCCAAATGTTGTAAATACCTTTAAATTCGTAACCCATGCCAATAGGGAAACTTAACGGAGATACTTTTAAACCTAGTTTTTGCTCAACTTCATCTAACAAATCAAAAGCATCTTTACCTTCACGGTCTAATTTGTTTATAAAAACAATCATAGGGATGTTTCTCATGCGACAAACTTCAACTAGTTTTTCTGTTTGCTCCTCTACACCTTTGGCAACATCAATAACAACTATTACACTATCAACTGCGGTAAGAGTTCTAAATGTATCTTCTGCAAAATCTTTATGACCTGGAGTATCGAGAATGTTAATTTTTGTGCCATTATATTCGAATGCCAAAACCGATGTTGCAACCGATATACCACGCTGGCGTTCAATTTCCATAAAATCACTGGTGGCTCCTTTTTTTATCTTATTGCTTTTAACGGCTCCTGCTTCTTGTATGGCACCTCCAAAAAGTAATAACTTTTCGGTTAAAGTAGTTTTACCTGCATCGGGATGCGAAATGATACCAAAGGTTCGTCTGCGCTGTATTTCTTTTAAAAAACTCATTATTTTATTTAAGAGTACAAAAATAGAAATTACAATTAGTTTTAAACGAATTCATTTGCATTTTTTATGAAACGAGTTAACTATTTATAAAGGGGTTTACCTAAGTTTTCTAACAGTTTTATACAATATCAATTAAGAGAACTCTTGCAGAAATAAACTAGTAGCTTAGAATATTAAAAGAGTTTTTTTAATAAATAAAAACACTTTATCGATACATGCGTGTCGTTTATCGATACATGTTTTCTTCTCGTGGTATTTTAGGTTTTAAATTGTGTTTAATGAAATAATTTTAATTCCTAAAGTATAAGCATGTATTTCTGTAATTCAAGTTCAAGTTGTTTCAATAATAAGAGTTTTAGAATGAAATAACCTGATTAAAACCGGAAGTAGATTTTATTTAATGTGATTTCAATCAATTTGCAATATACCAGCTTTATGACAAAAAAAATTACTCCCAAGGCATTACAATTAAAGTATGAAGTATTTTTTAAAGAATTTAATACTTCCTTTATTTTTTGTGACTTATTTGAAAAAAAAGTTTCTAACTCAATAATGTTTCTAAAATTTAATTAATAAATACTTAGGAATAGATGTAAAATAGTACATTTACAAAAAGTTTTTTCCTTCAAATTAATTGTTAGCAATATGAATAAAACAACTACCCCAATGAAACCTTTCTTAACATATAATTTAAAGAGATTTGAAACAATCTTTAATCAATTTAGTATGGCTTCAAGTATTAAGATTTTTTTAATACTTGTGTTTCTAACTTTCGTACCTCAAATAACACTAGCTCAAGATACCGATGGTGATAATGTAGCAGATTCGATAGATTTAGACGATGACAATGATGGTATATTAGATACAGATGAAGGATATTCAGCAACAGTAACAAATTATCTGTCGAACGCTAGTTTCGAAAGTAATAATCCTAATATAGGTAATCAACGTGGCGGCTCTTATTTAGGGCCAGGAACTGGAAATGTAGGTATTGCCGTAGATAGTTGGGATCTTGTATGGGGAACAGGAGATTTATATGAAAACGCTACAAGAAGCGATTTTAATGCTTCGGATGGGAGTTATTATGTTGGTTTTCATTCCGGTGATGGAAATAATGACGCATCTTACGATCAAGATAGTGCGAACACACGGGAAGTTTTAATACAGAATTTAGCAAATCCTTTACAAGCCGGAGTTCAGTATACGCTTTCTTTCGATTTGGCAGCTTACGATTTTGATAATAACTTAAACAACACACCTCCAGTTGAGATTGAGTTTTATACAGTTAACGACGATATAGCAACGGAAGGTGATCATGATAGTGATGGTACTCCGAATTATTCCGATATTGACTATATTGACCTAACCGATCTTTATCAAGATGGAAATATAGAAGGTGATTTAGCTACCGGAAACCCAGGAATCATTTATCAAGCTAAAATGGGTTCAGCAGGTCTTTACGACGTTGTTGGTTGGAGTTCAGCAACTTTTACTTTTACAGCATCTTCTAACATAGATAGAATTTTATTAACACCTACGTCTGGTTCTCATGAAGGAGTTTTAATCGATAATTTTACTTTAGTAGCTACAGGTGCTACTTTTACTTCTATAGACACAGATGATGATGGAACTCCAGATCATTTAGATATAGATAGTGATAATGATGGTTGCTACGATGCAGATGAAGCCTACGGGGTTTCAGGCACGGATAGTAATAGCGACGGAACCTACGGAGGAGTGATAACTAGTACAGATGTTGATGCTAATGGTTTAGTGACAGCCGCAGGTGTTACTGGTAATACTTACAATACATCTCCGGCAACATTAACAAATCCGCCAGGAGATGCTTTTCAAATTGCAACTAGAGTAGTAGTAGACGCTACGGCTTTACAAAATCAATCTGTTTTTCAGGGTAATAGTACAACATTTACCATAACTAGTAGCTCTGCTACAAGTACCGAAACATTTGCCTCAGGATCTCCCAATTATTCTTCGGGTCAAACCGATGTAACTAGTGCTTTAATTTATCAATGGCAAGAAGATGGCATAGATTTAAGTAATACAGGTGTTTACAGTGGAGTAAATACCGACGAATTAACAATATCAGATGTAACAGGTCTAGACGGTAAAGTATATAATTTAGTTGTTACACATCCAGATAATGTTTGTATTAACATTCAAAATAGTGCAACTTTATCAGTAACACCACCAGATACCGATGGTGATGGAGTACCGGACGCTTCAGATATATGTCCTGGTTTTGATGATACTGCCGATAATGACTCTGATGGTATACCAGACGGATGTGATTTAGATGATGATAACGATGGTATTTTAGATACGGAAGAAAATTTATCTTGTTTAACAACAAATGGTTTTGCAGTTAAACATTGGTCTCTATATAGTTATAGCGAAACTGCAGAAAATCCTTGGGTTGCTGCTTCAGGAGGGTCAGTAGGGCCAGATTGGAGAGTAGAAATAACAGAACCTTATGGAGGTTTTAATAATGTTGTTTTACAGCCAGATTATGCACCTGATGATGATTTTGTAGTTACAAATTTAGCAACTCAAGTAAATTCTACAGATGGGGGTACGGTTTTAAGTTTCGATCAAGGCTTAAGTGTAGATGATGAATCTTCAGATCCAGATTATAGATCTGTTAGTACATCATACCCTACAGGAAACTATATTATAACAGAGGCATTAATTAAGGTGCCTTCAACAACAGGTCCAAGTTCCTTACCGCAACTTAGGGTTTTAGGTAGTCGTTTCACGCTTCAACAGCTTTATGTAGCTCATGATGGTTCAAATAATCCAACTTTAAATGCATCAGATTATAGATTTGTAGGTCAAGCTGTAGGAAATGGAACTGCAACACCTATTTTTATTCCTTCATCAACAAATAGTTACATTAAAGTTTTATTAACAAACCAGGATGGTCGAGCAATGTCAGGAACTGTATTGCAATGGAGTTTAGATGGAGGAAGTAGTTGGCAGGATGTTCCTTTTGCTAATTCATACCCTCCAAATGTAATTTGCGATACCGATGGAGATACAATTCCAGATCAATTTGATACAGACAGCGATAACGATGGATGTTACGATGCATTAGAAGGAGGGGATAATATACCAGTAAGCTCTGTAGATGGCAGCGGTATGTTAACCGGAACAGTTAACGGTACAACAGGAGTACCAAACGATGTTGATGTAAATAACGGGCAATCTGTTGGAACATCGGCAGATAACACCCAATATGATAGTTTTGGCCAATGCGACCAAGATAATGATGGCGTTTTAGATGCTAATGATGTTTGTAACGGTTTTGATGATACTGCCGATAATGATTCAGATGGTGTTCCTGATGGGTGTGATTTAGATAATGATAATGATGGAATTTTAGATACCGATGAAGGGGCTTCAACTTCAGTTTCAGAAGAATTTGAAACAGTGCCTGCTTCCGGATCATGGACATATGGAACGAATTCAGATGGAGATAATCAAGGAGATGTTAATCATTCTACAGATGCTTCAACAAATCAAGGATGTGATTTTTCATCAATTCCATCTGGACCAGACGGTGAGTATATTTTAGTAACAGATCCTGCTGGTGGGCCAACATATTTTAATGGTGACGCCTCTTCATTTTCTTCTACAGAGTTATTAAACGGGTCTTTATCTTATTATTGGATAAACGGAACATATGATGGTTCTGGAGTTCAAGATGGTACTCAAAATATACAACAAGTTGTTTTACAAGGAAGTACTTTAAGTGTAAGACACACTTTTGATGCAACAGGTATTTACAATGCAGGTTGGCAATTAATTCAAATAGACTTAGATGCTTCTTCTTGGGTGAATAATAGTGACGGAAGTCCTATAACAGATACAGATTTAGAAAATGTTTTATCTACATTAACTAATATAATTTTAGAAGTTGAAACAGGCGGTGGTAGTCAAGTACCTCCTTCAACTTGTGCAGCAGGAGAATATATGGGAATTGATGGGGTAACTTTTTCAACACCATCTTTAGATACAGATGGAGATAATACACCAGATTATTTAGATAGTGATAGTGATGGCGACGGTTGTTCAGATGCTGTTGAAGGAACCGAGAATATAATGTCTTCAGATGTAGATGCAAACGGAAGAGTTACAGGAGGCGTAACAGGAACTGGAGTACCTACTGCAGTAAATAGTGGTGCTGGTCAAGGAGTTGGTAGTTCTACAGATGCTAGTGTTTCTGCATGTGTACCAACAGCAGTAGACGATACGGCAAGTGTAAATGAAGACGATACAGTAAACATTGTAGTATTAGACGACGATAGTTTTGGTGGCGATGGAGCAAGCACAGGAACGATCACTATCACTAGTGGTGCAAGCAATGGTACCGCTACGGTAAACGATGGCGGCACACCAAACGACCCAACGGATGATACGATAGATTACACGCCAAATGCAGATTATAATGGTCCAGATCAAATCACGTATCAGATCTGTGATGCGGATGGCGATTGTGAAACGGCAGTGGTAGATATTACAGTAAACTCGGTAAATGATGTACCAACAACAGTAGACGATACGGCAAGTGTAGATGAAGACGATACAGTAAACATTGTAGTATTAGACGACGATAGTTTTGGTGGCGATGGAGCAAGCACAGGAACGATCACTATCACTAGTGGTGCAAGCAATGGTACAGCAACAGTAAACGATGGGGGCACACCAAACGATCCAACGGATGATACGATAGATTACACGCCAAATGCAGATTACAATGGTCCAGATCAAATCA
>NZ_JAJAPX010000042.1 GCF_020523965.1 Neotamlana sargassicola | reverse complement strand
GCTACCTTTACCGTTGAAGATACTACAGCGCCGACTATCGATACTATTGCTAGCGATTTAACTGTGGAATGTGATGGGGCTGGAAATACAACTGAACTTAACAACTGGTTAAATTCTAATGGTGGTGCCGCTGCTTCTGATGCGTGTTCTGCAAATATCACTTGGTCGAACGATTATAACGCAATCTCTGATGAATGTGGACAAACTGGTACCGCTA
>NZ_JAJAPX010000041.1 GCF_020523965.1 Neotamlana sargassicola | reverse complement strand
CACCACCATTAGAATTTAACCAGTTGTTAAGTTCAGTTGTATTTCCAGCCCCATCACATTCCACAGTTAAATCGCTAGCAATAGTATCGATAGTCGGCGCTGTAGTATCTTCAACGGTAAAGGTAGCGGTAGTTGAAACGGAGTTTCCGCAGGCATCTGTAGCGGTAAAGGTTACCGTAGCAGCACCAGTTAATCCACAGTCATCAGAAAGTGCATTAA
>NZ_JAJAPX010000040.1 GCF_020523965.1 Neotamlana sargassicola | reverse complement strand
GAGCAACCAAAAACCAATAACCAAAAGAGTCTCATAGCTCAGCTGGTTAGAGCGCTACACTGATAATGTAGAGGTCGGCAGTTCGAGTCTGCCTGAGACTACAATCTAAGGTTGTTTTAAAAAAAAACAATTTTAGAGAAGTTCATTAAATATTGAAAGGAAATTCTAGAAGTTAAGCAACCCAATAAGTTGCAGGTTTAGTTACTTTAAACTGCGACTGAACACTGCTAACTACAAGATACGGG
>NZ_JAJAPX010000003.1 GCF_020523965.1 Neotamlana sargassicola | reverse complement strand
TAGCGGTACCAGTTTGTCCACATTCATCAGAGATTGCGTTATAATCGTTCGACCAAGTGATATTTGCAGAACACGCATCAGAAGCAGCGGCACCACCATTAGAATTTAACCAGTTGTTAAGTTCAGTGGTATTCCCAGAACCATCACATTCCACAGTTAAATCGCTAGCAATAGTATCGATAGTCGGCGCTGTAGTATCTTCAACGGTAAATGTAGCGGTAGTTGAAACAGAGTTTCCGCAGGCATCTGTAGCGGTAAAAGTAACTTCGCCACTTCCTGCATTTCCACAATCTATATCTAAATCTGAGAAATTATCAGACCATGTTATTGTTGTACAACTATTTGCTACAGTGGCTCCTCCGTAATTTGTAACCCAATTTATTAAGTCGGCAGAATTATCACCATCACACTCTACAGTTAAATTACTAGCTTCTGTTATAAAACTTAATGGAGTTTGATTACCTCCAGAATGCGTAATTGTTTCATCCTCTAATTTATTCCCACATTCATCAAGAACATCATAAGTATAAGTTAATGTCCAAGAACAGTCATCTCCAGTAATTTCGGTATTTGTTAAGGACACAGAGACATTAGTACAATTATCTGAATAATTAGATGCGATAGTAGTAGCATTGAAGGGAGCGTTTGTTTCAGCATCTGCTGAACATGAATTTATTCCTGTTTGACCACTAGGAGCACTACCTGTTGGAGATGTTTGATCGCTTCCTGAGTATATAATTGTTTGGTCTTCTATTTTATTTCCAGAGCTATCAACAACCTCATAAGTGTAAGTTAACGTCCAACCACAGTTGTTTCCAGAAAGCAACGTATCAGTAAGGTTTACAGTAAGGCTCGTACTACAATTGTCGGAGTAATTTGTCGCAACAGTTGCGCTATTAAATGAATATGATGTTTGTGCGTCTGAACTACATAAATTAATTCCTGTTTCTCCTGTAGGAGCAGTTCCCGTTGGCGCTTCACTGTCGTTTATTAATTCTGCATTTGAAGCCGCGGTTCTAATGCACGTTGTATATGTACTTTTTACGGTAACAGTATATGTTCCTTCAGTTAAACCGCTAAATACAGGAGAGGTTTGAAAATTAATACCATCTACAGAATATTCGTATTGATTAGGGTCTGTTGAAGAATTTAAAGGGCTGGTAACTGTTAATGTAAAATTATCATCACCTCCACTACAATCAATTTCATAAGTTGGTTCTGGAGGTAAATCTACATAGGATAAGGTAACGCTACCTGTATCACAAACAGATGTGTTTGGAGCAGGTAAACATAATTCATAAGTAAAAGTAACATCTCCGATAAAACCAGGTGTTGGTTCATATGTATAAGTACCATCTGAATTTAAAGTGAATGATTGCCCAGCATTTGAAGGACCTGAAATTAAAGTATAGGTTGAATTAGCAGGTTCGTTGTTAAGTACGTTTAAGTCTCCGTTATATGTTTCATCTAAACATTCAATAACTTGCTGGTCTACAGCATATTTTTGTAATAGAAAAAATTTACCATCACCATGATCGTTAGTTGCACCAATAAACTCAATTCTAGTAATACTTGAACCAGTAGGCGCTAAATCGTTAAGGTAAAATAATGCAATGGCAATAGTTTGACCATTATTATTGGCACGACCAGATCTCCAGTAATCTGATCCTGCTACGGGAGGTAGAAAGACACGGCCGTAATGATTTCCATTATTCACAACAAAGGTTTGTCCTAATTTTTGTTCTGGTCCGCCACCAACAGGGGTGCCATAAACTTCTACGTAAAAACAGTTGTTGCCTCCTCTTTCTGTAACGGCTAAAACTCCACCGTCGTTTGATGGAATTGGAACACCATAACTTAGTGTTTGCCTTTGTACTGTAGTATTTAATGCTGCCGTGTAGTCTCCACAAATATTTGCTCCGTTTGGGTTGGCAGCAAAATAATGATTTAAGTTTTTATCCTGAAACGCATCAAGAGCCAAAGCATCCCAACCTGGTAAAGAACTATTAATTGGCTTTGTTACACCATTTTCGATTAATTGATTTACGTTATGGTTACTTGTTCCTATTGCTATATCATAGGTGGTTGGAACAACAAAGGTGTTGTACAGGGTCCCATTTATAGTCACCGATTCAATTGTAGCGGGATTTAAATTGTTTACTTGAGTATCTGACCATTGAAACGTAACACCAGTTTGAATAGAAGGTGCCTGTGCATGTAAACCATTTATTAAAACGGCAAAAGCCAAAAAGGAAAAAACTTTAAAGCTTTTTAATAATGAAACACAATAGTAGTTATTTTTCATACTTAATTTATTAGTTTAGATAGACTAAGGATATTACAGAGATAGTAATGCGCTAACATTAACATAAATACATTTATTACTAAAGTTCTTTGAGGGAAAAAACGTGAATTGTAAACATTGTAAACCAATGTAGATTAAATCTTTAAAACTTCGATTTAGGGTCATAATATGAATTTTTGTAGGTTGAACAAAAAAAATCATAACAAATGTTAATTTGAAAAAAAAATGTTAAATCACTCATAAAATCGTTTAAAAGTTCTTGATTTACAGATTAACGACGTAAAAAGCCATATAGCGATGGCGACGCGGTTATAGCAGACACATTAATTAAATATGTTTTTTTTAATAATTTTATAAACAATTAAAATGTTTTATCTCGATTAAAAAACAATTATCGGTGTAAAATATCTTTTAATCGATAAATATGAAAAAATTAACAATAGTTAGACATGCAAAATCATCTTGGGAATATAATCTAAGTGATCACGAGCGACCGTTGAATGCAAGAGGGTTTAAAGATGCCGGTTTGGTTTCCAATGCCTTGAAACATTTGGAATTATATTTTGATAAACTAATTTCGAGTGATGCGATGAGGGCAAAAACAACGGCCAATATTTTTGTGGAAAACCTAAAAATTAAAAAATCAATTTGCTCTTTGAATCGTGATTTGTATGATTTTTCTGGAGAAAAATTAATTCAAGTTATTCAGTCCAATTCCAATGATATAAACCATTTAATTGTTTTTGGGCATAATAATGCCATAACCAGTTTTGTTAATTTATACGGCGATGTATATTTTAACAATATTCCAACTTGCGGTGTTTGTATTTTAGAGTTCGATATTGATGAATGGAGGAACTTAAAGCAAGGAAAAACCATTAAAACGATTTTCCCAAAACATTTAAAATAATTTTCTGTTTTAGTAATTTCATATCATTATATTAACTTACATTTAAGCGTAAATAGAATATATTTGTTTTACTAAATAAAAAATTCAACAAAATTAAATGACAAAAACAGAAACTATAACCAATAGTTATGTAAACAGAGAAATAAGTTGGCTACAATTTAACGCCAGAGTATTACAAGAAGCTTCAGACGAAACGGTGCCTTTAATTGAAAGATTTCGGTTTTTAGGTATATTTTCGAATAATTTAGATGAATTTTTTAAGGTACGCTACGCTACAGTAAAACGGATAGTTGAAGCCGGAAAAGGCGCTAAAAACGAATTAGGAGGTATTAAAGCTAAAGAACTACTTGAAATTATTACCCAAATTGTTATAAAACAACAAAGTACTAGCTTAAAAATTCTAAATAACATACAGTTAAAACTTGAAAATGAAAACATTTATGTTATTAAAGAAAACGATATTTCTGAAAGTCAGCACGATTTCGTAAAAAACTATTTCCTTCGAAAGGTTAGTCCCGGGCTAGTAACAATTATTTTAAACGATGAAGTTAATATCCCTAACCTTAAAGATAGTGCAGCTTATTTAGCCGTTAAAATGTTAATGAAAGATGGCGGTAAGCAGTTTGCATTAATAGAAATACCAAAATCTATTGATAGGTTTGTTGTGCTGCCAAAAGAAGGTGGTAAAAACTATATTATTATGATTGATGATTTGCTTCGTTATTGCTTATCAGATATATTTAATATTTTCGATTATAGTAGTATTTCTGCGCACATGATTAAAATTACCCGTGATGGTGAACTTGATTTTGATAGCGATTTAAGTAAAAGTTTTATTGATAAAATTTCAGATAGTGTGAAGCACCGTGAAATTGGTGAACCTGTGCGTTTTGTGTACGATAAAACTATTGATGAAGATACTATTCAATATTTAATGAATAAAATGGGAATTGATAATACAGATAGTATTATTCCCGGTGGACGTTACCATAACCGTAGAGACTATATGGGCTTTCCTAGTTTAGGACGTGCAGATTTATTGTATAATAAAATTGAAGCACTACCAGTTAAAGGCTTAAGCTTACAAGAAAGTATTTTTAATGCTATTGAGAAAAAAGATTATTTGGTGCATACGCCATACCAAACTTTTTCTTATGTCGTAAAATTTTTGCGTGAAGCAGCTCTCGACCCTAAGGTAAAAACTATTAAAATTACTATTTATCGTTTAGCCGAAATTTCTCATATAGCTAGCTCTCTTATTAATGCGGCTATAAACGGCAAACAAGTTACGGTGGCTATCGAACTTCGAGCTCGATTTGATGAGCAGGCAAACATAGAGTATGCCGAACAAATGAAAGGCGAAGGTGTAAATTTAATTTTTGGCGTTGCAGGATTAAAAGTACATAGTAAAATGTGTGTTATCGAGCGCGAAGAAAATAAAAAAGTTAAGCGCTATGGGTTTATTAGCACAGGAAATTTCAATGAATCAACAGCAAAAATTTATACCGATTTTACACTTTTAACTGCAAGTCAGAAAATACTTAAAGATGTAAGTCGAATTTTTGATTTTTTCAACACAAATTATCGAATTCAACGTTACAAACATTTAATTGTTTCTCCTCATTACACTCAAAAGTCGTTCTTTAAGTTAATAGACAACGAAATTAATATTGTAAAAAATGGAGGAGAAGGTCTTATTAGGTTAAAAATGAATAGCCTTTCAAGTTATACCATGGTCGATAAACTTTATGAAGCTAGTAGAGCGGGAGTAAAGATTCAAATGATAGTTAGAGGAATTTGCTGTTTAATACCTGGCATTCCTGGTATGAGTGAAAATATTGAAGTAATTAGTGTAATTGACAAATTTTTAGAACATTCCAGAGTTTACATATTTGGTAATAATGGAGATACTAAAGTATACATTGCTTCAGCAGATTGGATGACCAGAAATATAGAAAATAGAGTAGAGGTTACTTGTCCAATTTACGACCAAGAAGTAAAAAACGAAATTATTGAAACTTTTAATATTGGCTGGAACGATAATGTAAAAGCGCGTTTAATCAATCAGGAACAAGAAAATATTTACAGACAAAATAACAACGAAAAAGTAAGATCGCAATTCGCCATTTACGATTATTACCTTAATAAATTAAAAGAATAGCATGCTATCTATTAAAAAATATGCAGCTATCGATATAGGTTCGAATGCTGTAAGACTACTTATATCTAATATAATTGAACAAAAAGATAAACCTGTTCAATTTAAAAAGAACTCGCTGGTTCGTGTACCTATTCGTTTAGGTGCCGATGTGTTTATAAAAAAGAAAATTTCAAAAGATAATACACAGCGCATGCTCGATACTATGTTAGCGTTTAAGATGCTAATGAAAACTCATAAGGTTGTAAAATATAAGGCTTGTGCTACTTCTGCAATGCGAGAATCGGAGAATGGACGAAAAATTGTCGATTTAATTTACGAACACTCAGGAATAAGTATCGATATTATTGATGGAGAAGAAGAAGCGGCTATTATAGCGGCGACCGATTTAAATAAGTTTATCGACGATAGTAAAACCTATTTATATGTAGATGTTGGTGGCGGTAGTACCGAGTTTACAATTATAGACCACGGACAACAAAAAGCATCACGTTCGTTTAAAATAGGTACGGTTAGGCTTTTAAACGATATGGTACAGAACGAAACTTGGCAAGATTTACAAATTTGGATTAGTAAGCACACCATGGGATACGATAAAATTGATGTTATTGGTTCTGGAGGAAACATCAATAAAATTTTTAAAATTTCTGGGAAAGCTATTGGGAAGCCATTATCTTTCTTTTACATGACCTCGTATTACAATACTTTACAACGCTATTCGTATGAAGAGCGAATTACAGAATTAAATCTAAATCAAGATAGAGCCGATGTAATTATTCCGGCAATGCGGATATATTTAACTGCAATGAAATGGAGCGGTGCAAAAAATATCTATGTGCCAAAAATTGGTTTAGCCGATGGTATTATAAAAAGTATATATTACGATACTGTTTCGAGCAATACACAGTAAAATTTTGCATTTTACCTTTTATTATTGTAAAATTTTCTGATATTCCTATATATTAGCTTAGAAATTTATTCCCAAGTCCGTTGATTATGAAGAAAATAATACTTTCTGTTTTATTGCTTACCGTTTCAGCCTTCAGTTTTTCTCAAAGCATAGATTCTACAGTTGTTGAAGTGCCAGAAAAAAAGATTCCTATGTTTAAAGGGGTTAAATATGGTGTTCGTGGTGGTTACAATATTTCTAATTTAGATTTTAAAGAGCATCCTGAAGTTCCAAACAAACACAGAAATAGTATTTATTTTGGCGCTTTCGCGGAAATTGCTTTATCAAATAAAGTTGCTATTTCTCCGGAATTACAATTTTCGGCAGAAGGAGCAAATGAAGAAACCTTGCATTTAGATTACATACAAATGCCAATTTTATTAAACTTTAGAATTACTGAAAAAATTAGCGCAGGTTTAGGGCCTCAAGTAAGTTTAAAAGTTCATAAATACGAAGATGGCGTAAAAAACTTTGCTTACTCTGGAGTTGGTGGTGTAACGTATAAAATTAATTATGCCCTTTTTGCCGATGTTCGTTATACTTACGGAATTAGCAATATCTTCGACGATAAATTAAGTATGGAAGCCAGAAACACCAATATACAAATTGGAATTGGTTACAAGTTTTAACCGTGTATCGTTTCCTTTTTACTCAAGTTTTTCATTATTTGGGCTTCGTAGTCTAGAAGATCTTGCCATTTTTTATCAACTTCCTTTCGGTCTCCATATTGTCTAGCAAAGCCTAAAAACATAGTGTAGTGGTTAGCTTCGCTTACCATTAGGTTTTTATAAAAAGTAGCTAATTCTTTATCTTCTAACTCTTCCGATAATAAGCGAAAGCGTTCACAACTTCTAGCTTCAATTAAAGCAGCATAAAGTAAACGATGTATTAACTGTGTGGTTCTGCTGCCACCTTTAGGGAAAAACTTAAGTAGCTCTATTACATAATCGTCGCGACGATCTCTACCAAGTACCCATCCACGTTTTATAATAATATCGTGTACCATTTTAAAATGGCTAATTTCTTCTTTAACTAAAGCTGTCATTTCTTGAACTAGCTCTGTATATTCTGGAAAACTAACAATTAAAGAAATAGCTGTACTTGTCGCTTTTTGTTCGCAAAAGGCATGGTCTGTAAGTATTTCTTCAATATTTTTTTCTACAATATTTACCCAACGTGGGTCTGTTGGTAATTTTAAGCCTAACATAATTATATAATATTTTGTGTTAGTTGTTTTTCTTTAATTTGAATAGTTCCGTTATCGTAAACCGAAATTATAAAGTCTTTATAAAGCTCGGTTTCTGGAATATGAAACGCTGTATTTAAATAAACAATTTTGTCCGTTGATGCATTAAAATCTATCCAAATATGTTGCATGATAGCTTTTTCAAAAAAATCGCTATTTTCAAAATTACTAAAAACCAATTTATTAAGTAAAAAGTGTTTCTTGAATTTGTTTTCTTTTGAAACGATTATTTGGGCTTCAAAATTTTTATAAATCGATTTTTGCGCTGTATTGTTTTCCGTTGTTTTTTCAATTACTACAGGAGATTCTTCAACTGAATTGTAATTGATTTTTATATTAAAACCAGTGCTTAAAATGGTGTCGGTTTTTATTATAACTGGTTGTTCTGGTTTGTAGTTTGTAACCTCACTAAAGTTTTTAAGTAGGTTGTTTTCCTTTAAAACTTCGGCATTTGTTTTATAAATTCTTGATTGGCCATCATTACAAAAAAATACTAATGCTAACAGAAATACTAAAAGTGGCAGAATGCGGTATTTTAAATTTTTAAACATCTAAATCGAAGGTTTTTCTTAAAAGGGCAATGTTAGGGTTTTTCTCTTTAAGTTTTTCGAATTTTTCTTGTCCAGTATAGGCATATTTTTTCTCTAAAACTTCATTTATGGTTATATGAAGAGAAATGTCGTAATTTCTTAATTTTTTCCGAATATATTGCATTAAATCATGCTGCGAACGTTCAACCTCAATCTTATTGGTTTCGTTGGGGTAAACAACATGTATTTCGGTGTTGCTTTTTAGCTTAGGAATGTCAATTGCTAAAATAGAAGCTAAATTATGTTTTCCTTTTTTCTTAATTATTAGCACAAATTCGTTCCAAACAGCAACAAGTTCTTTTTCGGTAAAAGGTTCTTTGGGTAAATCATCCTCGTTTACAACAATTTCCTTTTGCTTTTCTAGGTGAACTTTTTTTGCTCGAATACTACTTAGTGATAAACCTGATGAACGTTTGGTTTGCGCATTTAAAACTATTTTTGGCGTTTTGTTTTCTTGTGGTTCTGGTTGCTTTGTTTTACTAGTAGTTTGAGTTGGTTGATCTTTTGCAGCAACTTCTTCAACCTTTTTCACGTCTACAGGTACAGGTTTTACACCTAGTTTTTTAAAGTAAGAAGCAGGAATTATGTAATGTCTGCTATTTTTTTTTTCTCCATCGAAAGTGATAGAGGCTAATTGCATTAAACAGAGTTCAACGAGTAATCGTTGATTTTTACTGGATTTGTATTTGAGATCGCAGTCATTTGCTAAATCGATTCCTTTTAATAAAAAGTCTTGCGAGGCTTTTTTAGATTGCTCTAAATATTTGGTTTTTGTTTCGTCGCCAACTTCTAGCAACGGAATAGTTTCTGGTGCTTTACAAACTAATAAATCTCTAAAATGTGATGCTAAACCGGCAATATAATGATGCCCATCGAAACCTTTTGATAGGGTGTTGTTAAAATGCAATAATAAATCTGGTATTTTATTTTCCAGAATTAAATTGGTGCTCTCAAAATAAGTTTCGTAGTCTAAAACATTTAAGTTTTCGGTTACGGCTTGCCTGGTAAGGTTTTTACCAGAAAAACTAACAACACGATCGAATATGGATAAGGCATCACGCATGGCGCCGTCTGCTTTTTGAGCAATAATATGCAGTGCATCGTCTTCGGCAGTTACACCTTGCTCTTCGGCAATATATTTAAGGTATTCTTTGGCGTCGGTTACTGTAATTCGTTTAAAATCAAAGATTTGACAACGCGATAAAATAGTTGGTATTATTTTATGTTTTTCGGTAGTTGCTAGTATAAAAATACAGTGTTTTGGTGGCTCTTCTAAAGTTTTTAAAAAGGCATTAAAAGCGGCTTGAGATAACATGTGTACCTCGTCAATTATATATACTTTGTATTTACCTACTTGGGGTGGTATACGAACTTGATCGGTTAGGTTACGAATATCATCAACGGAGTTATTGGATGCGGCATCGAGCTCGAAAATATTGAAGGCAAAGTCTTCGTCTTCGTTTTCTTGTCCGTCGCTATTTATCATTTTTGCCAAAATACGTGCACAAGTGGTTTTACCAACTCCACGTGGCCCTGTAAATAATAGGGCTTGGGCTAAATGATTATTCTCGATGGCGTTAAGCAAAGTATTGGTTATAGCCTGCTGCCCTACAACGTCTTTAAACGTTTGTGGACGGTATTTACGTGCAGATACTATAAAGTGTTCCAAGGTTTATTTTTGCTTTTTTGTGGATAACAAAGTTAAAAATTCATGTTTAGAATTTAGAATATTAAAAATAGATTTTAATATGAGTTATTAACAATGGTTTTAATCGTGCATGCTGCATTAGGGATAGTAGTGGAAAGCCCACAGCGAGGTACGAGCGCGGACTTGCAACGTATAGCCCGACCCCTTGTGGGTAATGCCCAAATTATTATTTTGGTTTTAGTTGTTTTTTGGTTGTTTTGTGTTGTATTTTTGCGGCGAGTAGATTGCCTTATCGCTAAATGCCCAACTTTGATTGGGTAATTAGAGGAAAGTCCGAACACCGTAGTGCAACATAGTGGTTAATGGCCACCAGTCGTGAGGCTAGGAAAAGTGCAACAGAAAGTATGTACAGGTAATGCTGTAGTGAAACCGGGTAAACTCTATGTGGTGCAATGTCATGTAAACCAATGTTTGAGGGCGGCACGCTCGATTGTTGGAGGGTAGGCAGCTAAAGTGTACTGGTAACAGTGCTCGCAGATAAATGATAGGGTAGTTCTGACTTGTTATGGAGAGATCCTGAAACGAGTTCAGGATGAACAGAATTCGGCTTATAGATTTACTTAAAAAAACAAGAAGCTATCTTAATTTAAGATGGCTTTTTTGTTTGAAATGTATTGTATTAAAATTTTGAGCAAAAAAAAGCCCAACCTGTTGGTTGGACTTAAAATTGTATCATTTAAAAACGGTTAGTTACCTGCTTCTAAATTTTTCATTTCTTTTTCAATCATATCGTAAAACTGATCGATTTTAGGTAAAATAACAATTCGTGTTCTACGGTTTTTAGCTCTGTTTTCGGCAGTGTCGTTATCTGCTAAAGGCACGTAGTGGCTACGACCAGCTGCGATTAATTGGCTTGGATTTACATCTAAATCTTGTAATACTCGAATAATTGAAGTAGAACGTTTTACACTTAAATCCCAGTTGTCTAATAATGGTTCTTTACGGTATGGTACGTTATCTGTATGACCTTCTACCATGCATTCGAAATCTGGTTTGCTGTTTACTACTTTAGCAACTTTTGCAAGAACATCTTTAGCTTTGCTTGTTACGTTATAACTTCCACTTTGAAATAATAATTTATCGGCGATAGAGATAAAAACAACACCTTTCTCTACGTTTACTTCAATATCTGGATCGTTAATTCCAACTTCACGCTTTAAGCTTGTAACTAAAGCAAGCGTTACGCTGTCTTTTTTAGTTAGAGCATCTTGTAAACGTGTAATTTTTAAGTCTTTTTCTTTGATGCTTTCAAGTGTTTTTTCAACGTTACTGGCTCCTTTAGCCGATAGTACTTGTAAGTTTTCGTTATATTTTCGTAAGTCTGAAATTTGCTCTTCTAAGGCCGTAGCTCTGGCTGTTGTAGAAGCCTTTTCTTCTAAACAAGAGTTTAATTTTACGGTTGCAGAGTTAAGCAAATCTTCTTTTTCATTTAGTTTTGCTTGTAAGTCTGTAAATTGTTTTTTAGATACGCAAGAGCTTAGTGCTAACATAGCAGATGCACCAAGTATTAAAACTTTTTTCATAATTCTGTTATAGGATTAATTTCTCATTAAGATTGACACAAAAATATATAAAAAAGAGTGGAATTTAACATTTTAACAAAACTTTTGCTATCGCAATTATAATCTGTTAAAATGCTTTATTTTCCTTAAGAAATATGCAATAACTATAGATTTTTTATGATAATATGCTACTTTGTTTTTTGCTAATTTTTGTTGTTTAAGTAAAGTACTACAACGCTTGTAAAAAGAAAAGTGCGCTTTTATTATTGCGAGTGTGTGCAAAGGTTTTATTTGTAATAAAAATTTTAGTCCAGCAACACCATCGAACAACAGTCGAGCAAATATTAAGGGAAATAATGGGCCTTTGGCATTTTTTGTTAAGGCGTAAAGGCTGTTTCTAAAATTTAAATAAGTTTTTTTGGGGTTTCCAGTATTTAGCGTAGCTCCACCAACATGGTAAATGGTACTATTACCTATATATTTTATTGTATAACCTAAATTTTTTGCACGCCAGCATAAATCAATTTCTTCCATGTGAGCAAAAAAACTTTCGTCGAAACCATTTAGGGCTTTAAAAACACTACTTTTAATAAATAAACACGCGCCAGTTGCCCAAAATATATCGCAATTGTTGTTGTATTGGCCGTTGTCTTTTTCTACGGTGTCAAATATTCGTCCGCGACAATATGGAAATCCGTATTTATCAATAAATCCGCCTGCAGCACCAGCATATTCGAAAAACGATTTATTATTAAAATCTAATATTTTGGGTTGAATTATGGCTGTATTGCCGTTTGCATTGAATTCTGAAATGATAGGTTTAAGCCAGTTTTTTTCAACTTCTACGTCATTGTTTAATAAGCAAAATACATCTGCTTCAATCTGTTTTAAAGCGTCGTTGTAGCCCTTTGCATAGCCACCATTTTGGCTGTTAATAATAATTTTTACTTCAGGGAAATGATCTTTTAGGTGTGAAATAGAATCATCGGTCGATGCATTATCAGCTACATAAATAGTGGCCTCTTGCGAATTAGAAATAACCGATGGTAAAAACTGTTTTAATAGTTTTTTTCCATTCCAATTTAAGATTACAATGGCGATTTTCATATCTAAAAACTTGGTATATCGGTTAAAAAATTATAACATTCATTTTTTAAATCCATAGCGCAATAATAATGATTTAACCCATTGGTAACCATTAAGTAGTCTGCATTTAATTTTAAATTATAACGCGCAATTTGGTCGAAAGTAGACTGGGTAATATTTACTTTAGGCGCTTTACATTCCACAATTAAATGAATACTTCCGTCGGGTTTAAAAATCACAATATCGTAACGTTTTTTTAGTTGATTAATTTTGATTTCTTTTTCAACATTTATTAAAGAAATAGGATAGTTTTTTTCCTTAATTAAAAAATTAACACAATGCTGTCGAACCCATTCTTCGGGCTGTAAAATCACAAATTTTTTACGAATACTATCGAAAATAGAAACTTTATTTTCGTTATTTTTGAAGCGAAACGAATATGTTGGGAAATTAAGTTTTTGCACTAAGCAAATTTATAACTATAATGTTAGTTTAGGTATTTTTCTGCTGAAATAATTACTAACAATTATAATTTCCATAATCTATAATAAAAACACCTTTGGACGAAGTAAAACAACTGGTAACTGATATAAAAAATGGGCAATTAAAACCGATTTATTTTTTAATGGGCGAGGAGGCCTATTATATTGATAAAATTTCCGATTTTATTGAAAACACCATATTAACAGAGGAAGAGCGCGGGTTTAACCAAATGCTGTTGTATGGTAGAGATGTTACAATCGAAGATATAGTAAGTAATGCCAAACGTTACCCAATGATGGCAGATTACCAGGTTATTATTGTTAAAGAAGGGCAAGATTTATCGCGACATATTGAAAAATTGGCAAGTTATGCCGCTAATCCGCAGCCAACTACAATTCTTGTGGTTAACTATAAATACAAAAAGATTGATAAACGAAAAGCGTTATATAAAACCTTAAAAAAAACAGGAGTAATTTACGAGAGTAAAAAGCTTTACGAAAATCAGGTAGCAGATTGGATTCGTCGAGTTTTATCCCCAAAACAATATTCTATTAACCCGAAAGCAGCGCAAATGCTTGTAGAATTTTTAGGTACAGATTTAAGTAAAATAGATAACGAGTTAAATAAATTACAAATTATCTTACCTAAAGGGACAGAAATTAGTCCTACGCATATCGAAGAGAATATAGGTATAAGCAAAGATTATAATAATTTCGAGTTACGAAAAGCAGTAGGAGAGCGCAATATAAAAAAAGCCTACAGCATTGTTAATTATTTTGCAAATAACCCTAAAGACAACCCAATGATTGTTACTGTAGCATTGCTTTTTAACTTTTTTTCTCAGTTATTGTATTTTCATGGTCTATCAGATAAATCTCCTCGAAACGTTGCTTCGGCCTTAAAAATTAATCCGTACTTTGTTAATGAGTATATTGGTGCGGCTCGAAATTATCCAATGCGAAAAGTAAGTGCTGTGGTTGCAACTTTGCGAGAATTTGATGTTAAAAGTAAAGGTGTTAATGCTAATGCGGTGCCACAAGGCGATTTGTTAAAGGAATTATTGTTTAAAATTTTTAATTAACATGACAGCACATATTCACCAAAGCTGGTTACCATATTTACAGGAGGAATTTAATAAAACTTATTTTAAAAATTTAATGGCGTTTGTAAGCGAAGAATACCGAACTCACGATTGCTTTCCTCCAAAAAACGAGATATTTAACGCTTTTAATGTTTGTCCTTTTAATGAGGTGAAAGTGGTAATTATTGGTCAAGATCCGTATCACGATTTTAACCAAGCTAACGGATTGTGTTTTTCGGTAAATGATGGTATAAAACATCCACCGTCTTTAGTAAATATTTTTAAAGAAATTGAAGCTGATTTAAATATTCCGTACCCAAAAAGTGGTAATTTAATGCGTTGGGCTAAACAAGGTATATTGCTTCTTAACGCAACTCTAACAGTAAGAGCTCACAAACCAAGCAGCCATCAAAAAAAAGGTTGGGAAATATTTACCAATACTGTAATAAAGGAATTAAGTATTAATAAAACAAATTTGATTTTTTTACTTTGGGGCGGATACGCAAAGCAAAAAGCTAAACTAATAGATACTAACAAACATCATGTCCTCACATCTGGACATCCATCTCCATTAAGTGCAAATAGGGGTTATTGGTTTGGCAACAAACACTTCAGTAAAACTAACTACCTGTTGGAGCAAGTGTCTCAGCTTCCATTGATCTGGTAAGCTCTGGTCTCAGCATAACAGGTTTTCTGTTATTTGGCTTTGAAACTTTGTTACAACTAAATCTTAATAAAACTAAGTTTAGGGCGATTAGCGTTGATAAAACTAGAGTAATTGTTAAAATCATATTAATTGGGGTTTTTAATTATCGATAAAAAACAAAAAAAAATCGACCAAATGTTAATTTTTTTGTATTTTATCTTTACAAATGTTAATTAAAACTAAAACAAAATTATGTAAATAATGTTATTTGGACTACAAATAGTTTAAGATATTTGTGTTTTTTGTTACATGTGTAATTTCAGATGCTGTTTATTGTTACTTTCGTAAAATTATTCATAAAAAATTATGAACTTCGTTACAATAAAATCGGTTTAAATTTTTATTACATCGCTAAAATAACAATTAAACAAGAAAAAGATTACGGAAATTAACTCAAAAATCATTATTAGGATTTTTAAAATAAAACTTATTTTTGACTAAAATTAAATTGTATGAATCAACCAAAATGGGAAACTGTTAAAGAATATACCGATATTACATATAAAAAATGTAATGGCGTTGCCAGAATAGCCTTTAACAGACCAAATGTTCGTAATGCGTTTCGTCCAAAAACTACAAGCGAACTATATGATGCATTTTATGATGCTAATGAAGATGTAAATATTGGTGTTGTTTTACTTTCAGCTGAAGGTCCATCAACAAAAGACGGAGTTTACAGCTTTTGTTCTGGTGGCGATCAAAAAGCACGTGGCCATCAAGGTTATGTTGGAGAAGACGGCTATCACCGCTTAAATATATTAGAAGTTCAACGTTTAATTCGTTTTATGCCAAAGGCAGTTATTGCTGTTGTTCCTGGTTGGGCAGTTGGTGGTGGACACAGTTTACATGTGGTTTGCGACCTTACTTTAGCTAGTAAAGAACATGCTATTTTTAAACAAACCGATGCCGATGTAACGAGTTTTGATGGCGGTTACGGTTCTGCTTACTTAGCTAAAATGGTTGGACAGAAAAAAGCTAGAGAAATATTTTTCTTAGGAAGAAATTATTCGGCGCAAGAAGCCTACGAAATGGGCATGGTAAATGCTGTAATTCCTCATGATGAATTAGAAAGTACAGCCTACGAATGGGCTCAAGAAATATTAGCAAAATCTCCGACTTCTATCAAAATGCTAAAATTCGCTATGAATTTAACCGATGATGGCATGGTAGGGCAACAAGTTTTTGCCGGTGAAGCAACACGTTTAGCTTACATGACAGATGAAGCTGTTGAAGGTAGAAATGCTTTCCTAGAAAAACGTAAGCCTAACTTCGATAAAAAATGGATTCCTTAATATGAATAAATTTTCGGTATGGATTTCGGCAATGCGTTTACGAACGTTACCATTGTCAGTATCCGGAATTATTTTAGCTTCATGTTTAGCGCAATATAAAGGTGTTTTTAATTGGAGTATTTGTATTTTGGCTATTCTAACAACTTTAAGTTTTCAAATTCTATCCAATTTTGCAAACGATTATGGCGATGGTGTAAAAGGAACAGATAATGCAGAACGCATAGGGCCAGAACGAGCTATTCAATCGGGGAAAATAACACCAAAACAACTTTTTAATGCCATAAAAATAAATATCGTAGTCGCTTTGTTATTGGCTATTGCACTCATTTATATGGCTTTTGGTTCGCAATACATACTTTTAAGTGTATTGTTTTTAGTATTAGGTGTGGCCTCCATTATTGCAGCCATGAAATATACGGTTGGCGATAATGCTTATGGATACCGAGCTATGGGAGATATTTTTGTTTTTATTTTTTTCGGATTAATAAGTGTTCTAGGCTGTTATGCATTATTTGCTAAAAACCTTGATTTTATTGCCGTTTTACCTGCTTTTGTGGTGGGCTTGTTAAGTACTGGTGTGCTTAATTTAAATAATATGAGAGATAGAATTCCAGACGAAAAAGTAAATAAAATTACTCTAGCTGTTAAACTAGGTGCGCAAAAAGCCAAATGGTATCATTATACCTTAATTGGTTTGGCATTAGGTTTGGCTCTAACTTTTGGAATTATTTATTATAAAAATCCTCTAAATTTAATATTTTTAATAGCTTTTATTCCTATAATAAAACATGTGGTAACAGTAGTTAAAAATACCGAACCCGCACAGTTAGATCCTGAGCTGAAAAAATTAGCATTATCAACGGTTTTATTAGCTATATTAATGGGAGTAGGACAATTATTTTAAAACAATAAAAAATGAAAATTACATTTTACGGTCATGCCTGTTTAGGCATTGAAATAGATGATATCAGTATTATTGTTGATCCGTTTATAACACCAAACGAAAAAGCTTCAGCAATTAATATAGAAAATTTAAAAGCAGATTATATACTAATTACTCACGGGCATCAAGATCACATTGCAGATGTTGAAGCCATTGCAAAAAGAACCGATGCTACCATAGTTTCAAATTATGAAATTGCAATGCATTATCAAAATAAAGGTTTCGAAACGCACCCAATGAATCATGGAGGAAAATGGGATTTTGAGTTTGGCTCTGTAAAATATGTAAATGCCATTCATACGTCGTCTTTTCCAGACGGAAGTTATGCCGGACAACCGGGAGGTTTTATAATTGAAAGTGAGCATAAAAACATATACATTGCTGGCGATACTGCTTTAACTTACGACATGAAGTTAATCCCTTTAAGCACAAAACTAGATTTAGCAATTTTACCAATAGGAGATAATTTTACTATGGGTATTGACGACGCTATTCTTGCAAGCGATTTTGTAGAATGTGATAAAATTTTAGGATATCATTTTGATACTTTTGGTTACATCGAAATAAACCACGAAGAAGCAAAACGTAAATTTTTCGAAAAAGATAAAGATTTAATGCTTTTAGAAATTGGTGAATCTATAGAATTGTAAATGATTACAGCAAACTACAAACAATACATTCTTAATTTTAAACAACCCAGCGGTACATCGCGCGGTATTTTAAGAACTAAAGAAACTTGGTTTATAATTCTTGAAGAAGATAGTAAAAAAGGGATTGGCGAATGTGGTTTGTTTCGAGGACTTTCTATTGACGACAGACCCGATTATGAAGAGAAATTGCTTTGGGTTTGTAAGAATATCAATTTAGGATTATCTGAGTTATTAGAAGCTTCAAAAGAATTCCCAAGTATTCAAATAGGTTTAGAAATGGCTTTTAAGTCACTTTATGCAGAGGATTCGTTTTCAATTTTTCCATCAAAATTCACAAAGGGTGAAGCACAAATTAATATTAACGGATTAATTTGGATGGGAAGCGAAGCTTTCATGAAAAAGCAAATTGAAGACAAAATTAAAGCTGGGTTTTCATGTATTAAAATGAAAATTGGAGCTATCGATTTTGAAACGGAAATCAATCTTTTAAAATCTATAAGAGAAAGTTTTTCAAAAACAGATATCGAACTTCGTGTTGATGCCAATGGTGCTTTTTCGCCACTTGAAGCTTTAGAAAAACTAAAAATATTATCAGAATTAGAGCTTCATTCCATCGAGCAGCCTATTAAACAAGGTCAAATTGAAGCTATGGCAACGTTATGCGAGCAAACACCATTACCAATTGCTTTAGATGAAGAATTAATAGGTGTGTTTTCTGTAACAAACAAAGCCCAATTGCTACAAACTATAAATCCGCAATATATTATTTTAAAACCAACTTTAGTTGGCGGGTTTAAAGGTAGTGACGAATGGATAAATTTAGCTGAAAAAAATAATATTGGTTGGTGGATTACAAGTGCTTTAGAGAGCAATATTGGTTTAAACGCCATTGCACAATATACTTTTAACAAAAACACAACAATGCCACAAGGCCTCGGCACAGGCGGTTTATTTACCAATAATTTCGAGAGTCCGTTACAGGTAAATAATGGTAAATTAAGTTTTAATAAAAACGTATCATTTAATTTTAATTTATAAATGAATTATATACAACAAGCTTACAAAGGCAAGCGCGAATTATGGATGTTTTTGTTAACAGCATTTTTAATTTCAGGGGTATTTATATTAAATTTTATAATGTTTCTGTTTACAAGTAAAGAAGACATGGAAATGCTTTACGATTCTATGAAAGCCATTCCATCAAACATATCTTTAGTTGCAAATTTATTACCGTTTGCATTTTTACTCGGTTTGTTATTCGTGTTAGTTCGTTATATGCATGAGCGTAGTTTACTATCGCTTACAACAACGCGAAAAAAAGTTGATTTTAAACGTGTTTTTCTGGCGTTTTTCGTTATCGTCATACTTACAATTGGTTCGTTTGCAGTTTCTTATTATGCAGATCCTAGTCAAATTGAATTTCAGTTTAACCCCCTAAAGTTTGCTATTCTTTTTGTTATAAGCATATTATTATTTCCATTTCAAATAGGTTTAGAGGAGTATTTGTTTCGTGGCTATTTAATGCAGCATATTGGTGTATTAGTTAAAAATAAATGGTTTCCGTTAATTTTCACTTCGGTAATGTTTGGTATAGCGCATAGTGCGAATCCAGAAGTGGCAGAAATGGGCTATATTACTATGGTTTTTTATATAGGAACCGGTTTGCTTTTAGGAATTATGACTTTAATGGATGATGGTTTAGAGCTTGCTTTAGGTTTTCATTTAGGAAATAACTTAATGGCGGCATTGTTAGTTACCAGCGATTGGTCTGCTTTACAAACCGATGCTATTTTTAAATACACAGCAGAAGAAGCAAATACAAGCGTAACCGAAATTTTACTGCCAGTTATCGTATTTTATCCAATAATTCTGTTTATTTTTTCAAAAGTTTACAAATGGAGTAATTGGAAAGAAAAACTGTTTGGAAAAGTAGAAGAACCTCTAGAAGAAAACTATAAAATAATCGAATAAATAAAAGCTTAGCTATGACACCAACTTACAAAAACGTCCATTTAAAATTTAAACTCGATGGCCTTAGTTACAAGTACGATGATTTAATGGAAATCGCTTATAATTATGTAAAAGAAGGTTATCCTTTTCAGCAAGAATTAGGCGAGTTTTTGTTAGATTGGTTAGATCAACATGACTATGTTGAAGTGAATACATCTGGCTCAACCGGTAAACCTAAAAAGTTAAAAATTGAAAAAGCAGCTATGATAAATTCTGCTTTAGCTACAGGCGATTTTTTCGGCTTACAACCAGGAGATAAAGTACTAAACTGTTTGCCATCAAATTTTATAGCAGGTAAAATGATGATGGTTCGCGCCATTATTTTAGGATTAGAAATAGATATGTTGGCACCAACATCGAAACCTGTTATAGATTTCGATAAACCTTACGATTTTTGTGCTTTTACACCAATGCAACTTAAAAATTTTGATGCCTACATTAACAATATAAAAACTATAATTGTTGGTGGTGGCATGGTTTCTAAGTCTATAATTGAGTCTATTCAAGACAAAAAAGCTAATATATACGAAACCTATGGTATGACAGAAACCGTAACTCATATTGCGGTAAAAAAATTAAATCATATCGAAAATCCTTTAACTGATAATTATTTTAAAACCTTACCAAATGTTACTGTTCAGACCGACGACAGAAGTTGTTTGGTAATAAATGCACCAAAAATTGCATCAGAAAAAATTATAACAAACGACATTGTAAAAATACATTCTGAAAATAGTTTTGAGTGGTTAGGTCGCTTCGATAATGTTATAAACTCTGGTGGTATTAAATTGTACCCAGAACAAATAGAGAAGAAGCTTCAAAGTAAAATAAAAGAAGAGTTTTTTGTAACTTCGATACCCGACGATACTTTAGGAGAAAAATTAATTTTACTAATTGAAACGAAAGGAGAAAATTTCGATACTTCGATTTTCGATACTTTAGACAAGTATGAAAAACCAAAAGAAATTATTAAACTGCCTAAGTTTATTGAAACAGCTTCAGGTAAAATTCACAGACAAAAAACACTTAAATTAGCCAAATTTTAGTGTAAATTATTTTTAAATATGAACTTTATAAAACGCGTTTTTTCTACCGTAGTTGGTATTATTGTATTTTTATTTTTATGTTTTATTGCAATTTTTGCCATTGGAATGTTGCTAGGGTCAGGGCAAGAAGACATTGTAAAACCAAAGGCAAATTCTGTTTTAGAGCTTACCTTAGATTTTCCTATTAAAGATTATGCTGGTAAAATAAAATTTCCAGAATATCCATTTTTAGACGAACAGGAAAAAAATGGATTATTTAATATTATCGATGCTATAAAATATGCTAAAACCGATAATAATATTAAAGGCATTTCTATCGATAATAATTTTATAAACGCCGGTATAACGCAAACTAAAGAGCTTCGTAAAGCGTTATTAGATTTTAAAGAATCTGGTAAATTTGTTGTGGCTTACGCCGATATTTTTACTCAAAAAGATTATTATTTAAGTTCTGTTGCCGATACGGTTTACATAAACCCTGCTGGTATGATGGAGTTTAAAGGATTATACAGCGAGCATTTATATTTTAAAGATTTTCAAGAAAAAACGGGTTTAAAAATGGAAGTTATCCGTTTAGGAAAATACAAAAGCGCTGTAGAGCCTTATCTTGATAATGTAATGAGTGATAACAATAGAGAGCAAATAAACGCGTATTTATCTTCACTTTGGACTGAAATTAAAAATGATATTTCTTTAAGTAGAAATATTCCTGTTGAAAGGTTAAATACTATTGCAGATAGTCTGTTAGGAAGAAACCCAAACCTAGCTCTAACAAACGGATTAATCGATAAAATAGCCTACCACGATGAGTATATTTATGCCATGAAGCAAGCTATTGGAGTTGATGAAACCAAAGAGTTAGAGACTATAACAATTAAAGATTACGCGCAATATGCAGCAACAAAAATACCAGTTAATTATAGTGCTAGTAAAATTGCAGTTATTTATGCCGAAGGCGAAATAATTTATGGCGAAGGAGACGAAAATAATATAGGACAAGGTACTATGACGGCGTCGTTACAGGAAGCAAGAAATGACGATAAAATTAAAGCCGTAGTTTTAAGAATTAACTCACCAGGAGGTAGTGCTTTGGCTAGCGAACTTATTTGGCGTGAAATTGAATTAACCAAAAAAGTAAAGACAGTTATAGTTTCAATGGGAAATTTAGCGGCTTCTGGCGGCTATTATATAGCAAGTAATGCCGATAAAATTATAGCTGAACCAACTACAATTACCGGAAGTATAGGTGTGTTTGGTATGTTGCCAAACGGAAAAACTTTAGCCGATAATATTGGTATTAATGCAGAACAAGTTAAAACTAACGAAAACGCCGTTACGTACAGCTTTTTTGAGCCTTTAGACGATATGCAGCGTGCATTTATTAAAGAAGGTGTTTTAGATATATATGATTTATTTACAAAACGTGTTTCTGAAGGTAGAAACTTAACCAGGGATGAAGTTGAAGCCATTGCACAAGGTCGTGTTTGGACGGGAGCCGATGCTTTAAATATTGGTTTGATTGATGAATTGGGTGGTTTAGACTTAGCTTTAAAATACGCGGCTGAAGCTGCTGAACTAAGTGAATATAGAAAAGTAGAATACCCAATTTTTGAAAAAGATCTAGACAAAATACTAGAAAGTTTCGGAATTGTAAAAGCAAAAGAAACCTTACTAAAAGAAGAATTAGGCGAGGAGCAATATAAAATGTACAAGAAAGTAAAAGCCATTTCAGAGAAAAAAGGAATTCAATTATTATTTCCTTTCGATACTGAAATAAAATAACTTAAAAGCGTTTTCTTAAAACCTGATCTTCATTAAAATTATAGGCGCGCCAAGTTCCACTTTGTGCGCCATTTTTATATTTACCGCTTATTTTTAGTTTACCGTTTTTATAATAACTAAAATATTTACCATGTGGTTTACCATCTTTTAATTCAACCGAAAACCTTGTTTTACCGTTACTGTATTTTCTGCTAAAATATTTCGCTGTTAAATCGTTTGGATACATTTCAGGAATATTAAATGCAGCATCAACATTCATTTTATCTGTTAGTTCTTTTTCAGCTAAACTATTGGTGTTTGTTGCTTTTGTGGTATTTTTTATTTGGTACTTTTCTTTAACCAATTCAACATCTAAATAACTAATAGCTATTCTACTTTCAAAAAAATCTTTTTCTGGTGATAATTGAAATCCAATTTGTGGAAAACAGATAAAATAGTCCTTGTTTTTAGTTAAACTCTGTTTTGTTGAAGCATCTGCAAATTGATATAGATTTTTATAAAGAAATGGAGTGTTTGCATAGGTAAAAACAGAGGTTCTGCTATCAAAATGATCATTAAAATCTATAAAATCGTTAGAGAAAGCTAACGTTTCTTTTTCGGTATAATTTTTTATAATGGTTTTTAAAGTGTTGGGGTTATTGCTAAAAACCACAAAATCTTCAATTACCGTATAATAAGGTTTTTCAATGTTTTTAAATAGGTTACCAAGAATAACTTTAAAGAAGCTTTTAATGGACAGATAATTAATATCGTGTCCTAAATAATTAACGGTTTTAAATTTTACTGGGCTTCGTTTTTTTATTTGATTTAATATATAGTTTAAATTTTCTGTAGCATCATCTACATCTTTAGCTTTTAAAACTAAAGCCACATCTTTAGTCGATTTACTAACGGAAGATTGCATTTGTAGCAATGCCATTTCATCATCAATCCAACTAAAAAAGTGTTCTTTTAAATTGATATTTAAAAAATTTTCAATTTGTTCTGTACCATCTAAATAGCTTTTAAATTGTTCGGGATTTTCTTTTTGAATAGCTTCAAAATTACTGTAAAATTCAGAAAAACTACTAAATGTAAAACTGGTGTATAATGCTGTTTGTTTAGGTGCAATATTGTAAATACTACGTTTTGATGTACCCGATTTTTGTAAGGCTTGTAAATAAATAGAAGCGTTTGTATTTGTTTTAGTAACGCCGTTTGCAATAATGTTATTTTCCTTATCAATATTAAAACTAAATCCGCTCCAATTTAAACTATTGTTTAAGGTTTTAATGTACTCGGATTCTTCATTAAAAAATACATTACTAAAATCGTTTAAATATTTAAAATTGAAGAACAATCGAAATAAATTACCATCATTAACTTCTTTATTAACTTCAATAAAATTTAAATCTCTACCAATTTTAGGTTCGTTGTATTGGTCTATCGACGCTTCAACTAAAGTATGTACGTAAGATAAAATCATTTGATTTTTTATGAAACTTATATACATAGTTTCACGTGTTAAACGGCTATAAATTTCAATAATGTCATGCTGATGATAAATGCGATTGCTAACTTTAAAGTCATCATTTATAAATGTATTTAAATGATTTTTTATAAGGTTAAGTTTTGCTATTTTTTGTAAATCTATGGCGTATAAAAAGCTATATTTTTTAGGGGCATAAACATGGGCAGATATAAGAATTTCTCGGTTTCCAATGTAGTTTAAAACCGTTTGTTCTTGTTTAAAAATGGTATCGAGTGTATTTAAATTCTCCGATAATTCGTTAAAATAGCTATTGGTATTTAAGTGTTTCCAAATTGGACTTTCGCTAATTGTATTCCAGTCATCAAGTGGTTTTTGGGTTTCAATAATGTATACAGCATCTTCTGGAATGAGGTAAATTGATTTAACATTGTCGTTATTATCTATATAAAACAAGTAAATAAGATAAAAAATAACAGTAAGCAATAAAAAGATAATAGAAACTAAAAGATGCTTTTTTTTCATGTAAATCAGAGGTTTAAAATCTGAAATTACCCAATGTTGGGTATTTTATATACCAGGTTTATTATCTAAATTTAAAATAATAATTACTAAACACAACATTATGAAAAAAATTACATTCTTTTATTTTTTTGCTATGATGCTTATAGCAAATAGTCAGAATAAATTATTGTCTTCTATTGAAGAATATAACTATGACTCTAATTATAATTATTTTTATGGTAAAAATTACGAATACGATAGTAATGGTAATTTATTATTTGAAACAGATTTTGAACAAAATAATAGTATTTGGGAGATAACCGGAAAGACTTTTTTTACTTATAACACTAATAATAAATTAACCTCAGAAACCTATCTAAAATGGAATAATACATTAGAGAAATTTGAAAATTATTATAGAACATTACTAACTTATGATACTAACAATAATTTAATAGAGATAGTTTATCAAGAATCGTATGAAAATGACGTTTGGGAAAATGAGGAAAAATATATTTATGCTTATAATGAAGGTCATTTGATTGATTATTATTACAGTTATTTTTTTATCGATGGGGAATGGAGCCGTTACGAAGATAAGACTGAAGTAAAATATAATTCAAACGATAAAATTTCAGAAATTATTACTTATACAGGAACCGAAGGTAATTATATTTTTGATTATAAAGATATTTATACTTATAATTTTAATAGTCAGTTAGTTAAATCGGAAAGTTTTAATTGGGAAAACAACGAATGGGTAAATGAATATAATGAGTCTTTGGAATATAATTGGGACTCTAATGGCAATTTAATTAATGTCGTTCATAATTATAATTCTTCAAGCAATATTTCTGAAATATATACTTATGATACCTCTAAATTAATGTCAAATTTCATGCATCCTTTTATTAATAGGAGTGGTTTCGATTATGTGTTAGAGGGCTTTCCGCACTATAATAAATTATTAACCTATACCGACGGATTCAGCAGATATACTTATAACTATGATAGCTCAATTACCTTAGGTACAACGCAATTTGAAGCTAAAAATGATTTAAGTATTTATCCAAACCCAGCAACAAAAACAATAACTATAAATAATACTTTAGATAATATTAGCGAAATTGAAATATATAATGTGTTAGGCAAAAAAGTGTTGACCTCTATTACGAAAACTATAGATGTTTCGAACTTGAAATCTGGGATTTATTTGGTTTCAATTATGGATAATGATGGTATAAAAACTACTAAAAGAATAATTAAACAATAACAAATGAATTTTATTTTCTATTAGCTCAGGTTTGAGCTTGAATAAAAAAATATCGAGGGTTGCTCCTCGATATTTTTAAACTTCACACACTTCGCCAGATACGGCCTATAAATAAAATGTATTGGCATTAAAAACTTTTAAACTTGCAAAACTCCCATATTAAAAGGTTTTTCAATAGGGGCGTGGTTTGCAGCTTCAATACCCATACTAATCCAAGTTCTGGTATCTAACGGATCGATAATTGCATCGGTCCATAGTCTGGCGGCAGCATAATATGGCGATACTTGGTTATCGTATTTAGCTTTTATTTTATTGTAAAGCGCTTCTTCTTTTTCTTTGGTTATTTCTTCACCTTTCTTTTTTAAAGAAGCAGTTTCTATTTGTAAAAGTACTTTTGCAGCAGAGTTTCCACTCATTACAGCAAGTTCTGCACTTGGCCATGCAGCAATTAATCGCGGGTCGTAGGCTTTACCACACATGGCATAATTACCGGCACCGTAGCTGTTTCCAATAACAATAGTAAATTTTGGCACTACCGAGTTACTTACAGCATTTACCATTTTTGCACCATCTTTTATAATGCCAGAATGTTCGCTTTTACTGCCCACCATAAAGCCGGTAACATCTTGTAAAAATACTAACGGAATCTTTTTTTGGTTACAATTGGCAATAAATCGGGTGGCTTTATCGGCGCTATCGTTATAAATTACACCACCAAATTGCATTTCGCCTTTTTTAGTTTTAACTAGTTTTCGTTGGTTGGCCACGATACCAACAGCCCAACCATCAATTCTAGCATAACCAGTGATTATGGTTTGCCCGAAGCCTGCTTTGTATTCTTCAAATTCAGAATCATCAACTAAACGTTTAATGATGTCGTTCATGTCGTATTGGTCGGCACGACTTTTTGGTAAAATACCATAAATATCTTGCGGATTTTCTTTTGGTTTTTTAGAATCGGTGCGGTTAAAACCAGCTTTATCGTAATCGCCAATTTTATCTATTATGTTTTTTATTTTATCAAGCGCATCTTTATCATCTTTCGCCTTATAATCGGTTACACCAGAAATTTCGCAATGTGTTGTAGCACCTCCAAGCGTTTCGTTATCGATACTTTCTCCAATAGCAGCTTTAACCAAATAACTTCCAGCTAAAAAAATACTACCTGTTTTATCTACAATTAAGGCTTCGTCGCTCATAATAGGCAAGTAGGCGCCACCTGCAACACAGCTACCCATAACGGCTGCAATTTGGGTTATACCCATACTGCTCATAATAGCGTTGTTTCTAAAAATGCGTCCAAAATGTTCTTTATCAGGAAAAATTTCATCCTGCATAGGTAAATAAACCCCAGCAGAATCTACAAGATAAATTATTGGTAATTTATTTTCTATAGCGATTTCTTGAGCTCTTAAATTCTTTTTTCCAGTAATGGGAAACCAAGCGCCTGCTTTTACTGTGGCATCATTTGCAACAACAATACATTGTTTTCCTTTTACAAAACCAATTTTTACAACCACACCACCAGAAGGACAGCCACCATGTTCAGCATACATCTCTTCACCGGCAAAAGCTGCAATTTCAATAGAATTTTTGTTGTCATCAAACAAATAATCAATTCGTTCTCTAGCGGTAAGTTTGCCTTTAGCATGAAGTTTTTCTATTCTAGTTTTACCGCCACCTAGTTTTACTTTGGTAAGTTTTTTTTTGAGTTCGCTAAGTAAAAGTTTGTTGTGATCTTCGTTTTTATTGAAGTTAATGTCCATTGCAATTTCAGTTTGTGCTAAATTATAAAATATTGTAATAAAGTTAATCGAAATTGTTAATGAAAAATTAAAATTATATAACATGGAAATATATTCCTTGGAATATAAATTTATTTTATTTAATTTTGCTTTAAATAAAATAGATAATATGAAAAACATAATAGCTTTTGCCGGAAGTAACAGTAAAACCTCAATAAATAAACAATTAGCAATTTATGCTTCTAGTTTGGTTGAAGATGTAGAAGTAAATGTATTAGATTTAAACGAATACAATTTGCCCCTTTTTGGAACAGATTTGGAAAGTGAAGCAGGTATTCCAGACGATGCACACAAATTATTAAACATTTTAAAAAATACCGATGGTATTGTATTATCGTTAGCCGAACATAACGGCGCATATTCTGTTGCTTTTAAAAATGTTTTCGATTGGTTATCGCGCATCGAAGGTAAATTGTTTTTTAACAAGCCTATGCTTTTAATGGCAACATCACCAGGTGGTCGCGGCGGGCAAACCGTTTTAGATATTGCCAAAGGCCGTTTTCCTTTTCACGATGGTAATATTATTGAAACATTTTCTTTGCCATTTTTTAATGAAAATTTTAGAGAAGGAAAAATTGTTAATGAGGATTTAGATACACAACTTAAAAACTCAGTAAAGCAGTTTCAAAAAGCACTTTAAATTATGGGAGATATTTCAAAAGATATAAAATCGAAATTTCCAAACGCTAAAGTAAAAGCATTAATAAATGTTATTTACACAGCAAATTGGATTAATAGTTTGCAAAACGATTATTTTAAAACCTACGGAATTTCACCACAGCAATTTAATGTATTACGCATTTTACGAGGAGCGGAAGAACCTTTAAAAGTGCAAACTATTAAAGAGCGCATGATAGAACGCGCACCAAATGCCACCAGGTTAATGGACAAGCTTTTCGATAAAAATTATATTAACAGATTGCCGTGTCCTAACGATAGGCGAGTAGTGCATATTGAAATTACCCAAAAAGGTTTAAACCTTTTAAAAGATATTGACAAGGACAATAAAGTTGATATTTTAAAGAATTTAAGCAACAAAGAAGCCGAACAACTAAGTGATTTATTAGATAAACTTAGATAAAACTTTAGTTTTTGAGCTTTAAAATAATAAAAGGATACTAATAAAAATGAAAACAATATTTCATAAAGCAGATACACGTGGTTTTGCAAATCATGGTTGGTTACAAGCTAATCACTCGTTTAGTTTTGCTAGATGGTTCAATAAAGACCGTATGCATTTCGGAGCACTACGCGTTTTAAATGATGATACAATTGCTCCTAAAATGGGATTTGGAACTCATCCGCATGAAAACATGGAAATTATTACCATACCATTAAAAGGTGTTTTAAAACACAGAGATAATATGGGTGATGAATGGATTCCGGTAGTTCCAGGCGAAGTACAGGTTATGAGCGCTGGAACCGGTGTAGAACATTCCGAAATAAACGGATCGAATGATGAATATTTAAGTCTTTTTCAAATTTGGATTATTCCTGAGAAAGAAGGCGTTTCACCAAGATACGATCAAAAATCATTTTCAGTTGAAGATAGAAAAAACAAACTTCAAACTTTAGTAACTTCTTTTGAAGATGAAGATTCAGAAAGTTTAAAAATTCATCAAGACGCAAAAATATCTCGAATCGATTTAACAAAAAACACCGCTTTTAATTACCAATTAAAAAGTAAAAAACATGGCGTTTATATAATGACTATTTCGGGAGATTTACAAATTGAAAATCAAACACTCGAATCTAGAGATGCTTTAGGCATTACAGATGTTGCAGATGTAAGTATTAAAAGCCGAAGCGATAGCCAAATATTATTTGTAGAAGTTCCAATGGTGGCGCTTTAACAAATCAATTAAACCATTTTTAAAGAAAAAGCATCAAAATACCGATGCTTTTTTTGTTTTTTACATGACGATGAAAATTGTTAAAATTCCGATTAACATTTTATAAAAATCCGTTTAACGGTAAAACGCATAATTTTAAAGTTTTTTTTTCTAAGGCATTTTTATTTAGATAAAATTTGATGAAAATAACCCTCAAATCTTATTAAAGATGAAACTTAAAAAAAGACTATTGTTTGTCGTGCTTTTGGTTAATATATACGCAGGATTCTCTCAAACGCCTGTATTAACAGAAAAAGACTCTATTATTAAAAGTTCGTGGATTGTTGGCTTAGGTTATCATTTTGTTGAAGATTCTGGCGAAGTATTCGATAATTTATTGAATTTTGATTCTACATGGAATGCCGTGTCATACCCGTCAAGAATAAGTGTCGGTAAATATTTTGAAAACGGATTAGGATTAGAGCTTATTGGCGCGTATTTAAAATATAATTCTGGTACCATAGTAGATAAACAAACGTTGGAAGAAAGTAGCGATTTTTTATCGATAGATACCCGATTAAGCTACGATTTAAATAAATTAATTGGAGAAACTGGTTGGTTCGATCCTTATGCTGGTGTTGGAATTGGTTATACAGATGCTAGAAATGCACCGCGCGGAACATATAATGCGGTTTTAGGTTTTAGAACTTGGTTTTCCGAAAGAATCGGTTTAGATTTTAATGCCTCTGGAAAATGGGCAATGAATTTTACTCCAGAAACTACAAATTATAAACAATATGCAGCAGGTGTTGTATATAGATTTGGTGCTAAAAAGAAATTAACAGAAGAAGGCGAAGAAAAAGTTTCAATGATAGAGCAGCTTAACCAAGAACGTGTTAACGATTCTATTGCATTTGCACAAGAACAAGAAAAAGCTCTAAAAGAAAAATTAGCTAAAGAAAAAGAACAAGCGCGATTAGCAAAAATTGAAGCTGAAAAAGAACAGGCCAGAGCTGAAGAACGAAATAAAATTGAAGAAACAATAAAAGCTTTAGATAAGGTAAACTTTAATTTTAGCTCTGCTTCTATGAAACCTGAAGCTAAAGCAACTATTTTAAAGCTGGCAAAAATTTTACAAAGCCATCCTAATTTAGTTATTGAAATTAGTTCCCACACAGATTCCAGAGGCGCTAAAGATTTTAATCAAAAATTATCAGAAAAACGCTTAAAAGCTACAATCGATTATTTATTATCTTTAGATGTAAATGCAGAGCATATAGTAGGAAAAGCCTTTGGCGAAGACAAGTTATTAAACGAGTGTGACGATAATACTAAATGTACAGAAGCAAAACATAAAGTAAATAGACGTTCGGAGTTTAAAATACTACAGCATTAAAAATAAAATTAATTCCAAAGCAATTTTTAAGAGGCTATTATTTAGTGTTAATAATGGCCTCTTTTTTTGTTTTATTTTTTCTTAGCACAGAAATTGTAAAAGCTATAACAATGCCGCAAGCAGCCATAGCAGCACCAACCCAATCGGCAGAAGTAAAACCATAACCCATTGCTATGGGTAGGCCTGCAAAATAAGCTCCAGAAGCATTACCAATATTAAAAGCACTTTGATTGAGTGAAGATCCTAAACGCTCAGACCCCTTAGCCGATTTTATTATAAGCATTTGGATAGGCGTAGAAATAGCAAAAGATACAGCGCCAATTAAAAATGTCATTAATAAAACTAATATTTTATTATGTGCTAAATATGTATTTAGTATTAAACAGAAAACCATTGTAAATAAAACAAGGGTTACTGTTGTAAGTAATGAAAATTTCTCGGTTAATTTCGCTCCAATAAAATTACCAATTACCATACCTAAACCAGCAATAATCATAGCATAAGGCACTGTACTACTGGAATATCCAGCAACATCGGTAATTAAAGGGGCAATATAGCTGTACCAAGCAAAAAAGCCACCAGTACCAATTGTGGTTAATAAAATTATTAGCCATAATTCCAGGCGTTTAAATACTTTAAATTCACTTTTAAATGTACCCTCAGAAGATGTTTTTATACTTGGCATCCAAAATTTTAATCCAATAACAGTTAAAATACCAACAACACCAACCATTAAAAATGAAATACTCCAATTAAAATGTTTACCTAAATAAGTTCCTAAAGGTACACCTAGTAAATTAGCTATAGTAAGGCCGCTAAACATTATCGCTATACCCTGTGCTTCTTTGCCTTCATTCGCTAATTTACCAGCAACAACAGCACCAATACCAAAAAATGCACCATGCGGTAAAGCGGCTAAAAATCTTAAAGTTAAAAAGGAATAATAACCTGTAGCAAAAGCTGATAAAGTATTAAATACAGTAAACCAAATCATTAATCCAATTAAAGCTTTGTTAGAATTCCATTTACTAGCAAAACCCGTTAAAATGGGTGCACCTACAACAACGCCTAAGGCATAAGCAGAAATAAAATGACCAGCGGTTGGAATACTTACAGAAAAAGCATTTGCAACATCTGGCAAAATACCCATAATAACAAATTCAGTTAAACCAATTCCAAAACCTCCAATGGCTAATGATAATAATGCTTTATTCATAAAAAAAAATTAAGAAGCAAAATTAGTAGGAATACAATGCTTTAAAGAATTAATAATGCTAATAAAAAGTTAATTAGAAATAGCTTAATTTATAACACCAATATATGTGTATACTTAAAAAAAACAAGAGTTTTTTAATTGAATTATATACTTAAAAAACGATATTTGTACTCTTAACTAAATAATAAACAAAAAAATGGCGATGAATAAGAACACTGTGTTAGCATGGGCTACATGGATAATGATTTTTGTAGGATTGGCTTTAATTGCTCTAGGTGCATTTAGGTACGACGAAGTTGCAGGTTGGGGCTTTGCATCTGTAGGTATTGGTTTTTTTGCAATAGCTTGGGTATTTAATGCTTTAAAAGGAAGAGTTTAAAAGCTTCGAATAAAATTTTAAATTAATTAAAAATATAGATAGTGAGCGACGATAAAAAAATAATTTTCTCAATGTCTGGTGTAACTAAAACGTTTCAAAGCGCAAATACACCAGTACTTAAAAATATATATTTAAGCTTCTTTTACGGAGCAAAAATAGGCATATTAGGTCTTAATGGTTCAGGTAAATCTACCTTACTTAAAATTATTGCTGGTGTAGATAAAAATTACCAAGGTGATGTAGTATTTTCTTCAGATTATTCGGTTGGATATTTAGAGCAAGAACCACAGCTTGATGAAGAAAAAACAGTTTTAGAAGTTGTAAAAGAAGGCGCTGCAGAAACTGTTGCTATTCTAGATGAGTACAACAAAATAAACGATATGTTTGGTTTAGAAGAAGTTTATAGCGATCCAGATAAAATGGAAAAGCTTATGAACCGTCAAGCTGAGCTTCAAGATCAAATTGATGCTGCAAATGCTTGGGAGTTAGATACCAAACTTGAAATTGCTATGGATGCACTTAGAACGCCTGATGGTGATAAAAAAATAGGTGTGTTATCTGGTGGTGAGCGTCGCCGTGTAGCTTTATGTCGTTTACTATTAAAAGAACCAGATGTTTTGTTATTAGATGAGCCAACAAACCACTTAGATGCCGAATCGGTACACTGGTTAGAGCATCATTTAGCACAATATAAAGGAACTGTAATTGCTGTAACACACGACCGTTATTTCTTAGATAATATTGCGGGTTGGATTTTAGAGTTAGATAGAGGTGAAGGCATACCTTGGAAAGGAAATTACTCATCTTGGTTAGATCAAAAATCTAAACGATTAGCACAAGAAAATAAGAGTGCTTCTAAACGTCAAAAAACACTTGAACGCGAGTTAGAATGGGTACGTCAAGGTGCAAAAGGACGTCAAACTAAACAAAAGGCACGTTTAAAAAATTACGATAAATTATTAAGTCAAGATCAAAAACAACTGGACGAAAAACTTGAAATTTACATACCTAATGGGCCGCGTTTAGGTACAAATGTAATAGAAGCTAAAGGCGTAAGTAAAGGTTACGGTGATAAACTATTATACGAAGATTTAAACTTTAATTTACCACAAGCAGGAATTGTTGGTATTATTGGGCCAAACGGTGCTGGTAAAACCACTATTTTCAGAATGATTATGGGCGAGGAAACTCCTGACAAAGGTGCTTTTGAGGTTGGTGAAACTGCTAAAATCGCTTATGTCGATCAAAGTCACTCTAATATTGATCCAGAAAAAACAATTTGGCAAAACTTTAGCGATGAGCAAGAATTAGTAATGATGGGTGGCCGACAAGTAAACTCTAGAGCCTATTTAAGCAGATTTAATTTCTCTGGAAGCGAGCAAAATAAAAAGGTAAAGCTTCTTTCTGGAGGAGAGCGTAACCGCTTGCATTTAGCAATGACGCTTAAAGAAGAAGGCAACGTGTTACTATTAGATGAGCCAACAAACGACTTGGATGTTAATACGCTTCGAGCTTTAGAAGAAGGGTTAGAAAATTTTGCGGGTTGTGCTGTAGTAATTAGTCACGACCGTTGGTTTTTAGATAGAATTTGTACACATATTTTAGCTTTTGAAGGCGATAGTCAAGTATATTTCTTTGAAGGTAGTTTTAGCGACTACGAAGAAAACAAAAAGAAACGTTTAGGTGGCGATTTAATGCCAAAACGAATAAAATATAAAAAGTTAGTACGTTAATAAAAAAGCCTGCAAAAGCAGGCTTTTTTTATTATTATTTATCAATAGAGATGGTTGTTGCTTAAACTAAAATCAGATTTAGTGGTAATCTCATCTATACTTTTAATGGTTTCGTCAAATTTTTTTATTTCCTTTCTTATAGAAGCCTCATGCTCATGAACATATAAATGACGCTTAGCTATAATAATTATTGGTATAAAAATTAGAAAAAATAAGAATAATAAACAAAGCATATTTACTGTTCAGATTTAGTGTTTTTTGAAGAAGCTCCTCCGTATAAATGACCTTCTGTGAAGTCTTGGTATTGTTCATCAGAATCGTCAATAGATTCGACCATAGATTCTAACTTTTCGTTTTCTTTTTTAAGTTTATACGATTTAATCACTCCGGAAATTAATAAAACCAGAAAAAAAACTATTACAAATATTCCTAATACTTTAAAATGGAATGTATTTATTAAGCAGAAAATAGAGAAAACTTTAAAAATAGCGTTAAAAATTAACATTTTATCGATTCTATGGTGATTTTAGTAGTCAAATATACACAAAAAAATAATGTTATATAAACTTATTATTTTTTAGGATACCAGTTAAGTAGAGTGACTTTTATATCTGGATTACCTTCGTTAACCATAGTTTTAAATTTTTCTACATCACTAAAACCGTTCGTTCCTCGATAATGATATGGTAATACTTCTTTAGGTTTAAAATCTAATACTGCGCTAACAGCGCTCTCAACAGTCATGGTGTAAGGTAAGTTCATGCAAACAAAAGCACGATCAATATGTTTTAAGTTTCGCATTTCTGGAATATCTTCGGTATCACCAGAAAAATAAACGCGTTCTTCACCGAATGTAAATAAGTATCCGTTGCCTCTCCCTTTGCTATGGAATTTTAAAGCTTCTTCTCGTAAATTATACATAGGAATAGCTTCAATGGTAAATGCATTAGTTGTTTTAACATCGCCATTATTCATTACAATAGTTTCGGTAGTAATACCGTTTTGTAATAATTTTTCTTGTACGGCCTTTGGTGCTATAATAACAGCTTTAGTTAAGTCTAAAGCCTTTAAAGTTTCAAAATTTAAGTGGTCACCATGAATATCGGTAATAATTACATAATCTGGATTACCATAGGTTTTGTAAGGTTCAGCCCCAAGAGTTGGGTCTAAAAATATAGTTTTGTTCTTATATTTTATAACCGTACTTGCATGTTCTATTGGGAAAACTTCAGTTTTTTTAGGTGTATCTATTTTAACTTCAGTTAGTTTAGCTTCAGCAATCTTATTTGTAGTGCTATCGCTTCTTTTTTTACAGCTCATTATACTTATTAATGTAATTGCAATAAATAACCATTTCGTTTTCATAGAATTTATATTTTTATTGATATCAGTAAATTTACGGTAATTAAAATGAAACTTAAAATGTAACATTTTAAAGTTTTGTTATACTTATAATTTGAACAACAATTTTATGTGAAAAAATATAAAGTGAGAAAAATTTACTTTTAGAAACCATTTTTTTTATCGAAATTGCTTGTCAGTAATTTTGTTCAACTTAAACACTAACCACGACTATGTCTGATGATTTTGATTTATTAGAAACCTCTTCAAACGAAAAAACAGAAAAAGTAGATGTTAATTGGGGAAAAGCCATTGACACTATGAAATCTAAACTATCTCAAGAAGATGATCCAGAAGTACGCCAAAAAATACTTAATGCTACACTTGATGATGTAGTACATATGGCCGAAAAGGATAGAACAACGCTTCTTGATGCGATTAAAGATTTAACCGATTATCAAGATGAAGTAGGTATAATTTTTGAAAAATTTTCATCACTAAATGCTACTGAACAGAAAGTAATAGATGATGCTCAAAAAGCCTTAGATCGTGCAAAAATTGAATTGGAAGACGCCGAAGCTAAACCGGACACATGGTGGAATAACCTTTGGGGAAGAAAAAGCAAAATTGCAAAAGCCCAAGAAGCACTATCTGTTGCCGAAAAAACACGTGCAGGTGCCGACAACAAAGCAAAAGCGATGTTTCAAGAACGTATTGAAAGTGCCGATGTGCAAACCTTATTAGGGGAATTATCATACAAATCGCAAGCTGCGGTAAAACGTTTAAAAGATCGTGAAGTTGAAATTAAAGAAGTAGAAGATAAGTTGCAAGATGCTATTGTTGAAGCGACTAAAAACCACACGAAAGCTTTAGAAAAGAAAAAAGAAGTTGAAGCAAAACTTGAAGAGCAATACGCCTTATTAAAACAAGCACGCCAAGAACTTGAAGATATCGCCGATAAACAATCTGCCGATTATGCCCAAGCTATTGGTAAAGTAACAGAACTTGAGCAAAAAGTTGAGGAACTAGAAGGTTTAAAAAATGCTTATACCACGTTAGCTGCTAGTAAAGATAGCTTTGTACATAAACACAATTTAACTATTAAGGTTTTAACCTCGTTACGTAGTAATTTACAAACACACCGTGCAAAGTTAAAAAGTGATACCGAAGAACGTTTAAAATATTACGATGGGTATGTGGTAGCTTTAAAAGCAAGAACAGATCAAGAATTTGCGGCTATTTTAGAGCATTTAGGTGTAAAAACCGATGAACATATTGGTCAAACTTTAGCTTCAATGCATACGGCTAGTGCTAAAGCACGTCAAGAAATGATGGACAATATTCCGGTACATGAAAAAGTGATGAATGGCGTATACAGTAGTTATGCCGAAGCGTTACAAGAAATTCGCGCTAAAGATGGGGAAATTCAAAAGAATTTTGCAGAGCGCTATGGTATCGATATGAAAGAAATTTTTGAAGATTACTATAAAGCCGATGCTAATAAACCTGCTGGCGATGCAGAACCTACCGATGCACCAAAATCAAGCTCAAGTGATGATGATTTATTGAGTTAACAGTCATTGCGAGGAGCGACGACGAAGCAATATAATGAACAATTAAAACCTGTCGAATAGCTAAATAAAATACCAATTTGAGTTTTTTGACAGGTTTGATTGCAACAATCAAATTAGTTTTAACTATAAAAGTTGATTTGTAAACGTATACTGCGTTAGGGATTGCAGCGGCATCCTTTTTATTTATTCTCGAGTAATGCGTAGCATAATCTTGAGAATAAATAAAAAGATATAGCGTAAAGCCCGACCCCGAAGTATCGGGGAAACCTGCCTACCGGCAGGCAGGCGCCATAAAACACATAAATAAAAAATTAAAAAGAACACTTTTTAATGTCTTTAAACCAAATAGTTACGCCTTTAGATTCTGCAACTTTAGACTCTAAAGATCAATACGAATTTTATCACACCATGATCGATTTTGCTTTTAAACAGCTTATTGTGGCTGTACAAAGGCAAGCAATTTGTAATGCGCAAGAAATACTTTTATTTAAGCAATATGCAGATTTGTTACTCTATTCTATTGATGCTATGCGTGTTAAATATAAGTTTGATGAAGAGGATAATATGAAGGTGGATTTAACCGATTCGGGATTTCCTAATTATTTGGAATTTAGATATTTATTTAACGATTTAGAGTTAAGAGCATCCTATTTAGATAAGTTAACACCTATTGAAGATTTAAAGGCTGAATTTCTACATACCTTAATGCATAAAAAGCAGCCAATTAAACAAAGTAAATTGTTTCAAGCGGCGTCTATTGTGTATTATTCTTCGGTTAAAAAGGAATATATTTTTAATCGTTTTGTACAAGGAAAAATTTTGGAAGCCACAGAAAATGCACCTGCAAAATACTTAACCAGTTGGAGTTTTTATGATGTGTCGCACAACCGCCCATTTATTTGCTTTATGTATTTTAATTATGATGGTGGCGATGTAAACGATTATAAATCTGAAATTTATGATGTTTTAAAAGCAGTTGCCGATAGAGATATGAATTTGGATATGATGGCGCATACCATTGATAGAAAGTTGCCAAAAATACTTCCTAAATTTATAAAACGAATAGATTTAGGCCCGCTACACAATGTTTTTGCAAAAGACGAAAATTTAATTACACATGCTATTTTAGAGAGTATTGGTAAAAAAGAAATTCCTTTAGAGGCTTATGCTATTTCATTAAAAATAGATGAAGTATTGTCTGATAGTGAATTTAAAGAAGGTGGTTTTTTTAGCAAACAAACCTTGCAAAAATGGGGCGATGTTTTAAAAAAACAATACGTTTTTGCACCACATAGAATTATTCAATTATTGCATAATAAGACGCCTGAAATTTTAAACAAATTAGAGAAATCTCCAATTGAATTGGCGGAACTTAAAATAGACTTAAAAAAGTAAACAGTCACAGTCGCGGTTTTCAGTACTGCCTACTGCGACTGCGACTGAACACTAAAAAAAAATGGAACACAACACAACATTCCCAATAAAACAAAGCGAACTCGATGTATTGCGAGATGAAGCTTCATCATATTTAAAAAGCGTACAATGGGAGCAAAGCGCAAGAGCTAAAAATAGAGATAAAGATGGTAAAGATGAATCTATTTTACTGTATTTGTCAAGAGCAAATAATGGAAGTAATGTAGAAATTACATCGGTTTCCAAAACTATTTTAGCATTAAAAAAGCGTTTATTGCCAGATTCGGTAGCAATTCCTATATTTTTAAATCAGACGCTCTACGCGGTTCAAGAAGGTTTAACGCTTGGTGTTTGGATAAAAGATAGCTTTTACGATTCCTCTGGATTAACTAGTTTAAATCAAAATAAATCGGCTTTAGATTCTAGTGGAAAGCGCGAGTACGAAAGTAAAATGCACACAGCTACAGCGTACATGCTTTTTGCAACGGCTTATAAAATTTTAAACGATTTAAAGCCACATGCCTCAGACGATTTAAGCGTAATGAAACAGAAGTTTGCCGGCATTCCAGAAGTGTCTTTATTATCACCAATAAAAGGTATTTCATGTGCTTTATTTTATTTCGACAAGTACTTAGGTCATCCAGAAATTGTAAAAACAGATAAAGATGTTATCGATTTTACCGTGGTGTATTTTGAAGCTTTAATTGATGAAATACAATTAAGAAAAAGCACGCTGGAATACACCGAAACTATTGAAGATAGAACTTATAAATTAGAAAATTCTGAATTTGCTATTTCAGGATGGAACAACGTATTTCAAGGCACAGCTAAAAGTGTAGAATTTAATAAAATTAAGTTCGAACAAATTGTAGGTAACCGTGATGCAAAGCATTTTGCACGTCGTTTAACCGAGCGGATGTTGAGTTACGATTTTGAAGCTAAAAAGAATCCGTTTCAAGAATTAGGTGGCTTTATGCCTGTTTTTATGGGGTACGGTATACCAGGAACCGGTAAAAGTATGCTTATTGCAGCTATTGCAACACGTTTAAAAGAACATTGCGATACCTTGGATATTCCATTTTTGTTTCACCCTATGCCAGATACGTTAATTAGTACGTTTCAAGGTGGTTCTGCCGAAAAAATGGTAGAGTGGATGAAACCTATGCAAGATCCCACAAAGCTTATTTTCGCACCTATTGATGATGCCGAAAATAATTTACAAGAACGAACAACTCAAGGTGTGTCTGCAGGTGTTAAAGAAGTTATTGGTGTATTTTTACGCTACACCGAAGGTGCGTATGCGGTAAATTACGGTAATAGTTCTATTGGTTTATTTACCAATTTACCAGAAATGTTAGATAAAGCTGTGATTTCCCGTGTGCAAGGGCGTTTTAAAATTGATGGCGCCAGAACAGAGCACGATTTTCTAGATCAAGACCATTTATGGTGGCGAAAATTTGAAGACACAATGCCCGATTTTGTAAACATGCAAGGGCCAGAAAATTATAGTTATCTTCAAAATCAAGGTTTGGCAAAAAACATGGGAGAAATTTTAAATCAGATTGAAAAACCAACCGAAGCTCGTGTTCATGCTATTTATGATGAAGTTGAAAAGCACTTTAAAAGCGATCAGCATTTGTTTTTTGCTAATTTATACAAAGCCATGCAAGATGCATTTCCTTTTTTCTCTTCTCGTGATGTTAGAAATATACAAAGTGCTATTTCGTTGCGTTTAACCGATTTCGATTTGGAAGAAGATTGGTTTAGCAACCCCGAAATCTATTTTAAAAAGGATTACGATACCAAATTTAATATGTTACAAGAATTAATGCGTGGTAATATGAAAGGTTTAGATTTTTCTGAAATTCGTCGTCAGGAAGTTGTTCGTTATTTAGATAATGTAGCAACAATTGCCGATACCGATTTTAAACGAAAAGTAGATGCAAGAGTTAATCAACTAAATATTGAAACGGCAGCTCGAAAAGCCTTTGAAAAGATATAGCTGTTAAGCATAAATAAAATTTTAATGGAAGATAAATTAAGAAATATCAACAAAAACATATTAGCCAACGAATGGGCAACTTTGTATCGTGTAGATTACGATTATAAATTCGAAAATGGCGATTGGCGTACGTTATCTCGCGAAAGTTACGATCGTGGTAACGGCACAGGTATTTTGTTGTATAATAAAGCAAAAAAAACGGTAATTTTAACTAAACAATTTCGTATGCCTGCTTATGTAAATACACCAGCAGACGGTATGTCTATTGAAGTTTGCGCAGGAGCTTTAGATAAAAATGAAGAACCAGAAGTATGCATTATTCGCGAAGTAGAAGAAGAAGTTGGTTATAAAATTAATAGTGCTAAAAAGGTTTTGGAGTGTTACACTTCACCTGGAGCTGTAACCGAAAAAATGTTTCTTTTTATTGCAGAATATGATGATAGCATGAAAATAAATGATGGTGGCGGACTAGAAATTGAAGATGAAGAAATTGAAGTTCTAGAACTTCCTTTTACCAAAGCTATCGAGATGATACAGAATTTTGAAATTATTGATGCAAAAACCATTATGCTTTTGCAGTATGCGCAAATAAATGGAGTGCTGAGTTAGAGTAATCCTCTATAAAAACAAACAAAATCGAAATCTAGTTTTCTAGTTTAATATTACAATATCTAAAACCAATGACATATAATTTCCAAAAAACTTACATAACCATAATTTTAATTTTAGGCATGCTAAACTTCTCTAATGCACAATCTTCATATGGAAATAATAATGAAGTAGGTAACTTTATATCGGTTAATGGAGATAAGCAATATTATGAAATATATGGTGAAGGCGAACCGCTCGTGTTAATTCATGGCAACGGTGGAGATATTGCGTATATGAAGCCACAAATTGAGTACTTTTCTAAAAAGTATAAAGTCATTGTCATGGATTGCAGAGGACGCGGAAAAAGCGAACTTGGAGACGAAAGTTTAACCTATAAGCAAATTGCCAAAGATATCGTTGCTATTTTAGATCATGAGAAATTAGACTCAACCTATGTTTTAGGTAGAAGTGATGGAGCAATTTTAGCTTTGTTATTGGCAATTCACTATCCTGAAAAGGTGAAAAAAATAGTAGCATTTTCAGCGAATCTTACACCCGATACTACGGCGCTTTATCCAGTTGTTTACAAGCAAATTAAGGAACGACGAAAGCATGCCGATAAAATGCTAGCAAAAAAAGACACCACTCAAAATTGGAAAGTAACTCAACAAAGAGTTCGCATGATGGAATTTCAGCCTAATATTACCATTGATGATTTGCATAAAATTAAATGTCCTGTTTTAGTGATGTCTACCGACAGGGATATGATTCGAGAAGAACATACATTCAAAATTTACCAGAATATTGAAAAAGCTAATTTATGTTTTCTTCCTGGGGTAAATCATTTTGTATCTAAAAACGGGCCCGAATTATTTAATCAAATTATAGAAACCTTTTTTTATAAACCATTTAAAGGTGATGAAATAAGACTTTAAAATTAAGAGTAGAATCTATTTCAACTTATTTAATTAAAAATGAATAAACTAAAACAAGCCAATTTATACAGAAGTGAGCTTATTCCGGTAAGCGGCAAGCTTGTAGAACGTTACAATAAAGGCTTGGTAAAACTAGGGTTTACAGAAACTAAGCTAAAAACATTTAGTATAGATGGCATAGGTTGGAGCCCAGAAATTGCTGAAGAAAAAAACGATATAAATTATTTAAATAATGGGGAAGCAAATCCGCATGGTATTTTAATTTCGCCACAGCAAAAGGGAAAACCAGTGTATTTACCGTTTCATACCTTCGATAAAGAGGTTATGAAATATGTTTTTAGAGTTCACGGCGATAAAATTAAAGACATCACACGAGATTCGGCTTTGTGTCTTGATTTCGATCAAGGTATTGATGCTTTTTACGAGCCTTTAGATGTTTTGAAATACGATAAAATTAAGGTTCATTTTCATTTTGTTGACGATTTAAATAAAATTCAAAAAGAGCAATTAGAGCTTGTTGAAGTTTTTAAAAGAGATAATAATTTTATAGACGAAAGTATTCATAAGCAATTATTAGCTTCCGCGAAAGCGTATGGTGATTTACGAAACAGGAATTTAAACTTACATGTTTTAGAACATGAAACCAATTCCTTTTACACCAGAGCATTTGGTGGCGTTTACGTTTTGCGTGATTTTATTTCACCAATCGTTATTTTTGAAGATGAAAAGTGGCATAAAGAAGCCATAAAAGACACCAATTACGATGTGTTAATTTATCATATTAAACAACGAGAATTAATGGATAAATTGCGCGACCACATGATTATTGAATGTAATTTAGAAGAAGTTGTAAAAACCAAACGTTACGAGCGCATTAAATTGTTTGAAATGGCACAACTTTTAAAGGAAACTCAGCATCCTTTATATGATATTTTAACCAATTCAATTTTAACTAAAAGCTATTTAAATAAACTTACAATTGACGATAGAAAGCGATTAATGAGTGTAGAACGTTATCTAGAAAAGCTAGAAGTAAGCAATCAATTTAAACGCGCCGATATTGTAGATGATACACTTTTTGAAGCTTTGCACAAACCACATTCGTCGCTGCAAGCGTCTCACCAAGATTTAATTTGGCAATTATTGGTAAATGTGGCGCCAAAAGATGTTTTATTTTGGTATTGGTACGATAAACCTGCATTTTATAAGGCTTTTGAGTCTTGGGACGATTCCTTTAAAGACTGGGTAATTGAAACTATTAGTAACAATATTGAATAATTTAAGACAAATAAAATAAAGGTTCTGTAACAAGCTTCAAACTTCAAACTCATAAACCATGACACTAGAATTAATAATTTTTATCGCATCCATTTTATTTGGTGCATTTATTTACTGGAGAGAATCGCACAGTAATAAAGTTTACAGGTTTTTTAATAAAATTATGTATTCTAAAGAATTACAAATGAAATCAACAGACAAAACAGGTTTTATATATCAGCAAAAATTTTTAATACGCTTATTGTTTTTAGGTTTTTTGTTTTTAATAGGAATTGTTATAGTTCGTTTTTTAATTCCAATTAACTTAGCCACAATTTCAATATTCGCATCCATGTTGGTTGGTACTTTAGCTGGAACTTATTTGGCACATTTTATTTTTAAATCGTCGGAAGTTATTGAAGAGCAAACAGATTCTTTAGAAGATATAGTGCAAGACACCATTGAAAAAGGAAGGGATTTTATTGAAGATTTAAAAACAGGAGAAAACAAAGATATTGAAGTTATGAAAGAAGAAGCGAAGCCAAATGAAAAAAGTGCTCGCGAACGTTTAAAAGATAAAGGACTTCTTTAATTTTGTTACACTCAGCGCAGTCGAGGTGTCTTGAAAATGAAAATTAATTTAAAATAATTCCTGCCTATTCAGGAACAATAAAAAAATGATAAAAAACTACTGGAAAAAAGGAACTAAGCAAAAAGTATTTACAATTTTAGGTTTACTAATTCTACTTATTGTTTTATTCGTTTTGCGAGACGATTATCAACCAGCATTATTATTTGTTCGTAAATACATTTTTGTAATTCTACTAAGTTTAATTGTATTAATACTAGGGTTGCGTAAGTTTAGAAGCAGTTCTAGTACAGCGGGTCGCTTAGGGATTTTAACATTAATGCTTGTATTTTTTGGAGCGCTTTATGTCGTTGGTTGGCATTTTAAAATGTACGATTACATGAAAACCTATTATGTGTTTAATAATTTAAATAAAGTTGAAATTCACGAATTACCATTAACCCAAAACGAGCGTATTCAGCCATTGCGAAATGTGTTTTCTATGGCTAACGAAAGTGTAGGTGAAACTAAAGATGTGTCGTTACCACATTTAGTGAGAATTGGAGACGATAATAAATGGACTATGGCCATTCAGCCAACCGAAAAATACATGTGGCAAGGAATGACTGATAACACAGAAGAAGTTTTTGCGGTATCTAGTACAACGCCGTTTCCTAGATTTTCAAATGAAAATAGAATATCAGTTACTTTTTCAATTGGAGAATCGTTAAAGTTTAGCCGAAACACCTACAATGCTGTTGTGCAACGCTTCAATATTTTTCAGTTGTTTAATATGGAGCCAAGCGATACGTATTACATGAAAAACGACACTGGAAAATGGGTGGAAGTGGTGAGTTTAATTAAATGGAAAGGCTTTTTATTCCCGTACCCAACCTTTGGCGGTGTTATGGTTATTGATAGCGGCGCGCATGATATGAGCGATTATATTGAGCGTATTTTAATAGGAAAAGGAACCTACGTGAGTCCAGACGAAATGAAAAATCATGAGTATTTAACACGCCAAAACACTTTAGCTGAATCGGTTTCACAATTACAGGCAGAATCTTTAAAGTTTTTAGGTGGTTTTAGCGATCCATTACCGTGGAACATGGAAACAGCGGTTAAAATTCCAGAAATGCCAAAAGACCAAAACCAACAACCTTATGTTACTGATTTCGATTTTTCCGATACTGAAACAGGTGCTTACAGTGGTTTATATCATTGGTTTGGCTTAGAGCCCGTAGGCGAGGAGCGCACTAGTTTAAGCTTTAGTGTGTTTGTACCTGCCGATGGCACGGATAAGTTGTATTATTACAATCATGCAGCTAAAAAACAGGGTTACGCAGGTGTTTCTGCGATGCCATTAAAAGTAAAAGAGTCTCGTAAAGAATACGATTGGTCGGCAAACACGCCAGTTGAGTTTCGCCCGTATATAAAAAATATAGCAGGAAAAAAACGTATGTTTTTTATGGGTACGGTGTCTTCAATTAGCGATTCTAATTCACAACAATTTGATGGTTCTGCAACTCCAGACTTGGTTTTAGTTGATAGTGAGTACCGTGATGTTATCTGGATAGATGTTAAGCATCCAAGCCAATGGGACAAAACAGTTTACGAACAACTTAACGAAGCGTGGCGCGCAAGCGAAGGTATTGGCTATTATTATCAAGAAGTGCCAAAAGAAATTGACATTGCCCAAACTTACAAAGATTCAATTAGTAAAATCATTCCTGTGAAAGACGATAAAGCAGAATTATTAGAAAAACTTCAAAAACAATTAGATTCTTTAAAAGCAATTTCGAATTAGCATTTACTAAAACCAAAATTTAACAAAATTTTAATTAGTAACAATATGTTGTTTTTTAGTGTGTTACGTTTATTTTTTTTGTTTTGTTTAATAAATTAATTGTTGTAAAACATCTTTTTAAATTATGTTAACGTATAACTTGTAAATGCTTTAAACATAAAAATATTGCAAAAATATAGATAAAATGCTGTTTATTGATAACTATTTTTACTTTTATGAAATAAATTAAGGTTATTATTGAACTTCTTTTATTTTTGTGAGTTGTATTAAAAAAAGCATAGAATCAAATTAATAAGATTAAAAGTACTAATTATGGAAAACAAAAGTAAAGGTCTTAAAATAGCATTAGGTATAGCCGTAGTGTTATTTTTAGCAACTGGTTTTTATGCCATGAATCTTCATAAAAAAGCCAGTGACGAAAAAAAGGAATTAGCTGAACAAAAACAGCTAGTTATGAATGATTTAAACGCTATGGCAAAACAATATGATGAAGCCATTGGTGAAAATGAAATTAAAAATAACAATTTAATTGAGGCAAGAGGAAGAATTCAAGGGTTAATAGACTCTTTAAAAATTTCTGAAACAAACGTAAAAAGTTTATGGAGATACAAACAAAAATATGTGTCTTTGCAAAAGGAAATGGATGTTTTATTAGCACAAAACGATTCTTTACGAATTGAAAATTCGTATTTAGCAACATCTTTAGATAGTACACGAATTCGTTTAGAAGAGCGTGCTATGTTTACAGATTCTTTATTAGTGCAGAATAATGCGTTAGCTGAAGTTGTTTCTGATGCTTCTGTATTGAGCGCCGTAGATTTAAAAGCTTCGGGTGTAATAGTGAGAACTTCTGGAAAGGTAATTCCAACAGAGCGTGCTGGACGAAGCGATAAAATACGTGTTTGTTTTATTGTAGCTAAAAACAAGTTAATTCAAGCAGGAGAGCAAGAATTATATGTTCAAGTTATAGATCCTAACGGAAATACTTTAGGTTTAAACGAGCAAGTAACTTTTGAAGATAAAACATTAAATTATAGTTTAATAAGTAAATTTAATTACGAAAACACCAATTTAAATATTTGCGAGTTCGTGAATCCGGGTGAAGACGAAGACTTTGAAAAAGGAAATTATAAAGTAAATGTGTTTAATGAAAAAGACTTAGTATCAACGTCAGAGTTTTTATTAAGATAAATATTAGCTAAAAATTATATTTAAGGCCTTGCAATTTAAATTGTAAGGCTTTTTTTATTTTATTAATTAAGATACATTAATTACCATTCAGCGTAATATCTTGCTCCAATCGACGATATATATGTGCAGAATACAGAAAAACAGGAATTTAATCTTTGTAACATTCTTAAATTCGTGAATGATATAACGAGTAAAAACCTTTTTTAATTAGGTATTAAATTTATGAATCCTATAATTCAGTATTTGCAAAAATTTCATCCTATTTCGGAGGAATCCCATCTAGAAATTTTAAGTATTTCAAAATTAAGACGTATAAGAGCAGGAGAGTGTTATGTGAAAGCAGGTGAAATTCCCGTTCATATGTTTACCTTAATTTCTGGTATTGTAAGGGCTTATGTACGAAATGACAAAGGCAAAGAGTTTAATAGAAAAATTTTCACAGGCCCTGCAGTAGCTGGTTCGTTAACAGCTTTAATTAAACAGGAACCGTCTGTTTATGCTTTGGAAGCGTTAACCGATTGTGATATATACTGTACAGATTACCAAAAATTTATAGAATTAAGCAATAAAAATCTTGAAGTTAAAGAGCTTTATATTAAAATGTTAGAGACGTTTTTTATGGAGTATTCTCAACGTCAAATTGAACTTTTAACACTTACAGCAACAGAAAGATATTTAAAGTTAAAAGCAGAAATTTCACATATTGAAGATTTAATACCTCAATATCAAATAGCTGCATGTTTAGGTATAACGCCAGTGCAATTAAGCAGAATAAGAAAAAAAATAAGGACACTTAACATATTATAATTGTTAATTAATTGTTATCGTTTACATTTGAAAAATAATTTCTGTTTTGAAATTGATTAATAGCAAATAACCAAAAAAGGCAGGTTGAATATTCAGCCTGCCTTTTTTTGAAATAGTTTTGAGTAAAATTATTTTAAACTACCAACCATATCTTCTGGTTTTACCCATTCATCATAATCTTCGGCAGTAACATATCCTAAATTAATAGCTTCTTCTTTTAGCGTTGTACCATTTTTATGCGCTGTATTTGCTATTTCTGCAGCTTTATAATATCCAATTTTGGTATTTAAAGCGGTTACAAGCATTAAAGAGTTATTAAGTAATTTGGTTATCACTTCTTGGTTTGGTTCAATGCCAGAAGCACAATTAATATCAAAACTTACACACGCATCACCAATTAATTGAGCAGATTGTAAAATGTTAGCAGCCATCACTGGTTTAAAAACATTTAGTTCGTAATGTCCTTGTAAACCACCAACAGAAATAGCAACATCGTTACCAATAACTTGAGCACAAACCATAGTAAGGGCTTCACATTGTGTTGGGTTTACTTTTCCTGGCATTATAGAGCTTCCAGGTTCGTTTGCGGGAATGGTTATTTCACCAATACCACTTCTTGGTCCAGAAGCCATTAAACGAATATCGTTTGCAATTTTGTTTAAAGAAACTGCAAGTTGCTTTAAAGCACCATGAGATTCTACAATCGCGTCGTGAGCGGCTAAGGCTTCAAACTTATTTGGAGCAGTAACAAAAGGGAGTTTTGTAAAATCTGCGATAAATTCAGCAACACGCTTGCTGTAGCCTTTTGGTGTATTTAAGCCCGTTCCAACAGCCGTTCCTCCTAAAGCTAGTTCGCTTAAATGAGGTAAGGTATTTTCCAAAGCATTTAAGCCATGGTTTAATTGAGCTACATAGCCAGAAAGCTCTTGGCCAAGAGTTAATGGAGTGGCATCCATTAAATGTGTTCTACCTATTTTAACAACATCTTTAAAAGCTTCCGATTTTTTTTGAAGCGTGTCACGTAATTGTTTTACTCCAGGAATAGTAGTTTCAACAATTTTTTTATAAGCAGCGATATGCATTCCAGTAGGGAAGGTGTCGTTCGATGATTGCGATTTATTTACATCATCGTTTGGCTGAATGGTTTTGTCGCCTTCACCAATAATTTTTCCAGCCAATTGGTGTGCTCTGTTAGCAATAACTTCATTAACATTCATGTTACTTTGCGTACCAGAACCTGTTTGCCAAACCACTAATGGAAATTGGTCGTCGTGTTTACCAGCTAAAATTTCGTCGCATACGCTCGCAATTAAATCGCGTTTTTCAACAGGTAAAACACCTAATTCACAATTTGTAAATGCCGCGGCTTTTTTTAAGTAAGCAAACCCGTAAACAATTTCTAATGGCATAGAAGCAGGTGCTCCTATTTTAAAGTTGTTTCTAGAGCGTTCTGTTTGTGCACCCCAAAGTTTATCGGCAGGTACTTTTACCTCGCCCATAGTATCTTTTTCTATTCTAAAACTCATGTTTAATGCTTTTTAATTGTAATAGAACAAAGTTACTGTTTACTAGTTTTTTTATCTATTTTTTTATTGATTTTTTTAACAGATATATAACATAAGATATTTTTTATATCCTATTAAATCTATTAATTTAGTAGGGAATTAAAATTAATAAAAAATAATAAATTATGGCAACTATAAGATTAGGAGATGAAGCTCCAAATTTCAATGCAAATTCAACTGAAGGGTCTATAAATTTTCACGAATGGTTAGGAGATAGCTGGGGGATTTTATTCTCGCACCCATCTGATTATACACCGGTATGTACAACAGAGTTAGGAACCGTTGCAAAATATAAAGACGAGTTTGATAAACGTAATGTTAAAGTTGTAGCATTAAGTGTTGATGGATTAGAATCTCATGAAGGTTGGGTTAAAGATATCAACGAAACTCAAAAAACTACAGTTAATTTTCCAATTATTGCAGATGAAGATAAAAAAGTTTCAGAACTATATGATATGATTCATCCTAACGAAGACAGTAAATTAACCGTAAGATCGGTTTTTGTTATTGGAGATGATAAAAAAGTGAAATTAATTATTACTTATCCAGCTTCAACAGGAAGAAATTTTGATGAACTTTTACGTGTTATCGATTCGTTACAACTTACCGCTTATCACAAGGTAGCTACACCTGCAAACTGGAAACATGGTGAAGATGTAGTGGTTAGCCCTTCAATTTCAACAGAAGATGCTAAAAACATTTTTACAAAAGGGGTTAAAGAAGTAAAGCCTTATTTAAGAATGACGCCGCAGCCAAACTTAAATTAGTTAACAAGTCTGTTAATAATTTTCACATACATATTGTGTAAAAAATAACATTACACTATCTTTGCGATAAATTAATAATAGAAGCAATTAATAATTATGTTTGATTTTGACCAATATTTAGGCTTTTTAGCGTTTTTAACCATTTTAACCATTGGGTTTTGGTTAATGATATTTTTGTTAACTTTTGTTATTCCTTACTGGATTGGTGGGGCTTTAATTGAAAGATTAAAAGAAATTAAAGAAGAGAAAAAAGCTAAAAGAAACGCCAATTAATCTAGCGTAATTTATAACAATATAAAAAAGGGAAACTAAATAATTTTAGTTTCCCTTTTTTGTTTCCCTATTTTTTTTGATGCTTAAAATATTAAAGATTGACAATTTTAAGCATTAATATTTGGGGTTAGCCCTCAAATTCAAAATCGTCTTCACCACCGTTACCATGACCTTCTCGTTGATTTTGTTTTTTGTGATGCTGATTAAATCGATATCGCAACGATAGGTTTATTTGGCGTTGTCTCCATTGCATTTCACTATAACTTTCATAAGTATCGGTAAATGTGGTCGCTTTTCGTTTTCTAGAATTAAGTAAGTCTCTTACATTTAACGAAACTGTAGCATTGTTGCTAAAAAGCTCTTTGCTAAAAGCTAAATCTAAGGTAAAAATGCCCTCGTTATCGCTTTGAGCGTCTTGACTTGGACCTCGGTAAAAAGCATTGGTTTGCCAATCTACTTTTGCAGGTAAAGTTACTTTACTGCTAAATCGTGTAAACCAACTTGTATTTTTAGCGCTATAATCTACATCGTTAAATTCACCATCGGTTTCAAACTGAAAAAAGTTAAAACTAGAATTTAAACGCATCCATTTTACAGGATTATAAAGCACGCCCAATTCGGCCCCAGTTCGTTTATTAGTCGATAAATTAACTGGAATGGTTCTAATAATATCTATACCGTCTGATGTTTGTTGGCCTGTATTTTCCTGTATACGCTCAAATGAATTTGTTTCATGTTGATAATAAACAGAGGAGGTCAAGGTTAACTCATCCCAACGTTTTAAATAACCAATATCGAAGGCACTTGCAAAAGCAGGTCTTAAATTAGGATTTCCCTGCCATACATTGGTTCGACTAGAGCGCGATGGAAATGGATTTATATACCAACCTCTGGGGCGGTTAATACGTCGATTATAACCAAAGGTTAGGCTCTCTTCGGAGTCGTCTTCGTTTTTAGATAAATCGTAAATAACATTAACCGTGGGAAATAGCCCAAGATAATTATTGTTAAAACTGGTCTCAATTGGAAAGCCATAAGATGCTTCTAAATCTTCCGCAGATAGTTTAGATTCTATATCTCCTTTTAGTTGTGTGTTTTCTAGACGCAAGCCTAATAAAAATGAAAACTTGTTAAATTTAGTACCATATTGAGTATAAATAGCATTTACATTTTCGGTATAATCAAAAATATTAGAAAGTGTATCGTTTACAAATAAGTTTCCTGTGCTTAAATCTTCTTGCTCTAATAAATAATCGGTTACAGAATTTTCGAAATTACCTCTATAACCAGCTTCAAAGCGCGCATTTTCTCCTATTGGAAGTACATAATCTATTTGAAATAAAGATTCGTTGTCGTTTTCGTTTTGAGTTATATTTTCAATTTGAAAAGGTTCAGGATCCGTTTGGTAAGTTGTAATGTAATCTTCGTTGTAATATGTAAATTGTTCGTCATTTCCCGATTCAATTTGAATATCGGCCGTGAGTTGGTGGCCATCATCGTTAAATTTTGTAATGTAATTTAGGGCGAACTGTATGTTCCCACCGTCTTCATTTTCTTTTTCAACCCGTTGGGTTTGTTCCACAAGGTTGCCATCAATAAAACGATCGCTAATATTTATACCAGTATCTCTATCTTGGCCGTAGTTGTAAAAAACAGTACCAGTTACCGATGTTTTTTCTGAAAGGAAATATTCCATTCCTAAACTACCGTTATAGTTTCTGTTAAGGCGTTCTGTATCCTCATCTTCGCGAACTCTATCTATTTCATCTGCTTCTGCGTTAAAATAATCGGTATCACTAAAGCTATTTCTAGGTGAATTAAAATATCGAAATCCTAAATTAGAAAATAAATTAAACTTCTCGGTGCGGTAGTTTAAATTTGTTGAAAGCCCTATATTGTCAGGATTACCAACAGTTGCGTTTATGGAGCCATTAAAACCTAAAGTTTCTTGCTGGCGTAAAATAATGTTTAAAATTCCTGCGGTTCCTTCGGCGTCGTATCTTGCCGATGGTGAAGTAATTACCTCAACACGTTCAATGGCTTCGGCAGGTAACTGACTTAAAACATTAGTATCGCCAAAACCAGCCATTGCCGATGGTTTACCGTTAATTAATATTTTAACGTTTTCGTTTCCACGTAAACTTATAGCGCCTTCAACATCTACAGCTACGGATGGTACATTATTTAACGCATCGCTAACTGTACCGCCAGCAGTGGTTAAATCTTTACCAATGTTATAAACCTTTTTATCTAGTTTAATTTCTACGGTAGTTTTTTCGGCTATAATTTGAACGGCATCTAGAGTGGCTAAGTCTAAATCCATTGCAATGGTTCCTAAATTTTCGTTTTTAGTTAGGTTTTTATCTGTAAATGTTATGGTTTTGTAGGAGATATATTCTATTAAAACATTGTAAACACCTTGATTAACGGTAACTCTAAAATCACCATTAATATCGGTAATGCCACCATTAATTATTTTGTTTTCGGCTTTACTAAAAATAGAAACTGAAGCATATTCGAGTGGGGCATTGCTTTCAGAATCAATTACTTTGCCTTTTATTATTATTTCTTTGTTATTTCTTTTAGACTGAGAAAAACTTGGAAAAATAAACAATACCGCCAAAGTAGCAGTAATTATAAATTTATTCATCTAAAAATTGTTGGTTTGGTTTAGATTGCAAAAATATAATATGCTTAAAGCTTAACAGGTTAAAATTGTGTTAATACAAGTTGAATTTCGTTAAATTATATGCTTGATTAACTCGGGAGGTCTGCCAATTACCGCTTTGTTTCCGTTAATAACAATAGGGCTTTTTATAATTAGCGGATAATGAAGCATAACTTTTATTAGTTCGTCATCGCTAAAATCGATAAAACGTAATAAGGTTTTCCAAATAGTATGTCCTAATTTTATTAAATCTATAGGTTTACAATCTAGAATTTTAATTATGCGTTTTAAGTCTTCTTCCGTTACATCTAATCCTTCGTAGGTAACTTCTTGATTCTGCTTAAAATCTGTTTCTAAAATCTTAACACATTTTTTAGCAGCTTTACATTTGGGGTGCTGGTATATAACTATCATATACTTAAAAATATTAGTGATTGTTAAGTAGTCTGATAGAAATTATCCTTACAGTTTTTATTTAAATTATGGTTGTAATTTGCTCGGGTGGTCGACCAACTACTGCTTTATCACCATTTATAACGATAGGGCGCTCTATTAACTTTGGAAATTTTGCTAATGCCGATATAACTTCTGAATCTGATAATTCTTTACCCTTAAAGTTTGCTTTCCAAATGGCTTCGTTTTTTCTAACCAATTCTAAAGGTTTTATACCTAATAACTTAATAATTTCCTTCAATTTTTCTTCGGAAGGTGTATCTTCTAAATATTTTACAACTTTAAATTCTTTACCAGAATCTTCAAGAATTTGTAATCCTTCTCTAGATTTTCTGCAACGATTATTATGGTAAATGGTTATCATAAATTAATTAATGTTTATGTTGTAATCTTTTAATTGTTCCGTTAATAATTCGGGAGTTTCAAAGCGAATGCCGTTAATTCCTAGTTTATTGGCAGCTTCTATGTTACGCAAGTTATCGTCTATAAATATGGCGTTTTCGGCGGTAATATTATAACGCTCTAAGGTTAAATTGTAAATCTCATCGAAAGGTTTACGTGTGTTTTCATCACCTGAAACAACAATGCCTTCGAACCATTTTAAAAATTCGAAGCGTTGAAGAGCTATTGGAAATAATTCTGAACTCCAATTGGTTAATGCAACTACTTTGTAATTTGGGTTCTTAACAAAATAATCTAAAATTTTTACAGTGCCGTCAATAGGACCAAGGAGCATTTCTTCCCAACGGCCGTAATATTGTAAAATTTCGGTTTTGTATTCTGGGTGCTTTTCAATTAAAACTTTGTTAGCTTCTTCTATGGTTCTCCCAGCGTCTTGTGCTTCGTTCCAATCTAAAGTGCAAATGTTTTTTATAAACCATTTCGCTTTTTCAGCATCACCATTAAATACATCTGTAAATAAATGTTCTGGACTCCAGTTTATTAAAACACCACCAAGATCAAATATTATTGCGTTTATATCTTTCATAATTGATTGTTGTCTTCTGTTTTTTGCCCCATTAGCATTAAATACGATTTTAAAAAGGCATCTATATTGCCATCCATTACAGCATCAACATTCCCAGTTTCAAAACCAGAACGAACGTCTTTTACTAGTTTATAAGGGTGCATAACGTAGTTTCTAATTTGACTACCCCATTCAATTTTCATTTTACCAGCTTCAATATCTTCGCGTTGCGCTAGTTGTTTTTGTAGCTCAATCTCATATAATTGAGATTTAAGCATTTGCATAGCTCTTGCCCGGTTATCGTGCTGTGATCGGGTTTCTGAACATGAAATTTGAATACCAGTAGGTTTGTGGGTAAGTTGCACCTTAGTTTCAACTTTATTTACATTTTGTCCACCAGCACCACTTGAACGTGCCGTTGTTATTTCAATATCTGCTGGGTTTATTTCAATTTCAATAGTATCATCAACCAATGGGTAAACGTAAACCGAAGCAAAACTAGTATGGCGTTTTGCATTACTATCAAAAGGAGAAATTCGCACTAAACGATGTACGCCATTTTCGCCTTTTAACCAACCAAAAGCGAAATCGCCTTCAATTTCTAAGGTTACGGTTTTAATACCAGCAACATCGCCTTCTTGAAAGTTGAGTTCTTTTACTTTAAAACCGCTTTTTTCGGCATACATTAAATACATGCGCATTAGCATACTTGCCCAGTCGCAACTTTCTGTACCGCCAGCACCAGCTGTAATTTGTAAAACGGCACTTAGGCTATCACCTTCATCAGAAAGCATATTTTTAAACTCTAGTTTTTCAATAGTTTCTAGAGCTTTTTGGTAGCGTGTTTCAACGTCTTCGGCAGTAGCTTCGTCTTCTTTGTAAAATTCGTAAATCACCTCTAAATCTTCAACTAAGGTTTTAGAGGTTTCGTAGTCTTTTATCCAACTTTTCTTTTCTCGAAGTGATTTCATAACCAATTCTGCTTGTTTGGAGTCGTTCCAAAAATCAGGATCGAAGGTTTGTTCTTCTTCGTTTTGTATTTCTATAAGTTTGGCTTCTATGTCAAAGATAGTGCCTTAGTTTGTCAAGGCGGGTGTTAAGATCTTTTACTTGATCGAGTGTAATCATGATTATTTATAATTTGGCATAAAAATACTATACTTTTTATTAAATAAGCTATGATTTACATTTTATTGTTGTTGTGAATTTTGATGATTTTTTGATTCGGGATTATTTGGAGAAATTAATGTTTTTACCGGAATACAATCGTTAAAAGTAGTACCATGACAAATTTTAATATAATTGCTATTGGTAAGTGATTTGTTTAAAACATCGAAACCTAACCAACCAAAATCTGGCACATAACATGCTACCCAAAAATGAATATTAAAGGTGTTGTTATTATGAAAATAGCCAGAAATAAACCGTGTTGGTATATGATTTAATTTTGATAAGTAGCAGAATTGTTTAAGCTTTTCTTCGGAAGATTTTAATGTATTGGAATGATGTATTACATGCATTAAATGTTCTAAATTTTTAAAAATACACAGGCTTTTATTGAAGCTATACGTGTTGTTTTTTTCTGATGCTTCTGGATTAAAATTTAAAAATGGTTTGAATTTGCGCTTAAAAGCTTCCGATAAAATGGTGTTGTAATTTAAAGCTATTTGTTTAGTTGTAAATTCAAAATTATGTGATAATTTATCCTTTATTTCAACTTTAAATTCAGCTTCAAAATTTAAATAACTCACCATGTTATTAGGTTTTATAGTTATTGTATTATGTTTTGAATTATTAAAGTCTTCTATTAAATTTTTATTAAAAATTGCTTTAAAATGACTCGAAATTAATTTTTGTGAATTGTTATTTTCAGGCGTTACTAAAAACGACCAAGCAGCTCCAGAAACGGGCTGCTTGAAAGTTTTGGTATAAGCGTATGTTATGGTGTAAATTGTTTTCACACCTAATTGGTTTTAGTAGTTAAAGTATTCTTCTTCTAATTTAGAGCTTATATTCATCAAACATTTTAACGTATCATCTATAAATTTACCAACGTTACTTTGTATTTCATTAATAGTTTTAAACTCGTAGTCTGCGCGCATTTTACCTATTAAAAATGCGGCAGAATTAACGGTTTTAACTTTGCTTGCATCTATATTGCATATATGAAAGTAAGTTTGGTTTAAACTATTCATTACCGATCGCGGGCAATTAGGGTTTAATATTAAAAAGTTTAGTGTATTTAGCTGTGCTGGAGATTTTCTATATAAACTACGCATCATATCATAAGACTCTGCACATTTAAGCAAAGTAGTCCATTCGTAACTGTTTCTAATAGGTTTAGAATAGCTGCTTATAGCTTTTTTGGCATCAAATAATTTTGTTTGAATAATTCTAGTTATTTGCGTAGCACGTTCTATATTAATGCCTAACATGATTAAAGCAAAAATATCGTTATGCAATAATGTGCCTCGTATTTTACCACGTAAAATAGCCGTATTTTCGGTAACGCTGGTGGTAAAATCGTAAAGTCCATTTTTAACAAATCTATCTTTAGGATAATTCATAACAAAATGATAGAATTTATTTATGGCTTCGTAAAACTCTGTTGAAATTAAATCGCGTGCGTTACTGGCATTTTGTCGAGCTATTTTTATACAGCTTAAAATAGAATACAATTTATCTGGATTTAGGCCTACATTGTAAAGCACTTCTTCTTCAACTAATGTGCTTTCGTCTTCAACACGATCGTCTACCATTCCGTAAATAGAATTTAGTACAAATGGTCTAGACTGTGATAAAATATTTGGCGCATCGAGCGAAGAAAAATAGTTAACATTTAAAAATCGTGCTGTATGTTCGGCACGTTCAATATAGCGTCCCATCCAGAACAAATCGTTTGCAACTCTTGCTAGCATATAATTTTGTTTATTTTTTTAGTACCCAAGTATCTTTAGATCCGCCACCTTGAGACGAATTCACTATTAAATTTCCTTTTTTTAGCGCCACTCTAGTTAAGCCTCCTTTTAGCACAAATTCTTGATCTTGCCCGAGCAAAGTATATGTTCTTAAATCTACATGGCGTTGCTCGAAAGAAGAGGTGTCTTCAATATAAGTGGCATGCACAGAAAGAGACATAATAGGTTGTGCTATATATTTTCTTGGGTTTTCTTTAATTACAATTTTTACTTTTTCTATTTCGTCTTTAGTAAGTTTACTTCCTATAGAAATACCATAACCTCCAGCTTCATCAACAGGTTTTATTACGAGTTTATCAATATTTTCTAGAATATATTTTAAATCGTCTGGCTTGCTACAGTGGTATGTATGTACATTGTTTAAAATAGGTTCTTCTTTTAAGTAATACCTTATAATTTCTGGCATGTATGTATATATGGCCTTATCGTCTGCAACACCAGTTCCTGGGGCATTTGCTAAAGTTACATTACCGTTTATATAGGCTGAAAATAAACCTTTTACACCTAAAACAGAATCTTTATTAAAAACATCAGGATCTATAAAATCATCATCAATTCTTCTGTATATAACATCAACACGCTTAGGCCCGTAAATTGTTTTCATGTAAACAAAATCGTTTTCTACAAATAAATCACGCCCTTCAACAAGTTCAATGCCACTTGTTTTTGCTAAAAATTGATGCTCGTAATACGCAGAATTGTAAACTCCAGGCGTTAAAATAACACAGGTAGGCGAATCTACGTTTTGTGGTTTTACAGATTCGAGCATTTCTAGTAAGTTTTCAGAGTAATCTGTAACGTTATGTATTTCATAATGATTAAATACACCAAATAAAGCACGTTTTAAGGCATTACGATTACCAACAACATAACTAACCCCAGATGGACAACGAATATTATCTTCTAGCACATAATATTTTCCATCGGTATGTTTTATTAAATCTGTTCCAGAAATATGATTGTAAATTTTATTTGGTGGCGAAAAATTCATCATTTGCTTAAGATAATTTCCAGACGAATTAATTAATTCAATCGGAACAATGCCGTCGCGAATAATATTTTTATTATGATAAATATCCCATAAAAAAGTATTTAACGCTTTACAGCGTTGTAAAACACCAGTTTCAATAGTTTCCCACTCTTTAGCTTCAATAATTCTTGGAAATAAATCAAAAGGAAATATTTTTTCTTGGGCTTGATCATCGCTATAAACTTGAAAAGTAATACCTTGATTAAAAAAAGCAGCTTTAGCCTTTTCATTTAAAGCTGCAAAATCTTGAATAGAATGATCGCTATATAAATCTAAAATTTTTTGATAAGTTGGCCTTACTTTTTTATTGGCATCAAAAATTTCATCATATAAATTATTGTTATTTTGATAAGAAGAGAAAATAGGATTTGTATTCATTGATTTTATATGATTTATTTGTTCCAATTTACATAATTATTATAATTTAACTTGTGATAATTATTTATTAATAGATAGTGTTTGTTAATAAAATATTATTTTTCGTTGTTGAATTTTACTATAATCATAATATTGAATTAACTTAATCTCAGATTTTTAAATATTAAGTAAAATGAATAAGCTAATAAATAACTGATTAATAATATATTAATGTGATAGATTTAAGAAGCGATACAGTTACAAAGCCTACAAAGGAAATGTTGGAAACTATGATGCTCGCAAATGTAGGAGACGATGTTTTTAGGGAAGATACCACGGTTAACTTGCTAGAGAAACACATAGCTAAAATGTTTAATAAAGATATGGCTTTGTTTTTCCCAAGTGGCACTATGGCCAACCAAACTGCTATAAAACTACACACACAACCTGGAGACCAAATAATTTGCGATAAATACGCTCATATTTTTAACTATGAATCCGGTGGAGCATCGTTTAATAGTGGTGTATCTTGTAATTTATTAGATGTGAACAATGGTTTTTTTACAGCCAAAGATGTCGAAAATGCTATTAATCCAAGTGCTTATTATTATAGTAAAACCAGTTTGGTAGAAATTGAAAACACAGCAAATAGGCGAGGAGGTTCGTGTTGGGATTTTAATGAAATAAAAAAGATAAAAGCAGTTTGCACTAAAAATAATTTAGGTTTTCATTTGGATGGCGCACGTTTATGGAATGCTTTAGTAGCTAAAAAAGAAACAACCGAACAATACGGAGAAGTTTTCGATACAATTTCGGTGTGCTTAAGTAAAGGTTTAGGTTGCCCAATTGGTTCCGTTTTAGTTGGTGATGCCAAAATTATGGAAAATGCTATTAGAGTTCGAAAGATATTTGGAGGAAACATGCGGCAAGCTGGGTATTTAGCAGCGGCAGGTATGTATGCTTTAAATAACAATGTAGAGCGATTAGCGCAAGATCATGAAAAAGCAAAAAATATTGCAGACGTGTTATCTAAATTATCAATTATAAAATCTGTTGAACCTACCGAAACTAATATTGTAATTTTTGAATTAAATGCGGATGTTTCAGAAGACGATTTCGTGCAAAAATTAGCTGCTAAAAATATACATATTATTAGTATGGGCGGAAACAAACTTCGTATGGTTACACATTTAGATTATACCGATGTTATGCACGAAAAGGTTTTAATAACCTTAAATAAAATTGTTTAACTAATAACTTAAAATAAATCTAAAAAAAAGAGCCTTCAATTAAAAGGCTCTTTTTTTGTTATTTAAAACGCTTAGTTTTATTTAAATAAATCCATACCAGGTATATTCGGCATGCCTTCTTTAGCTACAGCAGCAAGTTCTGCTTCATTAATTTTTGATGCTTTTTCAATCGCCTTATTTAAGGTTAAAATTAAATAATCTTCAAGTTCTTCCTTATCTTGCATTAAAGCATCATCAATTTCAATAGATTTAATAGATCTATTTGCTGTTAAAGTTATTTTTAATTTACCATCATTACTGGACTCATCAACCAAAACAGTGTCTAAACGCTTTTTAGTATCTTCTACTTTTTGCTGGGTTTCTTTAAGTTTTCCCATCATATTCATCATATCTCCAAACATGTCGCTTTTAATTTTAATATTACAGTTACAAAACTATTTAATTTTTCTATTTTTGAGGGCTAAAATTTTAAGATTTATTTCCTTTTGAAAAAAGATATACAAGCCCCAGTAGCAAAACAAATAGCTAAGACTTTACAAATTCATAACGATAGTAGAGTTGACAATTATTATTGGCTGAACGAAAGAGAAAACCCAGAGGTTATAAGTTATTTAAATGCCGAAAACGATTATACCAAAAGTATGATGGCGCATACCGAAGAGTTTCAAAAACAATTGTTTGAAGAAATGAAAGGTAGAATTAAAGAAGATGACACCTCTGTGCCATACAAGCTTAATGGATATTGGTATGTTACACGTTTTGAAACAGGTAAAGATTATCCTATTTACTTACGAAAAAAGGAAACACTAGAGGCTCCTGAAGAAATTCTTTTCGATTGTAATATTTTAGCTAAAGATCATTCGTATTTCAATTTAGGAAGTATTGCCATTAGCCCAGATAATAAAATGGCTGCATTTTCAACAGATACGGTTAGCCGCAGGCAATACAATATTCAAATAAAAAACTTAGAAACCGGAGAGATTCTTGAAGATAAAATTATAAACACAACAGGACGAGCTACTTGGGCAAACGACAATAAAACATTGTTTTACACCAGAAAAGATGAGGTTACCTTGCGCTCGCACAAAATTTTTAAGCATAAATTAGGAGAAAGTGTAGAGCAAGACAAGGAAGTGTTTTTTGAAACCGATGAAACCTTCAACACCTTTGTTTACAAAACAAAATCGAAAAAGTATATTGTAATAGGCTCATCAAGTACATTAACTACCGAATACCGTATTTTAAATGCCGACACGCCTGATGGAGATTTTAAAATTTTCCAAGAGCGCACACAGGATTTAGAATACTCTATTGCGCATTATAAAAATAGTTTCTACATTATTTCTAATGCAAACGGCGCACAAAACTTTAAGTTATCTAAAACAAACGAAAATAACACAGAATTAGAACATTGGGAAGATGTTTTACCACATCGAGCAGAGGTTTTAATTGAAGATATAGAAATTTTCAAAGACTATTTAGTAGTTAACGAGCGCGAAAATGGATTAAATAAACTACGTATTATAAGTTGGAATGGCGATGAAGATTATTATCTGCCATTCAACTCAGAAACTTATACAACATATATTGGTAATAACCCAGATTTTAATAGTAACGAACTGCGTTATGCATATAACTCGTTAACTTCACCAAGTTCTGTAATAGATTATAATTTTAAAACTAAAACTAGTGAAATTAAAAAAGAGCAAGAGGTTTTAGGAGGGCAGTTTAAAAAAGAAAATTACGAATCTAAACGCATTTGGGCTACAGCCAGAGATGGTGTAAAAGTTCCAATATCTTTGGTTTACAAAAAAGGAATAAAGTTAAATGGTAACAATCCGCTTTTACAATATGCATACGGTTCGTATGGCTCAACTATCGATCCTTCTTTTTCAAGCATTCGTTTAAGCCTGTTAGATCGTGGATTCATTTATGCTATTGCCCACATTCGTGGCGGTGAGTATTTAGGTCGCCATTGGTACGAAAACGGTAAATTATTAACTAAAAAAAATACGTTTACAGATTTTATAGATTGTTCAAAGCATTTAATAGGACAAAAATATACTTCAGCAAAACATTTATATGCTTATGGAGGTTCCGCGGGTGGCTTACTTATGGGAGCTGTAATTAATATGAATCCAGAATTATATAATGGCGTATTAGCTGCCGTACCTTTTGTAGATGTAGTTACTACAATGTTAGACGATACAATTCCACTAACCACAGGTGAGTACGACGAATGGGGAAACCCAAATAATGCAGAATACTATTTTTATATGAAGTCTTATTCGCCATACGACAATGTGCAACCTAAAGCCTACCCAAATATGCTAGTAACAACTGGTTTACACGATTCGCAAGTGCAATATTGGGAGCCAGCTAAGTGGGTAGCTAAATTAAGAGAGCAAAAAACCGATAACCATAAATTACTTTTACATACCGATATGGATTCTGGACATGGTGGGGCATCAGGACGATTTGAAAGCCTAAAAGAAGTGGCTTTAGAGTATGCTTTTTTATTAGATTTAGAGGGAATTTATGGCTGATAAAAAAAAAAATTATACTTTTGTTGGGTTATAAGCTCGTTTTTATGGTTAAATAAAAATAAGTTTTAAAATAACTTTTATGAAAAACAGAAATCAAGTATTTGATAATGTATTAGATTTAGTAGGTAATACACCTCTTGTAAGACTAAATCGAATTACTTCGGAATTTGAGGGTGATTTTTATGCTAAAATAGAATCTTTTAATCCTGGGCAATCATCAAAAGATAGAATAGCACTTTATATTATTGAAGAAGCCGAACGCAAAGGGATACTTAAACCTGGAGACACAATAATAGAAACAACATCGGGTAATACTGGCTTTAGTATAGCTATGGTAAGTATTATTAAAGGTTACGAATGCATTTTAGCAGTAAGCTCTAAATCTTCTGCAGATAAAATAGATATGCTTAAAACCATGGGGGCAAAAGTTTACGTTTGTCCTGCTCATGTAAGTGCAGACGATCCAAGATCGTATTATCAAGTAGCACGACGTTTACACGAAGAACGTAAGGGCTCAGTTTATATTAATCAATATTTTAACGAGTTAAATATTGAGGCGCATTACCAATCTACAGGTCCTGAAATATGGAATCAAACCGATGGTGAAATTACCCATCTTGTAGCTTGTAGTGGTACGGGTGGAACTATATCTGGTACAGCGAGGTATTTAAAAGAACAAAATCCTAATATTAAAGTAATAGGTGTTGATGCCTTTGGATCTGTAATAAAAAAATATCATGAAACGCGTGAGTTTGATGAAAAAGAAATTTACCCATACAGAATTGAAGGTTTAGGGAAAAATTTAATACCTGCGGCAACAGATTTCGATGCTATAGATGAGTTTGTAAAAGTTACAGATGAAGAAAGCGCACACACAGCAAGACAAATTGCTAAAACCGAAGGTATTTTTGCTGGTTATACATCGGGTGCAGTAATGCAGGCCATTAAGCAATTAGGAGAAGAAGGCAGATTTAAAAAAGGCGACAAAGTGGTAGTTATTTTTCCAGATCATGGGTCGCGTTATATGAGTAAAGTTTACAGCGAAAAATGGATGAACGATCAAGGGTTTTTCGATAGTGTTAACGAAGCATCTACTCAAAAAATTGAGTATATAAAATAAATATTACCAAATTACTACTAAAGTGGTGTTTTACCTTTATGTAAAGCACCATTTTTTGTTTATTTTAAGAATAATTGAACATTAAAAATTATGTACAATACTTTAAAATATGTAATTTTGCATCCACTAAATAATAACGGTTTCAATTTTTTAACCTTAACTGTTTAAAGCAGTATCAAATCGTTTTAGTTATAACTATTAATAGCCATAAGAATTTTTAAATGAAAGATTTATTTGATAAAATTTATAGAGATAAAGGACCTTTAGGAAAATGGGCATCTCATGCTGAAGGATATTTTGTATTTCCTAAATTAGAAGGAGAGATTTCTAACAGAATGAAATTTCAAGGAAAAGAAGTTATAACTTGGAGTATTAACGATTATTTAGGTTTAGCCAATCATCCTGAAGTAAGAAAGGTTGATGCGGAAGCTGGTGCTAAATATGGTTCGGCTTATCCAATGGGAGCTAGAATGATGTCTGGTCATACAGAATTACACGAACAACTTCAAAACGAATTAGCAGCATTTGTTAAAAAAGAAGCTGCTTATTTATTAAATTTTGGTTACCAAGGCATGGTTTCTACTATCGATGCTTTAGTCTCTAAAAACGATATTATTGTTTACGATGTAGATGCTCACGCATGTATTATAGATGGTGTGCGTTTACACCATGGTAAACGTTTTACTTATAAGCACAACGATGTTGAAAGTTTAGAGAAAAACTTAGAGCGTGCTACTAAAATGGCAGAACAAACAGGTGGAGGAATTTTAGTAATTTCTGAAGGTGTTTTTGGTATGCGAGGAGAGCAAGGACGTTTAAAAGAAATTGTTGAACTTAAAAAGAAGTTTAATTTCAGATTATTTGTCGATGATGCTCACGGCTTTGGTACATTAGGTGCAACTGGCGCAGGTGCAGGCGAGGAGCAAGGTGTTCAAGATGATATTGATGTGTACTTTGCTACATTTGCAAAATCTATGGCAAGTACAGGTGCTTTTATTGCGGCCGATCAAGAAATTATCGATTATTTAAAGTACAACTTACGCTCGCAAATGTTTGCAAAGTCACTACAAATGCAATTAGTTGTTGGTGCTTTAAAACGTTTAGATATGTTACGTACAATGCCTGAGTTAAAACAAAACTTATGGACTATTGTTGATGCGTTACAATCAGGATTAAAGAAACGTGGTTTCGATATTGGTACAACACAAAGTTGTGTAACACCAGTTTATTTAAAAGGAAGTATTCCTGAAGCTATGGCACTTGTAAAAGATTTACGTGAAAATTATGGCGTATTCTGTTCTATTGTAGTTTATCCTGTAATTCCTAAAGGATTAATTTTACTAAGAATGATTCCTACAGCTACACATACGTTACAAGATGTAGAAGAAACACTTAATGCTTTTGATGCTATTAGAGAGCGATTAGATAATGGTACTTATAAACGATTATCGGCTGCTGTTGTTGCGGCTATGGAAGATAAGTAGTATATATATACCCACAAAAAAACGGTTTGATTTATGTTGGCAAACAACCATAATAAATCAAACCGTTTTTTTTATAATACTTTTTTATAAGTAGCGCGACGCTTAATAATTTCAGGGTTAAAGTTTTTCCATATATTTTGAATTGCCTTATTGTCCTCTAATTCAGGCGTTCTGTGGCAATTTTTAACACCTCTTGCTTTAAAAATAGGGTAGTATTCGTTAAATAAAATGGAATGAACCCCTTTGCCTTGAAAATCGTCGCGAATTCCAATTAAATAGAAAATAACATCTTTACTATGCTTTTTTGCATGTAAAAAATGTCTGAAACCAAAAGGGAATAATTTTCCGTTGGCTTTTTTAAGCGCCTCAGAAAACGACGGCATAACAATGGAGAAACCTACTAAGTCTTTGTTTTCGTCAATTACAAATTTTATATATTCTGGGTTTATAAAACTGATAAATTTTTTCTTAAAGTACGCTTTTTGTACATCATTAATAGCTACAAACGATGATAATTTGGCGTATGTGGTGTTAAATAAATCGAACATTTTATCTACATAAGGCATTAAATCTTCGGTTTTATTAAAATTTAAGGCTTCTAATTTATAGCGACGTTTTACAATAGATTGAATTTTTGTAAACTGATTAGGGTCAACGTCATCAAAAGAAAATATACTTTCAATATACTTTTTTTCTACATTGTATTTAGCGGCTTCATAATGTTTTATGTAGTACGGGTAATTGTACCAAGTAATCATGCTTGAAACCGTTTCAAATCCTTCACTCATAACGCCGACCTTATCTAAATTAGAAAAACCAACAGGTCCTTCGGTGTATTCTAATTTATTAGCTTTACCAATTTCTTCAACTTTGTTTAAAAGCGTTTGTGACACCTCCAAATCATCAATAAAATCAAACCAACCAAAACGCATTTTTTTTTGGTTAAGTTCTTTAACTTCTTTCCAATTAATAATTGTTGCTATTCTGCCTACAAGTTGATTGTTTTTATAGGCTAAGAATAATTTAGCTTCGGCATCCAGAAAAACAGGGTTTTCTTTCGTGTCGAACGATTTCATTTCTTGTTTAATAATGGGCGGAACCCAGTATTTTGAATTTTTATAGAGTGTAAATGGAAATTTTACAAAAGTTTTTAAATCTGCTTTGGTTTTAACTTCTTTAAGTATAGTTGTATTCATATAAAGTATTAAGCGAATTGTCTTTTTAGAAATCTATTGATTGTTTTTGTCTACGTTTTGGCATTGTATCGTTAGTTTTATTGCTTTTGTTTTTCGATTTGCCGCCACCTCTTTTAATAATGTCATTTTTGCTATTACCATTATTTATTTCTTTATCACGGTGAAAATCTAACCGATAAGATGCGCCAATGGTTGCGTTAAATACAGAAGGTGTATCCTTAATATTAAGTGTTACAGCAGTATCTAACTGAAAATTTTTGCTCATTAAATAAGCGCCACCAATCCTAAATAAGTTATCGGCATAAAAATCGCTTTTTATGCCTTGGGTTTCAATAAAAGCCACCCATTTTGGGCTAAACGCACGTGTTAAGGTTAAAATATATTGAAAATCCGATTGTTCGGTGCCAATTCTGTCTTTTATAAAATTTGTTACAAATACAAAACCGCTAGAAAAATTATGTTGTGTCGCAATCATTACTTTAGGGCTAAATCCTTCAACACCAGGTGTAATGTATGGGTTGTCTGGCGTGTCGTAATTCGCACCAACATAAACAGATACGGCGGGTATTAACGATTTCCAATCGAAACGTTGGTTGGCTTTCCAGCTGTATAAATTAGGTTTTTTGTCTTCGGCATTTTTATAAGGGTCGTAAACCAAATATTTAGCACCAACGGCTAAAAATTTAAAGTTACCTCGTTTGTCATCGGTAGCAAATTCCGATTCAAATGTTTTGGTGTCTCGCTGAAAAGTACCTTCAATGTTTAATTCTAATTCTTCCCAAAGCAAGCCGTAACGCGCAGCAAAATCTACACCTAACCCGGAAACTTCATAAGCAGGTGAGGGCGTGCGCTTTTCGTTAACCATATAAGGACCAACTTCAAGCTGGGCGACATTAGTTCCAACAGAAAATGCACTTCGTGAAACCCCTGGGCGATTGGAGTTTATAACATCGGTATACTGGCTAAATCCCAATTGGGAGATAAGAACAAGGGTGATAATTAAGATAGATTTATTTGGGCTCATCATAAGGTAAAACAGGTGATTATTGGTGTTATGTATAAATAGGAACTTCAAATATAGAGATTTTATAATTTTTTTATCGTTTTTCACCGTTTTTTAAATATTTAGAATTGTATTTTTGTTAAAAAATTATTTTATGCAATACGCATCTGCAGTTGGTTTGGTAAGAACGATTTTAATTATTCTATTAGTGTATTTTGGAATAAAAATATTGGCACGCTTATTTATGCCATTTTTTTTAAAGTTTGTTGCAAAAAAGGCCGAAGCTCGTTTTGGCGGTCAATTTTCTCAGTTTGAAAGACAACGAAATCAACAAAAAGCGAAAAAAGAAGGCGAGGTTACCATTGATAAAATGCCTGACACCAAGACTTCGAATAAAAATGTTGGAGAATATGTAGATTTCGAGGAAATTGATTAATTTTCAAATCCATATACACTTTATTTAAATGACATTTTCTTTTAAAAAATTCCTACCTCATTTATTCATTTTAATTGGGTTTGTAGTTGTTTCTCTAGCTTATTTTAGTCCTGTTTTACAAGGTAAAGCTATTTATCAAAACGATATTGTTCAATTTATTGGAATGAGCAAGCAGCAAAAAGATTTTAAAGCGGCGACAGGAGAAGAGACGTATTGGACAAACAGTGCATTTGGTGGTATGCCAACTTATCAATTAGGAGCACGATACCCACATAATTATATTAAAAAGTTAGATTTAGCACTTCGTTTTTTACCACGTCCTGCCGATTATCTGTTTTTATATTTAATTAGTTTTTACGCGCTTTTATTGGTGCTTAAAGTCGATTTTAAACTCGCAGCCCTTGGTGCTTTAGCTTTTGGGTTTTCAACGTATTTAATCATTATTTTAGGTGTTGGCCATAATAGTAAAGCACATGCAATTGCTTATATGCCATTGGTTTTGGCTGGTATTTTGCTCGTTTTTCAGAAGAAATATACTGGAGGCTTTTTACTAACGACTATAGCTATGGGATTGGAATTGGTGTCTAATCATTTGCAAATGACGTATTACCTCATGTTTTTGGTAGTAATACTTGGTTTTGCTTATTTAATTGATGCTTTTAAAAAGAAAACTTTACCGCATTTTTTTAAATCGGTTGCTATTTTGGTTGGAGCAGTGGTGTTGTCTGTTGCTTTAAACGCAACCAATATATTAGCTACTCAAGAATATGTAAAAGAAAGTAAACGTGGTAAAAGTGAATTAACAATAAATGCAGATGGCTCGCCAAAAGCAATGACATCTGGTTTAAGTAAAGATTACATTACGCAATTTAGTTATGGAATTGCTGAAACATTTAATTTGTTCATTCCACGTTTTATGGGTGGTGGTAATGGCGAAAATGTTGGTAAAGATTCTGCAACTTACGAAGCTGTTAGAAAATTAGGTGCCTCAACTACCGAAGCTGCCGAATTTGCAAAAAGCGCACCGATGTACTGGGGCGATCAACCCATTGTTGAAGCTCCGGCGTATATTGGCGCTGTGGTTATCTTTTTATTTGTATTTGCTTTGTTTTTGGTAAAAGGGCGTTTAAAATGGTGGCTTGTTGGTGGTGCAATATTCTCGTTATTACTGTCTTTTGGAAAGAATTGGTTTTTTGTAACTGACCCAATGCCAGAAAGTAATCCAATAACCAATTTCTTTATCGATTATGTGCCGCTTTACAATAAGTTTAGAGCCGTAACCTCAATTCAAGTTATTTTAGAGTTATGTGTGCCTGCCTTGGGAATATTTGGTTTGGTGCGTTTGTTTAATGATTTTGAGAAAGATGATGAAAAACTAAAGGCTTTAAAATATGCCACGGCAATCACAGGTGGTTTGGCTTTAATGTTTTTACTATTAAAATCGACATTGTTTGATTTTGTTGGTGCTAACGATGGGTATTATCGTCAAAACTACGGTCAAGCCTTTGTTGATGCATTAAAAGCAGATAGAAAATCATTATTTACAACAGATACGTTGCGAAGTTTAGTTTTAGTTTTGTTGGCTGCAGCTGGTGTTTTTTACTATTTAAAAAACAAACTAAAAGAGCAGTGGCTTATTGCTGTATTCGCTATTTTAATTGTGTTTGATTTAGTGGGAGTTGACAGGCGTTATGTTAATAATGACGATTTTGTTTCGAGTATTGCTATGAACAAACCGTTTAACGCCAATGCCATCGATAATGAAATTTTAAAAGATAAATCGCATTTTAGAGTGTTTGATTTGGTTTCGGGGCCTTCAAAACCTTCATATTTCCATAATTCTTTAAATGGTTATAATGCTGCTGAATTACGCCGTTATAGCGAAGTGTTTGAATGGTACGTGTCTAAAAACAATATGAATGTGCTTAATATGCTGAATACTAAGTATATTATTGCGCAAGATCAAGAAGGAAATATGTTTCCTTATAAAAATGATGAAGCCAATGGAAATGCTTGGTTTGTTGAAACATTAACCAAAGTTGATTCGGCAAACAATGAAATTAAACTGTTAGATAGTTTAAGTAATAAACAACAGGCCATTTTCTCAGCACAAAACACCGTGCTTGAGGTGAAGCCAAAATATTTAGTCGATTCTTTAGCAAAAATTGAACTAAAGGAGGTAAGGCCAAACTATTTAAAATACGAAAGCAACAATCAAAATGAAGGTTTTGCGGTCTTTTCGGAAGTGTATTATCCGTTTGGTTGGAAAACCTTTATCGACGGAAAACCCGTTGAGCACATGCGTGTAGATTATGTGTTGCGTGGTTTAACCATTCCAGCAGGAAAACACAGTATTGAGTTTAAATTCGATCCAGATGTTGTAAAAACAGGGAGTAAAATTACTTTAGCGAGTTCTATTTTGTTGTTTTTGTTGATTTTAGGAGGAATATTCTATCAATTTAAAAACGGCCGATTACTCGACAAAACAAATGAGTAAAAAAAAAGTTTTAATAATTGCCTACTATTGGCCTCCTGCGGGCGGCCCTGGTGTGCAACGTTGGTTAAAATTTGTAAAATACTTACCCGAATTTAATATTGAACCTATTGTTTTTGTTCCAGAAAATCCGAGCTACCCTTTAATTGATGAGAGTTTAATTGCCGAAATACCAACGGGCATTACCGTTATAAAACAGCATATAAAAGAGCCTTATAAACTGGCCGGTTTGTTTTCAAAAAACAAATCAAAAACCATTAGTAAGGGTATAATTACTGAAAAAGAAAACCAAAGTTTTATTGAGAAATTAATGCTCTTTGTTCGTGGTAATTTCTTTATTCCTGATGCTCGTAAAAATTGGGTAAATCCTTCGTTTAAAACAATTAAAGCGCTTTTATCTAAACAAAATATTGAATCTATTGTTACTACAGGTCCGCCGCATAGTTTGCACTTAATCGGTCTGAAATTAAAGCAAGAATTGGGTGTTAATTGGATTGCCGATTTTCGAGATCCATGGACAACGATTGGCTATCATAAACAGTTAAAACTTTTAAAATCTTCAGCAGAAAAACATAAAAAATTAGAACATCAAGTTTTAAATACCGCCGATAAAATAATTGTAACCAGTTTTACAACCAAAAAAGAGTTTAAAAACATCACACAAAAACCAATTGAAGTCATTACAAACGGTTACGACGACGAAAAAACTGAAACTACGGTGTTAGATTCTAAATTCACCATATCGCACATTGGCTCGTTATTATCTAAACGCAACCCCGAAATTTTATGGCAAGTTTTAAGTGATTTAAAAAAGGAAAACGAATCTTTTTCCAATGACTTACAGCTTAATTTTGTTGGTTTATTAAGCGAAAGCGTAGCGAATTCTCTTAAAAATTTTAATTTAAGTAATTATATAAATAATGTAGGTTATGTTTCGCATAAACAATCAATTAGGTTTCAAAAAAAATCACAAATATTATTGCTTGTTGAGATTAATTCAGAAGATACGAAGTGCATTATTCCAGGGAAGCTATTTGAGTACATGGTAGCACATCGCCCCATTATTGCTATAGGCCCAAAAGGTTGGGATGTTAAAACTATAATTACACAAACAAACACGGGAAAATATTTTACTTATAGCGATTACAATACGGTTAAAACAACTATCTTACAACATTATAATGCGTATAAAAATAATGCATTACAAGTACATCCAATTGGGTTACAAAAATATCATAGAAAAGCACTAACCGAACAATTAGCGAAGTTATTATAATGGGAATTGTTGCAAATCAATCCTTTAAAAACATCATTTTAACCTATTTAGGGTTCTTAATAGGCGGTATAAATACCTTATTTTTATATACCAAGTTTTTAAGTACGCAACAATATGGTATGGTAAATTACATGTTGTCTTTGGCAACGGTTTTAACACCGTTAATGGCTTTTGGTGTACATAATACTTTGGTTAAGTTTTTTTCGGTGTTTAAAACGCGGGCATCCCAAAATAGTTTTTTAACCTTAATGCTATTTTTGCCACTTATTGCCGTAGTTCCTGTTGTTGGGGCGACTTATGTTTTTAACCAAAGTATAAGTGACTTTTTAGCTATTAAAAACGAAATTATTAAAAATTACATTTGGCATACTTGTATTATTGCTGTTTCTCTTGGTTATTTTGAAGTGTTTTTTGCTTGGGTTAAAGTGCAAATGAAAACCGTTTTTGGCATTTTTATGAAAGAAGTTTTTCATAGGGCAGGCGCTATGGTTTTACTGTTATTATTGTACTTTAAAATTATTGATTTAGATACTTTTATGAACGGCTTAGTTATCGTTTACGTGCTAAAAATGCTCGTGATGAAGGTGTATGCCTTTAGCATTAAATGGCCTATTTTAACTTTTAAAAGATTGAATAACCTGAGTGCTGTTTTAAAATACTCGGTGTTAATTATTATTGCGGGTTCGGTAGCTACGGTTTTGCTTGATGTTGATAAAGTTATGATGGGAAGTTATATTGCTATCGAAAAAATAGCCTATTACAGTGTGGCGGTTTATATTGCGGCAGTAATTGCAGTACCACAACGCGCTATGCATCAAATATTAATGCCGCTTTCGGCAAAATATTTAAACGATAAAGATTTTAGCTCTTTAAAAGACTTATACCAAAAAAGCTCACTTAATTTATTAATAGTTAGTGGTTTGGTGTTTTTGTTAATTGTGCTAAATATTAATCAGTTGTATTTGCTTATGCCAAACTCTAATGCGTACAGCTCAGGCCTTTTTGTACTTGTTATTATTAGTGTTTCTAAGCTTTACGATGCGCTTTTAGGGAGCAACAATGCCATTTTGTTTAATAGCGATTATTACCGCGCGGTGTTGGTTTTAGGTGTTGTTTTAGTGCTAATTATGGTGGTGTTAAATATGGTTTTTATTCCTATGTTAGGAATTAATGGCGCAGCCATTGCGACTTTTATTGCCGTGTTTTTATACAATACCGTTAAAATTGGGTTCGTGTATAAAAAGTTTAACATGTTGCCTTTTTCAACAGCCACAGTTAAAACGTTGTGTTTAATTATTGTATTTTCTGTGTTATTTTATTTTTGGGAATTTCCGTTTCACCCAATAATAGCAATGGCTTGTAAGTCGTCGCTTGTTGTTGCTTTGTATCTTTTTGTAGTGTATCGTTTTCGTTTTTCAAATGATATTTCCGGGATTTTAAAGCGGTATTTGTGGTTTTTAAGGTGATTTATTGACGTTTTTTGTCATATAGATGTTTAAATGGTTCGAACTAGTCGATCATGATAAATGATAAAACAAAAAATTAACCTAAAATATAATAAGTAATATTGATGTTACCTTGAGCGAAGTCGAAAGGTTTTAATACGTAGTTGACTTAGGTTTCGACTACGCTCAACCTGACAAAGCGATTGAAAATGAGGTTTTTTTGGTATAAGAAGTTAAATTAATTGAGATATTTTTAAAAAGAATTATGAATGCTAAAAAATCAAGCCTTGAAATTTTTTAAAACATTTTTACTAGTCCTTTTTTTTCAATTAGGAATACATGCCCAATTACATGCTAGTTCGGTATCATATACTATAAAAACAAACATCGATAGCATTTTAAACCATGAAAAACCAATAAATAAATCAATAATAAAGCTAATTAGCTGGAATATTCAAGATTTTGGCCAAACCAAAGACAACAGCGAAATTGCAATTATGGCAAATCTGTTAAAAGATTACGATATTATTGCCATACAAGAAGTAGTTGCAAAACATCCTGCGGGTGCACAAAAAGTGGCGCAGTTGGCAGACGAATTAAACCGAAAAGGTGCCAAATGGGATTACAGCATAAGCAACCCAACAAAAAGTCCGTCGGTGTATATGAGCGAGCGTTATGCCTTTATTTTTAAAACCAGTAAAGTGCAACTTTTAGGCAAGCCGTTTTTAGATGCCGAAGTAGCGGCGCAAATGGTTCGCGAGCCATTTATTGCACAGTTTAAGGCTAAATCAACTCAAAAAACTTTTACCGTGGTTAATTTTCATTCCAGAAAACATAACGACCATCCGGAGTTAGAGATTATTCATTTTAAAAATTATTTAAAACGCTTTAATACAGAGTGTTTGTTAATTGCAGGCGATTTTAACCTTAACGAAACGCATAGTGTTTGGAATAACCTGTATAAACAAGGTTTTGCATCGGCCGTAAAAAATACCAAAACCACCTTAAAACGAAAATGCAGTAATGGCGAGTATCGTAATCATAGTATCGATAATATATTTTATAGTAACAAAATTACATTGGTAAATGCCAACGCAGTCGATTTTGTAAAATCCTGTCAAAATCTACTAACAGCACGTTTCATTTCCGATCATTTACCAGTGTTTTTAAGTTTTTCAATTCAAGATTAATTCAAATAAAAAATAATATAAAACTTATGGGCTTATTCAATAAAATTTTAGGAAACGCGAGCGAAGTTTCAGCCGAAAAACTAAGCGAAAAATATGGGCGATTATTAACCAGCACCGAGCAAGTAGAGTTAGGCTTTAAATTACTTCGCGATGTGTTTATGTTTACAAACAAACGCTTAATCCTTATCGATGTGCAAGGTTTAACAGGAAGTAAAGTAGAGTATAAGTCTATGCCTTACAAAAGCATATCGAGGTTTTCGTTAGAAACTTCAGGAACTTTCGATTTAGATGCAGAACTAAAAATCTGGATTTCTAGCGAAAATATGCCTTCAGTAAGCAAAAAGTTTAATAAAAGTATCGATGTTTATGAGGTACAAAAGTATTTAGCTGAAAAAGTGATGTAAAAAAACACTTATTTAATAAAACAATTAAACTAAGTTTATATATTAGATTTTTTATAGCAAAAGCCATTCTTCAGCAAATTTTAAATGCTTAATTTTAAAGGGTTATGGTTTTTGTACTAATTTAAAAGTACACATTTATAAATGTCCGAAAATCAACAACAACTACACCAAACACTCTGGAACATCGCCAACGACCTTCGTGGTAATATGGATGCCGACGATTTTAGAGATTACATACTAGGCTTTATTTTTTACAAATACCTAAGCCGTAAAATGATACTACAAGCCAACAAAGCGTTAGCGCCAGATGGTTTAACCTACAATCAAGTTATTGGGCACGAGCAAGAAGAAGTGCTTATAGATGCCTTACGTACCGATGCGTTAGACGCTTTAGGTTATTTTTTAAAACCAACCGAACTGTTTAGCGAGCTCGCCAAACGCGGTAACTCTGGAGGCGTAAACAAGTTTATACTCGAAGATTTACAAAAAGTACTCACCAGCATAGAGCAAAGCACTATGGGGAGCGAGAGCGAAGACGATTTTGGTAACCTTTTTGAAGATTTAGACCTTACTAGTAGCAAACTAGGGAAAACCGAAGAAGCCAAAAACGAGCTTATAGTAAAAATACTAAACCGTTTAGAAACCATAAATTTTGATGTAGACAATGCCGAAAGCGACATTTTAGGCGATGCCTACGAGTATCTTATTGGGCAATTTGCAAGTGGAGCAGGTAAAAAGGCAGGCGAGTTTTATACACCGCAACAAGTATCTAAAATACTAGCGCAGTTAGTCACTACAGACAAAGACCGACTTAAAAGCGTGTACGATCCAACCTGCGGATCTGGTTCCTTACTACTACGTGTGGCAAAGGAAGTGAACGAAGTTGGCGCCTTTTATGGGCAAGAAAGCAACCCAACCACGTACAACTTGGCACGTATGAACATGATTATGCACGACGTGCATTACAAACGTTTCGATATTTATAACGAAGATACGCTAGTCAACCCATCGCCAGTACACAGCGAACTTAAGTTTGAAGCCATAGTAGCAAATCCGCCATTTTCTGCAAAATGGAACCCAGATGCTATTATAAGCGACGAGCGTTTTTCACCATACGGAAAAATGGCACCCAAAAGTAAAGCCGATTTTGCTTTTGTACAGCACATGATTTACCAGTTAGATACTAACGGAACTATGGCGTGTGTATTACCACACGGTGTTTTGTTTCGTGGTGCTGCCGAAGGTCACATACGCCAATACCTTATTGCAGACACCAACCAGTTAGATGCCGTAATAGGCCTACCAGCTAATATTTTTTACGGTACTGGTATACCAACTTGTATTTTAGTACTTAAAAAAGACCGAAATACCAGCGCACGCAGTAACAACATCCTGTTTATAGATGCCAGTAACCATTTTGAAAAAGTAAAAACCCAAAATGTATTGCTGCCAGAACATATAGATAAAATAGTTTCAACATATAGAACTTATTGTCATCCTGAACTTGATTCTGGATCTCATGATACGCATCCAGCAACCATAGACAAATACAGCTATGTAGCCAGTCTAGACGAGGTAAAAGAAAACGATTACAACCTAAACATACCACGCTATGTAGACACCTTTGAAGAAGAAGCACCTGTAGACCTACAAGCCGTATCACAGCAATTACAACAGCTAGAAAAAGAGATGGATGTAACCGACGACGTAATAACAGGCTTTTGTAAAGAATTAGGGATAAACACACCGTTTTAATAATGCAAAACAAACCGTCACATCAAGTAATTTGCGAGGTAGGAGCAAATTGTATCTCAAAACCGTCACATCGAGTGATTTGTGAGGTACGAGCAAATTGTATCGAGATGCTAACCTTTTTGGGCGTGCCCCAAGGGTCTGGCTATACATTACAATCTTTTTGCTCGTACCTCACAAAAAGGATTTCCATTGCTATCCCTCACGCAAACCAAACAAACCTATAAATGGCAGCACAAAACAACAATACCAACGTCATGGCGAGTCACGACACCATCGCTTTAAAAGCACCTAAAAGACTGGTGCCACAATTGCGTTTTAAGGAATTTGATGGTGAGTGGAACGAAAAAACGTTAAAAGAGGTAACTAAAATCAATCAAGGTTTGCAAATAGCTATTGCCGATCGATATTTGGAACCTATTGAAAATGCACATTTTTACATCACCAATGAATTTTTAAAAGAAGGATCAACAAAAAAATATTATATTCTCAATCCACCAGAATCGGTATTATGTGAAGAAAAAGATATTTTAATGACAAGGACAGGTAATACAGGTCAGGTAGTCACAGGTGTTAAAGGAGCTTTTCATAATAACTTTTTCAAAATCAAATTTGATTCTCATGTTGATAAAGATTTTTTATTTTTCTTTTTGAATAGCCATAGAACTCAACACACAATTCTTAAATTGGCTGGAACATCTACTATACCAGATTTAAATCATGGCGATTTCTATAGAATTAAAATCAATCTTCCATCCCTACCAGAACAACAAAAAATAGCCCAATTTTTAACCGCAGTAGATAGCAAACTACAGCAACTCAACCAAAAAAAGGAGCTACTGGAGCAGTACAAAAAAGGCGTGATGCAACAACTGTTTAGCCAACAACTACGCTTTAAACAAGATAATGGCAGTGATTACCCAAATTGGGAAGAGAAGAAGTTGGGAGATGTAAGTTACATTACCACAGGAAGTTCCAATAGAGTTGATTCGTCATTGGATGGCGAATACACATTCTTTGACAGGTCAGAAGATATTAGAACAAGTAGTATTTATTTATTTGATGATGAGGCTGTAATTGTTCCCGGAGAAGGACAGGATTTTATTCCAAAATATTTTATCGGAAAGTTTGACCTACATCAGAGAACATATGCAATTATGAAATTTGAAAATTGTCTAGGAAAATTCATTTATTATCATTTAGTTCAACACCCTAATTACTTGTTGTCTCAATCAGTTGGTTCAACTGTCAAGTCTTTAAGGCTTCCAATGTTCAAAAAGATGAAGATTAATTTCCCATCAACTGAAGAGCAACAAAAAATCGCCAGCTATTTAAGCGCTATAGATACCAAAATAGCAACCGTTACCCAACAAATAGAAGCCACACAACAATTTAAAAAAGGCTTGTTGCAGCAAATGTTTGTGTAATATAATTTGGGATATTTTAAATTTTGGCTACTTCTAAATAAGTATTTCTCCAAGCCGCTTCGCAGCGATGAAACGTTTGTTAATTTAAATGTTAATAGTTGAAAAACATACCATTGCATGAGTTTTTTGTTTTTAAAAACTAAAAATTTTTATACAACAAACCAGTCAACTGTTTTAACTGCATTATCTCTAAAAATTTTTATATTCGTTTGTAAATAAGGTAGTTTCATGTTTTAACCATTAATTAAAATAACGTGATGTATCTTTTATTTTTTCAAGTAGATTTTGATATAAACGATATAGTAAATTATATACTTAATTATTTTTCAAGTAAACCACTTTTAGCATCTATAATAATTGGTGTTTTGGTTTTTGTTTACTTTGTTTTAAAATATTTGCCAAAGCTTAAAGATTTAGTTGAAAGCATCGAGTTTTTTAAAGTTCGAATTAAAAAAGAAGAAAACCATCCTGCTACTGTAACTAGTGAATTAATAGATCACTCTAAAAGAATACCAATTACAAACTCTTCTAATAAATACGTAGAAAACGAACATAATGTAAATAAACTCACTAAACTACTTCGTTCTAATAAAAACAGAATTATTGTAGTGTCGGGAGAAGCAGGTATTGGTAAAACAAAACTAGTAGAGTATGTGTGTACCACCTTACTTAATGATGAGTTTGTAAACCAAATTTACATGGATTTTGAAAATGTAAATAGTAAAGATATTCGCAAACCTACAGATACAACTAACGATATTTTAAAGTATACAAAAATTACAATAGTAAATACCGCTTTAGGAGCAAAAGAACGTATTAAAAACTACGGTGTTATTGCAAAAGACTATCAAAGACCTACCATAATTTTTATAGATAATTATGAACAAGTTTTAGATAATAGTGAACTTAGTTTAAAAATTTTTAGTGAAATTATTAACCCACTTGTAGATAATAATGAGCTTATTAAAGTGGTTATAACAAGTCGAACAAATCTAGATGAAGCATGTGTTAATTTTAAGGTGGAGCCATTATCTAATATACCACTACATGAATTTGGTGATTTTGAAGGAGATTTAACTAAGGAGTATACTGCAATAAAGTTATTTTGTAAACTATACAATCAAGATAGTTTAACCGACGATTTAGATTATAAAAACGATAAATTCTCTAAAGAGCAGTTTCGTATAATTGTAGAGTTATGCCATCGAGTGTCTAACTTACCTTTAGGAATACACTTAATCGCAACTTCTAGTTCTCATAGCGAAATATCTTTTGAAGATATACAATCCGATCTTAAATTTCATTTTAATAAACCTATCCCAAATTTGTTTCGAGAGTTTAGTAATAGGCATAAATCGCTTTATAATGTTTTTGATTGGACTTACGGACAACTATCTAAAACAGAGAAAGAATTTTATAAGCATCTTATGTATTTTCCTAATGGTTTTTTTATTAATAACCTGCCACATTGGGAAGGTTTTATTAATCGCAGCGAAACCAAACAAAAAGTAATAATTTTAAACAAAAGAAGTTTTTTAAGAGATCAGAAGTATCATCCCAGACTTAGAAATAGATATGAAATAATTATTCTTTTTAGAGAATTATTAGGGATAAACGAAGAAAATAGTCGCGATAAATTTTCTAAAGATTATGTACATGCCATTCATTTAGCTGCATATAAAAGGTTGCAAGAAATAGATGAGTTTATTCATGGAAAAAATAGTATTATGGCAGATGTAGATTTGTTGAAAGAAGAAATTAGGTTAGAATATGAAAATATAACTTATTTTATCGAGCAAAGTAGCGATACACACATACAATTAGCAATAGACATGTTGGTGTGTTTAGAAAGAATACTTAATGAGTTTGGTCCTTATATTCTTTTAGAAGACATTTATAATCCTTTATTAGATAAAACTAATGACCAAGAACAGAGAGCAAGGTTACTTATGTCTAAGGCAAGAGTTATTAAAAGTACAGAACAAAGAGAAAATAGTTTACCGCTTATTGAAGAAGCAATAAAACTATTGGAAAAAACAAATATAAAATCTGAATTATTGGGTGAGGCCTACCGAATTGGCACTTATTTATCAAGTCAAATAGGAGATAATAAATTAACACAATCTATACTTGCTAAAATTGATAAATTTACAGAATCTGATAAGGTTAAACTAGGACAGTTAAATATGGCCTTTATAACTTTAGAACAAGCAAGAAAGTACGAGCGTAATGGAGAAATGTTGAATGCTATTACACATTTTGAAAGAACAATAAAACTTATGGAAGGTTATAAAGTGCAACAAGCTCAAGCCTATAATTTTGCAGGTATGTTTTATTGGCGTTATGGAAGCTCGGAAAAATCAGAGCGATATTTTCTTGAAGCAATAAAGAAGTATAATGGTATTGGTGAAGATCGATGGATATTAGGGTTTAATACCAATTTAGGATTATTATATTGCGATCAAGATAAATTAGATAAAAGTTTACATTACACCGAGAAAGTTTCTGAAGCACTTAAGGTTCAAGGGCCATTTGGTTGGTCTATGATAAATTTGCTTAGTTTGGGTAGAATTTATTGTCGTAAAAATGAAAGTCCGGAAAACTTTAAAGTTGCAGAACAATACTTATTGATTAGTTTTAGAAAATTAAGAGATATAAAATATGTAGAATCTGTTTTATTAGCATCGGCAGAGTTAGTTGAGTTATATTACAAGTATGGAATGTATGATAAAGCCAGAGTGTATTGTGATAAAAGTATTTTATATGCTAAAAATAACAGCTACGATAGTTATATGAGGTATTTTAGAGTTATATGTATATTAGGCCTTATAAATAGTAAAGAAGGTAAAATAAAGGAGTCTTTAATAAATTTTGAAGAAGCTAAAAATCTTGTCGGGAGGATCGAGGGTAACGGTTGGTTGTCGTATAAATTAACAAAGCAAAGATTTGATAGTTTAAAAAAAGTGCATAGTAAATAATGAATGATTTAATAATATATCCTTGGGAAAAATTTCTAGAGGAAAGTAAGGGGTTTAACTTATTTGGTTATGGAAGTTTGATAAATCAATATTCTTCACAAGAAACAATTAGCAATTCAACTCAGCTACAACCTGTTATGGGTTTTGGGATAAAACGTGTACTAAATTATGATCCAGATGAGAATGTTCGTAGCAGGTCCATTTACCATGACCCAGAACGCGGAGACGAATATTTCGGAGTATTTAATTTAGAATATACTGGTAATATACAAGATAAAGCAAATGGAGTGCTACGTAAAGTGGAAACAGGTGATTTCGAAAATTTCGTTAAACGAGAGGTTGGTTATTCATTAGTTAAAATACGTTGTCAAGATTTTTATAACTCTAGCTCCCCATTTACAGATGCTTATGCTCTTGTAGCGCCACAAAAATTTAATGGTAGGCAATTAGTTAATAATGAATTATTACCAAATGTTCCTTATTATAAATTGTGTAGAGATGGTTCCAGGTACGTTTCAGAAAAGTTTTTAGAGGTTTGGTTAGATACCTCTTTTTTAGGAAATGGAAAAAATGTTAGAGACTGGGAAAAAGAAGAAGGATTGATATTTTAAATTATTTTATGACCACACAATCTGAAGCTATATTAGAACAAAACTTAATAACCCAACTGGTTGGATTAGGTTACACGTCTGTAAAAATAACAGATAGTAATGCGTTGTTAGCTAACTTAAAACAACAATTACAACGTTTTAATAATCTAGTAATTAGTGATAAAGAGTTTGAAACCGTTTTAAATCACTTAGCAAAAGGTAATGTGTTTGACAAAGCCAAAACCTTACGAGGCAGGTTTCAGTTTACTAACGATGCTGGTGAGCCTACTTATATTCAGTTTTTTAATAGCGAAGATTGGTCTAAAAATTTATTTCAAGTCACTCACCAAATCACCCAAGACGGTGTATATAAAAACCGTTACGATGTTACGCTTTTAGTAAACGGTTTACCGCTGGTACAAATAGAGTTAAAACGTCGTGGTTTAGAAATTAAAGAAGCATTTAATCAAATTAACCGCTATCAAAAACATACGTTTTGGAGTAACAATGGGTTGTTTCAATACGTGCAATTGTTTGTAATTAGTAATGGTGTAAATACTAAATATTTAGCCAATAACGAGTTGCAATCGGTAAAACAAACCTTTTTTTGGAGCGATGTGAATAACAAAAATATTAAAGAGCTTACAGATTTTGCTGCTTCGTTTTTAAATCCTGATCATTTGGGTAAAATGATTGCTAAGTACATTGTGCGTAATGAAACTCATAAAATACTTATGGTGTTGCGTCCGTATCAATTCTTTGCAGTAGAGCAATTGGTAGAGCAAGTAAAAACTAGTAACGATAATGGTTATGTATGGCACACAACAGGTAGCGGTAAAACATTAACCTCGTTTAAAGCGAGTCAGATTTTAATGGATTTACCACAAGTAGATAAAGTATTGTTTGTGGTAGACCGTAAAGATCTAGACTACCAAACCATGAAAGAGTTTAACAGCTTTAAAAAAGATAGTGTAGATGTTACAAATAATACCAGTAGTCTAGTAAAACAACTTACAGACGATTCAAAATTGGTATTAACCACCATACAAAAGTTAAACAACGCCATAAGTAAAACACGATACGAAAACCAATTAGCAGCATTAAAAAACCAACGTATTGTTATCATTTTTGATGAGTGTCACCGTAGTCAGTTTGGTAAAACGCACGAGCTTATTACCAACTATTTTACAAACAGTCAGTTATTTGGGTTTACAGGAACACCTATTTTTGCAGATAATGCTTCAAAAAACGATTTAGGTAAGCGCACCACAAAAGACTTATTTGGCAAGTGCTTACACAAATACGTGATAACAGATGCTATTAAAGATGGTAATGTACTAAAGTTTGGTATAGAATACATTGGTAAATACAAGCAAAAAAGTAATACGTTTATTGATATTGAAGTAGAAGATATTGATAAAGCAGAAGTGTTTCAAGATGAGAAACGCTTAGAAAAAATAGCCGATTATATAATAAACTATCATAATTCTAAAACTTTTAATAAAGCGTATTCGGCATTATTTGCAGTAAGTAGTATTGATGTTCTAATAAAATACTACGGTATTTTTAAACGCAAAAAAGAAGCAGGAGAACATAACTTGCGCATAGCAACCATATTTTCTTTTGGTGCGAATGAAGACAGTAAAACAGCACAGGATTATTTACCAGATACAGAAGATGAATTTGATGCAGCTGCAGAACCAAGTGCAGTGTATGGTAAACATACTAGAGAAAAGTTAGACGAATACATTGCTGATTATAACAGTATGTACAATACTAGTTTTTCTACCAAAGACAGTAAACAGTTCGAGAACTATTTTAAAGACATTAGTAAGCGTTTAAAAGAACGAGAGAAAATCACTTTTAAAGACAAAGACCGATTAGATATTGTTATTGTGGTAAATATGATGTTAACTGGTTTTGATGCTAAAAAGGTTAATACACTTTATGTCGATAAAAATTTAAGGTATCATGGGTTGATACAAGCTTTTTCTAGAACCAACCGAATTCTAGGTGAACAAAAATCGCAAGGAAATATTATTTGCTTCAGGAATTTAAAAGGCGCAACAGATGAAGCCATTACGTTGTTTTCTAATAAAGAAGCCAAAGAAGAGATTATTTTGCCGCCTTATGAATCTATCGCTTCAAAATTTGATGAAGCCTTAAACAATCTACTTCAAATTACACCAACTTATCAAAGTGTTGACGATTTACAAGATGAAAACCAAGAATTAGAATTTGTTACAGCCTTTAGGCGCTTGTTACGAGCTAAAAACGTGTTGGAATCTTATGTAGATTTCGATTGGGATGATTTAGGTATTGACGAGCAAACTTTTGAGGATTATAAAAGTAAATACCTGGACTTATACGATAAAGTAAAAACCGACAAGCAAAAACATAAAACGTCTATTCTTGATGACATTGATTTTGAGTTAGAGTTAATACATCGTGACGAAATTAATGTCGCTTACATTTTACAGCTATTAGCTAAACTAAAAGAGTCAAAACCATCAGAAGCAAAAGCACAGAAAAAAGCTATTATCGATCTGTTAGGTGGCGAAGTAGAGTTACGTAGCAAACGAGAACTTATAGAGAAGTTTATAGAAGAAAATCTACCACATATTGAAAATCCTGATGATATACCAGACGAGTTTGAAAAGTTCTGGCAACAAGAAAAAGTTATGGCATTATCAAAACTATGCGAAGAAGAAGGACTGGATCAACTACAGTTTAACGCATTAATAGATAGTTATGTGTATAGCGGACAAGAACCTATACGAGATGAGGTTTTTAAATGTCTAGATAACAGACCAAGTATACTAAAAGCTAGAGAAATAGGGGAGCGCATTATTTTAAAAATGAAGAAATTCGTGCAGGTGTTTTTAGAAGGTATGGCTGGGTAATCTTATATCCTAAAAATCCAATCTCAATTGGTTTTTAATAACGGTTTTATTTAGGGCAGCATTAAAAGCAATTTCAGCATTTTTTGTATGCAACAGTTTATGAAATAAAATTACCGTAGCTTCAGCATCGCCACGAGCTCGGTGGCGCGCTGCAATTTCAATATTTAAATCGCTGCAAATACGTCCTAAGCTATAAGACTTATGACCTGGTAATAATTGGCGAGAAAGTTTTACGGTGCATAGTTTCTTTCTATTAAATGTTATGCCAATAGCTTTAAACTCATTGCGTATTACATTGTAGTCAAAATTCACGCTATGAGCAACAAATACACTGTTTTTAGTTATTTCTAGAATACGTTTAGCTATTTGTTTAAAATTAGGCGCATTTGCAACCATAGCGTTTGTAATTCCAGTAAGCTGCGTAATATATTCGGGAATATAGGTTTCAGGATTAACTAGCGATGTAAATTCATCAATAATAAATTCACCATCATATTTAAAAATAGATATTTCCGTAATTTTTCCACCTTTTCCTGTGGTTTCAACATCAATTATTGTGTACATTATTTCTTTTTTGAAGCGTCGAGTTCTTTTTAGGTTAACTCAAATATAATTAATAGTAAAGCATATTTACAAACAGATCGCTTCGTGCCTCGCGATGACAGCAGTGGTTAAAAGAGAGCTTTCGCGAAACACATAAAAAAAAGCCTAACACTTTCGTGTTAAGCTTTTTCTGTTGTAGCGAGATCGAGATTTACATAATCTTTTTTAGGGAAGCTGCACAATAGTAAAAGCCCACAATACTAGCGTATTGTTGTAGTCTTTTTTTTATGCGTTCAGCTATAAAGCAAGCTTTCGCGAAACGCATAAAAAAAAGCCTAACACTTACGTGTTAAGCTTTTACTGCTGTAGCGAGATCGAGATTTGAACTCGAGACCTCCGGGTTATGAATCCGACGCTCTAACCAACTGAGCTACCTCGCCGTATTGCGGGTGCAAATATAATAACATTTATTAGGTATGCAAATACTTATTTCGGAAAAAATTTATAAATTTTATTATAATACTAATTAACAAATTTATATATTACGCATCATAAAGCTTAAACAATCACATGGACGACAAAATTAAATTTAACATAGAGTACCCAATTCATGCCTCTCCTCAATTGCTATTTCAGTACATATCAACACCTTCTGGTTTATCCGAATGGTTTTCAGATAATGTAAATTCGCGTGGCGAGTTATTCACGTTTATTTGGGACGATAGCGAAGAGCAAGCCAAATTATTAAATAAAAAAAGTGGCGAACGTGTTAAATTTAGATGGTTGGAAGATGAAGAAGACGACCAAACATACTATTTCGAAATTCGCATTCAAGTAGACGAAATAACTAAAGATGTTTCGCTAATGGTTACCGATTTTGCTGAAGAAGATGAAGTTGATGAAGCCAAAATGCTTTGGGATAATCAAATTTCAAGCTTAAAACATGTTTTAGGCTCGGTTTAACTAAAAAAACTTTTAATTAAATTATATTTGTCCCGCTAAAAAACAGCGGGATTTTTTTATGATTAATTTTAACGGAACACTCCAGAACGAAAATAATATTTTATCACCTAACAATAGAGGTTATGCGTACGGGGATGCCTTGTTTGAGACTGTAAAAGTAAGTCATGGTAAAATTTTGTTCTGGGAAGATCATTATTTTAGGTTAATGGCCTCTATGCGCATTTTACGCATGGAAATTCCGATGCGTTTTACCATGGAATTTTTAGAATCTGAAATTTTAAAAACCCTCGAAGCAAACGATTTAAAAAATAGTACGGCACGCGTAAAATTGTTGGTTAATAGAGTAGAAGGTGGCCTGTATTTGCCAGAAACTAACGATATTGATTACATTATTACTGCTAAAACATTACCTGTAGATTTTTATACTTTAAATGAAGAGGCTTACGAAGTAGAATTGTTTAAAGATTATTATGTGGCGCCTAGTTTATTACTGACTTTAAAAACCAATAATAAAGCTATAAATATAGTTGGAAGCATTTTTGCAAACGAAAACGGATTTAAAAACTGTTTACTATTAAACACCAATAAACAAGTTGTTGAGGCTTTAAATGGTAATTTATTTTTGGTAAAAGGAACAAGCATAAAAACGCCGCCATTGGCCGATGGTTGTTTAAAAGGTGTAATGCGCACTCAAATATTAAGCCTTTTAAAAGATTTACCCGATTTTACTGTAGAAGAAGCTTCTATTTCACCATTCGAGCTTCAAAAGGCCGACGAATTATTTATTACTAATGTTATTACTGGAATTCAGCCAATAACAAAATACAGAAAAAAAAGCTACAAGCATGATGTGGCAAAATCGCTGCTTCAAAAGTTAAATGTAAAAGTGAGGTTAGGCTAGTTGTAGCTTGGGTGTTCTGGTGCATTCGACCAAATACTGTAATCGCCACCAAGTTCAATCATTTTTTCTTTCCAGAAGGTTTCGTAGTCTTTTTCGATAATATTTTTTTTGTAAATATTTTCGGTTACCACCCAACTACTTGCTTTTAATTCGTTTTCTAATTGGTGTTCGCCCCAGCCAGAATACCCAAGAAAAAATCGAATATCTGTTTCTTTAATGGTTTTGTTTTTAATAAGTTCGGCAACTTTAGTAAAATCGCCGCCCCAATAAATACCTAAAGATATTTCGATGCTATCTGGAATTAAATGCGGTATTTTATGTATAAAATACAAATTGTCCTGCTCTACGGGTCCGCCATTGTAAACTTTAAAATTAGCTTTTAAGTCCGGAATTAAATCATTAATAGTATAATCTAAAGGCTTGTTAAGAATAAAACCAATAGAACCTTCGTGTGAGTGGTCTGCTAAAAGCACAATAGATCTATTAAAAGAAACATCGCCTATTATAGCAGGTTCTGCAATTAGTAAATTACCTTTTTGTGGAGTAGATGTTACCATATTGTAAGGTGTTAGTAACTAAAGCTAAGATTATTTTACCAAAAAAGCAACTCTTTTACTAATATATATAAAAAATGCCCTCTATTTTAGAAGGCACTTAAATCATTTATTTTGTAAATAAATTAGTTTACTGCGTCAGATAAATCAGATCCAGCTTTAAACTTTACAACGTTTTTAGCTTTAATTTTGATTGTCTCTCCAGTTTGTGGGTTTCTTCCTTCTCTAGCAGCTCTTTTAGAAACTGACCAAGAACCAAAACCTACTAAAGAAACTCTGTTTCCTTTTTGTAAAGCTCCTTCAATTTCAATTAATGCGCATTCTAAAGCTTTTTTAGCAGCAGCTTTAGTAATTCCAGCGTGTTCTGCCATTGCGTCGATTAAATCTGTTTTGTTCATAATGTGAATATTTAATTATTAATAAAGTGGTTAAACATTTCGTTAAATCGTATACAAATTTATACGGATTATGTAATCAGGCAAGTAATAGCAAGGGAAATCCCTATTTTTGTTAATAACTTGCTCGATTTGTTGATAAAGCCCATGTATTTTGTCGATTATTAGCGTTTACATTAGTAAATATAAGGGCTTACAGCATTTTAGCATCGGTTTTAAACGTGTATCCGTTGAGTAAAGATTTTATATCCATTAATCGTTTTCCAGGAAGTTTTATTGTATCAATTATTATAAATCCGTTTTTTACGGCTACTTTTAATTCTTTTTTTGATGTGATAACAGCTCCTAAATTATAATTATGGTCTTCTTGTACTTTTTCTACAGCATAAATTTTTACGTCAAGGACGTCTTCTCCATTTATAAGTTCGCTCCATGCTGCAGGGTACGGACTTAAACCACGTACTTTATTGTAAATATTATCCATACTATCGTTCCAGTTAATTTTACAATTATCACGATTTAGTTTGTATGCCGTTTTTATATCTACGTTTTCTTTTTGTTTTTGGGTTTTTACAGGCCCTTTTTCTATGGAAGCTACTGTTTTTAAAACTAATTCACTTCCTGTTAGCATTAATTTGTCATGAAGGCTTCCGGCGTTTTCGGTTGGTTCTATATTAATTTCTTCTTGTAAAATCATATCACCAGTATCAATTTTTTCATCAATAAAAAAAGTAGAAACACCTGTTTTTGTTTCGCCATTTATAATAGCCCAATTTATTGGAGCAGCACCACGGTAATTTGGTAATAACGAAGCGTGTAAATTAAACGTGCCATATTCTGGCATTTGCCACACTACTTTGGGTAACATTCTAAACGCTACTACTATTTGTAAATTGGCGTTTAATGCTTTTAGTGTTTCTATAAAATTGTCGCTTTTTAAATTTGTGGGTTGTAAAATGTTTAAATCTTGCGATTTAGCATATTGTTTTACTGCGCTTTCGTTTAATTTACGACCGCGTCCTGCTGGCTTATCTGGAGCTGTAATTACACCAACAATATTGTAGTTGTTTTCTACTAGTGTTTTTAAGGTGGCCACAGCAAAATCTGGCGTGCCCATAAATACAATTCTTAAATTCCTCATTGCTTGCTGTTTTTTATAAATGACTTAGTTTATAAGTATTTGTTGTTGTTACGTTAATGGTGTTCTGTTCTAAAAGTTGTTTTAAAGCTTGTTTTAAATCGGTTTCGTTACATTTTAAAACTTCAATTATTGCTCTAGACGATAAATCTTTGGTTTGTAGCAATTCAATAATTTGCTTTTTTATGTATTTAAGGTCTTTAGTTTTGTTTGATTTATTCAAGTTTAAACAAACCGAACAAATACCACAAGGTTTCGTGTTTTGCTCTCCAAAATAGGCAAGGAGCTGCTCGCTTTTACAAAGTGTTTCGTTTTCAATATAGCTAAGCATTGCAGAAACTTGTTTTTCTTTTTGCTTATTTTGTTTTTCAACAGTTTTTGCAATTCTATTGATGGTTTTATCATCTTCTCGAGGCTCAATAAAGGTAATTTGAGCGTCGGTTTTACTTAAATTAAGAGTTATAATTTCATCGCGCTCTAAATGGTTTAAAATGGCTATTATTTTTTCTGCGGAAGCAGACGATTTTTTAACAACTTTATTTAAATCGATTGCTGCTTCGTTATCAAACACACCGCCATACATACGTAAAATTGATTTTACGATGATATCGAAATCTTGATGATGCTCTAAATAGTTAAAAAGCGCGTTGTTTGACGTTATAAATTGAAGCGTTACTTTGTTTTTAAATTGTTTTGAAAGTGAAATGATGCTATTTCTATCGAGTAATAATAAGGCGTTATAACAAAGTGTTGAATTAAAATTATAGGTTTTGCTAAAGGTGTAAAAATCGAAATCGAAGGTTAAATACTCGCCCTCACCGTATGGAATTTGAAAATAATTACACAGTTTACGATATACTTGCTGTACAAAATTTACAGGAGGTAAAACCTTTAAAAATTGGTTTTTTATTAATACCTCGTCGCTATTGTTTTTCAAAATAACAGCAAAGGCTTTTTCTCCATTTCTACCAGCGCGACCTGCTTCTTGAAAGTAGCTTTCTATACTTTCGGGTAAATTTAAATGAATTACGGTTTTAACATCGGGTTTATCTATTCCCATACCAAACGCGTTTGTGGCTACCATAACCTGGCATTGGTTATTTAACCAAGCCGTCATGTTATCGTTTTTAGAATTATTTGCTAAACCGCCGTGGTATGTGGTTGCCTTTATGTTTTTAGTGTTTAAATAACTGCTTATTTCGTTGGTTAATTTGCGGTTTCTAACATAAATAATAGAGGGCTCTCTATATTTTTTTAAAATAGCTTCAAGCTTATAAAGTTTGTCTTCTTCATGAAAAACCATATACGCTAAATTACTTCTAAAAAAGGACTGTTTAAATAGTTTCGGACTAATAAAATCGAGTTCTTTAACAATATCATCAACTACTTCTGGGGTTGCCGAAGCTGTTAGAGCAACAACATTTACAGTGGGCTGAATTTGGCGTAAAATAGTAATGTTTTTATATGCGGGACGAAAATCGTTTCCCCATTGCGAAATACAATGTGCTTCATCAACAGCAATTAAGTTTACATGCATTTGTTTAATGCGGTTTTGCACTATTTCTTGCTGTAAACGCTCCGGCGATAAATATAAAAATTTATAATTACCGTAAACACAATTATCGAGCATGGTATCGAGTTCGTTGTAACTTATACCGCTTGTTAAAGCCATCGCCTTTATACCTTTATTATTTAAGGCTTTAACTTGGTCGTTCATTAAGGCAATTAATGGCGAAATAACAATACAAATGCCTTTTTTAGCTAATGCAGGTACTTGAAAACAAATGGATTTTCCGCCGCCGGTTGGCATTAAAGCAAAGGTGTCTTCGCCTTCAATTACCGCATTAATTATGGCTTCTTGTTGGCCTCTAAAGGAGGTGAATTTCCAATAACGTTCTAATATGTTAATGGGATGTTCCATTTACACCCCTAAAACTTTAAGTATAAAATTGGTGCGGTTTTCTACGGTATCGAATGGTACATCGATTAATGTGTAGTTGTAGTGTTTGTAGGTGTTTACCAAATTATCGTGAATTAGTAATGCCTGTTCAAAGTTTTCGTAACGTTCGCTATCGCTAGTATAAATTTCTTTCCAGGGTTTTAAAATAAAAACGGCATCGTAAACCGCATCATTGCAGGCATTAATAAAGTTTTCCGGATAGGTATCGCCAATGTAATCCATGTAAGCTAAAACATCGGGAATTCCACGATCAAAAAACACGGTTTTGTTTTCAAAATTAAGAGCTTCGGTAAATTGCTTTTGGCGTCCTTTTAAAAGTAACTCGCTAAACAAAAGGGGATTAGTTAAAAATAACTGATCTATACCATCCTTTTTGGCCTCAATAGTCACTTGCCTCGAAATTTCTTCAAGACAAACATAACCTCTTTTAATTAGGTCGTTAATAATACTCGATTTTCCAGTGCCTGGGCCACCAGTAATTACAATTCTTTTGGTATTCAATGTTAAAAATTTTGGTAAAAATCGTAATAAAAGCGTTATAAAAAAAATGGAAACAAAACTCTATATTTGCATCTTATAAAAGTAACTATGAGTACAGCACAAAATCCGGAAGAATTCTACAAAAAATTAAAGTCACAATTACAAGATACGGCACTTTGGCCATCTGAGTATTTATATAAGTTTATTGTAAAAACCGACCCCATTAAAATTAAGCAAGTTGCCTTAATTTTTGATAATTTGGGTGCGGTAATTAATACGGTAGAATCGAAAAATGGAAAATACACCAGTGTTTCTATTAATGTCGTGATGAAAAATCCTGATGCTGTAATAGAAAAATACAAAGAAGTGGCAGAAAAAGTAGAAGGCGTCATTAGTCTTTAGTTTTTTTTTGTATTTTGCCAAGGCATAATTACTACATGCGAAAATTTAAAACTTCACATTTATTTTGATAGATAACTTAGAATACAATACCGAGCGCGAACATTTAATTATTCCAGAATATGGTCGCCATATGCAGAAAATGATTAATCATGCTAAAAGCATTGAAGATAAAGAAGAACGTAATAAAATTGCCAAATCTATTATTGCTGTAATGGGTAATATGCAACCGCATTTACGCGATGTTCCAGATTTTCAGCATAAACTTTGGGATCAATTGTTTATTATGTCTAATTTCGAATTAGATGTAGATTCGCCTTACGAAAAGCCTACCAAAGAACTTTTTGATGAGCGCCCAGAACCTTTAAAATATCCACAAAATCATCCTAAATACCGTTTTTATGGTAATAATATTAAAACGATGATTGATGTTGCAAATACTTGGGAAGAAGGCGATTTAAAGGAAGCTTTAGTGTACACTATTGCCAACCACATGAAAAAATGTTTTTTAAACTGGAATAAAGACACGGTTGAAGATACTGTAATTTACGACCATTTATTCGAGCTTTCTGGCGGAAAAATTAACCTTAAAAACTCTGATGAAGATTTAACCGATGCTTCAAGTTTAATGAGAAATAAAGGAAAATTCTCGAACAACAAAAAAGGAGGACACCACAAAAAAAATAATCGTCAAAGAAAACGCTACTAAACGTTATGGGAACATTTAAAATTGAAGGCGGCCACCAATTAAAAGGCAGCATTCAACCACAAGGCGCAAAAAACGAAGCTTTGCAAATTTTATGTGCCGTATTATTAACACCAGAAAAAGTAACTATTAACAACATACCGGATATTGTAGATGTTAATAAGCTAATTAAACTACTTGAAAAACTAGGTGTTAAAATTGAAAAATTAAGCAAAAGCACTTATACATTTCAAGCCGACGAGGTAAACTTACAATATTTAGAATCCGATCAATTTAAAATAGATGGCCGTGGCTTACGTGGTTCTATAATGATAGTTGGTCCGCTTTTAGCGCGATTTGGTAAAGGTTACATACCAAAACCAGGAGGAGATAAAATTGGTCGTCGTCGTTTAGATACGCATTTTGAAGGTTTAATAAAATTAGGAGCCAAATTTGGTTACAGCAGGGAAGAGCAGTTTTACGGTGTTGAAGCCAAAAAGCTAAAAGGAACCTATATGTTGCTTGAAGAAGCTTCGGTTACTGGAACGGCTAATATTGTAATGGCAGCCGTTTTAGCTGAAGGACAAACCACAATTTACAATGCAGCTTGCGAACCGTATTTACAGCAACTTTGTAAAATGCTTAACCGCATGGGGGCGAAAATTAGTGGTGTTGGTTCTAATATGTTAATTATTGAAGGTGTTGATAGTCTTGGCGGAACAGAACATACCATGTTGCCAGATATGATTGAGATTGGTAGCTGGATTGGTTTAGCAGCTATGACCAAAAGTGAATTAACTATTACCAACGTAAGCTGGAACGATTTAGGGATTATTCCTTCGGTTTTTAGAAAATTAGGAATTACGGTTGAAAAACGAAACGACGATATTTATATTCCGGCGCATACGGATGGTTATGAAATACAGAGTTTTATTGATGGTTCTATTTTAACCATTGCCGATGCACCTTGGCCAGGATTTACACCCGATTTATTAAGTATTATTTTAGTTGTAGCAACACAGGCTAGAGGAAGTGTTTTAATTCATCAAAAAATGTTTGAAAGCCGCTTGTTTTTTGTTGATAAACTAATTGATATGGGAGCAAAAATTATACTTTGCGATCCACATAGAGCTACAGTTATTGGCCACGATTTTAAATCGACCTTAAAAGCAACAACCATGACATCGCCCGATATTCGTGCTGGTGTATCGTTGTTAATTGCGGCACTATCTGCAAAAGGGACTTCAACTATTATGAATATTGAGCAAATTGATAGAGGTTACGAAAATATAGACGAACGTTTACGAGCTATTGGCGCTAAAATTGAACGTTTAGATTAAGGTAATAACCAAACAAAATTTATAAATTAAAAATCCTGAAAGCGATTATGTTTTCAGGATTTTTTGGTTTGGTTGATAGGTTATGGTTAAATTATTAAAGAAATAACATCATAGAAATTTTTAACAAATTTAGGTCTTATGGTTTTTTCAATATGTTTTTCATCAACATAAACTCTAAATTTTGCGGGACTAAATTTTTTTAGAGTTTCTAATTGCTGTTTACTTATAGGGTAAGCCACTTCAACACCTTCCGCTTCACTGCCAACTAAACTAATAGAACCACAACCATAACAAGTAAGTTTAGTTTTAGGGTTAACTAGTTTTAAAATGTCGTTATTTTCAAGTTTAAATAAAAATTCTTGTCCTTTATCAATTGAGAAAACTTTCCCTTCATCAATAAGCTTAAAATTAAAATAGTATGTTTCATTAATTTTAGTGAACCTATAATATGCAAAAAAACCTTCGAATAATGACGCAGAAATTGTTGCCCATGAAGTTTCTTTTATACTTTCTCCAGTGAATTCATCTATTTCGTTTTTAACTAGTCTCTGGCCATAGGTGCTAAAAGAAATTAGTAAAATTGTTAAAATAGTAGTGGTTGTTAATTTTTTAGTTTTCATTTATTTTTAATGTTATCACTTCTATAGTTAGTGTGTTTTTATTGTGTTAAGTATCTTATAAAGAAATGATTACTTTAAAGAAAGAAACTAGTGAGGGAAAATTTCCCTGAGGTTATTTTAATGGTGTCATTATTATCGTCGTTATAAACTGTTATGGCGTTAAAAATTCCTGCTGCAGAATCTTCATCAAGGTGGGTCAATGTTATGCTACCTGATCCTTTGCTAAAATTTGCAGAATACTTTTTATCAGTTTCAGTTTCCACGAGGATACTTGTTAAATCTACCTCGGAATCATTATTGTTTAAATTATAAGTTTTTCCTTTTTCGGGGTTTTCAATGGTAATGATTATAATTTTTCCTGGGTTTTTAGTGCTACCTGTAATAGTTAAATATTTTGTAGAATAAGAACCTAATGTAAGTGTTGGTTCAAACGATTCTCCGTTTAGTTTACAGGTAATATAATGCCCATCCGGTTTGAAATTTTCTGTTTCCGATTCTGAATTTTCAGAACAATTAAAAAGAAATAGTGATGATAAAAATAAAGTTAAAAGCTGTTTTTTCATAATTCTGAAGTTGGACTAAGTTTGTTGAGTAAAAAATTAATAGCTAATTAATTACAGTAAAATTAGTATTTGAAATTACTTAAATCAATACGGGATTTTACTGATTTTATGTCTGACTTTCAGGTGTATAAAGTCTTAAAACGGAATTATGAGTATTTCAAGGAAAGTTTATAAATAAATTTCAATCTTAGAAAAGCGAATAAAAACAGAAAACCCTCGACGTTGCTTTGAGGCAAACTTGTCGAGGGTTTTCTTAACTAACCAACCAAAATTGTTACGATCGTCTTCTTACCGATGTCGATCTTGTATTGTTGCCGGAACTTCTGTTGCTTTTATTTGCTGAAGTTCTTGTTTGTGTGCTTTTTTTACTTACCGAACGAGAAGCAGTTGCTTTTGTAGTTGTTCGTGAGTTGTTTCTATTACCGTTACTATTGTAGTTACGGTTGTTCGTTGTTTTTACTTTTTGTGTAACCGCATTTTTTCTGTAATTAGAGGCTACTCTGGCATTCGAACGATTATTGTTTGTGTTTGCTTTAGTAACTGTTCTACTAGTTCTAGTTGTAACGGTTCCATTATTATTTGTTCTCGTTACTGTTCTGCTATTTCGTGTTACATTATTATTACGGTTATTAGCGTTTCTGTTTACCGTAGTGTTATTTCTAGTAACTTTTGTATTGTTACGGTATCCTTTATTTCTAGAAACATTGTTTCTGTTAGCATTTGTGTTAATTCTTGTAACGTTTCTATTACTTCTGTTTACAGTAGCATAATTTCTGTGTCTCGCAATAGTGTTGCCTCGTCTTGTTGCAACAGCCGTTCTTGGCCTAAAGTTATTATAAAACGGTCTGTTATAAACGTATCTAACTGGGTTATAAAATTGTCTGTAAGGTCTATTAAACACCACTCTAAAGTTTACAGATGGTACTACGTAAAATCTGTGCCATGGTCTGTAAACATATCTGCGGTTGTAAACATTTATAAATCCGCTGTAATGTGTAAATCTATTATAATTGTTATAATGTACATTTAACCCACCTACACGTGAAACAAATCCGAAATTGTTATAAAACACATTTATGTTACCAATTTGGCTTACTCTACCGTAGTAGTCGTAGTAAACGGGTGTATTTTCAATTTGAATTATAGCTCCATACTCATCGTATTGTACATAAGCATTATAATCATAACCTGAATTAAAACTTAAATTTACATTTGGCGATCCAATAGAAACATTAACTCTAGGGTTGTTGTTTAAAATATTAAAATCGAATTGTCCGTCGCGGAAAATTGAAAACTCGATTCCATTTTCAACAAAAATGATAGAGTTTGCATAACCATCATAAATTGAAGATTTTGTAGTATTTACTTTTGCGTTGGTTGTGGCTGCATTAACAGTAAATCCTGTAAGGACTAAAGCTGTTATTAAAAATATAAACTTTTTCATAATTGTTTTGTTTTAATGTGTTACGCTTAATTATAAACAAACAGCGTGCCAAAAATTAAATTATATAGTTAATTGCTTGATTTTCATTTTATTAATGGTGGTTTTTTGGTTTGTCTTTATGAAAAAATCAACTTTTTTAATAAATTTTACTTAAGGTTTTTTAACCTGTAATTCATTTTATAATGTTAAAATGAAATAGATTTGAAAAGAAGTTTTATACTATTATGGTGAAGGCTCTGTAATTAAATTTTTGGTAGAAAAAATAAATCCCCAAGGCAAAAACTTGCGTTTAGGGATTTTATATTATTTAATAAATTAATTTTTATTAAAATTACCTTCTATTTTTATTAGTTGTTTTCACAACCGTTTTTTTAGTTATCACTTTTGTTTTAGTTACTTTATTATTGATTTTTACACTACCTTTTCTAGTAACAATTTTACCATTTCTGTTGTAGTTAACATGTAAACCTCCAATTTTTGAAACAACGGCGTTATTATAATTAATATTTATAGTTCCGGCTCTGGTAATATTTCCAAATCTATCATAATTAATATTTACGGTGCCAATTCTGGTAATTTTTCCTGTTCTGTCTTTTATAACCGAATTTCCACGTCTGCTATTAGCGTAATTAATTTTTGTGTTATAATTAAAGTTACCATTTGGATAAATGTAAAATTCTATGCCGCCTTCAATAAAAATAATTGGCTCTGCATTTCTATAGGTTGTTACAATTCTTTTGTTGTTGTTTAGGTTATCTGTATTTGGTGTTTTAGCAAATGCGGTTGCTCCAATAAATAATCCTGCTAAAACTACTGCTAATTTCTTCATAATGTTCATTTTTTAAATTAATATTTTCCGAAAGTTAAATCGCTTGTTAAATAAAGCTTGATTAGGGCTTTTCGGTTTTGTTGTTGCTTTTTACAATTCAATTTGTGTGCCAAAATTTTAACATGCTGATTTGTAGTTTTTTATGTGATTGGATAAATATGAATTCTTTTATTAATTTTAAATCAACTAAAAAAGAATACATGAGTGAGCTGTTAGAAACCTGTAAAAATTGTGAGAAGGTATTTTATTCGGCTTATAAATTTTGTCCTCACTGTGGGCAACAAACTAAAGATAAACTTACCGTTGGTGTTTTATTTGCTAATACTATTCAAAATTATTTTGCTTTCGATGCGCGCTTTTTTAAAAGTTTCTTCCCGTTATTATTTAAACCAGGGTTTTTAGCCCGAAAATTTGTAGAAGGCAGGCGTTTAATGTATTTGCATCCGGCACAAATGTATTTGTTTGTAACAGTAGTGTTTTTCTTTTTGTTTTCGTTTATTCAAACAAAACAAATTGAAAATTTCGATAAACAATTGGCTAAAAATTTAGATGAAAACTCAAGTATTTTATCGAGTAATTCGCAAATAAAAGATTCTTTATTATTAGCGGAAATTAAGCGTGAAGACTCAATTGCTAAAGCCGAAATACGTGATGCGTTGCAGCAAACCAAGGGTTTTATAAATTTAAGTGATAAGGCAATAGATTCTATAGCAAACAATACTTCGAATAAAAAAAACACCAATATAAATTTTAGTTTCGACGAAAAAGTAATCGATTCATTAATTGCTATTAATGCTTCCGACCAAGAAATTTATAAAAGTATGGGAATGGACGAAGACGATAATTGGTTGAGTAAACGCATGTACTCGCAAGCACTAAAATTTTATAAATCGAAAAGAGGTGGTAGTATTTTAAAGGCTTTTTTTGACACCTTTCCCATTGCGATGTTCTTTTTGCTTCCAATTTTTGCTTTTATATTAAAGTTGTTTTACTGGAAGCGTGGCTTGTACGCTCATCATTTGGTGTTTAGCTTTTACTTTTTTTCGTTTTTATTTGCCACCTTTAGTATTACACTTGGTGTAAATTTTGTGTTTAAACTTCCAGCGTGGGTTAATTTTTTAATAAGCTTATCTACTTTTATTTATTTAGTTTTAGCGTTAAAGCAATTTTATAAACAGGGTAAATTTATGAGCTTTTTAAAGGGCGGATTGGTGACTTTTTTGTTTATGTCGTTTGTTATACCAGCAACCGTTGTTATTTTAGGCTTGTTTTCTTTTTTATTTTATTAATGTGAATTTAAAAAGAAGAATGAATTTAAATTTTATCTTTTAAATATTTACCAGTTTCTGAAGCTTTTACTTTTACAATTTCTTCTGGTGTTCCAAATGCAACCAAATTACCGCCATTTTCACCACCTTCCGGACCCAAATCAATAATATGGTCGGCACATTTAATTAAATCTAAATTGTGCTCTACAACAATAATGGAGTGACCGTTATCTATTAAAGCATTAAACGATTTTAAAAGTTTTTTAATGTCGTGAAAATGAAGTCCAGTTGTAGGTTCGTCAAAAATAAATAAGGTATTGTCTTTATTACTGCCTTTTCCTAAAAAAGTAGCCAGTTTAATACGTTGCGCTTCGCCACCAGAAAGGGTAGAAGAGCTTTGTCCTAAAGTTACATACCCTAAACCAACATCTTGTAATGGTTGTAATTTCTTTTTAATTTTTGTTTGTTTTGAAGCTTCAAAAAAGGCAATAGCATCATCGATTGTAAGGTTTAAAATATCATCGATGTTTTTATTGTTAAATTGTACTTCTAAAACTTCTTTTTTAAAGCGTTTTCCTTTGCAAGTTTCGCATTCTAAATGCACATCGGCCATAAATTGCATTTCAATGGTTACTTCACCTTCGCCTTTACAAGTTTCACAACGTCCGCCATCTACATTAAAACTAAAATGTTTGGGTTGGTAATTGCGAATTAAACTTAATTTTTGTTTTGAGAATAACGAACGAATATCGTCGTAAGCTTTTACATAAGTTACAGGGTTTGAGCGCGACGAGCGCCCAATAGGATTTTGATCGACAAATTCTATATGTTTTATATTGGTAAAATTGCCTTTTATTTCTGAAAATTGCCCAGGTTTATCACTGAAATCGGTTAGCCTTTTTTGTAAAGCAGGAAAAAGTATTTTTTTTATTAAGGTGCTTTTTCCGCTTCCAGAAACTCCAGTAATAACGGTAAGCATGCCTAGCGGAAAGCTAACATCAATATTTTTTAAATTGTTTTCGCGAGCACCTATAATTTCGACATTATACTTTGAGGTTCTACGTTTTTTAGGAACTTCAATTTTTAAATTTTCATTTAAATACTTAGCTGTTAAAGATTCGGAGTTTAAAATACCATCAAAATCTCCTTCTGCAACCACATGTCCTCCAAAAGTTCCAGCTTCGGGACCAATATCTATAATATTATCGGCAGCTTTCATTATATCTTCATCGTGTTCTACAACAATTACGGTGTTACCTAAATCGCGTAATTGTTTTAAAACTAAAATGAGACGTTCCGTGTCTTTAGGGTGCAAACCAATACTTGGTTCGTCTAAAATATACATCGACCCAACCAAACTACTGCCCAACGACGTCGCTAAGTTTATACGCTGACTTTCGCCACCAGAAAGCGTATTCGATTTTCGGTTTAGCGTTAAGTAATCTAAACCAACATTGCTTAAAAATGATAAACGACTGTTAATTTCCTTTAATAATCTTTTTGCGATTGTAGTATCGTAATCGTTTAATTCTAGCTGATTAAAGAAATTCGCTAGTTTGTTTAATGGCATTTCAACCAAATCGGTTAACGTGGCTCCAGCAATTTTAACATAATTAGCTTCTTTTCGTAATCGTTTACCATTACAAGCTTTGCATTTGGTTTTTCCGCGGTAACGCGATAGCATAACACGGTTTTGTATTTTGTATGCCTTCGATTCTAGTTCTTCAAAAAATGAATTTAATCCTTCAAAATATTCGTTACCATCCCAAACTAATTGTTTTTGTGCTTCGGTTAATTCGAAATAAGGTTTATGAATAGGAAAATCGAATTTATGTGAGTTATTTACCAATTGGTCTTTATACCAACTCATGCTTTCTCCACGCCATGGGAAAATAGCATTTTCGTATACAGAGAGTGCGGTGTTTGGTATTACTAAATCTTCATCTATACCAATAATATCGCCGTAACCTTCGCATTTGGGACATGCACCATAAGGGTTATTAAAACTAAATAAATGAATGTTTGGTTCTAAAAAATTAATGCCATCCAATTCAAATTTATTGCTAAAATGTCGTTGTTTATTATTATTTAAAGTTTCAATAATACATTCACCTTTACCTTCAAAAAAAGCGGTTTGTACAGCATCGGCCAAACGGTTATAAAAATCTTCATCGGTTTTGGTAATTATTCTATCTACAACCAATAAAACCGAATCTTTATTACCTAAATTTTCAACTTCATCAATTCTTAAAACTTCTTCTTTAACTTTAATTCTGGAGTATCCTTGCTGGTTTAAAGCTTTAAGTTTATCGTTTATACTGCGTCCTTCTTCTAAGTAGATAGGAGCGAGAAGCAGCATTTTTTCTCGTTCGGGAAACGTTTTTATATAATTTATAACATCGGTAACTGTATCTTTTTTTACCTCATTGCCAGAAATAGGCGAGTAGGTTTTGCCAATTCGCGCAAATAAAAGTTTTAGGTAATCGTAAATTTCGGTGGTAGTACCAACAGTAGAACGCGGGTTTGTTGAGTTTACTTTTTGCTCAATAGCAATAGCAGGTGCTATTCCTTTTATATAATCTACTTTTGGTTTATTTAAGCGTCCTAAAAACTGGCGAGCGTAACTAGACAAACTTTCTACATAGCGGCGCTGGCCTTCTGCATAAAGCGTATCGAATGCTAAGCTAGATTTTCCAGACCCCGATAAACCAGTAATAACAACCAATTTGTTTCGAGGAATTATAACATCTATATTTTTTAAATTGTGCAATTTAGCACCCTTTATTATAATGTTTTCTTTAGGATTTACTTCGGAAATATTTACGCTCATACACTTAAATAAGGATAAAAAACAAAGATACTATTAAGTAATTATTTAGCTAAATTATTAGTGTTTAAAATGATGTTTGAAGTGATTGCTTAGGCTTAAAATACGTTTTAGTGTCTTTGTAAATCGTTAAAAATCAGAAAAATTAGTGTTTTTGTTAAAAAATGAATTTAAAAATTGTTTTTTAGGAACGATTGTTGTTATATTTGACATTATATAATTTTTTTAAATAAAAACCTGCCTATAGCGTAACATTACTTTTTTAACATTTAACCCCAAATAAAGAAGCAATTCTTTGAAAAAAGTAATGATTATGCAATATCAATTAATTTCTGACGCGACATTAGTAAGTAACTATATTAAAGGCCAAGAATTGGCTTTAGAAACTTTAATAGTAAGACACAAGCAAAAAATTTACAGTTTTATTTATTCGAAGGTATATGATAAAGATGTGGCAGAAGATATTTTTCAAGACACATTTATTAAAGTTATAAACACTTTAAAAAGAGGTGCTTATAACGAAGAAGGAAAGTTTTTACCTTGGGTAATGCGTATTGCTCACAATTTAGTAATAGATTATTTTAGAAAAAACAATCGCATGCCAAAATTCGATAACACAGGTGAATTTAGTATTTTTTCTGTTTTAAGCGATTCTAGTTTAAATGCAGAAAAAAGTATTATTAAAGACCAAGTAGAAAGTGATGTTCGCCGTTTGGTTGATGAATTGCCCGATGACCAAAAAGAGGTTTTATTAATGCGTATTTACAAAGATATGAGCTTTAAAGAAATTTCTGAAAAAACAGGTGTTAGCATTAATACAGCTTTAGGCAGAATGCGCTACGCACTTATTAACCTAAGAAAAATAATAGACAAGCATAACATCGTTTTAACAAATTAAAACAATAAAGTAAATTTTGCTGCGTTATTAGTTTAAATTAACTTTTAACATAATAAAATGGCAAAACTTTACTCCGAAAAAAAATTTTTAAACGAAATGCAGCCAAAAGAAGAAACAGTAAAATTTCTTCTAAATTACTCAAAGGCTTTAAGTGTTATAAATTATAAAAAAATGAAGTTTGAAGCGCTTCTTAATTAAAATAAAAGTCCTGTTTTCAGGACTTTTTTGATTTATAGTAATCATCTAAAACCGATTTTCTTCCAATGGTTTTAGTAATTACGTCTTTTTCTAAGTCCCAACCACGTGCAGGAGAGTATTGGCGACCATACCAAATAATTTGTAAATGTAAATCGTTCCAAAGTTCTTTAGGAAATAAGCGTTTGGCATCTTTTTCGGTTTGTACTACATTTTTTCCGTTTGTAAAATTCCAACGGTACATTAATCGATGAATATGCGTATCTACAGGAAATGCCGGAATACCGAAAGCTTGAGAAAGTACTACAGCAGCGGTTTTATGTCCAACAGCTGGTAAGGCTTCGAGCGCCTCGTAAGTCTGGGGCACTTTACCATCGTATTTTTCAATTAAAATTTTCGATAAACCATGAATGCCTTTACTTTTCATTGGAGATAACCCAACAGGTTTTATTATTTCTCTAATGTCCTCAACGGTAAGTTTTACCATATCGTAAGGGTTATCGGCTTGTTCAAATAACAAAGGTGTAATTTGATTTACACGAACATCGGTACTTTGTGCAGACATTAAAACTGCAATTAGCAACGTGTACGGATCTTTATGATCTAATGGAATAGGAATTTCAGGATATAATTTATACAAGGTATTTATTACGAAATTCACCTTTTCTTTCTTTGTCATTGTTGTATTTTTGTTTTGTAAAAAATCAAAGTTAATATTATGAATACATTAAAACAAGGCGATGCTGTTCCAAATTTTTCGGTAAACGACGAGTCAGGAAATGTGGTATCGTTAAGCGATTATAAAGGAAAAAAACTTATCGTATTTTTTTACCCAAAGGCAAGTACACCAGGTTGTACGGCCGAGGCTTGTAATTTACGTGATAATTACAAAGCTTTACAGGATGCGGGTTATGAGTTGTTGGGTGTAAGTGCAGATAGCGAAAAACGTCAGTCTAATTTTAAAAATAAATATGAGTTTCCGTTTCCATTGTTAGCCGATGAAGACAAAACGGTAATTAATGCTTTTGGTGTTTGGGGATTAAAAAAATTTATGGGACGTGAATACGACGGTATACATCGTAAAACTTTTATTATTAACGAGGAGGGCATTGTAGAGCGTGTTATAAATAAAGTAAAAACTAAAGATCACGCAGCTCAAATTTTAGAATAAAATAAAAGAGGCTTTCAGCCTCTTTTATTCATATTTATTTTAATCTTTTTCGATTTAATGTTAATGGTTTTCGGCTGTATCCAAACAGGCGATAATCTTTTATTAACTCTGCTGTACCTTCAGGAACCATATCTTCCCAACCCGTTTCGCCATTAGAAATCATTTTTAATATTTCTCTGGAGAAAATATTCATGATGCTTTCATCGTACTCCTCAATATCTATAACTTTTCCGTTGTATTTAAAGAATTTGTAAAGCTCTTTCATTCTTGGGTGAACTTTTAAATTTTCACTATTTATTAGTTCTCCTGTTTTCGCATCGAGCATAGGGTATAAGTAAACTTTTAGGTCCTTAAAGAATAATTTTCCAAACGCCTCAAGTATGCCTCCGCTAATATGGCGGTAATATTTTTCGTCGAAAGTTTCAATCATATTACTAACACCCATTACTAATCCCATTCTTGCTTTGGTGTAATTTGAGAAATATTCTACTACTTTATAATATTCTTGGAAATTAGAAATCATTACCGAATGCCCAAGAGAACAAAGCAAATCGGCTCTGTCGATAAAATCTTGTTCATCAATCTCTCCTTCAGCTCTTAGGTTTGATAAGGTAATTTCAAAAACCACTTCGGTTTTTTCTTTCGACACTTTATTTTCGTTTACAAACAACTCATACGACTTTTCATACATAGCCATGTTAACCTTTGTTACAGGTCTAAAACTACCACGAAGGGCTAAAATATTTTTCTTATAAAATATTTTTGCAGGTAAAACATTCGTGCCATCGGGCCCAAACATTACTGCATCTGTCATGCCGTTTTTAACAAGTTGTAAACTCATTAAGCGGTTATCAACATTTTTAAATACCGGACCAGAGAAGTTTATCGTGTCTATTTCTACTTGATCTTTATGTAAGTGATCGTATAAATAGCGCAATAATTTTTTAGGTTGATTATACTTATAAAATGCACCATAAATAAGATTTGTTCCTAAAATACCAAGGGTTTCTTGTTGTAAACGCGCATCGGTTTCTTTAAACCTAAGATGTAAAATAATTTCGTTATACTCGCCAGATGCCTCAACTTGATATCGGATACCAACCCAACCATGGCCTTTAAATTGCTTTGCAAAATCAATAGTTGCTACCGTATTGGCATAAGTAAAAAATATTTTGTTTGGGTTTTTTTCTCGAGTAATGCGGTCTTCAATTAAATTCATTTCATGCGCCAGCATTTTGCGTAATCTGGCTTCTGTAACGTATCTTCCGTCATCTTCGGTACCATAAATGGCATCACTAAAATCTTTATCGTATGCCGACATAGCTTTAGCAATTGTTCCCGATGCACCACCTGCTCTAAAAAAATGCCTACATGTTTCTTGGCCAGCACCAATTTCGGCAAAAGTTCCGTAAATATTTTCGTTTAAATTTATACGAAGTGCCTTAGTTTTAAGCGATGGCACATTATCGATTTCTTTATCTCCTTTTATGGTGATTTCCATACTATGTATATAGGTTAAAACAGTTTAACACAAAGGTATTAAATAAGTAAAGCAAACAAAAAAATAAGTTTATTTTTGTAGTAAACTTTAATATTACATTGAAAATTACATTTTTAGGTACAGGCACTTCGCAAGGTGTTCCAATAATTGGGAGTAATCACCCGGTTTGTTTGAGTTCAAATAAAAAAGATAAACGCTTACGAGTTTCAATTTTAGTTGAATGGGATAATTATACGTATGTTGTAGATTGTGGTCCAGATTTTAGATATCAAATGTTACGATGCGGTTGTACAAAACTCGATGGGATAATTTTTACGCACGAACATTCCGATCATGTTTTAGGTTTAGATGATATTCGACCATTTTATTATATGCACGGTGATATGCCGTTATATGGGCATGAGCGCGTTTTAAAAGAATTAAGTATTCGTTTTAATTATATTTTCGAAAATAAAAATAAATATCCTGGAGCACCCGCCGTTATTGAAAATGTTGTAAAAAACAAACCTTTTAATTTATATAATCTTGAAGTTGTTCCTATAAATGGTTTGCATGGCGAACTTCAAGTTTTTGGTTATAAATTTGGAAATTTCGCATACCTAACCGATATGAAAACAGTCGCAGATGAAGAGGTTGATAAAATTAAAAATATAGATGTTCTGGTTGTAAATGCTTTACGAGAGCAGCCACATCATTCACACTTTAATTTAGAAGAAGCATTAGCGTTTATAAAACGTGTAAATCCAAAAAAGGCCTATTTAACACATATTAGCCATTTACTTGGTTTTCATGATGAAGTTGAAAAATCGTTACCAGAAAATGTATTTTTAGCATTTGATGGTTTAGAATTATTTGTTTAAAAATTGAAAATTATAAAATGAAGAAAAGAATTTTTATGTATTTGTTTGTATTCGCGGTATTGTTAATAATTTTTCAACACGTAAATGCAAAACATATTTTTGAAGATTTAAATAAACAAAACCAAGGATTTAGAGCGCAAGTAGAGAAATATAAAGATTCTTTAGTAGGCTTGCACCATAAATTACAAGACTATTCTGGTTTTAGTTTAGAGCAAAACGAAGATGCTATAAGCTATTTCGAAGCAGATGGTTTAGAGGTTGCAGAATTAATGCCCTATATTAAAGATAAATTATACGAAACTAATAATGTTAAAGGAGAACATCCTATTGTGCCATATACTTCGAGCGCAGGCAGACAAATGCGAATAAACAATGTTAAGTTTTTAAACCATAAATGGTTAATAGCTAATTTTTCAGATGGTGAATTTTGGGGAGAAGTTTTAGTGAAATACTTTGTTAATACCGATAAATCAATAGATTTTGAGCTATCGGAAGCTTTTTTATACCCAGTTAATTAAATTTTAATTGGCTTTATAAGCAATTCCTTTTTGTTTTTTTGTTTCACCTACATATGAATATTCATAGGTGTAAGAAGAATCGGTAGTAGTTAGTATTTTTAAGTGAACATCTTTTCGTTCGGCTCTATTTTTAGGATTGATTGTTTTAAAAATAACTTCACAGTCATTTATCCAGCGCAGTTTCGAGGAGTCTATTTTATTATTGTAAGTTTCAACCTGTACGTGTTCATTTCTGTAAAAGGTCGATTTGTATAATTTTCCGTTTATTGAAACTTCACTGTAAAAATTTCCAGTTTTAAAATCGCTACAATTTCTAGTTGTGCTATAACAACTAAAAACCAACACACATAAAATTAAATATAAAAACCGCATATTTCTCTATTTCTATTTTATGCAAAAGTAGAAAAGATAATTCTATTAATTATTGAAGTTTTTAAAAGTTCCGTCAGAATAAAAAATAACTATTCGTTCAATAGTTTTTCCTTTTTCCGCAAAATTTTGAATAGGTGGTGAAATCGTCTTTTTTTCCTGTTCATTATAATTAGTCGAAAACAAATCTTCTTTTTGTTTTTCTGTAATAACCGATTTGTTTTGGGCTTCAGAAAAAAAATCACCTTTGCCATTAAAAAGCCAATATAAGTTTATTTCGGGGTAGGTATTTAAAATTTTTAAAATAAAGTCTAAACTGGGTTTATTCCTTCCAGATAAAATATGAGATATACTAGAACGCTGCACACCAATTTTTTCGGCAAAAGAGGATGCAGATTCGTTGTAATAATCTATTACTTTTTGGAGTCTTTTTATAAAATCTTCACTGTTTATCATTGTAAACAAAAATAACAAAAATTTTAATTACAAATGTAAACACGTGGGTTTTTGATTTGTAACAATTGGTGAAAAATTCAAAATTTTATTAAACTTTTAGTTTAAGTATTGATTTGTAAATTACTGATAAATAAAATTTTAATTTAAAGATTAATTGTTTATAGATATTCCTGTAAACCCATATTAAATATCATCTACTAGAGTGTTTACATTTATATACAACTCCGGATTTTTACTTGTTTACATTTGTGAAATTTATATTGTTTACATTTGTAACTCAATATAAATTCATGGATACTTTAGAAATAAAACAATTATTTAATAAGCATAAGGAAATTAGTTTGTTTCATCGATACATTACTAATAAACATATAGACGATTTAATTAAAAATTTAGATAACAGTGTTATTGTAGAAACTATTGGAACTTCTGTTTTAGGCAAATCTATTTATGGTTTAAAAATTGGATCTGGCGAGAAACGAATTTTAATGTGGTCACAAATGCATGGAAACGAGTCGACGACAACAAAGGCTATTTTCGATTTATTAAACACCTTTAAAGAAGAAGAGCAGTTAAGTTCAGTTCTAAAAGTATGTACCTTATATATTATACCAATTTTAAATCCAGATGGGGCAGAAGCCTATACTCGAATAAATGCCAATGAAATTGATTTAAATAGAGATGCCCAAAATTTATCGCAACCAGAAAGTAACTGTTTAAAAGCTGTTTTTACTCGTTTTAAACCACATTATTGTTATAATTTACATGGACAGCGTACCATTTTTGGAGTAGGGAATACAGGAAAGTCGGCAACCGTTTCGTTTTTAGCACCGGCACAAGACCAAGCCTGTACCATAACAGACAACAGAAAAGTGGCTATGGAAATTATTTCAGAAATGAATACCGCTTTGCAAGAAATAATTCCTGGTCAGGTTGGTGTTTACGATGACGCCTTTAATATAAATTGTGTTGGCGATACGTTTCAAAGTGAAAATATACCCACAATATTGTTTGAAGCTGGTCATTATAACGCAGACTATGGCAGAGAATTTACTCGTGAACTGATTTACATATCCTACGTAAAATCTTTGTTATATATTGCCAATACAGAGGTTACTGGAACTTATTATAAAGACTACTTAAAAATCCCGGAAAATAAAAAATGTTTTTATGATATTATAATAAGAAATGCTAAGTTTAATAACGAGCTTTTAGATATAGCGATTCAATACCAAGAAGTGTTAATTGGTAAAAAAATTGAGTTTAAACCAAAAATTGAAAAAATTGAAAAATTAAGCCAGTTTTTCGGTCATAAGGAAATAGATGCTAATAAGGCCGTTGTTTATACTGAAAACGGTGAATTGGTAGAAAAAGGTTACGAAAACGTTTTCGTAATAATAAATAATGAAAAAACTTCATTAATTCCGAAATAAAACGTAGTTTTTATATGTTATTTTTAGTAAAAATGTATTAATTTTACTTTTTGTTTAACAAAAATTAATTATGGGAAAAATTAAACTGGACGAAATCGATCATCAAATTCTTGATATGTTGATAGATAACACAAGAATACCTTTTACAGACATTGCAAAAAAATTATTAATATCGGCAGGAACAGTACATGTTCGTGTAAAAAAAATGGAAGAATCAGGTATTATAAAAGGTTCTTCGTTAATGTTAGATTATAAAAAATTAGGTTATTCATTTATAGCTTATGTTGGTGTTTATTTAAATAACACATCACAAACTAAGTTTGTTTTAGAGCGTATTAATGAAATTCCTTACGTTACTGTAGCCCATATTACAACAGGTAAGTTTAATATTTTCTGTAAAATTAGAGCGAGAAGTACAGAACATGCTAAAGAAGTTATATTCTTATTAGATGATATCGAAGGTGTTTATAGAACAGAAACTATGATTTCTCTAGAGGAGAGTATAAACGATAAAAAACGTTTAATGCACTCCATTTTTAACGATTTATAATATAGACAATACGTATTTGGCTCTCTTTTGAGAGCTTTTTTTTGATTAAAAGTGTAGATTACAGTAGTATTTGGTAATTTAAAGAATTTTTTTGACCATTTAAATTCGAAAAATGATATTTACTTTTAAATAAAGTACACCCAATTCTAATAATATTATAATGAATAAACTTAATCTAAATTTCAAGCAATTTCTATTATTCCTTTTTATTTCTTTTTTAGGCACGTCTTGCGTTACGAAAAAAGACATTGTTTATTTTCAAAATGCAAAAGATTTTGAAACTATGGTTGATACAGATACTTTTGAGGCTAAATTAAAGGTTGGTGATATTGTTAGTGTATATATTTCAACATTAAATCCAGCATTAGCGCAGCCTTATAACTTGGTAATGGAGACAGGTGCAGCTGGTGCAATGGTAACATATATTATTGATGTTGATGGAAACATTGATTATCCTGTTCTGGGAAAAATTAAGCTTGTTGGATTAACAGTTGAAGAAGCAAAGGAATTATTCAAAAAAAAGTTTAAAGACGGCCACTTGTTAAAAGATCCTGTGGTTATTATTCGAATTTTAAACTACCGTGTTACTATTGCTGGAGCTGTTAATAGGCCGGGAGTTTATAATATTGAAAATGAACGTGTAACTATTCTTGAAGCTTTGGGAATGGCGGGTGACCTAAGTTTAAATGGTAAAAGAGATAATGTTTTAGTTATTAGAAACCAAAATGGTACAAAAGTATACACTAGAGTCGATTTAACAAGTAAAGAGATTTTTAATTCTCCGGTGTTCTATTTAACTCAAAACGACTATGTTTATGTTGAGCCTAATAACTCTGCAATTAGTACTGCATCTGGAGACAGACGTCTAAATACAGTAATGACAATTACATCATTTTTACTCACTACAGCACTTATTTTTGTTACAGTAAATTAAATTTTATTAATATACAAAAAAGCCATACTTTTTAAGTATGGCTTTTTTTTTGTAATCAATTTTTTATTCTTAAAAAATTAATTATTGTAATATTTAAAAGCATCTAAAATTATTTGTTCATCTACAATACAATCTATTTTTGGCTTGCCTATACTTTCCAATAAAACAAAATTTATATTTCCATGACTGTTTTTCTTGTCGTACTTAAGTAATTCTAAAATGGGTTTAATATCTACGTTTTCAATAGTTGTTTTTCCGTAGTAACCAATAAATAAATCTTTTATAAAATCTCTATCTGTTTTAGGGAAACCAGTGAGTTCAGACGAAATGTAACATGCCAGAATCATTCCAATTATAATGGCTTCTCCATGTAAAAGTGTTGTTTTGTTTTCGTTACCTAAAAAATATGTTTCAATGGCATGCCCTAGTGTGTGTCCAAAATTAAGGGTTTTTCGTAAGCCGTTTTCTCTAGGGTCTTCTGTAACCACATTGCGTTTAATAATTACAGATTCGTAAATTAATACATCCAAATCATCTAAAGAAAGTTTTGATAAGTCGCTAAATTTATTCCAATAAGCAATATCACTAATTAGGCCGTGTTTTAGCATTTCGGCTAGTCCAGAGCGCATTTGGTTTGTTGGCAAAGTGTTTAAAAATGAGGTGTCAATTAGCACTAAATCGGGACTATCAATAACACCAATTTGGTTTTTCAAATGCCCTAAATCAACTCCTGTTTTTCCTCCAACAGATGCGTCAACCATAGAAAGTAGGGTAGTTGGTACGTTTATATAAGCAATACCGCGTTTAAAAGTGCAAGCTACAAAACCTCCTAAATCCGTTATAACCCCGCCACCAACATTAATCATTAAACTTTTTCTGTCGGCGTCTAAATCAGACAACGTGTTCCAAACACCAACACAAGTGTCAATAGTTTTGTTAATTTCTCCAGATTCAATTTCAATAATTTCAAGGGAAATATTGGTTTCAAGTTTTTCTAGAAAGCTTGCTAAACAATACTGATGAGTGTTTTCATCGACTAAAATAAAAATTTTAGAAAAGTTATTTAATTTAATATGCTTATTTAGAGCTTTGTAGCATTTTTCGTTAAAATATATTGTGCTGTTGTTTGCAGTTATTGCATCCATGAAAATGAAATTATTTTTTAAAGCTGTGAAATTAAGGAGTTTTTTGTAAAAAAAGATTGCTTAGCTATAATTATCTTTGTCAAAATTTTTTCAATCATGAATACCGACTTAATTTTTGATAATACCGAAGTAGCCTTTGCTCTTAAAACTGATTCTGAATTAGAACGTGCCTATTTTTTATTTAAAATGATTTCTATTGAACCATTGGTTAAAATTGGTACGGCAGCAACCAATTTTGCGCTAAAAGCACATTTACCTATTGAAGGTTTAATTCGCTCTACGGTTTTCGATCATTTTTGTGGAGGCGTAAATGAAGAAGATTGCTTGCCGGTTATAGAAAAAATGTACTCAAAAGGAGTGAGTTCTGTATTAGATTATTCGGTTGAAGGTAAGGCTAACGAAAACGAATTTGACGCTGCTAGAGATAAAATTATTAAAATAATAAATTTTGGAAAGGACAATGAAGCAATGCCTATTGCTGTTTTTAAACCTACAGGATTTGGTCGGTTTTATCTGTTTGAAAAATTAGGAGAAGGTAAGCCGTTGACAGAAGCAGAACAAGCAGAGTGGGAGCGTGTTGTACAGCGGTTTGATGTTGTTTGTAGTGCTGCAAAAGCTTGTGATGTTACTATTTTAATTGATGCCGAAGAAAGCTGGATGCAAACTGCAGCCGATGGTTTAGTAACCCAAATGATGAAAAAGTATAATACAGAAAAACCTATTGTTTTTAATACTGTACAAATGTACAGGCATGATCGTTTAGCATTTTTAAAAGAAGAATTAAATAAGGCAGAAAACGGGGGGTATTTTTTAGGGTATAAATTGGTTCGCGGTGCTTACATGGAAAAAGAAAATGATAGAGCACAAGCAAAAGGTTATAGTACTCCAATTTGCGAAAGTAAATTTGCAACCGATCAAAATTTTAATAACGGGCTATTTTTTATTATGAAAAATTTGAACAAAATCCATTTATTTGCAGGAACACATAACGAAGATAGTTCTTATTTGTTAATGCGTTTAATGGAAGAACAAGGTTTGCAAAACAATGATTCACGTATTTGGTTTGGTCAGCTTTACGGTATGAGTGATCATATTAGTTTTAACTTAGCCGACAAGGGGTATAATGTTGCGAAATATGTGCCGTTTGGTCCTGTAAAAGATGTTATGCCGTATTTAATTCGTCGCGCCGAAGAAAATACTTCTGTTGCTGGACAAACGGGTAGAGAATTAGCGCTATTAGGTACAGAAAAACGCCGAAGAAAAGTGTAGTCTTAAACTAAATTTTTTAAAATAGTTTTTATTTCTTCGGTAGTAGATTCAGTATTTAAATTGATTAAATTTAAAAATTTTTCATAATCAAAATGTTCACTCGTGTTTTTTACAATAAAAATATCAGGATGATTTGAAGCGATAAGTTCCTCAGAATTACTAGTCATTTCTTCGTGCAGTTTTTCTCCAGGACGTAAACCAGTAAATATTATTGGGTAATTTTCTTTTCTTTTTTCTAAAAAAAGCATGCGTTTAGCTAAATCGATAATTTTTATAGGTTCGCCCATTTTAAAAGTAAAGGTATTACTAACATTTTCGGTTTCGGCAATGTGTAAAATAAGTTGACAAGCCTTGTTTTTTGCTATAAAATACCGTGAAATTTCTTTGCTAGTAATTGTAATAGGTGAGTTATAATCTAATTGTTTTTTTAAAACAGGAACAACCGATCCGTTTGAGCCTAAAACATTTCCGAAGCGCGTTATGAAAAAGGCAACTTTATTTTCTTTCGAAACGAATTTTAAATATTGCTCTGCAATCAATTTAGTTAAACCCATTACGCTAATTGGGTTAACGGCTTTGTCGGTTGAGATGAATACGAATTTTTTAACCTTGAATTTAATTGAAAAGTCGGTTAATAATTTTGTGCCAAAAATATTAAGTTTAACAGCTTCAATAGGATTACTTTCCATAAGTGGCACATGCTTATAAGCGGCTGCATGAAAAATTAGTGTAGGTTTATATTTTTTAAATACGATTTCAAGGGACGTTTTATCGGTAATATTTAAAATAACAAAATCTACATTTTTATTGTTTTCTTTTTCTAATACTTTAATTAGGTTATAAAGAGGAGATTCAGCAATGTCAACAAGAATTAGTTTTTTAAAAGATGAATTTATTAGTTGTTTTGCTAATTCGCTTCCAATGGATCCTGCAGCTCCTGTAATTAATATGGTATCGTTGGAAAAATTATGTTGAATAATATTTTCTTTTGTTGTATTTGAAAACACATCAGAATTTAGCAATAAGTCATCAATACGATTTGAGGTAATACTATCCATAAAATGTTATGCTAATTTTTTTAGAATGCCTTAATAGCAGGCATTGCAAAGTAATCATTTAAGTTTATTACTCAAAAAATGCTAAAAATAGTTTTAATTATAATTTTAATATCTAAAGCTAAACTTTGCGAATTAATATATGTTTTATTTAGTTTAATTTTATCTGGTAAAATGGTATTTAAATAAACATTTTCGGGGTTTTGCGTGTTTTTTAGTAATTCATCTTCATTTTTATATTTTAAAGAAGCTAAACCTGTAAGGCCGGGTTTTACATTTAAAACCTCGAGATATTCAGGTTTATATTTACTTACGAAATATGGTATTTCTGGTCGTGGACCAACAAAACTCATATCGCCTTTTATAATATTGACTAACTGCGGAAGTTCGTCAAGTTTTAATTTTCGTAAATAAAATCCCATTTTAGTAATTCTTTCATCATCATTTCCCAAAGTTAAATTTGAAGACGTTTTAGAATTAGTAAACATGGTTCGATACTTATAAAGTACAAAATTCTTACTGTTTTTACCAACACGAATTTGCTTAAAAAAAACGGAACCTTTAGAATCTAGTTTAATAAAAATGGCAAGTAGAATAAAGAGTGGAAATAGTATTAAAAGTCCTGTTATTGAAAAAAAAACATCAAAACAGCGTTTTACCATTACTTTAAAATTTTCAAATAAGTTACGGTTGCAATGCTATCGCAATTTTCTATGGTTATTGCAACATTTTTATCATCTATAATGTTTTCTAAATAATAAAAAGCACAAGGTTCTTTTCGTGTTTCGCTTTTTGAAAAATTTATGTTTCCGTGTTTAATTGCAGCATTTAGTTTTGCAGTATCTATGGCGTTTTGTTTTAAAACCAAATGGGTGTTGTGTGAATACACTAGTTTTTTTGAATTAATATTTTTTATAACTCTTGCTTCCGGCCCATAACTACACGATGTTTTTTTACCACTTAAAAAAAAGGCTAAAACAATTAATCCTATTGAAAAACCGCCGAGATAATATCCGAGTCTATGAATAAATTTCATTTAAAATATAAATTGAAAAAAATCGGATTTAAAAAATGAGCAAATTAATATCACTACAATCTAAATCGAACCAATCTGCCACCGATTTATTAGTTAAAATTCCGTGGTAAAAGTACAACCCATTTTTTAAACCTCTATCAAAACGAAGAGAATTTTCTAAGCCTCCGTCTTCGCCAATTTTTAATAAATAAGGAGTAAAAATATTACTAATTGATATTGAGGAAGTTCTTGGATATCGTGCCGGAATATTTGGAACACAATAATGCACTACACCATGACGCATAAAAGTAGGTTCGTCATGGTTAGTAACTTCGCTGGTTTCAAAACAACCACCCATATCTATGCTTACATCAATTACAATACTCCCTTTTTTCATGGATTGCACCATGCTATCTGTTACCAAAATAGGAGAGCGGTTAGTACCCCGAACTGCACCAATAACAACATCACATCTTTTTAATGCTTTTGCTAAATTTTTAGGCTGTATGGTTGAAGTAAAAATAGGTCGCCCTAAATGCGCTTGAAGCCTTCTAAGTTTGGTTAACGAATTATCGAAAACTTTTACGTTGGCACCCAAACCCAAGGCACTTCTAGCAGCAAATTCACCAACCGTTCCGCCGCCTAAAACAACAACTTGTATTGGTGGTACGCCACTTATATTACCAAACATAAGCCCATTTCCGTTTTTTGTGTTTGATAATAACTCGGAAGCAATGAGTACAGATGCGGTTCCAGCAATTTCACTTAACGATCGAACGGCAGGATAATTACCGTCGTCATCTCTAATAAATTCAAAAGCTAAAGCAGTTGCTCTTTTAGCAGCAAGAGCTTCAAAATATTTTTTAGATTGTGTTTTTATTTGCAACGCAGAAATTAATATGGTTTGCGGATTTATTAATTTAATTTGCTCTAATGTTAAAGGCTCAACCTTTAAAATCATTGGGCATGAAAATACTTTTGCCGTATCATTGGTTACTTCCGCTCCAGCTTCACTATAATCTTTATCGCTAAAATTGGCATTTTCACCAGCACCAGCTTCAATTAAAACACGATGCCCGTTACTAACTAACGCGTAAACGGCATCTGGAGTTAAACAAACACGTTTTTCTTGAAACGCGGTAGCTTTGGGAATTCCTATAAATAAATCTCCTTTTTTCTTAAAAACTTCTAGTTTTTCTTCTTGCGGAATAAGCTGTTGCTTGGTAAAAGGCGATAAGGATTCTGGCATAATAATTTTATTAATAAAAAATTAAATTACAAATATTTTTTTAAATGATGCTTTTTCACAGGAATAAATTAATAAACAAATAATATTACATGTTGTTACCAAACACTTACGGGTTTTGTTTCAAATTAAAATATTATATGATGACTTTATGTTAAAATAAATTATGACATTATTCAGAAAAAGAGCTATTAACATTTTATAATAAAACACAGCTTATCGTAGTTTTTTTCTGTATAGACACTGTGGGTTTTCCGTAAAAATATAATTTATAAAATATAGCGTTAATAACAGTGAAAATTTATTTAATTTAGTCTAGAATTAACCTAAATAGGTTATTTTTTCTATACATTTTTAAATATTTCGATGGCTCAAAAATTAACAAACTTCATTTTTTTATTATGTTCAATTTTAAGTTTTTCGCAAGAATTTAGTCTTTCAGGGTTCATTAAAGACGAAAATAAGTTTCCAATTGCATATGCTAATGTTGTTCTTTTAAATGCAGAAACCAATAAATCTGAAAAAGGAACCATAAGTAGTGAATCTGGTGATTTTTTTATTGAAAAAATTGCACCTGGCAATTATGTATTAAAAATAAGCTACCTAGGTTTTGAAGAATATACTAAGGACTTGGTAATTTCTGAAAGTGTAAATTTAAAAACCATTATTTTAATAGAGAATATTGAAGTTCTTGAAGGGGTAACAGTTGTAAGTAAACGGCCAACTATTACACGAACAGTAGATAGGTTAATATTTAACGTTGAGAATTCGACTTTGTCGAATCACAACGTTTTTGATGTTTTAAAACAAACGCCAGGTGTATGGGTTAACGACGATCGCATAACAATTAAAAATGCAACACCTGTTGTTTATATTAACGACAGACGAGTTTATTTGTCTGATAGTGAAATAATTCAACTACTTGAGGGAACTTCAGCAACCATTGTAAAATCTATAGAAGTTATTACAAACCCTCCGGCAAAATATGATGCGCAAGGAAGTTCGGTGTTAAATATTGTAGTAAGTAAAAACTTAATTGCAGGATATCACGGCAATGTTTTTGGTAATTTTATGCAAGGTTTTAAATATCCTAAGATATCTTATGGTACAAGTCAGTTTTTCAAAACAAAAAAACTAAATGCTTATTTAAATATTAGCGATAGCCCAAGGAAAGATTATCGCAATCAAAATCAATCTGATAATTTTTTACTGAATAATAATCTTGAAACAAGTTGGAAAACAGATTACAATCGTGTTCGCCAAAGTGCTTTAAAAACAATAAATAGTAATATTGATTATGATATAAATGAAAAAAGTAATATTGGTTTAACGGCAAATATTCTTTATCAGCCACGAAAAACGGGGCAATTGGATATAAATTCTTCAACCGAAGTTTTTAATAGTAACATGGAACTAGATTCTATTTTTAACACCTTTAATAATTCAGTAAATGAAAAAACTAATTTAGGACTTACTTTAAACTATTCAAGAAAATTAAAAAGAGAAGGAGAGAAGTTAACGGCTAACATACATCATACCTATTACGATTATGCAGATTTTCAAGATGTTACAACCGGATATTTTTTTCCAGACGAAAGCATAGCTTTTAGAAATAATCGATTTCAAACATATTCCGATCAAATTACTAAAATTTTTACAGGACAATTTGACTACGAATTACCGCTAGACCACGGGAGTTTTGAGACTGGTGCAAAAGTTGCTTATATAAATTCTGAAAGTGAGTTAAATCAATTTTTTTTCGAAAATGATGAAGCACAACTAGATGCTAATAATTCCGATGTGTTTTTATATGATGAATTTAATTATGCAGCTTATGTTAGTTGGTCTAGAGATTGGACAAATTGGAATTTAAAACTAGGACTGCGAACAGAATATACAGACCTTACAGGTAAATCTATAGCGAATAACGAAATTAATGATAATGATTATTTAAGATTATTTCCTTCATTTTATGTATTACATAGTTTAAATGATAATAACCAATTGTATTTTAGTTACAATAAAAGAATTTACCGACCTAATTATAATCAATTAAACCCGTTTCGTTTATATTTAACAGATAATAGCTATTCAGTTGGTAATCCTAATTTAAGAATAGAAATTGATGATTCGTTTATTTTGGGTTATACCTTAAAAAACACCTATACTTTTGAATTATATTATAGATTTGAAAATAATCCAATTTTCGAGTTAAGATTACAAGATGTTGAGAACAACCAAATAGAAAATATTTACTCAAATATAGATTATGGTGTTTCTTATGGATTAGACTTTACAACTTACACCAGTATTACTAATAATTGGGATTTATATTGCTTATCATCACTTTTTAATTACAAAACAAACTACAGATATTTAAATAGTGATGATGTTATTGAAAGTAGCAAATGGGGACTATATTTTGTTGTTGCTAATTATTTTTCATTTTTAAAAGATAAAAGCTTAACACTAGATGTTATGTACAGTTACATACCTAGTATTATAGATGGAGTATCGGAGGTAAGTGATCGCGCTGGGTTAGATATTAGTTTAAGAAAAACTTTTTTAGATAATAAAGCTTCTTTAAGTCTGGGTGTTACAGATATTTTTAATACTCAAAATTTCACGCAAACCACAAAATTTTTAGATCAAGATACTTATCTAGATTCAACAATGGAAAACAGAATGTTTGTTTTAGGTTTTAATTATAAGTTTGGTAATTATAAATTAAAAACCAACAAAAAGGAGATGAATTTAAAAGAAAGAGATCGCTTAGGAATTAATCAAAAGTAATCTTTTACTTTGCCCCAGAAATTTTTTGGGCGAAGTTTTAGTTCTTCCTCAAGTTCTTCCATAGATTTATTAGCTTGTGAAATACTGTTTAAAATTTTTGCTCTAATTAAATAAATAGAAGGGATTACAATGGCCATTATTGGAACCATATAGATCAATTGAAATTTGTCTAATTCTTGATCTTGAAAAAATAAATCAAAAATTTGATAAATATACATGGCAATTGGAACAAGTAAAGTATGGTACCACCAATGCCTATTCGTAAAAAACCAGATTAAAATTAATAATAAAGGGATAGATTTTCCTGAAAAAATCCACATAACCAAATTAGCATTTTGCCAACTTTTACTGTCATATGTAAAAAATAAAGTGTCCCAAACTTGCGTTTTTGGGACACTTAAATGTATTGAAAATAAATAGGGGGTAATAGCAATAATTGTAGCAATTATTGACCCTTTTATTATAGCGTTTTTGCTATAAGCTTCTTGGAACTGGGAACGGTTTTCTTTCAATCTTTGCTGTTTGTTCTGCATTGGTGTTGTACTGGTTAGCAGCTTGAGCTAAAAATAACATTCCTCCGAAAATTGCGATTGCAACTAAATACTTTTTTGTTTTCATTTTTATAAGGGATTAAATTAATTATATCCCAAACTTAAAGCATCATGTTTGTTTAAATTGACTGAAAAAGTTAAAGAAATGTTAAAAACCGTGGTTTGTAATAAAATTCTGTGTGGCTTTCCCGTAAAATTTAATTTTTCGCTTGTTTTAATGTTATTTTTTACTCATAAGCAAACTGTTAATTAGTTAAGTTTAGTATTCTGTTTAGCTCTTGGTCTAGATTAATTTCGACTTTATCACAATCTTTAAATAACAACGGCTCAATTATTTCAGGCCATTCAATTAAAATCCAATTGTTTGTACTTAAATAATCTTCTATTCCAAAATTATACAATTCTTCTTCATCTTTGATTCTATATAAATCAAAGTGATAAATTTTATCGTTTTTTATTTGGTATTCGTTTACAATAGAAAATGTTGGGCTGCTAACTTCGTCTTCGCTTCCGAGTATTTCAACTAGTTTTTTTATTAAAGTGGTTTTGCCTACACCCATATTACCATAAAACAATATGGTTTTTGTATTAAAGTTATCTACAAGTTTTATAGCAACTTGTTCAATATCATTTAGTTTGTATTGTAATTCCAAATCTTTAATAAATTATCTTAAACAATATTAGCCAAATAATTTTGAATTTCCTAAAAAGCTACGCGTTTTAACGGATTTTTTTACTTTTAGTGGATTATTTGGGCGAAAACGTAACAAACGGAATAATCATTTCTTCTAGTGAAACACCTCCATGTTGGTAAGTGTTTCTGTAATAACTAACGTAATGATTATAATTATTTGGGTAAGCAAAAAACAAGTCGTTTTTCGCGAATATAAAAGAGCTGCTCATATTAATTGAAGGTAAAAATACTTCATTTGGATTTTTAGCAACCAAAACATCCTTGTTGTCGTAGGTTAAACTGCGCCCTGTTTTATATCGCAAATTTAAACTGGTATCTTTATCTCCTATAACTTTAGATGGATTTTTAACATTAATAGTACCATGGTCTGTGGTTAAAATTAATTTAAAACCCATACGTTGGGCTTGCTGAATCATTTCTAATAAAGGCGAATTTTTAAACCAACTTAATGTTAACGATCGGTAGGCCTTATCGTTAGAGGCTAATTCTTTTACAACTTCCATTTCCGTTTTAGAGTGGGAGAGCATGTCTACAAAATTGTACACCACTACTGTTAAGTCGTTGTTTTTTAGAGATTTAAAATTTTCTGCAAGTTTCTTTCCTGTTTTTAAATTGGTTATTTTATGATATTCGTAATTTAAATGAGTTAAACCAAGACGTTTTATTTGTGTATCTAAAAAATCGGCTTCATGTAAATTTTTACCACCTTCATCTACGTCGTTTTTCCAGAACTGCGGATATAATTTTTCCATTTCGCTGGGCATTAATCCAGAAAAAATGGCATTTCTAGCGTATTGAGTAGCGGTTGGAAGAATACTAAAAAAGGCATCTTCTTTATCTTTTTTAAAGTAATTATTAATTATGGGCTCAAAAACTTTCCATTGGTCGTAACGTAAATTATCAATAACCAATAATAAAGTTGGTTGGTCCTTTCCAATTTCAGGGACTACCTTTTCTTTAAATAAAGTGTGCGACATAATAGGAGCATCGGTATTTGGTTTAAACCAATTGGAATAATTCTTGTCTATAAATTTTCCAAATTGAGAGTTTGCTTCAACTTTTTGAGATTCTAAAATCTCAAACATACTCGCATCTTCAATATCTTCTAATTGTATTTCCCAGTAAATTAACTTTTGATATAAACTTACCCAATCTTCATAACTATTAACCATAGTCAAATCCATAGCTATTTTTCTAAATTCCTGTTGGTAATTTGAGGTGGTTTTTTCGTTTACTAACCTTGAATGGTCTAAATTCTTTTTTAAGCTTAAAAGAATTTGGTTTGGGTTTACAGGTTTAATTAGGTAATCGGCAATTTTATTTCCAATAGCCTCTTCCATTATATATTCTTCTTCACTTTTGGTAATCATTACCACCGGTAGCGTGTCTTTTTTTTCTTTAATTTCATTAAGGGTTTCTAAGCCCGTTAAACCCGGCATGTTTTCATCTAAAAAAACAATATCAAAATTATCTTCTTCTAAAGCATCAATGGCTTCGGTGCCACTTTTGCATGTGCTTACTTTGTAATTTTTTTTCTCCAGAAATAAAATGTGAGGTTTCAGTAAATCTATTTCATCATCAACCCAAAGTATATTTATCATAATGTTTAGTCTTTTATTGTATGCCCTTGCGAGCACTATTATTATATTTGTAAATATTTAAAAAAATAAGAAGTTTGAATAAACTCAAAATATTAAACGATCCAATTTACGGATTTATTACGATTCCCAATTCGCTAATTTTCGATTTAATTCAACATAAATATTTTCAGCGATTACGACGAATTACTCAAATGGGTATGTCGTATTTGGTGTATCCCGGTGCGCACCACACACGTTTTCATCATGCAATTGGTTGCATGCATTTAATGCAGAAAGCTGTGAATGTGCTTCGTTTTAAGGGTGTTAACATTTCAGAAGATGAAGAAACGGCCTTGTATTGTGCTATTTTGTTACACGATATTGGGCATGGACCATTTTCGCATGCTATGGAGCATAGTATTGTAAGCGATGTGTCTCATGAAGAGATTTCTCTCATTTTTATGCAACGTTTAAATGAAGAATTTAACGGAAGTTTAACGCTAGCTATCGAGATTTTTAAAGGTGATTATCATCGCAAATTTCTTTGTCAGTTAATTTCGGGGCAAATAGATATGGATCGTGCAGATTATTTAAAGCGCGATAGTTTTTATACCGGAGTAGCAGAAGGTAATATAAATAGTGAACGATTAATTACAATGTTGAATGTAATTGATGATAATTTGGTTGTTGAAGAAAAAGGTATTTATAGTATTGAAAAGTTTATTATAGCAAGGCGTTTAATGTATTGGCAGGTTTACTTGCATAAAACAAGTTTAGTTGCCGAACAACTATTAATTAGAGTTTTAAAGCGCGCTAAAGAATTAAATAAAGATGGGGTCATTATAAAAGCCAGCGAACCATTTTTGTATTTTTTAAATAATAAAATTACTCTTAATAACTTTAATAACGAAATTATTGAGATTTTTTCGAAGTTAGACGATTATGATATTATTTCAGCTATGAAACAATGGCAAGATCATCCAGATTTTGTGCTACGTTCGTTATGTAATATGATTATTAATAGAGACTTATTAAAAATAAAAGTGAAAAAGAAGCCTATTAAAGAGGCGATTTTAGAAAAACATAAAAACGAAATAATTAACACCTATAATATTACAGAAAAAGAAGCCGAATATTTTGTGTTTTCAGGAAGCATGTCTAATCAAGCATATCAATTAAACACTAAGGGAATTAATATTTTACATAAGTCTGGAAAAATTGAAGATATAGTAAAAGCCTCCGATCAACTAAACCTTAAAGCACTCTCAAAACCAGTTACAAAATATTATATATGCTACCCCAAGCAAAAACTTTAGTACATTTTTTATATTTTTGCGTGAATTAAATAAGAACTAACTTAATTATTTGTGAAATTTACTGCACAACAAATAGCAAGCATTTTAGAAGGAGATGTTGTTGGAAATCCAGATATTGAAGTATTTAAACTTTCTAAAATTGAAGAGGGGCAGGCGGGAGCTTTAACTTTTTTGGCAAATCCAAAATATACATCCTATATATATTCAACAAAGGCATCAATAACTATTGTAAATAAAACTTTCGAACCAGAAAATCCTGTAGAAACAACACTTATTAAGGTTGATGATGCTTATAAGTCGTTTTCAAAATTACTGGAATATTACAATCAAGTTAAAATGAATAAAACGGGTATTGAAAACCCATCATTTATTTCAGAATCTGCTTCATATGGAGAAAACATATATTTAGGTGCTTTTTCTTATGTTGGAGATAATGTAGTTATTGGAGATAATGTGAAAATTTTTCCAAATGCTTATTTAGGAGATAATGTAAAAATAGGTGATAATGTGGTAGTTTTTGCGGGTGCAAAAGTTTATTCAGATTGTATTATTGGTAACAATTGTGTTATTAATTCGGGTGCAATAATTGGTGCAGATGGCTTTGGTTTTGCGCCAAATGAAGAAGGCGAATACATTAAAGTGCCACAAACAGGAAATGTTATTTTAGAAGATAATGTTGATATTGGCGCAGGTACAACTATAGATAGGGCAACTTTAGGCTCAACCATTATTCGTAAGGGTGTAAAACTTGATAATCAAATACAAATAGCACACAATGTCGAAATTGGTAAAAACACTGTAATAGCAGCACAAACAGGTGTTGCAGGATCAACAAAAATTGGAGAGAATTGTATTATTGGTGGTCAAGTTGGTATTGTTGGTCATATTGCTATTGGTAATAATGTAAAAATACAAGCGCAATCGGGTATTGGAAGAAATATAAAAGACAACGAAGTATTGCAAGGTTCGCCAGCTTTAGGTTATGGCGATTATAATAAATCTTATGTTTATTTTAAAAACCTACCCAAAATTGTTAAAAATATTAATGAAATCGAAAAAAAACTAGATGGGAATAATTAACACTGAAATAAAGCAAAAAACTATTAAAAAAGCGGTTACTTTAACCGGTGTTGGTTTACATACAGGTAAAAATGTTACCTTAACTTTTAAACCTGCTGCAGGTAACTCCGGATTGGCTTTTAAACGCGTGGATTTAGAAGGTGAACCAGTTATTGAAGCTGACGCTAATTATGTTACTAGTACGCAACGTGGCACATGTTTAGAAAAAAACGGTGTGTCCATACAAACTTCAGAACATGTTTTAGCTGCCTTAGTTGGTTTGGATGTAGATAACGTTTTAATTGAGTTAGATGCTTCTGAGCCTCCTATTATGGACGGGTCTTCAAAGTTTTTTGTTGAAGCTATTGAAAAAGCTGAAATTGTAGAACTTGAAGAAACTCGTGAAGAATTTGAAATCACAGACGTTATTTCTTATACAGATGAAGAAAGCGGTAGCGAAATTTTAGTAATGCCTGCAAAAGAATACCAAATAACTACAATGGTAGATTTTGGTACTAAAGTTTTGGGTACGCAAAACGCAACCTTAAATCAAATTTCAGATTTTAAAGATCAAATATCGAATTCTAGAACATTTAGTTTTTTACATGAAATTGAAATGCTTCTTGAAAACGGATTAATAAAAGGAGGCGATTTAAACAACGCTATAGTTTATGTGGATAAACCCTTATCTGAAGAAACTATGGCTAAATTAAAAGAAGCCTTTAATAAAGATAGTATTGCTGTAAAACCAAACGGCATTCTAGATAATTTAACCTTACATCATCCAAACGAAGCTGCAAGACATAAATTACTAGATGTTTTAGGAGATTTAGCTTTAATTGGTACTCGAATTCGAGGTAAAGTTATAGCAAATAAACCAGGGCATTATATAAATACACAATTTGCAAAAAAACTTGCTAAACTTATAAAAAATGAGCGTCGTAATAACGTGCCAAATATTGATTTGAATCAGCCTCCATTAATGGATGTTACTCAAATTATGGCCATGTTACCACATAGGCAACCATTTTTACTAATAGATAAAGTTTTTGAGCTTGAAGAAAACTACGTTACGGCTACAAAAAATGTAACCATGAACGAAGAGTTTTTTAAAGGCCATTTCCCAGGAGCTCCTGTAATGCCTGGAGTGCTAATTGTTGAAGCCATGGCGCAAACTGGCGGTATTTTAGTGTTAAACACAGTGCCGGATCCAGAAAATTATCTAACATTTTTCATGAAAATGGATAACGTTAAATTCAAACAAAAAGTAATGCCTGGCGATACTTTAATTTTTAAATGCTCGTTAATTACACCAATACGTCGCGGTATTTGCCATATGCAAGGTTATGCTTATGCTAATGGAAAACTTTGTGCTGAAGCCGAGTTAATGGCTCAAATTTCTAAAGTAAAATAATATTTGCTTTTTTATTAAAATTTAATTTTCAAAAATGAATCAACCTTTAGCGTATGTGCACCCGGGTGCAAAAATTGCAAAAAATGTAGTTATAGAGCCTTTTGCTACAATACACAACAATGTTATTATAGGTGAAGGTACCTGGATTGGGAGCAACGTTACCATAATGGAAGGTGCTAGAATAGGTAAAAATTGTAACATATTTCCTGGAGCAGTAATTTCGGCAGTTCCACAGGATTTAAAATACAATGATGAAGACACAACAGTTGAAATAGGCAACAATGTTACTATTCGTGAATGTGTTACTATTAACCGTGGTACGGCAGATAAAATGAAAACCGTAGTTGGTGATAATTGTTTAATTATGGCCTATTGCCATATTGCTCACGATTGCATTGTTGGTAATAATTGTATTTTTTCAAATAACAGTACTTTAGCTGGACACATTACCATCGGCGATTATGTGGTTTTAGCGGGTATGACGGCCGTTCATCAATTTGTATCTGTTGGTAATCATGCTTTTGTAACAGGAGGGTCTTTAGTACGAAAAGATGTGCCACCATTTGTAAAAGCTGCTCGAGAACCACTTTCGTATGTTGGAATAAATTCAGTCGGTTTACGTCGTCGTGGATTTTCAACCGAAAAAATAAGAGAAATTCAAAATATATACAGAATCCTGTATCAAAAAAATTATAATAATACTCAAGCTTCAGAAATTATTGAAGCTGAAATGGAAGCTACTCCAGAACGCGATGAAATTCTTCAATTTATAAAAGATTCACAACGCGGAATTATGAAAGGGTATTTCAAATCAAATTAAAATAAGTAATTTAATATATAAAAATGGCAACAACTAGTGACATTAGAAACGGATTATGCATTCGCTATAACAATGATATTTATAAAGTAGTAGAGTTTTTACACGTAAAACCAGGAAAAGGACCTGCGTTTGTAAGAACTAAACTTAAAAGTGTAACTAACGGAAAGGTTATAGATAATACGTTTTCTGCAGGTCATAAATTAGATGATGTTCGCGTAGAAACACATAAATTTCAATATTTATACAATGATGGTGAATATTTTCATTTTATGAATGAAGCCGATTACACTCAAATTCAATTAACAGAATCTGCTCTAGACAGGTCTGATTTAATGAAAGAAGGCGAAATTGTTACCATTCAAATTAATTCGGAAGATAACATGCCACTTTCTGTAGATATGCCGGCTACTGTTATTTTAGAAGTTACACATACCGAACCTGGAGTAAAAGGAAATACCGCTACAAATGCTACAAAACCAGCTACTGTAGAAACTGGTGCAGAAGTAAACGTGCCGCTTTTTATAAATGAAGGTGATAAAATTAAGGTGGAAACCGAAAAAGGTACTTACAAAGAACGCGTTAAAGAATAACGATTGAAGTTTCCTAAGCCACATACTTTAAAACAAATTTCAGAATTAATTAATTGTGAATTTGTAGGTGCAGATGACTTTCAGGTGTTAGGCATGAACGAAATTCATGTTGTAGAACCTGGAGATATTGTTTTTGTAGATCATCCTAAATATTACGATAAAGCATTAAACTCCGCGGCAACTATCATTTTAATTAATAAAAAAGTAGATTGCCCAGAAGGAAAAGCATTATTAGTTAGCGACGATCCTTTTAGAGACTTCAATAAGTTAAGTCTTCATTTTAAACCATTCAAAGCTTCAAATGTTTCAATTTCTGAAACAGCAACTATTGGCAAAAACACCATAATTCAGCCTAATACATTTATAGGAAATAATGTGGTTATTGGTGATAATTGTACCATTCATTCTAATGTAAGTATATACGACGATGCTGTTATTGGTAATAATGTTACCATTCATTCAGGAACCATTATTGGAGCCAATGCCTTTTATTACAAAAAGCGTCCTGAAGGCTTCGATAGATTAATTTCTTGCGGAAGAGTTGTTATTGAAGATTTTGTAGATATTGGTGCATCATGCACTATAGATAGAGGTGTTACTGGGGATACAACAATTAAAGAAGGTACTAAAATAGATAATTTGGTACAAATTGGACATGATACCGTAATTGGTAAAAAGTGTTTAATTGCGTCCCATGTTGGTATTGCCGGCTGTGTAGTTGTAGAAGATGAAGTAACACTTTGGGGGCAAGTTGGCACTACAAGTGGTATAACAATAGGTAAAGGAGCCGTTGTTCAAGGGCAGTCTGGAGTAACAAAATCAATTGAAGGTAATAAAACATATTGGGGAACACCAATACAGGAAGTGCGTTTAAAATTAAAGGAAATGGCTTTAATTAAACAATTGCCAAAATTAATTGAAGCTTTAAAGAAAAATAACTAAAAGTAATTCAGTTTTTGCTTTAAAAATTTAATTCAAAAAATTACTTTTGTTTTCAACATAATTAAATAAACGAAAATATAAACAAATGAGCGTTTTAGTAAACAAAGATTCGAAAATAATAGTTCAAGGTTTTACAGGAAGTGAAGGAACTTTTCACGCTGGTCAAATGATTGAATACGGAACTAATGTTGTTGGTGGTGTTACACCAGGAAAAGGTGGGCAAACTCACCTAGATAAGCCAGTTTTTAATACAGTAGCAGAAGCTGTAGAACAAGTTGGTGCAGATACAACGCTTATTTTCGTGCCGCCTGCATTTGCTGCAGATGCTATTATGGAAGCTGCTGACGCTGGTATAAAAGTAATTATAGCTATTACCGAAGGTATTCCTGTTGCAGATATGATAACTGCTTCAAACTATATAAAAGATAAAGATTGTCGTTTAATCGGTCCTAACTGTCCAGGTGTTATTACTCCAGGAGAAGCAAAAGTTGGTATTATGCCTGGTTTTGTATTTAAAAAAGGTAAAGTTGGTATCGTTTCTAAATCTGGTACATTAACTTACGAAGCTGCAGACCAAGTTGTAAAACAAGGTTTAGGAATTACAACAGCTATTGGAATTGGTGGAGATCCAATTATTGGAACAACTACTAAAGAAGCTGTTGAGTTATTAATTAACGATCCAGAAACAGAAGCAGTAGTAATGATTGGTGAAATTGGTGGTCAATTAGAAGCCGATGCTGCTAAATGGTACAAAGAAAGCGGTAGTAAAAAACCTGTAATTGGTTTTATTGCTGGTGAAACAGCTCCTGCTGGTCGTACAATGGGGCACGCTGGTGCAATTGTAGGCGGTAGCGATGATACAGCTCAAGCTAAAAAAGCAATTATGAGAGAATGTGGTATTCACGTAGTAGATTCTCCGGCTAAAATAGGTGTAAAAGTTGCCGAAGTTTTAGGATAAAAACACATTAAAAATATAATAAAACCTTGCAAAATGTTGTAAGGTTTTTTTATTTGATAACATTTGTATTTCTTATCTTTGATTTAATAAAGAATAACGAACTAACTAGAATTTTATAAATGAAATTATTAGAAGGAAAAACAGCTATTATTACTGGAGCTAGCCGTGGTATTGGCAAAGGAATTGCTCAGGAATTTGCTAAACAAGGTGCGAATGTAGCATTTACATATAGTTCTTCTGTTGAAGCAGCTAACGAACTTGAAAAAGAATTAAACGCCTTAGGTGTAAAAGCTAAAGGTTACCAAAGTAATGCTGCAAGTTTTGATGAAGCACAAGAATTAGCTTCCGATGTTGCCAAAGAGTTTGGTAGCATAGATGTATTAATTAATAATGCTGGAATTACAAAAGATAATTTATTAATGCGTATAACCGAAGATGATTTCGATAAAGTTATTGAAGTAAATCTTAAGTCAGTTTTTAACATGACCAAAGCGGTACAACGTACCATGTTAAAGCAACGCAAAGGTTCTATTATTAACATGAGTTCTGTGGTTGGTGTAAAAGGAAATGCTGGACAAACCAATTATGCTGCTAGTAAAGCTGGAATTATTGGTTTTTCTAAATCTGTTGCTTTAGAGTTAGGTTCTCGTAATATTAGAAGTAACGTAGTTGCTCCTGGTTTTATTGAAACAGAAATGACTGCAAAATTAGATGAGGAAGTTGTAAAAGGATGGCGTGCAGGAATTCCTTTAAAACGTGGAGGAACTCCAGAAGATGTTGCTAATGTTTGTGTATTTTTGGCTAGCGACATGAGTGCTTATGTTACAGGACAAACATTAAATGTAGACGGCGGTATGCTAACCTAATAGCAATTAATGCAAATACAAACTATTTTATATATTGTTTTAGCTGGAATTATAGCATTGTTACTTGCTCTTTTTCAGTACTATAAAAAAAATGAAAAAAGCATGTTCAAATTAAACATGCTTTTTTCAGTTTTGCGGTTTATTAGTATTTTTTCGGTTTTAGTTTTAATTATTAATCCGCAATTCAATAGAACCAACATTTATACAGAAAAAGCTAATTTAATTATAGCTACAGATAATTCTAAATCGGTAAAATTTTTAAAACAAGACCAAAAAACAGTTCAACTATTAAAAAAACTAGCTTCAAATCAAGATTTAAACTCTAAATTTAACATTCAATTTTACAACTTTGGTGAAACTTTAAACTTATCAGATAGTCTAGATTTTTCAGAAAATCAAACCAATATTTCTTCTGCGTTTAACAAACTAAACAAAATTTATAGGCAAACTACAGCACCAACCATTTTAATTACAGATGGTAATCAAACCTATGGTAACGATTATCAATTTGTAAATAATACTTATAAACATCCAATTTACCCCATTGTTTTAGGTGATACACTAACTCATATCGATTTAAAAATAGAACAACTTAACGTAAACAAGTATGCCTATCTAAATAATAAATTCCCTGTAGAGGTTATTTTAGTTTACAACGGGAAAGAACAAGTAAGTTCTAGTTTTACGGTATCAAATAATGGCAGAACGGTATATTTTTCAACTTTGAAGTTTTCAGAAGAAAGCAATTCAAAAGTTTTAAACTTTACATTACCAGCTAATTCGGTAGGATTTAGTAATTATAAAGCAACTATTTCTCCAATTGAAAATGAAAAAAACAAGGTAAATAATACTAAAAATTTTGCAGTTGATGTTATTAATGAAAAAACAAAAATTGCAATTGTTAGCGATATAATTCATCCAGATATTGGGCTTCTTAAAAAAAGTATAGAAACTAATAAACAGCGCGAAATCGTTATTTTAAAACCTAACGAGTTTGTTTCTCAAGTGAATGATTTTAAGTTGGTTATATTAAATCAACCAAATAATTCATTTAAGTCTGTTTTTGAGATTATTAAAAAAAACAAAATAAATAAATTAGTTATTGTTGGTTCTAAAACCGACTTGTCTTTTTTAAATAATACCGTGAAAGAATATGAGTTTGAAATTACTAATCAAACCGAAAATTATCAAGCTCAATTAAATTCAGGTTTCTCTCCTTTTATTGTAAGCGATATCGAATTTGAAAGTTTTCCACCGTTGCTTTCCAACTACAGCTCGGTTATTTTCAACACGCCTTATCAAGTCCTTTTAAATAAAACTTTAAATGGAGTTTCTATTAACGAACCGCTTGTTGCTACTATTGAAAACGATAAACAACGTGAAGTTTTAATTTTAGGTGAAAACATTTGGCAATGGCGGGCTCAAAGTTTTTTAAACACAAAGTCATTTAACGATTTTGATGATTTTATAGGCAAGCTAATTCAATTTTTAAATACCAATCAACAAAGAAGCCGCTTAAATATCGATTATAATTCATTTTATAACAGCGGAACAAATATTTTTGTAAAAGCAGAATATTTCGATAAAAACTTTGTTTTTGATACTCGCGAAACTATCAACATTACTGTGATTAACGAAGCTTCAAACGAGCAAAAAACATATCCTTTTGTTCTAAAAAACAACAATTATCAAGTAGATTTAAGTAATTTATCTCCAGGTTCATATAAATTCAATATTCAAACTTCAACAGATAAACTAACTAAATCTGGGCGTTTCGAGATTTTAGATTATAATGTGGAAGAACAATTTTTAAGCGCCAATGTAACAAAACTAAAAAGTATAGCGACAAACAGTAATGGAGAAGCGTTTTTTATAAATAATACAGATAATTTAATATCAACTTTAGTAAACGATGAGCGTTTTACGCCTATTCAAAAAAGTAAAAAAGAAACCCTACCTTTAATAGATTGGAAAATTCTATTAGCAATTATAGCTATAAGCTTAAGTGTAGAATGGTTTTTACGAAAATATAACGGATTAACATAGATAAACTAAATAAACAACAAATGGACAAATTACCTAAAATAGCATTTCCTGCAATTATTTCAATTGTGGTTTTAATTATAATATTATCCAAATCGGCAGTAACAATAGGTTCCGGTGAAGCTGGAGTTTTGTACAAAACTTTTGATAATGGAGTGGTAACCGATCAGCCTCCTTTAGGCGAAGGTTTTCACATAGTAGCACCTTGGAATAAAGTTATTGTTTACGAAGTGCGTCAACAAGAATTATTTGAAAAAATGAAAGTACTATCTTCAAACGGGTTAGAAATTCAAATTGATGGTTCTGCTTGGTTTCAACCTGTATTTCAAGATTTAGGAAAACTACACCAAACTTTAGGCGAAAACTATTTGCAGCGTGTAATTCAACCTGCTATTAGAAGTGCCGCTCGTAGTGTTGTAGGTCGTTACACACCAGAGCAATTATATTCTAGTAAGCGTGATGCTATACAAGATGAAATTTTTGTAGAGACTAAAAAAATTCTAGAAAAACAATATATTAAGTTAAATGAGTTTTTAGTTCGCGATGTAACGTTGCCATCAACTATAAAAGAGGCAATTGAGCGTAAATTAAAGCAAGAACAAGAGTCGTTAGAGTATGAGTTTAGACTTGTAACTGCAGAAAAAGAAGCTGAAAAACAAATTATTGAAGCCGAAGGTAAAGCTGAAGCTAATAAAATTTTAAGTGCATCGTTAACCGATAAAATTTTACAGGATAAAGGTATCGAGGCAACCATAAAATTATCTGAATCACCAAATAGTAAAGTTATTGTTATAGGTTCGGGAGATAGTGGAATGCCAATTATTCTAGGAAATCAATAAACATTCACGATAAATATTTTACAAATACCTAAAAATTGTAAAATGTTTTAATATTTGTAAATTAAAGTTTGAAAATTTACTTTTATTACAGATATTTGCTTCAGTAAAACAAAAAGACATGACTTTTATTCAAACACATCATCATTTTTACATTTGCTCTCAAGCGAAGTAAAAATGTATTGAATAAAATGAAAATATATTTAAACCCGTTTGAGACAATCAAGCGGGTTTTTCATTTAAAAAAATCAACAAGATTGTTTCAAACTCATATAAAAATCAACAATGAGTAAACTAAAAATTGCAGTACAAAAATCAGGACGATTAAATGAAGAATCGTTAGACTTACTAAAAAATTGTGGCATCTCTATCGATAATGGTAAAGACCAATTAAAAGCCGAAGCTAGAAATTTCCCTATGGAAGTTTTGTATTTACGTAACGGCGATATTCCGCAGTATTTACGCGATGGTGTTGTAGATATTGCCATTTTAGGCGAAAATACATTAATAGAAAAAGGTAACGATTTACCAATTGTAGAGCGTTTGGGCTTTTCAAAATGTAAAGTATCTATTGCTGTACCTAAAAATGCAGAATATAATTCTATTGAAGATTTACGAGGTAAAAAAATTGCAACATCATACCCCAATACCGTAAATCAGTATTTTGAAAAGAAAGGCGAAAAAGCCGATATTCATGTTATTAATGGTTCGGTAGAAATTGCTCCAAATATTGGGTTATCTCACGCTATTGTTGATATTGTTTCAAGCGGAAGCACGCTTTTTAAAAACAATTTAAAAGAAGTAGAAGTACTTTTTAAAAGTGAAGCCGTATTAACTTCGGCTCCAGAATTAACCGAAGAAAAACAAGCCATTCTAGACAAGTTATTATTTAGAATGAAATCGGTTTTAAAAGGAAAAAACTCTAAATATGTTTTATTAAACGCACCAAACGACAGGTTAGATAAAATTGTGAGTTTATTGCCAGGAATGAAAAGTCCAACCGTGTTGCCTTTAGCACAAGAAGGTTGGAGCTCTGTACATTCTGTTATTAATAAAAACGATTTTTGGGAAGTTATTGATGAGTTAAAAGCCAACGGTGCCGAAGGTATTTTAGTTTGCCCAATTGAAAAAATGGTACTTTAATATAATAGCTTTTTGTATTTCCGTGAAAACGGAAATCTCAAATTAAATTTATACACTTTAAGATTTCTGCTTTTGCGGAAATGAAGAAAAGAAAGTTTTATGCAAATAATTAACAATCCAGATAAAAACACATGGGCCGATATTTTAAAACGCCCAACACAAACCGTCGATGATATTGAAGGTATTGTAAGCGAGGTGTTTAACGATGTTAAGACTAATGGCGACAGTGCTATAAAAACATATACAGAACGTTTCGATAAGGTAACCTTGGAAAGCAATTTAGTGTCTTCCGAAGAAATTGAAGAAGCCGTTAAAAGCATTCCTGAAGCTTTAAAAACTGCAATTGCAAATGCTAAAAATAATATTGAAGCATTTCATGCGGCTCAAAAAACAGAAAAAATAGAATTAGAAACCACAAACGGTGTTCAATGCTGGCAAGAAAAGCGCGCCATAGAACGCGTTGGTTTATATATTCCAGGAGGAACAGCGCCTTTGTTTTCAACGGTTTTAATGCTGGCTGCTCCTGCGAAAATTGCAGGTTGTAACGAAATTGTATTGTGTTCGCCACCAAATAAAGAAGGTAAATTAGCTCCCGAAATTTTGTATGCAGCCAAACTATGTGGCGTAACTAAAATATTTAAAGTTGGCGGTATTCAAGCCATTGCTGCATTAACTTTTGGTACAGAAACCATACCACAAGTTTATAAAATTTTTGGTCCTGGCAACCAATTTGTAACCGTGGCAAAACAATTAGCCACTAAATACGGTGTGGCTATCGATATGCCTGCTGGTCCAAGTGAATTGTTAGTTGTTGCCGATAATGGTGCAAATGCAAGCTATATTGCATCAGATTTATTAAGTCAGGCAGAACACGGTGCTGATAGTCAGGTTATTTTAGTAGCAACATCACAAGAACTTATAGCTAAGGTTTCAGAAGAAGTAGAAGCGCAATTACAAGTGTTGCCGCGTAAAGAAATAGCCGAAAAAGCCATCGCTAATTCTAAATCTATATTTGTTGAAAATGATGAAATAGCGTTAGATTTAATTAATCAATATGGGCCAGAACACTTCATAATTTGTTCTAAAAATGAAGATTATTACGTTGAAAACATAAGAAATGCAGGTTCGGTTTTTATAGGTGATTATACACCAGAAAGCGCAGGCGATTATGCATCTGGAACTAACCATACGTTGCCAACAAACGGATTTAGTAAAGCATATTCGGGTGTGAATTTAGATAGTTTTATGAAGAGCATGACGTTTCAAAAAATATCAAAAGAAGGTATTTTAAATATTGGAGAAACTATTGAATTAATGGCCGAAGCAGAAGGTTTACAAGCGCATAAAAATGCGGTTAGTATCCGTTTAAAAGATTTAAAATAAAATTGTTTTGTCATGCTGAACTCGTTTCAGCATCTCATAACATAAAGAAGTATCGTTATGTCAGGCTGAGCGCAGTCGAAGCCTTTTAGAAAACACTTCGACGGTGTTAAGCGTGACCATTCAGAATTAATAAAATGAATAACTTTAATTTACAAAATATAATTCGAGAGAACGTAAAAGCAATGAAAGCCTACAGTTCTGCTCGCGACGAATATGTTTCCGATGGGTCTAAAATGATTTTTTTAGATGCCAACGAAAATCCGTTCGAAAATGGTGTAAATCGTTATCCAGATCCGTTACAGCGTTCGTTAAAAGCTGTTTTAGCAGAACAGAAAAACGTTTCTCCAAATCAGATTTTGTTAGGTAACGGTAGCGACGAAGTGCTAGATTTATTATTTAGAGCCTTTTGCGAACCTAAAAAAGACAACATCATTACACTGCCACCAACTTATGGCATGTACACTGTTTTATCTAATTTAAACGAGATTGAAGAGCGAAAAGTTGAGTTAAACTCAGATTTTCAGCCCAATGTTGAAGCCATTTTAGAAGCTATTGACGCCAATTCAAAAATGCTATTTATTTGTTCGCCAAATAACCCAACTGGTAATTTAATAGCTTCAGGAAAAATAAAAACATTACTTGATAATTTTAGTGGCTTAGTGGTGATTGATGAAGCTTATATCGATTTTTCAAATCAACAAAGTTGGATTTCAGAATTAAATAATTATCCTAATTTAATTGTTACGCAAACACTATCTAAAGCTTATGGCTTAGCAGGAATTCGTTTAGGATTGTGTTACGCTTCCGCGGAAATTATTTCAATTTTAAACAAAATTAAACCGCCATATAATGTTAACGAATTAACACAAAAACGAGCGCTAGAACGTGTTTCAAATTTAGAAGCGGTTACAAACGAAGTAAATGCGGTTTTAAAAGAACGTCAAATTTTAATTGAGGCATTAAAAAATATCAGTTTTGTAGAAACTATTTTCCCTACGGAAGCTAATTTTGTGCTTGCACGAGTTGATGATGCTACAAAACGCTACAATCAGCTACTAGAAAAAGGCATTGTTATTAGAAATCGCACCACACAACCACTTTGTGAAAACACGTTGCGTTTTACCGTAGGAATCGACGCTGAAAATGAAGTTTTAATTAAGGCATTAAAAGAATTAGACTAACATGAGCAAAACAAAAGTACTATTTATAGATAGAGACGGCACATTGGTGCTAGAACCGCCAGTAGATTATCAATTAGACAGTCTTGAAAAACTAGAATTTTACCCAAAAGTGTTTCAATACATGGCTAAAATTGCTAGCGAATTAGATTTTGAGTTGGTAATGGTTACTAATCAAGATGGCTTAGGAACCGATTCGTTTCCTGAAGACACCTTTTGGCCACCGCAAAATAAAATTATTGATGCCTTTAAAAAGGAAGGTGTAGAGTTTGCTGAAATTCATATAGATAAAACCTTTCCGCATGAAAATGCAGATACGCGTAAGCCTAGAACAGGCTTATTAACCAAGTATTTTTCTGAAGATTACGATTTAAAAAACTCTTTTGTTTTAGGTGATAGAATTACCGATATGGAACTTGCTAAAAACCTTGGCGCAAAGGGTATTTATTTGTCTGAAGATCCCGAATTAGGAGCCGATGAAATAGAGTCTTCTAAACAAGATATTTTAGATTGTATTGCTTTAACGAGTACCGATTGGAAAGAAATCTATGAGTTTTTAAAGTTAAAAGACAGAGTTTCAGAAATTACACGTAACACCAATGAAACTCAAATTTACATCAAATTAAATCTTGATGGTTCGGGTAAAAACGATATTGATACAGGTTTATCGTTTTTCGATCATATGTTAGACCAAATTGGGCGTCATGGTGCTATGGATTTAACCATAAAAGTAAATGGCGATTTAGAAGTAGACGAACACCATACCATTGAAGATACTATGATTGCGCTTGGTGAATTATTCAATAAAGCTTTAGGTAATAAATTAGGTATAGAGCGCTACGGTTTTTGCTTGCCAATGGATGATTGTTTAGCACAAGTAGCGGTAGATTTTGGAGGTAGAAATTGGTTAGAATGGGATGCCGAATTTAAACGCGAAAAAATAGGCGATATGCCAACCGAAATGTTTTATCATTTATTTAAATCGTTTACCGATGGCGCAAAATGTAATTTAAATGTAAAAGCAGAAGGTGTAAACGAGCATCATAAAATTGAAGGCATTTTTAAAGCATTTGCAAAAGCCATGAAAATGGCCGTAAAACGTGATGCCAATAAAATGTTTTTACCAAGTACAAAAGGGTTATTGTAAACTAGTTGTTTGTTGCTAGTTATTGGTTAATTGATTTCATTGACCAACAACCAACGACGAACAACCAACAACAAAATAATGAAATTAGTAATAATAGATTACGGTGCAGGAAATATAAAAAGTATACAATTTGCTTTTAAACGCTTAGGTGTCGATGCTGTTTTATCGAATAATGCTGAAGAAATAAAAGCGGCCGATAAAGTCATTTTCCCAGGAGTAGGCGAAGCTAGTTCCGCTATGAAAATGCTTAAAAAAAGTGGTTTGGATACCTTAATTCCTAATTTAAAACAACCTGTTTTGGGCATTTGTTTAGGTATGCAACTCATGTGTTTACACTCCGAAGAAGGTAATACAGAGGGCTTGGGGATTTTTCAAACAAAAGTAAAGCGTTTTTCAAATAGCGTAAAAGTACCGCAAATGGGTTGGAATGTTATAAAAGATTTAAAATCCGATTTATTTAAAGGCATCAAAGAAAACGAATACATGTATTTAGTGCATAGTTTTTATGCCGAACATTGTAATGAAACTATTGCTGCTACCGATTACGAGATTAATTACGCATCGGCATTACAACACGAAAATTTTTATGGCGTGCAATTTCACCCTGAAAAAAGCGGAAAAGAAGGCGAAAAAATTCTTAAGAATTTTTTAGAATTAAATACTAACAACTAGAAACTAACAACTATTTTGAGAATAATACCAGCAATAGACATAATAGACGGTAAATGTGTAAGATTATCAAAAGGTGATTACAACACAAAAAAAGTATATAACGAAAACCCATTAGAAATTGCGAAGCAATACGAAGCTCATGGTATAGAGCATTTGCATTTAGTAGATTTAGATGGTGCCAAGGCAAGCCATATTGTAAACCATAAAGTGTTAGAAACTATTGCGACTAAAACCAATTTAAAGATAGATTTTGGTGGTGGTTTAAAAACTGATGAAGATTTACACATTGCATTTGAATCTGGTGCAAAACAAATTACCGGTGGAAGTATTGCTGTTAAAAAACCAGAAGTTTTTGAAAGTTGGCTAACCAAATACGGTAGTGATAAAATAATTTTAGGTGCCGATGCAAATAATGAGAAAATAGCCATTAGCGGTTGGTTAGAAGAAAGTGATGAAGAGCTCATTCCGTTTGTGCAGAATTATATGACTAAAGGTGTTAGCTATGTAATTTGTACCGATATAGCTAAGGATGGCATGTTACAAGGCCCTTCATTCGATTTGTATAAGAAAATGATTGCTGAATGTAACACAAAGCCCAGTCAAAGTGAAAACGAATCAACTTTAAAGTTAATCGCCTCTGGAGGTATTTCGAAATTTGATGAATTACCAAAATTAGCCGAAATTGGTTGCGAAGGCACCATAATAGGAAAAGCCATTTACGAGAATAAAATAAGTTTGAAACAACTAGAAAATTTTATAATAAATAAATAACGTCACTTCGAGTGATTTTGAGGCATGAAAAATGGCATCGAGAAACTTTAGTTCTCGATACAATGCTCATAAAATCGCATCACTCCAACTGACGAGAAATTGGAAATTATATAGTTAACAGTTGATGGTTGCTAGTTATTAGTTTTTTTTAACCAACAACCAACAACCAACAACCAACAACCAACAACCAAATACAATAATGCTAACAAAAAGAATTGTTCCCTGTCTAGATATAAAAAACGGACGCACCGTAAAAGGTGTTAATTTCGTCGATTTACGTGATGCCGGAGACCCTGTAGAGCTCGCTAAGCAATATGCCGAAGTAGGTGCAGACGAATTGGTGTTTTTAGACATCGCAGCCACTTTAGAAAATCGAGGCACGACTCTAGATATGGTAACTCGTGTTGCCGAACAAGTTAATATACCGTTTACTGTTGGCGGTGGCATTTCGTCTGTAGAACACGTTGATGCTTTGTTAAAATGTGGTGCCGATAAGGTTTCTATCAACTCATCTGCAGTAAAAAGACCAGATTTGGTAAACGAATTAGCTAATAAATTTGGTAGCCAATGTGTTGTAGTTGCTATTGATGCGAAACAAGTTGATGGACATTGGAAAGTACATTTAGCTGGTGGAACTATTCCAACAGAAATCGATTTATTTGAATGGGCAAAAGAGGTTGAAACTCGCGGTGCGGGCGAAATTTTATTCACATCAATGGATCACGATGGTACAAAAGCTGGTTTTGCAAACGAAGCTTTAGCGCAATTGTCTGATACCTTAAATATCCCTATTATTGCATCTGGTGGTGCTGGTAATGTTCAGCATTTTGTAGATACATTTAAGGAAGGAAAATCTGATGCTGCTCTAGCAGCTAGTGTTTTTCATTTTGGTGAAATACCTATCCCTGAATTAAAACAAGAATTAAAAAAACATAATATTGAGATTCGACTTTAGGTGTCATACTGAACTCGTTTCAGTATCTCATAATAATAAGTGCCTGAAACATATTCAGGATTAATAAAAAAATCAATGAAAATAAAATACGATAATAACGGCTTAGTTCCTGCAATTATTCAAGATGCTACAACAAAAAATGTATTAATGTTGGGTTACATGAATGAAGAAGCTTATAAGAAAACAATAGAAACTAAAAAAGTGACATTTTTTAGCCGTAGTAAACAACGTTTATGGACAAAAGGCGAGGAGAGTGGTAACTTTTTAAACTTGGTTGGACTGAAAAACGATTGCGATAATGATTCTTTATTAATTCAAGTAAATCCTGCTGGACCAACTTGCCATAAAGGAACAGGAAATTGTTGGGGCGAAGATAATACACCTAATTACGGGTTCTTTTCAACCTTGGAAGCTATTATTGCAGAACGTGTTGCTAATAAAGATACCGCAAAATCGTATGTGGCGAGTTTATTTTCAAAGGGCATTAATAAAGTAGCTCAAAAAGTAGGGGAAGAAGCTGTAGAAACGGTTATTGAAGCTATGGATAATAATGATGAGTTGTTTTTATACGAATCGGCCGATTTATTATTTCACTACTTAATGTTACTTCAAGCAAAAGGATTTACTTTAAAGGATATTGAAGCAGAATTAAAAGGCAGACATAAATAAATGCAGTTTCAGCCCAAAAAGTATTATTATTTAATAAACTTCCAATATTTAGGCTATAGGTTTCATGGTTGGCAAAAGCAACCAAATGTAAAAACCTTGCATTTAATGGTTGATAGAACCTTAAACTATATTCTTGTAGGCAAGTATTTTAAAACTTTAGTATCGGGAAGAACCGATGCTATGGTTTCGGCCGAAAATGCAACGTTCGAGTTGTTTCTTCAGCATGAAATAGAAGATTTAGATGCTTTTTTAGCCCTGTTTAATTATAATCTTCCGCAAGATATTCGCGCTTTAGCTATTAAGGAAGTTGATGCTAAATTCAATATTATAAATCACCCAAAAAACAAAGAGTACCTCTATTTATTTACATACGGCGAAAAGTGTCATCCGTTTTGCGCACCAATAATGACGACTATTTTAGATGATTTAAACATTGAAATCATGAAAGAAGGTGCAAAATTGTTTGAAGGCGAGCATTACCTAAAAGCTTATTGCTACAAACCAACCGATAAAGGCATTTACACCAGAATTATTGAAACCTGCGAATTGGTTGAAAATACAATTTACACAGCAAATTACTTTCCTGATAAAACCTACATTTTACGAGTTCGAGGTAAAGGTTTTATGCGAAATCAAATACGATTAATGATGGGGACTTTATTCGATTTAGGAAAAGGAAAACTCACTTTAGATGATATTAAAGCAAGCTTAGAGCCTGATAACACTGTAAAAATGAATTTTATTGCGCCAGCTTCAGGGCTTATTTTAAATAAGGTTGATTTTTTATAATTTCTTCTCGATACAAATTTGCTTTGCTTTGGCTTCTTAAATTTACTCAAAGAGACGTTTAAACTAAACATTAAAGTTAACGAATCGTCAGTTCGAGTAATTCGAGGTACGAAGAATTGTATCGAGAACCTTCAAAACTATAAATAATTTAATTATAACTTCTCGATACAAATTTGTTCCGCTTTAGCTTCATAAATTCACTCGAAGTGACATTTGAACTAAACCTTAAACCTAACGATTCGTCAGTTCGAGTAATTCGAGGTACGAAGAATTGTATCGAGAACCATTCAGTACTTTAAATAATTAAATTACAACTTCTCGATACAAATTTGTTCCGCTTTAGCTTCTCAAACTCACTCGAGGAGACGTTTGAACTAAACCTTAAACCTAACGATTTGTCAGTTCGAGTAATTCGAGGTACGAAGAATTGTATCGAGAACCATTCAGTACTATAAATAATTTAATTCCAACTTCTCGATACAAATTTGTTCCGCTTTAGCTTCACAAATTCACTCGAATGACGTTTAAACTAAACATTAAAGTTAACGAGTCGTCAGTTCGAGTAATTCTAGGTACGAAGAATTGTATCGAGAACCATTCAACTCTATAAATAATTTAATTATAACTTCTCGATACAAATTTGTTCCGCTTTGGCTTAACAAATTCACTCGAATTGACGTTTTATTCAATTCCTAATTCCGATCGAATTTCATCGACATTTAAATCATTTAAGATATCAATTAAATTAGGATACCACTTTTCATGGTAACCAAACTCTGGCCTTCTAAATTCGGCAATAGCATCAGCTTTAGTCCAATTTTCAAAAACAATTCTGTAGGCAGCAATTATAATTCCGGTTCTATCCGATCCGTGCCAGCAATGAATTAATACAGGTTTTTCAGCCTTTTTAATAATTTTAAGCACTTCTACAACTTTAGCTTCAGTCATTTCTTTAGACTTTAACTTAACATGTTCTAATTGTAACTTAGTGTGCTTAGTTTTTTTATCGTCTCTCCATTTACGCCTAAAATTCAAAATGGTTTTTATTCCAAGCGCTTCAATTTCTTTAAATCCTTTTTTGCTAGGTTGTTCCGATCTATAAATAGCTTCAGATACCTTATAAAAGCGTTTAAAGTTTTTCGATTCTTGTTTTTTAGCTTCAATAATTTGTGCGTTTATGTTTATAGAACAGCAAATCATTACGAAAAATAATAACGAGGTCTTCATTTAATTTATTTTAAATACTAACGCAATATAAAGCGTAAAATTTCGATGTAATTTGATTAACAACTCAAAAAGATAAAAGAGGTTTGATTTTATGAATTAAGCCAATTACACATTTTAAAAACCTAACTGCTTCTTCTTAAATTAATTAACAACTCAAATTTTAATTAACATAATTTATGTTAATTAAAACTTAATGCCGTTAAACCCTGTTAAATGCCTTGACAAAATTGCTATTTGCCTTAGTTTGATAACAGTTGAACACAAAAAAACAGAAATATTATGAGTTATTTGAATATGAAAGATGAAGAATTATTAACTGTTGTTGTAGAACTAAATATTCTGCTAGCAGATTACCACATTTATTACCAAAAATTACGCAGTAATCACTGGAACATTTTAGGTAAAAACTTCTTTGATTTACACGTACAATTCGAAGAATTATACACCGATGCCAGAGTTAAAATTGATGAAATTGCAGAGCGTATTTTAACTTTACGATACCACCCAATGAGTAAATTTAGCGATTACTTAAGAGTATCATCTATAGCTGAAGCTGCACCAATAAAATCAGACATGGATATGGTTACAGAAACCATAAAGGACCATAAGTTAATTTTAAAACAAATGGGAAAAGTTATTGAAGTTGCTGAAGGTGTGAATGATGAAGGTACTATAGATTTAATTGGAGCTTACATTCGCGAACTAGAAAAAGCAAGTTGGATGCTAGATGCTTGGAGCAAAAACACATCCGATGCCTTAAAAACTAGAGTTGCCGAAGTACAATAATTAATACTGAAACAAAAGAAAGTATTAATCATATAAAATTAAAAAATCATGGAAAGTACCATAACAGAAGCATTTAATAATTTAATTACCAAATTACAAGGTTGGTTAAATGCAATCATTCAAAATATACCTAATTTAATATTGGCCATTGTTGTAATGGTGGCTTCATATTTTATTGCAACTTATATTAAAAAGTTAGTATTAAAACTAGTAAACCACAAAGTAAAGCAACAATCTATTGCCAACATGATAGCAAAAATATCTGCAGTAGTAATAGTAATGGCAGGTTTGTTTTTATCATTAGGTATATTAAACCTAAGTAAAATGTTAACCTCGTTATTGGCTGGTGCTGGGGTTGCTGGTTTAGCTATTGGTTTAGCTTTACAAGGCACATTATCTAACACATTTGCTGGTATTGTAATATCGTTTAGAAAACGCATACAAATTGGTAATTGGGTAGAAACTAGCGGATATTCCGGGGAAGTTATTGATGTTAATTTAAAAGAGTTTGTTTTAAAAGAAGCTGATAATCATATTGTAATTATCCCGAACAAAACAATTCTTGAAAATCCTTTAAAAAATTATTCGTTAGCCAATAAAATGCGTGTATTTATTAATTGTGGTGTTGGTTACGAATCGGATTTAGAACAGGTTAAAGATTTAACTCAAAAAACAATTGCAAATGCTTTTTCTGATGTAAAATCGGCAGAAGATGTAGAATTTTATTATACCGAGTTTGGAGATAGTTCTATAAACTATTTATGCAGATTCTGGATAAATACAAGCGATTTGCTGGAGAAAAAACGAGTTAAAACAAAAGCAATAATAGAAATTAAGAAAGCTTACGATAAAGCTGGAATTAATATACCATTCCCTATAAGAACACTTGAATTTAACAACAAGTTATCTTTTGATGAGGCTATTTTAGATAATCAATATTCTAATAATTAATAGATAAATTTTAAAAAATTAACATAGTTTATGAAACCATCATAAACTATGTTAATAAAAAATCTACTAAGCATTTTAGCCTCGTATTTATAGTAAACAATTGATTCTTATATAGAAACAATTAATAGCTATTACACTTTACAAATCTCTAAAATAGATTTAGAGTAAAACTGAAAAAGTTTCAGTTTTAAATTATTCACTTATTAAAATCAAAAAATTATGTTACGTTGGACAATCACATTTGTAATAATCGCATTAATAGCCGGAGTTTTAGGCTTTGGAGGAATCGCAGGAGCATCTGCAGGAATTGCTAAAATTTTATTCTTCATATTTATAGTATTGTTTGTTTTATCTCTTTTAAAAGGTTTAGTAAAAAGGTAATTAATCCTAAAACCTTTTTAATTAAAAATTATATCAAAACAACTTTAAAAACAACAATCATGAAAAAAGTAATTTTAACCTTAGCTATATTATTTACAGTATCAACCGCATTTATTGGTTGTAGAGAAGAAAAATCTACAGGAGAAAAAATAGAGGAAACCATGGAAGATGCTGGAGATGAAATTGAAGATGCAGCAGATGATGTTTCTGATGAAGTAGAAGATACTGCAGACGACATTGAAGATGAAATGAAATAATAATCCTTTAAAATTTAATAAAAATGAAAAGTTTAATATATATAAGTGCCTTTTTATTGTGCACAAGTGCTTTTTCTCAAACAGAAAAAGAAGAAGCTAAAGAAGAAGTAGAAATTGAAACTGTTAAAGTAAATAATGGCAGTGAAATTATCGAAAAAAAAGTAAAAGTAATTACCAGAGAAACAGCCAATGTAGAGTTGGCAGAAACCGATAAAAATAAAGTAAACCAAGAACGCGTAAATAGCGTGTCGAAGGTTGAAAAAATGGTAATGGTAGATGATGATGGAGACAATAACTACGAATTGTTAACCAAAAGTACTTTTTACAAATTAGGAGATAAAGAATATTTATTTAAACCACACGATAGAGGTTTTGATATTGCTTTTAATAAAGAAGAAAATAAATTTGTAAAAACCGGATCTGCTTACAATACTCAAAACGGTAATTATCTAGTAGATCATAAAAACTACGCAGGAATTGGTTATTTTAATGAAAATGGCGATTTCACTATAGAATATTTCGATAAAGATAAAGATGAAATTGTAACTAAATCTTATAAAATGGCACAACCTAGTTTATAATTTCTAAATAAATAACATTTTAAAAGCCCTAATTAATTAGGGCTTTTGTATTTTTAAAAAAATATTTTTTAATGAGTACTACACTATCGAAGTCCGTTTTTACATTTTTAAAAGCTTTAGAACAGAATAACAATCGCGATTGGTTTAACGATAATAAATCTGAGTTTAAAACTATTCAAGATGAAGTAAAACAATTCTATAATTTAGTTCTAGAAAAATTAAACACTCATGATGATATTGATAAATTAAAAATCTTCAGAATTTACAGAGACGTACGTTTTTCTAAAAACAAACAACCTTACAAAACACATTTTGGTGGTTCGTTTCACCGAACCAAACCAAGATTAAGAGGTGGTTACTATTTGCATATCCAGCCAAATAATGAAAGTTTTATAGCTACAGGGTTTTGGCAACCCGAAAAAGAAGATTTACTAAGGATAAGAAAAGAATTTGAAATGGATATCACAGAAATTAAAGACATTCTATCTAACCCAAAATTTAACTCTATTTGGGGAAGTTCTTTTGAAGGGGACGAATTAAAAACCGCACCAAAAGGTTTTAGTAAAGATCATGAAGCTATAAATTTTATTAAGAAAAAACAGTACATTTTCACCAAAAAATATACAGATAAAGAAGTATTGTCTCCTAATTTTTTAGAGGATGTTAACGCGTCGTTTAAAGCTATACGCCCATTTTTTAATTACATGAGCGATGTGCTTACCACCGACTTAAATGGTGTATCTTTAATAGATTAAACCGCAGTTAAATACTCAGGCTTAACAAATAATTGAATATTGCTTAGCAAACGCTCTTTTACAATATTCATCATACGTTTGTTTAAAGCAGACGAGTTTTTAATATAAAGCAAATACTCATCTGTGGTAAACTGCCCAATTACCATACCTTTTAAAGAATTTCTAAATTTCATATCTTTTTGTATGGCGTTTTCAATGTAGGTTGTACGCTTATCTAAAGATAAATCATAAAAAACATATTTATGTTTAGCAATATAATTTCTAAAAACCTCTATAAATAAATCATTTTGCAATTTAATTACAGGGCGTAAAACAGCATTTTGAAAATACTCATCACCGCTCATATTTTCGTTTATAGTTAACGTTTTAATAGCCGGTCTAATTTTCTTTAAATCTAAATCTCGATTGCTCATATTGCGAAGTTTTCATTAAAATTATACAATATTTAAACGTTTATTAATTATAATAATTTTAATTATTAACGGGCTTATCAACAATACGCAATTTTGTACCTTTATATAAAAATTAAAAATGAAGTTTGGCAGTGTTGAAAACCCTGAAATTATTGATTTTACATTACCTAAAGATCATCCAGAAACTAAAAAATTATTAAATTCTTACTCAACTAATACTAAACCTAAAATTTATGTGGGTTGTGCAAAATGGAATAGAGCCGATTTAAAAGGATTTTATCCTCGTGGTACGAAAGATGAGCTTCAATATTATTCCTCTCAGTTTAATGCCATTGAGCTAAATGCAACATTTTACAGAATATTTCCCGCAGAACAGTTTGAAAATTGGTATAAAAAAACACCTAAAGATTTTAAATTTTTTCCAAAATTAAATCAAGAAATTAGCCATTGGAAACGGTTAAACGACACTAAAGCCGTTGTTGAACATTACTTATACAACGCATCTAATTTAAAAGAAAAATTAGGCACTATTTTCTTGCAAATGCATAATAATTTTGCCCCAAAAGATTTTGATAGAGTAGTGGCTTTCGCCGAAAGTTGGCCCAAACAAATACCCTTAGCAATGGAGTTTAGGCATACCAATTGGTATAATGATGCTGTTGTAGCAAAAGATCTTTACAAGCTTTTAGAAGAAAACAACATTAGTAATATAATTGTTGATACCGCTGGAAGGCGCGATTTAATGCATATGAGGCTTACTAATGCCACGGCATTTGTACGCTATGTTGGTGCAAACCATGAAAGCGATTATAGCCGTTTAGATGATTGGATAGAACGAATTAAATTTTGGAGCAAACAAGGCATAAAAGAAATTGATTTTTTTGTGCATCAAAATCTAGAAAAAGAATCCCCTTTATTATCAGCGTATTTTATAAAAAAATTAAATTCTGAACTTGGGTATAATTTAAAAATACCTAATGAAGAACAGCACATACAACAAAACCTATTTTAAAAATTAAAATTATGAGATTTCATACCAGAAAATGGATAAAACCAGAAGATTTAAATGCAAACGGAACTTTATTTGGTGGTCGTTTACTTGAATGGATCGATGAGGAAGCTGCATTATATACCATTATTCAATTAGAAAACAGAAAAGTAGTAACAAAATATATCAGTGAAATAGATTTTAAAGCATCGGCACGTCAAGGTGATATTATAGAAATTGGTATCGATGTTGTAAAATTTGGTAAAGCATCAATAACACTAAGTTGCGAAGTGCGTAATAAAATGACGCGTGAAACTATTATTACCATATCAAATATAGTTATGGTTAACCTTGGTGAAGACGGAAAAGCCTTGCCTCATGGCAAAACAGAAATTGAATACGTTGCAGATCGTTTAAATAATGATTAAAAATTATAATCAATTCTCGTATTCTGTTGAAAAAAAAGCAGTTTATATACTTTCTATTGGAAATATTATAAAAATTAAATAACTAATCCTTCTAAAGTTTCAAATAAGTTTAATAAAAACTAAATTTGTCCACCTTTTTTGAAAAGTTTTTTTCATAAAAGATTCAATTTTTACAAATAAGAAAAATCAAATTATAATGAGCAAAACGTTGTTTGACAAAGTGTGGGATTCCCATGTTGTTAGAAAAATAGAAGATGGTCCAGATGTGTTTTTTATCGATCGTCATTTTATTCATGAAGTTACAAGTCCTGTTGCTTTTGTTGGTTTAAAAAACAGAGGTATCGATGTTATGTACCCTGAAAAAACATTTGCAACTGCAGATCATAACACACCAACTTGGAATCAACATTTACCAGTAGCCGATCCATTATCGGCAAACCAATTAGAAGCATTAGCTAATAATGCTGCTGAATATGGTATTTCTCACTGGGGTTTAGGCCATAGAAATAATGGTATTGTTCACATTGTTGGGCCAGAAAATGGTATTACCTTACCTGGAGCAACTATTGTTTGTGGAGACTCACATACATCAACACACGGTGCTTTTGGTGCAATTGCATTTGGTATTGGTACATCGGAGGTAGAGATGGTATTGTCTACTCAATGTATTATGCAACCTAAGCCTAAAAAAATGCGTATTAACGTAAATGGAAAGTTAGGTTTCGGTGTTACACCTAAAGATGTGGCGCTTTACATAATTTCAAAACAAACTACTTCTGGAGCTACAGGTTATTTTGTAGAATATGCCGGAGATGTTTTTGAAAACATGTCTATGGAAGGTCGTATGACGGTTTGTAACTTATCTATCGAGATGGGTGCACGTGGTGGTATGATTGCTCCAGACGAAAAAACATTTGAATACATTAAAGGTAGAAAACATGCTCCAACCGGTGCCGATTGGGATAAAGCCATGGCATATTGGGAAACATTATATACCGAAGAAGATGCTGAATTTGATACTGAATTTACTTATGATGCAGCAGATATTGAACCAATGATTACTTACGGAACCAACCCAGGAATGGGAATGGGCGTAACAAATTCAATTCCTTTAGCAGAAAATGTTGAAGGTGGCGTAGCAACTTACAAAAAGTCTTTAGGCTACATGAATTTTAACGAAGGTGACGACATGATTGGTAAAACAGTTGATTACGTTTTCTTAGGATCATGTACAAACGGACGTATAGAAGATTTTAGAGCATTTTGTTCTATTGTTGAAGGGAAGCAAAAAGCACCAAACATTACAGCTTGGTTAGTTCCTGGATCGCATAAAGTTGTCGATCAAATTAAGGAAGAAGGTTTAGATAAAATATTAACCGATGCCGGTTTTGTTTTAAGAGAGCCTGGTTGTTCTGCTTGTTTAGCAATGAACGACGATAAAGTTCCTGCTGGGAAATTAGCGGTTTCAACATCTAACCGTAATTTTGAAGGTCGACAAGGTCCTGGATCTAGAACCTTATTAGCGTCACCATTAGTTGCAGCAGCAACAGCGGTAGAAGGTGTGGTAACAGACCCAAGAACATTAATGAAAGAATTAGTCTAAAATCAGACTTCGCTTTGTACTTACTATTTAACTATAAAGCGAAAAAATAAATAACATTTGCCAACAGCTAAAAGCTAATGGCCAAAAGTAAAAATATTATGGCTTACGATAAATTTGAAGTTTTAACAAGCACAGCATATCCATTACCAATAGAAAACGTAGATACAGATCAAATTATTCCTGCACGTTTTTTAAAAGCAACAGAGCGTAAGGGCTTTGGAGATAACTTTTTCCGTGATTGGAGATACGATTCCGAAGGAAACCCAATTGCAGATTTTCCATTAAACGATGCAAAATATGCAGGTTCTAAAATATTAGTTGGAGGTAAAAACTTTGGTTCTGGTTCGTCTAGAGAGCATGCTGCTTGGTCTGTTTACGATTTTGGTTTACGTTGTGTAATATCGTCGTTTTTTGCAGATATTTTTAGAAATAACTGCTTGAATATTGGTGTTTTACCAGTCCAAGTTTCTGCTGTTTTTGCTCAAAAATTGTTTGATGCCATTGAAGCCGACCCAAAAACTGAAATTAAAGTAGATTTACCTAACCAAACCGTAACACTTGTATCTACAGGAGAATCGGAATCTTTTGATATTAATGGTTACAAAAAAGGTAATATGCTAAACGGTTTTGATGATATTGATTATTTACAAAACATGAAAGAAGAAATAGCTTCTTTTGGAGAAACAAGACCTTTTTAAATAATATAATAGTTAGCCTAAACTATTTTGAGCTTACTAAAGAAAATTTAAAAGGATTCTGAAAATTCAGAATAATATTAAATTGATCAAAATCTTCAATGAGTAAGAAACATATAGAAATAATGGATACGACACTTCGCGATGGTGAGCAAACCTCCGGTGTGTCGTTTTCTGCTTCAGAGAAGTTAACGATAGCTAAGTTACTTTTAGAAGAATTAAAAGTAGATCGCATAGAAATTGCTTCAGCACGTGTTTCTGAAGGTGAATTTCAAGCGGTTAAAAATATTACCCATTGGGCCAAAGAAAGTAATTATTTAAACAAGGTTGAAGTACTTACTTTTGTTGATAATGGGGTTTCTATTAATTGGATGATCGAAGCTGGTGCAAAAGTGCAAAACCTATTAACAAAAGGTTCGCTTAATCATTTAACTTATCAGCTTAAAAAAACTCCTAATCAGCACTTTGCAGATATAAAAGAAAATATTTCTTTGGCGCAAAGTAAAGGTATTGAAACTAATATTTATTTAGAAGATTGGAGTAATGGCATGCGAAATTCTAAAGAATATGTTTTTGAATTTTTAGAGTTTTTAGCATCACAACCGGTAAAGCGTGTTATGTTGCCAGATACTTTAGGTGTATTAACGCCTTCGGAATCTTTTGAATTTATAAAAGAAATAAAAGATAAATACCCAAATACACATTTCGATTTTCATACACATAACGATTACGATTTAGGTGTTTCGAATGCTATTGAAGGCATAAAAGCTGGAGCCGATGGTTTGCATTTAACCATAAATGGCATGGGCGAACGTGCTGGTAATGCACCAATGGCAAGCACTATTGCTGTTATTAACGATTACTTACCCAATGTTACCATTAATGCTAACGAAAAAGCGCTTTATACCGTTAGTAAGCTGGTAGAGAATTTTTCTGGTGTTTTAATTCCAGCTAATAAACCTATTGTTGGTGCTAATGTATTTACACAAACAGCTGGTATTCATGCTGATGGCGACAATAAAAACAACTTGTATTTTAGCGATTTAATGCCAGAACGTTTTGGTAGAAAACGCCAATATGCATTGGGAAAATCGTCTGGAAAGGCTAATATTCAAAAAAACTTGCAAGAATTAGGGCTTCAGTTAAATGATGATGCCTTAAAAAAAGTAACGCAGCGTATTATTGAGTTAGGCGACAAAAAGCAAGTGGTTACTAAAGAAGATTTACCTTATATTATTTCGGATGTTTTAGATAGAACTTACGAAGAAAAGGTAACTGTAAATAATTATGTGTTAACACACTCTAAAGGCTTGAAACCTTCAACTACAGTTTCTATAACTATTGAAGGTGAAATGTTTGAAGAGCATGCACAAGGTGACGGACAATTTGATGCATTTATGAACGCCTTGCGGAAAATTTTTAAGAAAAAGAAAATGATTTTACCGGCATTAATAGATTATGCTGTGCGCATTCCGCCTGGTAGTAATTCTGATGCTTTGTGTGAAACTATAATAACTTGGAAATCGGATACTAAAGAGTTTAAAACTCGTGGTTTAGATTCCGACCAAACAGTATCGGCAATTATTGCTACCGAAAAAATGCTGAATATTATTACTAACTAAATGTTTATTGTTAGTAATACAGCGCGTTAGGGATTGAAACGGCATCCTTTTTTTATGTCTCCTTGAGCGCAGCGAAAGGGTAGGCATAAAAAAAGATATAGTGTAAAGCCCGACCCCGAAGCTTCGGGGTAACGCCCAAAATGAATAAAATTTAATAATTTAGATAAAACAACTAAAATGAAATTAAACATAGCCCTTTTAGCCGGAGACGGTATAGGACCAGAGGTTATAGACCAAGCCGTTAAAGTAAGTGATGCTGTTGCTGCTAAATTTGGTCATGAAATTACATGGAAACCTGCTTTAACAGGTGCAGCGGCTATTGATGCTGTTGGTGAACCTTACCCAGATGAAACTCACGAAATTTGTGCATCGTCTGATGCGGTTTTATTTGGAGCTATCGGTCATCCAAAATTTGATAACGACCCAACTGCAAAGGTACGCCCTGAGCAAGGTTTACTTAAAATGCGTAAAAAATTAGGTTTATTTGCTAATGTGCGTCCTACATTTGTTTTCCCGTCGTTATTAGATAAATCTCCATTAAAAAAGGAACGCATTGAAGGTACGGATTTAGTATTTTTCCGTGAGTTAACTTCTGGTGTTTATTTTGGAGAAAAAGGTAGAAAAGACGATGGTAATACGGCTTATGATACTAACATGTACACGAAAGAAGAGGTTACACGTTTGGCTAAAAAAGGTTTTGAAGCAGCTATGCAACGCTCGAAAAAATTATGTTGTGTAGATAAAGCAAACGTTATGGAAACATCGCGTTTATGGAGAGAGACTGTGCAAGGTATGGAAAAAGATTACCCAGAGGTAGAGGTAAGCTATGAGTTTGTTGATGCCGTTGCCATGCGCTTGGTACAATGGCCAAAAGATTATGATGTGTTAATTACTGAAAACTTATTTGGTGATGTTTTAACTGATGAGGCTTCTGTAATTTCTGGATCTATGGGATTAATGCCATCTGCTTCTTTAGGTACTAGCATTTCTTTATTCGAGCCAATTCACGGTTCGTACCCACAGGCTACAGGAAAAAACATTGCAAACCCAATGGCTACGGTATTATCTGCAGCTATGATGTTTGAAAACTTTGGCTTAGCAGAAGAAGGTAAAGTTATTCGTGAGGCTGTAAATAAAGCTTTAGCTGAAGGTATTGTTACTGAAGATTTAGCTGAAGGTGGTAAAGCTTACGGAACTACAGAAGTAGGAGATTGGTTAGCTAAAAATATTTAATCAAATCATAATATAAATAATGTAAAAACCTGGTGGCTATTTTTAGCTATCAGGTTTTTATGTTTTCGGAAATTTTAACAGGGTACTTTTTTATAAAATCTGGGAAAACCATGTAATATGTCTTGGAGTGTACATTTTGCATAACAACAAATTGGTTATCAAAAAGAAATTGATCTTTCCCAATGTTATTTTCTTTAGCTTCTTCAACTGGTATTAAATTGCACTCGGTTAAACCTTCTACATTTTTTATTACATAGAACAAACCTAAAGCCTTAAATCGTCCAAATATAACTTGTTCTGGTTTAAATATATTGCGTCTAATTTTTAATTTGTAGAATGGGGACGATTTTGCTGTGACTAATTCGTATTTATCAATGCGTTTTAAGGTTCTTCTATATACTGCTAATCGTTTATTAACATCTGCTTCATCTAAAGTTATAGGTTTAAAGGCTTTTTTTAATTTAGCAATTTCTATACTATCTTCTTGAGCTAGATCTTTATATAGAAGTGTTTTTTGATAAAATGGTGAAATGCGTTTAATATACTTATCCTTATCTGAAATTATAATTTTTTCCGCAATTAATTCATATACATAAGGAGATTTTCCTTCGGATTCAACTACTGAATTATTTTTAGATTCACTAAAAATAAAATCGTAATCTTGAGAAAAAACAGGTAAATAACTAATAAAAAACAAAACTGATAAGTATAAAACAGTTGTTTTTAACTTGGAATTTTGCAACATAGGTTAATTGGTTAGTTTAAAATTGGGGTACTATTAATAACAAATATATGTAATTAGTTTATAAATAAGAAGTTAGGTTTCAAAAAAAATAGTGTAAAAAATATTTTTTCGATTAAAAGCACAATAATTCTGAATCTATTTGTCCGTAGATTTGTATATCTCATGATAAAATCGGTACAGAATATCGTAAAAAGCTGCTAACTTAACCTTGTTATTTTAAAAGAAGATTTATTTTAATTTGATTATAATGTATCTTTTTTTATAAATTTAAATTTCAAACTAAGTTAAATATAATATGGCAACACAGGAATTTAAGCATAACGTATACTTTTGGTTAAAGCGCCCAAATAATGAGAAAGATAGAAACACTTTTGAGCGTTCGCTATTTTTTTTTATTAATAATTCTGAGTTTATTAAAACCAAACATATTGGTATTCCTGCTGAAACTGATAGGGAGGTAATTGATAATAGTTACACGTATTGCTTAAGCTTAAGTTTTAAGAGTAAGGAAGACCACGATAGTTATCAAAACGAACCTAACCATCATAAATTTCTTAGGGAGTGTAGTGGATTGTGGTCGGAAGTAAAGGTGTACGATTCCTTAAATATATTATGAATTTATTCATTTAAAGCTGATTTATAGGTTTGTAAACAGCGTTCACGAGCGGCTTTGTGTTCTACTATTGGTTTAGGGTAAGTTAATTCTTGATATTCTGGAACCCATTTTTTTATATACTCATGATTCTTATCGAACTTTTGAATTTGAGTTGTTGGATTAAAAATTCTGAAATAGGGTGCTGCATCTACCCCAGAACCAGAAACCCATTGCCAATTACCTATATTACTTGCTAGTTCATAATCATGTAATTTCTCCGCAAAATAGGCTTCACCCCAACGCCAATCTATTAACAAGTGTTTACATAAAAAACTACCTACAAGCATGCGCACGCGGTTATGCATATAGCCTGTTTCGTTAAGTTCTCGCATGCCTGCATCTACTAGCGGATAACCTGTTTTACCTTCACACCAAGCTTTAAATTCGGTTTCGTTATTTCGCCATTTAATGTTATCGTATTTTGGTTTAAAAGCTTTGGTTACAGTTTCTGGGAAATGCCATAATATCTGCATGAAAAATTCTCGCCATATAAGCTCTTGCCAAAATATCTCGTTTTTTTCTGCAATAGCCTTTTTTATCATTTTGCGCACACTTACTGTACCAAAACGTAAGTGCGGACCTAAATGTGAAGTGCCATTTTTTGCAGGAAAGTTTCTAGTGTCTTCGTAATTAGCTATTAAAGTTGGTGTAACATCGTAATCTGAAATATTTTGGTTGGAGGTTATAAAGCCAATATCTTGTAATGTTACATTGGGTAATCGTGTGTGTTCTATTAAATTGTGTAAAACTGAGTTTGTGTAAAAAATGTTTAAATTATTGCTATCAAAGGTTTTTTTCCAAAGTTTCATGTATGGTGTATACACTACATACGGATTGCCATCTGACTTTACAATCTCATTTTTTTCAAAAATAACCTGATCTTTAAATGTTTTAAACGAGATGTTATTATCGTTTAAAAGCTTTTTAATTTCTTCATCTCTTTGTAATGCATAAGGTTCATAGTCGTGGTTTGTGTAAACAGTATTTACATTAAATTCGTTTATAATTTCTTTGTAAACCTCAATGGGTGTACCCGAGTATATCGCTAAACTGCTGTTGTGCTCCTTTTGCAGTGTTTTTCGCATGCTTTGTAGGGTGTTAAATATAAAATTTACCCTAGCGTCATTTTTTGGTAATTTTTCTAGAATTTCCTTGTCGAAAATAAAAATGGGAAGTACTGGGTAATCTGCACTTAAAGCTTCATAAAACCCAATGTTGTCATCTAAACGTAAATCGCGACGAAACCAAAATATGTTTATTTCTTTATTCATTTAATAAGATCCAAAAAGTTTTTCTAATTTTTCTTTGCGATAATTAAAAATTTCTTCAAGTTTTGGCTTTACCAATATAGGATGTGCTAGCTGTCCTAAAAGCCCAAAAGGAATTTTATAGTCAATTATATCTTCCATTTCTACACCGCCTTCAATTTCTTTTATAAAATGTTTATGATGCCACAATTGGTAAGGGCCAAAGCGTTGTTCATCCACAAAATAATGTTTATCAATTACATGCGTAATTTCTGTAACCCATTTTGTTTTTATACCGAACACAGGTGTAACTATATATTGAATTATTTGTCCTGCAAACATTGGTCTATCTGCACCAGACAAAATATTAAAACCCATGTAGTCTGGAGTTATTACTTTTAAATTTTTAGGATCTGATAAAAAATCCCAGGCTGTATTTACAGAAATTGGTAAGTTTTGCTTTTTATGTAGGGTGTAAATTTTCATGTTTTAATTATTTATAACAATGTATGCATTTAATGATGTGGCAATAATTAACCATACAAAATAGGGGAGTATTAGTAAGCTTTTTTGCTTTAAAACTGGATAATATTTTGTAAGAAAAAATCCGATTAAAAAAGTTAAAAGAATAATACATATTAAACCAATGAGAATTAAATGTTTATTAAAAAAAATAAAATTCCAACCTACATTTAATAGAAATTGAAAAGTAAATAACCCTAATATAGTTGTTGTTGGTATTTGTTTGTATAGGTAAGACATGTATATAGAAAAACAAATCATTATTAATGTCCATGCAGCACCAAATACCCAACCTGGAGGCGTCCAAGGTGCTTTATTAAGGTTTAGGTACCAATCTGTTTGTGGTCCGTTTTTCATTAACCAGCTACCAAAACCTAGTGCGGTAAAATTTATAACTAAGAAAATTAATATTAATTTTTTCAATTTTTTAATTATTTAGCTTGTAGTGCTTCTATTTGTTTTGCTATCGCGTCTGCTTCAGCAAATTTATCATCACTTTTAGATCGGTTAATAGTAGAAAGTTTGTGGCTTTCCTGCATTAATTTTTTATACTGTTCCTGTAACCTTTCAATTTCCGTTTTCTTTTTAAATAGTTTAAACATAATTAGTTTAAGTGTTTAATTATTTTTTTGCTTAAAGGACTGGTAATGGAAGAAAAATAGTCGATAAGTTCGCCTTGTGGACCAACTAAATATTTTTGAAAATTCCATTTAACCGAACTGTTAATTTTGTTGTTATTTGATTTTTTTGTTAACCAATTATACAAAGGATGCTGTTTAGTCCCTTTTACATCTATTTTTTCAGTAATTATAAATGATACGCCATAATTTACTTGGCAAAAGGTTTTTATGTCTTGCGATTTACCTGGCTCTTGACTACCAAATTGATTACACGGGCAACCTATTATAATTAATTTGTTTTTATATGTATTGTATAACTGTTCAAGCTCTTTATATTGTGGTGTAAAGCCGCATTTAGAAGCTACATTTACAAAAAGTATAAATTTACCTTTAAACTGTGATAAGTCTATATCTTCGTTTGATATGGATTTAATGCTAATGTTATAAAGCGAATTTATATTATAATTTGGACTGATGTTTTTTGAACAGAACAAGGTTTTTAAACAAATCATAACTTGAAACTTACAATTCCACAATCCATTTGAAATATTTGTCCTGAAATAGATGCTGCTTTTGTAGATAACAGAAATTCTCCCATTTCAGCAACTTCGGTTGGGTCCAAATATTTTTTTAACGGGTGTCTTTCCGTAATGTTTTCAATCATTTTCTCATTACGTAAAAGCTTGCTTGCGAGTTCTGTATTTGTAACTGTTGGTGCAATGGCGTTAACTCTTATAGTAGGAGCTAATTCTGCGCCTAATGACCTAACTAAGCCTTCAATACCAGATTTAGCGGTTGCTATACTAGCATGAAAAGGCATTCCTAATTTGTTGGCAACAGTACTAAATAATAAAATTGACGGATTTGTGCCTGTTTTTAAAAGCGGCAAATATGCTTGTATTGCTTTAACAGCGCCTAAAACATTTATTTCAAAATCGTTTTTAAAGTCGTTTAAACTTAAACGAGAAATAGGTTTTAAATTTATACTACCAGGACAATAAATTAAACCATCTAAATTATTTATTTCCGGTAATTCATCTTGTATAACATCACAGGAGATGTGAGTTAAATTTTCGTGGGAAGTATTTGGAGCAGTTCTACTTACATTAATAACTTTTGAGTGATTTAAAAGTTTATTTAGTAAAGCAAAACCAATGCCCTTACTACCTCCAATAATAACAAATGTTTTCATAAGGTTTCAGGGCATTTATTTTTTAAGGCCTGCCCTTTAGCCTTTTTTCAATTTTTTGTTTAATTTCAGTTAAACGCTTCATTAAATCCATGATTTTTGGATCTTTTTCCTTTTTATAAATAGTGTTTAAATCTAAAATTAAGCTTTTAACTTCTCTAGACGATTCTATGCGCTCACTTGTTGTTTTAAAAGTGTGTTTGCGTTGTTCGAATTCTAAAGCACGATCAATAATCTCCATATTTTCTCTAATTTCGCATATTGATTTAAAAACCAATACATTTTAACAATTTCGCAATATACTAAATTGTGTGAAATTACAAATTTTAATATGGAAATATTGGCAGAATTTTAATAATTACTACTAAAAAATATCTTTTTCCCACGTTTATTTAAACTTATGCTGTAAGTGGAGCTCCTTTTAGTCGTTTTTCAACTTTTCTTTTTATTGCCGTAAGACGCTTCATTATATCCATAATTTTTTCGTCTTTTTTCTTCTTATAAATCTGGTTTAAGTCTAGTATTAATGCTTTTGCTTCTCTTGAAATTTTTACACGATCGCTGGTAGATAATGATTTCATTTTTCTTTTTTCAAACTCTAAAGCTCTTTCTATTAAGTCCATAATTAATATAATTTTTGTTTAACGTTTCGAAATTTTATTACTTGTTATTTGTTTCTGTCTACTACATTTAAAGCGCCCACTAACAAATGTTCTTAGCTTTTCATGTTTAGTTTTTCTTCCACTTACTCGTTTACGCCACATTTTGAAGCTTTTAGGTTTCATTTGTTTACGCATTAGGTTAATAACTTCTTGTTCAGATATGCCAAATTGAAATTTTATTGCTTCAAAAGTAGTGCGGTCTTCCCATGCCATTTCTATAATTCTGTCTATTTCTCTAATTGAAAAATTCATAGTGAAGGCGCGCTATATTTTTGATTATATTTTAATTTTTCACTTATTAGTTTTTTGAAAAACGTTTTGTTTTCCTTTAAAGTTTTATTCATTTTGAAGCGTATGTAATTACCCTGAGCATGAATACTAGTGGTTTTAGTTTTGTAAATAACTAATTGGTAATAAGGGATTGCCCATGTGAAATTTTGCAACCCCTTGTTTATATAAATTAAAACCCCTTTTGTGCGTAACTCGATATTAGCATAATTAATATCTGAAACTTTGTTTAAATACAGTTTCAAGTTTTCACTAACATCTTCAATAATCATTCTTTTAGAACCTATACCTTTAATTTTAAAAGCTTCAAACAATGTAAACGATCTGCCTACTAAATTTTCAATTAAAATTGTGTTTTCCTTGTTATTGTATGTTGTGTCTAAAATCATATCGTAATAACTCTAATCAAATATAGTAAATGTTTAAGTTTTAATATTAAAAGTTAAACAAAATTAACATATTATTTGCTTATGCTTCATAAGTTAAATTTATTCATTTCTTAATAATCTATTTCTATTCTTTATGGTGTGCCTTTTTAGTATTCTTAAACTTTCTTTTTTTACAAGTGTATCGTCTTTTAAATTCCATAAAATTTGGCTTGCTTTTTTTCTAGATTGGTTTTCGTTAACAATTGGGTTAGGGTAGTGGTAACCTAATTTAAAACCACTAATTTGCGAATCAAAATATGTTATTTGGCTTGGGTTGTGTATAAAGGGTGTTTCTAGATGTTGTAATTCTGGCACCCATTTTTTTATAAATTCTGCTTGAGGATCATGTTCTATGCTATTTTTTAAGGGGTTGTATATGCGTAGCATATTAATTCCAGTTTCACCGGCCTGCATTTGTATTTGTGGATAATGAATGCCTGGTTCGAAATCGAGAAATAAACTAGCTAAGTGCTCGCTTAAATCTTGCCAAGGCTGCCATAAATTATGAGTAAAGAACGAAACTACTAGTGCACGCATTCTAAAATTTAAGTATCCAGTTGTGTTTAAACAGCGCATACAAGCATCTACCAAAGGAAAACCTGTTTTACCTGTTTTCCAAGCATTTTGAAATTCTATATTTACAGGTTTAATTAATTGATGATATCCTTTATTAATACTTTTAAATTCCATGCTATGCTCCATTTCAAATTTTTGAATAAAATGAGCTTGCCAGCGCAATCGAGATATAAAAGCATTTAAATGGCGTTTATTTTTTTCTTGTTCTTTTTTTAAGTTGGCTGCTTTTAATACTTGCTTAACAGATAAGTTGCCCCAAGCAATATATGGCGATAATCTGCTACAGCCAGTTCGAGCTTCCAGGGGTTTTGATATGTGAAACATGTAGTTTTTATATCTTTTGTTGAAGAAAGACTCCATATATTTTAAACCTGTTGTGGAGCCTCCTTTTTGTAGGTTTTTATTGTGAATTGTTTCTGTTTGTATGGTTTTAAATTTTTGTTCTAAAGTTTCAACTGAAGCTATACTTAATAATTGATTGGTTTTTGGTTGAAATTTAAATTCCGGTTGCATCATAAAAGTATTCCAATCTTCAAACCAATTATTGCGGTTGCTTATAGCTCGTTTTACGCCATTGTTTTTATTTTCTATCCATTTTATATTTTGTGTTTGGCAAAATTCCGCGAAAGCGATATCTCTTTTATAAGTTGAAAGAATACCAGTTTCCATATGCGAAAATATATGTGTGATATTAAATTTTTCGTGAAGTTGCTGTATTGTGTTATTAATAGAATTATTAACTATTAAAATTTTAGAATTATATGAATTAAGTTGATTATTAAGATCTTGTAGCGATTGTTTTATGAAATCCCAATGTCGCTTACTGTAGTGTTTGTCCTGTAATAAAAAGTTTTCAAAAGTATAAAGTAAAAGCACGTTTTGGTTTGTGTTTATGGCGTTAGTTATGGCTTCGTTATCTTGTAAACGAAGATCTCGCTTAAACCAAACTATGCTTAGGTTTTGTTTCATTAAAAATGATCTGGGTGTTTTATAATGCTTTGGGCTCGTTTTTTTATTTTTTCTAGTTGATCTTTGTTCATTTTGTCCAACAAACTATACATCATTCTCATACGGCGATTATTACCTAAAATGCTGCGTTTATCATCTAAAAAATTCCAGTATAAACTATTAAACGGGCATGCTTTTTCGCCTAGTTTTTCTTTATTACTGTAGTGGCAATTACTGCAGTAGTTACTCATTTTATTTATATAGCTTCCGCTTGATACGTAGGGTTTTGTAGCTATTTTGCCGCCATCGGCGTACTGACTCATGCCTCTTGTATTTGGGAGTTGTACCCATTCTAATGCATCAATATAAATTCCTAAATACCACGCATCTACATCATCTGGATTAATTTGTGCTAACAACGCAAAATTACCGGTTACCATTAAGCGTTGTATGTGGTGTGCATAACTATTGTCTAAACTGTTGGTGATCGCATTTTTTAGACAATTCATTTTTGTGTTGCCCGTCCAATAGAACTCGGGAAGTTTATTGGTGTTTTTTAGGTGGTTCTCATTTTTGTAATCAGGCATTAATGCCCAATACATACCTCGCATATACTCGCGCCAGCCAATTATTTGGCGTATAAAGCCTTCAACTTGGCTAATATGTATTTCTTCGTTATGTTTTTTCCAATAGTTTATTACCGTATTAACTACATTTTTTCCGGAAATTAGTTTAAGGTTAATTGCAAACGATAGTCGGGAGTGAAATAAGTATATTTCGTTGGTATGCATGGCATCTTGGTAGTCGCCAAAATGAATTAATAGTTCTTCGCAAAAGTATTTTAATTGTTCAAGTGCTTGCTGTCGGGTAAAAGGGTAATTAAAGGTTTTGGTGTTAAAGTTGCCAATAGTTTTAATATTGCTGTTTTTTATTAGTTCAACAATCTCTGAAACATCATTTTTAAAATATTTATAATTGGGTATATTATGTTCGCCATTCCATTTGTTTCGGTTACTTTTATCATAGTTCCATTTGCCACCCTCTGGTTGATTTCCAACCATTAAAATGTTGTGTTTTTTACGCATATTGCGGTAAAAGTTCTCCATTAAATATTGCTTTTTTCCTTTAAAAAAGTCTTTTAAATCATTGCGGCTCGTATAAAAATGTTCGGTTGTAAAGGCTTCGGATTCAATTTCTAAATTTTCACAAAAGCTTGATAATTGTTGGTCTAATCGGTACTCATCGGGTAATTGATATTCAAACTTTTCAATATTGTGTTTATTGATTAGTAATTTTAGGTTTGAAATTAGGTTTTGGGTATTGTTTTTATTGTTTAGTGTGAAATATTCTACATTAAAGTGATTGTTTTTTAAATGATTTGAAAACTCGCGCATTGCGGCAAAAAATCCTATTATTTTTTGAATATGATGTGTAACGTAATCCGTTTCTTGACGCATCTCGAACATACAGTATATTACGTTTTTATTGTTGGTTTTGTACCAACTATGTTTACTGTTTAATTGATCGCCGAGTATAAGCCTTAATGTTTTCATGAATTCATTTTTTGTCTTAGACTACGCTGAGACTGACATAAAGTTGTTTTAAAATAAAGTGTCTTGCAACCACAAACGTTGGTATTTCCCGTTGCTGTCGTAACGTTCTGCTTGAAGTTTTACGTTAAATTTTCTGTCTCTTGGGTCGTTGCCAACACCTGCAACGTACATCCAGTTACCATAGTTACTGTGCACATCGTAGTCTAATAAAAGGCTTTCAAAATACGCTGCGCCAATGCGCCAATCGAGGTTCATAGACTTTGCAAAATAACTTGCTACGTTTTGGCGCCCACGATTACTCATCCAACCGGTTTTTTTAAGTTCAATCATGTTGGCATTAACAAATGGTTCTGGTGTTTTACCATTAATCCAGTTGTTTATTTCTTCTTGATTATTTATCCAAGTGTATTTATTGTTTAGAATGCCATCAATTTTGAAGATTTGATTTCCAAATTTCATGGAAACGTACTTAAAATAATCTCGCCAAATTAATTCAAATACTAACCAATATGTAGAATCGTTTTTAAAATATAAATTTTCGAATTGTTTAACTTTATAATAAACATGTTTTGCTGAAATACTGCCATTTGCTAACCAAGGAGAAAATTTAGAACTAAAGTCTTTTCCTAATAAACCATTACGCGTTTTTTTATAAAAACCTAATTTTTTGGTATTGAAAAAATAGTCTTGCAATCGGTTTAAAGCTTCGGTTTCTCCTCCTTTAAAGGGAAATGCAGTATTTGTGTGTTGTTCAAAATCTTCGAAACCTAAGTCTGACAGCGTTGGAACTATAGTTTCGTTTTTTATGAGCAAATTTTTCGCTTGATTAGTTGGAGTAATAATTTCTGGCCTTACGCGAACAGATTTTTCGCAAGTTTTTCTAAACTCAGTAAATATTTTAGGCAGTTGGTTAATTGTAAACGGTATATCTTCTGGGTGGAATAAAAACTGATTGTAGCTTGTTGTAAACTTTATATGTTTTGGCAGTTGTCTTTTTACTTTGTTAAAGGTTTCAACTTCTTCATACGTCCACTCATCCTGTAAATAAATATTGTTAATATTGTTTTTAGTAACCAGTTGAGGAATAATATCTTCTGGTTTTTTGTTGTAAACAAAAAGGGGAATATTTAATTGGCTAAGTTTCTGTTTTAAATCGGTAATTGTTTCAATTAGAAATTTAGCTCTAAATTTTTCAGTTTTTTTAAAACCAAAGTCATCAGTTTTAAAGTGATTAGGATTAAAGCAATATAACCCCATAACTTGGTTGCTATTTGCTATGGCTTTGGTTAAAGTTGAGTTATCGTGTGTTCTTAAATTATTAGTAAACCAAATTAGGCTAGTGTTTTGTTCTTTCTGCATTTTTCACTGCAATATTTTATATTTTCCCAGTTTAATTGCCATTTTTTACGCCATGAAAAAGGCAACTTACACACTGGGCAAATTTTGGTTGGTAAGTGTTGTTTTTTAATGTTTCTAGGCATTAGCGAGTTTATTAATCATGCCATTAAAAATAAATCCATGAAATGGTAAAACGCTGTACCAGTATAATCTGCCCCAAATGCCGCGAGGCCTAAAAGTTGCTGTTTGTTTTAATATGTTATTTTCAATTTTAAACTCTAACCAAGCCTCTCCTGGTAGTCGCATTTCGGCATATAGTAAAAGTTTTTGTTTGGATTTATCTGCGTAAATTACACGCCAAAAATCAAGCGCATCACCTGCATCCAATTGGTTGGGATTTGTTCGGCCTCTTCTTAAGCCAATGCCACCAAAAAGCTTATCGATATAACCTCGAATACGCCATAAAAAATTACCATAATACCAACCGTTTTCGCCACCAATACTCCAAATTTTATTTAGTGTTTGTTCTGTGTTTTTAATAGATCGTTTTTTAAAGTCTTTAAAACACCCATAACTAGGCACATTAACATATTTGTGAAGATTACTACGTAGCCTTCCGCTACTTACAAGAGAATCTTTCCAGCTGGAAATAATACCGTTTTGTTCAATTTTTTCGAAAGCTAGTGTTACCGCTTCTTTATATGCTATTGGCGAAATATTCATTAAGTTATTTATATCGCTGGGTTTACCAATAATTTGCACACCCATACTATCCACTAACGAAGAGGCTAATTTGTAAGATGTTGAAGTCACAAAATACAGCCAATATGATGATAATTTAGCAGTCATAACTGGGACCGTTAAAATATATCTTTTTAACTGCCTAACTTCTGCAAATTGAAGTAACATTTGTTTGTATGTTAATATTTCGGGACCAAAAATATCGTACGATTTATTAAATAAACTACGTTTTCCAGCTGCTTTAAACAGAAAATTTAAAACATCGCGTACAGCAATAGGCTGTGTTTTAGTATTTAACCATTTTGGGGCAATCATAAACGGTAGTTTTTCTACTAAATCTCTAATAATTTCGAATGACGAACTACCGCTGCCCACAATTATTCCCGCTTTAAAAATGGTTAAAGCATATACTTCGGATTGTAATATTTCTTCAACATTCTTTCTTGATAAAAGATGTTTAGAGAGTTGTTCTTCGTTTGTTATGCCGCTTAAATAAATAACTTGTTTTGTATTTGTTTGCTCTAAACGGTTTTTAAAATTAACAGCACATTTTTCTTCTAAAGATTGAAAATTTTTTGAAGAATTAGACATAGAGTGTATTAAATAGTAAGCCACATCAATGTCTTCAGGAATGTTTGCTAAAGTTTCAGGTTTTAAAAAATCTGCTTCAACAACAGATATTAAATCTTCTTCAAAAAAATACTTTTCTGCGCGTAGTTTATCTCTAACAACACAAATTACATGGTGTCCTTTATTAACTAAAAAAGGAATTAATCGTTTGCCAATATAGCCCGTTGCACCAGTAACAAGTATTTTCATGAGTATTAGTGTTTAGGGCGTTGGTAAGAAAAGCGTTTGTTTTTATCTGCAACAGCGTAACCATCAAGACCATTAATAGCTGCAACTTCACCGTTGCTAAGGTTTACAAAGCCATCAATTTCTTGTAAATTATTGTTAATGTATAAATCTATAATTTCACCAACTATAAGTAAAGTATCATTTGCTTTTATGTGATATTCTTCAACAAATTTCAAACCTATTTGTACAGGTGAACCTTTTACAAAAGGCGCGTGAAACTTGTTTTTTTCTTCAGGTTGTAAAGCAGTTATATTGAATTCTGAAATCGATGCATCATATTTAGCAGAAGTATGGTGTGCATCTTCTATAATATCTTTATAAATGTGATTTATGGTGTAAACCCCAGTTTCTTTAATATTTGCGTAGGTGTCTCTAGGAACCGTTGTTGGACGTAAAAAAAAACCTAAAAGGGCAGGAGCAGAACCTAAGTGAGTTACAGAGCTAAATACAGCAACATTATTAATGTTTTCTGAAGATTTTGTGCCTATTAAATTAGCCGATTTATATCCAGAACAACTATTTATAAGGTTTATTTTATAAATATGAGGTAGTTTTTCTATGTCTGTTTTTTTATAATGAATCATTACAAACTCAAATAATTATTAATCTTAATGTTTTCAGCTTTTAAATCGAACATTAAATTATACAGTCCAAAAAATGTACGGTTAATGTAGATAAAGTGTTTTGAACCTCGATTACCATTCATTTTGCGCAACTCGGTGTTTTTAGAGTATTTTTCGCCTAATTCAGCTATTTTACCAAAGAAATTAGCATCAGAAAAATCAAAATTTTCTACTTGAAAAGGTTGTGTAAATAAACTTAGCATTTCATGAAACATGGCTGTGAAAAACTGTTTTTCTTCAAGAGTATCTTCATGTTTTATGATTTCTAATTCGTAAAGTTTTTCTTGAAAAAGAGCTCTATTTTCAATGTTTTCCTTTTTTGCTAGTTCAAAATATGGTACATAAAAATCTAGTGGAATATGTTTAATACAACCAAAGTCTAAAGCGATTAGTTCTCCGTTTTTTGAAATTAAAAAATTTCCAGGATGAGGATCGGCATGTACTTTTTTTAGCTTGTGAATTTGAAACATGTAAAAATCCCATAAAGCTTGCCCTATAGTATTTGATAGATTTTTATTGGTGTTTTTGGCAGTAAATTCAGATAAATGTTCGCCCTCCATATAGTCCATTGTAATTATACGGTCTGTAGATAATTCTGGATAATAATCAGGGAATTTTAAGTTCGGAATATTGGCACAAGCAGAAGCCATTTCTTGACTTTGTTTAATTTCAAGAACGTAATTAGTTTCTTCAACTAATTTGTTTTCAACTTCTTTAAAATATTTATCGGAATCTTTACCTTTAATATTAAACATGCTCATGGCAATAGGTTTAACCATAGCCAAATCTGTAGCAATACTTTCTGCAACTCCTGGATATTGAATTTTCACAGCAAGTTTTTTCCCATCTTTAACTGCAGTATGCACTTGGCCAATACTAGCAGCGTTTACAGAAGTTGCATTAAAAGTATCGTATAATTCGTCTGGCGATTTGCCAAAATATTTTTTAAATGTTTTTATAACTAGAGGAGGCGATAATGGTGGTACAGAAAATTGTGATAACGAAAATTTTTCAACATAGGCCTGTGGTAAAATGCTTTTTTCCATGCTAAGCATTTGTGCCACTTTTAAAGCACTACCTTTTAACTGTTTTAAACCATCATAAATATCTGAAGCATTATTTTTATTGAGTCGCTCTTTAGCATCAGCTTCAGATGACACTATTTTATCTCCGTAATATTTTAAATAATTAACGCCAACTTTCGCTCCTGTAGAAACCAATTTTGTGGCACGTTGTATTTTTGAAGTAGGTATTTTATCTATGGTATTCATAAGGCTTTAGTTGTTAAATTGAAATTTTTCTTTATACAAGAATTTACCAAAATCTACTACGCTTTTTAAGGGCGAAACGTTTAATACATCAAAGCTAGTGTTAACAGATTTTTCAATAAAAATATCTGTTTTTTCAAAAGCTGAAGAAGTATCGTTTAACCAAAACTCTATGGTTAAAATAAGTTGTACCCAAGCAGATTCCTCTAAGGTTTTGTTTTTTAATTTTTCAAGCTTTTCCTGCTTGAAGTCTAAAGTTTCAATATTTAAACTTTGTATGTAGTGCGTAAAATGTTTTTTTAAAGGCATTAACTTTTTTAAGCCTTTCATTTTATTCTTATAATCGTTTAAAACATAAACTACGTAACTGCGATTGCTAGTTAATATTTCGAAAAACGTGAAATAGAAACTTAATAGTTTGTTTCTTGCATCAAAATTTTTGTAATCATCACTTTTATCTAAAATATTTATTGTATTAGTGTAAAAAGCTTCAAAAACACCTTTTTCAATCGCTTCAAATGAAGCAAAGTAGTTGTAAAAATCACTTTCATTAAAACTATTGGCTTTACAAAAAGCATAAATGGTTTTAGGGTTTTCGTTATGCTCTAAAACATAATCCATGTAAAGTGATATGATATCATTTTTATTTATTGTTTTCTTTTTTGCCATAACATTGATTTTATACAAATATACAAATTGTTTAATTTATTACCATAAAAGTTAAACAAAATTAGTTTAATGAAGAATGAAATTGAGTAATTGAAACAATATTTTAGGCTTTTGTTAACATTTTCAAACCTGTGTATGTGTAATTTTATGGAAGATACTTTAACATTAAAATTGAACTAAAAAATGAAAAAACTATTACTAGCGTTACTTGCTATTGCCTTTAGTATTGGAACCAACGCACAAATTAAAACACCGGCTCCTAGTCCGTTTAGTAAACTAGAGCAAAAAGTAGGTTTAACAGATGTAACCATAGAATATTCTAGACCAGGAGTAAAAGACAGAAGTATTTTTGGTAATGTAGTGCCTTACGGGAAACTTTGGCGTACAGGTGCAAATGCTAGAACTAAAATTACTTTTAGTACAGATGTAACTATTGCAGAACAACCATTAAAGGCTGGAACTTATGCAATTTTGTCTGTACCTAATAAAGACAGTTGGGACATTATTTTTTATACTGAATATAATGCAGGTGGTGCGCCAGCAGAGTTAGATGCCGATAAGGTAGCTTTAAAGGTTACTGGTAAAGTTTATCCTATACCATTTAATGTAGAAACGTTTACTATTGATTTAAATAGTTTGCGCAATAGTAGTGCAACTTTGGAGTTTCTTTGGGAGAAAACTTATGTTTCTGTGAATCTTGGAGTTCCAACCGATGCAGCTGTAGAAAAAAGTATTGAAGCCGTTATGGCTGGCCCAAGTGCTAACGATTATCAATTAGCAGCGCAATATTATTTAAATGAAGGGAAAGATATTAGTAAAGCTAAAGAATGGATAGATAAAGCTGTTGAAAAAACGGGTGACAAAACACCGTTTTGGTTTTTAAGACGTAAAGCTTTAATTTATGCTAAAGCCGGCGATAAAAAAGGAGCTATTGAAGCTGCTAAACTATCTTTAGAAGGAGCTAAAAAAGCAGGAAACGCCGATTATGTAAAAATGAATGAGGAATCTTTAAAAGAGTGGGGAGCTAAGTAAATAATATATTCATCGCATTGTAATATAAAAGACTATCTATACTTAATTTTAGATAGTCTTTTTATTTTATAGATTTATCACTTTTAAATTTAGCGTAACGTCAATTCGAGTGCTTTTGAGGCACGAGGAATTGTATCGAGAACGTATTTACCTATTAGTAAAAAACTAAAAAAGCTTCTCGATACTAATTTACTTCGCTTTGGCTGCGTAAATTCACTCGAATGGACGATTTTGATAACTTTTGAACTTAACGTATCGTCAGTTCGAGTGATTACGAGGTACGAGGAATTGTATCGAGAACGTATTTAATTAATAAATAAAAACTAAAGATGCTTCTCGATACTAATTTACTTCGCTTTGGCTGCATAAATTCACTCGAAGTGACGATTTTGATAACTTTTGAGCTTAAAATAACGTCAGTTCGAGTGATTACGAGGTACGAGGAATTGTATCGAGAACATTATTTAAAACTGGAAGGCAACTCAAAAACCTCTAAATTAAAATAGGGTAGTGCCGCTATTAAATGATCGAAAATATCGGCCATAATATATTCGTAATTTGCCCAACGTTTATCTGAACTAAAGGCGTAAATTTCTAAAGGAATACCTTGAGTAGTTGGTGCTAATTGGCGGACCATAATGGTCATATCTTTATTAATTGCAGAATGCTGATTTAAATAAGCATCAACATACTTCCTAAAAACACCTAAATTCGTAAGATTTCTTCCGTTAATTAAAACCGATTTATCAATATTTTTAGAGCTATTAAACTGATTAATATCGTCTTGACGCTGCACCAAATAATCGGTGATTAGCTGTATTTTTTTTAAGCTTTCAACTTCAGCATCGTTTAAATAGTTAATACTAGTTTGTTTTAAAATGAGCGCGCGTTTTATGCGTCGTCCACCAGAGCTCGTCATGCCTCGCCAGTTTTTAAACGAATCGGAAATTAGGGCATAGGTAGGAATGGTGGTAATGGTTTTATCGAAGTTTTGCACTTTTACAGTTGCCAGTGTAATTTCTATAACATCACCATCGGCACCATATTTTTCAAAAGTAATCCAGTCGCCAATACGAACCATGTCGTTTATAGAAACCTGAATACTAGCTACAAAACCTAAAATAGTATCTTTAAAAACCAATAAAATAACTGCCGAAATAGCACCTAAACCAGTTAAAAATTGTAAAAACGGGATACCAGTTACAATGGCAATAGCAGACATAATTCCAGCTAACCAAGCAAAAATCATGAATACTTGTATGTAACTTGCAATTGGTTTGTCTTTAAAACGTGGTAAGGTTTTTAAATAATCTTTTATGGAGTTTAACAGGCTTCGCGCAATCCATAAAACCAAAACAATACCAAAAACTTTTAAAGCTTTTTCTACAGGCGCTTCAAAATTTGGAAAATCTGAAAATACCACCGGAAAGTATTGTATTGTTATTATTAAAGGAATAATATGCGCTACATTTCTAGGTACTTTATTGGTGATAAGTAAATCGTCGAAATTGGTTTTAGACTGCGTTGCAAATTTATTAAACGATACTATTAAAATACGTTTTAAAACATAATCTGTAATAGCAACAACAACTATTAAAACCAATAGTAAAATAAACATATTTAGGTAAGAAGCAGCATTCTCGGAAATGCCATTAGCTACTAAAATATCGTAAAAAAAATGTCTGAAAGAAGTCATTATTTTGTTACTGTTTTCAAGTATTTAAAATCGATGTAGAACGTACCAAAAGGAATTACGGAAGCAATAAGAACAATAAATAATTGTTTGTTCGTCCAGTTATAATCTTTTTTAAGCATGATGGCAAAAACCACATAAAGCATAAATAAAATACCATGAGGCATCCCTAAAAGTTTTACATATTCAGGATTTCCAGATATGTATTTTATTGGTGTAGCAATAAATAATAATAAAATGTATGAAACGCCTTCTAAAAACGCCACTAAACGAAATATATTTTTAAATGAAAACATGTTTGTAATTTTAAAACAAAATTACATTTAGTTTATGGTTTTACATATAGATTAATTATAATTCTTTTTTATTCTGGAATAGTGGTATTTGAAATTTTCTATTTTACATAATATAAATTATATTACAAAAGTTATTATTTAGTTTATAAATGGTATATCTATTTGTAACCTATAATTCTATATTATGTAGAATATCCTAGAAATTGTATATATTCTTTACGATATTCTGTACTTGGGTCAAGAAAATTTGAAATATTCAATTCTCGTGGATTTGGAATTATATCTTAAAAAGAAATCATTTGTAGCTATAATTTGCCTTTATGTAAAATTGCCGCTACCAAACGCTCGATTGTTTAATAAAATCAAAGCTTAAAAATTTCTGTACACTTGCTTTATTCTCACTTGCATTAGCAATATTCTTTCAATTGGCACTTCTAATATTATGTAAAATAGAAACTGTTCTTTATTTATCTTTTTTTCTTACTAAAAAAAAGAAACAAAAAAATCAAGACTGCATAAAACTTTGTAAACAATTAACGGTTCATTACACTATATCTTAGGAAACATTGTAAATAACCAAGATTACAAGATAAAATGGTATAAAACAAAGAAATACCAAGTAAATTTATAACTAAACCACTAAAATATGGTCGCTCCACTCACCTATTGTTTGAACCAAAATTTTATGAGGTCAAAATGAAAATTTAGTTAATTAATTAAACCAAGTATCTTCGATAATCTCTTTCTCTAATTTAATTTTGTGTGAAAATTTATTTTCATTAAACTTTTCATTTTTCTCATAAAATAGAATAAGTTTAATGACTTGATTCCATATTTGAAATAAGTCTTCAATTTTTACTTTTAATTCATTAGCATTTTTTGGAGTATGATGAACAACTTTATTTCTATGCATAAACAAGTGTTTAATAAAATCTATCTTAATATTTCCATTTTTTAATTCATCTCTGCATATAAAAATTATAATATTGAGAATTTTCCCTTCTGATAATTGGTTATACACAAAATTATCAATGATACCATTATGATTTAAAAACAATAAGTGACGATTAGTAAGTGCTTCTAAAAACAAAGCTAAATTTGAAATATGTCCTAATATTTGAATACAGTTTATTATGTGTTTTTTTGGAATTCTTTTTTTATTATTATTAGAGGCAATATCTTTAGTATCTTTATGTGCTTTTGCAATTTTTTTTAATGCTTCTATTGAAAGAAATTGAACTAATCTTTTTTCACTTCTTAAATATGGTATAGTTTCTTTCGGAATATTTGCTTCCTCTATATATTTTAAATCTTCTTCACTAAATTCTACATTTTTTAGTTGTTCAGAAAGTATTAACTTTTCTAAATCTTTAGTAAAAATATCATTAATATACTTAAAGGATTCTTCAATATAAAAGTTTGCAGCTTCTGTAAGTTTTTCAAAAGAGTCTATATTAAATTTACTTGACATTTTTAAACTTCTTGAACTATACCATTATTTTTGACTCCAATAGTATATACTGCATCATCATCGTCTGGTAATTGAAAAATTAAAGAGCCTTTTGTTTTTATCTTTGGAATTAATTGTTCTGAAAAAAATCTATTTAACCTTGATTTTTTAGCAAAATTTGAACCCCAACATAAATGCACATCAGAAAAAATAGGAAAATTAAATTCATCTTGATCAGTTAATATTAAATTCCCAACTAACTTATCTGAGTTTTTGGTTTCTTTAACAAGATTTACAACATCAACTTCCATTAGCATAAGATTAGCATCACTATCTAACATCTCTATTTTATCGGGATTATCTATTTCAGATAGGTTTAACTTTCTAAATGAATTAATTTTTATTCTAAATTTAATAATTTCGTTATAGCCTTCATATTCACAATAAAGCCATAAACCACTATTAATTGCTTCTGTTATTGGAACCATATTTTATTATTGTATAATTTGGTTAACTTGTTGTAATTCGTCTATATATTCACCACAAAACCAAGACCAACGTTCACATTTTTTTTCAAAGTTTAAAGATTTTATTGGATTTTGTAGAAATCTTATTTTAAAATCATCATTATTGACAACAAGAGCTATAAAATAATCCGAGCCATAATTATGTGCACTTGAATATTCATTGTTAGATATTTTAAAAGGTTCTGTAAATGTATTAACACTTTTAACTTCTATATATATCCTTTTGCCATTGTGCAACATAATTTCTAAATCATAACCTAAATTAGCTTCTGTTACATCTTTTACAGATAATGCAACATTTAATGCTTTTAAATATTCTAATGCATTTTTTTCAGAACTTCTCCATTTTTTTATTGCTGGAGGTACTTTAAATGTTGATTGAGTATTCTTTAGTGGACTTTCTTTTGCAGTTTTATTTAATTCAAATATTTCATTAGTTTTTCTCTCAATATTTTGATTGACCTCAATTCCTAACTTCTTAAAAAACAGCAATAAATCAGCAACATCAATATTGTTATTTAAATAATTAATAAAATCATTATCTAACTCGTTTGAATTATTAAGTTGTTCTGCATTTAGAATACCTTTATCTGAAGGAAATATTCTTATTGTTTTTAATTGGTTTATCTTGTTTAAATCTAAATCATATCTCCATTGAACAATTATCTTTGAAAATATTTCAGCATAACCAATTACAGATAAGTTTACATTATTTAAATGCTTTAAAATATCGTTGATATTCAATGTCTTTGTATTTAAAGCTTTAAAAAAAGTAAAGATTTCTGGATATGCAGAAATTAAATTTCTACTTATGGAATTAATTTCATTACTACAAATTAGTTCATAATCTTCAAAATTTATCCATTCGGGCTTAATTCTTAAATTATCAATAAAAGTTGTTATTTTGACTTCTAAAGATTTAAACAGTAAATTTTTAAATCTAGTTGATTCTGTTGTTTGTATATTTATAAAGGGAGTAAAAAAGCCTTGTTTACTCATATCTCCTCTGAATATTTCTTTAATATTATTCACTATAATATTAACAGCATTATTAAATGATTTTTTTGATAAATCATCCATATCGACTGTTTTTCGAGAAGGATCTGTTGTATAGTCTCCATTAATCTTAATAAAAGCCCCAACAAATTCTTTTGTAGGTGTAAATGAATGCATTACTGATTGTTCATTTGATGCAGGTATAATGCTATTATTCTCTATTTTAAAGGCGACTAAATCTATATTATTATTCTCTAGTTGTTCAATTAGCCATTCTTCAATAGATTCATTTTCAATTAATTGTACTGTGTTGTTGTTTTTATCAAAATTATGTTTAACAAATATGTTTCTTTGAATATCCCTATAATTAACATGTACTTCATTCAAATTATTTAAGAACAATAAAGAACTTTTATCAAGTTCATTTAGCTCATCTTTAGAAATTGCTTCAATAACATTACCAAAAACAAAAGCAGTTTTATAATTAAATTTGCTAATAATTTCTTTTACTTCATTTTCTAATTTAATATCTTCCTCATTAAAGGTATGAGGTATTCTAATTAACGGAACATCAATATCTCTACCTAAAGCTTTAATTGTTTTTTTTCTATCAAAACTGAACTTAAAATCTCCACTTATAATATTTACTACATTGGCAATATTAACTACAGATTTAAATCCAATACCTCTATATCCTATAGTTTCTCCACCTCTATATTTGTTTGATGAGCCACTTCTACACAATGCTTCTACATCACTAATTGTAAATGGTTTTCCATTATTTCCAACAACAAAACCATTACTAAAGCTATGTATTCCAAATTTTGAAGCACCTGCATCATCTGCATTTTGTATCAATTCAATTAGTGCTCTTGTTTTATAACTTTCTGCAATATATTGCTCTACTTTTGCTAAATCCTTAAATAATTTTGGAGCAGCTAATGCCTCTTGTATAAATTCTTGCCTTAAATTATCTATCATTTTTAGATATATTATTGTATATCCAAATATAAGCCATTTCACACACATTCCACTACTCTCCTATCGTCGTTTTAGTGTAAAAAGTGTTCCATTAATTGTATTAAAAGAAACTTTTGAGAATTATCTTTTTTAAAGAAACTGTCAAGAAGAACGGACTTTCGCTTTTAATCAAAACGTTGCAAAAACTAACTAATCTCTTTGTTAACTAATTGTTGCCTTAATTCGAGTCCTTTTTGTATGGTTGATATAAAATCGTCTATAAAAAATGGCTTTTGTATAAAACCATCCATTTTAGAATTTAAAATTCTATTTTTAACATCATCTGATGCGTATGCAGTTAGCGCTATTATTGTTGAGCTTGTGTTAAATTGCCTTATTTTTTCTGTAGCTTGGTAACCATTCATTTCAGGCATATTTAAATCCATTAAAATACAGTTGTAATCCTTTTTTTGTGCTGCTTCAATAGCTTTGGGACCAGAATCTACAACATCGCACTCCAACTCTAATTGCAACAATATTTTTTTAGTAATTAATTGGTTAATATTATTATCGTCTACCACTAAAAACGTATTGCCTTTAAGTAAATCTGCTTTATTGGTTAATAATTTAACTTTGGTTTCGGCTGTTGGAATTTTTATGGGAATTGTAAAATAAAATGTTGAGCCTTTATTTATAACACTTTTAATTTTTATTTCGCTACCCATTAACTGTAACTGACGTTTTACAATAGATAACCCTAAACCAGTACCTCGGTAGGATTTATCGGTTTTTGCATGTTCTTGATAAAAGTCGCTAAATATTTTCTTTTGGTTTTTTAAAGATATACCAACACCACTATCTTTTACGCCTACGTATAAATTACATATTTTACCGTCTTCGGTAATTAACTCATTATTTAAAACAACTTTTATTACGCCTTTGTTTGTAAACTTAATGGCGTTTGTAATTAAGTTTATAAAAATTTGAGAAAGCTTTAACGAATCGCCTAAAAGCTTTTCTGGTATAGTATCGTCGTATTCTAACTCTATAGTGTTTTCGGTATCGCTTATGGCAAATTCTAGCGATTCAATAATATTAGTAACAAGTTGTTTTGGCGAAAACTCTATTTCTTCAATAGTGCTTTTTCCAGCTTCAATTTTATTTAATTCTAAAACATTATTAATTAATGATAATAAATGGTCTCCAGAAAATTTTAACGACTCTAAATAAACACGATTATCGTCATTTAAATTTTCTTTCAATAAAATATTTGAAATTTCGATTACAGCATATAAAGGTGTTCGCAATTCGTGACTTATTTCTGAGTAAAAATCGCTTTTTGCACGAGATAATTGTTGGGCTTTTTCTTTAGCTATTTTTAATTGTTTTAATTTCAGAAAAATAAAAATTAAAGCCAGTAATAGCAATACAATTAAAATAGTGAAAGCAATATTATATTCACTAATTTTTTTTATTGTTGAAGCTTGTAGTTGCTTTTCTTGTTCTATGTGTCGCAGTTTTTCTTCATTTTCTGCAACTTCAAATTTAGCCAGCATTTCTTGTGCTATATCAAACTTTTCGTTTTTTAATATAGAATCATTTACTTGCATCATGCTATATAAAATAGTATTTGCTTCTTGATATCTATGCTGCTTATTTAAAATTTGAGTTTTTATACTGTATATTTTTTTTAACTCAGATAAATAATTGTTTTCCTTAGCAGCTTCAATGGCTTCATCTAAATAGCGTTCTGCAGTTATATAATCTTTTAATAAAAAGTACCCTTCCCCGTAGGCCGATAAAATATCAACTTTCATTAAAATATCTTCTTCTATATTCGATTTATTGTAATAATAATATTCGGCTTTTTTAATATACTCTAAACCTTTTTTAGGCTGCTTTAACTGCTCGATATAATAATCTCCAACATTGTACAGCGGATGAATAGCGTGCTTATAAGCTTCTATTTTTATGGCTAAATCTGCAGCCTCTTGGTAATAATCTATAGATTTTTGGTACGCTCCTAGCCTTGCATAGGCAATTCCTACATTGTTTATTCCATTAATTACTCTTAGATCTAAACCCAATGCCTTGTTAATTTCAAGCGATTTTTGGTAATATTTTAGTGCCGTAGAGTCATTATCTATTAAATAATGTGATGTACCCATGATGCTATAAGTAACAGCTTTTATGGTATCGTTTTTATGCTTTTTTTCGTAATTAAGCACTTCTTTGCAAATCTGTAAAGCATCAGAAACTTTGCTTTCCATACTTAAATTATAAGCATGAATTAATTGCGCTTCTAAAGAATCTTTTATTTTTTCTTGACCAAATAGAGGGTTAACAATTAAAAACAACAAGGCAACGATAAAGCAAAATCGGCTTTGTTTAATAAATAATATGTTAATAATTCTAGTCACTATTTGTAGCTTAATTTCTTCTAAATTATAGAAAAAATATTACAAAAAGTAATTTAATTTGATATTTAACTTTTAAACATTTTTGGTAATAATTCGCTAAAAATGGAACGCGACTAAATTTCATCATGCATTGTTTTACGGGTAACTATTTTACCGTAGTTTTTCTTGTAAGTATAAAAACTTCAAAATAGTCATCTTTGTTTGGACTGCTCTACAAATACAAAAATCAAAATGGCAAAAACACCTAAAAACACTAGTAAACAAATAGTTAAGTGAATTACTGAGAACCTTATTAATTTCCATCTAATTCAATAATTAATCTTAATAATTAAATTTTAACATATATCATGTTGGGTAAAATTATGTGCGACACGTAATAATTACAAACGCACACAGAAGGCGCGAGAAAACATTATTCAAAACAAAAAAACTATTTAAATGAAACAACGTATTGCCCAAATGTTCTTAATCTTATTTTTTTTAATGTCTTGTAGTGAAGAAGAATACAGTGATATTACTAATGTTACAATGGATGAGTTAGAAGACACAGACACCACAACACCCGATTTATCGGAACTTAATTTACCCAACACACCATTTAACTATGCAAATATTGCATTGCCCAACTATTTTTTAGATAATGATGTGCAAAATGAAGACAACACACCAAACAACAACCAAATTACCAATAATGGTGCAACCCTTGGGCGTGTTTTGTTTTACGATAAAAACTTATCGGCAAATAACAGTATTTCTTGTGCCTCTTGCCATATTCAAGAAAATGGTTTTTCCGATCCTAATCCTTTGAGTACGGGTTTCGATGGCAATTTTACATCTAGAAATTCCATGGGTTTAGCCAATGCAAGATTTTATGAAAATGGCCGCTTCTTTTGGGATGAACGAGCAGATTCTCTGGAAGAACAAATTTTAATACCTATTCAAGATTTAGTTGAAATGGGTATGACATTGCCTGAACTTGAAACCAAATTGGCTCAAATAGATTACTATGAAGTATTATTTGAAAATGCTTTTGGTGATAGTAATATTACAAGCAATCGTATTGCTTTAGCGGTGTCGCAATTTATTCGATCTATGGTGTCGTACCAATCTAAATTCGATGAAGGTATGGCACAAAGCAACAACATAAATAATAATTTCGCCAATTTTACAGCGTCCGAAAACCGCGGAAAACAGCTGTTTTTAAGTAACCAAACCCGTTGTTTCGATTGTCATGCCACCAATGTTTTTGTTGGCGACCAAGCTAGAAACAACGGTTTAGATGCCACGATTACCGATGAAGGTGTTGGCGGAATTACAGGAAACAATAACGACCTAGGAGAATTTAAAGTACCGTCTTTACGAAATATTGAATTAACCGGACCTTATATGCATGATGGGCGTTTTGAAACACTTGAAGAGGTAATTGAGCATTACAATAGCGGAGTACAAAATAACCCAAACCTCGATAACCGATTAACACAGGGCAATAACGTACGTCGTTTAAACTTATCGGATGCCGATAAACAAGCACTTGTAGACTTTTTAATTACCCTCACAGATGATGTGTTTATTAACGACGAAAAATTTTCCGATCCGTTTATTACAGAATAGCCTATTGTTTAATGTTTTTATAAAATAAAAATGCTCCGCTAAATTTATTTTATCTTTACAATTAAATAATAAGTCATAATGAATCAATCCTTCTCTGTTTGCGATGAAGATGTTTATAATAATTTGTACCTAAAACATGCTGAGAGCTTAAGAAATCATTTGTATTTTAAATTTGGTAATTTAAAACAGGCTGAAGATATTGTTCAAGAATCGTTTATTAAGTTATGGGCTAAATGCAACAGTGTAATTTACGAGAAAGCGGTTGGCTTTCTTTATACCATAGCTAAAAATATGTTTATAGATTCGTTGCGACAACAAAAAGTAGCCTTGAAATTTGAGAAAAATCACATTGAAACCTCAGATATTGAAGATCCTTATTTTCATTTAAGAACCAAAGAATTTAAACAAAAAATAGAAGCAACCATTTCTGCGTTACCAGAAAAACAACGAGAGGCATTTTTATTAAACAGAATAGAAAAGCTTACTTTTAAAGAAATAGCTAATAGGCTAGAGATTAGCCAGACGGCAGTGGAAAATAGAATTTCTAAAGCTTTACTTAAGCTAAAAGAAATAACCGAACTGCAAAAACGCAAAATTTAAGTTCAAGAAAAATAGTTTTTAAAACAGATATAATTAGATAAAAAATATACCGGTGGGCGATAAATTTAGTAAAGATAATATACTGGCGCGATGGCTTGATAATCGTTTAGATGATAACGAAAAAAATGAGCTAGAATCTAACGGTGAATTAAATGACTTAAAAGTTGTTCTCGATGATATTGACACCTGGCAAGTTGAAAAATTTGATGTTGAAAGTGGTTTAGCTGATCTTAACAAGCGTAAAAAACTGGTAATCTCCCCTGCTCCAACAAAACAAAATAAATTTACGCCTTGGTTAAAAGTGGCTGCGGCTATTGTTGTGTTATTAACCGCCGGATATATTACCTTTAATTACTTTATTAATGCCGGAACCACCTTTAAAACTGATGTTGCAGAAACAAAAACCATTAATTTACCCGATGGTTCTGTTGTTAAAATGGATGCTTTATCAAGTATTTCATTTAAAGAAAAGGATTGGGAAAACAACCGAAATATTCAATTAACTGGTCAAGCTTTTTTCAATGTTGCCAAAGGCGAAGTTTTTAACGTAATTACTAATTCTGGGAGTATTCAAGTTTTAGGTACACAATTTAATGTAAATGCTAATAATACCATTTTTGAAGTCAAATGTTACGAAGGCAAAGTAAAAGTTACTTATAATAGCGATGCCGAAATTTTAACTAAAGGTCATGCTGCCATAGCCAAAGCAAATAAACTAGTGCATACAACGCACAATGCTAAAAACCCAGAGTGGCTCGATGGTTTCAGTAAATATTTCGAGACTAAATTATTACAAGTTGTTACTGATTTAGAAAAGTATTACGACATAAATATTGAACTTCCAGAAACCTATAATAACTTACAGTTTACGGGAACCGTGCCTCATAACGATTTAAATACCGCTTTACAAACCTTGTTTTCATCTATGGAAATTAACTATAAAATAAGCGGAAAAACGATAATTGTAGACTAGTTTGTATGAAACTGAATTTTGCTTCTAACAAATATTCCCTCGTATTTTTCTGTTTTTGGGCTTTAAATTTTAGCTTTTCACAAACAGGAAATACAGTAAAGTTATCAGATAAACTTTCGGAATTAGAACGTAAATTTGATGTGCATTTCTCATATAATCATACTTTTTTTGATACACTGTTAATTAATAAAAACATTACCTGCTATAGTATTTCAAATTGCCTTGAAGTCATTCAGCAAAAAATTCCTGTAACCATTACGAGTAACGATGGTAAATTCTTTACTATCATCCCGAATAGAGATACTTTAATTTTTAAAGCTATTGATGTTGAAACCAACGAAAGCGCAATGTCTTTGCAGTATCAAATAAATAATGAAGCGCATAAAGTAGTACACGAAGAACAAGGTATTTTTACAATAAACAATGTTTTTCCTTTAGATTCTATTCATTTTTACTCCAATTTTTATAAAACAGTCCGTTTACAAGTAAAAGATTTACAAAAAGCCAAAACAATAAAACTTTACAAACAGCAAATTAGCTTGAGTCAAGTTTTGCTAAAAAGTTATTTAACAAGTGGTATTGATTCTAGGATTAGAGACCATAGTCTACAAATTAACACAGAAATTTTAGGCTTATTGGCTGGTGAAACCGATGGTGATGTTTTTAATGTTTTAAACAATGCTCCTGGAATACATTCACCTAGTGGAAAATCTGGAAATTTAAATTTTCGAGGTAGTACTTACGACCAAAACTTAGTGCAAATTGATGATATACCCATTTACCATTCTGGACATTTTTTTGGTGCTATTTCGCCTTACAACGCTTCAATTATTTCGAATATTGAAGTGCAGCGCAATATGTTACCTGTTAAATGGGGCGGTCGTGTTGGCGGGCTTATAAACATGACTACAGACACTAAAATTCCAGAAAAAAACAACTACGAAGTAGCTTTAAACACCATTTTTGCTGGAGCAACAATTAACACAAAACTTTTAAAGGATAAATTATCGTTACTTGCTGCGTTTAGGTCTAGTTACCCGCGGTTTAACACGCCTAAACTAACTGCCATTTCCGAGCTTATTTTTCAAGGAAGTAAATTAGAAACCGTTTCTGACGAAATAAATAGTTCTGATGATTTTGACATGGGGTTTTTAGATATGAACGCCAAATTAAATTATAAAATTAACAATAAACATAGCGCTACATTAAGCTTTATAAACATACAAAACAGCTTGTATGCGCAAGTTGATAGTAACGATAATAGTAACCAAATAGATTACAGAGATTTAGAACTCGACAATTGGGGAATTACTGGTAAATGGAAGGCTAATTTTTCTGAAAAATGGACTACAGAAGTTAGATTAAGCAAATCGAAAATGAATGTATATAGCGAAAGCGAAGGCTTTGTTTTAGAGCAACGTTCCAGCTATCAAAAATACGATAACACCATAAAAGATACACGATTAATTACTGAAGCTATTTACAACCATAATAATAATTTACAATTTGAAGGAGGGTATACTTTAACCGAACACACCATTATTAGTAACGAATTAGAAGAAGAAAACGAAATAAACACCGAAAGAAAACAAAATGCAGTTGTTCATTCTAATTATTTTTCGCTTCAAAAAAATTGGAAAGAGAAATTAATTTTAACTTTAGGCATTCATAATAATTACTACGTACCTTTAAAAAAATTGTATGTAAACCCAAGGATTTTAGCGAGTTATAAACTCGATAATCGTTGGTATTTAAAATCTTCATTTGGTACTTCAAATCAATTTATTCAAAAAAAGTTTACAAACGATTTCGACGATTTTAATATAACTAATCAGCTTTGGTATTTGCCTAAAGAAGACATTAATCCCTTAAAAGGCACGCAAGCCATGGTTGGTGGTGTTTTTGAAAACTCTAAATGGTTATTCGATTTAGAATTGTATCATAAAAAAACAACAGATATAACCAATAAAACCGATAACGAACAAGGCAAATTAACCAGTAACGGAGGCAATTTATTTGTTAAACGCCGTTGGAGTAATTTTGAAACTTGGGTAAGTTATGCCCTTAGCCGAACCGAAACAGATTTTAATGGCGTTAGCACCACAGCGTTTTACGACCAAACTCACATTGTAAATTTAACAGGATTGCTCACCTTAAAGCAATGGAAATTTGCAATAACTTGGGGTTATTTTTCTGGAATGCCCATTATTTATCCCGACGAAACCGATAGCAATAACGCTAACATCGATTTTAGAGATAGATTTGATGCTTTACATCAACTCGATTTTTCTGCTTCATATACCTTCAAACCAGCGTCAGGCATTAAATCTGTTTTAGGCTTATCTATTTTAAATGTTTACAATCAGGATAATATTGTAAATGTTTTTCAAAATACTTCCGATAATAACTTCAGAAAAGCAAGTCGGTTTTCACCAAACCTACAATTAAATCTATTTTTTTAAACAGAATAAATTTTTATAACAACCTGTTTTAGAATACATTAACCTATTTTATTTTCACTATTTATATAAGTTTTTAAAATCTTTTCATTTTTATTAAAAAGTAGGGTTGGGTAAAACTTAAGCATTCTCGTAATACATATAAACAAGCAACTTTCAGCCATTTTTTAAGCTGTAATTACATGTTTTATTAACCCAATAATTAAAAGAGAGCGACTTAAATTTTAAACCCAACATTATGAAAAGAACAAACTTAAAATGGATTTTTATATTAGGTATAAGCATAATTTTGTTTCAAGCCTGTAATAGTGACGATTTATCCGAAGACATTATTCAAGATATAAACAACGATAGTATTGAAGCCGGCATTGTAGAGGCCGATGTAACAAACAACACAACAAATTTAATTGTACAATGGAGCGACCTTTGGGTGAATTTAGATCAATATACTGTTGGTATGCGACCAAATACTGTAACTCGATCGTTAGCATATATTCATTTAACAGGATATGAAACCGCAGTTCCATTTATGGATAATTACAACTCTAACACCAACAGATTCAACAATTTCAACATTAATAATAATAATTTTGAAGACAATGTTGACTTAAATTTAGCTTTAAATACTGCCTATGCCATAGCTATAGACCACTTTATGCATAGTTTAGAAGCTGGCACAAGACAGAGTATTTCAAACTTTCAAGATGATATGGAATCGGTATTAACCATTGGTTTAACCGATGATGAAATCGAAAATTCTCAACAATGGGGAACCCACGTCGCCGAACGTGTAATTGCCTATGCAGAAACAGATAATGATGCCGAAGAACAAATTGTAAACCAAACACCAAACAGCTATGTTGCTCCAGTTGGTGAAGGACTTTGGGAAGCTGGTGAAGGCGAAAATGCGTGGTTTCCTTATTGGAGAGAAGTTAGAACGTTTGCTATTTCGCCAAACCAAACGAGTAGCACTAATTTTAACAGTGTTTTACAACACAGCGCGAACCCAAATAGCAACTATTACCAGCAAATGAATGATGTTTACCAAGCCACAGTTGCTGCAGCCACAACAAACAGTGAGCAATTATGGATTGCAGAGTTTTGGGCAGATGATGTTGAGGGTTTAATGATTAGCCCTCCAGGTAGACATTTTTCTATTGCTAATCAATTAATTGAGCAATACGATTTAGATTACGATGAAACTTTAGAACTTTTATTGCGTTTAGGTTTAGCTTTAAATGATGCTGCCGTTTCTGCTTGGGACGATAAATACACTTATAATATTGAACGCCCAAGTAATTTTATTAGAGAATATATTGATGAAGATTTTACAACCAATTTATCCCGATTTATTGATGGTGTAAACCCTGCTTTTCCAAGTTATCCGTCTGGTCATGCAACCTTTGCAGGAGCCGCAGCAGGTATTTTTATAGATTTTTTTAATACCGATAACATTAATTTTACCGATAATACTTATAGCAGCTTTTCAAACTTGAGCTTTAATGGTACAGCCAGAACATTTTCTTCTTTTTCTGAAATGGCTACGGAAAACGCCTATTCGCGTGTGCCTTTAGGAGTGCATATTGAGCAAGATGCTATTGAAGGTTTACGTTTAGGTTATGAGGTTTCCGATGCGGTTAACGCTATTAACTTACAAGGCGGAAACAACAACAATAACAATGGAAACGGAAATGGCGGCAATGGCGGCAATGGAAATAACAATGGTAATAGAAATAATTAATTTAAATAAAGCCTATTAATTTTAAGCCATAATAAATACACTATTATGGCTTATATAAGTACTCACCAAGATCAAAAAAATCTATAGAACCAAACGAAATCTTTATTCTTTGTTGATTTTTGATTTATTTGCCATACCCTTTTGTATTTCTCCAACATCAGTTTTATTATTAAATTTTAAATATTGGCTTTGGATATTATTTTTTAGTTCTTTTTTGTCGTTATTACTTAAATTGTTTTTAAAACTTAAATAATAATTTAATTTCAATAAAAAGGAATACTTAATTATCGGAATCTTAATTAGAGATATCATATCTTCTACAATATTTTTATGTTGTAAATAATTAATATCTAAAAGTAAAAAAGTATAAATAAATAATTTAAATTGATTGTTTTTTGAATCAGACTTTGATTTATCCAGTCTTTCCAATATTATTCCTTCCAAATTAATATGTCCGAGCATATCATATAACCTTACTTGTACTAATGTAGGTATAACATTCGAAATAAGCTTTAACAAGCCTTGAGCTTCTCCTTTGCTATCAGTTTTTATTATTTCAGAAATATCCATTTCTCCGAACTCATCTAACAGTTTAAAACTCCACAAACAAGCATTATCGATTATATAATCAAAAATTTCATAAACTAAATCAGAATCATTAATGTCATCAATATTTCTAAATACTTTTCCCAAAATTGTTAAACTTTCTTCTAATGAATTTGATGATTCATTGAGAGAATTAATTTTTTTTATTTTAACCTCACTATGATTTTCATCAAGCTTCATTTCTTTATTTATTTGTTCTTCAATTTCATCTTGTTGAATTTCAGTTAAACCATCTTGAAATTTTTTAGAATACTTTTCAATAAGTTTGCCCAATTTATCAGCTTCTACAATTTTACTGATTAATATAGTATCTATTGAAGTACTCATTAAATTATATTCCTGGTTTAAATAAGAAAAATGCTTCTTAGTTTTTACATAAATTTTATTTAAAAATTCTACATTATCTCTCTTAAAACCTGCAAAAAGCTCAAACTCATTTGAAAAAGACAAATAAAAATTTTCATCTTCAATTGCTTCATTTAGAAATACCTCATCGAAAGTCATGTAATAAGCAACAAAATATTCAAATACACCATTTAATCTAAATGAATAATAATCAGGATCTTTTTTTCTTAATAAACTTTTTGAATCTAAATAATTGAAAATATCTCTTGGGTCAATTCTTAATCTTGGATTTTTATCCAAATATCTTTGTATGAATTCAATAATATCTGAATACTTAGCATAGTAAGAATTATTATGGTTTTCTTTTAATAAAAAATAGGCAAAATGAGCTAATAATTTTTTGTAGTTATTAAAAGTAAATGAAGACGCAGAAACAGTTAATTGTTCTTTCTCTAAAAGTTTTTCTACGTATAAATTTATTAAATCAACATCATTGTGAAGTTTATTATTTGCATCTTTATTAAATACCCATAAAAATATTGAAACCGTCCAATAATTAAAAGGAATCGAAAGTTTTTTAAAAATTGAATTTATTTTCTCAACTACCTGACTTTCCTTCTCTTCAGTAAAAGAGTAATTTCTTTTAGTTAACTCCTTTATGTGTATTTTTCTTAATCGGTGAAAGTATAATTTTTTTAAATCTCGACCATCAAATCTCGCGGCATCTAATGAATTTAAAGAGCTACTAATAGAACAAATTATTACTCTCACATTGTCATTTTCACTTACTATTTTTTCAAGAGTATCTTTCGTTTTATTATCTTCAAGATGAAAATTATCTATTAATAGAACAAAATCTTTTTCATAAAAAAGTTTAGTTGCAGCATTGGTGTTTGTAAAATAATATTTTGATAATTCTTTAAAAAAATTAAAATCATTTATAGAATTGCTCCAATATTTTAGATCGATATAAAAAGGAATTTTATTATAAACTGAAAAATCTTTTAAAAGCTCTAATTCAATTTTTTTTAGCATAATAGTTTTACCACATTTGTCTTTACCAAAAGCAATGTAATCTTGGTCAAACTTGAAAAAGTTATCCCAGAGGTAATCAGGGTGACTGGTATCATCATTTAAAACTTCAGAAATAGATTTTTCTTTAAGAACGGGGTTAGTACTTAATTGTAATAAATCTTTGCGTTTTTCTTTACTATTATTTTCTACAAAAAGAGATTTTGAATCATCAAGTTCTTCTAAAAATCGTCTTCTAATGTTTTTTCTTAATTCATTTTGTTTGGCAAATACATCGTTTGTTGGAATAGTATATTTCCTTGAATCTAATGAATAAAAAACTTCATTTTTTATATCATACATGCGGAAATCAACACTAAAGTTATTTTCAGAATAATCCAAATGAATTAAAGTATATCCTATTTGAGAATCTGCTCCAAACGATAGATTAGCAGAAGACCCTAATTTGATTACTCCATCATTAGGTGTTAAGTCTAGGCTCAAATTGTTTTTATGAATGTGACCACTTAACATAAAATCAAATCTTTTGTGAAGTAAATCTTCAATTTTCCATAAATTCCATGGACGTAAATCTTTTAATGGATGGTGATGTAAAACAATTTTTATATCACAAGAAATTATTCTGTCTAAAGCCTCATCAACCTTACTAATTGGGTATAATAAGTTATTATCATCTTTTATCCCTACAGATCTCCATGCGGTATTTAAACAAACGAATCCAATTTTACCTGAATCAGTTTTTCTTACATGCGTTGAATACATTTCTTCAACGTAGTCTAAAGAACTCGTAGTACATTCTTTAAAATAAGCATTTACGAAGTTCCTGTAGTTTTCTAACGGTCTATGACTGTTAATTAGATCAGTATTATTTTTTTTAAATAAATCATTTAATTTATCATTATCGTCAATTTCTTCATCCAAATACTTTATTAAGGATTTAGAAACCACACTTCGGTCTAAATCATGATTTCCAGGACATATGAAAATATTTTTTTTATTTATTTTAGCTACTTTTACAATTTTATCTAGAAAATTAACTTTAGCCAATTCAAAATCTTAAATTTTATCACCTCTCTGAACTAAATCACCTGAGAATATTACAAAGTCAATTTTTTTAACATTTTTTTCTAAATCATTAAAGAAATTATCTAACAATTTTTTTTGCTTAGTTCTTCCTCCAATTTGATTTGTGTAATGCAAATCTGTAATGTGTAATATCCTCATCTATAAAAAATTTATTTACTAAAATAAGAAAGTTTGATTTTTAAATAAGTAGTAAAATTAATACTTATAAACATTCTATTAACTTATTTTTGAGGAGGTAAAACAAATTAATATTGAGACTAAAAATTTCTAGTTATAACATAAAAAGCTCCGCAATAAAATGCGAAGCTTTTGAGACTAATAAAAAACGTAATTCATTATTTATTTAGAATTACAACTAACTGTTAGGCTAAAGGCCTAAAGCTGTTACTGCTGGTGCGTCAATATCTACAGGATAGGTTCTCCAAATGGCACTAAAATTTGTGTTTTTCCATAACACTTCGCCACTTTCGCTTACTTCCCAAATAGTTCCTGCTGTTCCTTCTCCAATTAAGGTATTTCCGTTACTCATTCTGCCGGCACTACTTGTTGTTAAACTATATAAATCGCTATCGGTAAACTCCCAAGTAACCGTTGGTTCGTTATCTTGACCTGCCACTAATTCGTAAGGCGGATTTAATTCATATTCAATAACTGCCGATTGTCCGTTGTAAATATTATTCGAGTACACTAGCATATTACCGGTATCTAATAAATTAGGATAATGAACACGGTTTAGTGTTACTTCACCTGTATTGTTATACGTTAAAGGGTTTCCAAAACGGTAAACCAAATCGCCTCCTAAATTATAATTTCCTCCAGTGCTTGTTGCTGCTTCTGCAGTTGTTGTACTATGGTCTATTACCCAAACTTCGCTATAATAATTTACGGTAACATAAATTAAATCATTTGTTTCATCTAATGTTAAGCCGTTAGCGTGCATAATGTCACCATCAGTTTGACTGCTGTTATAGTTAACATTTATTTTATTTGGGTTATCTACAACAACGCCATAATTTTCTTTAGTACTGTCGTATTCTTGTACTAAATGATCTTTTGCATGCCATTCCCACACAATTTCTTCGGTAAGCGGATTTAACTCTACAATTGCTTCTGGATATATTGCTTGGTTTACCTCAAAGCCCATAGCTTCGGCTTCGGTAGCGGTTACTCTTTCCCAAACTAAAAACAGCAAATTGCCGTTCGATAAGTATTGAAAATCATGATGTGCTCTGTAATCTGTATCGGAATATGAAATTTCCCAATCTACAGTTTTATCAGCATTTATTTTTTTAAACTTACCGCCATAACCACCAAATGAAATTGTGGAATTAGACGATTTTAATTCTACAATTAAACTACCGTCATCTAAAAGTTCGGCTTCATCACCCAATTCTTCGCCATCTAAATCCCATTCTACTAATTCGTCGCCATCATGGTTTATTAAAAACACACCATTTACACCAGTATCAACAACAAGAATATATGAATTTGTGTCAATACCATCATCGCTGGTGCTTTCCTCCACATTGTCGTCGTTATCGGTGTTGGAGCATGACGTAAAAAAAGTTACCGATGCTAATAAAAGAGCGCTTAAATAGTTTGCTTTATATCTTAATATTAAGTTTTTCATGTTTGTAGGTTATTAATTAAAAAGTGATTTATTTAATTTATTTCTAACCTCTTGATGGTCTTCCTTCTCCTCCACCTTGTCGTTCTGGTTTTGGCGCGTTTTCAATTTCGCTTTTCGATAAATAACCGTCTTCATTTGTATCTATGGTAGCGAAATCATTTTTTAATGGTCCTTTTACTTCTGCTTCCGAAAGTTTACCATCTTTATCGGCATCCATTTCAGATATTAATTGCTCTGCATTTGGTTGTCCGCCGCGTTGACGTTGCGTATTTCTGCTTTGATTTTCGGTTTCCGATGATGACTTACAAGCTATAAATAGCGATACAGTTACTATTGCAGTAATTAATTTTAGGTTTTTCATTTTCATAATTTTAATATTTTAAATTTACATTTAGACCGTAAAAGTCTATAAAAGATAAATACCATTATGATGTTTTCAATGAATGCTGATAAGTTTTAAGTAAACAGCTTATATTGTTCTGTGAGCACTTTATTTATCATTTGGTTTTGGGCTATAAATGATTACGCATAGATTTTATTTTACGTTACTTTGTGCTATGAATAAATTTAATAGACTTATTGTACAGGTTGCATTATGGTTGGTAATAGGCCTAGTTATTTGGTTTAACCAAACATTAAACACCACTTGGATTAACGAAAATTTGGTAATTTTTCTATTTCAAGTGCTCCTTATTTATCTACTTATTTTTGTACTTGCGCCAAAGCTATTATTTACAAAAAAGTATGCCCTATTTACTATAGTTTCTGTTTGCTGTGTTATGGTTTTAGCCTTTATAGTAACGTGGTTCTTTAAAATTCCTATGGAACCCCATGCTATTAATAACATGCCTGCCCCTGGGCCACCGCACGATTCTGGTCCCAGACAGCCACCCTCTCATTATTTGTTTAATGTATTAATTTTGGGAATTTCTTTTAGTTTGGCTTTGGCGTTGGAAGTTTTTAATCATTTAAAGAAAAAAGAAGCCGAAACTATAAAAGCCCAAAATGTAAATTTGGAAAACGAATTAAAGCTGCTTAAATCGCAAATTAATCCGCATTTTTTATTTAATTCTCTTAACAACATATATACGCTAGCAGGCATAGATACAGGTAAAACTCAAAAAAGTATCATTAATTTATCCGATATGCTTCGTTACGTTTTGTACGATTGTGAGCAAGAAGTTGTTTCAATTAAAAAAGAAATTGAATATATTGAGAATTACTTGAAATTATTCGCATTAAAAAGTAGTAAATCATATCCCATTTCAATTAAATTAAATATTGAAAACAATGGAGCTTACGTAGCACCAATGTTGTTTATTCCTTTTATTGAAAACGCTTTAAAACACAGCAATATTGATGATAGAAATAACGCTTTTATAAATATTAATATTACTGCAACCAGCACAGAAATTAATTTTGACGTGGAAAATAGTAAACCACAAAATAAAGTAGTAAAAGACGGTGTTGGTGGAATTGGATTAGAAAATGTAAAGAAAAGATTAGCTATCTTGTATCCTAATAAACACAGCTTAAAAATAGTTGAAAACGAAACTAATTTTAAGATTAATTTGCAATTAAAGTTGATATGACTAAAATAAAATGTGTTGTAATTGATGATGAGGAATTAGCAAGAACCTTAATAAAATCTTACATTGATAAGGTTGATTTTTTAGAATTGGTTGATGATTTTGAGAACCCTATTGATGCCATACAAACTCTAAAAGCAGGACAAGTACATCTTGTTTTTCTAGATATTCAAATGCCACAATTAAAAGGCACCGATTTTGCCAAAATAATTGATACTAATTTAAAAGTAATATTTACTACAGCCTATTCTGAATATGCCTTAGAAGGCTACGAACTAAATGTGCTTGATTATTTATTAAAGCCTATTACTTTTGAGCGCTTTTTGCAAGCCGTTAATAAATATAAAAAAGAATCTGTTTTAATTGAAAATACGATAACCGTTAAATCTGGCTACGATTTACACAAATTACACTTTGATGATATTCTTTTTATTGAAAGCGATAGTGAATATGTTAATTTTTACTTGAATAATAAAAAGATTATGAGCCATCAATCGCTAAAAACACTGCAACAAACATTACCAGATTCAATTTTTATGCGTGTGCATCGCTCTTACATTGTAAATAAGCAAAAAGTATCGGTTTTAACAGGAAGAATTTTACAAATTAGCAAGCACAATATTCCTGTAAGCGATAGTTATTTTGAGCTTGTTAAAACGGAACTATTCTAAAGTTTTTTTGTTTCGTCATCTAGACAGTTTCAATAATTATTTTTTGTTGCCCTTGGTAATTTTTAAGCGTGGTATACTAATAACAATATGTATTCTATAGACTTAAAATAACGAAGAGATAAAAACTAAATTTTTTGTAGTACGAATTCAATATAATTTAAAATTTATACGTGAATGAGTCTTTACAATTTCGGTATTGTAATTTATCGATTCATGTCTCTCAATCCTTTATATAACAGCTGTAATAAGGCTAACTGGCCTAATAATAATGTGACTTATTCATAAAATTTGGTTCTAACACTTAACTAGTAAAACTGTAGTCTTATCTACAGTAAATAAGGATTCATCGAATTGAGGTAAAAATCAATTTTAAATTTTATAACTTTAATGTTATAAGAATAATTACATAGCTATGATACGAAAAATACTAATTTTAAAATTTGTATTACTTTCATTTTTTCAAACTTTTGCACAATTAGATAGTCAGCATTACCTACCGCCATTAAAGCAAACCTCGGGTTCAAATAATGGTGCTACACACCAAAGTAGCGCGGCTATCGCTCAGCAAGCCATTTATTTATCTACACCGGAAACAACACCTTTTGTTGTAAATGTTTACAGAGGTACATCAACAACGCCTTGGTTAACTGTACCAAGCCTGTCTAACGGTAACCCTTTTATTATAGATAGTACAAATGGTTTAACTAATAGCAACAACAACATAACTCTAGTAACTAATACCAATACAGGTAAAGTTTTAAGTAGTTCTGGTTTAAGGTTTGAAGCTCCCGGTGGTGAAAATTTTTATGTAAATTACAGAGGGCGTTCCAGTGCTCAAGCGGGTTCGTTAACATGTAAAGGAACGAAAGCGCTAGGTACCGATTTTAGATGGGGAGGAATCGCTAACAAGCATAATAATGTAAACTCAAGTACAAGTTTAGGTATTATGGCTACGGTTGATGGTACTGTTGTAACCGTTTCTGGTTACGACCCCGACTGTGTGTTTAGAAACGGCATTGATCCAGACGGTATAACAAACGATGTTATTAATGTAACTTTAAATGCGGGTCAAACTTATGTATTGGAAGTTGTTAGAAACCAAGCGGGTGTAAATGCAACAGCTAATGCTGCAAATATAGATGGTTGGCTCGGAGCAACAATTACTTCTACTCAACCTATTGCCATAGCCAATGGCGGTTTAAACACAGGAATAAGTAGCACTTCTGGTTCGCGAGATGTTGGTATAGACCAGCCTGTACCTACTAATTTTTTAGGTAAAGAATATGTGTTTATTAGAGGAAATGGTGACGCAAATGATGGTACCGAATTCCCTATTATTGTTGGTACATTTAACGATACAGAGGTTTATGCCAACGGAACACTTGTAGGTGTTATTAATAATGGTGATTACCTAGAAATTCCCGGATCCTTTTATTCAGGCAATACTGCTGGTTCCAACATGTATGTAACTACATCAAAAAATGCTTATGCATTTCAATGTTTAGGGGGACAAGTTAATCGTATTCAAACAATTGGAATGAATTTTATTGCTCCAGTAAATTGTTTATTACCAAATTCATTAAGCGAAATTTCAGAAATAGATAGAATAGCCGGAACATTCTCAAACCAGTCTGCTCTAACAATTATAGCTTCTGCATTAACCAACGACTCTGATGTTGAGATTTATCAAGATGGTGTTCAAATCACGACGCCAGCTTCAATAGCTGTTTTAGAAAATGGCGTACCTACAGATTGGAAAACATTCTACGTTAACGGGCTTTCTGGTGAAATTTCAGTAATAACACCTGGTCCTATTGCCGTAGGTACCTTTATGTCTCTAGGAAGTAATGCTGGTTTAGCGGGATACTTCTCTGGGTTTGATACAGTGCCTGAAGTTGAATTAACAATTACTGGTGGTGGGTGTTTTCCTGGTTCATCATTAGCAGAAGTTTCAGGAGGTTTTTTTGCATACGAATGGTACAAAGACGGAAATATAGTTGTTGATACCGATGGTAACCCTGCAACCTTCGATCCTTCATTAACCGGTGTTGGCGAATATTTTGTTAGAGTTACAGATTTTGGAGGTTGTACTTATGATTCAGATATTGTATCATTTTACAGTTGTGACCCAGATATACAAATTATTAAAACAGATGATGCAGATCCTATTGATGCAGGGAGTAATGTAACATTTACTATTACAGCAGAAAGCTTCTCGGTTAACGAAGTTACTAATTTAGTAATAACAGATGTGTTACCAACAGCCTTCGATTTAGTAAGTGCAACTCCCGATGCAGGAACAACCTGGTCTTCTCCAGATTGGACTATTGCTACCATTCAACCAGGAGAACGTTTCGAACTTCAAATTGTCGCACGTGCTAAAGACGATGCTTCGGGCACGGTAACCAATACTGTTACATATAATTTTGACGATATTATTAACGAAACTAATAATCTCCCCGATGATTTAAATGAAGATGTTACTATAAACCCATGTAATACTGCATCTCCACCTTCTAGTACGCCAACAGTGTGTATTAACACAGCAATTACAGATATTACGCATACTACAACGCAGGCTACAGGAATTGGTTCGCCTTCAGGGTTGCCAGCGGGAGTAACGGCGTCATGGTCTTCCAACGTGATAACAATTTCAGGAACACCCTCAGAATCTGGTGTATTTAATTACGATATTCCTTTAACTGGAGGTTGTAATACTGTTAGTGCCACAGGAACAATTACAGTAAATGCACTACCCATTGCTGCAGATATTACTGGTGATAATGAAGTGTGTATAAATAGTAGTATTACCTTAACTCCTGGAACTTCTGGAACTATAAGTTGGAATTCGTCAAACCCTGCTGTTGCTACTATTGACTCCAATGGAGATGTAACTGGTGTTAGTACAGGAACAACTAACATAACTTATACAGTTACCGATGCCAACGGTTGTACCTCTAACCCTTCAAATGCTTTTACTGTAACTGTAAACAGCTTACCAGTTATAAATGCATTAACCACAAATTCTGATATTTGCGAAGGTGATAATGCCGAGTTTTATATTTCAGGAACGCCAAATGCTGTGGTTACCTACAACATTAATGGAAATCCAGATGAAACAGTTTCATTGGATAATTCAGGTGATGCTACGGTAGTGTTTAACAACGTAATGTCGAATATTACAATAAATTTAGTTTCAGTTCAGGATTCTACAACCAACTGTTCATCAACTTTAACAAATTCAGAAACAGTAATAGTAAACCCATTCCCTACACCGGCTACATATAACGATATTATTGTTTGCGACGACCAAACTGGAACACAAGAATTATTTGCAAACGATGCTATAACATTAAATGCCAATACCTCTTTAACCTGGTATGATGCTCCTTCTGGAGGAAATACAGTTACTAATCCAACGGTTAATACAGTAACGCCAAGTACAGATCCGCCATTTTCATTTTATGCTGAAATAACCGATACTAATACAGGCTGTGTAAATCCTACTAGATTTGAAGTTAGATTACAAATTGTATCACCACCATTTCCAGATTTGAATCAAGATGTCTGTTCTAATGAAACCTTAAACATAGGATTATCTTTCGATGTAACGTATACTGTATCTTCATCAGACCCTGCTAACGTGCCTCCTGGTCCTAACAGAACAACGGCATCTTCAGACAACATAACGGATACATATGTTAACACAACGGCTAACCCCGTTATTATAACTTATACCGCGACAATAGAAGATGGTTCTGCTTGCGACGGAGAAACTTTTGACATTATTGTTACGGTATATCCTGAAAGTAATGGCGGAACAATTAGTCCGGACCAAGTAATTTGTTCTGGAAACACTCCTGCAGATATTACTCTATCTAATGTTATTGGCGATGTTATTAATTGGGAGCAATCTAGCAGTGCAAGTTTTAGTAGTATTACAACAATTGCTGAAACAAGTACAACGCTATCTGGTAGTACCATCGGCGCTTTAACTGAAGACACTTACTTTAGAGCTATAGTTCAAAGTGGTACTTGTAGCACATCGTATTCCCCGGTTCATAAGGTAAATATTGACATTACAGCACCAAGTATTTCTGGAACATTGTCCGATATTTCAGAAACGGGTTGTGTGGCCTCTGATGCAACACCTGCAGTGACAACAGTTGCTGCTTTAGAAGGCTTAGGTATTACAATTTCAGATGATTTTACTTCGAACGCTAATTTAACAGTATCAAGTATTGATAATGATTCTGGATACTGCCCTATTAATATTGTTCGTACCTACACTATTACTGATGCTTGTGGTAATAATTCTAGTATTCAACAAAATATAACCATTAACATTGATACATTCACTATTACAGATGCCGATGGTGCTGAAACTGTAGATTGTATCTCAGATGCTACTGAGACATTTACTCTACCAACAGTAACGGATGCTTGTGGCAATACCTTAACGCCTTCAGCAGCGGTAATAACTGAAAACCCTGACCCATTAACTTGTGAAGGTACTAGAACGTATACTTACACCTATACCGATTGTGCGGGTAACACCGATACTTGGGCTTATGTCTACACCATTGATACACCTGCTTTCACTATTACAGATGCCGATGGCGCTGAAACTGTAGATTGTATCGCTGATGCGACAGAAACGTTTACACTACCAACAGTTACCGATGTTTGTGGTAATACGTTATCACCATCAAGTATCGATGTTATTGAAAACCCAAATCCAGTATCGTGTGAGGGAACAATCACATATAATTATACTTATACAGATTGTGCTGGTAATACAGATACTTGGTCTTATGTGTACACCATTGATACACCTGCATTCACTATTACTGATGCCGATGGCGCTGAAACTGTAGATTGTATCGCAGATGCTACTGAGACATTTACATTACCAACAGTCACGGATGCTTGTGGTAATACTTTAACGCCTTCAGCAGCGGTAATCACTGAAAACCCTGATCCGTTAACTTGTGAAGGTACTCGAACGTATACTTACACCTATACAGATTGCGCTGGTAATACAGATACTTGGGCCTATGTGTACACCATTGATACACCTGCATTCACTATTACTGATGCCGATGGCGCTGAAACTGTAGATTGTATCGCAGATGCAACGGAAACTTTTGCTCTACCAACAGTAACCGATGTTTGCGGTAATACTTTAACCCCTTCAGCAGCGGTAATCACTGAAAACCCTGATCCGTTAACTTGTGAAGGTACTAGAACGTATACTTACACCTATACAGATTGTGCGGGTAACACAGATACTTGGGCCTATGTGTATACCATCGATACACCTGCTTTCACTATTACAGATGCCGATGGTGCAGAAACTGTAGATTGTATCGCTGATGCTACTGAGACATTTACATTGCCAACAGTAACCGACGTTTGTGGTAATACTTTAACACCTTCAGCAGCAGTAATCACTGAAAACCCTGACCCATTAACTTGTGAAGGTACTAGAACGTATACTTACACCTACACAGATTGCGCTGGAAACAGTGATACTTGGGCTTATGTGTACACCATTGATACACCTGCATTCACTATTACAGATGCCGATGGCGCTGAAACTGTAGATTGTATCGCTGATGCTACTGAGACCTTTACACTACCAACAGTCACTGATGTTTGTGGTAATACTTTAACACCTTCAGCAGCAGTAATCACTGAAAACCCTGACCCATTAACTTGTGAAGGTACTCGAACGTATACTTACACCTACACAGATTGCGCTGGTAATACAGATACTTGGGCCTATGAGTATACCATTGATACACCTGCATTCACTATTACAGATGCCGATGGTGCTGAAACTGTAGATTGTATCGCAAATGCTACTGAGACATTTACACTACCAACAGTAACCGACGTTTGTGGTAATACTTTAACACCTTCAGCAGCAGTAATCACTGAAAACCCTGATCCGTTAACTTGTGAAGGTACTAGAACGTATACTTACACCTATACAGATTGTGCGGGTAATACAGATACTTGGGCTTATGTGTACACCATCGATACACCTGCATTCACTATTACAGATGCCGATGGCGCAGAAACTGTAGATTGTATCGCAGATGCTACTGAGACATTTACATTACCAACAGTCACTGATGTTTGTGGTAATACTTTAACCCCTTCAGCAGCGGTAATCACTGAAAACCCTGACCCATTAACTTGTGAAGGTACTAGAACGTATACTTATACCTATACAGATTGCGCTGGAAACAGTGATACTTGGGCCTATGTGTATACCATTGATACACCTGCATTCACTATTACAGATACCGATGGTGCTGAAACTGTAGATTGTATCGCAGATGCAACGGAAACTTTTGCTCTACCAACAGTAACGGATGTTTGTGGCAATACTTTAACCCCTTCAGCAGCAGTAATCACTGAAAACCCTGATCCGTTAACTTGTGAAGGTACTCGAACGTATACTTACACCTATACAGATTGTGCTGGTAATACAGATACTTGGGCCTATGTGTACACCATTGATACACCTGCATTCACTATTACAGATGCCGATGGCGCAGAAACTGTAGATTGTATCGCAGATGCTACTGAGACATTTACACTACCAACAGTCACTGATGTTTGTGGTAATACTTTAACGCCTTCAGCAGCGGTAATCACTGAAAACCCTGATCCATTAACTTGTGAAGGTACTCGAACGTATACTTACACCTATACAGATTGCGCGGGTTATACAGATACTTGGTCTTATGTGTACACCATCGATACACCTGCATTTACCATTACTGATGCCGATGGCGCTGAAACTGTAGATTGTATAGCAGATGCTACTGAGACCTTTACACTACCAACAGTAACCGACGTTTGTGGTAATACGTTAACCCCTTCAGCAGCGGTAATCACTGAAAACCCTGATCCATTAACTTGTGAAGGCACTCGAACGTATACTTATACCTATACAGATTGCGCTGGAAACACCGATACTTGGTCTTATGTGTACACCATTGATACACCTGCATTCACTATTACTGATGCCGATGGCGCTGAAACTGTAGATTGTATAGCAGATGCGACAGAAACGTTTACACTACCAACAGTAACCGACGTTTGTGGTAATACGTTAACCCCTTCAGCAGCGGTAATCACTGAAAACCCTGATCCATTAACTTGTGAAGGTACTCGAACGTATACTTACACCTATACAGATTGTGCTGGTAATACAGATACTTGGGCCTATGTGTACACCATTGATACACCTGCATTCACTATTACAGATGCCGATGGCGCAGAAACTGTAGATTGTATCGCAGATGCTACTGAGACATTTACACTACCAACAGTCACTGATGTTTGTGGTAATACTTTAACGCCTTCAGCAGCGGTAATCACTGAAAACCCTGATCCATTAACTTGTGAAGGTACTAGAACGTATACTTACACCTATACAGATTGCGCGGGTTATACAGATACTTGGTCTTATGTGTACACCATCGATACACCTGCATTTACCATTACTGATGCCGATGGCGCTGAAACTGTAGATTGTATAGCAGATGCTACTGAGACCTTTACACTACCAACAGTCACTGATGTTTGTGGTAATACTTTAACGCCTTCAGCAGCGGTAATCACTGAAAACCCTGATCCATTAACTTGTGAAGGTACTAGAACGTATACTTACACCTATACAGATTGCGCGGGTTATACAGATACTTGGTCTTATGTGTACACCATCGATACACCTGCATTTACTATTACAGATGCCGATGGCGCTGAAACTGTTGAATGCTTAAACGAGGTAGTACAACCTTCAGCACCAGTTGTAATTGATGCTTGCGGTAATACTATAACTCCAGTGATTACAGAAAATACTAATCCAGTTTGCGAAGGTGAAAAAATATATACTTTTACTTATACAGATTGCGCTGGAAATACAGCACAATACACCTATACTTATACAATTGATTACACAATAAGCCCAATTGTACCTGCAAATGATTCTAGTACTGTATCCAGTACCGATGAAGCTGTTCAACCAACAGCACCTGTGGTTGTAGATAATTGTGGAGCCGAAATTACACCTGTAATCACTGAAAATACTGATCCGGTATGTGATGGTCAAAAAGTTTATACATTTACCTATACAGATTGTGCTGGAAATACATCTGTGTATACTTACACATATAATATAGATGTTACTTCTACCCTCGAGATAGAAGATACTACCACTACAAGTTGTAGTGATGAACCTTTAAATTTTGACTTAACATCTTTAACCTCATTATCTAATGTTAATTTTGAATGGATTGTTTCCTCTAACTCAAACTTAACAGGAGCAAATGCGGGAAATGGGACTATTTTAAATGATGCTATAAACAATATTAGTGGTACTTCTCAAACTATAATTTACACTATAACGCCATTTAACAGTGATGGTTGTTCTGGTAATACCTTCGATATTGAAGTAACCGTTAACCCAGAGCCTTATAATACTAATGCTCCAAGTGACGATACTTGTAGTAATGTGGCACTAAACCATGATTTGAATACAGATGTTAATGTTCCTGGTAGTTCATTTACATGGTATGCTACAGATAATCCGAATATTTCTGGAGAAACAACTACACCGACTAGTTCAGATTTAATTTCTGATACTTTAATCAATGTTTCTGGTACTATACAAACGGTAACTTATACGGTGGTTGCAACAAGCAATTTAGGTTGTGTGGGTAATGCGTATACATATACTGTTACCATAAGTCCTGAAGCAACACTAAGAGTTGAAAAAATAGCCTTAGCGGCAACAGATGGAAGTTATGATGCTTTAGGAGAAGTTATTGAATATGAAATTACAGTTGAAAACACATCTGAAGTTGAATTAAGCAATATTACACTAACCGATGCGAATGCAGATAGTATAACACCAACTTCTATTCCAACAATTCCCGCTTACGGAACAACTACCTTTACGGCAACTCATGTAATTTCTCAAGCAGATTTAGATGCTGGTGAAGTGATCAATAGCGCAACAATTACAGCTACAGACCCGTGTGGGACATTAGTTAGCTTTGTTTCAAACGACCCAAATACAACTACTCCAGATGATGCTACTGTAACCCCACTAAATCAAACACCTGCACTTTCTTTATTGAAAGAGGCAACATTTAACGATGAAAATGGAGACGGGTTTCCTCAAGCTAATGAAACCATAACGTATAATTTTACAGTTGAAAATACCGGAAATGTAACAATTACCAATATTGCAATATCAGATCCTTTGGTTGTTGTTAATGGCGGACCCATAAATTTATCACCAAATGAGATAGATAGTACTTCATTTTCGGCGATATACGTTATATCACAGGCTAATATTGATTCAGGAAGTTTAACAAATTCTGCAACAGTTTCTGGTAACGATCCTGATGGCAATGCTGTAAGTGATACTTCTGATGACCCCAACGACACAACAAATAGCGATAATAATGGAGATGGAGATCCAGATGATGCAACCATATTTACTTTTACAGAAGACCCAGAACTTACGCTTTATAAAACGGGTGTTTTTATTGATGCTAATAATGACGGTTTACCACAAATTGGTGAAACTATAGAATATACATTTAATATTATTAATACAGGCAATGTTACTATTTCTAATATCGTAATTTCAGATGCCAATGTAACTGTTACTGGTGGCCCAATTACCCTAGCCCCAAATACGAGTGACAATACAACATTTACTGCAATTTATACATTAACACAAAGTGATATAGATAATGGTAATGTATTAAATACAGCAACAGCATCTGGTGTAACACCAAGTAATACTAATGTTTCAGACGAGTCGGACGATCCTACAACTGCTGATGATAACGACGCTACGATAACAAGTTTATCACAAAGCTCTAGAGTTTCGTTGTTAAAAACAGCAACGTTTAATGACGAAAATGCTAATGGTTTCCCTGATGTAAATGAAACATTAACTTATAATTTTACGGTTCAAAATACAGGTAACACAACCTTAACAAACCTTATAATTAACGATCCGTTGGTAACCGTAAATGGTGGTCCTATAAACTTAGAGCCAAATGCTATAGATAATACGTCATTTAGTGCAGTATATACTTTAACACAAGATGATATTAACAATGGTGAAATTTCGAATTCTGCAGTAATTACTGGCACAAACCCAGACGGTGAAACTATAACTGATGTATCAGACGATCCAAATAATACTACTAACACAGATTCTAATAGTGATGGTGATCCAGACGATATTACCATTACACCATTAAATTCTAATTCGCAAATTAGTATTGAAAAATTGGGTGTATTTCAAGATGAAAACAACGATGGTATTGCTCAAGTTGGCGAAACTATTAGTTATGTATTTAACGTTATTAATACTGGAAACGTTACCATTTCTAATATAACAGTTACAGATGCTTTAGCTACAGTTGTTGGCGGCCCAATAGCATTAAACCCGTTTGAGAATGATAATACCAGTTTTACAGCATCCTATACATTAACTCAAAATGATATTGATAACGGTTCTTTTACAAATACTGCAACTGTTAGTGGTAATGCTCCAAATGGAAATTCAATTTCCGATACATCAGACGATCCGAATAACCCAAATAATCAAGATAGTAATGGCGATGGTGAACCGGATGATCCAACAATAACAGTAATACCAACAACAGGAAGCCTTAGCTTAACTAAAATAGCGCTTCCTGCTACAGATGGAAGCTATAATACTATTGGTGAAATTATTAATTATGAATTAACCATAACGAACACTGGTAATGTTACTCTAACTAATATTACAATTACTGATGCTAATGCCGATTTAGGTAGTATATCTCCTGCCCTAATTAATACATTGGCACCAGGAGCATCTACTATTGTGAATGCTTCTCATACCATTACTCAAAACGATTTAAATGCAGGTGAAGTAAATAATACAGCCACAGTAACCGGTGAAGATCCTTTTGGTAATACCATTAATGATACATCTGATGATCCTAAAAACACGACCAATAATGACCTAGATGGCGATGGAGATCCTGATGATGTTACTACAACGCTCATAGAGCAAGTACCAGCATTAGCTTTAGAAAAAACAGCTACGTTTAACGATGAAAATAATGATGGAATCCCACAAGTTGGTGAAACCATAACTTATAATTTTTCTGTAGAAAATACGGGTAATGTTGTTGTTAGTAATATTACAATTACAGATCCTTTGGTTAATGTTAACGGTGGCCCAATTAGTTTGATGCCAACAGAGCAAAATAGCACCACTTTTTATGCCATTTATACCATTACATTAGCCGATTTAAATTCTGGAAGTATATCAAATTCTGCTACAGTTACTGGCGAAGATCCTTCTGGGAATACTGTTTCAGATATTTCAGACGATCCAAATAACAATTCAAATACAGATGTAAACGGAAATGGAAATCCAGATGATGCTACTATAACACTTTTAAATGCAACTCCAGAATTAACCCTTGAGAAAACAGGAATATTTATAGATTCCAACGGTGATGGTTTAGCTCAAGTAGGTGAAACAATTCAATACATTTTTGATATTTCTAATACGGGTAATGTTACTATTTTTAATATTACAATTACCGACCCGTTAGTTACTGTTAATGGCGGTTCTATAGATTTAAATCCTGGAGAAACAGATTCTACAACATTCACAGCAATTTACACATTAACCCAAACCGATGTAGATAATGGTTTTGTAGAAAACACCGCTTTGTCCTCTGGTAATGCGCCAAATGGAGACGCTGTTTCAGACGAATCGGACGACCCTACAACTTCCAATAACAACGATGTTACGATTACAACTTTATTAAGAGAACCACAATTAACCTTATTAAAAATAGGAACTTTTAACGATGAAAACGGTGATGGTATTCCACAAGCAGGAGAAACTATTTCATATGTGTTTATCGTTAGAAACACAGGGAATGTTACGTTGTTTAACGTTGAAGTTACAGATCCAATAGTGCCTGTTACTGGCAATACAATAAATTTAGCACCAGCACAGGTTGATAGCACCACATTTTCGGCTATTTACACCATTCAACAAAATGATATTGATTCGGGTAATTTAACCAATACCGCACTAGTTACTGGTAATGATATTGATGGTAGCATTGTTACGGATGTAAGTGATTTTTCTGATGACCCAGACAACCCAGACAACATCGATTTAAATGGCGATGGCGATCCAGACGATCCAACCGTGACTACATTAACAGGACAAGCAGAATTATCACTGGAAAAAATAGGAGTTTTTAACGATGAAAATGGTGATGGTTTAACCCAAGTAGGAGAAACTATTAGCTACACGTTTATAGTAACAAATACAGGAAACTTAACCATTACAGACATTAGCATATCAGATCCTTTGGTAAATGTTAATGGAAGTTCTATAGATTTAGCACCTGAAGAAATAGACAATACAACGTTTACAGCTACTTACGTTATTACACAGTTTGATATTGATTCTGGTCGCGTAAATAATTCTGCTACAGTTTCAGGACAAGATCCAAATGGGAATGTTATTACTGATAAATCAGACGACCCGAATAACCCAGCAAACGTTGATGCTAATAATGATGGAAACCCAGATGATATAACTACTACAAGCTTGCCAACTAACGGAAGCATTAATATTTCTAAAGCAGGTATAGCTTCACCTGATGGTAATTATGACACTCTAAATGAAGTCATCACTTACAGCATAACAGTTACTAACACAGGCAATGTTACATTAACAAATATTGTAATTACAGATGAAAATGCAGATGCTGGTAGTATTTCGCCATCAAGTATTACAATTTTGTTACCAGGCGAATCTGTTAATGTCTATGCTGCTCATACAATTACACAATCAGACTTAGATGCTGGAATGGTTTCTAATACGGCAGCGGTATCTGCTACAGATCCTTTTGGTAATGATATTTCTGATCTTTCTGACGACCCAGATAACACTGCAAATGATGATATAAATGGCAATGGAAACCCAGATGATGCTACAATAACAACCATAACTCAAAGTCCAAGTTTAGAATTAACTAAATCTGCCAATGCACCCCAAGATGGTAATTTCGATACCGTTGGAGAAGTTATAACCTATACGCTTATTGTAACCAATACTGGTAATGTAACGTTATCTAACTTAATCGTTAGCGATGCTAATGCAGATGCAGGAAGCATTATGCCAAATGTAATTGCTACTTTGGCACCTGGGGATTCTGTAACCATAACGGCCACTCATACTATAACACAAAATGATTTAGATGATGGCTTTGTAACAAATAGTGCAACAATTACAGCTCAAGATAGTAATGGCGATACGATTTCAGATGTATCAGATGATCCGGACAACCCAACCAACGACGATCCAGATCAAGACGGTAATCCAGATGATGCAACAATTACATTGTTACAGCAAACTGCAAATCTAGATGTTGTTAAAACCGTAGATTTTAATACCTATCAAAATATTGGAGATATTTTAACCTATACCATTACGGTAACCAATACAGGAACGGTAACTTTATTAAACGTTATAATTACGGATCCTACAGCAACAATTACAGGTAACAATACCATAAATGTGCTTGCTCCAGGAGAACAATTTGTAACAACAGCAGAGTATATAATTACAGCTGCAGATATTGATGCTATGCAAGTTATAAATACAGCATATGTTAATGCTACAGTTATTAATTCGAATACCACAATTAATGAAGATTCTGACGACCCAAGTATTGATACAAATATTGATATAGATAATGATGGTGACTTTGAAGACCCTACTTTAAGTATATTCTCAGGTTCATCAGACCTAAGTATCGAAAAAACGGTAAATAATTTAGAGCCTGTTGTTGGTGATGAGGTAATTTTTACCATAACCGTAGCCAATGAAGGTTCTGTTACTGCTGAAAACATTGTTGTAGAAGAAGTACTTCCTAGTGGTTATGAATTTGTTTCAGCACTATCTACAGCAGGTAATTATGATGATTTTAATGGCGAATGGATTATTTCTGTTTTAAACGAAGGCGATGTGCATATTTTAGAGATTACTGTTGAAGTATTAGGTTTTGGAGATTACGAAAACACGGCTACTATTAATAGTTTTGATGGTGGAATGGACACCAATTTATCTAATAACACCGACAGCGCTACTGTAACAGCAGAATGTACTTTTGTTTATAATGAATTTTCTCCAAACGGCGATGGTGTTAACGACACATTGTATATTGATTGTGTAGAGCGATACCCGAACAATACGCTAGAAATATATAATCGTTGGGGTAATATTGTATTTAAAAAGAATGGTTATACTAATGCCGATGGTTGGGATGGAATTTCTAATGGTCGTGTTACCATTCAAAAAGACAAAATTCTACCTGTTGGAACATATTATTACATTCTTAACCTTAAAGATGGTAGTAAACCACGCGTTGGTTGGATTTATATAAATAGATAAAAACTTATAATATTAAGCGCTGCTAAAATGCCATAAAAACTTATATTCGCCGTCATTATGTGGATGTATTTAGGACTTTTAGCAGCACTTTTTTTAGGTTTACACAACTTGTGTAAAAAACATGCGGTACAAGGCAACGAAGCCTTTCCTGTTTTATTAGGCACGGTTAGTAGTGGTTTTATATTTATAGCCACATTTTATTTGTTGTCTATTTTTTACCCAAACTATGCAGTTAGCCAAGGGTATAATTTTCAAGTTATAAGTTGGCAACAGCATGGTTATATTTTTATAAAATCAATTATCATGGCGGGCTCATGGTTATTGGCCTATCAAGCTTTAAAGCATTTGCCAATAACTATAGTTACTCCTATTCGTTCTGCTGGCCCCTTTTTTACATTTATTGGTGCTTTAGTAATTTATAAAGAATCACCTAATTTTTTCCAGTGGATTGGTTTTTTTCTAATTATTTTGTCGGTTATATTATATTCAAAAATTGGTAAAAAAGAGGGTATTATATTTAAAAAAAATAAGTGGATATTTGCGATAATTGCGGCTACTTTTTTAGGTGCTAGTAGCGGTTTATACGATAAGTTTTTAATTCAGAATTTAAACTTAAACCCGCAAACATTACAATTTTGGTTCTGCTTTTATACCATTTTTATTTTAATAATTATTTTATGCTTTACTTGGTTTCCTTACAAGCACAAACGTAGTGCATTTAAGTTTAGGTGGAGTATTATTGCGGTTGGTATTTTGCTACAAACTGCTGATTATTTTTACTTTAAAGCTTTGCAAGATCCTGATGCTTTAATCATGTTACTTTCTGCGATAAAACGAAGTCAAATAATAATAGCTGTTGTGGTTGGTGGACTTGTTTTTAAAGAAAAAAACAAACGTAAAAAATTGGTGCCACTTTTTGGGATTATGCTTGGTGTTTTTCTTATCTTATATTCTTAAATATGATCGCATTATTTACATTACTATTTTAACAATTATAAATTTAATTTAGAATAGAATTTTGATATATTTAATGAAAGAAAAACTTTTCCAAATATTGATTACGAAAGAAAATACAACTAAACCTAACCATCCAAAGAGAATTAAAATTTTAAATGGCATAATAATTTTGTCTTTTTTAATTTCTTTATGGTTCAGCTTATTTTCAATAAAATATCATCTAATTTATAGTGTCCCAGTCATCATTATTAGCATCGCTTTAAAATACATAATCTTATCTACACATAAATTAAACCCTTTTTTTATTCTAGGGTTAATTTTTACGTTCATTTCTGATATTTTAATTTTTGATAATTTTCAAAAGTATTATACCTATATCTCCATTTCAACTATTTTATGCATAATTTCCTATATTTTAATGGCTAAAAGTTATTTGCATAAAGGGAAGCTAAAATCCATATTATCTACATCTGCTTTTTTAAGCTTAGGTCTAATTTTATATGTTCTTGTTTCACTTTTAAAAGTTTTATCTTTCGAATTACCAGACTTACATTTAATTTTAACAATAATTGCCACTGTTAGCTTTATTATTTATTTTATTTCTGCTGGAATTATTTATTTAAAAGGTATTTATCATAATGGTGTTGTATTACTTATTTCAGTTATTTCATATTTTTTTCAACTCATTTTTAGTATTATAAATGAATTTGTATTTTTTGAGAGAACTTTAACCACCCTTATACTAATTTGCCATATTGGTTCTATATGGTTATTAATGAAGTTTTTACTGGACGCTAGAGTTATTGAAAATAATATGATAGATAACTAAAATTAATCTAAGCCTTCAAACCAAAATTTATAACCCTCATTTTCTTCTAAACTATTTATATAGATGAGGTCTCCTATCTTTGGAACGATAACGTTTATTTTTTCTTTTTTTGAGGCTTTAATAAAGCGCTCTACAGGATCTGTCCAAGTATGCATTGCAAGTTTAAACGCGCCCCAATGTATAGGCATTACTTTTTTTGCATTTACATCCAAACCTGCTTGAACAGTTTCTTCAGGAAACATATGTATGTCTGGCCACATTTCGTTGTACTGGCCACATTCTATCATTGCGAAGTCAAACGGACCGTACTTCTCGCCTATTGTTTTAAAATGATCGGCATAACCACTATCGCCGCTAAAGAAAATATTGTCATTTTTGGATTGAATTACCCACGACGACCAAAGTGTTTTAGCTCTATCGGATAATCCGCGACCAGAAAAATGTTGAGCTGGTGTACATACAAATTTAAAATCGTTAAATGTAGTTTCTTCCCACCAATCGAGTTCTGTGATTTTGTTTTTATCAACTTTCCATTCAAGTAAATGCGCACCAACGCCAAGTGGCATATAAAAATGACCAACTTTATCTTTTAAAGCCTTTATCGATTCGTAATCTAAATGATCGTAATGATCGTGAGAAATTAGTACGGCATCAATTTTTGGTAATTGTTCAATTGTAATTGGCAATTCTTGAGAAAAACGCTTACTTCCTAAAGTTGGATGTGGCGCAGGAACACTGCTTAACATAGGGTCTATTAAAATAGTTTTACCTTGTGTTTGCAGTAAAAATGTTGAATGCCCAAACCAAACTAACCGTGTATCACCTTTGTAATTAGCAATATTTAAAGAATCAATTTTTGTTGAAGGTAAATCGTGTTCTGGTTTTGTATTTGGCTGACTTTTAAAAAAACCCATTAAGGCCTTACCCATATCTTTTAAACTCATATCGAGTTTAACATCTTTGGTGTTTTTGAATACACCATCCTTATAATTTTTAGAATTTTTATAACTTTCAATTGCTTCTTTAGATGCTTTTCCGCCAAATTGAGGACTAAATTGTACAAATAACACCACAATCAATGCGATTGCAGCGACAACTATTACGATGCTTAACACCATTCGGTTTAAAAATTTTAAAAGTTTACGCTTCACTAGATTTTTCTAATTGCTTTCTTATATGTTCGCTATCCCAATGATTATCGTAGGCTACAATGCCTCGTTTAAAGTCATCTTCAAGCAATTTTTCTTGCTGTTCTATTTCTTTTCTCGCCATAAACACATAGTCTTCTTCCCGCTTAGGTTCAGAAGCTAACCGCCTTAAACTGGCTTCATCATACTTAATAAAATTCTGCACTTGACGGTTTAAAGTATATTTTCTAAACCCTAATTTATTAAGTGCATCACTCGCCAACGCTAAAGACGTATCTAAAGTTTCACGGTAAATATTAGTTACATCAAGATTTAATAACTCGTAAGCATCGTAACGGTTTTTAGTACGCACCAACATCTCAACATGCGGATATTTTTCTTTTACAATTTTACTAATGGCTTTAGCTACAGAAACTTTGTTTGTGGCACAAATAAGCAATTTAGCTTCGGCAATTCCAGCAGATTCCAACAAATCTTCTCGTGTGGCATCACCATAATATACTTCAAATCCCATTTTACGAAGGAAATCGACACGATTAGAATCGAAATCTAAAATAGTAGCTTCTACGCCATGAGAACGCAAAAATCGTCCAACCGTACTACCAAAATGCCCAAAACCAACTAATATTACTTTTTGCGATTTAGCGATATGATCCATTGGTCGTTTAATAGATTCTTTAGTACCTACTTTCGGAAGAATTAGCCGCTCATTGATTACTGCTAAAATTGGTGTTAACGACATAGATACTGCTGTAATTACTAACATCATATCCATTTGTTCTTGCTCTAAAATATTAAGCTGAAAGGCGAACGACAACAATACAAATGCAAACTCACCTACTTGAGCTAAACTAAAAGTTAACAATACATTTTGATCGAGTTTTAATTTGAAAATACGCCCAGTAATGAATAGCACCAATGCTTTTATAGCAATAATTGCGATTAAAATACCACCAATTGTTAACGGACTATTAGCAATCACCACAAAATTAATAGAGGCACCAACTGCCATAAAAAAGAGTCCGAGTAGTAGATTTTTAAAAGGTTCCAGTGTGCTTTCTAACTCGTGTTTAAACTCACTTGTTGATAATACCACACCACCTAAAAAGGCACCTAATGCAGGGCTTAAGCCTACAAATTCCATTAAGTAAGAAATCCCAAATACTATTAAAAACGCAGCTGCAATCAACAACTCTCTAACACCTGTTTGTGCTACTTTGCGTAACATTGGTACAACTATAAAACGACCAGCCAAAACAATAAGGACTACCGATAAAATAATAGCTAAAGTTTGTAATCCTATTGGTAAACTTTGAATTAAACTTGATGCCGAATGTGATGCTTCATCACTTGTATGTTCCGAAGAGTTACTTAATAACGGTAAAGCACCAATCATAAATATGACAATGATATCTTGGAATAATAAAATGGAAAACGAGCTAGAACCAAAGGTGGTATTCATTAATCCTTTTTCCTTTATAGTTTGCAATGCAATTGCGGTTGATGATAGTGCTACAGCCATACCAATAGCGAGTGCAACCTGCCATTCGTAACCTAAAAATGCAAAGAACACATAAGTTAGACCTACTGTTAATGCCACTTGTATTCCACCCATACCAAGTATAGATTTTCGCATGTTCCAGAAATTTTTTGGTTCAATTTCTAGACCAATTAAAAACAGCATTACTACAACACCAAACTCTGCAAAGTGTAAAATATCTTCGCCTTCTTCACCAATAAACCCGAACACATAAGGACCAATAAGAACACCAGCTAATAAATATCCAATTACCGAACTTAATCCTAATCGCTTTGCTATCGATACACAAATAATGGAACCAGCAAGAAAAACAATCGCTTCAAATAATAAACTTCCAGACATATGTTACGCGGTTAAAATTTCTAAATCGTTTAAGAAAAAACAATTAGATAGCTGGGTTGCATAAAAATCACCTTGTAGCAAATCTATTAATTGTTCGTATTGGTTGGCATAACCTAATAAATCTTCTTTAGATAAATGGTGCGTTCCCATAACAGCAAAAGGTGGTAAATAATTCATACCACACAATGTAGCAGTTTGTTCAAAAGGTCTTAAAAATTCATTTATTGTATAGGTATTATAGCCTTCCGTACAATACACTTCGCGAGATCCACCAGTAGTAATAACATTAAAAACGGTTTTATTTTGCAATACTTTTCCGTGTGGACCGTATGCCCAATTAAATTCTAAAACTAAATCCTGCCATTGCTTTAAAATGGCTGGACTACTGTACCAATACAACGGATGATGCCAAATAACAATATCGTGTTGAAGTAATAACTCTTGTTCTTGTTGCACATTAATATGAAAGTTGGGATAATGCTCATACAAATCATGAAATGTTACGTGCGCCTTATCTTTTATTCGGTCGATGAGTGTTGCATTGACTCTGGATTTTTCAAATTTGGGATGTGCGAAAAGAATGAGTACTTTTTTCATTGGCTATTTTGGTTGACTTTTAAACTTTAGTTGCTAATTATGCTTTCCGTTAAAGTTACTAATAATTTCACTTTGTCTTCATAATATGCATCAGGATGCGCATTATTATAACTTCCTCTATCATTGTCAAAATATGTGCCTGATTGGTTTTTATGACGTTCTGACATCTTTACATAAATTTGATAGTATAGTAAAAAAAAACCACATATAATGTATTTTACATTTTGTGGCTTTTTCTTCTGTTAACCAAATTAACAATTTTTAATATATTGTTTGGTCGGAAAACGACTTTAGAGTGTAGTTACAATTTATATTTCAGTGAAGATTTCGCTTTCTGGTAATCTAGATTTTGGTGTTTTATCTGTGGTGTTAAAGTCAGATTCTGCTCTATAGCCTATAGAAACGGCAACTAAAGCTGTAAATCCTTTTTCTCTTAACCCGAATTCGTCATCTTAAGCTTTTACATCAATACCTTCCATTGGTGTGGCATCTATTCCTAAAGTTGCAACACCTAACAAAAAGCTACCTATGTTAAGATATACTTGCTTTTCCATCCAATGATTTAAATCTTTTAAATCGTATTTATGGATATTGGCAAATGTTTTAACAGCACCTATAAATCCGTTTTTTATATCTTCATTTGGGAAGCGTCCATTTTTATCATCAACATCTGCAATGTGTTTGTAATAGTCTTCATTGGCATCTGTTTTTGCACAAAAAAGCACAACAGCTGAAGCATTTGTTACTTTAGGTTCGTTAAAGTGGAAAAAACCTTGTGTTCCTTTTGCTATACGTGCTTTTCCTTCTTCAGTTTCAGCAATAATAAAATGCCAAGGTTGTAAGTTTACACTTGATGCGCTCATTCTTAACAAGCTTTTTACTTGATCCATATCTTCTTTAGATATTTTTTTGGTTGAATCAAATTCTTTAGTGGTGTATCGCCAGTTTAGTATTTCTTTTAAATTCATTATAAGTGATTTTTGTATTAATATTTAAACTATAAAAAATATAGTTACAAAAATAATGTTAGTAATACTTTTATACAAGAACGGTCGTAAATGATAGTATAACAAAGTTGAATTAAAAACGTTTAAATCATAGTAACAGCAAGGGTTTATAAAGGTTGTTAAATTTACTATAAAAAGTATAGTTGTATAAATAATTATAGTATTATACCTTTGTGTTAAGTAATAATTGATGCTATGTATACATTTAAAGGAAAAGAATACCCATGTTGTGCTAGTTTAACCATGGGACTTATTGGCGGAAAATGGAAAACAGTGATTCTTTTCCATCTTATAAATAAGACATTACGCTATAATGAGCTGCGAAAAAAAATGCCAACTGTTACCGAACGCACATTAAGTTTACAACTAAAAAACTTAGAAGAAGATGGTTTAATAAAACGAAAAGTTTACACCTCCAAACCACCATTAAAGGTAGAATATTCGTTAACAGAATTCGGAAAAACGTTAATTCCAGTAGTGCAGTCTATTGCAGATTGGGGTGTTATGACTGTAGAGGATAAAGGAAAATTTACAGGAGCGAAATAAAAAAACAGCAATAAGCACTGGACTACCGCTGTTTATTTATGTTTTATTTTTTATAAAAATTATAATTCCGATCCTTTACGGCGTATTTTAATTGGCATTGTCCCCTCAATTGGTTTCTCCGAAATTAAAATTAGATAACCACCGCCACCTGCTCCAGAAAGTTTCCAACCAAGAGCTTTCTCTTTATAAGGCTCCATAGCTTTAAGTACTTTTTTGTTTACCATAGCAGGAAACATTGTTGTTTGGGCATTAAATGAGTCTACAACTCCTTTTGCGAAACCTTTTAAGTCTTTATTATTTATGGCTTGCCAAGTATTTTCAGCTGCCTGTGTAAGCGATTTTACATTTTCTTCGTTAATATAAGTTTCACCTAACAAATCTAAATCATCTTCACGTGGCCAAAGCAATACCATACTAATATGCTTTTCTAACCATTTAAATGTTTCTTCGTCATGATTTTCTTCAAATTTAAGTGGCCAATACCCATTATCATAATAATGCCTAACCAAACCAGGCATACAGATACCAATGGCATCTTGAGCACCAGAAACAAACTCTTTACCAGGAATGTTTTCGAAACTAAAAAGCATTTTAGCTATTTTTTTAGGCTTTTCTAATGGTAAGTTATACGGCCATATTTTTTTTGCAACATTACGAGTTGAGGTAGACATACCTGCTCGCTCAAAATATTCAAAAATAGGTTCTAATGATAATGTTAATGCCCAACCTGGAGCATATTTAGATACGTAAGGTTGGTCTATCCAAGTACCTGCTAAATCTATTCTGTAAGGCAAGTTGCAAAAGTTCGATTTGCGTATACTAGTCGTAGATCGCTCTGGCAAGCCAGTTTCAGGAAAACGCTCTAAAACATGTAATTCTATGTTTAATTCTTCGCAGATTTCACGTTTTAAATCGGAATAACCATCTTCGTTTACTACAAAATAGTCTGGTTTTAATTCGCGGAGTTCTTTTTCAAAATCTAATAATCCAGAACCACTGTTTACAAATGCATCTTTTACATGGCGAATGGCTTTTACCATATATAATCGTTCGTCTTCCGAGTTAATTGTTTCTCTCGCTTTTAACTCGAAAACAGTTTTGTCTGAGCCAAGACCTACATAAACATCGCCAAAGCCAGACGCTTCTTTAAAAAACGCGACGTGGCCACTATGCAACATATCGAAGCAACCTGAAACAAAAACTTTTTTTGTCATACTTAAAATTTTATTGAAGTTAAAAATAACTATTAATCAAGTTTAAGAAAATATTTTTCAGCAAAATATATGAATAAAATGGTATATCAAAACAAAACACTTTAAAGGATTTTTTTTTCTTTGAATGGTATTTATTGTATTAAATATTTTTTTATTACATTGAAAACAAATCAAATAAGACTTTTTTATGGATGCCAATATTGTATCTTATAGTAAGATTTTTAATTCGAATAATAACTACAATGGTGAGTTGGTAAAAAATTATATTGACAGACTTAAAGAATTAGATTACCATACCCCATCGTTAGAATCCTTTATTTTGGTAACTAATACCTCTACACAATCCTACGAATACGTAGGTAAAGATTTTGAATTAACCTTAGGATTACAAAGAAATAGCATGATTTCGAATGGTCTTAATTACTATATTTCTCATTACCATCCAGATGATTTGCCAATTCTTTTAAAAGCTTTTGAAGATTTAATGGCATTCACCATGACAAAGCTTAAATTAGAACAACGGAGGCGTGTAGTATATTCTTGGAATTATCGTATCAGAAATAGTAATGGGGCGTATAAAAATATGCAAGTTCAACAAACACCTATTTTTTTTGACGCCGACGGAAAACCAATTATTGGATATTCTCAAAATACGGTTACTGGGAATGGTAAATGTCGTCCAATTATTGCTACTTGTAAATTTTTGAATGAGGATAATATTTTTGAAACTTTGTATGTTAAAAATTATTATTACGATAGCTTGGTAGCGCTACTATCAAAAAGAGAATTAGAAATAATTTCTTTAATTGCTAAAGGTAATACAACAAAAACTATAGCAGGCTATTTAAACATAAGCCATCAAACCGTTAGTTCGCACAGGAAAAATATACTAAGCAAAATAGAATTAAATTCTACAGCAGAAATTATTGCTTACTGCAATAAATACGACATTTTTTAAAACGAATCTGTTTCTTCTTTGCCCAAAATAATATTTCGTTTTGCAATAAATAAACCTTCTTCTTTATTAAAAGTTAAGTCTAAAATTCTTGTCGGATTTGTTTTCTCGATATCCTCTCGACAAGAATCTTTTAAAGAAGGGTCATCGTTAAAAACATAAGATTCTATTTTCTTTTCGTCTTGACCGGGCGCCTTAATAATAGGTAAAATTTGTTTAATTTCTTTTCCATTAAAATAAGAACCTGGAACAAATGTGTAGAAGGTATATTTTCCATCTGCATTTGTTTTTATCCAACCTCGATGATGAACATAACGTTTTTTATTTTCACGTTTTAATTCAAAGTTTCCATTTTCATCGGTCTGATGTATAAAAAGAATAACATTTTTAGCCGGTGTAACACCATCACTCTCAAAAATAGTACCCGTAATTTTTAATTTGTTTGTTTTTGAAACAAAATCAGGTATAGTATCGACATTATTTAAATGTTTTTCGGAATAATCGTAAACAGGACTTCGCTTCTTAAAATTTTGAGGAATATCATTACTAAGAGCTGCCGTTTCTTGAGAATTTAAAGTATTAAATACACATAAAGTAATTAATAAACTAAAAAGGAAGGTAGACTTTTTCATGGAACAAGTATTAATTAATCAACTCAAAATTAATCAACTAATAACTATGATTCTAAAAAACTCGTTTGATTTAATAATTTATACGATTAATAGATAAACCGTTTATTTTTCCGCTTTACGTACCAATTTATTCTACAGTTTTATTTACAGACCCTGTATAGCTTATAGAAAATCGAGAAGAACTATTTAAAGACATCGAACTTTTTAAATTTGGCCAAAGTGTAATGTAAACATTAAAGTTTTCAGAATTACTTTTAGCATTAAATGAAATATTATAACCAGCATCTTTTCGTTTCGAAACTTTATAGTCACTCATTAATCCTTTAAATTGAATGGCGCTGTCGGTGCCACCATAATTAACATGCATTTGCCTTTCTCCAAAATACGGCAAATAAGAATATATGCTATCGCCAGAAATTTTTAAATAATTTGAATTACCAATTAAATTTATACTACTCGCATTACTACCCGGTTGCAATATTCCTGAGTTTAAAACTTGCTGCATGGCATTTGTAACTTGCGGGTTTGCCCAATCAGACTCTATTATAAATTTTTTATTTTCAACTAATTGCGTTAAAGTTTTTATTTCACTTTCGCTTGCTTTATTTTTTGATGATTTACAAGAAAACTGAATAAATACAGCTGTTAATATTAAGGCATAAAACGTTTTCATAACTCTATTTTTCCTTAAAATACAATTTTATAACCGAATTAAAAAGAATAATATATAGTTAATCTAATATGGTGCTAATGGCCTTAATCCAATCGTTTATAGAGGATTCGTTTGTATTTAAGGCAATATTTTTGTTGCCATAAGGCCCGTACACTGTTAAATCTGTTGGAGCAAAAAAACCAACTGTTGGCGTTAAACTGGCACTTGCCAAATGCATTACGCCATTATCGGCCGCAATAAAAACAGCAGTATTTTTTATAATTGCTGCCATTTCACGAATATCTTTACTGTAAAAATGAGGTGCTTTAAAATTAATTTTCGAAATATTCTCAATGGGTAACATCTCAATTATATTGTAATTTGGGTATTCTTTTAATAACCTATCATAAAAAGTGCCCCACCAAGCTTCGGAATAACACTTGGAGCCTGTAGCATTTGTATAAATGCATATAGTTTTTTTATCGTTTTTTATAATATCATTTAAAATTCGATTACCATTTGCAATTTCAGCATTGTTCAATTTTATATTTAAAACAGGTAATTCACTTTCGTTTTTTGCAAAACCTAGGTTTTCTAAAAATCGGCGTAAATTATAAATCGGTTTTTTTGAAATATGTCTGTAATCTGGAAATTTGCTCGCAATATCGTCATAATGCTCGCCAAACACTTTAAATTTAGCTCGACTAATATTGGTTAATAATTTACCAGAAGATGAGTTTGTATCGCCATTTATTACTAAATCGTATTTTTTTTGTTTTACTGAAACCCAAACCATAACATATTTAATAAGATGATTGAATGGCTTTTTTGGTAGCTGAATAATTTTATTTACGGCTTCGTAATTTTGAAAAACGGGTTCAGCCACACCTCCTTTTACAAATAAATCGATATTACAATTTGGAAACGTATTTATAACCTCTTGCACTATTGGAGTAAGTAATAATTGGTTTCCTAACCTGTGGTTTGGCCTAATTATTAGTACATTTTTTACAGGCAATGGCTTTGATGCATCAACATTTGGAATTTTATACGATTTACCAACGTTTTTGGTAATGGTTCGCATAATTTTTCTTCTAATGTTATTTATACTACCGGGTACTTTCATTTATTCTTGTCCATTTTAGCTTTATAAACTACGTTTAAGATTAATCCAGTTATAATTAAAGCGATGCCTAATAAACTCCAAACCGTATAAATTTCGGAAAACATAAAAACACCAAACAATACGGTAAAAATAACTTCTAAATATTTTAAAGGAGCTACTTGATTTGTCGATGCTACTTGAAACGCCTTAGTCATGTAAACCTGCCCAAAATAACCAAAAACCCCCAAACTTAGCAATAAAACTAATTCCATTGCTGTTGGCGTAGTCCAATTAAAAACTGAAATAACCCCACCAACAATAGTAGATATTACCATAAAATAATTTACAACTACTACCGGATGTTCACTTTTGCCAATTTTGCTTAAAACAACGTAAACCATTCCGCTAAAAAGTGCCGCAACCAAAATAAGTACTAAACCATATGTGTTTATTTGAGTATCGAATCCTTTAATAATTAAAACGCCAAAAAAGGCTATGGCAAAAAATAGCCATTGCCATTTTCTAATACGTTCCTTTAAAATAAAAATAGCCAAAACCGAAGCGAAAATAGGTGCTAAATAACGTAATGTAACCGCAGTACCAATGGGTAAATATTTGGTAGACATAAAGTAAAGCGACATAGAAGTAACACCTACTAAACCACGAATTATCATTAATTTTTTATTATTTCCTAATACTGGAATTTTATTTTTAAATAAAAACCCAAACGTGAAAACCAAAGATCCTACCGAACGAAAAAACACAATTTGAAATGCATTTACATTTACTAGCGATTTTACTATGGTGTTCATACATGCAAAAGCCATAGTGCTTATTAACATGAATTTTATTGCTGCTTTAACGTCCAATACTTCTCGGTTTAAATTTGCGTTTTGTATTAATAAAATAAACGCCTGTTAATAATATAACTGCTGCTATAACAGATTGCACAGTAATTGTTTCGTCTAAAATCCACCAACCTAATAAAAGTGCTATTATAGGGTTAACATAAGTACTCGTGGCCACTTTTTCGGGTGATACTTCTTTTAACAAATAGTTAAATGCCGTAAAGGCAACAGTACTACCAAAAATAATTAAGCCTGATAAAGACCATATTACATTAGTGCTCCAAGTGTTAGGTGCTGTCCAAGTTTCACCAAAGCAAAAACTTAAAATAAGCAGCATAATTCCGCCAAAAAGCATTTGATATGCTGTATTTACAAACGAATTTTTAGGTAATTCGGCTTTTCCAACAAATAAACTACCATAAGCCCAACTTATCATACAAATAAAAATCATAATCATTCCTGTAATTTGATTTTCTTGACTAATTATTTGTTTTTGACTCACCAGTAAATATATACCAATAAAACCTAAAGCCACACCAATATATGACATAGCAGATATCTTCTTTTTCTGAAAAATGCGCATTAAAATTAGAACTACTAGCGGTTGTGCAGAAATTTCTAAGGCTGTAAAACCGCTATCTACAAACTTTAAGGCCCAAACCACTACGCCATTACCAAATGTTAAAAATAAAAAACCGGCGATAATAGTATTTTTTAATTGCTTTTTAGTTATTGAAATATCTAATTTTAAAATTTTAGCAATTATAAAAATGATAATACTAGCAGATATAAAACGTAAAGCGGCAATTTTAAACGGTGGCAATTGCGTAACCGCAATTTTATTTAGTAAATAAGTTGATCCCCAAATTACATAAATAGCAAAAAAGGCTAATACAATAGAGATTGTTTTACGGGAAACACTCATAGTTTGCTTAAAATAAAAATGCTAATTTAAAGCTTATTTTGTGTTTAGTTTATAAAAGAAGTAAATAAATTAATCCTCTGGTGGATATCCGTGAATGGCTTCAAAAACTTCATCGAAATTATTGCGTAAATAGGAATTTAATTTTTTACGATAATCGCCTTTTAACCATTCAACAAAGTTAAAAGTACTTTTACTAATACATTTTGTATAACGCCCAATTCTAAAATCAATATCATCTCCTAATTTCTTAGCTAAGGCTAAAGCATCGTAAACATCTTCGCTATTTTCGATACAAATTTTAGCATGATGCTCTATAGAACGCTCCAATACCACTTTTGATGATTCTCCGTTTCTAATTGAACTAACATAGGTTTTTTGAATATCGAAATACACATCTTTAGAGTTAGCGAATTCTGCGCGCAACTCATCTGGCATTTCATACCTAAAATTACTTTCAAGTTCTTCGTCACTTAAAATATTATCTAAATAAAAGTTTGGAGATTTAAAAATACGCTGCCAATCTAAATCGTCACCCCATGGACCAAATCGATGGAAATTGTTACCTAAATCAATTACCGAAAACGTTTTTTTATCGTTAAAAATACGCGAACCACGACCAATCATCTGGTAGTAAAGCGTTAAGGATTTGGTGGCTCTGTTTAAAATAATACTTTCTACACTTGGCTCATCGAATCCTGTGGTTAAAATACTCACCGATGTTAATATCGCATCTGGCGTTTTCTTAAACCATTTTAATATCATGGCACGCTCCTTTTTAGTATTTGTATTATCGAGGTGTGCAATTGGGTAACCCGCTCTTCTAAACGTATCATAAACGTGTAAAGACGTATTTATACCGTTATTAAAAATTAGTGTTTTCTTACCTTTCGAGCGTTCTTCGTAGGCTTGTAACAATTTGGTTAACATATCGTTATCCGTATATAAATCTTCCGAAGATTTAACCGTATAATCGCCATTAGCTCCAACAATTAACGATGTTAGCCCAACGTTATAAGTAAACATTTCGGCACGCGCCAAAAACCCGTTTTCTATTAACGACTCAATACTTTCACCAACAATAAGCTCATCGTAATTATCAGTCATTGGTAATTCAATACTCGAACTTAAAGGTGTTGCCGTAACCCCTAAAATAAACGACTGACTAAAAAATTTAAACAGTTTAGTAAATGAATTGTAATGTGCTTCATCAATAATTACTAAGCCAATATCAGAAATATCTAATTTGTTATCGTTTAAGCGGTTATTTAAAGTTTCAACCATGGCCACGAAACAGCTGTAATCGGCTTGATCGCTTAAATCTGCTTTACTGTCAACCACTTTATTTAAAACTCCAAATTCGGTAAGCATTTTCGAGGTTTGTTTACAAAGCTCAATTCGATGCGTCATTACAATAACCTTCTTTTTATGATGCTTAAGGTATTGTCTTACAATTTCAGAGAAGATAACTGTTTTACCACCACCTGTTGGTAACTGATAAAGTAAATGGTAATCGGAAGGAGATTCTTCGAAAGCTGTAAAAATCTTATTTATTGCACCTTTTTGATAACTATAAAGGTCTTTTCCTGTTTTTCTTTCTTCTAATTCTGTTTTTGAAACGGACATGTTTAAATTTTTCTGACGTGCAAAAATAACATCTTTAAAGGGTTTCTAAAAGTAATATTAAGCTAAAATGTAGAATTTCTTTTAACAATTAATTACCGTAAGCTATAATTGCATCAAATAATATTAGCATATATTTATCAAATCTTTTTACAATTATAAAATGAATTATACATAACTTTCATTTTTAAACTGAACTAAATCATGCAGATAAACGATAAATCGGGAGTGGTAAACTACCAAGCAAACCCAAATAGATATAATGAAATTAGTTATAACCGAAGCGGAAAAAGCGGCATTCTTTTACCTGCTATTTCATTAGGTTTATGGCATAATTTCGGTTTTATTGATAGTTTGCAAAACGGAAGAGAAATTTTAAGAACGGCTTTCGATTTTGGAATTACACATTTCGATTTAGCCAATAACTACGGTCCACCATTTGGTTCTGCCGAAGAAAATTTTGGGATTATTTTTAAAAATGATTTTAAAAATTACCGCGATGAACTTTTTATTGCAACAAAAGCCGGATTCGATATGTGGCCAGGGCCATATGGTAATTTTGGCTCTAGAAAATATTTAATAGCCAGTTTAGATCAAAGTTTAAAACGCATGGGGCTCGATTATGTTGATATTTTTTATCATCACAGGCCAGATCCAGAAACTCCTTTGGAAGAAACCATGCTTGCCCTAGCCGATATTGTTCGCCAAGGAAAAGCTTTATATGTTGGAATTTCGAATTATAATCCTACAGAAACGGCCGAAGCTGCGAAAATATTAAAAGAGTTAAAAGTACCGTTTATTTTACACCAAGCGCGCTATTCTATGCTCGATAGATGGGTTGAAAACGAGTTGCTTGAAACATTAGAAGCAAACGGTGTTGGCTGCATTGCTTTTTCTCCTTTAGCTCAAGGAATGCTTACCGATAAATATTTGAATGGCATTCCAGAAAACTCTAGAGCAGCTAAAAATTTAACGTATTTGCAAAAAGAAACCGTAAATAAAAATATTGAAAAGATTCAAAAATTAAATGAAATTGCGCAAAACCGAAACCAAAAACTCTCTGAAATGGCCATTGCGTGGATTTTGAGGCAAAAACAAGTAGCCTCTGTACTTATTGGAGCAAGCTCACCAAATCAACTCAAAGAAAATATAAAAGCACTCAATAATTTAAGTTTTACAGCTGAAGAATTAAAAGAAATTGATGTAATCACTATTCCTTAATAACTATTATAGTCACTTTTACGCCTTGTGCTAATGCCCAAACTTTTTTTGAAACAACATTGTCCCATTCGTCTACAATTTTATAAGCCGCGGTGTTAGGTTTAAACTCACCTTCATTAACGGCAAAAAAGTCTATTTTGTTAAACCCATCTACCAATTTTAGTTTAAAACCAGAGTAACCATCACTTAAATACGCCGCTGGTTTTACAATATCATCGTTTACTAAAATTCGCAGTACATCGCCGTCTACACGACCGTAATCTCTGTATAACACTTTAACGTAATCAGATTTTGTTCTATAATCGCCCCAATAAGCATCTTCTTTTAAACCTGAAAACTCACCATGGCCTTCTGGCAAAACCACTTTGTTTAATTTATCTAATTTACTTGAGTAAAGTTCTCCAGGATTTCCAAATTCTTCCTCAGGAAACATAGAAAATTCTTTTTTAGGAAGCTCTAGATTAGGAGAAACCTTTGGTGTGTTTAAACCAAATTGAGTATTGCTTTTTGGGTTAGTATTAGAAAATACATTACTTACAGCAGAATCTTTTTTAGTTTCTACTGCCGGAATAGAAATTGATTTTTTACCGCTATCTATTTGAGAATAACTAGATAACGAAATCAATAAAATAAAAATTAAAATGTATTTAGATGACATAAATTCTATAAAAAACAATTTTAATAACAACTTCAAATATATTTAATAATTAATCATTCAGCGAACAGACAATTAATTTTTAGTATCTGTTTAACAATAATTGTACCTAAAAACTATTTTAATTGAAAATTATATTAATTTCTTGATTTTTTACGCAATTTATTAAATGATTGTTTTTTAGAATATTATGGTATTGTTTTTGTGATTTAAGTTTTTATTAACATTTTAAACTTTTTATTATGAGACATTCACAACAATCGCCACAAGTAAATGCCGGTTCTATGGCCGATATCGCATTTTTACTACTCATTTTCTTTTTAGTAACTGCTACAATTTCTTCAGATGCAGGTTTAAACAGGCAGCTACCTAAAAATTGCCCTACCGGAGATTGCAATGCTATAATTGCAGATCGAAACATCTTAACCATTTTAATTAATGAAAAAGATGAGTTAATGGTACAAAATAACCGAATTACCATTAATGAACTGCAGACAATAGTTATTAATTTTGTTGATAATAACGGCGATAAATCCTGCGGTTATTGTAGCGGAGAACAAAACCCAAAAGCTTCAGATAACCCCAATAAAGCCGTTATTTCCCTTCAGGTTAGCGATTTAACAACCTACAATAAGTTTATAGAAGTACAAAACGAATTATCGAAAGCATATTATGTTTTAAGATGTAATTACAGCAAACAAAAATTTAATAAACTACCTGAAGATTTAGGTAAAACAGAACTAAACCAAGTTAAAGAAGCATATCCGTTTATACTGTCTGAAGCAGAAACAAAATAAAATTACTCTTGGTTTTTAGGTAATCCGTAATCTATACAAACCCGTTTTTTTCCCCATTGTAAAGCGGAATCGACATTTACACCCATGTAAATATCTATACGGTTTCGCCATCGAGAGTGCATTTTATCTTTAACTAAATATACTCCAGTTAATCCTTCAATTTTAACTGGAGTGTTATGTTTTAGTCCCCGACTTAAAAGATCGCGCGACACTGCAATGTACTTTAAACCAGGTTTTAAACTATCTCCAAAAGCTGTAATATTAGGATTTGAACTCGTTTGATATTTTAAAGAATTATACGCCGTTGCAGTTACCAACGCAGAATTCCAGCTAAATCCATCCTCAAAAGTGGATGTTTTAGTTTTATGGTCTTCACATGAAAACAAAACTATCAGCAATATAAAACAGAGTTTTTTCATAAATTTAATATGCTAATAAAGCCTTTAATTCGGTTACAAAGCGAGATTTTGCTAGATATTGATTTTCCAAGCTTTTAGCAAAAGGAATAGGCGTATCTAAACTAGCTACACGTTTTACAGGCCCATCCAAAAACTCAAAACAATGTTCCATAATTAAAGCAGAAATATCACTTGCTATACCACCAAAAAGCGAATCTTCTTGTAAAATAATTGCTTTTCCTGTTTTTTTAACCGATACATATATAGTCTCAGTATCTAATGGTTGAAGTGTTCTTAAATCTATTAAATCTGCCGAAATATCTAAATTGGATTCTAATGTATCCAAAGCCCAATGTATTCCTGCGCCGTATGAGATAATAGTAACATCGCTACCAGATTTCACCATACTCGCTTTTCCAAAAGGTAAAGTGTAATAATTTGTTGGTACATCTTGCCGAATACTTCTATATAAAGCTTTATGCTCGAAAAACATCACCGGATTCGGGTCGTTAATAGCTGTATTTAACAAGCCTTTAGCATCAAAAGGAAATGCAGGATAAACCACCTTTAGTCCTGGCGTTTTAGTAAACCAAGCTTCGTTAGTTTGCGAATGAAATGGACCAGCACCAACACCGCCGCCACAAGGCATTCTAATTACCACATTGGCTTCTTGTTGCCAACGGTAATACGATTTTGCTAAATAATTTACAATGGGGTTAAATCCGGACGAAGCAAAATCGGCAAATTGCATTTCTACAATCGATTTCATTCCAGCTATTGACAAGCCCATGGCGGTCTCCACAATGGCAGATTCACAAATAGGTGTATTTCTAACACGATCTTTACCAAACTGCTCAACAAAACCTTCAGTTATTTTAAAAACACCGCCATATTCAGCAATATCTTGTCCCATAATAATCAAATCATTATGGCGTTCCATACTTTGTTTTAAAGCTTCACTTATAGCATCAACAAACCGAATATTTTCTGTGTTTTCTTCATGCTTAAATTCTTGATATTTAATATTTTTAAACACATCATTTAATTCATTACTTATGGTTGAATTTATTTCTTCTTCTTCAAAAACAAGGTGTAAATTAGCTTCAATATCATTTGTAATGGCTTCAATAATTTCTAGTTCAAAGTCTTCATTTAAAATTGAGTCCTCGAATAAATAACTTCTAAAGTTATCAATAGGATCTTTGCTTCGCCATACTTCTAAAAGTTCATCAGGAACATATTTGGTACCACTCGCCTCTTCATGTCCACGCATTCTAAAGGTTTTAAATTCCAATAAAATAGGTCGTGGGTTTTCTCGAACACTTTTTGCTAATTCGCTTACTTTTTTAAACACTTCAACAATATTATTACCATCAATAATATGGCTTTCCATACCGTAACCTAAAGCTCTATGGGCCAAATGTTCGCAGTTATACTGTTCGTTTGTTGGTGTTGACAAGCCATAACCATTATTTTCAATACAAAATAAAACAGGCAATTGCCAAACAGAAGCTACGTTTAAGGCCTCGTGAAAATCGCCTTCGCTTGTACCACCTTCGCCTGTAAAAACAGCAGTAACTGTATTTAATTTTTTAAGTTTAGATGCTAGCGCAATACCATCGGCAACCCCTAATTGAGGCCCTAAATGCGAAATCATACCTATAATTTTATAATCTTGGGTACCAAAATGGAACGACCTATCTCGTCCTTTTGTAAAACCTGAAGCTTTACCTTGCCATTGCGCAAAAAGACGGTTTAACGGTATATTTCGCGTTGTAAAAACCCCTAAATTACGGTGCATCGGTAATATGTATTCTTCATTATTTAAAGCCATTGTTACACCAACCGAAATGGCTTCTTGCCCAATACCCGAAAACCATTTACTAATTTTTCCTTGCCGTAATAAAACAAGCATCTTCTCCTCTATTAACCGAGGTTTTAGCATGTTTTTATACAATTCTGTTAAAACAGATTTTGAAAGGTTATATTTTTTGAAGTCCATAAATATTTAACAATTAAACCTTTAAAAATTAACAAGGAATACAATCAAATATACTATAAATTGTAAAAATGTAAATTAGTTTCAGGTTACTAGAAAATTCGATTGTTTTCGTACATTTGTATTTACACGTATTTTAAAAAACTTCAAATGAATAGTATTCCTAGCGTAAATTTAAAAGATTTTACCTCTAACGATCCAGATAAAAAACAACAGTTTGTAAATGCCATTGGAAAGGCCTACGAAGAAATTGGTTTTGTAGCTTTAAAAGGGCATTTTTTAGATGATAATTTAGTTGAAAGACTTTACAATGAGGTAAAAAACTTTTTTGAATTACCTGTTGAAACCAAACAGAAATACGAAATTCCAGGTATTGGTGGTCAACGTGGTTATGTATCGTTTGGTAAAGAAAGTGCGAAAGGTAAAAAAGAAGGTGATTTAAAAGAATTTTGGCATTTTGGGCAGTATGTTGATGATAATGATGAATTAAAGGCCGAATATCCAGATAATGTAAATGTTAGCGAATTGCCAGAATTTAATAAGGTAGGAAAAGAAACTTACCAAATGCTTGAAAAAACGGCAAAATATGTACTTCGTGCCCTAGCATTACATTTAGGTTTAGAAGAAACTTATTTTGATGCTTTTATACACAACGGCAATTCTATTTTACGCCCTATACATTACCCACCAATTACCGAAGAACCTAAAGAAGCCGTTCGTGCAGCAGCACATGGCGATATTAATTTAATTACACTTTTAATGGGTGCTCAAGGTAAAGGCTTACAGGTACAAAACCATAAAGGTGATTGGATCGATGCTATAGCAGAACCCGATGAGCTTATGATAAATGTTGGCGATATGCTTTCGCGCCACACTAACAATAAATTAAAATCTACCATTCACCGTGTTGTAAATCCGCCAAAAGAACTTTGGGGAACTTCGCGTTATTCAATTCCATTTTTTATGCACCCTGTTAGTAGTATGAAATTAGATGTTTTAGATAGTTGTGTAGATAGTGAAAACCCAAAGCAATACGAAGATATTACCGCTGGTGAATTTTTAACAGAGCGTTTAATTGAACTTGGTCTTATAAAAAAGTAAATAAATGGATTTACAAGACCAGCTCAAAAATTTATTCCCCGATCATAAACCCGAAGAAACCCCATCGAATATAGATGATGCATCTGATATTTGGATGCAAGACGATCCTATAATTTGTAAATACGAGAAACGTAAAGGTAAACCAACTACTATTTTAGAAGGCTATACTGGAGCCACCGAAGACTTTAAACAACTAGCAAAAGAAATAAAAACAGCACTTAGTGTTGGCGGTAGTTTTAAGGATGATAAAATTATTATTCAGGGCGATTATCGCGATAAAATCATGTCTATTCTTAAAAATAAAGGCTTTAAAGTAAAGCGCGTTGGAGGCTAAATTATGGGTAAAAAACAACTACACATTACAAACGGAGATGCATTAACTCAAGTTTTAATTGATTTAAATATTGATGGCGAAATTATAGTGTGGCACGAAATGTTGTGCGAAGGGCCTACACAAGAATTTATATATTCGCAGGATTTTTTAGAGAAGAGAAAAACTTTTTTTGATGAAACTTACGATATTGAAATTGATGAAAATAGAATAATTTCTGAACTTGGAAAACTTGATAATGCCAATGCTTATTCCGAAATTGTGTTGTGGTTTGAATATGATTTGTTTTGCCATATAAATATGGTAGCAGCCATAAGTTTGTTGCAACAGAAAAAAATTAACTTGCCTATTTATTTAGTTTGTAGCGGAAGAATTGAGGGTGAAAAAGATTTAAAAGGATTAGCTGAAATTTCATCAAAACAATTACAAAAACATTACAAAAACAAAACGCTTTTAACCAAGGAAGATATTGATCTCGCAACAACCGTTTGGGGAATTTATTGCGGTATAGATCATAATTTGTTAAAACCTTTTATAGTAAAATCATCTTCGTTTAAATATTTAAGCAATTGTTTAAAAGCGCATTTAGAACGATTTCCCGATAGCGTAACGGGTTTAAATATTTTAGAAACAAATATTTTAAAAATAATTAAAGAACATGACATTAATTCTAAAAACCACTTGTTAGGATACGCGCTAAACTACCAAGGTTACTACGGATTTGGCGATTTACAAATGTCTAGAATAATTAATAAGCTTGATTTATTTTATACCGTTGAAGACAATAAGATAGTATTAAACCGGAAGGGTCATGAAGCTTTATTAGGTAAATACAATGTTTCAAACGAAGTTAACAATAACATTTGCTATGGTGGTATAGAACGATTAAATTATCAATTTAGTAAAACCGAAAACAAGCTAATCAAATCTGCACTAAATGTCTATTAAAGAATCTGAACTCATACTTAATCCAGATGGCAGCGTATACCACTTAAATTTAAAACCCGAACATGTTGCCAAAACCATAATTTTTGTTGGTGACCCCGATCGGGTTGAAAAAGTAACTTGCCATTTCGATTCCATTGAATTTACAACCCATAAACGCGAGTTTAAAACGCAAACCGGATATTATAAAAACAAGCGTATTTCAGTTATTTCAACCGGAATAGGTTCTGATAATATTGATATTGTTTTAAACGAATTAGACGCACTTTTTAATATCGATTTACAAACTAGGCAACCTAAAAAAGAGTTAACAAGTTTAAATATTATCCGCGTAGGAACTTCGGGTTCGCTTCAAAAGGAAATACCAGTAAATTCTGTTTTGGTTAGCGAATATGGTTTAGATATTAATGGCACACTTCAATTTTATGTTACAGATAATATAAGTCATTCTAATATCGAGAAAGCTTTTATAAACCAAACCAATTGGAGTAAAAATAAATCAAATCCTTTAGCTATAAAATCTAGCGAAAAGCTATTTAAAATATTTTTTAATAATAACACCTATAAAGGTATTACGGTTACTGCCAATGGATTTTACGGACCACAAGGAAGGGTGTTACGCCTGCCCATTCAAGATTCAGATATAAATTCTAAACTTGAAAGTTTCAATTTCGAAAATTTAAAAATCACAAATTTAGAAATGGAAACCTCGGGAATTTATGGTTTGTCTGCACTTTTAGGGCATCATGCTATTTCATTAAATGCGATAATAGCAAATAGGCCAAGTGGAACTTTTAGCGAAAACCCTTCAAAAGTAATTGAAGATTTAATACTTTATGCCCTAAACACAATTGTAGAACAAATCTAACCACGATTTAAATGAAGAAAATTAACATTGGAGGAGTTCCAGAACACTTTAATTTAGCTTGGTATTTAACGCTAAAAAACGGCGAGTATAAAGAAGAAAACATAAATTTACGTTGGCACGATTATCATGGTGGTACAGGAGCCATGTGCAAGGCATTACGAAATAAAGAAATAGATTTAGCGGTAATTTTAACCGAAGGAATTATTAAAGATATTATTGCAGGAAACCCAAGCAAAATTGTACAAACTTTTGTGCAAACACCTTTGGTTTGGGGCATTCACGTTGCTGCAAATTCTCCTTTTAAAACCATCGAAGATATTAAAGGTACAAGAGCAGCAATAAGCCGTTATGGTTCAGGTTCACATTTAATGGCATACATAAATGCCGAAAACCATAATTGGGATTTAAAGTCCGATTTAAATTTTGAAGTAATAAAGGATTTAGATGGCGCAGTAAAAGGCTTAACAGAAGGTGCTGCCGATTATTTTATGTGGGAAAAATTTACCACAAAACCGTTGGTAGATAATGGTACTTTTAGGCGCATTGGTAACTGCCCTACACCTTGGCCTTGTTTTGTAATTGCTGCACGAGAAGAATTTATTGAAAACAATCCTGAAGAATTAAAAACCATCCTGGAGATAATTAATAATACAACGCTCGATTTTAAAGACATACCAAGTATAGATAAAACAATAGCAAACCGTTACGAACAACAATTAGAAGATGTACAAGAATGGCTTAGTATTACCGAGTGGTCGCAATCTTTAATTGATAAAGATACCGTAATGAAAACGCAAAAAGAATTATTAGCACTCGATATTATCCCAGAAATTGCAGATTATGAAGAGTTGATTTTTAGAGTTTAAATTTAATTAAACTCTAACTTAATGAAGGTGTTTATAATACGAGTTGTAGCCAATACGAGAAAAACATAAAGAAACCTATAAATGCTAGACCAATCATTCTCATATGAAAATTTTAGAATACTCCTTGATGTTGAAAATAGGAAAGGTCGTTACCTTGAAGATAAAGTATTTTTCAATACAGACATTTTTAAAAAATCAAGAGAGGTTTCCGACTCTATAATTGCAAAAAATAAAGAAATAAGGGAAGAGGCTTACAAAGTAAAGTCGATAACGAAAATCGAAGATAGGGATTACACAAAACTTGATAAGTTAAACTCAGAGAAGGACGAACTTAAAAAAACTAGAGAAAAAGAACTTGAAAACATTTTAATAAAAATAGCAGAAAAAACAGATGTTGAAGATTATGAATTAAAAATCAAAAAAGGACAAATAAAGTGGGGTAGTCAATTATATGAGATTGAACATAATCCTGAAAATTATTTTGTTACTAAACAGTTACAGAGAAACATCTATAAAACATTTAAAGTTAAACAAGCTAACAGAAAGGTAATTGTTGACCAATTAAAATTATTACTTGATGATGGCTTTCCTAAAATAATTATCAGGACAGACATTAAAAAATTCTACGAGTCCATCCCACATAAGGAACTTTTAGCCAAAATTGAAGAAAATAGTCTACTTAGCTATCCTTCTAAGAAAATCATAAGACAAGTTTTAAACCAATACTGGAAAATATTAATAACAGACGGGATAAAAACAAATGATGATGAACGTGTAGGAATACCAAGAGGTATCGGATTTAGTGCTTATTTAGCTGAATTATATTTAAGACGTTTTGATAAAAAAGTTAAATCATTAAATAACGTAACCTATTACTGTAGATATGTAGATGACATTGTTATCATAATAACTCCTAATCATAAAAATGAAAGTAAGTCAATTAAAACTTATAAAAATGAAGTTAAAAACATCTTATTAAGTTCAACCAGATTAAAAATAAACACAATCAAAACAAAGGTAATTGACCTGACACCGAACAATCAAGACAGAAAAAGATCTATCAAATATGAATTAACATATTTAGGCTATAAATTTATAATATCTTACAGTAAAAAAGAGAAATCAATTACCAAAGATGATATTCAAATCTTCATGTCTGATGACAAATTAGAAAGGTATAAGAAAAAAATAGACAATTCATTTTCAGATTATTATACTTCAATTGCAAAATATTCAGCTAAGAAAAGCTCAACTGAAAGAATGCTATTAAAACGAATAAAGTTCTTAACTAATAATCATCAACTACTAAGAAGGAAAAGTAATGTTTTTATTGGTATTTATTTTTCTAATGAGTTTCTAAGTATACCTTATTCTGATTTAAAAAAACTCGACAAGTACTTAAAAGGTAAAATAACAGCATTACCTTCTTCTACAAATGGTCAACTTATCGATAAACTAAAAAAGATGTCTTTTGAAAATGGTTTTAAAACAAAAAGCCTAGTAAGATTTAATACAAAATCATACAAAAATGGAAAAATGACTCAAATCTGGAAAAACTTGTAGAATGAAAAAGAAAATTCCAATATCATATTCCAAAGAACGAGTTGTTTTGTCGGATGTTTTACCGTATGAAACACCAGTAACTTTTTCCAATAGATATTTTTATAAATATTTAATAAACAGTCAAAAATTCCATAACAAACATAACAAGTTAAAAGGTAAAGAGAAAGCCGATTATAAATTAAAATACGGAAAAGCATACTCTGAAATAGAATCAATTCTTTTTGGTGTTAAGGAAAAGACTAAACCATTTAGGTTTAATATCACACATAAAAAAAATGATTTTAGGGAATTATGCGTAATTCATCCTGTTAGCCAACGTAAGATGGTAGACTTTTATGAAAAATATAAAAACATAATAGTCTATTATTCCTCATTAAGTCCTTTTTCAATTAGAAAGCCATCCAAGGTAGCAAATTTTACATTTTACAATGATGTACTTCATAAAAGAAATGAAGATAAAGACTTGCAACACTCCCAAATTGAACAAGATGATAGTGAGTACGAAAACTTAAAATCATTTTTTAGTTACAGAAAATACAGTAACATCCATAAATTTTATGAATCATATCAATTTCATAGAAGCGAAAAAAAGTATAATAAACTACTAAAAATAGATATCACAAAATGTTTCGATAGCATATACACTCATACTCTTCCTTGGGCATTAACAAACAAAAGAATAGTTAAATCAAATATTAATTCACTAGAAGCTACTTTTGGTGGTAAGTTTGATTGTATAATGCAAGACCTAAATGCAAATGAAACAAATGGGATTATTATTGGACCTGAATTTTCAAGAATATTTGCCGAATTGATTTTACAACAAATAGATGTTAATATCTACGAAAGACTAAAATCAATAGATTCTAAAGGAAGTAATTTAATACATAAGGTCGATTATGAGATTTTTAGATATGTAGATGACTACTTTATCTTTTACAATGAAGAATCACAGATTGATAAAATAACTGAAGCATTTAAGTTATCATTAAAAGAGTACAAAATGTACTTGAACGATAAAAAGTCATTATTATATTCCAAGCCAATAATTACTGAAATAAGTATTGCTAAACAAAAAATAAATGACCTCTTTAATAATCATTTAGTTTTAAAAGAAAAAGAAATAATAGAAGAAGAGAATGAGCAATCAAATTCAATACTATATTTCAGTTCTAATAATGTAATAACTCGATTTAAATCAATCATTAAAGAATCTGAAGTAGAATACAAGGACATAATGAATTACACATTGGCTGTCCTAGATAATAAAACTAAAAAATTAATCAAAAAGTATAAAAATTTTGAAGAAGAAATCACCATTAAAACTCAAAAAGAATTTGAAAAAGGGTTTTTAGAAATTCTTGATGTAACATTTTTTTTATACTCTGTTTCACCCAAAGTTAATTCAACAATCAAAGTTTGTCTAATAATTGACAGAATTAATAGTTTTTTGAAAAAAAACAAAACAAATCAATATAAAGAACCTTTCACTTCTAATAATAAACATAACATTTTCAAAAAAATATCAGATGAAATAAATTTAATTCTTAACAAAAATAAAAGCAAAAAAGAAACTCAAATTGAGACGCTTTATCTCTTAATTGCATTAAGTCAATTAGGAAGGGAATATAGATTAAATATAAATGTTTTATGCTCATACTTTAATGCAACAATTAAACAAAATGATTCTGTAAATTTTAATAGTGAATTAAACTATTTTTCAATAACTGTTTTGCTCTTTTATATTAAAAACATTAAAGCTTACTCTCCTATTTTGGAAGAGTTGAAAAATGTTATTCTAGAAAAATTTAAAACAGGTAAAATTTATGGCTGGAAAGATGATACAGAATTAATATTACTTTTTTTTGATATAATGACTTGCCCATATCTAAATAACGAAGTCAGGTCACATCTTAAATGGAAAGTTAAAGATGCTAAAACAAGAGGTTCAAAAAGTTTAAAAATCTATATTAAAGAGTTAAAAGATGAAAAATATAAGTACAAAAAAGAATTGTTATCTTTAGTCGATATTCAGGACAATCAAATTACATTAATTGAGCAAGAAAAATTCTGGTTTACAAAATGGACAGAGTTTGATTTTGGATTAGAACTCCAAGCTAAAAGAAGTCAAGAAGTGTATTAAGGCATACCGTAACTGACAGCTAGCAATAGCGACACACACAAACGGTGTAAGCAAACTCTATAGCTGAGTTCTTACTAAAAAGTAGTCTGAGTCAGGGGCTACTTTTAATTAAACTAATAAAATGTACTAGCTACAACATTGTATAAAAATAATAGCGGTTAATCGCTTAAACAAAACTAAATTTATAAATTAAACAACAGTAACATACTGAAAGGTAAGCTCATAAAATCCGCTACTATTCTTATATGTTACCGTTGTGTGCAATTTAACGCAAGCTCTATTCACTAAATTGATAAAACCTTACGAAAAGTAAAAAAATATAATATGAAAATAGTAAAGAAAATTTTAATTGCTTTAAGTGTTACTTTATTCGTTTGTTGTGGTGCAAACAATAAGAAAGCCAAAAACAATGCTACCCAACAAGACAGTATGTTAAACAATGAAAATAGGCCACCACGACCTCCAAGACATGAAGACCACCGTACTCCATGCGAAGCTTTAAAAGAAGGCCCTACGGGTAGTAGTGAACATGGACCAATGGACAATGCTGACCTAAATAGAGATGGAACAGTTTTGCGTGAAGAGCTAGAAGCTTTTATGCAGCAGGGAGAATACAGAAGAGTAACTATAATAAACTTCTTTGACCTATTTGATACGGATAAAAATGGAAAACTAAGTGACACAGAGTTCACAAAAGTTAACCCCAATCATAGTTTTAATGGTACTGATGCCAATGGAGACTGCATAGTTACTAGAGAAGAGGTTGTTGCTTATGCAAATGAAAAAGGGCGAAGTTATCGTAAAATTGGATTAGATAAATTCTTCGACTTAGTTGATGTTAACGGAGATAACAAAGCTACTCCAGAAGAAATTGAAGCGGCACACGAAAGCGGGCTTCTCGCACGATTTTAATTAAATGTGACTAAAACTTACAAAAGCACTAAAAGCTGTACTCTACATAATTAATTACTGGTGAAAGCCTATTTACTAAAATAAGAGCTTTTAACATATAATTTATTGTGCAAATATGCTAATGTTAATATTTACCAAAATAAACCGTTTTCCCTCTCATAATTAATACCTTTAAAATCTAAAATTTTAAAACGCATGAAGAAAATCCTTTTAGGTGCTTTTGCCTTAGTAGCTGTGATTGCTTGTAAACAAGCCCCCAAAGATTACATAACCCTTACTGGAAAAATTACCGATAAAAACAGCGATTCAATCTTAATTAGAACACGTACCTATTCTAAAACCATAAAAGTTAACGAAGACGGAACCTTTAGTGATACTTTAAAAGTTGAACCAGGGATTTATAATTTTTATGATGGTGCCGAATCAACAAATATTTTCCTAAAAAATGGTTTCGAAATTGATATCGCTCTTGATACTAAAGCCTTTGATGAGTCTATTACTTTTACAGGATCTGGAGCTGAACACAGTACTTTTTTAGCTAAAAATGCCTTAATGCAAGAAGAATTATTAAACATTGATGCCCTTTCGGAATTAAATGCAGAAGAGCTTGAAAATGAATTAAACGGAATAAAAACAAAACTATCAAACTTTTACTCCGCCAATAAAAATATAGACACTTTAATAACAAATGGCCTAAATAAAAGTTTAGAACCTATGCTACTTTCTTATAAGCGCTATTTATCTCAAGGTATTGCTTTAAGAACGGCATTACCAAAAGGAGCACCATCGCCTACTTTCGATAATTTTGAAAACGTTAAAGGTGGCACAACATCGTTAAGCGATTTAAAAGGAAAATATGTTTATATAGATGTTTGGGCTACTTGGTGCGGACCATGTAAAGTTGAAATTCCTTCATTAAAAGCTTTAGAAAAAGAATACCATGGTAAAAACCTTGCCTTTGTAAGTCTTTCGGTGGATGATGGACGAGGTTATAGAGCCGAAACCAGAGAAAAATCGGCCGAATTAGCCAAAGAAGGCTGGAAAAAAATGATAGCTAATGAAAACCTTGGTGGTATTCAAGTAATATCTCCAAACGGATGGCAAACCGATTTTATTCAAAACTATAAAATTAGTGGTATTCCACGATTTATTTTAATCGATCCTGATGGTAATATTGTATCTGCTGATGCTCCAAGACCGTCGAGTAAAAAAATTAAAACATTATTATCGGAGCTCAATATTTAAACTGATAAGTAACGATATAAAAAAAGGTTTCGGAATTTAATTCTGAAACCTTTTTTTTATTTAATTTTTTTATGAATTAACCTAAATACTCCAAAACATTAGCTTCTATCCTACTTTGAATATCGCTAACATCGCCTTTTACAAAGGTTTCCCCTGTAATGTTTTCGTAAAGCTCGATGTAACGTTCGCTAACAGTTTCAATATATTCGTCGCTCATGTGTGGTACGGTCTGTCCCTCTAAACCTTGAAAGTTGTTTGAAATTAACCATTGGCGCACAAACTCTTTACTTAATTGTTTTTGAGCTTCGCCTTTATCTTGACGTTCTTGGTAGCCTTCGGCATAAAAATAACGCGAGGAATCTGGCGTGTGAATTTCATCAATTAAAACGATTTTACCATCCTTAGTTTTTCCAAATTCATACTTCGTATCCACTAAAATCAGGCCTCGTTTTGCAGCAATTTCGGTACCACGTTTAAAAAGTTTACGCGTATAATCTTCTAAAACAATATAATCTTCTTCTGAAACGATACCGCGTTTTAAAATGTCTTCACGCGAAATATCTTCATCGTGATCGCCCATTTCGGCTTTTGTAGCTGGCGTAATTATTGGTTCTGGAAACGCATCGTTTTCTTTCATGCCTTCTGGCATTGGCACGCCACAAAGCATGCGTTTTCCCGCTTTGTATTCGCGAGCTGCATGACCACTCATATAACCACGAATTACCATTTCTACTTTAAATGGCTCGCATAAATGACCAACCGCAACGTTAGGATCGGGTGTAGCTACTAACCAATTAGGAACCAAATCTTCGGTATCCTTCATCATTTTTGTGGCAATTTGGTTTAATATTTGCCCTTTAAACGGGATACCTTTTGGCATTACTACATCGAATGCCGAAAGTCTATCGGTTGCAATCATTACTAATTGTTCGTCGTTTATATTATATACTTCTCTTACTTTTCCTTTATATACACTTTTTTGATTGGGAAAGTTAAAATTTGTATCTGTTATTGTATTACTCATTATTTTGGCTTTTAGCCTTTAGCATTCAGCTATTGGCGCTCAATATTTTTGGTTTTTGTTTCTGCTCTTAAAATTAATTGCAAAAGTACATTTTTTGTTGGTTTACCCCTAGCCCCGATTGAAGCGGCATCCTTTTTTGCCATTAAAAGCAAAAAAGATATAGCGGAAAGCGGGATTAGCTTCTAATAAAAAATTAGTCTCTGTTTTCAATACTTTTGTAGGCTTCTATTACTTTTTTAACTAGGGAATGACGAATGACGTCCTTGTCGTCTAAAAATATCATGCCCACGCCCTCGACATTTTTTAAAATTAACAGCGCTTCTTTTAAACCTGAAATGGTACGACGCGGTAAATCTATTTGTCCGGGATCGCCAGTTAATAAAAACTTAGCATTTTTACCCATACGTGTTAAAAACATTTTCATTTGGGCATGTGTTGTATTTTGGCCTTCGTCTAGAATTACAAAAGCATTATCGAGTGTGCGACCACGCATAAAGGCTAAAGGCGCAATTTGAATGGTGCCATTTTCGATGTAATGTGCTAGTTTTTCTGGCGCTATCATATCGCGTAAGGCATCGTAAAGTGGCTGCATATACGGATCGAGTTTTTCTTGTAAATCGCCTGGTAAAAACCCTAAATTTTCGCCAGCCTCAACAGCAGGACGCGTTAAAATAATGCGCTTAACTTCTTTATTTTTTAAAGCTTGAACTGCCAGTGCTACACCTGTGTAGGTTTTACCTGTTCCTGCCGGCCCAATAGCAAAAACCATATCGTTTTTGTGCATGGTTTCAACTAATTTACGCTGGTTCGCTGTTTGTGCTTTAATTAAACGACCGCCAACACCATGAACAATTACTTCGCCACTTTGCTTAGAGGTGGTGTAATCGTCGCTGCTTTGGCTGGTTAAAACGCGCTCAATGGTGTTTTCATCAATCTTGTTATATTTTCCAAAATGTTTTAACAACATGGTAATTCGCCTATCGAATTCTTCGAGTAATTCTTCGTCGCCAAAGGCTTTAATTTTGTTTCCTCGTGCAACAATTTTAAGCTTAGGAAAGTACTTTTTTAATAATTCGATATTAGCATTTTGAGCTCCAAAAAACTCTTTTGGGCTAATTTCTTCAAGTTCAATGATAATTTCGTTCAAAAGTGTAATTTTAGGTTTTAAAATTCGTTCTGATTATTTAAAAATAAATTCCAAATCAGACCAAATGATTTATTAGTTTTGTAAAACTAAGTGATACTTCTCAAAAATACATAAATTTGAGAGACCGTTTACTAAAAACATATCAACAATTTTACACATGCCAATTATAACATTAACCACCGATTTTGGTGCTAAAGATTACTTTACTGGTGCGACAAAAGGCGCAATTTACAGTGAGTTGCCTGATGTTACAATTGTTGATATCTCTCACCAAGTATCGCCATTTAATATTCCAGAAGCGGCTTATATTATACAGAATGCTTATAGCAGTTTTCCTAAAGGAACTATACATATTATTGGTATAGATTCTGAGTTAAATGAAGAAAATAAACACATTGCTATAAAACTAGACGACCATTATTTTATTTGCGCTAATAATGGTATAATGAGCATGATTTGCGCCGAAATAGCTCCTGAAAAAATTGTAGAAATTAATATACATGATAAGCTAACTTCTAGTTTCCCGGTGCTCGATGTGTTTGTAAAAGTAGCTTGCCATATTGCACGAGGTGGTACTCTTGAGGTTATTGGGAAATCTATTAATGAAATAAAACCAATAAAGAATATTGTGCCTTACGTTAATGAAGATAAAACACAAATTATTGGTAGTGTTATTTACATTGATAATTACGGGAATGTTGTAACGAACATAAAACGAAGCTTTTTTGAAACCATTCAAAAAGGTAGAGCTTTCGAAATTTCGGCACGTCATTATAAATTTAAAAAGATTTATAAAAAATATAGTGATATTGTAAATTTTGACATTGCTGAAAATAAGCGAAACGACGAAGGCAAACGTCTTGTTGTTTTTAATTCTGGTGACTTTTTGGAAATTGCCGTTTATAAAAGTAATCCGGCAACTGTTGGCAGTGCTTCTACCCTTTTAGGCCTAGAACCTTTAAATACTATTAGTGTGCATTTTATACCAAATAAAGTGGTTAACACACCTGATAATATGCCGCAAGCTTTAAGTAATACCAACAAATATTAATTAAAATTTATACTATGTTAATTCGTATAGTGAAAATGGGGTTTTACAAACAGAATATTGAGGTATTCTTAGAAGATTTTAACGCCCATAAACAAGACATAAGAAATTTTGAAGGCTGCCAGTTTTTAGAGCTATATCGCGATGTAAACGATCCTACCGTATTTTTTACATATAGCTATTGGGAGAATGAAGATGCGCTTGAAAACTATAGAAAATCCGATTTATTTAGCCAGGTTTGGGGTAAAACAAAGCCATTATTTAGTAAACCACCAAAAGCTTGGAGTGTAGAAAAACTTTTAAGCTTAGAGTAAAAATCAATAATTAGGTTTTATTAAACAAAACACTACATTTGTTGTAAAATAATTTCATGCTAGCATTATTAAAAAAAGAAATAAACACGTTTTTTGCTTCGCCCATTGGCTATTTGGTAATTGCTATATTTTTGGTTTTAAACGGACTATTTTTATGGTTATTTAAAGGTGAGTTTAACGTTTTAAACTATGGCTTTGCAGATTTATCTTCGTTTTTTTTATTAGCCCCTTGGATACTTATTTTTTTAATTCCTGCTGTTACAATGCGTAGCTTTAGCGATGAGAAAAAACAAGGCACCATGGAACTTTTACTTACAAAACCAATAAGCAAATTAAACATTGTTTTAGGTAAATATTTAGGTGCTTTTATTTTAATATTGGTTGCGCTTATACCAACCTTAATATATGTTTATACTGTATACAGTTTAGGAAATCCTATTGGTAATTTAGATTTTGGCAGTACACTTGGCTCATATTTTGGCCTATTATTTTTAGTAGCGGCCTATACTGCCATTGGTATTTTTACATCTACCCTCTCTGAAAACCAAATAGTGGCATTTATAATAGCTGTTTTTATCTGTTTTATATTTTTTATTGGTTTTGAAGGGATTGCAGATTTTACCACAAGCAATTTTATAGATCAATTAGGAATGAGTGCGCATTACAAAAGCATGAGTCGCGGTGTAATAGACACCAGAGACTTGGTTTATTTTTTAAGCATTACCGCTTTATTTTTGTTATTAACCAAACTTAATATAAGTAAAGAAAACTAATGATTTTCACTCCTCTTTTCATAATATTTTTAATCATTGTTTTTGCCTTAACATGGTTATTTGTTAATACCATAGACAAACGTAAATGGCTTACGGTTATCGTAAGTTTGGCGCTTACGCCTATTGTATATTTTTATGTTTTTTATCCGTTTATTAATATTTTTGTTAGCTATCATCATGAAAAATATTTTAATGCTAACGCATGGGAAAACAAACCTGCATTACGCTACGAAATGAGTAATTATATAGTTAACGACAGCATTTTTATTGGAAAAAACAAAATTGATGTAGAGCAAGCATTGGGAAAAGCAGAATGGTTTAGTTGGGACGATTCTATAAAAGCAAATTCACCAGAAATGTGGAACTACAATCTTGGTTTTAAACCCGGAGCATTAAACCAAACACAAGAATGTTTAGAGTTGGTTTTTAAAAATAATAGAGTGGTTACTGTAAAACAATATCAATTAGAACAATCTTTTGAATAAAAACATAAAACACATAGCATTATTAGTATTTGTACTTTTTGCCATTAATTTTATTGCAAACAAAGCTTACAAACGTTTTGACTTAACTACAGATAAACGTTATACATTAAGCGAAGCGGCAGAAAATATTGTAACCAATATTGAATCGCCTTTAGTTATTGATGTTTTTTTAGAAGGAAACGATTTCCCTTCAGAATTTAGAAGATTACAACGCGAAACCACTGAATTATTAGAAGAATTTAAAGCGAAAAATAAAAATATTGTTTTCAATTTCATAAATCCGTTAGAAAATGAAGACACCCGCGACAGAAATATTGAACAACTTACACAACGCGGTTTAACACCAATGCAACTTACCGTTCAAGAAAACGGAAAGTCATCGCAAGCCATAATTTTTCCTTGGGCATTAGCTAGTTATAATGAGCAAACAGTTATTATTCCATTAGTAAAAAATAAAATAGGTGCTTCGCAACAGGAATTAGTTACCAATTCGGTACAACATTTAGAATACGCTTTCGCCGATGCTTTTAGCAAACTTACACAAGCCAAAAGCAAAAAAATTGCCATATTAAAAGGTAACAAACAATTAGAGGATAAATACATTGCAGATTTTGTAAAAACCATTGGTGAATATTATTTAATTGCCCCATTTACCATAGATAGCGTAGCTACAAACCCGAAAAAAACACTACAAGATTTAAGCCAGTTTGATTTAATAATATCTGCAAAACCATTAGAGCCTTTTACAGAAGAAGAAAAATTTGTATTAGACCAATACACCATGAATGGTGGCAAAAGCTTATGGCTTATTGACAAAGTGGCTATAGAAAAAGATAGTTTGTACAATGATGCAGGGCGAAATTTTGCTGTAGGACGCGATTTAAAGCTAACCGATTATTTCTTTAATTATGGAGTTCGTATAAACCCTGTAATTACGAGTACCTTGTACTCTGCTCCTATTACACTAGCTATGGGAACTGGCAGTAATTCACAATTTCAGCATTTACGTTGGCCGTATTCGCCTTTGGCTGGAAGTAACAATACTCATGCTATTACTAACAACCTAGATTTAGTAAAGTTTGACTTTGCCAACCAAATTGATACCTTAAAAAACAGCATAAAAAAAACCATTTTACTTGAAACAGCTCCGCTAACCCGTTTAGAAGGAATTCCAAGAGAAATAAGTTTAAACATTGTTACACAAGAGCAAGACCCTTCAACATTTAATAAAGGTAAACAGAATTTAGCTGTATTGTTGGAAGGTGAGTTTACCTCAGCCTACAATAATAGAGTTAAACCATTTTCATTTTCACAAATAAAAAATAAAAGTGTACCGACTAAAATGGTTGTAATTGCAGATGGAAATATTATTAAAAATGATGTTTCTAGAAATATACCGCAAGAATTAGGTTTCGATAAATGGACGGGAAAACTTTACGGTAACAAAGAATTTTTACTAAATACAGTAAATTACCTACTAGACGATAACGGACTTATAAACATTCGTACCAAAGAAATATCGGTTGCATTTTTAAATCAAGAAAAAATTGCAGAACAAAAAACAATGTGGCAGCTAATAAACATAGTGCTTCCGCTACTTTTATTAGCAATTTTTGGTATACTTTTTACTTATATTAGAAAGCGTAATTACAGCGCTTAAATGTTAATAAGTTTGTTTCATAATATACACACTTTGAAATATATTTGTAAATAGTACATTTTACAATTAAAACTAAGCTATTACATGAAATTTATTGTATCGAGCACATATTTATTAAAACAATTACAAGTTCTTGGAGGTGTAATTAACAACTCTAACACCTTACCTATTTTAGATAATTTTTTATTTGAATTAGATGGAAACAAATTAACCGTTTCGGCTAGCGATTTAGAAACTACAATGTCTTCAATTTTAGACGTAGAAAGCGATAGCGAAGGAAGTGTTGCAATACCAGCCCGTTTACTTTTAGATACATTAAAAACATTTCCAGAGCAACCTTTAACATTTGTTGCCGATGAAAATAACACTGTAGAAATAAGCTCGAACCACGGTAAATATGCTTTAGCTTACGCCGATGGAAATGAGTTCCCTAAGGCTGTAGCACTAGAAGACCCAAGTAAAACTGTAGTAAGCGGCGATATTTTAGCAACCGCCATAAGTAAAACTATTTTTGCTGCCGGAAACGACGATTTACGCCCTGTAATGAGCGGTGTATTTTTTCAGTTTACTTCAGAAGGTTTAACTTTTGTAGCAACTGACGCTCACAAACTTGTAAAATATACTAGAGAAGATATTAAAGCAAACGAAGTTGCAGAATTTATTATGCCTAAAAAACCTTTAAACTTATTAAAAGGAATTTTAGCAACTAATGAAGATGAAGTAACCATAGAATATAACGACTCTAACGCTAAGTTTACTTTTGAAAACTCCGAGTTAATTTGTCGTTTAATTGATGGTAAGTACCCTAATTATGAAGCGGTAATACCTAAAGAAAACCCGAATAAATTAGTAATAGACAGAAATCAGTTTTTAAACTCAGTAAAACGTGTTAGTATTTTCTCTAATAAAACAACACACCAAATTCGTTTAAAAATTGCGGGAGCAGAATTAAATATTTCTGCAGAAGATATAGATTACAGTAATAAAGCCGAAGAACGCTTAACTTGCGATTATCAAGGAGACGATATGCAAATTGGTTTTAATTCGCGCTTTTTAACTGAAATGCTTAACAACCTAAACTCAGATAATGTACAGTTAGAAATGAGTATGCCTAACAGAGCTGGTATTTTAACACCTGTTGATGGTTTAGATGAAGGCGAGCAAGTTACTATGCTTGTAATGCCTGTGATGCTTAATAGCTAGTAAAAATTTAATTACTGATATAAAAAAAGCGCTTATAAAATTTATAAGCGCTTTTTTATTTTAAGAGACTTTAATTTAATTATCTTCGACATTAAAGTATAAAAAGCTACCTGTATAACTTCCTGTTATTTGTGTACCATCATTTCGGTTAAATGTAAATGATAAACTAATAACATCCACAGAATAATCTATTACAGTTATACTACCAGATATAACCTCTAAGTCTGAATTGCTACCGCTGTTGTAAAATTGACTAAAACCATTTTCAAATTCAGAATTAATAATATCTCCATCAACAATAAATTCAAGACTTGAAATATCGTCTAGGTCATACGTTTCTCCTGGAGAAAGGTCGGAATGACTAATTTTTGCTGAAAAATAGTCGACATTGTTTAGGGTTGTTCCTGAAAAAGAAGCATTAATTTCTGCTTCAGTTTTATTGGTTATACTTAAAAAAACCGAATTAAATGATGGCTCTACTACAGCCATTTTCATCTCAAAAGAAGAATCTCCTACCAGAATAAAATTACTTTCTGAAGTATTGGAATCATCATTAAGTGAACAAGCGGTTAATAAAATTGTTAAGAATACGAATAAGCTGTTTTTTAAATGTTTCATGTGATTTTTTAATTACTTGGTTAAAAAAAGCGCCCACAAAAGTGAGCGCCAAATAAAGCTGATGTTACACACCAACTCAGTTCTTAAGGAACTTCTGATTAATAGCATTGTTTGAGGTCTTGATGTAAATCATGTACAAACCTGAAGGTAATACAGATACATCAATGCCATTTTCTATATTGTTAGATTGTTTAAGCAATTGTCCGTTAATATTGTAAATAGACACACTCTCTATTTGCTCATTCGATTTTACGAACATTCGGTCCTTTACAGGATTAGGATATAATTTTATTGAATTTGTATTTAAAGACACATCAGTAATTCCTAATGTTGAATCATATTCAAAAGCACCAAGATCTATTGTACTGTTAAAAATTCTATCATTACCTGCTAAATCTAAATCACCAAATAAAGCTACATCGTAGTAAGTATTATCTCCTTGATCTACAATATAATTTGAAGCTGATGTTGGCTTATATTCATTATCTAAATTTAAGTTATCAGTTGCAGGATCTAAGGTTGTTACATTTGTTGCAGAGAATGAGCCGTTAGTTCCAGCGTTTGACGATACATTTGCTACAGTATTTGCTATAACAACATCATAATTTGTTTCAGCTCCGTTGGAAATATCTCTGGTAGTTGCTGCTCCATTAACTATATTCTCCCAAAAGATAGAATTATAAACATTTAAATTAACACTTCCGTTTCCTGATGCCGTAATTGAATTTCCATAGGTACTATTATAGTCGTTATTAACAAACGTACTATTATTGATTACAACATCTAAAGTGTTTCCGTTATTCCAATCTGATCTGAAAATATCTAAGGCGGTAAGATTAATATCGTTATCTGCCACTAAAACGTTAGCCCAACGTGTAAAAATATAGCCGTTTGTACTATCAGATTGCACATAAACCAATCCCCTATTAACAATGGTGTTATTTATAAACTTGGTGTTTTCAACAAGCAACCCTCCATTTAATGTTCTCATTTTAAGCAAATAACCATTAGAATAATTACTTCTGAATACCGAATTTTTAATTTTTAAGTTATTAATACTTGAACTATTAGGAATAAAGATTACGCCGTTTTCTTCAACACCACCAGATGTAGATGTATCGTAAATATTTTCAAAAATTATCCCATCAAAAGTCACATCACTTGCTGTTACTTCAAATAAACGCTCCGCATTATCAGTTTTGTTCGATGAAAAATCTCCATCAATATCATCACCATTAATATCGCCTGTAAAAATGGTTGCATTTGTAGTGTGAATAGCTGTTAAAACTCTATCAGCTAAAGTTGTTTCGGTTCCTGCAAAACCACCTATAACATCTACTTCGTTTGTACTTACGCCAATTGGTGTATTTTTATTTGCCAATGTATAAGTTCCTTTTGCAACCCAAACAGCATCATTTAAATTGGTAAGTGCTAAAGCGTCTGTTACGTTTGTAAAAGCATCTGCCCAAGAGCTACCATCGTTAGCACCTGTTGCATTGGCATCTACATAATAAACTGCTGGTATACAATTTTCACTATAACTTGCTTGACCATCTTTAGTCCAACCTACTACGTATTGACCGCTATTTGCTGGTGGAGAAAAGCCTGCATCTACTTGAATACATGTTAAACTTGCATTACTATACGCTTTCATGTATGTGAAATTGCTATTATTTCCGTTTGAGATTAACAAATTCTCTAATGCACTATTTTCATAACAAAACAATTCATTAATACTTGTATTTAAACGAATATCTAAACTTGTTAAGTTGTTGAAACCAACATGCAAACGTGTTAATGATAAGTTGTGACTAACATCAATAGTAGTTAAGCTATTATTAGGAACATCTAAACGCGTTAAATTAGTAAAAGCTTCAATACCTGTTAAATCTGCAATACCAATACCGTTCATAATTAACTCTGTAGTCGCTTGCGCTTCTGCCATCGTTATTTCAGCATCTCCATTTAAATTGATACTGTTATCACTTACTAAAAAGTTTTTAAAATTGGCATCAGGGATGTTTACTACTTGATTTAACGCAGCACAGTCTTCACTATAAAATGCTGAGTTACCTTTAGTCCAACCTTGGCTGTATATTCCAGCATCTGCAGGTGGCGTAAAACCAGCATCTATTTGAATGCATGATAAGCTATTACCATAGGCTTTCATCCAGTTAATATTACTGTTATTACCATTGGCAATGTTTAATTCATATAACACGCCATTATTATGGCATTGTATATCTGTAATTGATGTATTTGCACTAATATCTAAAGTTTCAATTTGATTAGAACCACAATGTAAACGTGTTAATGCTAAATTATTACTAACATCTAATGACGTTAAATTATTACTATAACAATCTAATCGTGTAATATTTATAAAGGCTTCAATTCCTGTTAAGTCTGAAATTGACAAACCATTAATCAATAATTCACCAGAAAATGCTTGCGCTTCTGCAACAGAAATTTCGCTATCGCTATTAGTATTAATTGCTGTATCTCCAACAAGATACGCTTTAAAATTAGCATCGGGAATATTAACATTTTGTGCATGTGTACTAAACCATGCAGTTGCCATTAAAAAGGAAAATAAGAGTAATTTTTTTTTCATTGTAGTTGAGATTTATTATGATTTTCAAGAACAAAATAATAGTACATAAAAAGGTTTTCAACATGCTTTTTTCTGAATTGTTCTAATTTCTTTCTAAATGATTTTTTTAAATCATACTACAGTTTTATTTCATAAAAAAAGAGTCTACATCTCGTAAACTCTTTTAAATATGAAAGCAAATATTTTTTAGATATTATTCTACGCAAGCTATATAATTACCATAAGGCGCCTTAATTGTGCCTCTATTTATACCGTTGAAATAGGAATCTCCAAACTGCCCTCCACCTGTGTAATCTCGTCTTAAAATAAACTCATATAGCATACATTGTCCATCTGAATTTTTCTGAACAACTGCTCCTACAGCCCATTGGTATAAAGGCAGCCCTGTATCTTTATGTTTTACAGTAGACCAAGTATTCGATGTAATATATTGATGTGTATTACTCATGCTATGCTTACTGTAATACGAATCTAAACCTTTAACTGCAATGGCTTTTAAAGCTTCATCTTTATCCAAGACACCGACATCTGGCAGCTTAATATTTTTTCTTTTTTCCAGCTCTTCTTCACTTATTTTTTTCTCCTTCTGTTTAATAAGAGGCTTATCTAAATTATCCTTTATTTTTTTTAAGAATTGTGCATATGAAGGCTGTACTGCACCTATAAAAATTATAGTTAAAAATATAAATAGCTTTTTCATTTTTTAAAATGTATTAATTATTCCTTTATCGTTTTAATTGGCATTTTCACAGTTCATTTTTTGTCCGTAAGGCATTTGTCCGTGAATAATTCCTCCAAATTGTGAGCTACCATAACCACTACCATTGTACTGTTGCTTGATTAAAAAACCTTGTAAATAGCAGTCGTTATTTTTATTTTTTTCTGTGAATGCGCCTTTAATCCAACGGTATAAAATACGACCTGTATATTTGTTTGTTACAATACTCCAATCGTTAGATTCTATGTTTAACTTTAGAAGTTTTGCACCATCTTTTGCAATGGTTTTAGATACATTTTCTTTAGCAAAACTCACTAATGAAGCATTACTATTCATGCTACCTGCTTTTGGCATTTCTATAGCATCCATAGTCGATTTTGCAGCAGCATCGTAATTTGCTTTTAACGTGGCTTCAAACTCTTTTACAATTGGCTTCGCTTTTTCTAACCAGTCTAAATGAAATTGTTGTTCTCCTTTACCAATTACGTTTAAAATGGTAATATCTTTTTCATGCATATACGATGGTACATTAAATGCGTGTCCGCCTTGGTGAGATGCAGCATAAATAACAAAAACATCGTCTGCAATTAACATTCCTCTTACTAAAATTGGCATACCTGTACCTAGCTCTAAAGTTTGCGATCGGTCTGCACCAACTTTGGTTGTAAACATTCCGGAAACCAACTCGTAACCAATGTAACCTTCTGGCGACATGGCTACTAGCTCTGGTGTTGTTAAAAAGCGTAACCATGCATAATCTGGATCTTGCGCTGGTAATATATCTACATTATCACCCATGTCTGTCATTTGGCGTCTTAACTTTACGCGATCAACACCAATTGCGCTCATACCTTTGGTCATAGCAAACGGGTACGACATGTATAAAAAATCGTCACTTACTGTATTTGCAGATTTAGGCTTATTAGCTTCAGCTTCTTGTTGTTTTTTTTCAAGATATTTTTGATAGTATAAATCTTGTTTCGCCTGGTCATTTGGATATTTTTTGGCTAATTCTGCTTTAAATTCTTCATCTGTATATTCATTTGAATTTGATGACGAATTACTAACCGTTCCTGTTGCCGAATTATCTTTTTCTGACTCTGAAGAGCCTTCTGTTTTTTTATTAATTTTTTTCTCGACAGCAGCTTTAGCTTTACTTTTTAGCATTTTACCAAATTGCGCATAACTAGAAGTATAACAAATAGTAAAAACTAGAAATAATAATATTTTTTTCATTTGAAATAGTGTTTAATTATCTTCAAAATAACTTGATGAAACACTATTTGTAATTTTGTTTTTTCTGAATAGTACTATTTTTTTTCTGAAAACTTTTTATAGGAATGTTTCCTTTATCACCTCTAAAAATTGATCGCGTTTAGATTTTGAAATGGGAATGCGTTTTTGATTATTCATTAATAAATAATCGCCATCATCTTTAACCAATTCATCTACATATTTTAAGTTGATTAAATACGAACGATGGCATTTAAAAAACATAGTATTACGCTCTAACTGCTCAACAAAATGTTTTAAGGGTTTGCAAATGGTTTTTTGTTTACCATCAATAAGTTGTACATTGGTGTACATACCATCTGCCTCAAAATAGACAATATCATTGTGCGACGCGAACATAATTCCTTTTGGTATTTCTAATGCAATTTTATCTATGGAAAGTTGTTTTAAAGAGTCGCGTAACTTGTTTAACTGGTCATTTAAATTATTGGCTTTTATCGCTTCTTCGGCTTTAGTAACTGCTTCCTTTAACTCGGTGGTATCAACCGGTTTTAATAAATAATCTACTGCCGATAATTTAAAAGCTTCAATAGCATATTGATTATACGCTGTTACAAAAATAATTTTAAAGTCTATGTTGTTTGGAAAGTATTTCAAAATATCTAAACCTGATTGATTTGGCATTTCTATATCTAAAAAAACAACATCAGGTTTGGTTGTTTTTATTAAGTCTACTCCAGATGCCAAATCTTGAGCTTCATTAATAGAGGTAATACTTGTGCAATGTTGGGTTAACAAGTTAGATAGTAAATGTCTGGCGCGTTTTTCGTCGTCTATAATTATCGCTTTCATATATTATTGTATTGGCATCATTATAATTACTCGAGTGCCTAATGGTATATTTTTATCTGTAGCTAAATCTTTTGTGATTATAGTAATATCACGTTTTAGCTTGTTTTTATATAAATATACTCGTTCTTGATTTGCCCGAGTAGCAAAAGGTTTATGCTGTTTATTAGGACGTTTTAATTTCTCTGATTGTTCTCGACCAATACCATTATCTTCAACTGTAATTCTTAATTTATTTTGTTGAATAACTTCTGCTTTAATATGTAATTTTCGGTCGTTTAATTTGTGTAACAACCCATGTTTTAAGGCATTTTCCACATAAGGTTGAATAAACAATGACGGTACTTTTATCTGTTTTGTATTCAACTGATTATCGACAGATATTTTATATTCTAACTCATCTTCAAAACGTACTTTTTCTAATTCTAAATACAATTTTAATGCATTTAGCTCTTCTTCTAAAGTAATTTCGTTTTGCTGACTGTAATCTAAATACATTCGGATTAATCGGCTAAACTTTACTAAATAAGAACTTGCTAATTCTTTTTCGTTTGAAACAATATAATCTTGAATGGAATTTAACGCATTAAAAATAAAATGCGGATTCATTTGCGAACGCAGATTTTCTAGTCTTAAATTCGTTATTTTTTTATCGATTAAAATTTTATCAATTTCTAAAATGCGCTGTTTTTCCTTTTGCTTTAAACGATTTATAAAGTACAGCCATATTAAACCAAAAATTGACAACATTACTAAACCATAAAACCAATAGGTTTCCCAAAAGGGTTTGCTAATTATAAATGTTATTGGCGATGCATAAACATAACCTTTGGCGCTACTATTTTTTGCTTTAAGCTCGAACGTGTAACTACCATTAGCCAAACTATTAAAATTAACAAAATGTGTGTTTTTGGGTATATTTTGCCAACTTGTATCGAGTTGTTTAACCCTGTATTTATAATTTACTTGTTGGTTAGCTTGAAAGCCATTGGAGTTAAACTGAATTTCAATTTTATTTAAATCATGTGGTAATTTGTAAGTTGGCTTAAGAAGTGTATCTCGGTCATTTATCTTTACGCTTTCTATTTTTACTCTTGCTGTTTTAAATGATTTAAATAATCCTTCATGCTTTGGAAGCAAATAAAACGAAGTTGGCAGAGTAACTACTACTTTATTTTTAAGTATTAAAAAATTATTTACAGCAGTATTTAAACCATCTTGAGCACTTAAAAACTTTAATGTTGTTGTGTTTATATTGTACTGAAATAGTCCAGAATCTGATGAAATCCACAATAAATTATCATCATATTTTAAATTATTTATATGAAGGTTTTTGGGTAAACCAATTTCTAATTTTGATAGTGTATTATTTTCAAGTTTAAGCAAACCATTGTGCTGTGTAGCTAACCAAATTATTTTTTCGTTATTTGATGCAATAACATTAACTATTAAATTATTAGAATTATAGTGTATTTCTTTTGATTCAAAATTTTCTAAATTATAAACAAAAAATCCATCAATATAAGATACAAACAGACTATTGTTGCAAACTGTAGAGGCTTTTACTCGACTTGAACGAAGCTCTTTTTTGTAATCTAAACTATATGGTTTTTTATAAACAATACCTTGCCTGTAATTGCCGTAAAACAAAGTACTATCATTAATTTTAGAAAAGCTCTTTGCTACAGAAAATGTATTTTTTGCATCCTTAATTTTAAAAGATTTTAAGTTTACAATAAACGATTCTGATGCATTTATGCTTACAATTAATTGTTTGGTTTTATCATCAAAAAATAAGTTTCCTATAATTTTTTTTCCAGGTAATTGAATGGTTTTATACAGTTTATCTTTGTTATAAAACAACAACTTGCCATTGTTTGTACCTATAACAAAATTATTATCGTATAACGCAGCAGATGCAGTTACTTTATTTTTATGTTCTACTTGCCTAATATTTAAATTTGGTGATACAAAAACACCATTATCTAAAGTTGTAAACCAATAATTTTTATTAAAATCTATTTGAATGTCTGTAATAGATTCTGATTTAAAAAGCTGTTCTTTAAATATTAATGATTTATCTTTTAATTTAAATATTAATACACCTGAATTAGTTAAAAACCAGTACGCATTGTTAAAACTTAAAACATTGTAAATAGTTTCATTTTGCAACTGTTTTGGGGTTTCTATCTTAGTGTATGAGTCGCTTTGCTTATCAACTAGGTATATTACATTACCATTAGAACTTTTATGTGTAAAAAACACAACATTGTTAAATGCAAAAAGCTTTGGTGATTGAATGCGTTTTGAACTTGTTATTTCAATAATTTTTTTTGCTATTCCGTTTTTAAATTTATAAACTCTATGACGTTTTAAAGAACCATCTAAATTAATAACAAACGTGTAGTTCGCATCATTTACAAATGCATTACTAATACACATGCCATTAAAAACTGCTGAGATATTTTTAGAATCTTTATTTATATCGTAAATACCTGTTTCTGTGAATATACGAACACTTTTTTCTAAAACACGATAAGAAGCTAATTGACCTTTAACGAATTTACTAGCATCAAAAAACAATTTCAAACTATCGTTTTCAACATAAAAAAATTGTCCGTAAATGTTATTACACCAAAGTTTTCCTTCGCGATCAAATTGTAGTTGAAATATTGAATTCGATTTTTTCTCGGGATTATCAAAATTAAGATATGTTTTTCCGTCATATCTATACAAGCCTTTATCTGCTGCTAACCATATATAATGGTCTTCATCTTCAGCAATGTCATAAAATTCAACATCTGGAAGTTGAGATATACTTCCCATATTTACAGACACCGGATTTTGAGCCTGTAACACAAAGCAAAAAAAACAAACAAGTATATACTTAAAACAATACCGCATAATTACTAAACAACAAACTTAACATTTATGTAAATAATGATACATGTATTTTGCTGTAAGCCCTATTTTTTTTTCTAAATACAAAAAAACGCCTACAATTGTAGGCGTTTAATATCTCTTAATATAAAATAACACTAACTAATAAAATTAAGAGATAATGGGTAGCTAGGTAATTCGCCATTACTAGCTTTTATCGTGTTTATAATTGGCATAACAAAAGCCAAAATACCTATAAAAATAAGTGTTAATAGACCTAAACCAAATAGTAATATTAAAGGAATACTTAATACAGAATATACAACAATGCTTAACTGAAAGTTAATTATAGATTTTCCATGAATATCTAAACCTTCTACGTTATCTTTTTGTGTTGCCCAAATTATTAATGGTACAATTAACCCACCAAATCCTGTTAAACAAGTAAGTAATTGAGACAAATGTGTTAATGCTAATAATTGGTTATCAGTTCGTTTTAGAGTGTAGTAGTTCGTTTCCATGATTAATTTGTTTTTCATTAATATGACGTTTATATGCATTTTTTGTTACATTTTTTTTAGATAATAAAAACCATAACGAGGTTATTTACAGTTTATCGATAATTTTTATATTATAAATCCTACAAAATTATATATTTTTTACATTTTATCGATTTTTTAAACATTTTATCGTTAAGGTTTTATATTTTCGTACAAAACCCAATAACATGCCCCAAAAAATATTTATCTATTTCATATTAGCCTTTATAAATGCAACCAATGTATTTGCTCAGGCAAATACACAAGATAATCGAATTAAAATATGGCTTTCCTTTACAGATCCAAACCAATATATGCGTATCATTGGGCTGGGCTATATTGAAAACACTACACACGACTACGATAACGGTTACGACGCCAGAGCTTTTAACGATAATAAAAATGAAATGTACTGGGTAATGAACAACCATAATTTATGTATAATGGCTCTACCTGAATTTGATAAAAACGAAACATTACCTTTAGGTTTTAATATATACACTTCTGGAAATTTCACTATTAAATTAAATAAATTAGAGAACCTTCCTGAGAATATAAATATTTATTTAAAAGACAACGAAACAAATTTAAGTTATAATCTATCAGAAACACCAGCGGAAATATGGATTAACGAAACTATTGATGTTACCAGATTTAGTATCTCCTATCAAGAAAAAAATGCTCTTTTAAATGTTGACTCTAAAGAAAATATAGAAAATATAAATTTAACTTATTTAAAAAATAATGCCGTTTTAAAAATAAATAATGTTGAAAGCAATGCTATAAAACAACTAGCTATTTACAATACTAGTGGTAAAAGTGTTTTAAATATTAAAAACAATATTACATCACATGTATCTATTAACGCATTAAAAAATGGTATTTATATTTTAAATTTAGAAACTGCAATGGGTACTAAACGCTTTAAGTTTATTAAACACTAGAAATTTACAATGTTTTTTCTTCAAAATTGCATTAAATAAATATCGTTCTTCAAATTATAAAGTGGATATTCATTCTTACCAAAGGTATTATTATCGCATTCTTAATGAAGTCGTTTTGTATTCACGACACATATATAACCAATACATTTATAACTTTTAGGCAAAAACAAATAACATCACAATTCGTTACAAGACATCTTAACGTGAAAATACTTTATTCTTTAAATTAAAAAATTAGATTATTTGTGTTTTGCATTGTATTTTCGGCACAATAAATGTTATACCTAACGTTATTAACCCTAAAAAGTACTTTATGTTACGATTATCTTTTATTTGCCTATTTATGTTTACCGTTGCTTTAAATGCTCAAAACACAGCAGTTGGTTATAACGAAAAATTAGTATACACGGCATCTTATAACATGTCTGGTATTTTAACAGATTTGGCTCAAATTAACATGGAAACTAGTCCTGTTAAAACATCGAAAGCTACACTATTACGTTTAAAATGTACCGCAACTACATACAGTAAATGGGATAACTTTTTTAAAATTAGAGATTTATACGAAAGTTATGTTAGCCCAAAATCGCTAACACCATATTTGTATAACCGTTCCATAAATGAAGGCGGTTATTTCAAAAAAATGAAATACACCTTTAGCCATAAAACAAAAACGGTTAAAACAGTTCAAACTAAAAGTAAAAACCGTGTAGAAAATAAAACCGTGTCTATTAACTCTGGGACTAAAGACATTATATCAACACTTTATTCCGTTCGTTTACTCGATTATTCCTCAATGACAAATGGTAAAACTATAACCCAGAATATTATTTTCGACAGAAAGGAGTATAAAGTACAAATAACTTATTTAGGTAAAGAAACTATTTCTACCGCTATTGGTACTAAATCGTGCTATAAAATTGCCATAGGATCTGCCGACAGCAACGTTTTACAAGGAAAAAACAGCAATGTGTTATGGCTTACAGCCGATGCCAATAAAGTACCTGTTTACGGAAAATTTAAAATCCCTGTTGGTAATGGCGAATTAAAAATTAAATCGGCATCAGGCTTAAAAAATTAAGAAAATGAAAAAACTATTAACCATTTTAGGCATAATTGCCTCCGTTTTTACTGTTATACTGTCGATATTACCAATTTCTAACTTGGCAGTAATTCCTGGGATTATAGCACTTGCACTAGCTGGTTTTGCTTACTATTTATCTAAAAAATCGGGGGAAGTAAAAAAAATCATACCATTTACCTTAATGCTTACTGGTTTAGCTTTAATATTAACCACATATAAAGCCATGTTTACAGAAACAGTTGTAGAAGACACCAAAGTTTTAGAAGAAACAGAAATTAAACTTGAAGAAGAGGCGATTGAAGAATTAGAAGAACTAGATATTGAAGAGTTAGAAATTGATGAAGCCGAAATTGAGGCGATTGATATTGAAGAAAGTAACCTTGAAATTGAAGCAGAAGACTTAAAAAATATTGATATTAATGAAAATGTTGATGCCCAGGAATTAGAAATTATTGAATTTGAAGACGTTGAAATTGATGAAACCGAGTTAGAAAATCTCGAAATTGAATAGTAAACAACTCTAATTTTTAAATTTAGTAAGCAAATTATAATATATTTGTAAAAATTATAATTAACATTGAAAAAATTATCACTATTTGCAATTATTGCTTCTTCATTAATTTCGTGTAGTTCATCGCAAAACAAGTCTAAAAGTGAAAACTTAATTGAAACTTATGCACAAACCATAAATGCTGAGGAGTTAAAAGAGATGCTCTACATTTATGCTTCAGATGAATATGAAGGACGAAAAACAGGAGAACCAGGACAAAAAAAAGCTATCGCGTTTATAAAAAATGTCTACGTTGAAAACGGCATTCCCTCTCCTATTTCAGAAAATGATTACTTTCAAGAAATCCCTGAATCCTATTTTCATCATGGCATAAAAGCTTCAGAAAATGTTTTAGCCTACATTGAAGGCTCTGAAAAACCAGATGAAATTGTTATTATTTCTGCGCATTTAGACCACATCGGCATATCAAGCGATGGCGAAATAAACAACGGTGCCGACGATGATGGCTCTGGAACAGTTGCGCTTTTAGAAATTGCTGAAGCTTTTAACGAAGCCAAAAAAGCAGGAAATGGCCCAAAACGTTCCATTTTGTTTTTACATGTTACCGGAGAGGAACTTGGACTTTACGGCTCTAGTTATTACACCAATGTCGATCCTATTTTTCCTTTAGAAAACACAGTAGCAGATTTAAATATCGATATGGTTGGTCGTGTAGATGCCAAACATGAAGGTGGCGAAAATTACCTTTATTTAATTGGATCGGATAGATTAAGCACCGAATTGCACGATTTGTCCGAAGAAATTAACAAAAAGTATTTTAATTTAAATTTCGACTATACCTATAATGCCATAAACGATCCTAACCGTTTTTATTACCGATCGGATCATTACAATTTTGCAAAAAACAACATACCCGTTATTTTTTATTTTAATGGTACTCATGCTGATTACCACAGACCAAGTGATACTCCAGATAAAATTAATTACGAATTTTTAGAAACAAGAACGCGTTTAATTTTTGCAACGGCTTGGGAAATAGCAAATAGAGAGGAAAGAATAAAAGTAGATTAACTTTATTCTGAAAAAAACAATAGCCTTTTATAATTTTTATAAAAGGCTTTTTTTATGTTTTTAATGGCTTATCACGTAAACAAAAGAAGCCCCTCCAAAAAAGGAGAGGCTTTTATTTTTGGGTGGAAGATCGGTCTCCCTTCGTCTGCGCTCAGGATAAACTTCTCGACCGATAAGTTTAAAAACAAAAGAAGCCCCTCCAAAATCGGAGAGGCTTTTATTTTTGGGTGGAAGATCGGTCTCGAACCGACGACCTCCTGAACCACAATCAGGCGCTCTAACCAACTGAGCTACAACCACCATTTAAGCGCATAATTAAATGCGAGTGCAAATGTAAACATTTACATGGTTTCTACAAATACTTTTTTTATTATTTTTTAAATGTTTTTTATCTATTTGATATCAAACAAACTATCTACGGCTACATAACGCTCAACAGTAAAACCTTCGGCATACTCCACTCCTACTAACCTACCTAAATCTCTTGCACGGTAGTTTACGCTATCGGTAAAGTTTTTACTCGATATGGGTGTTTCTGGTTCCTTACTGTCGGCGTTATAAAATTGAGTTTTATAAGCTAAAACCGAATTCATTTTAACCTGCATATACCCAGAAATATCTACTACAAAATCCGGATCAATTGGTTTCCATTGTATATAATGATAAACACATTTTGGTCTGTGAGCTTGTTGTAAATCGCCATTTTCATTTCTGGTTTCAATCTTTATCAATCCGCTTAAAAAACAGGCATCACTAACTAATTTACTGCCTTTGCCATGGTCTATATGTCTGTCATCAATGGCGTTACATATTACTATATCAGGCTGGTATTGTCGTATTTTTTCAATTACTTTAAGTTGATGTGCTTTATCATTTACAAAAAAGCCATCATCAAATTTTAAGTTTTCCCTTACTGTAACTCCTAAAATTTTCGCTGCATCACTAGCTTCGCTATAACGTGTTTCAATAGTGCCACGAGTACCTAATTCGCCCCTTGTTAAATCTATAATTCCAACCTTTTTGCCGCTTGCGACTTCTTTAGCAATCGTTCCACCACAACCAAGTTCGGCATCGTCCGGATGTGCACTAAAAACAAGTATATCTAGTTTCATAAATTTTAATTTTAAGCTAAAAACGTTAATTTAAATAAAAAACAACTCGGTTTTATAAAATTATTAGCATTTAAGTTTATTCATTTATAAATGTCCATGCTAAAATTCGTGATATTTTTTGACCTTGCCCCATATTAATCACTTTAATTTTAACAGCTCCTAATTTGGTTAACGATGTATTTAAGTCCTTAATTAATTCTTTTTTAGATACTAAAGAGGTAAACCAAATACAATGGTTTTTAAACAAACTACTCTGGTAAATATAGTTATGAAGAAATGCTTTTTCTCCACCTTTATAAATCAATTCATTGGTTGTGCCCGAAAAGTTTCTAACTAATTCGTTTTTTTCTGACGCCTTTAAACCTTTTAACTTTCTTAAAGTTGCTACGTTGGCTTCAGCTTCATCTTTATAAAACGGCGGGTTGCACATGCTTACCGTGAATGCATCCGAGGATTTTATAATACCTTTTAAAATTTGTTGGCTGTTCTCCTGATATCTTAATTTAATAACTGGCCCCAAATCATTTTTATCAATAATATTTTGAGCATTTTTCAACGATGTTTTATCGATATCGGTTGCTACAAAACTCCAGTTATATATGGCATTTCCAAGTAACGGATAAATGCAGGTAGCTCCTGTTCCAATATCTAAAACTTTTATGTTTTTCTGCTGTTTACCTTCGTTTACTAAATCATTTAAATAATGAATATAATCCGCACGCCCAGGAACTGGAGGACATAAATTTACATCGGAAAAATCCCAAAATTTCACATGGTAATATTTAAACAATAAAGCTTTGTTTAATGCTTTTACTGCATTAGGATTGGCAAAATCGATTGATTGGTTCCCGTATTTATTAATAACAACAAAAGCTTCAAGCTCTGGATAAATTAAACATAAATCATTTAAATTATATCCTGCTTGGTGTTCGTTGTTTGGGTGTAATGCTGCTTTTCTTTTAATTTTATTCTCAATTTTATTAGGCTAAAGTGCCTATATAATTTTAAATCACCAAAAGAAATTTAGGAAGCCTTTTTAATTTCATATATATTCGCTAAAAAAAGGGATATGCTTAAAGCTGTAATTTTCGATATGGATGGGGTTATTATTGATAGTGAACCCTTGCATTATAAAGCTTATCATCGTATGTTTAACGATGTAGGCATTAAGGTTTCTAGCCAGTTATACGAATCGTTTACAGGGCAATCTACTTTAAATGTTTGTAAGCGCTTGTGTGATACTTTTAGCTTAAAAGAAGCCCCAGAAACCTTAGTAAAAATAAAGCGTAAACACCATAAATACATTTTTGAAAATGATGATGATTTACAACTTATTTCTGGTGTTTTGGATGCTATAAAAGATTATCATAAAAACGGATTAAAACTTGTATTGGCATCGTCGGCATCCATGAAAAGTATTGAACTTGTTTTTAAACGTTTTAATTTAGACCCTTTTTTCTCTGCAAAATTTAGTGGTGCCGATTTAAAACAAAGCAAGCCACACCCCGAAATTTTTATAAAAGCGGCGCAATCTACAGGTTTTACAAATGAAGAATGTGTGGTTATTGAAGATTCTACAAACGGTATAAAAGCTGCCAATGCTGCAGGTATTTTTTGCGTTGGTTACGATAGTTTACACTCAACAAACCAAGATTATAGCACTGCCAATTTAGTTGTAACTAGTTTTGATGCTATTTCTTTTGATAAATTGAACAAGGTTTTGTAGTGATTTTGAAAGATTTACGGCTTTTTACTTAATTTTAATAACTTATTTTGCTCTTCCATTAAATCGGTAAGTTTTGTTAGCAATTCTATATCCTTTGGGGTTACAACTGTTTTATCTTTAGAGTCGTGAGATTTATTTCGTAATCGGTTCATAAATTTAACTATTATAAATACAGTAAAACCTATTATTAAAAAGTCTACAGCAGCTTCAGCTAAAGCACCGTAGCCAATAGCTACTTCTTCGGTTTTTATTGTTCCATCTACATTATTTACAGCATCTTTTAATATAATACGCTTATCTTGGAAATTTACGCCATCGGTTAATAAAGATAAAGGTGGTAAAAATACTTTTTTAACTAAAACATCTACAACTTTATTAAAGGCGGCACCAATAATTATACCTATGGCCATATCCATCATATTACCTTTTACAGCAAATTCTTTAAACTCCTTAAATATTTTCATAAACTAAATTTTTAATTATTTATAACAAAGTTAAAATTCTAACCTTAATTATCCGTTAAAAAAAAGATAATTTAATATATCTGAATATTAGCATATATTTTTGAATATCTGATAAAAAAAGTATATTTTCGCATAATATATAATTAAATGAAGCTGAACAGTTTATGTAAAAGGACACAACTTTAGTGTTTCTTTTAAACTTTAACTAAAGTTAAATTAATAAAACAGCTACAATTAAAGTTAATTACAATGATAGCCATACTAACAGGAGACATAATAAACTCAAGGGCAACCGAACCTGAAATTTGGTTAAACACACTAAAAGAAACACTTAGCCTTTTTGGAAATGCACCTAAAACCTGGGAAATTTTTAGAGGCGATAGCTTTCAATTAGAAGTTAAGCCCATAGAGGCTCTTTTTGCTGCTATTTTAATAAAATCGGTTATAAAGCAATTTAAAAACATGGATGTTCGACTTGCTATTGGCTTAGGAGACAAAACATATGAAACTAATAATATAACCGAATCGAACGGCACTGCATTTATTAATTCGGGCGAATGTTTTGAAGATTTAAAAAAAAATACATTAGCTATAAAATCGAATTTTAACGATTTAGACTTAACTTTAAACCTTATGTTTGAGTTGGCACAATTAACCATGAATAATTGGACCACCATTTCATCAACCATAATAAAAACAACCTTATTAAATCCCGATTTAAACCAAAATCAATTGGCTAAATTACTAGGCAAATCACAAAGTAATATTAGTGAAGGTTTAAAACGTGGTGGTTTTGATGAGATGCAAAAACTCATGAATTTTTACAAACATCAAATAATTAATTTATGATTGCCCTAGCCATTAAACTTATTTTAGCTCATTTTGTTGGCGATTTTTTGTTGCAACCAAAAAAATGGGTAACTCACAAGGAAACTTACAAGCACAAATCGAAATACTTGTATTTTCATATTTTAGTGCATTTCGCTGCTTTAATTGTTGTTTTACAAGCCAATGTAAACTACTGGTTAGGTGTTTTAATTATACTAATAAGTCATTATATTTTTGATGTTTTAAAATTATTCCTAAAACCAAAAATGAATTCTAGAATTTTGTTTGGTCTAGACCAACTCGCGCATCTCGTTGTAATAGCGCTGGTTATTAAAATTTATAATAATTATACCTTAGACTTTGAGGTCCTCTACGAGACAAAATTTCTATTATTCCTTACAAGCATCGTTGGTATTACCTATGTTTCGGCAATTTTAATGAAAACAATAATATCGAAATGGGACTTAACCGAATACACCGAACAAGCCTCTCTAGAAAAAGCAGGCGCTTATATTGGTATGCTGGAACGTCTATTTGTTTTTGCTTTTATAATTACAAATCACTGGGAAGGTATTGGCTTTTTAATTGCAGCAAAATCGGTATTTAGGTTTAGCGATTTATCGAAAGCTACCGATAGAAAACTTACCGAATACATTCTAATTGGTACCTTACTAAGTTTTGGTTTAGCTATGGCATTTGGTATTACGTACAATTATTTAATACACCTTATTTAGGAAGTTTTTAACGCATTTATAAAAATCTGCTTCTTTAGTTTTTGGCACTAAAACATAATCGCATAAACTAATATTGTCATGTACTTCAATGGCATCTAACTTTTTAAAACCTTGTAAATCGTTATTCTTTTTTATTACTCTAAATATGATATAATCTAACTCCTTTAATAATGCTTCAATTTTACGTTGTCGGTTAATTCTAAAACTATTTTCAGGAGTATAAGTTGGTAAAATTTCTATTATAATGATGGGTTTATCATTAATTAAACAACTTTTAAAACTATTTAAAACTTCTAATTCACCACCTTCCACATCAATTTTTAAAACAGAAACAGTATCAAAATTATGTTTACCATTAATAGAGTTCCAAGTTGTTAAAGGCACATCAATACTTTTTTTTATTGAAGACTGATTTCTAAAACCATTTACTATTGAAGCCGAAGGATCTGTTTTACTATTATTTGAAAAGTACAAAGCCCCATCTCCTACTTCGTTTGAAATGCCAAATTGAAAAATGCGAGTATTAGTAAAATTATTTAAAGCTACTAATCGTTTTAAATAGTTATAACAATCAGGATTTGGCTCAAAACCAATGTAGTTAATTGTAGGTGAAACACTTTTAACCTTCAATAAAGTCTGACCAATATTTACGCCAACATCAACAAAACTATTTGTAATAAATGGAGAAATAGTATTAAGCAAACTAAGCATCCAAGGCTCAAAATCGAACAAATAAGCTTGCCCCATATTATCGTAAACAGGAACTGTAATTTGCTTGTTATTAAGGGTGATTTCCTTTTTAAAGCTTAAATATTTAAAAACTTTTAACTTATTTAAAACTTTAAAAAGGCGAACATTCATTTTTTCTACTTTTTGTAAAACTTTGCATAGCCTCTGTAGCTAACAAAACCTAAAATAGCAATTATTCCACAAGCAATACCTATAAATTTTAAACTTACAATTTGATCGCCACTTGCATAACTGTGTAAACCTGCTAAGTAGAAATTAACACCAAAATAAGTCATCATTATACTTGCAAAAGCAACTATGGATAATAAGTTATAAATCCAACGCCCACGTAAACCAGGAACCAAACGCATGTGTATTACAAAGGCATAAACCATAATACTAATTAAAGCCCAAGTTTCTTTAGGATCCCAACCCCAGTAACGTCCCCAACTTTCGTTAGCCCACATACCACCTAAAAAGTTACCAATAGTTAGCATAACTAAACCAACAGTTAAAGCCATTTCGTTAATTATTGTAAGTTCTTTAATGTTTAAATCCATTTTAGCTTTATTATTTTTATTGGTAAATGCCATTAAAAATAGTGACACAACACCTAAAATCATAGCTAAAGTAAATGGACCGTAACTAGCAACAATAACTGCAACGTGAATCATTAACCAATAACTATTTAAAACAGGTTGTAGATTAGCAATTGCTGGATCCATCCAATTCCAGTGTGCAATCATTAAAATCATGGAAGTAACAAATGCTGTTGAAGCTAAAGTTAAATCACTTTTTCTACCAAAGGCTAAACCAAAAAACATAGTTGCCCAAGCTACGTAAATCATAGACTCGTAGGCATCACTCCATGGCGCATGACCAGATATATACCAACGTGCTATTAAGCCAGCCGTGTGTAAAATAAAAACGCCATAAATAATAAACTTAAAAATATTAACCGATACGTTTAATGCTTTGCTTTTATCTTTAAATATTTGAATTATAATTAAAATAAACATTAAAGTACCTGCATACATATACCAACTAAACAACTTCTTAAAAATGTCGTATTTGTTATAAAGTATTTCAGTTTTAATTTTTTTATCGCTTAACATAACCTCTCCACCGTACTTTTGCTGAGTTTTTTTAAAGGACTCCACAATTTTTGAAGCTTGAGAAAAATCACCCGATTGTTTAGCTTGATTTAAAGTATATAAGTATACCTCTAATCCATTTTTTATAAAATTGGCATAAAGCGAATCTTGTATAGGGACTGCACCTAATTTGTATTCGTAGGAAGAAATCCATTTATTGTTTTCGTCCTCTGGAATTGGAAATAATTTTAAAGATGCGCCTTGAATGGTATTATAGAGTAAAGTAACTCGTTCGTCTGTTTCTTTTATTTTTTTCTGATATCCGTTAGGAATTGAAGCACTGTAAGCTTCCTCTAAATACGGACTTAATTTATATGAACCATCTTCGTTTATAAAATCGTTTAAAGCAAAATGTTTTCCTTCTTTAGGTACACCAATTATAGTTCTTAAAGAATCGGTTTCCATTGGACGCAAATAAATAATTGGCACATTGTACCAAAATACCGGACTTTCTTGCATTGAAAGAAATACTTGATCTGCAGATAAACCTTCGTATGCATCGCTTTTACTTAGCTTTCTTAACAACTCTGAAGCATAAGTGTTAACAGGCATCATACGACCACTTAAATCTTGAATTACCAAATGCCCAAACTCATCGGCATGATCTTTTGGAGAAACATTAGCCTTTAAAAGCGAGTCTATTTGAGATTTACTTGATTTTTGTGGCGTGCTGTGATTATGTCCATCGTTAGCAGAATGTTCTTGAGCTAAACCATGTAAACCAACAAATAACAATAAAATAGTGGCGGCTTTTATTTTTTTGGCTTTAACCTTATCTAATTGCTTTTTTAAATCGCCAAAACGCGAACTTTTAGTAAATAAAATAGCCATTAGGCCTAAATACAACATTAAATACCCAAAATAGGTTATCATAGTTCCCCAATAATCATGGTTTACAGATAGTATTGTTCCTTTTTCGTCAGGATCGAAACCAGATTGAAAGAACCGATAGCCTTTATAATCTAAAATGTTATTCATAAATATTTTATAGTCGAAACTTTCAGCTTCCTCATCAATAACCGTAACTTCACTTGAATAAGCAGAATAGCGTTTTTCGGTTCCAGGATATTTTTCAGCTTCAAAATCGTTAAGCTTCACAGAAAATGGTAATTCTAAAACTTTCGAGCCGTAGTTTAAAGCAATTTCTAATCCTCCAACTTCAATTTGCTCAAATTTACTATTGGTTCCCATGCCACCTATTAATCCTACCTTTTTAGTTTCTCCGTTTGCAGTAACGTTTAAAACCACACCATCTTCATCGTTTTTAAATAACTCTGATTTTTTAACCACATCGAACACACCTTTAACTACAGGTTTAGGAAACACCACTTGCATGTTACCAATTACATATCTAGCTCTTAATGCTAATGGTTGTATGGTATCTTTAATTAACTTACCCTGTGCCATAGTTGCCATAACCATATACTCACCTTCAAAAGGAGAATTGATAGTTAAAGAATCGCCATAATTTGTAATATTTATAGCACCAGGCGTTGGTTTATTTAGTGCAAAAAGTATGTTGTGTATACTTGCTACTTGACCTTCTTTTAAAAAATGATTATGTGGTCCGTTTTGTCCAGCTTCAACTAGTTTTAGGTAAGATTCTCCGGTTTCATCCGGCACGATATCTTTTTCTGCACCAACAACAAATTTTTCTAGCTCAAAACTAACTGGCTGATTGTTGTATTTAGTTTCTAAGCTAAAATCGTTATCCATTCTTCCTGAAAAATCAACTTTATCTTGAACAGTTAACCTTTGGCGAACACCATCAATCTCATAATCACCATCAATATAGGCCGTAATATATGTTTCTCTTGATAAAAATGAACTTTCTGTTGCTCCTTCTCGAATTGCCATCATACCTTCAAACCCAGTATAACGCGTAATAAATGCTCCTAAAAGAATGAAAATAAAGGCAATATGCAATATAAAAGTTGCCCAATTTTCTTTTTTATGCAGGTTGTAGCGCTTAATATTTCCAATAAAATTAATTAGGAATACAGCCATAATAGCTTCGAACCACCAGGTGTTGTAAATTAAATTTCGTGTATATGGTGTTGGCGATGTTTCTTGTCCGGCATCTAAAAATGTACCTGTTGCCATAGCAGCGGCAAAAACAATAAATAAAATGGCGGTAAGACGTGTTGAAAAGAGAATTTTGGCTAGTTTATTTTGCATAATTTCACCCTTTTTTTAAAGGTTTTGCAAATTTAACCAATTATGTTTATTTGCGGGTGTTAAAATTAACTTAATAAAGGTTGTTTCTTTTGGTTACACGTTGCTTGTTGCTGGTTTCTGGTTGCGTTAAAATCTAAATTAGAAAACAACACACCGCAAACTAAACAGAACAACACCAAAGACCAACAAGCAACTACTCCATTCTTGCCTCAAAAATTTTCAAATACAAAAAAGTACTCATTTTGCGGGCTCTATTTTTGGCTATTTCTGCATATTCACCTTCAAATAACTCATTAACAGTTTCTAACCATAAATTTAACCATAAGCCAAAGTGCTCTTGTGTTATTAAATTGCTGTTCTGTTGATCAACTTTAATATGCTGCTCTAAAGGGTCGCCATAATATTTTGTTTTTAAAAACAAACTCGACTCCCAAAAACTGGTTAAATTTTCTAAATGCAAATCCCAATTTTCTACACCTTCAAAAAATGGTGCCAAAACCGCATCATTTTTTACTTTTTCATAAAATGACGACACTAATAAATACACATCTGCTCTAGTTTGTAAATCGGCTTTTTTCATATAAAACAAAGATACAAGAATCACTTACTTATTGATCTTTTATTTCTATTTTTGCGAAATGATTTCAGTAGTAATTTTGGGTGCTGGTAATGTAGCCACACATTTATTTAAAGCTTTACAAAAAAGCAATGAGGTTAGTGTAAAACAATGGTATAACAGAAATATTAAATCGATTTCATCGTTTAAAAATGATGTTGAAATAACAGATAATTTAAACGATTTAGTTGAAGCCGATGTTTATATTTTAGCCGTTAGTGATGATGCCGTTTCAGAATTGTCGTCGCAGTTACCATTTGAAAATCGTTTAGTGGTTCACACGTCTGGAAGTGTCAATATTCACGATTTAGACAAAAAACACAAACGTGGCGTATTTTACCCCTTGCAAAGCTTTAGTAAAAATGCTAAAATAGATTTTGCAAACGTACCCATTTGTATTGAAACCATTGAAAAACCGTGTTATCATACTTTAAAAGCCATCGCGATTAGTTTGGGTAGTCCAACAAAAAAAGTAAATAGTAATCAGCGAGGTGTTTTACATTTAGCAGCCGTTTTTGTTAATAATTTCACCAATCAATTATATCGTGTTGCACACGAAATTACCGAGAGCGAAGGTGCCGAATTCGATTTACTAAAGCCATTAATTTTAGAAACCGCTTTAAAAGTACAAGACCACTCGCCTTACATGGCACAAACTGGTCCTGCAAAGCGAAACGATAAAAAAACCATAAAAAATCACTTAAAACTTTTAAATAGCGAACATCACGAAACTATTTATAAGTTGTTAACAGAATCTATTCAAATAACACATGGAAGAAAAAAGCTATAAAGAATATTTAGAACATATTACAACTTTTATTTTCGATGTTGATGGTGTACTTACCAACAGCACCGTATTGGTTTCTAATGATGGGGAATTACTTAGAAGCATGAATGTAAAAGATGGTTATGCTATTAAAACAGCAATAAAACGTGGTTTTAACTTTTGTGTAATTACCGGAGGAACTAACCAAGGTGTAAAAAAACGTTTAGAAGGTTTAGGTGTTAAGGCCATATATTTAAATGCTCATGAAAAAATTAATGAGTTTAACGATTATTTAGCCACACAAAATATTAAAGCAGAAAATATACTTTACATGGGCGACGATATGCCCGACATTCCTGTAATGCAAGTTGTTGGTTTACCATGTTGCCCACAAGATGCTGTGCCAGAGGTTAAAAATGTTTCTAAATACATTTCTCATAAAAAAGGTGGTAAAGGCGCTGCTAGAGATGTTATCGAGCAGGTTTTAAAAGTACAAGGTAAATGGGCTGGAAATTTCTCGGCTAAAAACGATTAATGTTATTGGTTGCATTTTTTAAACTTATCCGTTATAAAAACTTATTAATAATTGTATTATCGCAATTATTAGTAAAATATGCTCTTTTAGAGGCTTTTGGTGTGCAAACAAGTCTCAATATTTTTCAATTTTCAATTTTAATTTTAGCTACCGTTTGTATTGCTGCGGCAGGCAATATAATTAACGACATTTACGATGTTGAAACCGATTTAATTAACAAACCAAACAAAGTTATAATTGGTAAACTTATACCAGAAAATGTGGCTTTTAACGCCTTTATTATTTTAAATGTTATTGGCGTTGTTTGCGGGTTTTATGTGTCGAATATTATTGATAAACCTGCTTTCTTTTCAATATTTATAATAGTTTCGGTTTTACTTTATGTGTATGCTAATTACTTAAAACGCTATGCATTAATTGGCAATATGGTAATTTCTGCATTAGTTGGTTTTAGCATTTTAATTGTTGGTGTTTTTGAGCTAATACCCAGTTTAACTCTAGACAACAGAACTATTCAGCTTACTTTTTTTAAGTTAATTTTTAATTATTCTGCATTTGCATTCTGCATTAATTTACTTCGAGAAATTGCAAAAGATTTAGAAGATTACGAAGGCGATTTAGAGGCTAATATGGCAACCTTACCTATCGTTTTTGGCCTTAAAAACACGAAAATACTTTTGGCAATTTTAAATTTTATTCCGCTAATTCTTATCATTATACATGTTATTAATCAGTTATACAAAAACACGATTGCGGTAATTTATTTTTTACTGTTTGTTATTGCGCCTTTATTATATATCGCCATTAAAACATATAGCTCTAACGATAAAAAGGCCTTTAAACATTTAAGCAATCTTTATAAAATAGTATTGGTTTTTGGGATGCTTTCCTTACTTTTATATAAGTATGAAATTTTAAACTAATGCTTTCAGAAAAACTTAAAAATCATAATATTATATTAGCTTCTGGCTCTCCAAGAAGACAACAATTTTTAAAAGACTTAGGCCTAAAATTCGAAATTCGATTAAAATCTATTAAAGAAGAATACCCGAACCGATTAACGCATTTTGAAATTAGTAATTATTTAGCCGAATTAAAAGCCTTAGCTTATAAACCCGAATTAAAGCCAAACGATATTTTAATAACCAGCGACACCATAGTTTGGCACAACAATAAAGCCTTGGGAAAACCTTACGATGCTGCTGAAGCCTTTAGTATTTTAAAAGCTCTGAGCAACAGTGCACACGAGGTCATAAGTTCTATTTGTGTAACATCCACAAGTTTTCAAAAAACTCTGTTCGATGTTACTAAAGTGACATTTAAAACTTTAACAGATGCCGAAATTAATTATTATATTAACACTTATAAACCTTTTGATAAAGCTGGCGCTTATGGCATACAAGAGTGGATTGGCCAAATTGCAGTAACCAAAATAGAAGGTTCGTATTTTAATGTAATGGGGTTACCTGTGCACCTTCTTTATAAAACGTTAAATGATTTAATTGAAGCTTAATTATTCGTAATTTTAAATAAAAAATTATGCTTTTCTCTTTAAATAAACATCAAAAATTGCTTTCAGGTTGTATTTTTCTTTTGGTTATTTTAACTGCTTGCAAATCTGAAAGTGAAAATACCGCAAAACTAGCGGCAGTTATAAATTCAAAAAAAACAACAGATTCTGTTAACAACATTACCAAACCAAAACAACCACTTTCAAAAGACTTTAAAACATATTGGTATGCCAGTGAAGCTGAAATTTCATCATATAAACTACAGCAATACCGCTATGGCCAACTTCGTGAAGGTACAGCCGTTTTAGTTTATGTAACTGAAGATTTTTTACCCAAAAAACAAGTAAAAGCAGATAATTACAGTAAAGAAAACACGCCTGTTTTAAAACTGAATGCGACTAAAAATTTTGTAACAGGAATTTACCCATATTCCATTATGCAAAGCACATTTTATCCTGTAGCAAACAATAAACATGCTTTAAAAGTTTCGGCATCTATTCAAGAATGGTGCGGACACGTGTACACGCAACTTAATAATAAAGATGATTTTGAAATTACCACACATTCATATTTTGAAACAGAAGCCGATAATACAACTACATTAACCAAAAATATTTTAGAAAACGAATTATGGGTACAACTTCGCGTAAACCCTAAATTATTACCAACAGGCGAATTGCAAATAATTCCATCGTTAGAAACCATTAGACTGCAGCATTTTACACTTAAAGCCTACAAAGCAAAAGCAACACTTGGTTCAGATTGGTATAAAATTGATTATCCGGAATTAAATCGCACATTAACCATAAATTTTAATGCAAAATTTCCGTTCGATATTGTGAGTTGGGAAGAAACCGTTAATAACAACGCCACCAAAGCCACCAAACTAAAAACAATAAAAACCGATTATTGGAACAAAAAAAGTATTGAAAACGAATCGCTTAGAGACTCTCTGCTTTTAAACTAATTACTATTACATGCTACTTGTTGAATATAAAAACGAACTCATAATTTCGGCTATTGTATTAGCTTCAATCATTTTAATAAAAATAATTGTAAGCTATGCTGTAACTAAAATTGCTAAAAAAAATGGTATTAATGATGCCAGAATTAGATTAATTCAGCGCTACTTTACGGTAACACTAATAATTATATTTGTTTTAATTGAAGGTGTAATTTTTATAAATTTTAAAGACTTAGCTTTCTTTTTCTCTTCTGTTTTTACAGTTATTGGTATTGCATTATTTGCCATCTGGTCTATTTTAAGCAACATTACATCTGGAATAATCATGTTTTTTAATTTTCCCTATAAAGTGGGCGATAAAATTAAAATTCATGATAGCGATTTCCCAGAGATTGTAATTATTGAAGATATTAGAGCATTTCAACTTATATTACGATTAGAAAACGGCGATTTAGTAACATATCCTAACAATCTTATGCTGCAAAAAGCGGTAACTTTAATTAAAAAAGACGCTATTGTAGAATTGCAGGAAGATGATAGTAACACCATTTGATTATTAAATAATATCAGCACTTTATGATTAAAAAGGCTAAGAAAGTTCGACATCTTTTTTCTAAAAAAAGCATTGGTCAAATCCCTGGAAGTGTTATTTATACCGGAAAAAAAACCGACCAAAAGCTTTTTATTGAATCTTTCGATTATAATAAAGAAAGCTGCATAGAAAAAGAACTCACAAATGTTGAAGAATGCTTTTCCTTTAAAGCAGGAACCATAACCTGGATAAATGTTAATGGTTTAAACCATGTAGATACAATTGAAAAAATTGGCGAGCATTATGAATTACATCCATTAGTTTTAGAAGATATTGTAAACACCTCGCAACGCCCAAAAATAGATGAATACGACGATTATATTTTTGTAGTGTTAAAAATGTTGTATTACGACGCGAACGACACGATAATTTCAGAACAGGTTAGCTTTATTCTTGGAGAAGATTATGTGCTTAGTTTTCAAGAAGCCGAAGGCGATGTATTCGATTCGGTAAGAGATCGTTTACGCCATGCCAAAGGTCGCATTCGAAACATGCAGTCCGATTACCTACTTTACACATTAATGGATGCCATTGTCGATCATTATTTTAGCGTTATTGAAGTTTTAGGCAATAAAATTGAAGATTTTGAAAGCGATATTTTTTCAGGAAACGTGCAAGACGACACTAGCCAGAATATTCAAAATTTAAAACGAGAAATTTTAAGAGTGCGTCGCGCCATGTTTCCTTTGCGTGAAATTTTAAATCGCATCGAAAAAAACGAGAACACCTTAATTAAACCAAAAACAATTACCTATTACCGCGATATTTACGATCATTTAATTCAAGTTTCCGAAAACATTGAAATTTATCGCGAAATGGTTTGGAGTTTAATGGATATGTACATGACAACCATTAGCAATAAAATGAACGAAGTTATGAAAGTACTTACCATAATGGCTTCTATTTTTATTCCGCTTACTTTTATTGCTGGCATTTACGGTATGAATTTTCAATACATTCCGGAATTACATTATAAAAACGGCTATTTTGTAGTTTGGGGCGTAATGATTGCTATATTTTTAGGTATGATGTATTATTTTAAACGTAAAAAGTGGTTGTAAAATTTTAACTGTCATTTTTTCATTTGGTATATTTTTTGAAAATGAATTCTTAAAAATTTGTTTAATTTAAAATGTACAAATAATGAAAACACTTAAAGTTATTCCGATTTTATTTTTACTATGCAATAGCTGTTCTTCACAAGAAAAACAGCAAAATAAAACAGATTCCCACCTTAAGCCCAACGAAAACGTACAAGTAAATAAGGAGTATGATGAATTTGGTAATTTAATTAAATACGATTCTATTTATTCTTATAGCTATTCTTCTGGTAATAAAATTAATGATAGCCTTAAACTTCAATTTCAACAACATTTTAAAAATCATTCTATTTTTAGCGATTCATTTTTCGATGATTTTTTTAAAACCGATTCCATAAATGGAAGTTTTAATCATAAAAACTTCTTTTTTGATGGTTTTACCAATCAAGACCAACAAATAAAAAGCATGATGAAACGTATGGACTCTATTCAACAATTATTCTTTAACAAAAATCAACCTTTAATACCCGCAGAGCCAGAGGAAAAAAATATAAACTATAAACGTATTTAATAATTAATGTTTTAAATCGTTAAAGAAATTTTAAAACCAGCTATTCTGCTGGTTTCTTTTTTATATTTGATAGCTATCAAACCAATCAACATTATGCGCAAGCTTATTTTATTAAGTATAATTTTAATGTTTTCGAGCTATAAAATCCATGCTCAAAAACCAGCAAAACCTACATCTTCAAACATTTACGAAGCCATACAAAAACTTAATTTTTTAGGTTCGGTTTTATATATTGCAGCGCATCCAGACGACGAAAACACGGCGTTAATTGCCTACATGGCAAATCACGAAAAAGCCCGCACTGCTTACCTTTCGTTAACGCGTGGCGATGGCGGACAAAACTTAATAGGACCAGAAATTCGCGAACTTTTAGGTGTTATGCGTACACAAGAACTTTTAGCAGCACGCCGTGTAGATGGCGGCGAACAACTATTTACTCGCGCTAACGATTTTGGCTACTCAAAACACCCAGACGAGACCTTAGAAATTTGGGATAAAAACCAAGTTTTAAGTGATGTGGTTTTAGCCATACGAAAATTTAAACCCGATGTAATAATTAACCGTTTCGACCACAGAACACCCGGAACTACCCATGGCCATCACACTAGTTCTGCCATGTTAAGTGTTGAGGCTTTCGATTTAGCTGGCAATGCTTCGGCATTTTCAAACTTAAACAATATTGTAAGTCCGTGGCAACCTAAACGCTTGTTTTACAACACCAGTTGGTGGCGTTATGGCAGTCGCGAAGCATTCGATAAAGTTGATAAAAGCAATATGTTGGCTCTCGATGTTGGTGTTTATTATCCGCATAAAGGCTTATCTAACAACGAAATTGCAGCCATTTCTAGGAGTCAGCACCTATGTCAAGGTTTCGGTCGTCTTTCTAGCCGAGGAAGCAGTAAAGACTATATCGAATTTTTAAAAGGAGAACCTTTACAGGGCTCAAATTCTATTTTTGAAGGCATTGATACGTCATGGAATCGTATAAAAGGTGGCGAAGCTATTGGAGCTATTTTATATGAAGTTGAAAATAACTTCAATTTCAGCAATCCTTCTATGCATTTACCGCAACTTGTTCAAGCTTATAAACTACTTCAAAACATTGAAGATAAACATTGGAAAAACCTTAAAACTAAAGCCTTAAAGGATATTATACAAATGTGTGCTGGCTTGTATTTAGAGGCTTCAGCAGACACCCATTGGGCAACTCCAAACGGTTTGGTTACAATAAATTTAGAAGTTTTAAACCGAAGCAATACACCAATAACTTTAGTTAGTATAAAAAAGGATAATGCAGTAAGCATTTCAAAAGATATTCAGCTTAAAAACAATATAGCATACACTTTTAAAGAGGTTTTAAAAATAAACGAGAATCGAGAACCAACAACACCCTATTGGCTCACCGAAAATGGTACTTTAGGCATGTATAAAGTAAACGATAAAAACCTTATTGGCTTACCCGAAACGCCTCGTGTTTACAACGTAGATTTTAATTTATTAATTGAAAACACACCAATTACCATTACAAAACCGGTAATTCAACGTTATGCAAAACCCGATAAAGGTGAATTATACCGACCTTTCGAAATTATTCCTGAAGCTTCAGTAAAAATACCTGAAAAAGTAATTATTTTCAATACTTCCAATCAAAAGGAAATTCCCGTAGTTGTAAAAGCAGGCACGAATAATATTGATGGCTATTTAGAACTTAATCATCCAGAAGGTTGGAGCGTTTACCCGAAAAAGCAAAACGTTTCAATTCAAAATAAAGATGAAGAACAAACACTTGTTTTTACGGTAATTCCCCCAGAAAATCAACACGAAGGTTATATTTCGCCTGCGCTTCATTTAAATAATAAAACCTTTAGTAAAGAACTTATAGAAATTAACTACGATCATATTCCTAACCAAACCGTTTTATTACCAAGCGAAAGCAAAGTAGTAAGATTAGACATAAAAAAACGTGGTGAAAACATTGCTTATATTGAAGGCTCTGGCGATGTGGTACCTGAAAGTTTACAACAAATTGGCTATCATGTTCGTATTTTAAAATCCAATGAAATTACAACTGAAACTTTAAGTAATTTCGATGCCGTTATAGTTGGTATTAGAGCTTACAATACCCTTGAGGATTTAAAATTTAAGCAGGAAACCCTATTTAATTTTGTTGAAAACGGAGGAAATATGATTGTGCAATACAACACAAGTCATCGTTTAAAAACCGACCATATTGCACCTTATAATTTAGAGCTTTCAAGAGATCGTGTAACCGACGAAAATGCCGAAGTTAAATTTTTAGAACCTAATCACGACATATTAAATACACCTAACAAAATTACAGCAAAAGATTTTGAAGGTTGGACTCAAGAGCGCGGTTTGTATTTTCCTAATAAATGGGACAAGGCCTTTACTCCTATTTTATCCATGCACGATAAAAAAGAATCGGCTAAAAAAGGAAGTTTACTGGTAGCAAAACATGGCAAAGGCTATTACATGTATACAGGTTTAAGCTTTTTTAGAGAGTTTCCCGAAGGTGTTTCGGGAGCTTATCGCCTATTCGCGAACATGCTTTCTCTAGGAAAAGACAATCTTGAAAACAATAGCAAACTAAACGACTAATGACCCCAGAAAACGAAAACAACACCAAACAACCTTGGTTAAAATTATACTCCATAGTTTTAATCGCTAATTTGGCATATCTTGTTATTTTTTACTTAATCATGCGAGCTTTTTAATTATGCATAGTTTAAATTGGATAGATTGGGCAGTTCTTATTGTAACCTTATTAACTATTGTTGGTTATGGTACTTGGAAAACCCGCGGAAGCAAAAGCGTGCAAGATTATGTAAAAGGCGGTAACAGCACGCAGTGGTGGACTATTGGTTTATCGGTTATGGCAACACAAGCCAGTGCCATTACATTTTTATCAACTACCGGTCAAGCCTTTTCCGATGGTATGGGATTTGTACAATTTTACTTTGGTTTACCTATTGCCATGGTAATTATTTGTTTGGTTTTTATTCCACTATATCATCGCTTAAAAGTTTATACGGCTTACGAATTTCTTGAAGACCGTTTCGATTTAAAAACCAGAACGTTAACAGCAACTTTATTTTTAATACAACGCGGTTTAGCTGCTGGTATTACCATTTTTGCTCCTGCCATTATTTTATCGATTGTTTTAGGTTGGAACATAGTAACACTTAACATTATTATTGGTGTTTTAGTAATTATTTACACCGTTTCTGGAGGCACAAAAGCTGTTACCGTAACCCAAAAGCAGCAAATGTTTGTCATTTTCGCTGGCATGCTCGCTGCTTTGTTTATTATTTTAAACTTAATTCCAGACGATGTTTCGTTTACCGATGCGCTTGAAATTGCAGGTGCAAATAATCGTATGGAAATACTCGATTTTTCGTTCGATTTAGAAAACAGATATACCGTTTGGACCGGTTTAATTGGTGGTACATTTTTAATGCTCTCTTATTTTGGTACCGACCAAAGCCAGGTGCAACGTTATTTATCTGGAAAGAATAAAAAAGAAATGCAGATGGGATTAATTTTTAACGGTTTACTAAAAGTGCCTATGCAATTTTTTATTCTTTTAGTTGGCGTTATGGTATTTGTGTTTTATCAATTTAACCCGTCGCCATTAAATTTTATTGATACTTCAACCAAAAAAGTATTGGCTTCGGAATATGCTTCGGAATACAAAAGCCTTCAACAACAACAACATGAATTATTTAATCAGAAAAAAAGTTTAAGTATTGCTTATGCTGAAAAAAAATCGGAAGCAACTAAACAACAATTAAATAAATTAGATAGTATTGACAAAACCTACCGTTTACATTCTAAATTTTTAATAAAGCAAGCGGTAGATACTAGTTATGCTAGGCAATACCAAAAGCTTGCATCAGAATTAAATGCATTAAATAAAAATTCTGAAGCTTATAAAACTAAAAAAGAAGCATTATCCACATTCTATAAAGCCTCTGCAAAAGACACCCAAACCAACGACAGAGATTATATGTTTATCACCTTTATTTTAATCTATTTACCTAAAGGATTGATCGGTTTGCTGTTAGCCGTAATTTTAAGTGCTGCCATGTCGTCAACTGCATCCGAGGTTAATGCCTTGGCTACAATAACATCTATAGATTTATACGGCAGAAATTACAAAGGTGAAAAAGATGAAAAGCACATGGTAAAAATGACCAAAATTTTCACTTTAGTTTGGGGTGTTGTTGCCATAATTATTGCTTGTTTTGCAAATCTTGCCGAAAATTTAATACAACTGGTAAATATTATCGGGTCGATTTTTTACGGTAATGTTTTAGGAATATTTTTACTGGCCTTTTTTACAAAATTTATAAAAGCAAATGCCGTTTTTACCGCCGCAATTATTACTCAAATAATAGTAATTGTCGGTTGGTGGTTTAACTGGATGCCTTATTTATGGCTTAATTTATTCGGCTGTGTATTGGTCATGTGTATTGCATATTTAATTCAAAAACTAAACACGAAAGATGTTGAAACAAGATAAAAAAGTTATTAAATGGGGCATTATTGGCTTAGGAAATATAGCCCATAAATTTGCCAAAGATTTACTTACAATTCCCGATGCCGAATTATATGCTGTGGCTTCTAGAACTCAAGAAAAAGCCGATGATTTTGCTAATACATACCAAGCGAAAAAAGCCTATGCAAGCTATGAAGATTTAGCAAACGACAGTAATATTGATGCTGTTTACATTGCCACACCACACGTGTTCCATAAGGAAAATACCATAATGTGCTTACAAAAAGGAATTGCCGTTTTATGCGAAAAGCCTTTTGCCATGAATGCCAACGAAGTTGAAGATATGATTACCTGTGCAAAGGAAAACAACACCTTGCTCATGGAAGCACTTTGGACAGCATTTTTACCGCATTATCAATTCGTGTTAAACGAAATAAAAAACGAGACTCACGGAAAGTTGTTAAACCTGAAAGCCGATTTTGGCTTTTCAAGACCATTTGATGAAAGCAAACGTTTATTTGGTAAAAACCTTGGTGGCGGAAGCCTTTTAGATATTGGCATTTACCCTATTTTTGTGGCACTATCAACTTTAGGAATACCGGAACATATTAACGCCGATGCTACCTTTTTTGAAAATGAAGTAGATGCTTCATGCACTATGACTTTTAATTATAAAAATGGTGTTGAAGCACAGTTAAAAAGCTCTATTAAAGAAGTTTTACCCACAGAAGCTATTTTTACCTTTGAAGATGCTTCTATAAAAATAAACACCATGTTTCATCAACCGTCAACGGTAACCATTACAAAAAACGGCGTTGAAGAAACAAAAGATTTTGGTTATACAACCATTGGTTATAACTTCGAAACTATTCATTTTAATGACCTAATAAAATCTGGAAAAACCGAAAGCGACATAATGACTTTCGATTTTAGCAGAAAATTAATTGCATTACTCGACGAAGTTTCGAATATAATTGGCCTCAAGTATTCTTAAATTTAGTTGGCTTTAATGCTGGAAGACATCGAAAATCATCAAATTTCAAGTCCAAACTTAAAAATATTATTATCTAAATAATTCGAAATAAAGTTTGTAGATAAAAAACTATCTTTGTTATAATAAAAGTTAGGATTATGAGTATAGAGACTACAAAACTAGAATTAATGCATCTTTTACTTCAAACACAGAAAGAAAGCATTTTAAAAAAAATCAAATCTGTTTTTGAGGAAGAGCAAGTGGATTGGTGGAGTGAAATGTCTAAAAAGGAACAAGAAGAAATCAAGACTGGTTTGGTGCAAGCTGATAATGAGGAATATAAAGCTAATGAAACAGTTATGAAACGATTTGAAAAATGGCATTGAAAATCGTTTGGACACCACAAGCTGAAAATGGATTAGACAAGGTTTTAGATTATTTAGAGAAAGAATGGACTATAATGGAAATTCTGAATTTAGAACAGAATATTAATGACCTTTTAACTCGAATAAGCAAATATCCTACAATTTATCCTCAAACTGGAAAGTATAATAATGTTCACAAAGGATTGGTTGACAAAAACAATTATATAATCTACAGAATTCAACCAAAAAAGGAATTAATTGAAATCATTAACTTTAGAGGAACGAAACAAAAACCGATAAAATAAAAGCACTTGAAGCCACCAATTTGCTTTGTTCTTCCCTACTTGCGAATATTCCTGCGGAATATTCATGATTTCGTAAATGTTTGCTAACTCAATTGCTTATCAACGCAACTAACCATATACAAATACGTTTTATTCTGGAGTTTGTTGAGCCGCTTCTTGATGCTCTGGTTGCGCAAATAAATCAATAATTGCTTTACCGATGTTATTTATAACGTCGCTAGCTAAAAGACTTTCATATCCAGAATCTTCAACAGCTATATCGGCCGCTTTTCCGTGTAAATATACTCCAAAAATAGTAGCACTTAACGGATGATAACCTTGTGAAATTAATCCTGTAATAATTCCTGTTAAAACATCGCCACTACCGGCAGTTGCTAATCCAGGATTTCCTGTTGTGTTTATATACTGCTTATTATTAAAAATAGTAATGGTATTTGCGCCTTTAATTACTAAAATAACGTTGTGTTTTTCGGCGAAAGCTTTGGCTTTATCTAACTTTTCAAAATCGTTTGCCCACGATCCAATTAATCGTTCTAATTCTTTGGGATGTGGTGTTAAAACAGATTCTGGCGGTAATAATTCTAATAAATTTTGGTTTTTAGCTAAAATATTTAAGCCATCAGCGTCAATAACTAATGGTGTTTTATTTATTATTAAAAAGGCTTCAAACGCTTTTACTGTTTCTGTGTTTTGTCCTACGCCTACTCCAAATGCAATTACGGTTGGCTCAATATCAAAATCAATATTCGAAATTATATTTTCACTTTCATCCGTAATTACCATAGCTTCAGGAAAAGCTGTTTGTAAAACTTGATAACCACATTTTGGCAGATAAGTCGTTACTAAACCTGCTCCAGTTGTTAAAGCTGCTTTACTTGCCAAAGTAACAGCGCCTATTTTGCCGTAACTACCTCCTATTATTAAACTGTGCCCAAATAGGCCTTTATGCGAAAATTTATCGCGCGGTCTGTAGTTAGGCAACACTTCATATTTGCTGATAAGTTCGGTATCAGTTTGGGTGGTAAGTGTATATTCTTGATCTAAACCAATATCTAAAATTTCCCATTGTACAGTGTATTTAGCTGTTTCTGGTAAAAAGAATACTAATTTTGGGGATGCAAAACTAAGTGTAAAACCGGCATAAACTACAGCGTCTTCATCTTCAACAGGTTTATCCACAAATAAGCCAGAAGGAATATCGATAGACAACGTAAACGCTTTACTTGCTTTAAAATGCATAAATAAAGTTTTTACCCAATTTATAACTGGGCGGTTTAAACCAATACCAAAAACGGCATCGACAATAATATCGTTCGGGTTAATTTCTGGTAAACTTTCAGCATCAGTTAAAAGTAAAGGCCACTCTTTTGTAGTGTTTTTAATTCGCTCATAATTCATTAAAAAGTCTTTCGATCGTTTATCACTATAATTAATAATGTAGGTTTTTACATTATAACCATCTAAAATTAAATGTCGAGCTAAAACTAAACCATCACCTCCATTATTTCCAATACCACAAAATATGTGAATTGGCACTTGGGCGCCTTGCATTCTGGCATGCATCCAATTAAAAATTTGAGTGCCTGCACGTTCCATTAAATCGGTTGATGAAATATTTTGTCTTTCAGCGGTTAAACGATCGCCTTCGTATATCTGTTTTTTAGAGAAAATCTTCATTTAGGTATTATCAATTTTTCAGTTCAAAATAATTTTCGTTAAAAATATTAAACGAAATTAACTTCAATATAAGAATACATTAAAAAAAAGTATTTAATTTTTTTATTAAGCTAAAAGTAATACTTTTGAGCTGTATAATTAATACAATGAATCATTTAAGCCAAAATACAGCTATTTCTACTCCTTTTACTTCTACAAAAGGAACATTTACTATTGGTTTAACTATAATTACCACTACCCTTTGGGGTTGTTAATTATATATACTTCAAGCAGATTTTGTAATTTTTTTAATTACAACAGTTTTAATTTTATTTTTAATTATTCATTTAAAAAAACATGAAAGTTTTAAAATTTGGAGGAACATCTGTAGGTTCTTCAAAAAATATAAATAGTGTTATTAGTATTTTAGAAAATTATTCTAAAAACGAATCGGTAGTTTGTGTAGTTTCTGCTGTTGGTGGTATTACCGATAAATTATTACTTGCTGGTAAACAAGCACAAGATAAAGACGCTGCCTATAACGATACCTTTAATTTTATTTGTGATAAACATTTAGAGATTATTAATGAGTTAACGCCTTTAAAAGGACAAAGTATTATTGCTTTTGTTAATCAACGTTTAAACGAGTTAAAAAACTTATTAGATGGTATTTTTTTAATTAACGAATTATCTCCAAAAACATCGGATAAACTCGTTAGTTTTGGTGAAATTTTATCATCATACATTATTGGTGAAACTTTAGTAAAACGAGGTTTATCGGCATCTTGTAAAAACTCACAAGAATTAATTGTAACCAATTCAAACTTCACAAAAGCCGAAGTAGATTACGAGGTTACAAACAAAAATATATCCGATTATTTTTACTCAGCTTCTAGTAAAATAACCATTCTTCCTGGTTTTGTTGCTAAATCAAAAACAGGAGAACAAACTACACTTGGACGCGGTGGATCAGACTTTACTGCCGCTATTGTAGCATCGGCCTTAAAAGTGGACTCTTTAGAAATTTGGACCGATGTAAGTGGTATGTACACAACCAACCCTAAATTGGTTAAACATGCTTATCCAATCGAGAAAATTTCGTACCAAGAAGCTATGGAGCTATCTCATTTTGGAGCTAAGGTTTTATACCCGCCAACGGTGCAACCTGTTTTAGATTTAAATATTCCTATACATATAAAAAACACGTTAGACCCGGAAGCCGCGGGAACAATAATATCTAACGAAATTGTTAACACATCGCAACCTGTAAAGGGTATAAGTAATATTTCTAAAATCTCGTTATTAACCTTGCAAGGTAGCGGTATGATAGGTATTCCCGGTTTTTCTAAACGATTGTTTGAAACCTTATCGCAAGAGAAAATAAATGTGATTTTAATTACACAGGCATCTTCAGAACATTCCATTTGTTTAGGAATTAATGAAGCTGATGCTGTAAAAGCAAAAGTAGCTATAGATGATGCTTTTAGTAACGAAATTGCGCTTCATAAAATTGACCCCATAATAGTTGAAAACGAATTATCTATTGTTGCTTTAGTTGGCGATAACATGAAAAACCATCAAGGTATAAGTGGTAAAATGTTTAGCGCTCTAGGTAAAAACAATATAAACATACGTGCTATTGCTCAAGGTGCATCAGAGAAAAACATTTCTGTAGTTATTGCAGAAAAACATGTGAAAAAAGCGCTTAATACGTTACACGAACAATTTTTTGAAGCTAAAACAAAACAACTAAATGTATTTATTACAGGTGTTGGTAATGTTGGCGAAAAATTAGTTGAGCAAATTAAACAACAGCACAATTATTTAAAAAAGAATTTAAAAATTAATCTTCGTGTGGCGGGCTTATCGAATTCTAGAAAAATGATTTTTAACGAATCTGGAATCGATTTATCGAACTGGAAAGAACAACTTGCCAATGGCGAAAAAGCGTCATTACAAGGCTTTTTTGAAGGTACAAAAGCTTTAAACCTACGCAACAGTATTTTCGTAGATGTAACTGCAAATTATGATGTGGCTAAGCTTTACGAAAAATATTTACGCGAAAGTATTGGCGTTGTAGCTTGTAATAAAATTGCTTGTGCAAGTGATTTTGAAAACTACAAACTGCTAAAAACCTTATCGCTAAAATATAACGCACCTTATTTGTTTGAAACTAATGTTGGCGCAGGTTTACCAATAATAGACACTTTAAACAATTTAATCGCTTCTGGCGACCAAGTTACATCAATACACGCAGTACTTTCTGGAAGCTTAAACTTTGTATTCAATAATTTTAATGATAAAACCAAATTCTACGATGTTGTAAAACAAGCCGGAGATGAAGGTTATACAGAACCAGATCCACGAATTGATTTAAGCGGTGTAGACGTGGCTAGAAAAATTTTAATTCTTGCTCGCGAAAGTGGTGTTGAAATGAATTTAGAAGATATTAAAAACGATCCGTTCCTTTCTGAAGCTGGTTTAAAAAGCGACACCGTTGATGATTTTTATGAAACATTAATTGCAGACGAAGCACATTACCAAAGTTTATATGCTTCCGCGAAAGCGAATAACTGCCAATTAAAATATGTGGCACAATTTAACGAAGGAAAAGCGAGTGTTGGTTTACAAGAAATTCCAGAAGGACATCCGTTTTATAATTTAGAAGGTAGCGATAACATCGTGATGTTTTATACAAAACGCTACGCCAACCAACCTATGATAATTAAAGGTGCTGGTGCTGGTGCAGATGTAACTGCTTCTGGTTTGTTTGCAGATATTATAAGAATTGGAAATGATTAATTTTGAGTATGGAATTGCATAAACCAAGCGATATTTCTTGCTCTTGTGCCGCCGAAAATTATTTAATTGAAATGATGAATGAAATAAAGATTTTTTCACCAGCTACTGTCGCAAATGTGGCCTGCGGATTTGATGTTTTAGGCTTTTGCTTAGACAATGTTGGTGACGATATGGTAATACGCAAAGTAGATAAAAAGGGCATTAAAATTACCCATATTGAAGGTTTCGATTTGCCTTACGAAGCCGAACAAAACGTTGCTGGTGTTTCGGCATTAGCAATGTATGAAGCTCTGGATATAGATTTTGGTTTTGAAATTGAAATTTATAAAAATATAAAACCTGGTAGCGGTATTGGTAGTAGCGCTGCCAGTGCTGTGGGAAGTGTTTTTGGTATGAACGAACTTTTAGGAAGACCATTTAACAAAACCCAATTAACCGAATTTGCCATAAAAGGTGAAGCTTTAGCAAGTAAATGCGAACATGCCGATAACTTGGCTCCTGCCATGTTTGGTGGTTTTACTTTGGTTAAAGGAATCAAGCCATTACAAATTTTGGAAATTCCGAGTCCAGATGATTTGTTTGCAACTATTATTCATCCACAAATAGAAATAAAAACATCAGAATCTCGTGCTGTTTTACCAAAAGAAGTTTCGTTAAGCGATGCCATTTCGCAATGGTCTAACGTTGGAAGTTTAATTCATGCTTTGCATACCAGCGATTACGATTTAATTAAAGATTCGCTTCACGATGTTATTATAGAACCGCACAGAAGCAAACTTATTCCGCATTATCAAGAGGTTAAAAATAGCATGCTAAATGCTGGAGCCTTAGGCGCTTGTATTTCGGGTTCTGGCCCCTCAATTTTTTCACTTTGCAAAGGAGAAGAAACTGCAAAAAAGGTAGCAGAAGCCATTAAAAATGTATACAACTCTACTGGAATTGATTTTGATATTCACGTATCGAAAATTAATACAAAAGGAGTTAAAATTCTATAGTAATTTTGACAGATGACGGAAAAATGACCGAAGACTGAAGCATCAAAGTTATGAGTAAATTTAAGTTTGAAAAATTAATTATTTGGCAAAAAGCAATGGATTATGGCGAAACCATTTTTCAATTAGCTAAAAATTTTCCAGATATTGAAAAATTTAATTTAACATCTCAAATTTGTAGAGCTGTCGATTCTATTGCGTTAAATATTTCCGAAGGTTCCATAGGTCAATCTAACCCTGAACAACGTAAATTTATAAATTATGCTATTAGATCTTTGGCTGAAGTTGTTGCTTGTTTACATAAAGCTAAAAGAAGAAATTACATTGAAATCTATAATTTTGAAATACTATATAACGAAGCATTTCATTTAATGAACATGATGCAAGCATTTAAAAGAAATATAAAATAAGACAAATAAATACTCCGATTTTTAATTAATCGTTTTTTCGGCTTCGGTCAACGATCAAAAAATCATCGGTCAACAAAATAATCCATGAACTACTATTCATTAAACCATAAAGCACCAAATACAACTTTTGAAAACGTCGTTGTTAAAGGCTTAGCGCCAGATAAAGGCTTATATTTTCCTGAAAGTATAACGCCATTACCAAAGGCATTTTTCGATAATATTGATGAACTTTCAAATTCTGAAATTGCTTTTACCGCAATAAAGCAGTTCGTTTCACCTGAAATTCCTGAGGATGTTTTAAAAACGATTGTTGAAGAAACATTATCCTTCGATTTCCCTGTGGTAAAACTAAACGATAACATTTCAACTTTAGAATTGTTTCACGGCCCAACTATGGCTTTTAAAGATGTTGGCGCACGTTTTATGGCACGATGCTTAGGTTATTTTAATAAAGATAACGATAACGAAGTAACGGTTCTAGTAGCAACATCAGGCGATACCGGAGGTGCTGTGGCCAACGGATTTTTAGGCGTAAAAGGTGTAAATGTTGTTATTCTCTACCCTAGCGGAAAAGTGAGCGACATTCAAGAAAAACAATTAACCACACTTGGGCAAAATATTAAAGCTTTAGAAGTTAATGGTACTTTCGATGATTGTCAGGCCATGGTTAAAACCGCTTTTTTAGATGAAAGCTTAACCAGCAAAATGCAATTAACCTCTGCAAACTCAATAAATGTGGCGCGTTGGTTACCACAATTATTCTATTTTATGTTTGCCTATAAGCAACTTCATAAAAAATATAACGATATTGTTTTTTCTGTACCAAGCGGAAATTTTGGTAACATTTGTGCAGGAATGATGGCACAGCAATTAGGGTTACCAATTAAACATTTTGTAGCATCAAACAATGCAAATAACGTGGTTACACGTTACTTAATTTCACAATTGTATGAGCCTAAACCATCGGTACAAACTATTAGTAACGCTATGGATGTTGGTGCGCCAAGTAATTTTATCCGTATTGAAGAAATTTATAAAAATAACTTCGAGGCTTTAAAAGAAAACTTATCGTCTTACAGTTTTACAGATGAAGAAACTAAAGCTGCGCTATTAGAAATTTATAAAAACTACGGTTATGTTGCCGATCCGCATGGCGCTGTTGGTTATTTAGGTTGTAAAAATTATCTAAAAGAAAACCCAGAAGCGCATTGCGTGTTTTTAGAAACGGCACATCCTACTAAATTTTTAGATGTAGTTGAAGAGGTTATAAAAGAAGAACAGCCTTTACCAGAGCAAATAAAAAGTGTTATGGGTAAAGAAAAAGAAGCAACAGTTATTTCTACTTACGAAGATTTAAAGCAGTTTTTATTAAACTAATTTTAAATAAACCACAAGTTTTTCATTTTTAGTGCATCTTAATTATATCTCAATTAATTAGCTAAAAATGAAAAACTTAATTTTACTTACCTTATTTTCAAGTGCATGTGCATTTTTTTCTTGTAGTGGAGATACTGATAGCACAACAACATCACAAGATAACGAAGTTGATTACGATATTGTTATAGATGCTTCAAGCGATAATTTTACTGGTGTTACAGTAAACATTGTTCCGTGTACACTATCTAATGGTACGGAAACCAATTGCTACGAAATTGTTACAACAAGCGCTCCATCAGATCATGAAATGGGACCTTGGTGTCCAAGCCATATTTCAGATGACGATTCTGCCGGAGGCATTTGGCTAGATAATGGAACTGTTTACGACGTTGATGGTGAATTTGTATCTAATTTAGCCACTTTTTACAACGATAATACTTGGCTAATGTATGATGACAACGGAGATATTTACATCACAGAAACAGAAGAAGATTGCATAAACGCTGCCAACCCAAATGTTGGTGAAGCATATCAAAATTTTTGTGTTGAATGTATTCCATCGTATATAAACGATATAACACAAACTTGGACCATACCAATTACGCCAATTGCACTTACTACAACTTATAGCTTTAATTCTGCACCAGGAGCTACAACAGGACCTTCTACAAGAGGTGTTGCTTTAAACGGTATAGAATTTTCTGCACCCGCACCTGTAAGCAATATTTTAGCGGCATATACTCTAGCCCCTTTCGATGATGCCGGTGGGCATATTAATGTTAATCAAGGCTATCACTATCATGCCGCAACTCAAGACATAGCCGATAGACATGTAATTACACAAACCGACGGGCATGCAGAACTTATTGGCTATGCTATGGACGGTCATGGTATATATGCTAGGTTTGATGAAAATGGCGACGAACCAACCGATTTAGATGAATGCAGAGGGCATTACGACGATATACGTGGTTATCATTATCATGTAGATAATGCTGGAAATAACAACTTTATAAATTGTTTAAAAGGAGCTTATGTTTTATAAATTTTAAAATTAACTATAAAAAAAGCTACCAAAAATGGTAGCTTTTTTTATTTTGCAATGTTTACATTTTAAACTTCAACCTCAGTTAAAGCTAAACCAAAAACAGCCCTTTTAATTGGTGTTGCTCCTTCTAGAATTTCAAAAGTAATATTATTTGGTACATCATCATCCAAACATTGTACTAGGGTTTTAGCCACATCTGCTCTACTAATTTCACCGTGTTTATCAAAATGGTTTTTTAATTCAATTTTACCTGCACCGTCATCATTTTTTAAACTACCTGGGCGCACAATTACATAATTTAAATCACTACTTTTTAAATACTCATCGGCATTATGTTTTGCTTTTAAGTATTCTTGTAATTGTGAATGTGCTTCAGGGTTATCTGCGCCCATAGAGCTAAGCATAACAAACTTGCTTACATTATTTGCTTGTGCAGCATCTATTAACTTTTTAGCTCCTTCTTGGTCTACTCCTATTACATTTTTACCTCCAGAACCTGCTGCAAATACAACTTCATCTATTTGCTTATTAAAAGCTTTTGTTACATCTTGCTCTAGATCGGCCACAACAGTTTGAATACCTTTATCTTTAAAGTACGATACTTGCTCCTGTTTTCGCACCATTGCTATTGGTGTATAATGATCTGATCTATTTAATGAATTTACTATTTGTTTACCGGTGGTGCCATTTGCACCTGCTACTAATATATTTTTCATACTTAAATTTACAAAAAACAACTGGTCTTACCTGTTTCATTTTAAGTGTTTAACGATAGTTTAGCACAAAGTTTAAAAGAAAAGTTAAATGACAAATGCTAATATTTAACTAACCTTTATAGCCTTCCGCGAAAGCGTTATTATAAAATTTCAATACATTTGCTTTTCTTTGAATTATAGAAGACATACTTGTAAGAATTATAAAATTCTTCGGTAATTTTATTGAAGATATTATGTTTTCTTTAAAAAAAGAAATCCTGTTTTAATAGGTATATTAATTGTTGTAATATGCCTAATTGCACTTTATATACTAACAAAAGATTTTTAAATGAAGAATACTGCTCTTACCGAAACTCATACTGCTCTTGGCGCTAAAATGGTTCCTTTTGCGGGGTTTAACATGCCTGTGCAATACGAAGGCGTAAACGCAGAACACGAAACCGTAAGAAATGCCGTTGGCGTGTTTGATGTTAGCCATATGGGCGAATTTTTAATTGAAGGCGAACATGCTCTAGACTTAATACAAAAAGTTACTAGTAACGATGCTTCTAAGTTAACAATTGGTAAAGCACAATACAGTTGTTTACCTAACGATAATGGTGGTATTGTAGACGATTTAATAGTGTATCGCATAAAAGAAAATACCTATTTGCTTGTAGTTAACGCTAGTAATATTGAAAAAGATTGGAACTGGATTTCGAATAAAAATGATGCTGGCGCTACCATGCGCGATTTAAGCGAAGACTATTCTTTACTGGCTATTCAAGGACCAAAAGCGGTTGAAGCCATGCAAAGTTTAACAAGCCACGATTTAGCTAGTATTAAATTTTACAATTTTATAGTTGGTGATTTTGCAGGTATTGAGCATGTTATTATTTCGGCTACTGGATATACTGGTAGTGGTGGTTTCGAAATTTATTGCAAAAACAGTGAGGTAAAACAAATTTGGGACAAAGTTTTTGAAGCCGGCGCAGATTTTGGTATTAAGCCTATTGGTTTAGCTGCTCGCGATACATTAAGACTTGAAATGGGCTATTGCCTTTACGGAAATGATATTGATGATACCACCTCGCCTATTGAAGCTGGTTTAGGATGGATTACAAAGTTTACTAAAGAGTTCACAAATTCTGAAGCCTTAAAAAAGCAAAAAGAAAACGGTGTAGATAAAAAATTAATTGCTTTTGAGTTAGACGAACGCGGTATACCAAGACAAGGTTATGATATTGTAGATGGCAATGGTAATATAATTGGAAATGTAACTTCTGGTACAATGAGCCCTAGTTTAGGTAAAGGTATTGGTTTAGGCTATGTGCCAACAGTTTTTGCCGATGTTAATAGCAAAATTAATATTCAAATTCGTAAAAAAACCATTCCAGCAACGGTTGTAAAACTCCCTTTTTATAAAAATTAATGCGCGACTTTAAATTTATTTTACATTCTATTTACAACGAAGCTATTACCCAAACCGATAAAGGTAAAGTAGCGACTTACATACCCGAATTGGCTAAAATAGATATTGATAATTTTGGTATTTATTTAAAAACCATGACTGGCGAAAATTATGGCGTTGGTGACTTTAATACCCCCTTTTCAATACAAAGTATCTCTAAAGTTTTAGCCTTAGGAAAAGCAATGGAGCTTATTGGAGAATCGGTTTTTAAACGTGTTGATGTGGAGCCTTCTGGCCACCCATTTAATCAACTAGCCTTGTTAGAGGTTGAGAATGGTATTCCAAGAAATCCGTTTATAAATTCTGGAGCTATTGTTATCGCAGATATTTTAATTTCTAATTTAAAAAACCCTAAGACCGATTTTTTAAATTATGTACGAGATTTATGTGGCGATAAAAATATAAACTATAACACTGCTGTAGCTAAATCTGAAAAAGATACGGGCTTTAAAAATTTTGCTGCTGCAAACCTTTTAAAATCCTTTAAAAACCTTGATAATGACGTTGAAGAAGTTTTAGATTTCTATTTTCATCAATGTTCTATAGAAATGACTTGCAGTCAACTATCTAACGTATTTTATTTTTTAGCTAACGATGGTTACTGTATTAATAAAAAGCTACATTTAAGTAACTCGCAAGTAAAACGTATTAATGCTTTAATGTTAACCTGCGGTTTTTATGATGAAGCTGGAGAATTTGCCTTCGAGGTTGGCTTACCCGGTAAAAGTGGTGTTGGCGGTGGCATTGTTGCCCTTCTACCCGATCATTTTATTATTACAACTTGGGCCCCCGGACTCAATAAAAAAGGGAATTCGTTGTTAGGTATGAAAGCATTAGAGCAATTTACGACCAAAACAAACCTATCTATCTTTTAATTTCATTAAAAACTAATTATTACTTATGCCTGAAATAAAACATAACATATTAATTCTTGGTGGCAGTGGCTTTTTAGGTTATGCCATTTACAGGGAGTTATGTTCTTATTTTAACACATTTGCAACATACAATTTTAACAAGAGCTTCGAAAAAAACCATCATTTTTTTGAATACAACTTTGCAGAAGATGATATTTACGAAATTCTAGATATTGTAAAACCAACTATAATTATTTCGGCCTTACGTGGCGATTTTTCAAAACAAGTTATGCTTCATAGGCATTTAAGCGATTATATTTTAGATAATGATACCAAACTCATCTTTTTATCGTCTGCCAATGTTTTTGATGCTTATAGTAAATTCCCAAGTTACGAACAAGATAAAACCTTAAGCAACAGTGTTTACGGCCATTTTAAGATAAAAATTGAGAATATGCTTTTACGCTTACCTCAAAAAAAAGTATGTATTTTAAGATTACCAATGGTTTTTGGTTCGCAATCACCACGAATACTAGAAATAATTGATTTTATAAAGGCTAAAGAACCTATCGAGATTTTCCCAAATTTAATAATGAATGTTAATACAGAAAGTAAAATTACACAACAAATTCATTATATAATTAACAGAAATAAATTTGGTATTTTTCATCTGGGCAGCAGTGATTTAGTTCATCACGACGATTTTATTAAAGAAATTACAAGTAAATTAGGTTTAACAGAAAAAGCGCTTTTTAAAAGAGTTTACACAACTAATAACGACCGTTATTTAGCAGTGCTTCCAAAGTACAATTTACTCCCAAAAAACTTAAACATTTTAAGCGACGAAATTCTGGGTGAAATAAAAGTTTAACTTGATTATAAATAGCTAAATCTGTACATTTAAAAAAAAATTAAATTTATTTATGAGCGTTTTAACCCAAGAAGAAATAGAGACTAAATTACTACGTTTTCCCGAATGGGAATATTACGACAATGCATTACATGCAGAGTTTGAATTTGAGAATTTTAAAGATTGTTTTAGCGCAATGAGTCGCATTGCATTCGAGTGCGAAGCTTTAAACCATCATCCAAATTGGAGCAATACTTATAACGTTTTAACTATTTCATTATCAACACACGATGCTGGTGGTGTTACCAATAAAGATTTTAAATTGGCCGAAGCCATAGAACACATTGTAGAACCCGAGGAATAATTTGTTTTTAAACATCAGGTTATTAACTTTGTTCGATTAAAATATCACCTTAAAAAATTAAATATATAGAATTATGGGAAGAGCTTTTGAGTTTAGAAAAGCAAGAAAAATGAAACGTTGGTCTGCCATGAGTAAAGCCTTTACTCGCATAGGTAAAGACATTGTAATGGCAGTTAAAGAAGGTGGCCCAGACCCAGATAGCAATTCTAGATTAAGAGCAGTAATACAGAATGCCAAGTCTGTAAACATGCCTAAAGACAATATTGAGCGTGCCATAAAACGCGCTAGCGATAAAAGTCAAGGCGATTATAAAGAAGTCCTTTTTGAAGGTTACGCACAACATGGCATAGCTATTTTAGTTGAAACAGCTACAGATAATAATACAAGAACAGTTGCTAATGTACGTAGCTATTTTAATAAATGTGATGGTAGTTTAGGCACGTCAGGTTCGGTTGTTTTTATGTTCGATCACACTTGTAATTTTAAAATTAAGGGTGAAGGCATGGATTTAGAAGAACTAGAACTAGAACTTATTGATTTTGGTGTTGAAGAAATATTTGAAGACACCGACGAAGATGCTGACGGAAATGAAGTTAACAGCGTAATGATATATGCGCCTTTTGAAAGTTTTGGAAAAATTCAAGCCTATTTAGAAGAAAATAATATTGAAATTTTATCGTCAGGTTTCGAACGTATTCCACAAGTAACAAAAACACTTAACGCAGAACAAGTTGCCGATGTAGAAAAACTAATTGAAAAACTTGAAGAAGACGATGATGTACAAAACGTATATCATACCATGCAAGAAGCAGAATAAAATATTAAACAAGTAAAAACTAAAAAAGCGGTTAGCAAAAAAAATGCTAACCGCTTTTTATAATTAATAATGTTTTTATTAATATTTAACTAAATAAACCGAAGAAGCCGAAGCTAAATCGTAGTTAAGTACTGGCGCAATATTGCCACCACTTCCAATGTTATTAAATGCTAAAATTCTTCCGCCGTTATTTCCAGCTTCAGCTATGTAAACCGTTTCGGTTGCATTATCAAAAGCCACATCAACAGGGTTTCCTAACATGGTTTCACTACCTGCAACACGAATTTGATCTGTTAAAGCTAAAGTACCACCATCGGTTGTACTACTAAATTTAGTCATAAAATTAGTTATTACATGAAAACCACCATCATCTTGACCATTTGTGGCTTCTGCAATATCGGTTAAAATCATGGTATCAGACGTGGCATCGTACGTTAAACCGTGTGTTCTTACTAAGCCTTCAATAGCAATAGTTTTCGTTGCAGAAACTGCAGCATCGGTAGTGTTCGATAAAAAGTCTGTATAAACGGCTAGTTCATTTGTTGTGTCAACAATGGCATATAAATCGTCTCCTTCAAAAATAATTCCCCAAAGTTTAAAATCGGTTGTAATTACATTTCTTAAAGTAAAACTACTTCCGGTATTCTCGTAAATATATAAACGTCCATCTGCAGTATCTGGATCGCCATCTACATCGGCATTATCGGCAACTACATAAAAATCACCATTTACAGCCAGTTCACGAGGGCTCGTCATATCGGTACTTCCCGCTATACTTACAGAAATAGAAGTACCAGAACTACTCATTGAAGTGTTTGTGTATGCTTCTAATGCAAAATTGCTTCTTGAAGCTTGAACAATTACATCTTCATCTGGGTTATAATATATACCATCAGCAGCTGTAGACGACGTTAAAAGTGCCGTCGTTGTAACATCGCTCATATCGGTAACATTATAATATGTAATATCGCCATTAGCATTGTTTGATGTATACAAATATGTTCCTGTTCCTGTGTCGTTATCCAAATTGTCGTCATTGTCTTCACACGACATTAAAAAAATACTTGAGATAACTGTAATCGACAATAATTTTGCTAGGTTTAATCGTTTCATAATATATTTTGTTTTCAATTTACACTACCTACGAAGTTTTTATTTATGCGGTTTTAAAATTTTATACTTTTTTTTAATTAGAAATTATATTTTTGAAAATATTGATAGAAAAACGAGGCAAATCATGCAAAATGCACAAATTAATTGGGGAATAATAGGTTGTGGCGACGTTACGGAAGTAAAAAGCGGACCTGCTTACAAAAAGGTTGAAGGTTTTAACCTTCATGCTGTTATGCGTCGCGATGAAACCAAATTATTGGATTACGCCAAACGCCATAACATAAAAAAAACGTACACCAATGCTAACGATTTAATTAATGATGCTAGCATTGATGCTGTATACATTGCAACACCTCCAGATACACATAAATACTATGCTTTAAAAGTTGCTGCTGCTGGAAAACCTTGCTGTATTGAAAAACCAATAACTCCATCTTATAAAGAAGCACTTGCCATAATTGAAGCATTTGAAACTAATAATTTACCCTTATTTGTGGCCTATTACAGAAGATCTTTACCGCGCTTCTTAAAAATAAAGGAATGGCTTGAAGCCAAATATATAGGTGATGTTAGGCATATTTCGTCACACTTAAGCAAGCCACCTAACGAAACCGATTTATCGGGTAATTACAATTGGAGAACCGACAAAAACATTGCTCCTGCTGGATATTTTGACGATTTAGCTAGCCATGAATTAGATTTATTTACATATTTACTAGGCGATATTACTATTGCAAAAGGTATTGCCACAAACCAGCAAAACTTGTACACCGCCTTAGATGCTGTAATGGCATCATGGATTCATAAAAATGGAATAACAGGTAATGGAACTTGGAATTTTGGATGCAATGATCATGTAGATAAAAAAGTAATTTACGGCACAAAAGGCACTATTGAATTTTCTGTATTTCATGAAAATCCAATCATTTTAAAATCTGAAACAAAAAATGAGGAGCTTTTCATTGAAAATCCAAAGCATATACAATGGCATCATGTGCAATTAATGCGAGATGATTTATTAAGCCAAAAACAAAATCATCCTTCTACAGGTAAAAGCGCATTGCATACCAGTTGGGTTATGGACAGTATTTTAGGAAATATTTAGTAAAACAATAATATTTAACTTTTTATTGAATAGAAAAAAAGTAAATATTTAATACATTTACTGAATTAAATTCAATGAGAATTGATTTTTTCTCTAAAAAATGTATTAATGAAACTAAAAAACCAAAACCTTAAGTTTTTATCTGTGCTATTTTTAGCCTGTACTTTATTTTATGTTCCTAATTTTGAAGCACAAAATAAAAAGAAGAAAAAAAATAAAAATAAAACAGAAACAGAAGCACCTGCTGCAAAAAAATCAAAAGAAAAAACAATTACAGATTTAGTAAAATCTAGTAAAAAGATTGACGGATTATTCCCGGTTTACCAAGATACCATTTCGGGTTCGTTACAAATGCTAATTTCTGAAGATCAAATAGGTAAAGAATACATATATTTTAGCCAAATAGCCGATGGCGTAATGGATGCTGGTCGAATTAACAGAGGTTCTTACCGTGGGTCAAAAGTATTTAAAATAGAAAAATATTTCAATAAAATTGAGTTTGTAACTCAAAACACCTCATTCTATTTCGATCCAGAAAGCCCTTTAGCCAAATCGAAAGATGCCAATACAAGTCAAGGTAATATGGCTAGCTTAAAAATTGAAGCTTACGATAAAAAAGACAGTTTATACTTAATTAAAGCAGATGATTTGTTTTTAAAAGAAACATTCGCACAAATAAAACCTTCAAATCGTCCAGGAACTCCGCCTACTTCATTTAAACTAGGAAATTTAGATAAAGGTAAATCTAAAATAAGAAGCATAAAAAACTATCCTGAAAATACTAATTTGGAAGTTGAATATGTATACTCATCGCCTTCAGTATTAAATAGCGGCTCGAGTGCTGTTTCAGATGGACGAAATGTAAGCATTAAAGTATTTCATAGTTTAATTGAAATGCCTAAAAACGATTATGAAATTTTATTAGACGACCCTCGGGTTGGATATTTTACTACACAAGTTGAAGATCAAACGTCAACATCATCAACACCTTACCGCGATTTAGTTCATCGTTGGCATCTTGTAAAAAAGAATCCGGAATTGGCTATTTCAGAACCTGTTGAACCAATAACTTGGTGGATTGAAAACTCAACACCTTTAGAATGGAGAGAAACTATAAAACAAGGCGTTTTACAATGGAATACTGCATTTGAAAAAGCAGGATTTAAAAATGCTATGGTAGTTAAAATTCAACCAGATGATGCCGATTGGGATGCTGGAGATATTCGCTATAATGTTTTACGTTGGACTTCATCTCCTCGTCCTCCTTTTGGTGGTTACGGCCCAAGTTTTGTAAACCCAAAAACAGGTCAAATTTTAGGAGCCGATATTATGTTAGAATTTGTTCACTTTACAAACCGTGTGTTTTACGATAAATTATACAATTTAGCAGCAGAAAATGAATATTTTGAGCATGAACATGCCAATGAAAACGATTATAAGTATTGCTCATTAGGGCACTTAATGCACCAAGATGTTATGTTTGCAAATGCGGTAGCTTCTGCCACAGGAGCTTCCGATTTAGAGATGGAGCGCATTAAAAAAGAATCGATGACAGCCTTAATTATGCACGAAGTTGGGCATACATTAGGGCTTAACCACAACATGAAAGCGAGTTATTTATACACTCCAGAGCAATTAGCTACGCCAGAATTTATTGAAGGGAAATGTTTAACTGGTTCCGTTATGGATTATGCTACACTTAACATAACTAGAGACAGAAGTAAGCAAGGTCAATACGACGATACGGCTGTAGGTCCTTACGATGTTTGGGCCATTCAATTTGGTTACACACCATTTCAAAACGAAACTGAAAAACAAACCTTATTAAATCAATCTACCAAACCAGAACTTATTTTTGGTAACGATGCTGATGATATGCGATCGCCAGGAAAAGCAATTGACCCTAGGGTAATGACTAACGATCAATCAAACGATCCTATTACCTATTCCATTGATAGAATTGAGCTATCTAACGACTTAATGAAAACGGCAAAACAGCGTTTTATAAAAGATGGTGAATCTTATCAAGAATTAAGACGTGTTTATTATTTACTAAGCAGCCAAAAGGCAGGAGCTGCCAATGTTATTTCAAGACAAATTGGTGGTGTTTATGTAGAACGGGCTATGGCAGGACAAGAAAATGCAAAACAACCTTATACGCCTGTTAGTTTAGAAGACCAAAAAAGAGCTATGGCTGCTTTAAGTAAATATGTTTTTGCGCCTAATGCTTTTGATGCTCCTAATGATTTATATAATTATCTAGCACTTCAACGCCGTGGTTATAACTTTTTTAGAGGTCCTGAAGATCCAAAAATACACGAGCAAGTATTAAGTTACCAAAAAAATGTTTTAAACCATTTATTACATTACAATACCTTACAACGTATCACAGATTCAGAACTTTATGGCAATCAGTATGTTTTATCTAAATTTATGACAGATTTAAATAATGCTATTTTTAAAGCTGATATATACGGAAGTATTAATTCTTTTAGACAAAACTTACAATTAGAATATACCAATATGCTAATTAATATTTTAACTGGTAAGCAAAGCGGAAGCTATACAAATAATGCAAAATCAATGGCTTTGTATAACTTAAAAGCCGTTAGAAACATGGCATCCGCCAGCGGAAATATTTCTACCAAAGCTCATAAACAACACTTAAGAACTTTAATTGATAACGCAATAAAAGAGATAAAGTAAACAAGTTTATATACTGAAAACAAAAAAGCTACTTTTAAAAAGTAGCTTTTTTGTTTTATTCATGTTTCTTTTTATTGACAAATACTTGTTTACTTTATGTTTCACGAATATATATCTATTGTTAAAGACAAAATTAATGCCAAACTATAAACTAATACGAGTATTTATCAACCTTACCTTTTACACCTTTAAAAAAGTTTTCCATAAAAATAAAATCGGCTTCCTTATTTTCTGTTGGATAAAAAGGTTCTGATATCTTGTTTTGTTTATTTTTAAAATCGAAAGTAACCATAATTATGGGTACGTTAGCCATTTTTGCTATGTAATAAAAACCCGAACGCCACTTCTGTACTTTTTTTCTTGTACCTTCGGGAGCTAGAGTAATTCTAAATTCTTCTTTATTTTTAAAAAGTTTAGCCATAGCTTCAACTTTATTTTCATTACTACCTCTATTCACAGGAGTGCCTCCCATGGCTCTAAAAAAAAGTCCAAAAGGAAAAATAAAAAGTTCCTTTTTTCCAACAAAATTTATTTTTATTGCTATTATTGTTCTAAGCAAAACACCAATATAAAAATCGTGCCAACTTGTATGCGGTACAGCAATAATAACGGCCTTTTTAACTTTGTTTTTAGACATATTAGTATTGCCTGCTATTTGCCAACCTAATAGCTTAAAATATATAAATTTTGCCAGTTTTTGCATGCTACATTTTTTCGTAAAGCGAACGTAGCTTTTCTGGAGTAGCTATTGTTTTCCAGTTTTTACCAAGTGCATTTTCCCATAAAGGCTCTAAACCAAGAGCAACTTTTATCATGGTGTTAAATTCGTCTTCAGATAAATTAGCACAAATACCTTCAGGCAATTCAATTTTATGTTTTTCCTTCATTTTTTTAAATAAAGCAACACCTTCTGGATAAAACTCTTCTAAATGGTTAAAAACTATACAATTGCCAATACCATGTTTTACACCTAATAAAAATGCAAGCCCGTAACTTAATGCATGTGCAACACCTACTTGAGAATACGCTATACTCATACCACCGTGCCAAGAAGCCATCATAAGCTTTTCTTGTGCATCAGTTTTTGATAATGTATCATCTAAAAATATTTGCTTACACAACTCGAAAGCCTTTTCGCCGTAACTTTTACTAAATTCATTTAAATAAGTGCCCGTTAATGACTCAACGCAATGGATATAACAATCCATTCCTGTGTAAAACCACTGGTTTTTAGGTACATCTTTTGTTAATTCTGAATCTAGTATAACTTGATCGAAAGGTGTGTAATCTGAATTTATACCTAATTTTTTCTCAGGGCCTGTTAAAACAGTTGTTCGCGAGACTTCGGCTCCCGTACCCGAAATAGTTGGAATACCTACATGATAAATAGCCTGATTTTTTACCAAATCCCAGCCTTGATAATCTTTAGCTTCACCACTATTTGTAAGCATTATAGCAACAGCTTTAGCCATATCTAAAGTTGTGCCACCACCAATTCCAATAATACCTGAAGGGCGCTCTTTAGATTGAACAATTATATCTTCAACCAAAGCATCAACTTGTTCCGTTTTAGGTTCTTCTTTTGTGGGAATAAAAATAATTTTATCGTCGTAGGCTAATTGAATTCTTGACGTTAACCAAGGGTTACCTTTAAAAGCATCGTCTATTAAAAAAACAAAAGGGGCATTTATGTTTTTGCGTTTTGGGGCTAAAACATCATTAATTTGATTAAAACTACCTCTGCCAAAAATAACTCTTGGCACCATTGGAAAGTTCTTATAAGTCATTAATTTTTTATTTTCTAATGGTAAAAATACCATTATTTATTTTTTATTGATTTAAATAGTGTTGAAAATTCTTAGAAAATTCTCCCACGTGATAACCATCAACTAAAGCGTGGTTTACGTGTATAGATACATTCATTATTAATTCTCCGTTTATTTTTTCGGCCTTACCAAAAGCAAATTTTGGGACTGAATCTGGTTTACCTGATACAGGTTGCCTTTCTCCTGTAAAACTAACCCAAGGAATTGCAGATGAATGTATACAATCTAAAGAATTTACTGGTGGAAATAAATTATCCGATGTATTTATTCGTTGTTTTTCGGCTTCAAAGTTTTTAATAAAACCTTTAAAATCTTCATCAAATTTAATAAAAGAAAATCCATAGGTTTTATTTTCACGCATAATTGTTGTTGATCCATGTATAACATCAAATGTTACAACTTTACCCTCAACTATTCTATATTTTAAGTTATCAACTACGTTAACAGCCTTTAAGCAATCGTGATAATACTTTATAAAAAAACTAATGTTGTTGGCTTTAGCAAAACTATAGGCTTTTGTAACATTAAAAGGTATTGTTAAACCAAAATACGGATCGTTAAAGCTTGAAAAATGTTCAAAAACTTGTTTTCGTTCCCAGGTATTTGTGTCAATAATCTTCAAACTAGCCTAATATATTTAATAAATCGGTTAACGAATTTATAGTTTGATATTGCTTACCATTAGTTTCATTTTCTGTGACTTGTTCGTGTGCCCAAGTTGTATGAAATGGAACATGTATAGCTTTTGCCTTTAAATTTACCAATGGTAAAACGTCTGATTTTAAAGAATTTCCAATCATTAAAAACTCTGAAGGTTTAATATCTAAATGATTTAAAAGTTTAGAATAATTTTCCTCTTTTTTCTCACTTAAAACCTCAATGTGATGAAAATACTTTGTTAATCCTGATTTTTCAAGCTTGCGCTCTTGATCTAACAAATCGCCTTTTGTAGCCAAAATTAGTTTGTATTTTTTCGATAGGGTTTTTAAAACTTCCTCTACGCCATCTAGCAATTCTACAGGTTCATTTAACATGGTTTTACCTATGTTTAAAACTGCTTCAATAGTTTTTGGTTTTACATTATAATTTGAAAGTTCCAAAGCGGCTTCAACCATAGATAAAGTAAATGCTTTAACACCGTAACCATAAAGTTCTAGATTTTCAATTTCTTTTTTAAAAAGCTCTTGTTCTAATTTGTTTGGTGTTTCGTATTCCGATAGTAACTGTCCAAATTTGGTTTCGGCATCTCGAAAATACGTTTCGTTTACCCAAAGCGTATCGTCGGCATCAAAACCTATTACTTTTATATTTTTATAATCTATTTCCATTGTTTATTCGCTCTTACTAAATCTTCGGGTGTATCAATTTCTATACCTTCAACGTCGGTTTCTACCATTTTTATACGCTTGCCGTACTCTAAATAACGAAGTTGCTCTAGTTTTTCTGAAGCTTCTAAAGTTTTCATTGGCAGGTTATAAAAATCTAACAAGGCCTGTTTTCTAAAGGCATAAACACCTTTATGTTTAAAATATTTTACATCTACACTTTTATCACGAGGATACGGAATTGGGCTTCGCGAAAAGTATAAGGCAAAATCACTTTGATCGAGAACAACCTTTACCGTGTTTGGGTTATTTATCTCATCTTCATTTGTAATATGCACCATTAATGAAGCTAAATCTACTTCGTTTTTAGAATCATTTTTAAAAACATTAATAAGTTTTTTAAGCGATTCTTCGTCTGTAAAAGGTTCGTCGCCTTGCACATTAACCACAATATCGACATCTAAATGCTCTACCGCTTCAGCAATTCTGTCGCTACCACATTCGTGTTCTTTTATGCTCATTATAGCTTTTCCACCATTATTCACAACCTCATTGTAAATAATATCGCTATCGGTTACCACAAAAACATCATCGAATAAGTTTGTTTTAACAGTCGCTTCATAAGTTCTACGAATTACTGTTTTTCCGCCTAAGTCTTGCATTAATTTCCCTGGAAAGCGCGATGCACTGTACCTTGCAGGAATCATTGAAATAATTTTCATTTGAAATTAAAAAAATTGAACATCAAAAATACTTAATTTTTAAGTGCTTTTAGCAACTGACTTATTAAACTTTTTATAGATTTTATAAATAATGAAGAAAATGAAGGCTACTAAAACTAATGCTAAAAAGGGAAGAAAAATTGAAACTACCGACATAATTGCTGATGTCCCTGTCTCAATTAATGCAACTAAAGGATTTGCTATTCCTGCGGTTGTAGCTGTTGATGCTAAACGTGTTGTTGATGAAGATCCTGCCACAACCGAAGCCGTACCGCCACCAGCAATTATAGCTAATGCCCAAGTGACTACCGGACTTAAATCTGCAACTGTTGATAGCATTACGGCTGTTCCTGCTAAGGCCGCTAAAGGAATGGCTATACTATCTAGCAAATTATCTACATAAGGAATAAAATAGGCAAAAACTTCTACTAAAGTTGCAACGCCGAGTGTTACTAGTGCCGGTGTACTAGCTATCCATTGCCAAGATTCGTTTAATACCCAAGCATCGAAATAGGCCGCTAAACTTAAAGCAAATAATGGTAAAAACACACGAAACCCAACCGAGGCCGATAAACCCACGCCTAAACAAATACTTATTATAGTTTCTGCTGTCATAATTTAATCTTCTTCAAAAAATTCGTTTTTAAAACCTATAAGGTACAATTTTTCTTTGGCACGCGTTACCGCTGTGTACAACCAACGCATATAATCTTTATCTGGGCCATTTGGTAAATATGGTTGCTCTATAAAAACGGTATTCCACTGCCCACCTTGCGATTTATGGCAAGTTATGGCATACGAAAACTTAACTTGTAAGGCATTAAAATATTTATTAGCCTTAACTTTTAAAAACTTTTTATACTTGGCCGTTTCTTCTTCGTAATCTTTCATTACTTCTTGGTATAAGCGATTGGAATCATCGTAAGATAAAGAGGGTGTTTCGGCATCAATAGTATCTAACAGCAAAACCGTTTCAAAAGGTTTCATTTTTGGGTAATCTACCATTCGAATTTTAACTTCAGCAAAGCGAAAACTATAAAGTTCCTTTAGTGCGTAAATTTCTAATACTTCAATAATATCTCCGTTTGCTATAAATCCAGCCTCGGTAGTTGGTTTAATCCAGAAATAATTATTTTTTACTACCATTAAGTAATCGCCAGCAGTTAATTCATTTTCGTTAAATAAAATTCGATTTCTAATTTGTTGATTATACAAATTAGCGCGTTTATTACTTCGAACAATTATAGCGGTATCCTCTTTACCATGGCTGCTATACGCATCGTTAATTGCATCCATAATTTCGTAACCATCTACAAGTCTTATAATATCTTTAAATGGTTTCACATCAAATTTAAAATCTTCAAAAAAATCGTTAGCCAAATGGTCGCGTAATACCGTAGCATTTACTAAAATGCCAGAATCTTGTTCTTGACGTACTACTTCATCTAATTCCATTTTAGTAACGTCTTTATTATAATTTAAGCCTAAAGTATTTTCATTTAAAGCCGGACTTACATCTAATTTTACCGGTGGTAACTGCGCAGTATCTCCAATTAATAAAAGTTTGCATTGATGACCTGAGTATACGTATTGCATTAAATCGTCTAGTAACGAACCGTTTTCGAATAGTTTGGAATCTCCGGGTGTATCAGGTATCATGGAGGCTTCATCAACAATAAATATGGTGTTTTTATGTTTATTAGGTTGCAACACAAACTTAACCCCACCCCCACGTTCTTTTCTTGGAAAATATATTTTTTTATGAATGGTAAATGCTTCCTTACCAGAATAATTAGCAATAACTTTTGCGGCTCTTCCTGTAGGTGCCATTAATACAGCACTTTTTTTTGCTTTCCATAAATTGGTTACAATTGTACCTATAATTGTTGTTTTACCTGTACCTGCGTACCCCTTTAACAGGTACAAATCATCTTTATTTTTGTTAAAAATGAATTCTGAAAGTTGCTGTAAAACAATATCTTGTTTTAACGTGGTTTGAAACGGAAAATGTTGTTTTATAAGCTTATAGAATTCTGGAGCGGTCATTAATCAATATGTACGATTGTAAAATATTCAAAGATATAAATGATTTTTACTACTAGAAGCTTTTACGATTAAAAAAAAATTGTAGATTTGCTAAACACCAATTAATAATTTACAAAATTAAAAACATATTATGTTAACATTCATTTTTATTGCAGTTGCAGTGATTTTAGGTACAATTGGCTTAGTTTGGTTAATTGACAAATTTATCCCATCGAAATTTAAACCCGTTTTAAATATACTGCTTTGGATTTTAATTGCCTTTTTAGGTTATAAAACGTATATGTCGGTTTACGAACCAATTAAATTTAATAAAGAAAAAAATAAGCGTTACGCCGTTGTAATTGAAAGTTTAAAAGATATTAGAGATTCGCAGTTAGCGCACAAAACCGTTACTGGTAAATTTGCTGATAATTTTGATGGTTTAATTAAATTTATTGATACAGCCCAATTTACTATTACACAACGCCGTGACACTTCTGTTATTGATGAAGTACTTACAAAGCAATTTGGAGTTGATATGAAAAAATCAATTGTATTAATTGATACTCTAGGATACGTACCTGTAAAAGATTCTTTATTTAAAAACTCTAACCGCTACAAAACTATGATGAATGTTCCTGTAGGTGAAGAAGGCGCTAAGTTTAAAATGGAATCTGGATTTTTAATGCAAAACAAAATTAACATTCCAGTATTCGAAGCTTCGGTAACAAAAGATGTGATTTTATTCGACCAAGATAAAGATTTAAGAGTACAAGAAAACCAAGTTATTTCTGTTGATGGCGTTAACGGAGATAAATTAAAAGTTGGCTCTATGGAAGAGGTTAAAACAATAGGAAACTGGCCAAAAACTTATGGCGCTGCAGAATAAGAAAATAACCAAATTAACTAATACAGAACTGTCCATTCAAATAAGTTTGAGTGGACTTTCTTTTTGTATTCTAAACCGAGATACAAACACCATTACCTTTTTAAAGGAAGTAACTTTTGCCAAAAAACAAAACCCTTTTGGGATATTAGATGCCTTAAAAAATGAATTTAACTTAGAGGCGGCCTTAAACGGATCGTTTTCTGAAGTTTCTGTTATACACGATAACGAATTATCGGCATTAGTACCAAACGCTTTATTTAACGCCGATTATTTAGCTGATTATTTAAAGTTTAATACCAAAATTTTAAAGTCCGATTTTATAACCTACGACGAAATCGACATAAACAATAGCGTTAGTGTTTATGTGCCTTACATAAACATTAATAACTTTATTTACGATAAATTTGGTAAATTTACCTATAAACACATTTCTACCGTTTTAATAGAATCTATTTTAAAAACCGATGTTAATTACTTAGTACCTAAGGCTTATGTAAACGTAAGTAAAGATCATTTTGAAATAGCCGTTGTACAAAACAAAAAATTACAGCTTTACAATTCGTTTTTTTATAACACTAAGGAAGATTTTATTTATTACATTTTATTTTGTTTAGAGCAATTAAAACTAAGCCCGGAAACGGTTAACCTAATATTTTTAGGCGAAATTGATGCTTACGACGATTTATATGTAATAACCTATAAATATATTAGATTAATATTTTTTGGAGACCGTGAAGACCGCTATAAATACGCCATCGATGCACAACCAAAAAACAATCATAGTAACTACAGTATAATTGCCAGTTTTTAATGCGAATTATTTCCGGACAATATAAAAGCCGCAAAATTATTGCGCCAAAAAATTTACCTGTTCGCCCCACTACAGATATGGCGAAGGAATCTCTGTTTAATATTATTAACAATAATTACTATTTCGATGAAGTTTCGGTACTCGATTTATTCGCTGGAACAGGTAATATTAGTTACGAATTCGCCTCAAGAGGCACCGAAACTATTACTTGTGTAGATCAAGATTTTGGATGCATAAAATTCATAAATCAAACGGCGAATAAGTTCGACATGCCTATAAACACAATTAAAAGTGATGTGTTCAAATATTTAGAAAAAGCTTCGGGTAGTTACGATATTATTTTTGCAGATCCTCCTTACAATTTCTCCGAAGAGGATTTTGCTAAAATCCCAGAGCTTGTTTTTGCTAATAATTTACTTAGCGAAAACGGTATGTTAATAGTAGAACACTCAAAACACACCAACTTAAATAACCTTGAAAATTTTAGTTATTTAAAAAGTTACGGTGGCAATGTGTTTAGTTTTTTTGAGGTGGAAGGTTAAAAGCTCTTTAATTTTTTTCGGCACACCAAACTGCCAATTCATTCCCCGAAGGATCTAGAAACTGAAACCGTTTACCACCAGGAAACGCAAAAATATCCACTGCTATTTGTCCGCCATGTTTAAGTATTTTGCCTTTTACTTGCTCCAAATCGTTATGATGTAGTACTACCAAAACACCATTTACTATTTCTGAATTTGTTTTTTCAAAGCCTCCTTCTACACCACTATGTTTAAAAGCGGTGTATTGATCGCCATAATCGGTAAATTCCCAATTAAAACAAGCCTTATAAAAAGTTTTTATATCGTTTAAGTTTTTGGCTTTAAATTCAATGTAATTAATAGGTATATGTTCCATTAGTGTTTAAAATATATCGAGATTCCCTTTACCTTCACGAACTAAAACAGGTTCACCATCAGATAAATCGATTACTGTCGATGGTTCGTTACCGCCATAGCCACCGTCGATAACCAAATCGACTAGATTATCCCATTTTTCAAGAATTAATTCTGGATCGGTGGTGTACTCAATAATTTCATCTTCGTCGTGTATAGAGGTTGAAATAATAGGATTTCCTAGAGCTTTTACAATATCTAAAGCTATATTATTTTCCGGAATACGAATGCCTACTGTTTTTCGTTTTTTAAACGGATTTGGTAATTGTTTTGAGCCTGGTAAAATAAAGGTATAAGCACCTGGCAAGTTCCGTTTTAATAACTTAAAAACCGATGTGTCAATTTGTTTTACATAATCGCTTAGGTTACTTAAATCGTGGCAAATAAAGGAAAAATTAGCTTTTTCGAGCTTAATACCTTTTATTCGAGCTACTCGCTCTAACGCTTTTATGTTGTTAATATCGCAGCCTAAACCATAAACGGTATCGGTTGGATAAATTATTAATCCGCCACGTTTCAACACGTTAACAACCTTTGCTATTTCCCGTGGATTTGGGTTTTCTTCGTATATTTTTATAAAATCGGCCAATTTTCGTATCTTATTGTACGTTTAAAAATAATACAATTTTATTTATGAAGCTTGTTTTTAAATTTTTCTGTCTGTTTTTTATTGTTGGATGTGTTCTAAATTGCAGCTCGGATGCATCAAACAATAATGAAGATGAATTAAATCCTGCTGTATATTACGAAGCTTTGAATCTTTCTTATGGCAATGAAAACCGACAAAAGTTCGATTTATATTTACCTGCTAATCGTAATTTAAATACTAAAACTATTATTTTAGTGCATGGTGGTGGGTGGATTGCTGGAGATAAAAGTGATATGAATGCTATTAAAGATTTAATACGAATTGATTTTCCAAATCACGCTATTGTAAACATAAATTATAGGTATGCTAATGAAGAAAACAAACCTTACCCCATGCAAACTGACGATATTACAAGTGTAATTAATCATTTAAAATCGAACAAGGCTACTTATACAATTTCCGATAATTTTGGATTTATTGGAGCAAGTGCTGGCGCTCATTTGTCGCTTTTATGGAGTTATGCACTCGATACCGATAACAATATTGATATGGTTTGTAGTATTGTTGGCCCTACGAATTTAACCGACCCTGAATATTTAAATAATACCAACGAAGACTTGCAGCAGCTATTAGTTTTGTTTGGCGAATTTCCTGAAACTTCTTATTTAGAAGAAGCAAGCCCCTTGCACCAAGTTACCGCTGATGCATCACCTTCCATTTTATTTTATGGAGGAAAAGACCCTTTGATTCCCACTTCGCAAGGTATCGATTTAAAAAATAAACTCGCAGACCTAAATGTGGTTCACGAGTTTACTTTATATGAAAATGAAGCACACGGTTGGGAAGGCTTAGCTTTACTAGACACTTGGTTAAAATTAAAAGCTTTTATTCAAACCCACTTAAATTAGTAAGTCTTTAAAAGCCACCACCCATCATGCCGCCTCCCCCTCCTTGACGGCCACCTTGCCTGCCTCCTCCTTGCATACCAGAATCGTTACGCTCTGGACGTTTTGGGTTTAATTCTTCTTTAATTTCGGCTTGATAATCTAACCATTTGTTATATTTTTTTTCGTCTAATAACGTTTGCATTTTTTGGTTAAGCTTATCTTCTTCCTTTAAAACCAATGCCTTTACTGGCTCAATTTTTTCTTTTACCAGTTCCATAACTTTAAACATAGGATCGTCTTCCCTATTTTGCTCACTACGATCAAACGATTGATTTTGCTCGCGATTAGCCTGTTGCGATTCGCGTACCGCTTTTACATAGACGTTTAAAGTATCGAAATTATCTTTATTTAAAAGTGCTATTTCGTTAACTCTAACATTGTAAGTGTTTATTGCTTTTCTAACCTCAAGAGTAAGGCTTTCTTCTTTCTTTTTAAGTTTTATTTTTTTTAAAACTTCGGCATCATCATAATTAAAAATACCTGCGACTTTAGCGGCATCGAACTCTGGCATTTCTGGGCGTTCTTGGTTTTGTTGTCCGCCTTGGCCTCCACCACGCATGCCGCCACCGCCCATCATACCTCCGCCTCCGGGTTGTGCAACAACGAATTCAAAACTTAAAATTAATACTAAAGTTAAAAATGCTTTCATACCTATTTGATTTATTGGTTATTTTTAAATTAGATGCATAAACCAAATAAAACATTTGCTTTTAACAATTTTTTAACGCTTTTAAAATTATTAGGCTTAGCCTATTACTTCTAATTTTGCAAAGCGTAACAACAATTTTTTAACACCTACTTGAAATTTAATTTCGGCTTTAGTGTCTGGACCTGCGCCTTCAATTTTTATAATTTCTCCGGTGCCAAATCGGTTATGTTTTACTTTATTACCAACGGCTATTTTATTATCGAATAAATTTGGGCTACCTGTATTTGGAGAACTTTTAGCTACAGGTTTTAAATTTTTAGGTGTTGGTGCTTGGTATTTTTCTGGTGTCTTTTTTGTTATTCCTTTTTCGAATTTTGGCTGTTTAGCCGGTTTAAATCTAACTTTGTTAGGTTCTACATCACCAAAAATATCGGCTGAAAGCATTGGGTTTATTCGGCGTTCCTCAATAGGTGTTTCTATTTCTAAATATTCTTCATCAATTTCTTCAATAAAACGACTTGGTTCTGAGTCTACTAATTTACCCCAACGATATCGTGATAACGCATAGGTTAAATACGCTTGCTTTTCAGCTCTTGTAAGTGCTACGTAAAATAAACGGCGCTCTTCTTCGAGTTCACTTCGCGTATTCATACTCATGGCACTTGGAAATAAATCTTCCTCTAAACCAACAATATACACATACGGAAACTCCAAACCTTTGGCTAAGTGAATCGTCATTAAGGCGACTTTATTACCATCGTCTTTATCGTTATCCATATCGGTAGAAAGTGCAACATCTTCTAAGAATTCGGCTAAAGACCCTGTGGCATCAACTATTTCTTTTTGGCCTTCAACAAAGTCTTTCATACCATTTAAAAGCTCCTCGATGTTTTCCATTCTGGTAACACCTTCGGGTGTTCCATCTTTGTTAAACTCGCGTATTAAACCACTTGTTTTGGTAACATATTCGGCAAGTTCGAACACATCTGCGGTTTGGTTCATTACCTGAAAACTTTCAATTAAGGTTACAAAATCTAAAAGTTTGCGTTTTGTACCTGAGTTTACTTTAACATCGGTTTTATCGATGTTTTTCATCACCTCAAAAATAGAGCGCTTGTAGCCATTTGCAGCTACCATTAACCTATCGACAGTAGTTTGACCAATACCTCTAGGCGGAAAATTAATAACACGTTTTAAAGCTTCTTCATCTTTTGGATTAATAATTAACCTTAAATACGATAAAACATCTTTTATTTCTTTACGCTGATAGAAGGATAAACCCCCATAAATTCTATACGGAATATCGCGTTTACGTAAAGCATCTTCAATAGAACGCGACTGTGCATTGGTACGATATAAAATGGCAAAATCGCTGTTTGGTAGCTGATGATTCATTTTATTATCGAAAATAGTGCTTGCTACGTAGCGACCTTCATCGGCATCGGTTAACGAGCGGTGAACTATAATTTTACCGCCATCATCGTTGGCTGTCCAAACCACTTTATCGAGTTTGGTTTGGTTTTTATCAATTACCGAATTTGCTGCATTTACAATGTTTTTAGTGGAACGATAATTTTGTTCTAAACGAAATACTTTTACATCGTGATAATCTTTCTGGAAATTTAAAATATTGTTGATATTCGCCCCACGGAAAGCATAAATACTTTGCGCATCATCACCAACTACGCATATATTTTGAAACTTGTCTGATAATGCTCGAACTATTAAATACTGTGAGTGGTTGGTATCTTGATACTCATCAACCAAAATATATTTAAACCTATTTTGATATTTAGCTAAAACTTCTGGAAAACGTGTTAAAAGCTCGTTGGTTTTTAGCAATAAATCATCAAAATCCATAGCTCCGGCCTTAAAGCAGCGTTCTACATATTCTTTATAAATATCTCCCATTTTTGGGCGACGTGCCATAGTATCGGCTTCAATAAGTTCTGGGTTTTGAAAATATGCTCTAACGGTTATTAAACTGTTTTTATAAGACGAAATTCTAGAACGAACTTGTTTGTATTTATAAACGTCTTTATCCAAATTCATTTCCTTAATAATATCGCGTATTAAACGATCTGAATCTTGGGTGTCGTAAATTGTAAAATTACTTGGGTAACCTAACCTATCGGCTTCAATACGCAATATTTTAGCAAACACGGAGTGAAAGGTTCCCATCCATAAATTTTTGGCTTCGCTTTGCCCAACTATGCTAGCGATACGCTCTTTCATTTCGCGAGCGGCTTTATTGGTAAACGTTAATGCTAGTATATTAAAAGGGTCTATGCCCTTACTCATCATGTAAGCAATTCTAAAAGTAAGTACACGTGTTTTACCAGAGCCCGCACCGGCAATAACTATCATTGGGCCTTCAATTTGTATGGTTGGCGCTAGTTGCGCTTCGTTTAACTGACTTAAATATTTCTCCAAAATCTACAAGTAATTTAAAAGCGTGAAATTAACCATTGTTTGGCTTTTAATTAAGCAGTTTTATTAATATTTATAAACAAATTAGGCTGTACAAGTTTTAAATTATAAACTCTTAACTAGATTTTAAAAAATGAAAATCATGGTAATATTAATCCCTTTTTTCACTACCAGTCATGGCAGACAACAACCCTTGTTTAGCATTTAACCAAACATAACTAAATACAGACTTGTTTTTTTCTCGTATAATATTTTCGGCTTTACCGTAACGGAAATTATCGGAGTTATCATTAGTGTTTTTTAACACAAATAAATTAACTAAGCCAGATAATAACTTACGTTTTTCTTTGCCATTTTCTTTTAAAACTGATACTTCAAAGTTATTGTACTTAATTTTTAAATCTGTATTCGAAATATTGTTATTACCATACACAGAAAAATAAGTTTGTTGCAACTCCCCCTTTAATTTCACTTTTAAATTTGGCTCAATAAATTGATTTATTTTTGAAGCATTTAAGTTTTTTATATCAGCCTTAAACACAAAAGCATCAGTAGTATCTGCCACTTTAAAATGCCAATTAACATGACAATCAGATTCTTGCATAAACAATGCATCAACCTTAATACTTACCGGTTTCAGGGTATTTACATTTCCTAAATTCTTTATTTGCGCATTTAAATCATCAAACCTAATAGTTCCAGGTGTTTTGTTATCGTTATTAACTTTTTCAAAATAAATTATTTGTCCGTTGCTAATTTTTAAGTCATCAATATTTAAATTAAAGTTTAAATCTCGCAAAAGCTTTGAGTATAAAGGTTTTGTTTTAAAATCGTCTGGCAATAATTTATTTCTAAACACTTCAACTTTAGGCGTGTTAATTTCAGTTGTTTTTGCGGACAAACTAAAACCTTTAGTAAACTTTAAATCTAATTCACTGAATAATATTTCATTAAAATTTGCTTTAATATGATCGCGTTCCTTATTTAAAATTGATGATAATTGCGTTTTAGAATATTTAGTATTTAAACCTACATTTTTTAATGTTATTTGATTTTTTGATATATTAAATTCTGATACATTCAAGTTTTCAAACTCATTAACGGCAAAAAACATGTCACTTCCTTGTAAAACAAAATTTTGATAATTAACATTCGAATCATCAATTTCAAACCCTTTAACAGTTGAGTTTAAACTAGAAACGCTAAAAATTATAGAATCATTTTCAACATTTTTTACTAATACGTTAGCATCATTTAAATAAATATGATTGATTAAAAAATTGTTTTTTAAATACTTTGATGACTCATTTTTATAATCATTTTCTTTTAAAACTGAATTATAAAGTATTTTGGATACTGAGTTATTAATACCAATGCTTTCAATATCTATTTTTTTATCCCAAAAACATTTCCATAGACTAAACCCTTCTAATTTAAACTGTTTGGCTTCGGTTTCTAATAAATTTTCATTTGTATTTTGACCTTTAACAACAATTATTGGATGTTTAATAGAGAAACTACCAAACCAAATATTCGTGTTTACATCTTCATAAGTTACTTCAATATGGCTAGGTAATTCTGATATGGTGGTTTTTATTTTATTTGAAATAATAAAATTTAAAATAATTGTGATAATTGTAATTAACCCAATAAAACCAGCTAAAAAAAGTGATGCTTTTTTAAAATTTAATTGCATTTTATAAAGATATGTTTTCGTTTCTTGGGGAACAATTTATTTTAAAATATCTTTACTTTTTAAAGAAAGAAGGATGACAGTTATTTTAGATTTTTTATCAAGCATTTCTTGGTGGGCATGGGTTTTAATAATACTTATTATTGTTGCAATTCGCGATATTTTTATTCAACGCTCTCATACTATTAGTCATAATTTCCCCATTGTAGGGCACTTTAGGTATTGGTTAGAAAGTATTGGACCTGAACTTAGACAATATTTAGTTGCCAACAACCGAGAAGAACTGCCTTTTAACAGAATAGAACGTGGTTGGATTTATGCTTCTGCAAAAAAAGAAAATAATTATGAGGGCTTTGGTACAGATCGCGACATTTACGCACATCAGCATATTTTTATTAATAACGCCATGTTTCCGTTTAAAATTAATGAAAAGCACCCAAATGCTTTAGACAAGTCTTTTTTACCCTGTGCAAAAGTTATGGGTGAGTTTAACAAACGTAAAAAACCTTACAGGCCAGCTTCAATAATTAATGTATCTGCCATGAGTTTTGGTTCGTTATCTGCTAAAGCTATAGAATCTTTAAACAAAGGTGTTGCTTTAGCAGATGCCTACCACAACACTGGAGAAGGCGGCTTATCTCCGTACCATAGTAATGGTGGCGATGTGGTTTTTCACATTGGTACAGGTTATTTTGGTGTTAGAGCTGATGATGGAAGTTTTTCTTTAGAAAAACTAAAGACATTAGTTGAAAAAAATCCGTTTATACGAGCTATTGAAGTAAAATTATCACAAGGTGCAAAACCCGGTAAAGGTGGTGTTTTACCTGCTAGTAAAATAACAAAAGAAATATCTGAAATACGCCATGTCCCTATGGGGCAAGATGTACTTTCGCCTCCAAATCATTCTGCCTTTTCTAATGTAAAAGAAATGGTTGATTTTATAGAGCTAATTGCCGAAGAAACTGGTTTACCTGTTGGTATAAAAGCTGCTATTGGAAAACTTAACCAATGGAAAGAATTAGCCGATTTAATGAAAAAAACAGGAAAAGGCCCCGATTTTATTACTGTAGATGGCGGTGAAGGTGGTACTGGTGCTGCACCTCCAAGTTTTGCCGACCATGTATCGTTACCTTGGGTTTACGGTTTTGGCGATTTATATAAAGTGTTTAAAGAAAAAGGACTTACCGAGCGTATTGTATTTATTGGAAGTGGTAAATTAGGCTTTCCTGGTAAAGCAGCCATGGCATTTGCTATGGGTGCGGATTGTATAAATGTTGCCAGAGAAGCCATGATGAGTATTGGTTGTATACAGGCGCAAGTTTGCCATACAAACAGATGTCCTGCTGGAGTAGCAACACAAAGTAAATGGCTACAAAAAGGTATTGATGTACCATTAAAATCTGAACGACTAGCGCAATATTTCAAGACTTTTAAAAAGGAATTTATAGAAATAACACATGCTGCAGGTTATGAACACCCTTGCCAGTTTACAATGGATGATATTGAGGTAAATGTAGACGACCATAACTTATCGAAACAATTAAGCGGTACTTACCAATATAATAAAGTTGCTGTGCCTTTTACATCTATGCAAGATTTGAAAGATTGCATACATTTAGGCGGAATTAAAAAAAATAACAAATAACATAATGACAGACCGAATAATAGACTTAGCCCTATATTGCATACCTACAATTATTACAGGTTTAATTGCTTACTATTTTTTTAAAACACACACACAAAACGAAGATGGACGACGTAGATTTTTACTAAAAAAAGATTTACAAGTAAATGCTTTACCAACACGTTTGCAAGCTTACGAACGTATGGTGTTATTTTTAGAGCGAATTTCTCCTGCTAAACTTTTGGTTCGGGTTGCTCCTATTAGCGACAATAAAGAAGCCTACGAAAGTTTACTTATACAAAGTATTGAACAAGAATTTGAACATAACCTAACCCAGCAAATCTATATTAGCGATAAATGTTGGAATATTATTACGGCCGCAAAAAACGCCACAATTCAACTTATTAGAAAAGCCAGTTTACTTGAAAAGACTGATACTGCAAATAAGTTACGTGAGGTTTTGTTAAATGAAATGATGGAACGTAAATCTCCAAGCGACGCCGCTTTGGCTTTTGTTAAAGACGAAGTTTCAAGTATTTGGTAAATTTATTCGCGTAATTCGTTCGATTGTGCTTCAGAATATTTGTGTTTAGCATATTCAAACCCTTGTTGCCACCACTCTTTCATAAGTTTTTTATTAAATATTAACGCATTTTCGGTTAATCGTGATGGCGTATAAAATAAATTCAATTGTACATTTTTATTTTTAGCTGCCAACTTGCCAATAACAATATCGCTACGTTCTACCTGATCGAGTAAGTGTCCGAATAAATTAATTAATAAAGAAAACGGGTTTTTCCCTAGTATTTTATTGTAAATCAGTTTTTCTGTATCTAAAATAATAGCATCAACCTCGGTGGCACCGCGTAAAATAGCCTCTCTAATAGGCACTACACAACCTAAGCCTCCATCGGCATATTCAAAACCATTTCGTTTAACTAACGACATAAAGGGAATGTAATTACAGGAAATCCAAATCCAATCGCAAAACTCTTCATAAGTAAAATCATTTATAGATTTATATTCCACACAATTCATAGATAAGTTTGAAACCGTTACCACAACATCTTCTTTTGTAGCTCTTATTAAATCGAAATCACCTTCTGTAAAATGCTTTTTAATATGTTTTCTTAAGGCTTTACTCTCACCAAAAGTCCGCTTCATTTTAATAAATTGCCATATAGAATTTAAAAAATCTATAGACACAAATTGTCGATCGCCTTTTTTTCGAATAACAAAAGGATTAACACTAAAAATATCATTTTGGTTTACACTGGTATAAACTTTATGAATTTCATCAATTTTACCAGCCGCTAAATGAGGTATTAACAAACTCCCTGTCGATGTTCCTAAAAACAAATCATAATCGCGCTTTTGTTCTTTTATTAAATATTCTGCAACGCCACCTGCATAAGCGCCTTTACTACCTCCTCCAGAAATTACTAATGCCTTCAATTATTTCGTTTTTATTGTAAATATATGAAAGTAATTTAGGCTTAGAATGTTTTAAACTTTTAAAGCCGAAATAAATACCCAATATTAGGTATTTTAACCTAAAAAAGTACACATATATCTTTTAATTACATCTATTTAAAAAAAGAATATCTATTTTAGTTTCAGCTATTAACAATTTTATTTTCTATGAGAAAAACTACTTTTCTTACAGTACTTGCGTTTCTAATAATTAGTGTTTCTTTTTTCGCTTTAAATAAAAAATTCCTTTTAGAAACCCCTAAAAACAATAATAGATCGACAGAAGTTTCTGCGCCGCCCACAGTAGATTTCACATTTAACAATAGTGGTGCTTGCTCCGGTACTCAAGTAGATTTTACCTCAACAGTTTCTGGTAACGCCCCATATACTTACTTATGGACGTTTGGGGATGACGGAAGCACAAGCACAAGTGCAACACCATCGCATACCTTTAATGTTGTTGGATGTGGCACACAAAATGTAAATGTAACGTTATCTGTAACCGATAGCAACAACGAAACTACAACCATAAACAAACAAGTTCCGGTTTTACGTAAACCAAACCTTAGTTTTTATGATATTGATGCCCAAGCAAATTTTTCTCCACATTTTGATAATTGTGGCAACAATACTTCAGATCCTACTTATACCATTAATGTTGGAAACCAATCAAACGGTGGATGTATTACATCGTATGATATAAATTGGGGCGATAATAATACAGAAACCAATGTTACTTTCCCACTAACACATACTTATGCTCAATTAGGATCGTATAATATGACCATAACTGCACATGGTACCGATTGCGAAAATAAAATAACGTATTTAGTAAAAAATTCAAGCAACCCAACTGGCGCTATTGTAAACCCCGGAAATACTGTTAATTTGTGTACACCAATTGCGCCTATTGAATTTGCAATAGGTTCTTGGGGAACTAATCCGCCAGATACAAATTATTATATTGATTTTGGTGACGGTACCATTATAACTTACTCACAACAACAATTAGAAGCTTCTGCCTATTTTGATGCTGCTAATCCAGCAAATTCCGATGATTTCCCAATTCCGCATGAATATACAGAATCAAATTGTCCCGATTATAGCTATACCGCTGTTTTATATATTACTACTTCTTGTGGAGAAACAACACTAACTGCTGGGCCTATTATTATTTTAAAAAAACCTGATGTTTCTTTTACAAACGACCCAAATGGGTGTTTAAATATGCCGGTACAATTCACCAATACCTCAACAACCGGTTATAACCAAAATTGCGATACTTCTGCTGGTTATTATTGGGATTTTGGTGATGGAACCACCTCAACATTACGTGACCCCTCGCATACCTACACAAGTCCAGGTGTTTATACCATTGAATTATATTCTCAGAACTTTTGTGGCACGACAAACACTGTTACCAATACCATTTGTATTGAACCAGAATTAATAACCGATTTCACTTTAAGCACTGACAATGGTTGTTCTCCATTAAATGTACAAGTCACCAACACAACCGATTATACTCAAAGCTGTGGTGGTGAAACGTATCTTTGGGAGGTTGATTACAATCAAGGACTTTGCGGAACAACAACACCACAATGGAATTATACTAATGGAACAGATGAAAATTCCGCAGCGCCTTCTTTCGAATTCACAACTGCAGGAACATACACACTAACGTTAACAACAACCAACGCATGCGGCGAAAGTATGCACACTGAAACTATTGAAGTAAAAGAGCCCCCACAAGCCACAATTAACCAAATAGACGATTTTTGTGGCATGGCCTCATTCAATCCTGTTGCTTCTGTTAATACTTGTGCTCCAACTTCTGAAACCATAACTTATGCATGGAGTTTCCCTGGTGGAAACCCAACTACAGCTAATACTTTAGACCCAGGAACAATTAATTACGATACTCCCGGAGACTATACCATAACCTTAGAAGTTACAAATAGCTGCGATACTGTAACAGCAACATACGATTTTACTATAAACCCAGTGCCAACCATTACTAATACCGATTTAGCCCAAACTATTTGTTCGGGAACCGACACCAATGAGGTTGTTTTAACATCCGATTTAAGCGGTACTACATTTTCTTGGGCCGCCACTGCTCCTACTACCGTTACTGGATTTTTAACCTCGGGAACAGATACGATTCCTGTACAAACCATTTTTAATTCAGGAACTACAGCAGAAGATGTTACTTATACCGTAACACCAACACTAAATGGTTGCGATGGTGCACCAGTGATTTTCACCGTAACTGTAGAGCCTGCACCAGAATTCATAACTCAACCGCAACCAGAAACGGTTTGTTTAAACGGTACAATTACACCTTTAACAGTTGCTGTAAATGGTTCTGGCACCCCTAGTTACCAATGGTACAGCAATACTATTGATAATACTACTTCAGGAACAGAATTAACAGGAGAAACCTCAAATACTTACACACCACCAAACAATACAATTGGAGTTATATACTTCTATTGTGTTGTTTCGTTTAGCTCGTCCGGAGCTGGTTGTAACCAAATTGCTTCAACAACAGCAAGAATTGAAGTGGTTGAAGGAGTTCAAATAGATACTGAGCCAATCAATACACAAAGTCTTTGTGTAGGAGGCGAATTAAACAACGCTTTAACCGTTGCACATTCCGGGGGAACTGGAACAGTTAGTTATCAATGGTATAGCCACACGACCAATAGTAATACTGGTGGAACAGCTATTTCTGGAGCAAATGATCTTTCTTACACTCCACCAATCTATTCATCGGCTGGAACGTTTTATTACTACGTTGTCATTTCCCTGAACGGAAGCGGTTGTGGTGATATTACAAGCGCCGTTTCGGAGGTTATTGTAGTAAATGCTCCAACAATTTCAACCCAGCCATTAGCAACGCAAACACTTTGTCAAGGAATTACACCACAAGACTTAGAAGCTGTAGTTTCGGGAGGTATAGGAACAACATACACTTACCAATGGTACAGCAACACAACTAATTCAAACACTGGTGGTACTTTAATTACAGGCGCAACTAGCAGCACCTACACACCTCCAACGACTACTGTTGGAACGCTTTATTACTACTGTGAAATTACTCAAACCGAACCAGGGTGTAACACAACAAGTGAAACTGCCGAAGTTACCGTAAATGCAGCACCAAATATAACCAACCAACCCGCTTCTGAAACTATTTGTTTTGGTGAAACGTTTAATACTTTATCGGTGAGTTATACCAATGGTGTTGGTACAGCAAATTACCAATGGTATAGTAATTCGAGTAATGATGCCACAACAGGAATGCCAATTTCTGGAGAAACCAATGCGACATTTACACCACCTTCAAATACTGTTGGAACCACTTATTACTACGTAATCATTACCTTTTCATCTGGTGGATGTACTCAAATTACATCGAATGTGACGGAACATGTTATTAATGAAACACCAAGTATTAGTGATTTCGATTTAACGATTTGTAGTGGTGTTGCTTTTGATATTACTCCCAATGAAACAAATGGAGACACTGTTCCTAGTAATACATTATATACTTGGGACACACCAACTATCACACCAACAGGATCAATTACAAGAGCTTCAATCGAAACCATTGGCGCTTCAAGCATTAGTCAGATTCTTACCAATACTACTATTAACCCAGCTACAGTAACTTATACTGTAACGCCTACTTCAGGAGATTGCGTTGGTTTACCTTTTACAGTAACTATTACGGTTAACCCTTCGATTAGTGTTTCTGAAACTATAATTAATAGTACCTGTTACAATTCGCAAAGCGGATCGATAGATATTTCTATTACAGGAGGCGTACCATTTACAACAGGTAATTTATATCAAGTCGCTTGGACCGGTCCTAACGGATTTACAAGCTCAAATGAAGACATAAGTAATTTAGGTCCTGGAAATTACTCTGTAACCATTAACGACGATGGTGGTTGCCCTTATAGCAACACCTACACCATTACAGAACCAGAAGAACTTATTTTTAGTGCTGTCGTTTTTGATGCTGAAACCATTTCTTGTTTTGGTGCAGATGATGGCTCTATTGGTATTGATATTTCTGGCGGTACAACACCATACACTTATAACTGGACATTAAACGGAAATCCATTTAGTACAGACGAAGATTTAACCAATTTAGGCCCTGGAAACTATGAAATAACAGTAACCGATGCTAATAATTGTCCGAGTATTTCTCAAACATTTCAATTAATTGAACCCGCAGAACTACAAGCATCTTTAGCTTCAAAAGTTGATGTAATTTGTTATGGCGATGCTACAGGTGAAATTTATATCAACGTTAATGGCGGACGACCAACCGAGGTGAGCACAGGCGTTTTTGACTACACCTATTCTTGGACTGGTCCAAATGGTTATTCGAGTACCAATCAAAACATTTCTAATTTATTCGCTGGTACATACACGGTTACAGTTACCGATAAATCAAATTGTACCGATACGCTTCAAGTTATAGTAAATCAAACCGATGAGATTATAATTGATTATTCCGCTACCGAAATTAAATGTTACGGCGATAATGATGCTGTTATTACTATTAATTCGATTACAGGTGGTGTAGCGCCATATACCGTAACATGGAGTAACTTAGGTTCGGGTATGGTACAAGATAATTTATCACCAGGAACTTATATAATTACAGTAACCGATGATGCCAATTGTGTAAAAGAAGCTTCTGTTGTAATTGAAGAGCCTCCGCTATTTAGAATTACCCCTACTACAAGCAATGTAAGTTGTTTTGGAGCTATGGACGGACGAATTACTCTTAATTTTGAAGGCGGTATTGATCCTGTAAATTTAGTTTGGGACGACGACCCAACTGCTGGCGTAGAACGAAATAATATTGGGCCAGGAACCTACAACGTTACAATTACCGATGGCACACCGTGTACCATTACAGAAACATTTGTAATTACAGAGCCTGCCGAACTAAATTTAACGGCTAACACAACTGATGCCTTAGATTGTGATATTCCAGAAAGTGGCGCCATAAATCTTATGGTTACTGGAGGATCAATGCCATTTACTTATTCATGGTCTAACGGCGCAACTACCGAAGATTTAAGTAATATGCCTCCTGGAGATTATTCGGTTACTGTTACCGATGCGAATGGTTGCGATGTTTCTGGTAGTTGGAGCATTAATCGATTTGAACCTTTAGTAGTTGATGTTGAAACACATACCATACACGACTGCGTGACTCGCAAAGTCAATCAAACTTTTGAAGCAAAGCCTAGTGGTGGCGTACCACCTTATGACATACAATGGTCTAGCGGAACGGTTTCTGGAGCAAATAATGAGTTTATGAGCACCAACCAAAATGGTTTAACTATCATTGATGTTACCGACAGCATGGGATGTTCAATTTCATACTCGTATCAAGTTGAAATTCCTGTTTTGGGTTATCCTGATTTTACCCAAACCTCCGAAAGCTTTATAAATTTCGGATTTTATTCAAAATTAATTCCAATTGAATTTACCAATGAATCTACAGGAGATTTCGAAGCGGTTTCCTGGAATTTTGGTGATGGCACTTTTTCTTCCGACGAAAGTCCAACTCATAGTTACAATAACGAAGGTACTTATACCATAATTCAAACGGTAACTTATCCTTTTGGTTGTGCATATACCAAAGAAATCATTTTAACTATCGAGAAAGGCTACAACCTTATGGTGCCTAACACATTTACCCCAAACAACGATGGTATTAACGATTATTTTGTTCCTAAAACTAAGGCGTTAACCGATATGACCTTTAGCATTTTTAACACCTGGGGCAGTTTAATTTTTTCTGAAACCGGTGATGCATTGCAAGGTTGGAACGGCACGGTAAAAGACTACCATACCGAAAACGGAAACTTTTATTACACCTTAACTGCTAAAACACTGTACGGTGAAACTATTACTAAAAAAGGCGCTTTTTCAGCATTAAAATAAATTGCTATACATGAGGAAAATAAAACTATCTATCCTAATAATTTTAAGTGGTCTATTTTTTAAAGCCGAAGCTCAAGATCCTGTTTTTACACAATACTTTTTGGTTCCAGAAACGCTAAATCCAGGGTTTTCTGGTTTTGAAGACGCCACTTATTTCGGCATATTACATCGTACCCAATGGCCTAGTTTAGATTTACGAATAAATACGCAATACGCATTTATAAATACGTGGATTGAAAATTTAGATAGCGGCGTTGGCTTTAGTATTTTAAATCAGCATGAAAACAATACCAATTTTAACCATTTACAAGCCAATGTAAACTACGCTTATATTGTACGCTTAGGGAACGATTGGGCGTTTAGACCCGCTGTAGAATTAGGTTTTGGAACGCGATCGTTCGATTTTAGTGGTATTGTTTTGGGCGACCAATTAAATATTAATAGCGGAACAATTAGAAATTCCTCTTCCGATCCGTTTGCCATGAATGCCAACGATAATAAAACGTTTTTCGATTTTACAGCCGGCTTTGTTTTCGACCAACAGAATATTTACAACGACACCGATTTATGGTTTGGTTTTGCTATAAAACACCTTAACCGACCAAATATTTCGTTTGTTGAAAACAGTCATGTGCCTTTAGATATTTTTTACTCTGTTCATGCTAATTATAAATTCCCGTATTTAGACCGTAACAAAATGCAAGTGTCACTAAATTACATGCAACAAGGCGAATTCAACCGATTAGATATTGGAACAAACATAAAACTTAGTAAATTATTTGTTGGTGCAACGGCCGTAACAAACCCGAATAAAAATCATTCGCAAAGTCATTTACTTACATCTGTCAATACTTTTATTGGTTTAGAATATGAAAAATTACGCTTTGGTTTCTCTTACGATTTTAATACCACAAAAATTGGAAACACGAACGGTGTTTACGAAATATCACTAACCTATTTAGCTGGATGTTTAATTTGTAGAGATCCAGCTAGAATGGAGCGTAGGAAATAGTTATTTGGGTTTTATAACACTCAGCATTTGTTTAGCAAACTTTACCATACGCCAATTATGATGTGTTGTTGCTTGCTCTAAATTGCTTAAACATTCAGCATTACAGGCTTTTATTTGATGTAAATACTGGAATGCATTCATTCGGGTTTCGTAACCGTAGTTTGGACTTGTGTAATTTGTAAGCTCATTTAAATATTTTGTTTTGTTTTCAGGTTCGTAGTCTTCTGTAACTAATGCCAAGGTTAACCATAAAAGTCTAACATTTTTATCGTTAAAGCCGATTACTTCTTTGGTTTTATTCAAATAATTTTGGCGCTGTGGCGGAAAACTTCTCCATAAATTAAACAATGCCGCTTCAATAGTTACATACGATTTATCGTCGAGCAAACTTTCATACTCCGTTCTTATTGATGGCGAAATGTTAGTCACATATTTTGCAATGGCTTGACGCACTTTTAAAGGATTCTTAAAATCGGTAGCAGTAATTTTATTTGGAATTTGCGATACTACTTTAGCTTTAGCTTCATCGGAAGCGTAATACTTCAAATAGTCTACACATTTAGAGCTATAAACCTCGCAATCTACCATAAGATACTCGGTTATATAAGCCGATTTTTTTAAACTCTGTAAAGCATCATCATAATTAAAGGTTTCGGCCATTAACCAAGTTTCAACAAACTCCGATAAATCAGTTTTGCTATATTTTTCAACTTCATTTATAAAATCATTGGTTTCAACATTTTCAAATTTGTGTTTCTTCAAATAGCTTTTAACCGCTTTTTTAAATGGCTTATCTCCTACTTTTTCTCGTAAGGCATGCAATACCCAAGCACCGCGTTTATAAAATGTAGTACTGCTGGCTTTTGGGTTTAGTAAAGATGTTCCTGCCCCGGCTTTATCTTGCTCGTATAATTCTTGCGCATATTCGTAAAGTTGCCAGTAATAATGGTTTTCTCCAAACACATCTTTCTCCGCCAATAAAGCATAATACGTAGCAAAACCTTCTTGCAACCAATGGTGCGTTCCCGAAGTTTCAGTAACTAAATCGCCAAACCACTGGTGTGCAAGTTCGTGCGCATTTACATTAACGTAGTTTTTATCTACAAAACCAATATCATCAACCATAAAAGCATCAGAAAAAACAGTACAGCTTGTGTTTTCCATTCCGGCATACAAAAAATCTTTTACAGGAACTTGTTTATAATTTTGCCAAGGATAGGCAACTCCAATTTCATCTTCAAGAAAATCGAACATTTGTTTTGTGTAGCGGTATGTTGGCTCTACTTTTGAAGAATCCTCGGGATAATAATACATTTCTAGTGGAATTCCGCTTTTCGCTATTTCAACTTTTTTCTTGTACTTACCAATAGCTAGTGCAACTAAATAACTGCTCATGGGTTTACGCATGTCGTAATGCCAAGTGGTTTTATTAAGACGCTCTTCTTTTCCTATTAATTTTCCATTAGCAATAACTTGGTAATCTTTATAGAAGGTGATATTTAAATCGAACTCTATTTTATCGTTCATATCGTCGATACTTGGGAGCCAATTACTGGTGTATTTACCTTGTCCTTGCGTCCAAATTTGACCAGATTTTACCACAATTGCCTTCTCGATACGATTTTGATTAACTTCAAAATCACTCGAAGTGACATCGTGCCAATCTATGAAATACATGGCTTTTTTAGGTGAAGTTTCCCAAATTACTTCTAATTTATGTCTTGTTTTTGCTTTGAATTTATGTTTTACAATAAGATGTTTACCATCGTATAAATGGCCTTCGATGGCATCATTTAAAATATATTTAATTTCTGAAAAATTTTGAGCATCTAAAAAAACAGAATCGGTGTCTTTTAATATTTTCAACTCGTAAATCGCTTTTCCTTTTACTTCTTTATTTTGAAGGTTGCCAAAGGCAATTGAAGCTCTGCACGATTTAAAATCAACGTAATCAGTTTGTTGCGAAAAACCAAACCAACAAAAGCATCCAAAAACAAAATACAATACATTTTTCATAAAATAACTTCATCAAGCATAAGACCAAAATAGCACTTTTAATCTTAAACGAAATAACTTAAATTCGCTTTTATGTCTGTTAACCTTCAAACACCGATAGATTATTTAAAAGGCGTTGGGCCTAATCGTGCTACTTTGCTAAAAAGCGAATTGGGTGTTTACACTTATCAAGATTTAATTAACTTATTTCCAAACAGATATATAGACAGAACACGTTATTATAAGATTAATCAATTACAACAAACCAATGCCGATGTACAAATTGTTGGAAAAATTACAGGATTTAAAGAAGTGGCTCAAAAACGTGGTAAACGACTTGTTGCTAATTTTCAAGACGACACAGGTGTTATGGAATTGGTTTGGTTTCGTGGCCAAAAATGGATTCGAGACAACCTTAAAACCAACAAACCTTATGTTGCTTTTGGTAAAGTAAATTGGTTTAGCGGTAAATTTAATATGGCGCATCCAGAGTTAGAGTTACAAGAAGAACATGAAAAAAACATTCGTTCGGCTATGCAGCCTATTTATCCTTCAACAGAAAAGTTATCAAATAAAGGCATTACCAATAAAGTGGTTAGCAAAATAATGCAACAACTTTTTATTGAAACCAAAGGCCGTTTTGTTGAAACTTTATCGCAGCCTATTTTAAATGAATTGAAGTTAATTAATAAATCTGAAGCCCTTTTTAACATTCATTTTCCTAAGAGTAGCGAGCTACTTCATAAGGCTCAATTTCGATTAAAATTTGAAGAATTATTTTACATACAGTTACAATTAATCATTAAAAATTTAATGCATAAAAAGAAAATTAAAGGGTTGCCATTCGAAAAAGTTGGCAACTATTTTAATACCTTTTTTAGCGAGCATTTACCCTTTAATTTAACCAATGCACAAAAGCGTGTTTTAAAAGAAATTCGTGCCGATTTAGGTAGTCAAGCCCAAATGAACCGACTTTTACAAGGCGATGTGGGTTCTGGTAAAACCATAGTCGCGCTAATGTCAATGCTCATGGCGCTTGACAACGATTACCAAGCCTGTTTAATTGCGCCAACTGAAATTTTGTCAGTTCAACATTATAACGGATTACAGGAATATTGTAAAAAACTGAATATCAATATAGAAATACTTACAGGTTCAACTAAAACTTCAAAACGAAGAAAAATTCATGAAAGTCTTGAAAATGGCGAATTACAAATATTAATTGGCACTCATGCCTTACTTGAAGACAAAGTAAAATTTAAAAATTTAGGGCTCGCTATTGTCGATGAGCAACATCGATTTGGTGTAGCACAACGAAGCAAATTATGGAAAAAAGGGCCAACAAGCCCTCCTCAATCCTCCCATGAGGAAGAAGCAAAAACTGAGGTGGGCTATATTCCTCCTCACATTTTAGTGATGACTGCAACTCCAATTCCACGAACATTAGCTATGTCTGTTTATGGTGATTTAGATATTTCTGTAATCGATGAATTGCCGCCTGGACGTAAACCAATTAAAACCGTACATCGCTATGATAAAAACAGACTAAATGTTTTCCGATTTATTCGAGATGAAATAAAAAAAGGTCGACAAGTTTATATTGTGTATCCATTAATTCAAGAAAGCGAAAAAATGGATTACAAAGATTTAATGGATGGTTACGAAAGTATTTCTAGAGATTTCCCCATGCCCGAATATCAAATTTCTATTGTTCACGGTCAAATGAAGCCCGACGATAAAGAATACGAAATGCAACGTTTTATAAAAGGCGAGACACAAATTATGGTGGCAACAACCGTTATTGAAGTTGGTGTTAACGTGCCAAATGCTTCGGTCATGATAATTGAAAGTGCCGAACGTTTTGGTTTGTCGCAGCTACACCAATTACGCGGACGTGTTGGTCGTGGTGCAGAACAGAGCTATTGTATTTTAATGACTGGACATAAACTTAGCAACGATAGTAAAACCCGTTTAGAAACTATGGTACGCACCAACGATGGTTTCGAAATTGCCGAAGCGGATTTAAAATTACGCGGTCCTGGAGATTTAATGGGTACACAACAAAGTGGTGTTTTAAACCTTAGGATTGCAGATATTGTAAAAGATAATGCTATTTTAAACAGTGCTAGATATTACGCCAAACAAACCTTGCAAAACGACAATAACTTATCTGCTCCAGAAAATCAAGTCATTTTAAATACTTATAAGCAACTCGCTAAGTTTAAAAACATTTGGAATTATATAAGTTAAAAGCCCAATTAAATCAAATTAATTGAGCTAAGTAACTGATGGTTTGATGATTGATGAAACTTATATTGTAAAAATATTCTAAAAAGTCTTCGGGCTTGTTACATTTTTGTTAAACTAAAGTAACACTCTGTTAAATAAATCATTATAACGAAGCAAACGTTACGTGATTAAACTTGTTAAGTAATTGCTTAAATTTGCAACTTCAATAAAAGCGGTTTAGTAAAAAGAATGATTCATATTCACGAAAAAACATTACAAGATTTAGAATTCCCTAAAGTTTTACAACAGGTAAGCGAACATTGTATTACCGAATTAGGCCATGCTAAAGCGCTGGAAATTTCACCTTATAAAACTAAAGAAGAACTGTTTTTTTCGTTAAATCTAACCAACGAATATGTCGCATCATTTACCAACGAAAACCGCATACCAAATCATGGTTTCGATGATATTACAAAAGAGCTTAAGCTTTTAAAAATTGAAAACACTTATTTAGAAGTACATAGCTTAAAAAAAATTGTAGCCATATCAACCACAGCAAACGAAATTGTTGTATTCTTAAAAAAGTTCGAAGAGTATTATCCAACACTTTGTGCTTTTGCTTCACATATCGAGGTTACAAAACTCATTATTGAAAAAATAAACAGTATTGTAGACCGCTTTGGCGAAATTAAAAACAACGCTTCTCCGCTTTTAGAACAGTTAAGGCAAGCTATAAACATTATAAAAGGTAAAATTAATGCCAGTTTTACTTCGGCATTAACAACCTATAATAATCTAGATTATTTAGATGATATTCGCGAAACTGTTGTTGAAAACCGCCGTGTTTTAGCTGTAAAAGCCATGTATCGTCGTAAGGTTAAAGGCTCTATAATGGGCAGTAGTAAAACAGGAAGTATTGTTTATATTGAACCAGAAACTACATTACAGCACACCAGAGAATTAAGCAATTTAGAATACGAAGAAAAAGAAGAAATTATTCGTATTTTAAAAGAAGTTACCAATTATATTCGTCCGTTTTTACCGCTTTTAAAAGATTATCAAGTCTTTTTAATTGAACTTGATGTCATTTCCGCGAAAGCGAAATACGCTCAATCTTTAAATGCTATTTTACCGCATTTTTCGGAAGATAAAAGTATGTTTTTACGAGATGCTTACCATCCGCTACTCTATTTAAATAACTTAAAGAAAAAAGAAGTTACCTATCCGCAAACTATAACGTTAAAAGCAGATAGCCGCATTATTGTAATTTCCGGACCAAATGCCGGAGGAAAAAGTATCACCTTAAAAACCATTGGCTTACTTCAGGCCATGTTGCAAAGTGGCATGTTAATTCCCGTGCACGAACGTAGTTCGGCCTATATTTTTGATAGAATTTTAAGCGATATTGGCGATAATCAATCCATTGAAAACCATTTAAGTACTTACAGTTACAGGTTAAAACAAATGAATTACTTTTTACGTAAGTGCAACAAAAACACGTTGTTTTTAATTGATGAGTTTGGTACAGGTAGTGATCCTGAATTGGGTGGCGCTTTGGCCGAAACTTTTCTGGAGGAATTTTATCATCGGGAAGCATTTGGCATAATAACAACCCACTACTCTAATCTTAAAATTTTAGCCAACGAATTACCACACATGTTAAACGCCAACATGTTGTTCGATGAGCGAACTTTAGAGCCTTTGTTTAAGCTCGTTATCGGTCAAGCCGGAAGTAGTTTTACCTTTGAAGTGGCTCAGAAAAACGGTATTCCGTATAGTTTAATTAATCGAGCTAAAAAGAAGATAGAACGTAGCAAAGTACGGTTTGATGCTACAATTGCAAAGCTTCAAAAAGAACGATCGAGGCTTCAAAAAACAGGAGAATCGTTAAAAGCTAACGAGAAAAAGAAAAGCGAAGAAGCCGATAAACTTGAAGAAATTAACGGGAAAATTCAAAAGAAATTAGAAAGCTATCAAGAATTATACGATAGCAATCAACGTTTAATTTACTTAGGACAAAAAATTGACGATTTAGCCGAAAAATATTTCAACAACAAGCAAAAACGCGAGTTAATGGGCGAGCTTTTTAAATTGGTTCAAATTGAAAACTCTAAACGTAAGCGTAAAACAGCAAAGCAAAAAAAGGTTGAAAAAGCTAAAGAGCAAAAAGTAAAACAAGAAGTTGAAAAAAAGGTTGAAGTCATTCGAACCAAAAAGAAAAAGGAAAAAGAACTTAAGGCGAAACAACCACCCAAGCCAAAACCAATTTTAAAAGTTGGCGATCGTGTCCGTTTAGAGGATGGCCGATCGGTTGGCTCGATTGATAAAATAGAAAAAAATAAAGCTGTAGTAAACTACGGCATGTTCACCACAAATGTTAGCATTGATCAATTAGAATTAGTTGAAGCTAAAAAATAAATTTAATATATTGTAAATAAAATGAAATTGATTACCAACTACACACTAAGCCTGCTAATCTGTTTTTTATTTAATTGCAGTTCTTCGGAAAATATTACTGAAGAAGAAGACATTATAATGGAAGAAGAAATAGATGATTCTGAAGAGAATGATGATGAAACTAACAATGATGATGAGGCCCAAAATATAATTTGGAAAAACTGGTATTTATCGGTGCCTATAAATCGTGGAGATGGTAGCGCAACTTCTATTTTTTATGAAGCTATTGAAAACAATAACTTAACAACTGCCCAAAAAGAATATTTTTATAAAAATGATGATGGCAGCTACACCTTGTATACCAAATTTACAGGTTATACAACGTCTGGCGAGTCTGAGTTAGGTGATAAATATTGCAGGACAGAACTTCGTGAATATTGGCAAGGAAACCAAACAACCACCGATAATTGGTCGATGGAAACCGGAACTCATATTTTAGAAACCACCATGAAGGTTGATTTCGTAGAAGGCAACGGAAGAACCATTATCGCCCAAATACACGGAAAGGAATCTACAGGTATTTCAGGAAATCCGGCCACAGTAAAAATTAGATGGAACAGCGGAACCATTCAGCTTGACTATTACACAAAACCAGATGCTGGCGAGGCATGGACAAGTGCTTTCGACGATAAAATTGATGTTGCCAATGTTGGAAATGATATTTTTACTTTTAAAATTAAAATTGAAAATGGCAAGTTTTATTATGCCTTAATTTGCGAAGCGAAAAGCATTGATATTGATTACACTTTTGTTTACGACTATGTTGCCAATGGCTATGTACACGAAAATTATTTTAAAACAGGAAATTATTTTGGTTGGCACGACGATTATGAAAAAGCATCACAAATTACGCTGTACAAAGTAGTTACCGAGCATAATTAAAGCAACAGCCAACACCAAGTTGAATCCCAACTTAAGGTGCCAGCTGTTTTATTAATAAAAATATAGTGTTTAAATTTCTTTTACGGAAACTTCAGTACAAAACCCTGCAAAGGTTTTAGAGCAATAAGCTTCAAAATAGTAGTTTCTTGTTACATAATCTAAATCAAATTCTCCCATAGTTTTCCAAGTTAAATCCCATAATTGAAACTGCACTTTTATATCGTGCGCTCCGTTAGGCGGACTTTGTGAGTAGTTTACTTTCTGGTCTTTTAAAGTGGTCCAACCAGAATATTTGCGGTCGTCGTCGTCATTTGCACCGAAATAGGAATATCTAAATCTTATGCTGTAAAGTCCAGTAGTACGTTTTGCATAAACGTTTTTATGATCGTACGGAAATTCGCCACAAGTTTCAATTTGATAATCGGTGTTATAACCCATTTTTGCAATACGGTTGTCTTTTAAATATTTAATGGTGTAACCTATTGGCGCACCTGGATTTTGGCGACTATAAAGCGCATTTTCGGTAATTACATAATTTAATCCACCTTCGGTATTTTCTTCAATGCTATCGCCTGTAATAACGCTTGTTGCTACTTCGGCATTACCACCAATAGTTACCACATTAAATGTAGATTTCGAAATTACTTTTTTATAACTTGCCGATAACGTTCCATCATAATCACCAGCGCCCGTAGCGTAAGATAGTGCTGCTTCCAAACTAACATCAGTTTCGGTATCGGTGGTTTCCATTCTTATCATTATTATGCGACCGTATTGCACAGAGTGCACATAAGCTGGTGGATTATCGCTATTCATGGCAGCTTCAATAGTTTCTAAATCTGCATTACTACCAAACACAGCCGATGGTGTTTCTGGCGTATCCATGGTAACTTCGTAAAAAATTTGTCGGTATAACAACGCTGCAACACGTTTTTCGGTTGTTTTATTATAGCTGAAACTAGACTCAAAACTAGACCCTGAAGCCCATTCGCCACTAATGCCTAAATCTAAACTCATTTGTTCGGATGAGTATGCTTCGGTTTTTTCAAAATAAGTATCGGCATCAATTTCGTAACCTTGTGTTTGCACGTTTGCATTCCAATACTCCAAAGCTTTATCAATTCCAGCTTGCACATTTGTATTTTGCCCAGGATTATCAATAATAATATTTCCATCTTCACCAATACCAGGTAATTCTACTCTTAAACTTGCTGCAGCCCGTGGAACTTGTAATGGCTGTGGCGCACCTCCTAACATATCACTATTGCCTATTACCAATGCTCCAGGGTAAATAACACCATTTCCGGGATCGAACATAACAACGTCTTCAAAATTTGAACGAATATTGTAATATTGCGTAATACACTGGTTTACCATTCCTTGGTATCTGCTAGATTGTTCTGATGAGTTATAGTTATTTGTACCCGTAGTGGTTTGTACATTTAACAAATCGTCTGGATTGTAGTTTAAATTTGCTAAATAATCTTCAATAGCTTCGGCTGTTTCGCCAGAAACACTTTTACCTATCTCATCTATAGTTTCTTTACTACAACTAAAGATGCATAAAAACATAACTAAGCAGGCTAATTTTAATTGGGGAATTGTTGATAATAGCTTTGTTTTCATAATATTAGTTTTTGTGATTCAACACTTCAAAATTACATGGCAAACAAGCTATTTTCTAATTTTAGGTATGGACAAAGTATGGACAAGTAGTTGGGTTTTACCTAAAATAGCACATGGACATGGTGTTTTTAAGAAAACGGCAAATTACAATTAAACACCTATAAATCAACCACTTGAATATAATATGCATATTTTAAAATATACTCAAAACATAGATTTTACATGGACAATCGCATTTTAAGCAACGGACAATCGTTTATTTTGAATTGATTTAATAAGTATCTTAGTGCTAGCTAATAACCATAATTATGAAACCGTTACACTACGCTCTATTCGTTATCCTTTTTGTTCAAATAGGTTTTTCTCAAAACACAAAACTTATTGATAGTTTGAAAACCGAATTAAAAAAGAAAAAAGAAAATGACACAACCAAAATAAAAATTTTAACTAGGCTACATGAAAAATTAATGTTTTCTGAACCTGAAGAAGCGCTAAAATACGCTAAAGAAGAATTAAAAATTGCAGAACAATTAAACTACAAAAAAGGTGTTGCTCTTGGGAACATGCACATTGCCGACTATTTGGCAAACAAAAATGAAAATGATTCGGCATTGTATCATTATAACATTGCAAAAAAAACCTTTTCTGAATTAAACCATACTCGAGGGGTTATTTTTGTTAATCACTCATTAGCGTCAATTGAATCAACCATAGGAAATCTTGATCAGGCCATAAACATTACAAAAGAAAACATTAAGCTGATAGAAAAATACGAAAAAAGTGGTCCATCAAAAACTAAATTTATTGGGGCTCAATACAATTCTTTAGCCAATAATTATATTGAAAAAGCTAACTTTAAAACAGCATTAATTTATGCTCTACAAGCTCTTAATTGTTTTGAAGAAATTAATCATGAATCTAGAAAAGCAGATGTTTTAAAACAAATTGGAGACATTGAAAGTGGTTTAGGAAATCATGAGTCCTCTATTAAATATTTCAATGAAGCCCTTGAAATATACGAAAGATTTAATGAAATTTTTTATATGGCTTATACTCAAAATTCAATAGGTATATCTTATCAAAACTTAAATAATTTAGAACAGGCAGAACATTTTTATAAACTTGCCGTTGAAAATGCTAGAAAAGTAGAAGACAATATGGGTTTAACCAATGCCTTGCATAACCTAGGCGAATTAAAGCGTATTGAAAAAAACTATACAGACGCTATAAAAATTGTAAATGAAGCAAAATTAATTGCAGAAAAAGAAGGCATTAAAATAGGAATTATAAACGCCGCTTACAGTTTAGCTAAAATTGAATTTCATTTAAAAAAATACAATGCTGCACTAAAACAAAATAAGAACGCCATATTAATTTCAAAATCAATTGGCGCATTATCTCATCTTGCCGACTTATATAAACAACGATCCATAATTCTTGAATCTCAAAACAAGAACAACGATGCTTTGGAATTTCTTAAATTATATCAAACTTTAAATGACAGTTTGTTTAATTCTAAAAAATTTCAACAAATTCAAGAATTAAAAACCATTTACGAAACCGAAAAAAAAGAAGCCCAAATTGCTCTACAAAATGAAGAAATAAATACTTTAAATGTTCAAGCAGAAAACGATAAACTTATAAAAACCCTTTATGCCATTGGTATGTTTTCGTTTTTAGCAATTGCTGGTCTACTCTATTTTGGGTTTAAACAACGTATCAAAAAGAATAAGCTAGCACGCGAAAAACAAGAAGAAATTTACAAACAAGAAATAGAATTCAAACAAAAAGAACTCGCTAGCCAAACTTTGCATTTAGTGCAAAAAAATACATTTATTCAAGAGTTAAAAGAAAATTTAGAAAAAATAAAACAATCTCCGGAATTGTTTAAAGTAGAGTTTAGACGCTTAGTTATGTTACTTAAAAAAGAAAGTGCCGAAGACAAAGACTGGGAAGTTTTTAAAAGCTACTTCTCTGAAGTACACAATAATTTCGACAATAAACTAAAAGCCATTTATGCCGATATTTCAGAGAAAGAAATACGATTAGCCTCGTTTTTGCGTATGAACCTATCTACCAAAGAAATTGCATCGATGCTTAATGTTTTACCCGAAAGTGTTTTAAAAAGTAAATACCGCCTTAAAAAGAAACTAAAACTCGAAAAAGAAACAGACCTTGGAAGTTTTTTAAATAGCTTGTAAAACACCTACCTTTGTAATATGGAAATACCTATACCAGATAACAAAAAACTAATACTTTTTGATGGTGTTTGTAACCTTTGCGATAGCTCCGTGCAATACATTATTAAGCACGATAAAAGGGATGTATTTCTGTTTGCTCCCTTACAAAGCGACATTGGAAAACAAATTATTAATCTGTTTGAAATAGATACCAATAAAACGGATTCTATTTTACTTTACACTCCAAATAAAGGTATAGAGTATAAAAGTACAGCAGCTTTAAAAATTGCATCCAATTTAGGATTTCCTCAAAATGTAATGAGTATTTTTTTAATTATTCCTACGTTTATACGTAACGCTGTTTACGATTTTATAGCTAAAAATCGTTACAAATGGTATGGAAAAAAAGAAGCTTGCATGATACCTACCCCTGAATTAAAGGAAAAGTTTCTAGAATAATTTTTATAGCACTACCCTAAGTTAGAATCGAAGAAACTAATACAAGTTTATATTAAAGAAAAAATTAGCTGAAAAACGTGTGAAGAAAAATAAATAACTCGCATAAAAACACCAATTTTCTTTACTTTTTAAAGTATATTTATCTTTTATTTTAATCGTTTTAAAAATCTACCTAATTAACTAATTACCTTAATGAATTTAACCATAGAAAATATACTTTTAGTAGGTTCTTTATTGCTATTTATTAGTTTAATGGCTGGTAAAACATCGTATAAATTTGGTGTTCCAACATTATTGTTGTTTTTAGCCATTGGTATGCTTGCAGGGTCAGATGGCATTGGAGGCATAAATTTCGATAATCCACAAATGGCTCAATTTATTGGTATAATTTCACTTAACTTTATTTTGTTTTCTGGTGGATTAGATACCAATTGGGCAGGTGTAAAACCTATTTTAAAAGAGGGCATAGTGCTCTCTACTGTTGGTGTGTTACTCACAGCTGTTTCGCTTGGTACTTTTGTATACTTTATAACCGATTTTACCATTTACGAAAGTATGCTGTTAGGTTCTATTGTTTCTTCTACAGATGCCGCTGCGGTATTTTCAATTTTAAGATCTAAAAACCTTGCCTTAAAAACGAATTTACGACCTACTTTAGAGCTAGAAAGCGGAAGTAACGACCCTATGGCTTATGTTTTAACCTTAGCATTTTTAACATTAGTGGTAAACCAAGACCAAAGTTTAGTGTCTATTATCCCAATGTTTTTTCAACAAATGCTTGTAGGTGGTTTAGCAGGATTTGGTTTTGGTAAATTAAGCAAATACATAATTAACAAGATAAAGCTAGATTTTGAAGGGCTATACCCTGTTTTAGTTATAGCTTTAATGTTTATAACGTTTTCAGCGACAGATTTTGTTGGAGGTAATGGTTTTCTTGCCATCTATATTTGTGCTGTATTTTTAGGCAACCAAGATTTAATTCATAAAAAAACCATTTTAAAAATGTACGATGGATTGGCGTGGCTAATGCAAATTGTGCTATTCTTAACGCTTGGTTTACTTGTTTTCCCGAAACAAATTATTCCATACATGGGTATTGGTTTACTTATCTCTGTATTTTTAATAGTTATAGCGCGACCTGTTGGCGTTTTTTTAAGTTTAATGTTTTTTAAAATGAAATTACGTAGGCGCTTTTATATTTCGTGGGTAGGTTTACGAGGCGCTGTACCTATTGTATTTGCCACTTATCCTTTACTTGCTGGAATAGATAAAGCCAATATGATTTTTAATATTGTTTTCTTTATTTCGGTAAGTTCTGTTTTAATACAAGGTACTACCCTATCTATTGTTGCTAAATGGTTACATGTTGCATTGCCTGAGAAAGTAAAAAAATTAACAGCTAACGATTTACTTTTAACTGAAAACCCTAAAGCACAAATGAAAGAAATTACCGTTACAGCAAACTGTTTCGCGGTAAACAAAAAAATTGTAGAATTAGGTTTTCCCAAAAATGCCATAATAGCCATGATAATTAGAAATAACAGTTACATTACGCCTAATGGAACTACAGAAATTCGAGCCGAAGACACCTTAATTGTACTTGCTGATAAATTGGAGGTTTTTGAAGAAGTAAATAAAACACTTCAAATATAAAATTACTCAACCAAACTGCCCCACTCTGTCCAAGAGCCATCATAAACCGAAACGTTTTTATAACCTGCAATTTCTGCTCCTAAGGCCAAAACACAAGCTGTAATTCCGGACCCGCATGAAAAAATTATAGAATCTTCTGGTTTTGCCACTTTAGCAAACTCTAGTTTTATAGCTTCTTTAGACTTTAAAAGTCCGTTTTCTATTAAATTAGTAAATGGTAAATTTACCGAATTAGGTATGGTTCCAGACCTTAAACCTTCGCGCGGTTCTGGTACTTCGCAATTAAATCGCCCTGCCGAACGCGCATCAATAATGTTATGAGTTTTATTTTCTGAAGCGGTTTTAACATCATTAAAAAACTGCATAAAACCGGGTTGAAGTCTAGCATCGAAAACACCAATTTTTCCAGAGTAAAGTTTTGATGGTTCTATGGGGTATTTTGACTTTAGCCATTCTGGTAATCCGCCATTTAAAATTGCAACATTATTAAAGCCAAAAGCTTTAAATAAATACCAAACTCTAGCAGATGAATAAATGCCTTTATCATCATAAACAACAATGGCACTACTATTATTTATTCCCAAATTTCTAGCTTCTTCTTGAAATTGGGTTTCTGAAGGAAATGCACTAGGAAAATCGTTTGTAGTATCGCTAAACTTTTGCTTAATATCGAAAAACCTTGCAGAAGTAATTTGTGGTAAATCTGGGTTTGGCGTTTTAGCTATTGTACCGTCTAATACAACAATATCTGCATTATTTAAGTTATCATTTAACCAATTAACTGAAACTACAGGCGAATTTAATTCCATGGTATTTATTTTACTTCATCGTAATGATCATCCCATTCTTTGGGTTTTGGTTCATGTACTTTCCCTAATGATTTAGCTACCAATAACGACACTGTAGCGTCGCCAGTAACATTAACTATGGTTCTACACATATCTAAAGGTCTGTCTACTGCAAAAATTAAAGCAATACCAATTGGTAAAAACTCTGCTGGAAACCCTATAGTTTCTAAAACAATTACGAGCATTACAATACCTGCACTTGGTACAGCAGCACTTCCAATAGATGCTAAAACGGCTGTTCCAATAATCATGATTTGGTTTGGTAATGTTAAGCCTTCTACCCATAAAACTTGCATGATAAAAACAGCTGCAATGCCTTGGTATAAACTTGTACCATCCATATTTACTGTAGAACCAATTGGTAACACAAATCCTGACACTTCTTTATCTACACCTAAATGCTCCTCTACACGCTCCATAGTTACTGGTAAAGTGGCTGCAGAACTACTGGTTGAAAATGCTAAAAGTTGCGCTGGACTTATTTGTTTTAAAAACCAAATTGGCGATTTTTTTGCAAAAATAGCCACCAAAGCTAAATAGAAACAAATCATTAAAACTAAACCAAATAAAACACAACCTGCATAGTACAACAGTTTTACTAAAATTTCAACATCATCAAAAGCAATAATTACATTGGCCAAAAGTGCAAAAACTGCGTAAGGAGCAAAAAGCATAATTAAATCGACCATTTTCATGACGACTTCGTTTAGCGAATCGAAAAACTTTACTAATGGTTTTGCTTTTTTCTCACCAATTAATAGCAAACAAATACCAACAAATAATGAAAAGAATATTACCTGAAGCATAGATGCATCTGCAAAGGCTTTAAAAATATTACTTGGAAAAATATCGACCAATGCTTGCAATGGTCCTGCATCTTTTTGTACAGCGGCTTTACTAATTTTATCGGTTACGCCTGCATCGTTAGCATATTTTAGCTTTATTTTCTCAATTGTTTCCTGGGGCATTCCATTTCCTGGTTTTACAACATTTACTATTGCTAAACCTAATAATACTGCTACAACTGTGGTTGCCATATAAATTCCTAAAGTACGAAGCCCCATATTTCGTATTTTAGAGATGTCTTTTAAATCGGCTACACCTTTTATTAATGAGGCTAGAATTAACGGAACAGCTATTAATTTTAATAGATTAATAAATATGGTTCCGAAAGGAGATATCCAGTTAGTAACAAATTCTTTTCCACCACTAATTGAGTTCATGATAAATCCGAAAATGATTCCTAAAACCATTCCTATAATAATTTTCCAGTGTAACGCGAGTTTCTTCATGTAGTAAGTTATGAGTTATTCGCAAACAAGATAGGTATTTTTAGGCTTTTGTTGAAGAATTCGCAAACATTTTAGCCCCGATTGAAACGGCATCCTTTTTAAAACTTTGATTTGTAACCTTTTATTATTTAAACAAAAACAGGACAATTAATAAAAATTATCCTGTTTATATATGCTGTTTTAAAAAGATATAGTGTAAAGCGGGAAATAGCTACTAATTATGCATTTTATTAATTAAATAAAAATCTGCTAAAACTAGTGCTGCCATAGCTTCAACAATAGGTACGGCGCGCGGTACTACACATGGGTCGTGGCGCCCTTTACCGTGCATTTGAACCACTTTACCTTCTTTATCTATGGTTTCGTAAGCTTGAATTAAAGTTGCTACTGGTTTAAAGGCTACATTAAAATAAATGTCCATGCCGTTGCTTATACCTCCTTGTATTCCGCCTGAAAAATTTGTTTTTGTTGTGCCATTAGTGTTAAATGCATCGTTGTGGTCGCTACCAAACATAGTGCTTCCGTGAAAACCACTTCCGTATTCGAAACCTTTAACGGCGTTTATTGATAGCATGGCTTTACCTAACTCGGCGTGTAATTTATCGAAAACCGGTTCGCCTAAACCAACTGGTACATTTTTAATTACACAGGTTACTATACCGCCAACAGTATCGCCTTTACTGCGTACTTCTTTTATAAATGCCTCCATTTTTGTTGCCATTTCTGTGTCTGGACAACGCACAATGTTAGACTCTATGTTATTTAAATTAATATCGGTATGTGGTTTGTTTAATTTAATAGGGCCGACACCAGAAACATAAGCTTTTATTTCAATGTTTTTTAATAGTTGTTTTGCTATGGCTCCTGCCACTACTCTACACGCTGTTTCTCGTGCAGAACTACGGCCACCACCACGATAATCTCTAAAACCATATTTTTTATCGTAAGTATAATCGGCGTGACTTGGCCTGTAACTATCTTTTATATGGGAATAATCGTGGGATTTCTGGTTGGTATTTTCTATAACAAAACCAATTGGTGTTCCTGTCGTTTTTCCTTCAAAAATACCTGAATGAAATTTAACTGTATCGGGTTCTTTACGCTGTGTTACAATTGCAGATTGCCCAGGCTTTCTGCGGTTTAACTCGTTTTGTATAAAATCGAAATCTAATTCAATTCCAGATGGGCAACCATCTATTACACCACCAAGAGCAGCACCATGAGATTCGCCGTAAGTTGTTAGGTTAAAAAGTTTTCCGAAAGAATTTCCAGCCATAATACAATTTTGCTGCTAAGGTAATTCTATTCTTAGAAATACTGAAATAAATTTGTGCTTTACAAACGCCATTTTAATTAAATAAGTAACACTAAATTAACAATAAACTGATATACAAATAATTATTACGTAATGGTTTAATAATATAAGAATATGTTATTTGTAAAAACCAAGACCGAACACTCCCTTGAAAATTAAAAGAAAAGTAGAAATTGCTGTAATATCTGATGTTCACTTAGGAACATACGGTTGTCATGCCAAACATTTGTTAACTTACCTTAATAGTATTGAGCCTAAAAAACTTATTTTAAATGGCGATATTATAGATATTTGGCAATTTAGTAAACGCTACTTCCCAAAATCGCATTTAAAGGTTATAAAAAAAATAATGGATTTTGCTTCTGATGGTGTAGACATTATTTACATTACTGGAAACCATGATGAAATGCTACGTAAATTTAGCGGAACCTCTATTGGAAAAATTTCTATTGTAGATAAACTAGTTTTAAATTTAGATGGTAAGAAAGCTTGGTTTTTTCACGGCGATGTTTTTGATGTTTCTATACAAAACGCCAAATGGCTTGCTAAACTAGGAGGTTGGGGTTATGATTTGCTTACGTTATTAAATCGCGGTGTAAATTGGTATTTAGAAAAACGAGGTAAAGAACGTTATTCTTTAAGTAAAAAAGTTAAAAATGGTGTAAAAGGCGCTATTAAGTATATTAACGATTTTGAAAAAGTGATTGCAGAAATTGCTATTGAAAATGGTTACGATTATGTGGTTTGTGGGCACATACACCAACCTAAACTTGAGCTGATTGAAAACAAAAACGGACAAACCACTTACCTAAATTCTGGAGATTGGGTAGAGAATTTCACAGCTTTAGAATACCAATTTAAACGTTGGAAAATTTACAATTATAACAACGATAAATTGGCGCCCTTTATTGTTGAGGAGGAAGTTGAAAACATGGAAATTAACGAACTAATTGCGGCCATTACCATTGTAGACAAAGAAAAAAAGAAGAAAAAGGATAAAAAGAAAAAGAAGAAGAAAAAATTAGATGATTAAAGCTTCTTTTAAAATAGTTACAGGATGCTTTGCTATTTTTTTTGTTCCATCTTTTATTTGATGCCTACAACTTGTACCGTTTGCTGAAATTATAACCTCATCTGATGCATTTTTAACTGCCGGAAACAAAGTTTGACTGCCTATTTGCATACTTACGTTGTAATGCTCTTTTTCGTAACCAAAACTTCCAGCCATACCACAGCAACCACTTGGTATAATAGTAACTTTATAATTTGCTGGTAAATTTAATACTGCAAAACTAGATAATTGATTGCCTAATGCTTTTTGATGACAATGCCCATGGAATTTTACAACTTTTGCTTCATTTGTAAACTGTTCTGCTTTTATATGCCCTAATAGAATTTCTTGCTGTAAAAATTCTTCAATTAAAAACGTGTTTTGGGCAATCGCTTCCGCGGAAGCGTTATCATCTGCTAATTTTAAATATTCATCTTTAAAAGTTAATATGGCTGATGGCTCAATGCCTATTAAAGGTGTATCTGCTGTAATTTCATCTTTAAATAAGGCTATATTTTTGTTGGCCATACTTTTAGCTTGTTTTAACAAACCTTTTGAAATGAATGCTCTGCCCGATTCAAAATTATTTAAAATTTCAACTTTATAGTTTAAAGCAGATAATAGTTGTAGTGCATCTTGACCAATTTCTGAGTCTAAAAAATTTGTAAACTCATCATTAAACAAATACACCGTTTTTATATATTTTTTTTCTTCAGAATTTTTATTAACTGTTTTATAATAGTTTTTTAAGCTGATATTAGAAATTAAAGGTAAACTTCGTTTTGCCGCCACACCACTCGCCTGCTTAATAATTGAAGAAGTCAATTTATTTGAAAACACAGCATTTGAAAACCTTGGAAATATGCTAGCATAAGCATTTAACTTATTGTTGTATGCAAACAACTTTGTGCGCAAGCTAACACCATTTGCTTTTTGATATTGGTATTGAAACTCCGCTTTTAAACTAGCTACATCTACACTACTTGGGCATTCGCTAGCACAAGCTTTACAACTTAAACATAAATTAAAAACGTCTTTTAATTCTGGGTTATCAAATTTATTAGCTTTACTCGAATTGGTTAAAAACTCACGTAAGGCATTGGCTCTTGCTCTTGTAGTATCTTTTTCGTTACGCGTTGCCCTATAACTTGGGCACATAACACCACCAAATTCTGGTGCTTTACGGCAATCGCCAGAGCCATTGCATTTTTCGGTTTCTCGTAAAATACCTTGCGATTTAGAGAAATCTAGAAAAGTTTCAATTTCCGGTTCTGCTCTATTTGCAACGTAACGCAAATTTTGGTCCATAGGTAAAGCATCAATAATTTTACCTGGATTAAAAATATTATCGGCATCAAAAACTTGTTTAATATGTTTTAAAATGTTGTAATTGGCTTCACCAATCATTAATTTAATAAACCCAGACCTTACTATACCATCGCCATGTTCACCACTCATTGAACCATTGTATTTTTTCACTAAATGGGCTACATCGGTAGTTATTTTTTTAAAAAGCATTACATCTTCTGCTTTTTTTAAATTTAATACTGGTCGTAAATGTAGCTCTCCTGCTCCGGCATGGGCATAATAAATTGCTTCCTGATTGTAGCCATCCATTAATTTTGTAAAATCTGATATATAACTAGCTAAATCTGTAACAGATACAGCCGTATCCTCTATACATGCCGCAGATTTTTTATCACCAATAATATTCCCTAACAAGCCTAAACCTGCACTTCTTAAATTATTAGCTTTGTTTATATTAGGCCCAACAAGTGTAGGGTACGCATAACTTAAACCAGTCCCCTCTATATCTGCAATTAGTTTTTCGGCTTGTTTATTTACATCGTCTAAGCTATGAGACCTTAGCTCACACATTAAAATGGCTTTAGGATCGCCTTCAATAAAATACCGGTTTTCTTGTTGGGTTTTGTTATGCTTTGTACAATCTAAAATGGTTTTATCCATCATTTCACAGGTGTACAAATTATGCTTCATGGTCATAGCAACACTGTTTAAACAGTTTTCTATGCTATTAAAATGTGCTGCTACCATAATGCTTTTTTCTGGAGGCAACACATCTAGTTTTAATGTAATTTGCGTGGTAAAAGCTAATGTACCTTCGCTACCACAAAGCAGCTTACATAAATTAAACTTTTGCGAAGATGTATTAAACACTTCAGATTTTATTAACTCATCTATAGCATAACCTGTATTTCTTCTATGAATTTCTGGTTTAGGAAAATTTTCTTGAATTTGCTTTTGTACAACATCGCTATTTAACTCTGAATAAATGGTGCGGTAAATATCGCCTTCTAATGTCTTTAATTCTAGCTTTTTTTGAAATTCGTTTTTAGAAAGCTCACCAAAAACTACCTCAGTTCCATCGCTTAAAATAGTATGCATTTCCAAAACTTTATCGCGAGTTACACCATATTGAATTGATGTTGTTCCAGAGGAATTATTACCAACCATTCCTCCAATCATACATCGGTTTGAGGTAGATGTATTGGGGCCAAAAAAGAGACCATAAGGTTTCAAATAATTATTTAAAGCATCTCTAACAACGCCTGGTTGTACAGTTATTGTTTTTTCTTTTTCATTAAAATTTATAATTTTTGTGAAGTGTTTAGAAACATCTACAACAATACCTTCACCTACACATTGTCCAGCTAAAGATGTTCCTGCGGTACGCGGAATTAAAGACGTTTTATGCTGTTTCGCATATGCTATAAGACTTTTAATATCTTGAATATCTTTTGGATAAGCTACAGCTTCTGGAAGAATTCTATATACAGAAGCATCGGTGGCGTATATGGCTTTTAATAAATTATCGAAGTACAGTTCTCCGGCTAAATTAGATTTTAATTGTTTTAAAGACATCTTGAAATTTAAACTTCTAAAAGGATAAATATAATTACATTTTTAGCGTTATTAATCTAAAACCAAATTTTATAATTTACTTAACATCTGTTTTGATTAACAATTCGTAAATTACATTAAACAAAAAACAACTTTATGAAAAAATTATTTTTATTATCATTAACCATTTTAGGTTTTGCAACTACAATAAATGCACAAAACATTGCTGAAAACGCTATTGGTTTACGCCTTGGCGGAAGCGATGGTTTAGGCCCAGAAGTATCGTACCAACGCGCTTTGTCTGATAATAATAGACTTGAATTGGATTTAGGATGGAGAAGCTCAAGAAATTACGATGGTTTTAAATTAACAGGTTTGTACCAATGGGTTTGGCCAATTGAAGGCAATTTTAATTGGTATGCCGGTGTTGGTGGTGGTTTAGCTGCTTACGATTATGATGCCCGCTATTTTAACAACCTAGATGAAGATGATGGTGAAACTTTTATTTTTGCTGCTGGAAATATTGGTATTGAATATGCCTTTGATTTCCCGTTACTACTTTCATTAGATTTTAGACCAGAAGTAGGTTTTGGGGATGATTATTATGATAACAATGATTTAGATTTCGATATTGCACTAGGCGTGAGATATCAATTTTAAATAAACGCTAAATAAAACTTAAAAAGCACCCAAAATTGGGTGCTTTTCTATTTTATCCTTATCTTAATGTATATGAAAATGAAATATTTAACCATTGTTACACTAACTATAATTACGTTAGTGTATGCGATAAACAAGAACCATATGTTGAAGGATAAAATTATACCTGTAAGTATAAAACAAGAAGTAGAAACTGCATTAAAGTATTACCCCGAATTAAAAGACACACATATAGAATTTAAGTTTAAAAAAAACATTAAAAAATCTACCATGCAGGCACAGCCTAAATTAAGTAGTTTTTTTAAAACAAAAGAACATCGTGATTATGTAATTTTAATTAGTGAAACCTTTAAAATATCTGATAAGAAATTTTTAACCAAAAACATTCCCTCTGATATCTTAATAGGTTGGATTGGTCATGAACTCGGGCATATAAAAGATTACCAAAACCGAAGTACTTTAAATTTAATTGGTTTCGGTGTTAAATATCTATTTTCAGACAATCATATTGTTGAAGCTGAACGAGCTGCCGATACTTATGCCGTAAAACATGGAATGGCCAAATACATTATTAAAACCAAAAACTTTATATTAAATAACGCAGATATAACAACAGCTTATAAAAACAGGATAAAAAAATATTATTTGTCTCCAGAAGAAATTATGGAAATTGTAGAAACTAACTAAAAAACTATTCATGATAAAAATTGCAATTGTAGGTTTTGGCCCAAGAGGATTACATGCTTTAGAGCAACTATTATTGAATTTGAGTAAACATGACTTTAAAAAGAAATTTGAAATATCAATTTTTGAAGTTAATACAGAGTTAGGAACAAGCTTTGTTTGGAATACACAACAACCTGATATAAACTTAGCAAATATTTCTAATAAACATTTGAAAGAGCTACATGGACGACCAAAAATTGAAATAAATAATATTACAATTCCTAACTTCCCTAATTATGACGAATGGAATAAAAATAATAATACCCAAAATAACATTGCAAACATTGAAACGTTTCCGTCTCGCAACCAAATTGGAAAATATTTAAGGGAACGTGCTAATACTTTAATAAACATCTTAAAAAACGCTGAAATTGTTACTGTAATTAATTCTTGTGTTGCAGCTATAAATTTAAATGAAGACAAATTTAATATAACTACCCAAAACACAGACTATTTTAATTTTGATGAAGTTTTGTTAACTGTAGGGCATCAACCAACTAAAATTGATGCTGATATTTTAGAGTATGAAACCCAATTACCTTCTTCTACTTTTAAATGTTTTTCTGAAACATATCCCATTAAAAATATTATAGATTCTCATGACATAAAAAAGACTGATAATGTAGCCATACGTGGGATGGGGTTAGCAATGTTAGATGCTATGAGAGCCTTAACCGTGGCAAGAGGTGGTTATTTTAAAATTGAAGACAACAATACTTTAAAATGTAACTTTTCTACGTCGCCTAAAGTACCAAAAAAAATAGTTTTATATTCACTTGATGGCTTAATAATGGCACCAAAACCACTAAATGAAACTATTAATAAATTATTTGAAATAAATGAAAAGCAAGCAGACTATTTTAAATACAAAACACAAGCCGCTGCCAATAAACCTTTATCTGTAAACGATAACTATTTTTTAAAACATACAATTGCAGATATTGCAACTGAAGTGTATTTGAAAATAGAAAATCGATATGCTCCTGAAATTAATGACATTGACAGTATTAAAACGTGTATTATTCATTGGTTAGATAATCAAAAACATAACCATGAATTGATTGAAAGCACAGATAATAAACCAGAATTAATTATTTCTAATTTTGTTGAAATGGCTTGTAACCAGAGTGCTATATCTTTAGATTATTGTGTTGGGCAAGTTTGGAAACATTGCCAACCTATTTTGTATAAAACATTTTCGCATGCCGAAATATCGGAAGAAGTAATAGCTTCGGTTATTTTATTAGATGAAACATTAAAGCGATATTCCTACGGGCCTCCTGTACAAAGTATGCAACAACTTTTAGCTTTGCATAGAAGCAATATCGTGTCGTTTCAATTCTGTGATAATCCTAAAATATCAACAGAAAAAAATGAGCTTATTTTCACAAAACAAACAGATTCGATAACCATTAATGTTTTAATAAATAGCGTTTTAAGCACTCCAAAAATTAGCGAGGTTACCACCTTACTCATAAAAAACTTATTAAGAAACGATTTAATACAACCTATACACTCTAAACTAGGAATTCATACAAATAAAAATGGTACTGTAATATCTAAAAACACATCTAAACCAATTAATCTATCTGTTTTAGGAAGACTTGCCAAAGGCAGTGTTGTTGGCGTAGATGCAATTTTAGAATGTTTTGGCACTAGAATTAACGATTGGGCAATTGGTGTTATAAAACGAATCTCAAATTAATTTTTCTCGATAAAATTTTCCCAAGTTTCAAATTTATCTTCACCCATTACGCGTTCCATTTTTACTTGGCCACCTTTCTTCTTGTTTTCGGCATTCCACTCATGAAACATTTCAGGATTTATAATTTTTACTTTAACGCCATGCAATGCTTTACTTCTGGCTACTTTGTAGTTTTTATTAGCTTCTTTTAGTAAATTATCTAAAGCTTCAGCCACTTCTTCTTCATTTAAATTTTCATTATCTGCCCCTATGTACCAAAAATGATAAAATTCGTCATCTTCTCCCCTTTTGGCACATATAGTGTATTCTGTAATTTTTGTTTTAAAATGCGCTTCTAATCCTTTCATAGCTGCATCCATTTTATTTACAGATAACTGAGACCCAACAGTGTTTAAAAAGAATTTTGTTCTACCAGTAATTTTAATTTCTGCACGCTCAACATCAGTAAATTCAATTGTATCGCCAATTAAATAGCGCCATGCACCACTAACAGTACTAATTATTAAAACATAATCTTGATTTAATTCTACATCACTTAAAGTAACCACTGGCGCATCTTGGGATAAAGAACCGTCTGGATTTATATATTCTGGTTTAAACGGTACAAACTCAAAGTAAATACCTTGTTCTGTATTTAATTGCATGGCATCGGTTTCTGGACGCACTTGAGTAGCCAAATAACCTTCGGAAGCTAAGTAGGTATCTATAACCGTAACAGGTTTACCCATTAAGGCATGAAAACTTTTTTCGTAAGGTCCAAAAGCAACACCACCAGAAGTATAAACGGTTAGGTTAGGCCAGATTTCATGAATGTTATTTAAGTTATGATAATCTATTACTTTTTGAAGCATTAACTCAATCCAAGACGGGATACCACTTAACGCGCCAATATCCCAATCTTTAGCACGTTCTGCTATACGCTGAACGCGATCATCCCAATCGTCAATTTTGGCAATATTTTCTCCAGGTTTGTAGTAACCTTTAAACCAAAACGGAATGTTACTTGCGCTAATTCCGCTAATTTCACCTTCAAGAAATTCATTGTTCTCTTCTAAATCGGTAGAGCTACCAAGCATCATAATTTCTTTTTCAAAAAAATCTGCTGGAAAATCGAAGTTATTTAAAGATAATACTTGTTTTATTCCTGAACTTCTAATGGCATCAACCATGTCGTCAGTTACAGGAATACGCTTACTAGTTTTTCCTGTAGTACCAGAACTTAAAGCAAAATATGATAACTCTCCGGGCCAAGTTACATCGGTTTCACCGTCATGTAATTTATGCCACCATGCATCGTTAATTTGGTCATAATCGAAATAAGGAACAGCATCAGCAAAAGCTTTTTCAATATTATCAGCATTTAAAATGGCTTCAAAATTATAGTGTTTACCAAACTGTGTATTTTTTGCTTTATTTAATAAATCTTTTAAAACCGTTTGTTGAGCTTCAATATGATTTACTTCTGAAGAAAAAACGCCTTGTAAATCTATTATTCCTTTAATTATACTACCTAATATTGCCATTTATGTTTTTTCTATTAATTTACATAAATTGGCGTTCAACGAGAGTTTAATAAGTGTTAAATGTATGCTTATTTTTTGTTAAATACATAGGTATAAAGCCACATTAACGTAAATGTCGGTATAACATCAAAACCTGGTAAAGCCTCTTCAACTACAGAAATTAAACCTGCTATTTTTCCTGGTTTACCTTTGTAAAGCTTCGTCATTAACCAACCAGAAACCGGAGCCCAAATAATATCTGAAAATTCGCCAACTCCAGGAATTACAAACGATACATAACCCAGCGCATCTAAAACTAGGCCTATTAATAGTTTTTTGTATTTATCTTTCATTTAATAAAATTTAATAACATACTATAAACAAGAAGTGTACCGTTTTATATATTTATTTTCCAATGAGTTTTAAAAATTCGTTTCGTGTTTCAATTTTTTCGAATTGACCACGAAAACCAGATGTTGTAGTTGTTGAGTTTTGTTTTTGTACTCCGCGCATCATCATACACATGTGGGCAGCTTCAATTACCACTGCTACACCTTGAGGTTTTAAGGTGTCGTTAATACAATCAAGAATTTGCTCGGTTAAACGCTCTTGTACTTGCAAACGTCGTGCAAAAACATCAACAATTCTAGGTAATTTACTCAGCCCAACAATGTAACCGTTTGGTATGTAAGCAATATGTGCTTTTCCAAAAAAAGGTAAAATATGGTGTTCGCATAAAGAATACAACTCTATATCTTTAACAATAACCATTTCGTTATAAGACTCCTTAAACATGGCGCCTTTTAATATTTCTACTGGGTCTTGCTCGTAGCCTTGAGTTAAAAATTGCATAGCTTTTGCCGCACGTTCAGGAGTTTTTATTAAACCTTCGCGCTGTGTGTCTTCTCCTAAATCATTTATTATATGCTTGTAACGTGCTTTAACATCGTCGGTTACTTGCATATTGTATTCTTCAAACTTGTTGTATGGCATAATTATAATTTTTTCAACAATAAAAATACAAAATACTTGTTTGTAAAACTTAAAGCAAATTCCTGTTTAATAAAAAAAAGAAATTAAGACTATTATTGTAGATAATCACATAAAATAGTAATTTCACGAATAATTAAGGTTTACAATGATTGAGGCAAAAAACATTCATAAATATTATGGCGATTTACATGTATTAAAAGGTGTAAATCTTGAAATAAAAAATGGTGAAATTATTTCAATTGTTGGGGCTTCTGGAGCAGGAAAAACAACATTACTTCAAATTTTAAGCACCTTAGATAAAGCTTCAATAAACAGTGATTTTCAGCTTAAAATAAATGAACAAATTGTTCATAATTTAAACGATAAAGCGCTGGCAAAATTCAGAAACGAAAACATAGGTTTTATTTTTCAGTTTCACCAACTATTACCCGAATTTACAGCTTTAGAAAATGTTTGTTTACCTGCATTTATTAAAGGCACTAAAAAACCTGAAGTCGAAAAACGAGCTAAAGAACTTTTAGATTTTCTAGGATTATCGCATCGCTATAACCACAAACCCAATGCGCTTTCGGGCGGTGAACAACAGCGTGTTGCCGTTGCAAGAGCGTTAATAAATAATCCTGATTTAATTTTTGCTGATGAACCTTCAGGGAATTTAGATAGCGAATCGGCCGAAAACTTACACAATTTATTTTTTAAGCTTAGAGACGAGTTTGGACAAACATTTGTTATCGTAACACATAATAGCGAATTGGCAGATATGGCTGACAGAAAACTCACCATGGTAGATGGAAAAATAATTTAATTGAACATAACACGTATTTTTGTTTAAAATTTTTGTACTTTAGTTGAACATAAAAACATTATAATGCAGCTAACCAGTATTCCAAAAAATGAGACCGAAAGACTTTTAGCTGTGAAGAGCTACAAGTTAGATAGAAGCCAATACGACCAAAATTTTAACATCATTACAAATTTAGCTTGTTCTATAACTAACATGCCTAATGCTTTAATTTCTATTGTAGAGGAAGATGAAGTTTGGTTTAAATCTGCTAAAGGCATGACAATTTGTAGCTCGGAAAGAAATTTATCCTTCTGTAGTTACGCTATTGCTAATGATGAAGATATTTATATTGTTGAAAACACTAAGAAAAATTTAAAATTTATAAATCATCCCTATGTTAAGGCAAGTAACAATCCTGTTGTTTTTTATGCGGGTGTTTGCTTAATAGATAAAAACAACCACAAATTAGGCACTTTATGTGTTATAGACCATAAAGAAAACCAACTTAACAACGAACAAATTAAAAACTTAAAACTACTTGGTAAACAAGTTGTAAAACTCATTGAACTTAACAAGAGTAACCATAAGCTTAAACAAGCTAAACGCAAACTGATTAAAAAAAATAAAATGCTTAAAGGTTTTGCGTCTCAAGTGGCACACGACATGAAAATGCCTTTGGCTAACATGATTTTAACTGCAGATATTTTAAAAAAGAAATACAATAAAAGTATAGACGAAAAAGGCACAAACTATTTAAGTAACATAAAAGATGCTTCTTTATCGTTAAGTAGTTATATAAACAATCTTCTTAATTATTACGAAAACAGTAGTATTGATAAAAAAAATGTAGAATGCTTTTCTTTTAATCAATTATTAGAAGAAGTAATTGATATTTTAAATATTAAAGTTAACTGTAGAATTAATTTACCCGAAAAAGATTTTGATATTGTTACAAACCGCGCCGCTTTAGAACTTATTTTACTTAATTTAATTACTAACAGTTTAAAATATAACGACAAACCCGAAACTGTAATCGATGTATTTTTAGATACCGAGCATGAAACACATAATTACATTTCTGTTACAGATAACGGTATTGGAATTGCCGAAGAAAAACAAAAGAAAATTTTTAAACTATTCTCCACAATTGAAGAAACAGATCGTTTTGGACAACGCGGCCATGGTATTGGCTTATCTACGGTAAAAAAACTTGTGTCAAAATTAGGTGGAAATATAAGTGTTAAATCAATACAAGGTGAAGGCAGTACTTTTAAATTTTCAATAAAAAAATAAGGGCTTGTAACCATTACAAACCTTAATTATTTAAATATTTTAATCTCCAAAGGGATAAGAAACCCCTAATATAGTAATAGTGGACTCTGTATAATCAATTTTTATTCCGCTAAAAATACCTAAAGTTACATCAAGAATACCAGATTCTATATTTCGTGGTAATAAGGTAAAATGTAAAGCTTCATCGGTAGTTAAGCTATAGTTTACACCTTTTGAACTTATTCCAAACTGAGAACCTTCAAACAAATATTCGTCGTCCCAAATATTAAAAGGTGTAGTTTCTCCTGCTATCCACGTTCTAATTACATTTTCGGTATACTCTATACTTTCGTTTTCTAAGTTGGTTATTTTCCCATTAGTAATAGTCACTTCAAACTGTAAATTGTCATCATCATTCTCCCCTAAATTCTCTGCGACATGTATGCCTTCAACTTTATAGTCGTTATGATAAAAATTAGTAAAAGTTGTGGTATGCACGCTACCTTCAACACGATACCAATTCGTAGAAATAATGGTAATTATCCCTTTTCTAGTAATACCATCACGTCCTAAAACTCCATCGCCATAATCGATAGTAATTGTTTTTGGAAAAGTACTTAAATCGAAAGGTTCTATGGTTACAATAGCTTCATCTTTTATATTTGATGATTTCGCTGAAGCTGAAGTTTCAGCAGTTAAAATATTATCTCCGCTGTTATTTCCAACATCTTGAAATACTTTATTAACCGTTACATATTCTGTTAAAGCTTCAAGCGCAGCAGCAGAATCAGTTCCATTGCTAATACGCTCATTTTCACAACTAAATAATAGTATTCCTAAAATAAAAAGTAAACTTCTATACATCACATTTTGTTTTTTTGATATGAAAATAACGCAAAATGCAAATTATATTGTAATAAAACTGTAAATACTTGATTGTTTAAAAATTAACGTGTATTTCATCGGCTATTTTATGCCGAATTGTATGTTTAATATGAACATTTTAATTATAATTTTACATTATTTTTCGTAATTACAAACAGCACATGGCATAAAAATTTAGTTTTTAGATACAATGTGGTTAATAAATTTATTGATGGCGCTTATAGTCATCACGTATATTTTAAACTAGAATTAAACAAGGACAAGTTTAGCCAAATTGAATTAGGCGAAAATTATATGCGCATTGAATAACTATTTGGTAAACTGTTGTTATTTTTGAATAAAAACTTACATTGAATAAGAATTTCTCAATTTTAGATTTAAAAGATTTTTTAGACGAAAAGGTTGAAACCTACAACAACCCAAAATTTATTGAAAGCGATCCAATACAAATTCCGCATGCCTTTTCTAAAAAGGAAGACATTGAAATTTCAGGCTTTTTAACAGCAACTATAGCTTGGGGTAACCGAAAAAGCATCATAAATAACGCAAAAAAACTAATGGCTTTGTTAGATAATGCACCGCACGATTTTGTAATAAACCACAAAGAAACAGATTTAAAAAAATTAGAACCTTTTGTACACCGAACGTTTAACGGTACAGATTGTATTACCTTTATTAATGCTTTACATAACATTTATAAAAATCACGATGGCTTAGAGCAGCTTTTTAATAAACTTAATAGCAAAAATCTTCAAGAAGCCATTTCTAAATTTAAAACAGTATTTTTTGAAATTGAGCATTTACCGCGTACACAAAAACACATTAGCGATCCTTTAAAAAAATCGGCAGCAAAAAGAATAAATATGTACCTACGCTGGATGGTAAGAAAAGATAATGCTGGCGTAGATTTTGGTATTTGGGACAGCCTCTCACCTAGCCAGCTGTCCTGTCCGCTCGACGTACATTCGGGCAACGTAGCTCGTAAATTAGGTTTACTAAGTAGAAAGCAAAACGATGCTAAAGCTTTGAGCGAACTAGATTACAATTTACGTGTTTTAAATAAAAAAGATCCTGTGAAATACGATTTTGCGTTATTTGGACTTGGAGTTTTTGAAAAATTTAACACTTAATAGAAACCCTTTGTTTTATATTCACGTAAATATATTACCTACTATATTTACTATGAAAAGTCCCAATTTCCCTAAAAACGAGTCTAAACGATTAGAAGCTGTTAAGAAATATAACCTTTTAGATACTCCTCCAGAACCCGATTTTGATAATATTACAGATTTAACAGCTAATATTTGTAATGTACCCATTGCCATTATTTCATTGTTAGATACCGAACGCAATTATTTAAAATCGCACTATGGGTTAACGTTTAATGAATCACCAAGAAATATTTCGTTTTGTGGTCATGCCATTCTAGATGACAACCCCATTTTTATTATTGAAGATGCCACGAAAGATAGTCGCTTTTTCGATAACCCAATAATTACCGAAAACAATGTAAAGTTTTATGCAGGCGTACCGCTAATAAACCCAGATGGTTATGCGCTTGGTACACTTTGCATTTATGATGTTGAGCCACGTAAACTCAATAAAAAACAAAAAGAAGCTCTCGTTATTTTGGCAAAGCAAGTTGTTAATTTATTTGAATTGCGTTTAAAAAATAAAGAGCTTAACGAAACATTGGAATCGCTTGAAGAACGCCATAACACTTTAAAAACATTTGCTAATAAGGTATCGCACGATTTAAAATCACCTCTAGCAAATATTACTTCATTATCTCATTTATTTAAAACTGAATTAATTGAAACTTACCCTAAAATAAATTTAGAGTATTTAAATTTTATTGAAGATTCTGCCGATACACTTCGGGCTTATATAGACGGCATTTTAAAACACTACAAAAGCGAAGCTTTACTAGAAAAAGACAAAAAAGAAACCAAACTTAAAGAGGTTTACCTAAATATAAAGACAATTTTAAGTTTAAACGAAAACAACTTTAAATTGCTAAATAACGGAACACTTAACAATGTAAACACCTACGTTTTAGAGCAAATTCTACTTAATTTGGTCGACAACGGATTTAAATATAACTTTAAAGAAAAACCAGTGGTTTACATTGATTATGAAGCCGATGACACACACCATATTTTTTACGTAAAAGACAACGGTGAAGGCATAGACCCAAACAAACAAGAAGCACTTTTCGATTTATTTAATACCGCCCATGAAGCCGATAAGCACGGTAATAAAGGCACTGGAATTGGTTTATTTACAGTAAAATCGCTTATTACGAAACTTAATGGTACTATTAAAGTAACATCAGTAATAAACGAAGGTACCACCTTTAAATTTACTATCTTAAAATAAACAAAGGCTGGAAAAATTCCAGCCTTTTTAATATCATAATATGTTGCAAATATTACCCTTTTAACCAAGCTTTACGCAATGCTTTTTGCGCATCGCTTGCATCTGCTTTAGGCATAAGTCCTTCACCTGTTGTATAGGTTTTTGTAACCTTAGTTTTTATAACTTTTTCTTCACCATCTCTTACTAAAACCACTTCAACATCGCTTCCTGGTTTCCAACTAAATATTTGTTGTAGTATAGAATTTGCATTCATCATTGTTAACTCTGTACCACCAACACTTTTAATTACATCGTTTGCTTTCGCACCATTATCTATCCAGAAACTATTTTTTTCAACAGCATCGGTAAAAAATATGGTTCCGTTTTCAGGATTACCGCTAACAATTGGCACGCCATTAATTAAAATATAATTGGTTTCTACCTTGCCTTCAGCAATTTCTAAACCTACTTTATTAAAAAATTCGTTATAATTAATTGGTGTATCTCCAACAACGTGTGTGTTTAAAAATTCACCAACGCTAGGATAAGTCATGGCAATAATTTCTTCAATTAACTTATCATCTTCAAATGGTTTGTTTTTACCATATTTATTCGATAATTCTTTCATTAAAGATAAAACACCACGGTTACCGTTACTTTCTTCTCGCATTAAAATATCTATACACATACCAATTAAAGCCCCTTTTTGGTACACATTGGCATACTGATCTTTGTAAGGGTCTTTTAGCACATTTTCACTCATTATGGTAAAACTCATCGCATCGTTATAGCGTTGCTTAGATAATTGAATTTTCTCCATAACTTTATTATAAAAATCTTCTTCGCTAACTAAATCTTGATCGACTTGAAACAAGGTTGCAAAATATTCGGTAATACCTTCATACATCCATAAATGTTTCGAGAAGGTTGGGTTGTTGTAATCAAAATAATGTACATCTTCAGAATGCACGCTTAACGGCGTTACAATATGAAAAAACTCATGCGAAACCACATCGGTCATACTTTCTGCTAAAGCTTCATCGTCCATAGCTTCTGGTAAAACTACTACAGTTGACGTGTGATGCTCTAAAGCACCGAAACCTTTTGGCGAGTCCTCCTTTCCTTCCGATAAATACAAGTAAATATCGTAACGCGGTGTAGAATTTATATCTCCTAAATAGGCTTTTTGGGCTTTCATCATTTTAAAAACCGTTTCTTTTAATGATTTTGCAGAATGCACTTTATTTGGTGAATACACACTTAAAACAATTTTTATATCGCCTACTTCAAATTCTTCAACATCTAAATTACCATACATCATTGGGTTATCTGTAATATCAAAATAACGCGGTGCAAAATAACTTGTGGTAAGCGTTTTACCATCTTCACTAGTTATAGAATTTATGGTTTGTAAAGCCGAGGTACGATTAAAATCGGCCGCTGCCGTAACATCTAATTTATACTGATTGTTTTTTAACGAATCGAAATACCCAATAAAACCATGTAAGTTTAGCACATAGTTTTTAGGTTCTATGTTCGTACCTGAAGGCGAAAAAGGCACTTCTTTACCAATTCCTCCCACCTTTTCCTCATCAAAAGTATCGTTAACTAAATAGGTTATTTTGTCTAATTGTGTAGCATTACTTATTGTCCATGTATTCGTATCAACTTTTGTTACCGGTAATTCGTTTCCGTTGTAATCAATTGCTTTAAAATCATCTACATACTTACCAAAATCACTTACAGCGTAGGTTCCTTGCACTACTCTTGGCAATCTGTATGTAACCGTTTCGGTAACAAAACGTCCTGGATTAATAGTTACAGGCGCCTTGTCGTCGCTTACATTGGTTAAATTAATTGAGGTTTCAATTGGCAAAGTAGTAGCTAAATCGGCAGGTATTTTTGCACCGCCACAACTGGCTAATACCATACCTGCTGCAATTAAAGCAGGAAAAAATTTAATATTCATTTATTTAGAGTTTATTTTTATGTGACGTGCAAAGTACCAATATGTTACTGTTATTCCTCTTAACATTATGTTAAAATGAGAATTCTGTATATTCGCCAAATGCAAAAAAACTTAGTTAGCATATTAACACCGTTTAAAAATACCGAAGCCTTTATTGGCGAGTGTATCCAATCTATTATTAATCAAAACTATACAAACTGGGAATTACTTATTATCGACGACCATTCTACCGATAATAGTTATGATGTGGTTAACGCTTTCGCGGAAAATGAGCCGAGAATAAAGTTACTTAAAAACACAGGAAATGGCATTATCGATGCCTTAAAACTCGCTTTTAAAACCAGTACTGGCGAATTTATTACCCGAATGGATAGCGATGATATTATGACGGATAATAAACTTGAAGCATTAGTAAACCAACTGAAAACACACGGAAAAAAACACGTAGCCACCGGATTAGTAAAATATTTTTCTGATGCTGGTATTAGCGACGGTTACCAACAATATGAAACTTGGATTAACAACCTCACGAAAACCGGAAGCAATTACAACGAAATTTATAAAGAATGCGTTATCGCTTCACCATGTTGGATGCTGCATCGTGAGGATTTAATAGAATGCGGCGCCTTTAACCCCAATGTATACCCAGAAGATTACGACCTAACATTTAGGTTTTATAAAAATAAATACAAATGCATACCAAGTAACCAATTACTGCATTACTGGCGCGATTATAGCTACCGAACCTCGCGAACCCATGAGCATTATGCCTTAAACCATTTTATCGATTTAAAATTAATGCACTTTTTAGACATCGATTATAATCCTAATAAAAATTTAGTAATTTGGGGTGCAGGTCACAAAGGTAAACTCATTGCGAAAACCTTGGTAGAAAAGAATATTCCGTTTACTTGGATTTGCGATAACCCAAACAAAATTGGAAAAGCAATTTATGGTGTTACATTACAACCTTTTATGAATTTAGCTTCGGTTAAAAATTCGCAAAGTATCGTCACCGTAGCTAATAAAATTGCACAAAAAGAAATCCATAAATACATGGCAACCATAAAAAAGCAACCTGTAATTGATTATATTTTCTTTTGTTAATAAAATTTGTCGTATGCATTTTCTATATTTGAAAAATAATAAATAGGAATGCAGTTTAAACACCCCGAAATTCTTTACACTCTTTTTCTTCTGCTCATCCCTATTATTGTTCATCTTTTTCAGCTTCGAAAGTTTCAAAAAATTGCATTTACCAATGTGGCCTTTTTAAAAGAAGCCACACAACAAACTCGAAAAAACAAACAATTAAAAAAATGGCTATTGCTTTTAACTAGGTTATTGCTTTTAGCGGCATTAGTACTGGCTTTTGCGCAACCATTTATTGCTAAAACCAACACCTTTAAAGCTGAAAAGGAAACCGTAATTTATATAGACAATTCCTTTAGCATGCAGGCCAAAGGGCCTAAAGGCGAATTGTTTAAACGCGCCATTCAAGACTTAATTACAAATATTCCTGAAGACGAAAACATTTCAATTTTCACAAACAATACGAGCTTTAAAAACACGACAATAAAGGCCATAAAAAACGATTTGTTACAGCTAAATTATTCAGCAAACACTACAAATCTTAATGCCATTTTATTACAAGGAAAGTCGAGTTTTTCTAATAAAAAAAATACACTTAAAAACTTTCTGATGATCAGCGATTTTCAGAAAAGTAATTTAAATCTTGAAGCAGAAAACGATTCACTTACACAATTACATTTGGTAAAATTACAACCTGTAAATACCAACAACATTGCCATTGATAGTGCTTATATTAGTAAAACCACAGCAACCATAATCGAGCTTAAAGTACTTTTAAAAAATAGTGGTATTTCGGTTGAAAACTTACCGATTTCTTTGTTTAATGGAGATAAACTCGTTGCCAAAACATCAGTGTCAATTAATCAAGAAGCCGAAACTACCTTTTCGCTTCCTGCAAACCAGGTTATAAACGGTAAAATAGAAATTGATGATTCGAGCTTAGATTTTGATAACACTTTATTTTTTAACATCAACAGTACAAAAAAAATTAATGTTTTATCCATAAATGGCGCTAACGACAGCTTCTTAAAACGTATTTTTACAAAAGATGAATTTAATTATTCCTCTACACCCGAAAACCAACTAAATTACAACAGTATTAGCGAACAAAATTTAATTGTTTTAAATGAGTTGAATAGTATACCTGTTTCTTTAACCGCAACTTTAAAGCAATTTACCAATCAAGGTGGTGCTTTAATTGTAATTCCATCAACCAACACAAATATTGATGCTTACAACCCGTTTTTAAATGGCTTTCAATTTAATTATTCAAGTTTCATTGCTTCCGAAAAACGCATAACAACCATAAATTACGGGCATTCACTTTTTAATAATGGTGTTTTCGAAAAACAAGTAAACAACTTTCAATACCCAAAAGTAAATAGTTTTTACAAAATAGCTTCGGCAGGAATAGCTCCGGTTTTACAGTTTGAAGATAAGAGTTTATTTCTGGGTCAGCGCCAAAATACTTACGTGTTTGCTTCGGCCTTTAATAGTAAAAATTCAAACTTTAAAAATTCGCCTCTTATTGTACCAACGCTTTATAACATTGGGAAACAAAGCTTTAAAATACCTAAACTTTATTACCAAATTGGTACAGAAAACACCATTGATGTTGACACAAAATTACAACAGGACGAAGTACTTACCCTAGTTAATAAAGACATCAACTTAATTCCAAAGCAACAATATTTTAACAATAAAGTTGTGGTTACAACTCATGAAAATCCTGAAGTTTCTGGAACCTACAACGTAAACCAACAAACAGAAACCATTAGCAATGTTAGCTTTAATTATAACCGCGATGAAAGTGATTTGGTTTACGGCGATTTATCAATTCTTGAAAACATAAATTACAGCAATTCAATTAATGATATTTTCGATACCATAAAAAGTAACACAAATGTTAATGCGCTATGGAAATGGTTTGTTATTTTTGCGCTAGCATTATTGCTAATTGAAATGCTCATATTAAAATACTTTAAATGAACATACTTGTAAAATCTGCTACAATACTAGATTCTAAGAGTGATTTTCACAACACCACTCAAGATATTTTAATTGAAAATGGTGTAATTACCCAAATTGATAAAACTATTGAAAACTCGAAAAACTACGAGGAAGTTTCATTAAAAAACCTTCATGTATCGCAAGGTTGGTTCGATAGTAGTGTGAGTTTTGGAGAACCCGGTTACGAAGAACGCGAAACTATTGCCAACGGGTTAAAAACTGCAGCATCATCTGGATTTACAAGTATTGCTTTAAATGCAAATTCAAATCCAGTAATCGATTCGAATGCCGACATCACTTTTATAAATGCAAAATCGGCGAACAACATTGTAAATTTATTGCCAATTGGTGCCCTTACCGTAAAAAGTGAGAGCGAAGATTTAGCCGAACTTTACGATATGCACACCGCAGGTGCTGTAGCGTTTTACGACTATAAAAAACCTATTGAAAACCCAAACTTAGTTAAAATAGCCTTGCAATACGCTAGTAATTTTGGCGGATTAGTTTGTTCGTTTCCTTTTGAGCGTAAAATAGCAGGAAAAGGTGTTGTTAACGAGCATATAACGAGCACTAAATTAGGCTTAAAAGGTATTCCCGCTTTAGCTGAAGAATTACATGTAGCCCGCGATTTATTTTTATTAGAATACACCGGTGGAAAACTGCATATTCCAACGATTTCAACGGCAAAATCGGTGGCCTTAATTCGGGAAGCAAAACAGAAAAAATTAGATGTAACTTGTAGTGTGGCGATTCACAATTTATATTTTACAGATGATGTTTTAACTGACTTTGATACCAATTATAAAGTGATGCCACCATTACGCACACAAACCGATGTTGATGCTTTAATTGAAGCGGTAAAAGACGGCACAATAGATTTTGTTACTAGCGACCACACCCCTATTGATGTGGAACAAAAGAAAATAGAATTCGACCATGCTGCATATGGAACTATAGGTTTAGAAAGCGCTTTTGGGGCCTTACAAAATATATTTACGCTTAAAAAAACTGTTGAGTTACTAACCAAAGGTGCAAAACGTTTTGGTTTGAAAAAACAACCAATATCCATAGGAGCAAAAGCGGATTTAACTTTATTCAACCCAGACCAGAAATATACATTTACTAAGAATAATGTGGTTTCAACCTCTAAAAATGCCATTTTTGAAAACGAAACTTTAAAAGGAAAGGTATATGGCATAATAGCAAATAACCAAGCATATTTAAACTAAAATTTAATGACAACTCCAGATATTGAAGCCGGCCATAAAAAAGCAATAATAAGTTATATTACCATTTTTGGAACGATTTATTCGTATTACATGAATAGCGAAAAGCCTAGTAATTTTGCTAGTTTCCATATAAGGCAAGCCCTTGGTTTATGGTTAACCTTTTTTGTTTTAGGCTATGTTATTGGAAATTTTGACAGTTGGTACGCCACTTTAGGTTTTTATCTGTTTTTTTGTGTGCTATTTATCTTCGGATTTGCCAATGCTGTTGGTAAAAAAGCTGTTGCAGTGCCTTTAATTGGTAATTTATATCAAAAACTTTTTGCAAATTTAGGTAGCTAATATTATGAATACATCTCTCCCACTTTATCACATTACAAGACCATCAAGTTTAAAAGAAAACGCGCCTTTATTAATCATGTTTCATGGCTATGGAAGCGATGAAAACGATTTGTTCTCCTTTGCGACAGAATTGCCAGAAGAATTGTTTATTATTTCGGTACGAGCACCTTACCCAATGCAACCTTATGGTAATGCTTGGTATGCTATAAATTTTGATGCTGAAAAAGGAAAATGGAGCGATAACGAACAAGCCATACAATCGCGCGATTTAATTGCCAATTTTATTGATAAAGCGGTTGAAACTTATCCGGTAAATAAAAACCATGTAACACTTTTAGGTTTTAGCCAAGGCTGTATTTTAAGTTTTTCGGTAGCATTAACTTATCCTGAAAAAGTAAAAAACGTTATTGGTTTAAGTGGTTATATTAACAAAGATATTTTACCTGAAGATATAGAAACTAAAGATTATAGTAATTTAGATGTTTACACCTCTCATGGTAGCGTAGATCAAGTTATTCCAGTTACTTGGGCACAACAAACACCGCCGTTTTTAACGCATTTAAATATAAAACATAAATACAACGAGTTTCCTGTTGGTCACGGTGTAGCGCCACAAAACTTTTTTGAGTTTAAAGAATGGTTAAAAGCTAGGATTTAGTTTTTACAATACCAAGCATTTACTCAATGTATCTTCATAAATAGCTTCGTATTGTGGCACAATAGTATGTAAATCAAACTTTAAAGCTTCAGCTCTAGCATTTGCTTTAAAAGTCTCTAAACGTTTTTCATCTTTTAAAATGTAAAGCGCATTTTTTGTCATATCATCAATATCACCCACATTACTTAAAAACCCTGTAACCCCTTGTTTATTTACTTCAGAAATTCCACCTGCATTACTAGAAATTACAGGCACGTTAGAACTCATTGCTTCTAAAGCTGCTAAACCAAAACTTTCAGCCTCAGAAGGTAACAGAAATAAATCGCTGTAACATAAAATCTTATCGATTTCATTACTTTTTCCAAGAAATGCTACTTTCTCATAAATACCCAGTTCTTTACAACGTTGTTCTACTTTTTCACGTTCTGGCCCTTCGCCTACCAACATTAACTTTGCTGGCATTTCCTTTTGAATATTATAAAACACCGAAATTACATCTTGCACGCGTTTTACCGGACGTAAATTACTTATATGCGTTATAATACGTTCTTCAGGTTTTGCCATCATACTTCGCTGGCAATCTGTAAAGTGATCGCCATATTTTTCTAAATCTATAAAATTTGGAACTACGCTAATTTCACGTTGAATATCAAATAGTCGAAGTGTATCGTTTTTTAAACTTTGGGAAACCGCCGTAACAGCATCTGATTTGTTGATACTAAATGTAACAGCAGGTTTGTAAAATGGATGATTTCCAACGAGCGTTATATCTGTACCATGAAGCGTAGTTACAATAGGAACAAAAATACCTTCTTCACGAAGCATTTTTTTCGCCATATAAGCAGCATAAGCATGCGGAATTGCATAATGCACATGAAGAATATCTATTTTATAAAGCTTTACCATGTCCACTAATTTACTCGATAAAGCTAACTCATACGGCTGATAGTGAAATAATGGATATTCTGGCACATTTACCTCGTGATAATGTACATTGTTACTAATTAACTCTAATCTTACGGGTTGATTATATGTTATAAAATGTACTTCATGGCCGCGTTTAGAAAGCTCTAACCCTAACTCTGTTGCCACTACACCACTACCTCCAAAAGTTGGGTAGCACACGATTCCTATTTTCATCTTCTAAATTTTATATACTAAAATAGCTAAGTTTTTAATCTTCTATAGCTTCGTAAATTAAACGTTGAATTTCGGTTCTAATATTTTCTCGTAATAATAAATTTTTACCAGCCGAAGTTGGATACGTTCTATTTGCTAAAAACACATACACTAATTCTTCCTCCGGATCTGCCCAAGTGTAAGTTCCTGTAAACCCTGAATGCCCAAAACTAGACATGCTAACGCAACCACATGTTGGCCCAGAATCTCCTAATTGAGGTTTATCGAACCCAACTCCGCGTCGGTTATAATTTTCACAAAAATAGCAGGTATTAAATTTATCGACCGTTGAAGGTTTTAAATACTGTTTACCGCCATAAAAGCCTTTTTGTAAATACATTTGCATAATTTTTGCGACATCGTTGGCATTGCTAAACACGCCTGCGTGACCTCCAACCCCATTTTGCATTGCGGCTCCCATATCATGAACATAACCACGAACCTCTTGATAGCGATAATAATCGTCAATCTCTGTCGGTACAATTTTTTTACTACTTATGCGCTTATAAGGATTATACATGGTATAATTTGCTCCTAAAGGCTCGTAAAAATGTGATTGAATCAATTCATCTAACGATTGGTCGTAATGTTGTTCTATAAATTTCTTTAAAATATAATATGGAAAATCGCTATACCTATATCTTAACCTACTTAACAACTCAGAATCTTTAATAATTTCGGGTAAAGAATCCTGATAATCAGTACGTAAATACAAATTCTTAGCAACTTCAACATTAAAAGCCTCACTACGTTGGTTTCTATAATATTTGTCACTTGGTCGTCTGGTAACAGAGTCTAACGTTTTGTAATAAAACGGCTCCCAAGGGCGTAACTGGGCATAATGCGACAACATAGTTTTTATTGTAACGTTGGCCTTGTTCGACGATTTGTATTCTGGTAAAATGGTTGACAATTTCGTATCTAAATTAATAACACCTTGCTCTTCAAGTTCCATTAACAAAGGTAATGTGGACAAAATTTTTGTTAATGATGCTAAATCATAAATATCATCGAACCCCACTTTTTCATGACCTTTATAAGTATGCTTACCAAAATTTTTGTTGTAAATAACTTTTCCTTCGCGAGCAACCAGCAATTGAATACCTGGTGTCATCATAGAATCTACCGCTACTTTGGCAACAGAATCAATGCGATTTAATTTTTCAGAATTCACCCCTACGCGTTCAGGGAAACTATAGCCCAATCGCTTTACAGCTATTGTAGGTAAACCTTCGCCAACCACAAAATGGTCGCCAGCCGAAACTGGCAGATTTCCTTTTGCTCCAAGTGCTCCAAAAATAATTTCGGCCGATGTTTCTTGCGCTGTATCACTATTTTGGTAACTTACCAAAATGCTTTCTACTTCATCGATATTTTTTAAATCCATAAGTGCATATGGTTTTACAAATAAATCCAAAATTACTTTATGAGTTTTGGCTATAGACTCTATCCAAGCTATTTCATCGCTAGTGAATTTATAAGGTTTCCAGGGCGAATCGTTGGAACGATGTAAACCAATAATAACGGTGTTGTAAGCTTGTAATTTAGAAGTTAAATCGTCAAAATTATTGGGCGTATCTGCTTCTATTTTATGAATTTTTGCATAACGTTTTAAAGCATTAAAAAATACTTCGCCACTAGCGTCACCTAAACCAACATAAGCTAATTTTTGTTGCTCTAAATTTTGAATAGGAACCACATTTAATCGATTTTGAACCAGAGTTATGGCATTTTCCATAAGCTCTTCATACAATATGTCGTCGCTTAATCTATTTAAATCCTTTGTTAAATTATACAACCCAACTGGTTCGTAATTATGCAACCCAACTTTGTATTTCGCTTGCAAAATCTTTTTTACAGAATACGCTAATCGTTCTTCACTTATATCACCTTTATTATAAGCTTCAATAATTTTAGACACGCCTTTTTCAACATCTTCAGACATTAACATCACATCATTCCCAGCTTTAAATGCGGCTAAATCGATCGCTCCAACTTCATCAAAATTTGCTGCACCTTTCATAGTTAAAGCATCAGTAAAAATTAATCCTTTAAAACCTAATTTTTCTTTTAAAATACCCGTTACAATAGGTTTAGATAAAGATGAAGGCACCCCAGAAGCATCTAAACTCGGTACATTTAAATGTGCCACCATAACGCTTGCAAGTCCGTCGTTTATTAATTTTTTGTACGGATAAAGCTCTATAGAATCGATGCGCTTTTCGGAAAAACTAATTGATGGTAGTGTTTTATGAGAATCTTGATTGGTATCGCCATGCCCAGGAAAATGTTTTGCATTTCCTAAAACACCAGCTCCCTGCATGCCTTTTAAAAATGCCGAAGCTTTTTCGGTAACATTGTTACGATCTTCACCAAAGGATCGGTTTCCTATAATAGGATTATCGGGATTGGTATTAATATCGACATCTGGAGCAAAATTAAAATGCACACCTAATCGTTTACAATGCTCGCCTATATGTTTTCCTGTTTGTTCTATTAATGCTTTGTTTTTAATAGCACCAAGTGTCATATTCCAAGGAAAAGCATAAGTAGAATCTAGCCGCATGCTTAATCCCCATTCGGCATCCATACCAATTAATAACGGAATTTTAGACAATGCTTGTAATTCGTTATTCAATTTGGCTTGGCTAACAGGACCACCAAGCGAATAAATAATACCACCAATGTGGTGTTTATTTATAATATCGATTATTTCTCGTTGTTTGGTTTCATTTTGGTTAGACATTACCTGAACCATATACAATTGCCCAACTTTTTCCTGTAAAGTCATGGCATTGTATACACTATCGACCCATTTTTTTTGAGCTTCGACATCTTCGGCCAATAATGGATTTATTGACTGGCTATAAGCACAAAAAGAAATTAGAAAAAATAGTATACTAGAAACTAAATAACGCATAAAAAGTATTAATTAATAATTATGATGTAATAGCATTATTACATAAATAATCATGCCAAAATAATACTTTTAAAAAGAAGTTTAAAAGACTTTAAGATAGATTTATAAAGAAATAATTAACCCTTTATAATTACAAATCGATATGCCTATCGTGGTAGCCTAACAAATACAATACGCCATCGAGTCCAATACTAGAAATTGAGCTTTGCGCATTATCCTTCACCTTTGGTTTAGCATGAAAAGCAATACCTAACCCTGCAAGATTTAGCATTTGCAAGTCGTTAGCACCATCGCCAACTGCAATGGTTTGATTAATATGAATACCTTCTTTATCGGCAATTTCTTTTAAGTATTCGGCTTTTTTAGCGCCATTAACAATATCGCCCAAATAGTTACCGGTTAAAGCGCCATCTTTAATTTCCAATTGGTTGGCATATACATAATCGATACCAAGTTCTTTTTGTAAATAATGTCCGAAATAAGTGAAACCACCAGAAAGTATTGCAGTTTTAAAACCGTAGCTTTTTAAAGTATCTATTAAACGTCGAGCACCCTTTGTTATAGGTAATCTTTCGGCAACACCTTGCAACACTTCCTCGCTTAAACCTTTTAAAAGTTTCATACGGCGTTTAAAACTCTCGTTAAAATCTATTTCGCCTTGCATGGCTGCTTCGGTAATAGCTTTTACTTGTTCACCAACTCCTGCAAGTTCTGCTAACTCGTCGATAACTTCGGTTTGAATAAGTGTAGAATCCATATCGAAACACACCAAACGGCGGTTACGACGGTAAATATTATCTTCTTGAAACGCAATATCCACATCTAAATCGCGTGAAATTTGCATGAATTTCTCGGTTAAATCCGATTTTTTTTCCAAACGTCCACGAATAGACAATTCGATTGAAGCTCGAGGATATTCTTCTGCTTTAACCAACGATAAACGCCCAGTTAATCGCTTAATAGCATCGATATTTAAGTTTTTTTCTGAAATAACCTTGGTAACTTCTGCAATTTGGTTCGCGGCAAGCTTTTCGCCCAAAATGGTTACAATGTAGCGGTCTTTACCTTGTTGGCTAACCCAATCTTCGTAATTAGCCAAAGAAATAGGTGAAAATTTAGCGGTTACACCAAGTTCGTAAGCTTTAAAAAGTAATTCTTTTTGAACTGCAGAAGATTTTTCGCCAGACTCAATTTCGAACATTAAACCTAAAGACAAGGTATCGTGTATATTCGCCTGACCAATATCTAGTATTTTACCATCGTAAGTTGCTAAAACACTAGTTAATTCTGCTGTTAAACCTGGTTTATCTTGTCCTGAAATATTCAGTAAAAAAATATCGTTAGCCATAATTTATTAAAACTGTAATAAGCTGTAAAAATGCCTATTCTTATTGAATTATAAAAGTTTTTTAAGGTAAATTACTTTTAAATTATTTAATAAAACGACTATGCCAACTCTCGCTTGCTGGTACCTCCCAATTTTCATTAAATTCGGCTATATTAGCAACAAGGTTGTTAAATACAATTGTTTTTTTTGAAATGGCTTTATCCTTAGCCATTTTTTTAAAATCGGTAAGTGATTTATACGCTACAAACTCACCTTGTTTATAAGATACATTCATTTTATCCATTAAATCTACCTTATAGGTTTGTTCTAAATCTTGGATAAAACGGACAGACGCATCAATAGAGCAACCTGTAGCTTTGTTAAGATCTTGGTTTAATCCTATAATTATAAAGCGCTTATATTTTATGGTATAAGCCGCTTGTAAATCGCTTCCATGAGCGGTCCAGCTTTCAATAAAAACATTTAATTTATCTTGTATTTCATGAAGTTCTTCTTCTGTAAAAGAACGGTTAGATTGATATATCCAAACTCTTGAAGTTTCTGGTAATGTATTAAAATCTACTAGCATTTTTATTTAAATGTGATATGCTTAGACGATGCTTTGCATAAAATGTTATAAATCTTGTGAATTCGCTATAATTTCAGCAATATCTAAAACCGCAATTTCACTTTCTTTTTCTTTAAATTTTATTCCGTCGGTCATCATTGTATTACAATATGGACAACCAGTAGCAATAATTTTAGGATTCGTTTTAAGAGCATCTTCTGTACGAAGCACATTTACATCTTTATCTCCTTTTTCTGGTTCTTTAAACATTTGTGCCCCACCAGCTCCACAACATAATGAGGTTCGTTTATGGCGTTTCATTTCTACCAATTCTACGCCTGCCAATTTTAATAAATCTCGAGGTACTTCGTAAACACCATTGGCCCGTCCTAAATAACACGGATCGTGGAATGTTACGCGTGTGCCATTATAGGTTTTTGTTGAGGGCTTTATTCGGCCTTCATCGAACAATTGCTTAATAAATTGCGTGTGATGCAACACCTCGTATTTACCACCTAATTCTGGGTATTCATTTTTTATTGTATTATACGAATGCGGATCGGCTGTTACTATTTTTTTTACTTCGTAGGCATTTAAAACTTCTATATTAGTTACGGCCTGCATTTGAAACAAAAACTCATTACCGGCACGTTTTGCTGCATCACCAGTACTGCTTTCTTCAGTTCCTAAAACGGCAAAATCTACATTGGCTTTATTTAAAATTTTAACAAATGCTCTTGTAATTTTTTTTGCTCTATCGTCGTAACTACCCGCAGAACCAACCCAAAAAAGTATTTCTGGTGTTTTTCCTGCAGCCATTAAATCGGCCATAGTTGGTACTATTAATGTTTCGCTCATGGTACTATTCTGATTTTTTTGTGCTTTCAAGCATTAAATTTTGCTTGTATTCTTTAGCTTTTTCTAACAATTCTGAAGGTAAAATTTGATACACCAACGGTGAATCGGCATCGTAATTTAAAACCGTCCACTCGTTATTACTTGCCTTATCTTTTAAAGCTATAGTCATGCTATTATTAGCAAAAACATCAAGTGTATTATTAGAAATAAAATTTACTTCCATGCCTTTCGCTTTCATAATATTTTTCATCATGTCTTGCGAAGCTTCATCAAACTCTTGCTCTTTAAAAGTCATTTTCATTTTCATATCATATGAAATAAAAGCATATTTTAAGGTATCTTGTATATTAAATACCTCAGATACTTTAAAGTCTGGTTTTTCCTCAGGCATATCTATGGACACCGCTCCATTACCTTCAAAAGTACTTTTAAAAATTTCTTTTAAAGACTCTTTTGGTACAATGCTAAAAACCTTCGGGTGCATTTTATCTATAAGTGCATCATAATTTTTTGTTGCCACATCGTTTAACATAGCATTTGCAATAGTTTTTATTTCTGTAACCTCGGAAGTGTTGCTCTGTGCAAAACCTTGACAAGTAAAACATAATACTAATGTTAAAAACAATAATTTAAAATACTTCATTTTAATATTTATTTGATGTGTTTTTGTTGGATTCATCTTGGTTTTCACTTTCCTCCTCTTCTTCTTTTAAATTGGCAAAGTCTTCTTTAGAAACTCGAATATAAACGGCGTGTCGATAAACACCATTTAACATTCGAACACCTTTTGCATTTCTAATTAAAAAAGTTTGTCGTTTCGCTTCTTCCGATATTTTTTCTTTTTGATATTCTGAACAATAGTCGCAAAACACATGTTTTACTTTAATAGCAGTTGCATTTCCATCTATATAATCTATGGTAGCATATGCTTTAATTTGGAGCGAATCACGTTGATAACCTACCTGCGCATGTAGTCGGCAAAAAGCCAAAAACAACATTAACGCTATGGTAAGTTGGGTTTTCATACATTATTCGTCTTTCCAGTTTAATCGGTCCATTTGATTATATGGCCACATGGCTCCGTTATTTTCAATGTTGGTCATCATATTGTTTAACTCGGTTGGAGCCGCACTTTGTTCCATAACTAAATAACGACGCATATCTAAAATTATTGACAGCGGATTAATACTTACCGGACAAGCCTCGACACAGGCGTTACAAGTTGTACAAGCCCAAAGTTCTTCGCGAGTTATGTAATCGTCTAAAAGCTGTTTACCATCATCCTTAAATTCACCATTATTTGCATCGATATTTTTACCAACTTCTTCTAAGCGATCACGCGTGTCCATCATTATTTTACGCGGAGATAGTTTCTTTCCTGTTAAGTTTGCCGGACATTCGCTAGTACACCTTCCACATTCCGTACAGGTATAAGCATTAAGAAGTTGTACCCAGTTTAAATCGGCAACATCTGAAGCCCCAAATTTTGCAGGTACATCATCGTCGTCTCCTTCGGCCGGAGCTGCAAAGGGATCTGCGTTAGGATCCATCATCATTTTTACTTCATTTGTAACTGCTTCCAAGTTATTAAATTGCCCGTTAGGAGTTAATTTTGCATAAAATGTATTCGGGAAAGCTAATAAAATATGTAAATGTTTTGAGTAATATAAATAGTTTAAAAACACCAAAATACCCAGAATATGCAACCACCAAGCACTACGCTCAATTATATGAAGCACTCCTTCTGATAAACCAGAAAATATAGGCGCAATAAATTGACTGATTACGTTACCCGAATTCATGGTTTGAAAATGAAGATCGGTGGCATTCATTACCAAAAATAGGCTCATTAAAACAAGCTCGAAATATAAAATGTAATTTCCATCATTTTTTGGCCAGCCTTTCATTTCGCTTTTCCAAAAACGTTTTATTTTTATAATATTTCGGCGCGCCCAAAAAGCTAAAATTGATATTATTACTAAAACAGCCAAAACTTCGAAGCTACCAATTAAAAAACCGTAAACACTTCCTAGAAATGAAAAAACACGATGGGTACCAAATATACCATCAATAATAATTTCTAAAACTTCTATATTAATAATTATAAAGCCTAGATAAACAATTATATGCAGAATACCTGCTACTGGTCTGCGCACCATTTTGCTTTGTCCTAGGGCTATCATCGCCATGTTTTTCCAACGTTGCGACTTATTGCCGCTAACATCGACATCTTGACCTAATTTAATATTACGAATAAGTTTTTTTACATTTTTAGCAAAAAAAACTATTCCCGTAATTAATGCTATTAAAAAAAGGATATTAGGGATAAATTTCATTCAGTTTAGTTAGTTTATTAGTTATTTGGTTCCTCGTAAGGTATTTCTTTTTTCGATAAAATCCTAAAATAACGTTTTGGATGTAACTTAATATCTTGAAGTAATGCTTCTAATTCTTTTGTTGCCCCTTCTAAATTATTGTATAATCCTTCGTCTTCTAAAAGTTTACCTAAGGTTCCGTCGCCTTTATTTACCTTTTCTAAAACACCATTTAAGTTTGTTAATGTACTGTTTAGGGTTGTAATGGTATTGCCTAAATTTGCCTCTTTTAATTCGGAAACAACAACAGACAATTCGGCACTCATAGCTTTGAAATTAGCTAATAATTCCTCAATAGATTCATCATTTTTTCCAATTAAACTATTTACAGAATTTGAGGTTCCTTTAAAAGACTTCAGTGTTTGATTAAGCTCATAAATTGTCGCTTTTAATCCTTGATTGCTATCGTCCTTAACCAACTTATTTAAGCTAGACATTAGTGTATCGGCAGATTTTAGTGTAAGATCTAAATCGCTGCTTAAACCAGAAAAGTTTTTTGATAAACTCGAAACTAATCCTACTTCAACTTCCGACTCAAGTACATCGCCTGGTTTTGCCAATTCGCCTTCTTTACTAATAATAATGGCTAAACCATTACCTCCCATAAGCCCAGTTTCGTACATTCGAATTTTACTTTTTTTAGTAAATTCTAACTGCTCGTTTACAAAAAAAGCAACTCTAGTTTTGCCAGTTTTAAAATCGTACTCAATTTTACTGACTTTACCAACGGGATTTCCTTTTACTGTTACAATAGAAGATGGTGTTAAAGCATTATAATTAAACTCGGTATAGTAAACATTGTTAGAATCCAGTAAGTTTTGTCCCTTCAAATAATTAAATCCAAAAATAAAAAGGAGAATTCCTAATACAACTAAAACGCCTGTTTTGATTTCTTTTGATATTTTCAAAATAATAGTTTTTAAACAAATTTAAAACAAATTTAAAAAGAAACATTATTAATTAGCCTGCGATTTTAAGGCATCTACAATTTCTATTTTCTTACCATCTTTAAAAGCCACAACGAAGCATGACCTGTACCCTTTTTTCTTTGCTTCTTCTTCTAAGGTTTTAGTTTGCTCATAATTAGTGGTATGCCCATAAAAATATTTATAAAGGTTACCTTCCTTTATTCTGGAAATATTATTTAAACCATTAAAATTATAAGGTTTCGTTTCCAGCGCATTAGAGCTTGCTGCAATTTGAATTTTAAAAGAAACGCCATTTTCCGAAATATTTTGAGAACCTGTGCTATGATCTTCAAAAATAGTTTCAACATTGCCATCTAATTTCTTTTTATAATCTAAAATAGCATCGGTAATAGCAGAAGAAATCTGTAATTGCCCTCGAGAAGAATTTAGGTAAGCACCTTCTTGTTTGTAAGTTAAAAAGCCTAATTCAACTAAAACACTGGGCATTACTGTTTGATGCAATACAATAAATCCGGCTTGTTTTACACCTCTATTTTTACGTTTTAAGTCATTAGTAAACTTTTTTTGAATAGCACTTGCCAACATAATACTTTGGTCTAAATACTCTTCCTGACTTAAAAGAATACTCATAACAGATTCTGGAGAATTAGGATCGAACCCGTTATAGTTTTTTTCGTAATCGTCTTCCATAAAAATTACGGAATTTTCGTTTTTAGCAACATTAAAATTGGTTTCGTTTCTATGCGTTCCTAAAACAAAAGTTTCGGTACCGTGAGCAGTAGATCCTGGCTTGTGCGCATTACAATGCACCGACACGAACAAATCGGCATTTGCCTTATTTGCTATTTTACCACGCACAAAAAGATCTATAAACTTATCGGTTTTTCGTGTATATATCACTTTAATATTAGGGTTTTTCTCTAATACCTTACCTACTTGTAAAACCACTTTTAAAGCAATATCCTTTTCTTTATAACCGCTTCCAGTATTACCAGAATCCTTGCCGCCATGACCTGCATCAAGAACCACAACAAATTCTTTATTTTGATAAGTTTTACTTTGTGCCTTAAATGAAGAAAATGTTAATACTATTATAAAGCATACGAAAAGGTATACTCGCGACGTTTTTAAAAAATGAATTTTGTTTTTTTTATATAGTTCCATGAATATTTATTTATAACACGGTTTATTAAAATTTATACTTTTTTTTGAAAGAATACGAATTAAAGTTAATATTTGCACTCTATAAAAAAACGGAATTTTATTAATTAAAATTTTTAATTAAATATTAAATCAATCCCAGAAAAATATATGTAATTTTGGCAATTCAAAAACCGAGCCATACTTTTACAAAAATACATTTAAAAGCGTTGCGTACAAACAACATTAAAATACTTTTTGCATTAAGTTTTACAATGTTTATTAACATGTTAAGCTATGCACAAGACATCCCAAAAAAGAACCCAAGCATTAAGCGCACAGAAAAAGAGGTAGTGTTGAAAGAAACAGACTCTCTTACTACTTTAGAGCTTACGGATATAGAAATTGAACAAGATTCTACTATAATAGACTCGGTTAAACCAAAAAAAGAATTGCTTGAGCATAAGGTAGTTTACCATGCTGATGATTATACGCGATTTAGCCAAAAAGACCACAAACTGTATTTATATAATAATGCTTCGATTGATTATGGCGATATGAATATTAAAGCGGGCATGATAATAATCGATCATGTAAACAATACCGTGTATGCAAAGGGTATTGTTGATTCTACTGGAAATTATACGCAAAAACCCGTTTTTAAACAATCGAATAACGAAGTAGAACCAGATTCTATTTTATTTAACACAAAATCGAAAAAAGCCTTAATTTACAATTCTAAAACGGCTCAAGGTGAAGGAACTGTTATTGCTAATATTACTAAAAAAGAAAACGATTCTGTTTATTTTTTAAAAAATGCAAAATACACAACATCCGATAACTTAGAAGACCCAGAATACTATATAAAACTTAGAAAAGCTAAAATTGTACCTGGTAAAAAAATTGTAACTGGTTTTGCCAATTTGTTTATTTACGACGTGCCAACTCCGTTAGGTCTGCCCTTTGGTTTTTTCCCTCAAAGCGAAACCCACACATCTGGGGTTATTTTCCCTACATTTGGAGAAAATAATACACGTGGATTCTTTTTACAAAATGGAGGCTACTATTTCGCCATAAACGACTATGTAGATTTGGCTGTAATGGGCGATTATTACACCAACGGTAGTTATGGTTTACGTATTGAAAATGCATATAATAAACGCTATAAATACAGAGGTAATTTTGCCCTACGTTACGAAAATTTAATAAACAGCGAACGTGGTTTCTCCGATTATTCTCGAAACATAATTTATAACATTCGTTGGTCGCACAGTCAAGACTCAAAAGCAAGTCCGAGTTCCCGTTTTTCGGCATCTGTAAACTTAGGTAGTAGTCGTTACTATCAAAACTCAATAAATCAAGTAAATGCAGGATCATATTTAAATAATACGCTTTCGTCTTCAATTTCATATTCTAAAACATTTTCAGGAGAGCCCGAAGTAAGTTATAGTTTAGCCGCTACACACTCTCAAAACTCCAATACTCAAGTTATAAACATGACGCTACCAACGCTACAAGCAAGTGTTGGCCGAATATACCCATTAGCACCAAAAGAAGGCACTAAAAAAGGGTTAATTCAAAATATAAACTTACAATACAACGTTCGAGGAGAAAACCAAATTACCACTACAGATTCATTATTCTTTAAAAAGGAAATGTTTGAAGAAGCAGAATTAGGTGTACAGCATACTATACCGTTAAGTACAAACTTTAAATTATTTAAATACTTTAGCGTAAGCACAAGTGCTAATTACAATGAGGTTTGGAACTTTAAAACCATCGAAAAGCAATTCGACGAAGTTAATCGTGAAGTAATTACAGACACAATAAATGGTTTCGATGCCTTTAGAACATACAACTTTAGCGCCAGTTTAGGAACTACAATTTATGGTATGTTTAATTTTGAGAAGAAAGACAAAACTCCAAAACTTCAAAAAATAAGGCATGTTATGCGGCCATCTATTAGTTATAGTATAAATCCTGCATTCGATCAATATTACGACACATACGAAGTGGTTAGCGCCGATGGTTTAACAACAAGCGATGTTGAGTATACACGATTTGAGCAAAGTATTTTTGGAACACCAAATCAAACCTTTTCTAGTTCTATGGGTATTTCTTTAGCCAACAACTTTGAAGCTAAAGTTAGAGATAAAGATAGTACCGCAACCGAACCAAAAACGGTTAAACTACTTAATAACCTAAACTTTTCTACGGCTTATAACTTTGCTGGAGATTCCTTGCAATGGAGTGCACTAAGAATGACTGGAGGAACACAGTTTTTTAACAATAAAATGAGCGTAAACTTCGGCGCCACTCTAGATCCTTATGCGCTTGATAACAATAACACTAAAATTGATAAGTTTAACATTGATAACGGCGGAAGCTTATTTAGACTTACTAGTGCAAATTTAACCGCAAGTTGGTCTATATCCAGTAAATCGGGCGACAAAAAGAACGATGAAGATAAACAGCGTGGTATAAACGAAAATATACAAAGCGGAGGTCGAGATGACGATTTATTTGGTGTACCTCAAGATTTTGCCAACGACCAAATTCAAGAAAAAAAGCAAAAAGAGGATGATGTCCCGAAAGCGTTTTATAATTTTAAAATCCCTTGGAATTTAAGATTAGCTTATGCGGTAAATTATTCTAACTCTGCCAGACAAAACGAAATATCATCGCATTCATTAATGTTTTCTGGCGATGTAGAACTTACCGAAAACTGGTCTATCGGAGCCTCATCTGGTTACGATTTAAAAAATGCAGGTTTTACCTATACTCAGCTACGTTTTGAGCGTGAACTCATGAGTTGGCGAATGAATTTTAGCTGGATTCCATTTAGTGCCAATGCCTCATGGAACTTTTTTATCGGAATTAAATCAAGCTTGTTATCCGATTTAAAATACGAAAAACGCCGTCAACCAGACCGATCATTATAATCTATATCAACTTATGAAAAAAATAATTACTACAACACAGGCTCCGGCACCTATTGGCCCATACAATCAAGCTGTTTTAGCGAACAACACCTTATATATCTCGGGTCAAATTGCATTTAACCCAACCACTGGCGATTTAGTTTTAAACGATATTAAAACGGAAACTAAGCAGGTAATGGAAAATTTAGACGCTATTTTAAAAGCTGCAGATCTCACTTTTGAGAATGTAGTTAAATCGTCTATATTTATAAATGATATGAATAATTTCGCAGAAATAAACGAAGTTTACGGAAGCTTTTTTAATGAAACAACTGCTCCAGCAAGAGAAACCGTACAAGTAGCAAAATTACCTAAAAACGTTAACGTTGAAATAAGTATGATAGCGGTGCTTTAACTTACGCCACACCTGCACTAGAATATTCGTGAAGTAATTTTTTAAGCCTCTCTACATCAATTGGTTTTGCCAAAAACTCATTTATCCCAGCTTCTTTAGCCTTTGTTATATCTTCTTCAAAAGCACTTGCAGAAACAGCTATTATAGGTGTGTTATTTTGGGCATATTTTTTAGTTGCTTTAATTCTTTTGGTAGCTTCATAACCATCCATATCTGGCATGTAAATATCCATAAAAATCATATCAAAATTTAAAACCTTGTACAAATCTATTGCCTCAAGGCCATTTTTAGCAAAAGTACATTGTGCCCCGTGCTTTTCAAGCAAAAACTGAATAACCTTTTGGTTCATACGGTTATCTTCTGCCACCAAAACTTTTATTTTATTTAAACTAATGGCTAAAGAGTCTACTTGTTCTATTTCAGTTTTTATATTTAAAGTCTTTTTAAGCTGTAAACTAAAGTAAAAAGTAGTTCCTTCGTTTTCTTTACTTTCCAACTTTAATTCCCCGCCCATATTTTCAACCAAATGGTACGAAATAGATAAGCCTACGCCCCAACCTCGATATTCATTAATAAACTCGTTGTTAATTTGCTTATTCTTGGTATTTCCCAGAAAGTACTTAATTTCTTCTGGTTTCATACCAATACCAGTGTCCTTTATATAAAAGCTAATAATTTGCTCGTCATTAATTTCAATGGTTTGATCGACAATAATAGAAATTTTACCAGAATCGGTAAATTTAATGGCATTATTAATTAAGTTAATTAATATTAATTGAATGCGCTCCGAATCGGCAATAACCAAGAATCTGTCATTCTTTTCTTCAGACAAAAATTCGTATTCAAAATCCAAATCATGCTCCCAGGCTTGGTATTCAAAAACTTTAAATAGGTTTAGTAAATCTGCTTTTAAGTCAACTGCTTTTTTATTAAGTTCAAACTCGTTCTTTTTTATTTCCTCGTTGCTAACAACCAAATTAAAAAACTGCAGTAAATGTTTTGATGAGTATTCGGCAATTTCAACCTTGAGTAATTGGTCTTCATCTAAATCAGATTCAGACAACATTTTCAACATTCCCAAAATAGTATTTAAAGGCGTTCTAACCTCATAACTCATGTTTATAAGATTTATTGATTTGTCTTGAAAAATTTGGTCCGATTTATCTAAATTCTTGTGTAACTCTTGAATTCTTAATTTCTGACTTTTAGTTATGATATTACTTTTAAGCTGATTTTTTAAAAAAAACTGAAGCACAAAAACTTGAGTTACAGCGAGCACAAAAAGCATTACTGCCGTAGTTTCAACATTAAGTATTTGCTCTAAATAACAATAGGCTATAGCGAAAATTACCACTATAGAAAATAAAACAAAATACGACAAAGTCCGCTTGTTTCTATTAAATTTTGAAGAAAACCCCATTAAAATTCACATTTAAACAAACTTATCCATAAAATTTATAATTATCAAAAGTATTGGTTTAATTTGATTATTTTTAAGCCAGATTTTTCAAATTTCATAATCTTCAAATTAGATTTTCAATCATTTTTATGCGCATAGAATACGATATAAAATTAGGCTTTAAAGATGTTATGTTTCGTCCTAAAAGGTCTACTTTAAAAAGCCGATCGGAAGTAAGTTTAGAACGCCAGTTTAAGTTTTTACATAGCCCAGAAACATGGACAGGTATTCCTATAATTGCAGCAAACATGGATACTGTTGGCACTTTTGAAATGGCAAAAGCTCTATCTGAAAAAAAGCTATTTACCGCCATTCATAAACATTATAACCTAAACGATTGGCGCAATTTTGCATCTACCTTAACCAATGAAACGAGCGATTTTATTGCGGTTAGTACAGGAATTGGTGAAAGTGATTCCGAAAAACTTTCTAAAATTATTCAACAAAACCCTAATATTAAATTTATTTGTATTGATGTTGCTAATGGTTACTCCGAGCATTTTGCAAACTTTGTAAAACAAACTCGTGAACTTTACCCAGAAAAAGTAATTATTGCTGGCAATGTGGTTACTGGCGAAATGGTAGAAGAACTATTACTTTGCGGTGCAGATATAATAAAAGTTGGTATTGGTCCAGGATCGGTTTGCACCACTCGTGTAAAAACAGGTGTTGGATATCCGCAATTATCTGCAATTATTGAATGTGCCGATGCTGCACATGGCTTGGGCGGACAAATAATTAGCGATGGCGGTTGTACAACTCCTGGTGACATTGCAAAAGCATTTGGTGCGGGCGCAGATTTTGTTATGCTTGGAGGTATGCTTGCAGGACATGATGAAAGCGGTGGAAAAATAATAGAGAAAAACGGAAAAACATATAAACAGTTTTATGGCATGAGCTCTTCAACTGCCATGGAAAAACACGTTGGTGGTGTTGCCGAATATAGAGCTAGCGAAGGCAAAACAGTAGAAGTACTTTATAAAGGTGCCGTAGAACATACTTTGCAAGATATTTTAGGAGGCATTAGAAGCACCTGCACCTATGTTGGGGCTTCTAGACTTAAAGAATTAACTAAACGAACAACTTTTATTAGAGTTAACGAACAAGAAAACAAAATTTATTCAAAATAAGTTTTAACTTAGTATAAAACGACTAACACATGAAAAAAATAATCACTTTTGGAGAGGTATTAATGAGGTTATCTCCTGAGGGAAACAAAAAATTTAAGCAAGCGAATTTATTAGAATTTTATTTTGGCGGTACCGAAGTAAATGTTGGTCTTTCTATCGCTAATTTTGGTGAACCTGTTAAACATATTAGTTGTGTTTCTAATGATTTTGTTGGAGATACTGCTCTATCATACATTCAAAAATTTGGTGTTAGTACATCGGCAATAGTTCGATCTCCAAGACCGTTAGGTGTTTACTTTTTAGAGGTAGGTGCTGTGATGCGTCCTAGCTCTATTTCATACAACAGGTCGCACTCTTCCTTTTCTGAAATAAAACCTGATATGGTTGATTGGGAAAAGTTATTACCCAAAGCAAAATGGTTTCACTGGACAGGTATAACGCCTGCACTATCGCAAGGTGCCTACGATACTTTAAAAGCAGGTTTAGTAATAGCTAAAAAATTAGGGATACCTGTTTCTACAGATCCTACTTACCGCAGTGGCCTATGGAAATATGGTAAAGAACCAAAAGAAGTATTAACCGACCTCGTATCATATTCAACAATTTTTATTGGAGGAATTAATGAAATAAACGAAATTTTAGGTACTAAATATGGCTACTCTAACGATGAGTTTATTGAAGCTAGTAAACTTTTAATGGAAAAATTCCCAAACATTGAAAAAGTTTTCGATAAAATTAGAACCGCAATAAATGCTTCATGGCATAAAATTAGAGCCAGAATGTGGAATGGTATAGAATTTCATGAAACTACAGATTTAGATATTACACATATTATTGATAGAATTGGAACAGGTGATGCTTTTGCTGCTGGATTAATTTATGGCTTACAAAAATATAATGATGGTAAAGCCATGGAATTCGCCAGTGCAGCTTGTGCTTTAAAACATACCTACGAAGGCGATGTTAATTATGCTACCGTAGATGAAGTAACCGCTATTTTAGAAGGTAATATTTCAGGAAGATTCAACAGATAGATTTATCAATTTATCAAAATTTACAGTTTAAAAATACCATTTTAATAATAATTTAATTTTAAGTTTATTTAAAGTTAGATTCGTCGGCTTCGTGCTTAAAAATGTTTAATTTGTAGTTAATTAACAAAACTTATTTCTATGGCGTTAAAAGTTGTTATTTCACATAAAACTGTTTACAAATACGACCGTTCGGTTTCTCTATCTCCTCATGTTTTTCGACTACGACCTGCACCACACAGCAGAACTCCAATAGAGTCTTATTCCATTAAAATAAAGCCAGAAAAGCATTTTTTTAATTGGCAACAAGATCCTTTTGGAAATTATTTAGCCCGATTAACATTTCCTGAAAAAACCAAAGAGCTTTCGGTTGATGTAGAAATAATTGCTGATTTAAAAACTATTAATCCGTTTGATTTTTTTGTTGAAGACTATGCCGAAGAATACCCTTTTGAATACGCTGAAACCACAAAAAAAGAATTACTGCCTTATTTAGAAGTTACAGAAAAAGGTGAGTTACTTAAAGATTTTTTAAAAACTGTTGATACTTCACCTCGTAAAACAATTTATTTTTTAATAGACCTAAATAAAAAGATTTATGAATACCTAAAATATAACATTAGGCTAGATCCTGGTGTTCAAAGCTGTGAAGAAACATTAACAAAAAAAAGTGGCTCTTGTAGAGATTATGCTTGGTTGTTTGTTCAAGCGCTTCGCCATTTAGGTTTTGGAGCCCGATTTGTTTCTGGTTACATCGTTCAGCTCGCGCCAGATGAAAAATCACTTGATGGTCCTTCTGGCCCAGAACAAGATTTTACAGACCTACACGCCTGGACAGAAGTTTATGTTCCTGGAGCTGGTTGGATTGGCTTCGATTCTACTTCAGGGCTTTTAGCCGGCGAAGGCCATATACCTTTAGCTTGTACACCTTCGTTTGAAAGCGCTGCTCCCGTAACAGGAATGACAGATGTTTGTGAAACCGAATTTGAATTTGAAAATTCGGTGAAACGTATTTTTGAATCGCCGCGAGTTACAAAACCTTATACCGACGACCAATGGAAAGCCATTTACGAGTTAGGTTTTAAAGTAGATAAAGAATTAGAAAAAGGAGATGTAAGGTTAACCATGGGTGGCGAACCAACTTTTATATCTATTGACGATATGGAATCTGCCCAATGGAACACCGAAGCAGACGGACCACACAAACGAGAATTAGCAAAAAAATTAGCCAACAAACTTTACGACGAATTTAGTAGTAACGGTATTGTACATCAAGCTCAAGGCAAATGGTATCCAGGAGAACCTATACCCAGATGGAGCATTGAATTATGTTGGCGTAAAGACGGTAAATCTATGTGGCGAAATAGAAATAAAGCGCTATTTTCTGTTTTTGCCGAAAACAACCAATTACCTGAACATGCCGACAAATTATTTTTAGAAACCCTAACCACATACTTAGGCATTACTAAAAACACAATTCTTCCAACTTATGAAGATAGTTTCTATTTTATGTGGGAAGAAGGTAAAATGCCAATAGACATCGATCCTACAAAGGAAAATGGTAATATGTTGGTTAAAGATAAACTACAAAAACTTTTAAAAGATGGAACATCAAAACCAGTAGGTTATGTTGTGCCAATTAACAATTATAAAGATAAATGGTTTACCTGCGAATGGACCTTTAGAAGAAATCATTTATTCTTAATACCAGGAAATTCACCTATTGGTTTAAGATTACCTTTAGATTCTTTAATTAGAAAAGCCAATCAGCAAGAATTCCCTGTTTTAATTCCAGATCAGTTTTCTAAACAAAAAGAATTACCACAATATTTTTCATCGGTATTAATTCGTCGTGATAAATTTTTAAAAAATCAATTAAAACAATACGATAACGAATTTTTTATTAGAACAGCGCTTTGTGCTGAAATAAGAGACGGCAAATTACACTTATTTTTACCTCCAACAGAATCTGCTGAAGTATTTTTAAATCTTATCGCTTCAATTGAAGCAACTTCGGCCGAACTTAAAATTCCTGTAATTTTAGAGGGCTACAGCGCACCAAAAGACAACCGATTGGAATCCTTAAAAATAACCCCAGACCCTGGAGTTATTGAGGTAAATGTACACCCAGCTAAAAATTGGAGCGAACTTGCTAACACCACTTTAAAACTTTACGAAAACGCAAAACAATCGCGTTTAGGCACGATAAAATATATGGTGGATGGTAAACACACCGGAACAGGTGGCGGAAATCATGTTACTTTAGGAGGTGTGTCGCCGGCAGATAGTCCTTTACTTCGTAAACCAAGTTTATTGCGTAGTTTACTAACGTTTTGGCAGCATCATCCAGGTTTATCATATTTATTTTCTGGCGCTTTTATTGGTCCTACCAGTCAAGCACCTCGTGTAGATGAAGGCCGTTTAGAGAACTTATACGAACTAGAAATAGCGTTCGAAAACATTCCAAAAGATGGCGATGTTCCATTTTGGTTAACCGACAGACTTTTTCGTCATTTACTAACCGACTTAACCGGAAACACACACCGTGCCGAGTTTTGTATAGACAAATTATACTCACCCGACTCTTCATCTGGTAGATTAGGAATATTGGAACTTCGCGCTTTCGATATGCCTCCGCACGCCCAAATGAGTTTAATGCAGAACTTATTAGTAAGAACCCTTGTTGCATGGTTCTGGAAAAAACCATACGAACATAAATTAATTCGTTGGGGCACAGAATTACACGATAAGTTTTTAATTGAACATTTTGTTCGAGACGATATAAATACCATTGTTGAACAATTAAACCAAGCAGGATATGAATTTAAAACCGAATGGTTTAATCCGTTTTTTGAGTTCCGCTTCCCGTTACTTGGCTTAAAAACAGTTGGAGACATTCATTTAGAGCTTCGAGCAGCAATAGAGCCTTGGCATGTTTTAGGTGAAGAAATGAGTGGTGCAGGTACATCGCGTTACGTAGACTCTTCAACAGAGCGTGTACAAATAAAAGTATCTAATTTTATAAGTGAAAGATATAACGTAACTTGCAACGGTATTAAAATACCTTTGAAAAAAACCAAAATAAAAGGCGAATACGTTTCAGGAATTAGGTATAAAGCTTGGAATCCTTATTCTGCACTTCACCCAACAATTGGCGTAGATACACCACTTGTTTTTGATGTTGTAGACACATGGAACAACCAGTCTTTAGGAGGCTTTACTTATTTTGTTTCGCATCCTGGTGGACGTTCGTACGACACTTATCCTGTAAACAGTTACGAAGCAGAATCAAGACGTATCAATCGTTTTTGGGAAATTGGGCAAGCTCAAGGCGAAGTTTTTAAACCCAAAAGGTATGTTGTAGACCAAAAAGAAATTGAAAAATTTCAAAACAATTCAACATCCAAAAATAATTTCAACATTAGAGAAATTGAGTTCAATTCAGAATTTCCTAATACTTTAGATTTAAGAAGAAAATAAATAATGCCAACCAACCCTAATAGCACTTTATTTCAAAATTATTTTTCAGATTTTAGGAGTTATGACGAAGTTTTAAAATCTAATATGTCCATTAATTCTAATTGGCAAAAATTACTCGCTAACTTATCTGAAATTGGTTTTAAAAACCTTTCAAACAAGCAAAAGGAGATTAATTGGCTAATGGAAGAAAATGGTGTTACTTATAACGTTTATAACGACCCAAAAGGAATTCAGCGCGCTTGGGATTTAAATGTGGTGCCCTTTTTAATACATGAAACCGAATGGACAAATATAGAAAAAGGGATAACCCAAAGATCGGAGCTTTTAAACTTAATTTTAAAAGATATTTATGGTGAGCAAGAACTAATAAAAAATGGTATTTTACCACAAGAAATAGTTTATGCACATAGGGGATTTTTAAGGCAATGCGATAAAGTGTTTTATAACACCGAAAAACATTTGCTAATACACGCTACCGATGTTTCTAGAGGGCCAGATGGCCGTATGTGGGTTGTAAACGATAGAACTCAAGCCCCATCTGGGATGGGTTACGCTCTAGAAAACCGCTACTCACTTAGTCGCATTTTTCCTGAAGCTTTTAAAAACATCAATGTTAAGCAATCGTCTAAATTCTTTTACGAATTTAACCAAATGCTAATTAACTGTGCTCCACAAAACAAAGCCAATCCTAATATTGTTATTTTAACACCAGGCCCTTTAAACGAAACCTATTTTGAACATGCTTATATGGCATCTTTTCTAGGTTATCCATTGGTTACAGGAAATGATTTAGTAGTTAGAAATGGTAAACTTTGGATGAAAACCTTAAAAGAATTAAGGCAAATAGATGTTATTTTAAAACGTGTTGATGATGTTTTTCTAGATCCATTAGAATTAAGAGAAGATTCATATTTAGGAGTAGCTGGTTTATTAGATATTATTAGAAACAAACAAGTTGCTATAGTAAACCCTATAGGAAGCGGTGTTATAGAAAACTCAGGTCTGATTCCTTTTATGAATCAAATTTGTAACTACTTTTTTGATGAAGACTTAATTTTGCCCCAAATTGCTTCTTGGTGGTGTGGGCAAAAAAAAGAACTTAATTATGTATTAAGCAATTTAAACGAACTTGTTGTAAAACGCATTGACCGATCGAACCGAGAAAATATTTTCTTTTGCGAGTTTTTAAACGAAAAAGAGTTAACAAAACTGCGAGAAGAAATTTTAGCAGCGCCCTATAAATTTGTAGCACAAGCAAAAATTTCGTTTTCTACAGCTCCCAATTTCATTAACGGAGCATTAGAGCCTCGTAAAGTAATGTGTCGCATTTTTTCTATAGCAAACAAAAACAAATATAAAGTGATGCCTGGTGGCTTGGTAAGAGTTGCTGCAGAACGAGAAACTTTATTTGTATCGAACAGACGCGGCGGAATAAGTAAGGACTTTTGGGTAGTTACAGATAAGCAAGAAACAAACTACCAAAGTTATTCTTGGGATAATTCTTGTAGAATTGATATTGCAGATATTAATAATTTACCTAGTAATACAGCCGAAAACTTATTTTGGTCTGGGCGCTATTTAGGCAGAGCTTTAGTTACTGCCAGGTATTTGCGTATGGTTTTGAATCGAATGAATCAACAGCATTATGATGCTTCAGCAACAGATTCTGAAAGCTTAATACTACTATACAAATCTGTAACTAATATAACCTCTACATTTCCTGGGTTTTCTGGAGACAATTCAGAAGAAAAACTTAAAAACCCATTAAAAGAACTGGCTTCTTTAGTTATAGACGAAACTAGAATTGGAAGTTTTGCACAAACCATGTCGAGCTTTAATAATTCATACTACTCTTTAAGAAGCTTATGGTCTAAAGATATGTGGAGAGTGTTCGACAGTATAAAAAAACTTTGGGCAAAATTTAAAGAAGAAAAAAATTACTCAATAATATCGTTAACCAAATTGTTAGATAGAGTAATTACCCGTTTAATTGCTTTTATGGGGTTAATTGAAGAAAGCATATTAGTAAACCAGGGGCTACTACTCTATTTTATAGGCTTACAAACCGAACAAGCCATGATGCATGTAGCAAAATGTCGTTCATTATTAGTACCTAATTATGATGAGCTTTTACAATACGAAATATTAGAATCTTTTTTATCTAGCCACGAAAGTTTAAACATATACCGTTACAGTTACCGCTCGTATTTAAGCATAGAAAATGTAATAAATTTAGTTATACTAGATAAAGAATATGCTAAGTCGTTAACTTACCAAATAAAAAGAATTAAAAAAGATTTAGATAGGTTGCCAAACAACGAACTGGAAACAACAACACCTTGTAAAGAAACAATTAATAAGGCCTATAATATTGTTAAAAATTTAAATGTTAAAAGTTTAATTGAATTAGATGATACTGAATCTGTTCGGGAGAATTTAGATGCTGTTTTAGCAGAACTTAGTGATTTATTACACGAAACTTCACTTGCTATTTCCGACACCTATTTTAATCACGCTTATCAACAAACGCAGTTAGTTACACAAAGTTTTCCGTTACCATAATTAATAATAATGACTACATATCAATTATCACATATTACAAGTTATAATTACGAATATGGTGTTACATTTTGCCACAATTTGGCTACACTTAAACCTAAAAACTTTTTAGGACAAACATTATTAGATTATAGTTTAGAAATTTCGCCTACACCCGCAGAAATTAGTAATAAGTTAGATTTTTTTGGAAATAACATTACGCGATTTTCAATTCAAAAACACCATAAAGAATTAAAAGTTACAGCCACAAGTAAAATATTAAGAGATTATACTGCTGCACCTAATATAGATGAAAATATTCCTGCAAAAGGAATTACGCTAACAGATTGTTTAAGCTATTTTAAGCAGACAACACCAGAATTAATTTCAGTAAAACAATTTATTTTAGAATCTATTTTAATTGCAAAAATAACTCCAGAAATTAAAGCTTATGCAGAGGTTTCGTTTAAACCTAATAGATCTGTTTTTGAAGCAACATACGAACTAATGCATCGTATTTTCACAGATTTTGAGTTTAATACAACAGCAACTAACGTAGCCACTCCAATACAAGATGTAATTAAAAAGAAAAAAGGTGTTTGTCAAGATTTTGCTCAAATTGCTATTGCTTGTGTAAGATCTGTGGGCTTACCTGCAAGATATGTTAGTGGCTATATAGAAACATTACCGCCACCAGGTAAAGAAAAACTAATTGGTAGCGATGCTTCTCATGCTTGGTTTTCTGTTTATATTCCTAATTTTGGCTGGGTAGATTTTGACCCCACAAACGACCAAATGCCTAAAAACCAACACATAGTTGTTGCTCATGGTCGAGATTATTATGATGTGCCTCCTTTAAAAGGCGTAATTTATAGTACTGGTCGCAATAAAATGAATGTGGAAGTAGATTTACGACCTATTATTTCTTAACCTGGAACTATAAATTAAAACACAAAAAAAGCCACTTTCAATAAGTGGCTTTTTTATTTATATACTGTATAACTAGTACATTATTGTCCAGCTTCAAGAGTTTCAACTTTAGTTTTTAACTCTTTATACTTATCAGTTTCTCCTAAAATACTATAAATATTCATTAAGGTTTTAGCCGCATTTATGTTAGACTCATCAAGCTCTAAAGCTTTAGATAAATATGGTACCGCTTCATGATAAATAGCTTGTCTTTTTAAACGCAATTCTTCATAACGTCTATCATCTGCAGACGAGGTTCCTAAACCATTCATTTCTTCTACTAATGGCGCTTCTTGCTCTAGAACTAAAGCCGATAAGTTAATATATGCATTTACATATTTAGGATTTAATTCTACTGCTTTTTCGTATTGCTTTTTAGCTTCTTCTAAATCGCCAGATTCTGTTGCAATTACGCCTAAATTATAACGTAATTCTGGGTTGTTTGGATCTAAAGAAGTAGCTTCTTCAAGTAAATCTTTAAACTTTGTAGTCTCTCCCATTTTATAATAAATGTTCGCCTCGTTTAAAAGTAAATTAATATCCTCTGGATTTTTAGCTCTGGCTTCGGCCATAGCCTCTAAAGCCTTTTCATTATCACCATTAGAAACATAAATTAAAGCTATGTTTTTTACAATTTCTGGATATTTTGATTCAGTTTTACGCTCACCTGGGTTTATATGACTTTTAGCTTTTACATATAAATTTTGAGTGTTTTTATCTCCTAAAATTTCCTCTTCTCCAGTTTCTACATTAGTCGCGTAATACTGCGTTGAAATACCTGTATACCCTAAATTTTTAAGCTTTTCATATAAACCTAACGCTCTGTCGTAATCTTGCACATTTATTGCTGTAGCAGCCGCATAATACAAAAATACGGTATCGGTTTGTTTTAAATTATAAGCTCTCTCGAAGTTTGAAGACGCTGTTTTAAAGTCCTGACCTTCATAAGCTTCGTTACCTTTTTTAAGAAACTCACTTACCATAGAAGATTTTAATTCAGATGCCGCTGGAGCATTAACCGAACCAACCTTATCAAGATTTTCAATAGCGCTGTCTATATCCGCTGCATTTGCACTACCGTTAGAGTATAACGCTTGAGCTTTTAATAAGTAATACTTTGACTTTAATTTTTCATCTAAAGAGCCAATCATAGGTTCAACAGCACTTAAAGCCGATTTAGCTTCAGAGAAATTAGCACTTTTAATTGCTTTTTCTGCTGCCTTCAATTCTTTTTTCTGTGCAAATGAAAAGGCACTCATTGATAAGGCTAAAGCAAAAATTAATTGTTTTTTCATTTTTTTTAATATTAAGTTTATTTAATGTTTATTCTTCGGTTGATGAATTATCAAGAGTTGTGCCATCTTGAACTTCTCCTGTATTCTCTATTCCTTCTGCATTTTCATCTTCTACAACTTCATCTTCATCATGCATAACTTTAGCAACAGCAGCAATAGAATCTTTACCTTTTAGATTTATAAGTTTAACGCCTTGTGTTGCCCTACCCATTGTACGTAAATTTTCAACAGCTAGACGTATAGCGATACCAGATTTATTGATAATCATTAAATCATCGTTATCTGTTACACTTTTTATAGCTACTAAATCGCCTGTTTTTTCGCTAATAGATATGGTTTTAACCCCTTTACCTCCACGGTTTGTTATACGGTAAACTGCTTCTCCATCTTCTGGATCATCAATAAATGTACGTTTTCCGTAACCGTTTTCTGTTACGACTAAAACTGTTTCTTCTTGCGGATTTTCTACGGTTACCATACCAATAACCTCATCCTTATCGTGGGCTAAAGTTATACCTCTTACCCCAGAAGCACCACGCCCCATTGGCCTAGTTTTAGCTTCCTCAAAACGAATTGCTTTACCCGATTTAAGTGCTAACATAACTTGACTGTTACCTGTAGTTAATTTAGCTTCAAGTAACTCATCGTTATCTTTAATCGTAATGGCGTTAATACCGTTGGTACGTGGACGCGAATACTGCTCTAGAGCAGTTTTCTTTACTTGTCCGTTTTTAGTAGCCATAATTACATAATGACTGTTTATGTAATCTTCATCTTTTAAATCTTGAGTACAAATAAAGGCCATTACCTTATCGTCTTGTTCAATATTTATAAGGTTTTGTATAGCTCTTCCCTTTGAGGTTTTACTGCCTTCTGGTATTTCGTAAACACGCATCCAGAAACATTTTCCTTTTTGGGTAAAGAATAACATATATTGATGGTTTGTACCCACGAATAAATGCTCTAAGAAATCTTCATTTCTAGTTGTTGATGCTTTTTGACCAACACCACCTCTATTTTGTGTTTTATATTCGTTAAGCGAAGTACGTTTAATATAACCTGCATGAGAAATTGTAATAACTACTTTTTCGTTAGGAATCATATCTTCAATACTCAAGCTTCCGCCTGCATATTCGATAACCGAGCGACGCTCGTCTCCATACTTATCTCTTACAATGGTTAATTCTTCTTTTATAATGTCCATTCTGCGCTCTTTCTTTGCAAGAATGTCTTTTAAATCTTCAATGGTTTTCATCAACTCTTCGTACTCTGTGCGCAATTTATCTTGCTCTAGTCCTGTAAGTTGACGTAATCTCATTTCTACAATAGCACGTGCTTGAATTTCGGTTAACTCAAAACGTTCTATTAATTTATTTCTGGCTTCATCTGCATTTGACGAGGCACGAATAAGCGCAATTACTTCATCTATATTATCTGATGCAATAATTAAACCTTCTAAAATATGTGCGCGTTCTTCCGCTTTACGTAATTCGTATTGAGTACGCCTAGTAACAACCTCATGCCTGTGCTCTACAAAATAATGTATAAGTTCCTTTAGGTTTAATAACTGCGGACGCCCGTTTACTAAAGCAATATTATTTACACTAAAAGATGACTGTAAAGCTGTGTATTTGTAAAGTTTATTTAATACAATATTTGGTATTGCATCACGCTTTAAAACATAAACTACGCGCATACCATTTCTATCGGACTCATCGCGAATAGTTGATATTCCTTCTAGTTTTTTGTCGTTAACTAAATCAGCCGTCTTTTTAATCATATCGGCTTTGTTAACTTGGTAAGGTATTTCGGTAACTATTATACACTCTCTTCCATTTACCTCTTCAATAACAGCTTTTCCGCGCATTACAATTCGTCCGCGGCCAGTTTCAAAAGCTTCTTTAACCCCATCGTACCCATAAATGGTTCCTCCGGTAGGAAAATCTGGAGCTTTTATATGCTGCATTAATTCGCTTATTTCAATATCGGTATTATCAATATAAGCAATGGTTCCATCAACAACTTCGGTTAAGTTATGAGGTGGCATATTTGTAGCCATACCAACGGCAATACCAGAGGCTCCATTAACCAATAACGTTGGTATTTTGGTTGGTAAAACGGTTGGTTCTTTATATTCGTCAGAGAAATTTAACTTATGGTCTACAGTATCTTTATCGATATCTGCCAACATGTCCTCCGAAATTTTTTGCATTCTAGCTTCGGTATAACGCATTGCTGCAGGGTTATCACCATCAATAGAACCATAATTTCCTTGTCCATCTACCAATAAGTATCGTAAACTCCAATCCTGCGCCATACGCACCATAGTATCGTAAACCGATGAGTCTCCATGTGGGTGATATTTACCTAACACTTCACCTACTATAGTTGCCGATTTTTTATAAGCTACATTCGATCTAACTCCTAAAGTATGCATACCGTAAAGTACACGACGGTGTACTGGCTTAAATCCATCTCTTACATCTGGTAACGCACGTGACACAATGACCGACATTGAATAATCAATGTAAGCCGATTTCATCTCATCTTCTATGTTAATAGGGATGAGTTTTTCTCCTTCTGCCATATATAATTTAATTTAATTTTATCTCAATTTCAAAACGTGCTAATATAAGTATTTCATTAGTTTTAATAAGCTATAAAGGCTCTTTTTTACCTTTTTTTTATTAACAATTATAATCCTAATTTTGGTTAATAAGTATCTCGTTAAAGATTTTGATTATTTCAATAATTTTTCGTCAATTAGCCACAAACAGACATTTTTAGGTATAGTTTTTGCCTTTAGTAAAATGTTTTATTATTTTTAATGCAGAAAGGACACAAGATATGGATGATAATTTTTCACCAAGAGTAAAGGATGTAATCGCATTTAGTAAAGAAGAAGCTTTGCGTTTGGGACACGATTTTATAGGTACCGAACATTTAATGCTTGGTTTACTTCGCGATGGCAATGGTAAAGCAATAAATATTTTAAATGCCCTAGATATTGATTTAAATCATTTAAGACGTAAAGTTGAAATTTTAAGTCCGGCAAACCCAAGTATTTCTGTTGCTTCAAACCAAAAAAAGAATTTACATTTAACAAGACAAGCAGAACGTGCTTTAAAAACAACATTTCTAGAGGCTAAGCTTTTCCAGAGTACTTCTATTAATACCGCACACTTGCTACTTTGTATTTTACGAAACGAAAACGACCCAACTACCAAACTTTTAAATAAGTTAAAAGTTGACTACGACAATGTTAAAGAACAATTTAAATTTATGATTACAAATAATGACAACAATTATATAGAACCTAAATCAGAGTCTTTTCAAGACGATGATACGGCTTCTGGCGACGATGGTTCTAAAGATGTATTTAATACCCCATCAAACAAGTCTAATAAAAAATCTAAAACCCCTGTTTTAGATAACTTTGGCCGCGATTTAACAGCTTTAGCCGAAGATGGTAAATTAGATCCTGTTGTTGGTCGAGAAAAAGAAATTGAACGCGTATCTCAGGTTTTAAGTAGACGAAAGAAAAACAATCCGTTATTAATTGGTGAACCTGGTGTTGGTAAATCTGCCATTGCCGAAGGCTTAGCGCTTAGAATTGTAAAACGAAAAGTATCGCGCATTTTATTTAACAAACGCGTTGTTACTCTAGATTTAGCAAGTTTAGTTGCTGGTACTAAATATCGTGGACAGTTTGAAGAACGCATGAAAGCCGTAATGAACGAACTTGAAAAAAATGACGACGTTATTTTATTTATCGATGAAATTCATACTATTGTTGGCGCCGGTGGAGCTACGGGAAGTTTAGATGCTTCAAATATGTTTAAACCTGCATTAGCAAGAGGTGAAATTCAATGTATTGGAGCTACTACACTTGATGAATACAGACAATACATAGAAAAAGATGGTGCTTTAGAGCGTCGTTTTCAAAAAGTAATTGTAGAGCCTACAAGTGTTGAAGAAACTATTGAAATATTAAACAACATTAAAGGTAAATACGAAGAACACCATAACGTTGATTACACACCAGAAGCCATTGAAGCCTGTGTAAAATTAACTAATAGATATATGTCTGAGCGATTTTTACCAGACAAAGCTATTGATGCCTTAGATGAAGCAGGATCTCGTGTTCACATAACTAACATTGATGTTCCTAAACAAATTATTGAGTTAGAAAAGCAGCTTGAAGATATAAAAGAACTTAAAAACGCCGTCGTTCGTAAACAAAAATATGAAGAAGCTGCGCGTTTAAGAGATGATGAAAAACGTTTAGAAAAAGAATTATCTATAGCTCAAGAAAAATGGGAAGAAGACACGAAACAACATCGTGAAATTGTAACCGAAGATAATGTAGCTGATGTTATTTCAATGATGACGGGCGTACCTGTTAACCGTATTGCACAAACCGAAATTAACAAACTTGCCGAATTACCAAATCTTATAAAAGGCAAAGTAATTGGTCAAGATGATGCTGTTGCTAAAGTGGTTAAAGCCATACAGCGTAACCGCGCAGGGTTAAAAGACCCTAACAAGCCTATTGGCTCTTTCATATTCTTAGGGCAAACAGGTGTTGGTAAAACCCAATTAGCCAAAATACTATCACGTGAATTATTTGATAGTGAAGATTCTCTTGTTAGAATAGATATGAGTGAATACATGGAAAAATTTGCAATTTCCAGATTAGTGGGTGCTCCTCCAGGATACGTTGGTTACGAAGAAGGTGGACAATTAACAGAAAAAGTACGCAGAAAACCTTACGCTGTTGTGCTTTTAGATGAAATTGAAAAAGCACATCCAGATGTATTTAATATGTTGCTTCAAGTTTTAGATGATGGCTATTTAACGGATAGCTTAGGTAGAAAAATTGATTTTAGAAACACTATAATAATAATGACCTCGAATATTGGTGCTAGAAAATTAAAAGACTTTGGTACAGGTATTGGTTTTGGTACAGCATCACAAAAAGCGCAAGAAGCCGAAAATGCAAGAGGTGTTATAGAAAATTCGTTAAAAAAATCGTTTGCTCCAGAGTTCTTGAACAGAATTGATGACGTAATTGTATTTAATGCTTTAGAAAAAGAAGACATAAGTAAAATTATTGATATTGAGTTAAAGAAACTATTAAGCAGAATTAATGGCTTAGGTTATAATTTAACATTAACCGATGCTGCCAAAGATTTCATAGCCGATAAAGGTTTTGATAAACAATACGGAGCAAGACCTTTAAAAAGAGCTATACAAAAGTATGTTGAAGATACTTTAGCTGAAGAAATTGTTGCCTCTAATTTACAGGAAGGCGATGGCATAAAATTAGATTTTGATGAAAACAAGGACGAATTAGTCATTTCTATTGATAAAGCTAAAAAATCTACAGAATCATAACAAAGTCTTAAATTATAATTCTATGTAAGCCCAAAAGTGTACTTTTGGGCTTTTTTCTTACAGATAAATTATGATTTATGATAAAAGCCCTAGATCTTGAAATAGGAACAGTAAAAATTTATAAAAGCCATTTAATAGTTGAAATAAATGAAGGTGAGACTATTACAGAAGTATCAAATAATATTTTAATAGATATTGCTGATGCATACTACCCTATAAAACCTTTTGTTTATATTACTAACAGAGTAAATTCTTATGCTGTAAATCCAGAGGTTTACGCTAAAACTTCTAAAATACCAAACTTAGCTGGGTTTTCTGTTGTATCAACAAGCAATTTATCTATAAATAATGCCGAAGTAGAAAAATTATTTATAAATAAACCTTTTGAAATTTTTACAGACCTTAACGAAGCTATTATTTGGGCTGAAAATATTGTAACTAAATATAATAAAATTATTTAAAATTAACTTATTCACTTTTAGGCACACGTAAAAGCAAAACAATACCTATTAAAAAGAATACAAATAAAAATAAAATACCGTTACGCATGCTTCCTGTAATTTGGTCTATAAAGGCAAAAATTATCATACCAATTACTATTCCTATTTTTTCTGCAACATCGTAAAAACTGAAATATGAAGTTGAATCTTCGGTTTCTGGCAAAAACTTAGAATAAGTAGATCGAGATAAAGATTGAATACCTCCCATTACTAACCCAACAATACTGGCTGCAATATAAAATTGAACAGGCGTTTTCATAAAAAAAGCATAAAAACATAAACTCATCCAAATTAGATTTATAAAAATGAGTGTTTTTATATTTCCAAATTTAGATGACGCTTTTGATGTTAAAAATGCACCTAAAATGGCAACAAGTTGAATAATTAAAATACTTCCAATTAGTCCGGTTGTTTTCGCATCGTCGTTACTCCAAGCAATTTCTTCTTCACCAAAATAAACTGCAACCAACATAATGGTTTGTACCGCCATACTAAACACAAAAAAAGCATATAAGTATCGTTTTAATCTTAAGTTTTGTTTAAGTTGTTTCCATACTTGTTTTAACTCTTTTAAGCCATTAAATAATATTGCTTTAGTTATTTTATGCCCCGATGAAACACCTTTTGGTAACCAATAAAAACTGTATTGACTAAAACCAATCCACCAAATACCTACCGTTATAAAAGAATAACGCATCATATCCATTTTTGCGCCACCGTCCTCTTGACTCATTACCATCGCTAAATTAACGATAAGTAATATAACGCTACCAAAATAGCCTAATGAAAACCCTTTGGCGCTTATACTATCCTGTTGTTCCTCAAAAGCAATATCAGGTAAATACGAATTATAAAACACTAAACTTCCCCAATAGCCTATTAAACCCATAAAATAAAAAAGAACGCTTAAATAAATCCTATCTAAACTAAACCAGTACAACCCAATACAACCTGCACCACCTAGATAACAAAAGAATTTCATAAAATTCTTTTTATTTCCTACATAATCTGCAATTCCAGATAAAATAGGCGATGTAAAAGCAACTACTAAAAATGTAAAAGCAGTTACAAAAGTTATTAAAGCTGTGCTTTTAAATTCTATACCAAAAGCTTCAATAGTTTTAATTTCTGATATAAATAATGCTGAATAAAATATTGGGAAAATTGAAGAGGCAATAGTTAAAGTGTAAACCGAGTTTGCCCAATCGTAAAAGGCCCAAGCGTTTAAAAGTTTTTCACTTCCTTTTTTAAGTGTTGTCATAATAAATAAAAAAAGCTGTCAATGTATTTTATTGACAGCTTCTAAAGTAATTAAATATTTTAAACTAAAAGTCTCCTAACGGTCTAAATGAAGATACTCCGTATTTTTCTGCTTCTTTTTTAGCATGAGGTGATAAAGATTTTAAGTTTGCTATTCTAGAATCGTTACTTGGGTGAGTGCTTAAAAACTCTGGAGTAGATTGTCCTCCACTATGTGCTTTCATACGTTCCCATAGCACTGAAGCTTCATCTGGATTATACCCTGCAATTGCCATTAAATAAATGCCAATTTTATCTGCTTCAGTTTCATGACTTCTGCTAAAAGGTAACATACCTGCCACATTAGATACTACACCAAAAGATTGATTAAATATACTTAAAGCTTGTTGGTCGCTTGATAAAGCCACATTACCTGCAACAGCTAAACCTTGTTGTAAATAAGCAGCACTCATACGTTGTTGCCCGTGGTTTGCTAATGCATGAGCTACTTCGTGCCCCATTATGGCAGCAACACCTGTTTCGTTATCTGCAATTGGCAAAATACCTGTATAAAAAGCAATTTTTCCTCCTGGCATACACCAAGCGTTAACTTGCTCAGACTCTATTAATTTATATTCCCATTTATAATCGTTTAAATAGCCTTCAAAACCATTTGCTGTTAAATAACGTTCTGCAGCAACTGCTATACGTTGCCCTACTCTAGTTATCATTTCAGATTGAGAGGTTCCTGTAATAACTTTGCTTTCTGTTAACACCTGATTGTATTGTGAAAACGATGATGGAAACAACTGGTCGTTAGAAACAAAAGCCATTGTTTTTTTACCTGTAAACGGATTGGTAGCACAGGAAATTATTAAAAAAAGTATCCCTACTGCTATTAATATTTTTTTAGTGTTCATTATTATATGGTTTTAATAGATTATAAAAATAGTAAATCAATGTCGTATTTTATGACACAATTTAACTTAATTAGTCACAACTTAAATTAAACATAAAATTATTAGTTTAAGCTGTTATTTTGTAAACATATATACGACTTAACTTAAAAAATAATTTACATGAAAAAGATATTATTCATTTTTTCAACCTTGCTAATATTTAACTGTAAAGGCGAATCGCAAAACAAAAACTCTAAAGAAACTTTTAAGGTTACTAAAACAGAAGCTGAATGGAAAGCTCAGTTAACAGACATGGAATTTTATGTATTAAGACAAGCTGGAACGGAGCGCGCTTTTAGTAGCGAGTTAAACAAAAATAAAGAAGAAGGCACCTATGTTTGCAAAGGTTGTAATACGCCTTTATTTGAAAGCCAACACAAGTTTAATTCTGGTACTGGTTGGCCTAGTTTTGATAGAGAAATTAAAGGTAATGTAGCTTTTTCTACAGATTATAAAATTGGTTATGCTAGAACTGAAGAACACTGTGCGGTTTGTGGCGGGCATTTAGGTCATGTTTTTAATGATGGCCCCCGAGATACCACAGGAAAACGTCATTGTATAAATGGTGCTGCCTTAAAATTTATACCAAAAGAATAGCTTTATAACGTTTTACTTGTTAATTTTCAATATTATATAAAAATATATGATATGGAAAGTTACCTAACAAGTATTATAAAACAATTTGAATATTATAAAAGTTTAGGCGATAAAACCCTTGAACAATTAACATTCGAGGATACGCAATGGCAAAGCCATGAAAACGCCAATAGCATTGCCGTAATAGTTAAACATTTGTCTGGTAATATGTTAAGCCGTTGGACAAATTTTTTAACTGAAGATGGTGAAAAGGCATGGCGTAATAGAGATGAAGAGTTTATCGATTCCTTTACATCTTTTAAAGCTTTAGTTGCAGCTTGGGAAAGTGGCTGGTCTTGTTTATTTAAAGCCATTTCTTCTTTAAATGAAACCAATCTAAATGAAATAATTTACATAAGAAACGGTGGTCACACAGTAATTGAAGCTATAAATAGACAACTAGCGCATTACAGTTATCATATTGGGCAAATTGTTTTTCTTGGAAAACTGTTAAAGGGTTACGAATGGAAATCTCTATCTATTCCAAAAGGCGATTCAAAAACATATAATGCTTCAAAGTTTAGTCAAGAAAAAGAAAATCGTCATTTTACCGACGATTTATAAAAACTATTCAATGTTTCTATTTTTAAACGGACGTATAATAAGTCGTGCTTCTCTATCAAAACGAATATAGTTGTAAACCCAATTTATAAAAACCACCATGCGGTTTCTAAAACCAATTAAAAAGAATAAGTGTACAAACATCCAAACAAACCAAGCAAAAACGCCTTGAAATTTAAATTTCTTTAAATCTACAACCGCTTTATTTCTTCCTATTGTTGCCATTGCGCCCTTATCTGTGTATTCAAAAGGCTTCATAGGTTTATTTTCAACAAGTTTTATTAAGTTATCACCTAATTGTTCGCCTTGTTGTATTGCTGGTTGCGCCATCATTGGTAATCCATGAGGGAAATCTTCAGTTTTCATACAAGCTACATCGCCAACTGCAAAAATATTATCAAACCCTTTTACTTGGTTAAATTCATTTACAACCATTCGGTTTCCTCTGGTTATAAAATCTTCACTATTTAAACCTTTTATAGTTTCACCTTTTACACCCGCTGCCCAAACAACTGTTTTAGCATTTAGCAACAGTTCGCCATTTGTGGTTACGGTTTCACCATCATAGTTTGTTACACGAACATTTTTCCAGATATTTACACCTAGTTTCTCTAAAAAATCTTCTGCCTTTTTCGAGGCATTCTCGCTCATTCCTTTTAAAATACGATCTCCCGATTGAATAATATGAATTTGCGCCATTCGCGTATCTAAATCTGGGTAATCTTTAGGTAAAATGCCTTTTTTAATTTCGGCTAATGCACCGGCTAGCTCTACCCCGGTGGGGCCACCACCAACAATAACAAAATTCATTAAGGCGTTGCGTTCGTTTAAATCTGAAGTTAACAGCGCATCTTCAAAGTTTTCCAGAATTAAACTTCTTAAATTTAGCGATTGCGGTATGGTTTTCATAGCCATACTGTTTTTCTCTATTTCAGTATTTCCAAAATAGTTTGTAACCGATCCAGATGCAACAACTAAATAATCAAAATCTAAATCTCCTATATTGGTTATTACGCGTTCGTTTTCGGTATCAATTTCTTCAACATTAGCCAATCTAAAATAAAAGTTAGGAAAATTTTGTAATACCTTACGTATTGGATATGCAATAGAATCTGGCTCTAACCCTCCAGTTGAAACTTGATATAACAGTGGTTGAAACGTATGGTAATTATGTTTATCCAATAAAACAACTTGCGCTTCTTGTTTTGCTAATTTTTTTGCTAGTGCAACACCAGCAAAACCACCTCCGATAATTACAACTCTTGGGAAACTCGTTTTGGGAATATTCATAAATTAAATCTTTCGATACAAATGTAAGATTAAAGATATAAAATTAAAGCCTTCTAAATTCATTATTAAAAATCGATTTCGTAAATTCGTACTCTAAAATTTAACAAATGAATAAATACGATATTATTGTTCTTGGTAGTGGACCAGGAGGTTACGTTACTGCTATTAGAGCATCTCAACTAGGTTTTAAAACCGCTATTATTGAAAAAGAAAATCTTGGAGGTGTTTGTTTAAATTGGGGTTGTATCCCTACAAAAGCTTTATTAAAATCTGCTCAAGTATTTGAATACTTAAAGCACGCTGAAGATTACGGTTTAAACGTAAAAGAAGCTTCGCATGATTTTGATGCTGTTGTAAAACGCAGTCGTGGTGTTGCAGATGGTATGAGCAAAGGTGTTCAGTTTTTAATGAAGAAGAACAAAATAGACGTTATTAATGGTTATGGTAAAATAAAGCCAGGTAAAAAAGTAGATGTTGATGGAACTGAATATAGTGCCGATAACATTATTATTGCTACTGGTGCTCGTTCTAGAGAATTACCAAGCTTACCACAAGATGGTAAAAAAGTAATTGGTTACCGCGAAGCTATGAGTTTACCAAAACAACCTAAGAAAATGATTGTTGTAGGTTCTGGTGCTATTGGTGTAGAGTTTGCATATTTCTACAACTCTATGGGAACCGAAGTAACTATTGTTGAATATTTACCAAATATTGTTCCTGTTGAAGACGAAGACGTATCGAAACAAGTAGAGCGTTCGTTTAAAAAGAATGGTGTAAAAATTATGACATCGGCCGAAGTAACAAGTGTAGATACTTCTGGAGATGGTGTAAAAGCTACCGTAAAAACTAAAAAAGGCGAAGAAATTCTTGAAGCCGATATTATTTTAAGTGCTGTTGGTATTAAAACTAATATTGAAAACATAGGATTAGAAGATGTTGGAATTGTAGTTGATAGAGATAAAATTTTAGTTAACGATTTTTACCAAACTAATATTCCTGGTTATTTTGCTATTGGCGATGTTACACCTGGCGCTGCTTTAGCTCACGTAGCTTCTGCTGAAGGTATTATTTGTGTTGAAAAATTAGCTGGAATGCATGTTGAAGCTTTAGACTATGGTAATATACCTGGTTGTACTTATTGTACTCCTGAAATTGCATCAGTTGGTTTAACAGAAAAAGCGGCAAGAGAAAAAGGATTAGATATTAAAGTTGGAAAATTCCCATTCTCTGCATCTGGTAAAGCAAGTGCTGGCGGAAACAAAGAAGGTTTTGTAAAAGTAATTTTTGATGCTAAATATGGCGAATGGTTAGGTTGCCATATGGTTGGTGCAGCCGTAACAGATATGATTGCTGAAGCCGTTGTTGCAAGAAAATTAGAAACTACTGGACATGAAATTTTAAAAGCTGTTCACCCTCACCCAACCATGAGTGAAGCGGTTATGGAAGCTGTAGCTGATGCTTACGACGAGTGTATACACATATAAATTAAAATTATGTTTTTATAAAAAAAAGGCTCAATGTAAATATTGAGCCTTTTTGTATTGTTGCAATTAAGAAATTAACCATAACCATCTCTAACCAAACCATAACAATATAATTGCAACATAAGTTAAAACCATAAGCAATTTGGGGCTAAAAACATTATTTCCCTCTTTTAATGTTTTTAATTTTTTGCTTATTCGATTCTTTCAATAATTTACTGGAATAATAGTAACGAACCGTCATTACAACAATAAAAACAATTTGTAAACTAATAATAACAAGTGCGAATTTATTTATCATCTTATAAATTATTCAAACGAATCTTTATTATAAGACACAGCACTTTTTAAAAGGTCACAATTTTTATTCTAAAATTTCAATTTTTTTATTGGAAATGTATTTTATTGGGTAGACTACTTTTTTATCGGCGAAACGAATTACCATGCTAATACTCTCAATAGCAATAATAACGCCTTCTTCTCCGTCTATAGAAACTCTTTGGCCTACTTTAAAATTCTTTTTAGAATAAAATCCTAAAAGTAAACGTAAAATAATATCGCGAGAACCTAAACCAAAAGCTATTGTAAAGGCTGCTAGTACAGCACCTAATATTAAAAATATATTTTTTGTAATAATCTCGGTATCTAAACCTGCTTGATTTAATGCTAATATAGACACCATTAAAGCTACAAGAATAAAAACCACTTGACTAATGGCTTTAGAACCTCCAACATCTACAGCCTTTAATAACGACCGAATAGATTCTTTTAAATAGTTAGCTCCATAAATACCAAAAACAAAAATGGCTAATGCTGTAAATATTTTTGGTAAAAAGTTTATTAGTTTACTTACTTCGTTACTTATAAAACTTAATCCTAAAAAATCTGAACCTATTATTAAAAAAATGAGTATTAAAAACCATTTTACAAATATTAATATAACTTTATCTAGTTGTATATTAAAATTAGACCCGAATAAAGGCGTTTCGTTTAACTTTTCAGATAGTACATCTATCTTTGTAAATTTTAAAGATTTTTTTACAACAAACATAACCGCTTTAAGTATTAACCATGCTGCAATAATTAAGGCTATGGCTAATAATAACTTTGGCAATGCATTGTAAACATTGTTACCTATAGTTTCTAGAAGTGTAAAATCTAGCTTAATTGTATTCATTGTAAAGGGTTATTATGGGTTTAATTAATTTGTTTTTTATCTTCATTAAAATCATCCTCATCATCATTTTTTAAAAAATCGGTAACAGCATCAGGGTATTTAATTACCATCAAATCTGTAAAATCTAAAGCTAGTTTTACAATATCAATATCATTCATTACCCTTTCTTTGATAATGTCTGGTAGCTTTTCATTATGTATTACTTTTTTAAACGGATTTTCCATAATCAAAAGTCATTATAAATTTTAACTAATCGTTCTTTGGCTCTACTTAAGCGCATTTTAACAGCGCTTTTACCAATACCTAAAGCGTTTTGAATATCTTCAATAGATAAATCGTCTTGATATTTCATAAACAAAATCATTTTATCATTGGGATTTATTAGCTCTAAACTTTTTTGAAGTTTATCGGCTTTCATGCTAAAAATAACTTCTTCATCAATTTCTTCAACCTCTTTAGAGTAATTTCCTAAATCATCGGCTATTAAAAATTTATCTCTGCGCTTTTTTTGTTCGCGCTGCACATAATTAACACAATGATTATAGGTAAATGAGTAAACCCATGTTGAGAATTTAGATTTGAAATTAAACATTTTTAACTTAACAAAAAGCTTCACAAAAATGTCGTGGGCTAAATCTTGAGCTTCTTCTTTGTTTTTAACAAAACTAAGGCACTTATGGTAAACAGTTTCTGAATACCTATCGTAGATAACAGAAAACAATTCGGCACTTTTTGATTGAATGATTAAAGCTACAAGCTTTTCATCTTCTAAGGATTTATCTATCTTTAATTCTTCCAATGCAAAAATAAGGTTCAATTACATTGTGACACAGTATAGTTAACTGAGTCACATAAATATACGGTTTAATCTAAAAAGCTTTTTATTGCCAATTCGTAGCTTAACATGCCAAAACCTAAAATTACACCTTTTGCATTTGGTGAAATATAAGATTGATGCCTGAACGATTCGCGGCCAAAAGTGTTAGAAATATGTACTTCTACAACAGGAGTTTCTATACCTTTAATGGCGTCGCCCAAACCTATAGAAGTATGCGTGTAAGCACCAGCATTTAATATAACTCCATCAAAACTAAAACCTACTTCATGCAACTTATTTATAAGCTCCCCTTCTACGTTAGATTGGTAATAACTAATCTCAACCTTAGGGAATTTAGACTTTAAATCCTCTAAATAATCTTCAAAGGTTAAACTACCGTAAATTTCGGGTTCGCGTTTACCCAATAAGTTTAAATTTGGTCCGTTAATTATGATAAGTTTTTTCATAAAGTAAATGTAAAAAATTTGAAATTATTCAACATACCTTCTAAACAGATATTTTAGTAATTTTGAAGAATGAAATGGCAAGCAGCTTTAAAGGATTATAAAACGTATTTAAAAATTGAACGTGGATTATCGGAAAATTCTATTGAAAGTTATGCTCTAGACATTTTAAAACTTATTCAATATTTAAAAGCTAATAATATTGAAATTTCTCCTGTAAATATTAATACAGAAACCGTGCAACGTTGTGTTTATGAAACCGCAAAACAATTAAACGCACGTTCTCAATCGCGCTTTATTTCTGGATTAAGAAGCTTTTTTAGCTATTTAGTTTTTGAAGATTATCGCGAAACCAACCCTGTAGATTTAATTGAATCGCCAAAAATTGGACGAAAACTACCCGATACACTTTCTGAAGAAGAAATTGATAACCTAATAAAAGCCATAGATTTAAGTAAACCTGAAGGTGAACGCAATCGTGCCATGTTAGAAACATTATATGGTTGCGGACTGCGAGTTAGTGAATTAATAAACTTAAAATTATCTGATTTATTTTTTGAAGAAGGCTTTATTAAAGTAACAGGCAAAGGCGACAAACAACGTTTTGTACCCATAGTTAATGCAACACAAAAATATATTAACATATATATAAAACACATTAGAAATCATCAAAAAATACAATCGGGTTTTGAAGATACTCTGTTTTTAAACAGACGCGGCAGGCAATTAACACGGGCTATGGTTTTTACCATTATTAAAAATTTAGCAAAAGCTATAGATTTAAAAAAGAATGTTTCTCCACATACCTTTAGGCATTCTTTTGCCACTCATTTATTAGAAAATGACGCCGACCTGCGTTCCATACAACTTATGCTAGGTCATGAAAGTATAACTACCACCGAAATTTATGTGCATTTAGACAAAAGCCATTTAACTAAAGTTATTGAAGAATTTCACCCAAGAAATCACTAAAACAAAAAATCCAAATTCAAATGTTTATGAATTTGGATTTTTATTTTTTATACACTGAAACAGTAAATTATTAATTACCGCTCAAACGAATCATAATATTATTTTGCAATATTTACCGCTCTTGTTTCTCTAATAACAGTAACTTTTACTTGCCCAGGATACGTCATATCTGTTTGTACTTTTTGAGATATGTTAAACGATAAATCCGCAGCTTTTTGGTCGTCTACTTTTTCACTTTCTACTATAACACGTAGTTCTCTACCTGCTTGTATAGCATAAGCTTTTTTAACTCCATTAAAACCAAAAGCAATATCTTCTAAATCTTTTAAACGTTGTATGTAGCTATCTAAAACTTGGCGTCTTGCACCTGGACGTGCACCAGAAATAGCATCACAAACTTGAATAATAGGCGCTAATAACGATTTCATTTCAATTTCGTCGTGGTGTGCTCCAATTGCATTACAAACATCTGGCTTTTCACCAAATTTTTCTGCCCATTGCATACCTAAAATAGCGTGAGGCGTTTCCATGTCTGCTTCCGCATCTGGCACTTTACCAATATCATGAAGTAAACCAGCTCGTTTAGCTAATTTAGGATTTATGCCCAATTCTGCCGCCATAACACCACAAAGTTTAGCAACTTCACGTGAGTGTTGTAATAAGTTTTGCCCGTAAGATGAGCGGTATTTCATTCTACCAACCATTTTTATAAGTTCCGGATTTAAGTTGTGTATACCCAAATCTATAACGGTACGCTTTCCTACTTCTATAATTTCTTGCTCAATTTGTTTTCTGGTTTTTCTAACCACTTCTTCAATTCTTGCAGGGTGAATTCTTCCATCGGTTACTAATCGGTGTAACGATAAACGTGCTACTTCACGACGTACAGAATCGAAGCATGATAAAATAATAGCTTCAGGTGTATCATCAACTATAATTTCTACTCCTGTTGCAGCTTCAATAGCTCGAATATTTCGCCCTTCACGTCCAATAATTCTACCTTTAACATCATCAGATTCTATATTAAAAACAGATACACAATTGTCTACCGCTTCTTCAGTTCCAATGCGTTGTATGGTGTTAATAATAATTTTCTTAGCTTCCTGTTCGGCAGTTAGTTTAGCTTCTTCAAGTGAGCTTTGTATAAATGCCATAGCATCATTTTTGGCTTCTCCTTTTAAAGATTCTACCAACTGCTCTTTTGCCTCTTCTGCTGAAAGACTTGAAATAACTTCAAGTTGTTGTACTTGGTTTTTGTGAAGTCTATCTATTTCTTCTTGACGCTTATCTAAAACATCTAAGCGGTAATTGTAATCTTTGATTTTATCTTCAAGACTTTGACTAAGTTTTTTATTCTTAGATAATTCACTTGAAACTTGAGACTCTTTATCTCGTGTACGTTTTTCGGCCTCTGCCATTTTTTTATCGCGAGATAAAATAACCTTTTCATGCTCGCTTTTAAGTTCAATAAACTTTTCTTTGGCTTGTAATATTTTATCTTTTTTAATATTCTCGCCATCATTTTTTGCATCTTTTAATATTAAAGAAGCCGATTTTTTTGCCTCTTTAATAATTTGAGAAGCCTTATTTTTTTCTAATATTTTTGCAATTATAAAGCCAATTACAAGGCCTGCTACTACACCACCTACCACAAATATGATTAAGTTATCCATCGTTAATTTTTGAAAATTTATATATAAAAAAAGCCTGCATCGGTATAAAGTTTTGTATAAACTCCTTAAAAACAAGTTTAGGGCTAACAAGCTGATCAAGGGTCTGCTCGAGATACCATAAATGGCACTAGCAGCATGCTTTTACAACTTAAACTCACCCTTTTTAAAGAATTAACGTTGAGTTTATCAAAAAAAATAACCAATACAGGCAGTAACTTTTGTTTATTTTAAAGAACGTTAAGATTGTAAATAATTGTCTAACAAATTATTTAAAGCATTTAGTTTTTGTTCTGTATGCTCGTTTACAATCGTATTATCTATAGATTTCTGTTCTACTTGAGTCGCAAACTGTAAGGCACACATGGCCAAAACATCTTGTTTATCTCGAACAGAATAACTTTGCTCAAATTGTTTTATTAAAACATCAATGTTTTTTGCTGCTTTTCGCAAACCTTCTTCTTGACTTGGGTCAATTGTTAAAGGATAAACTCTATCTCCAATAGATAGCTTTATTTTAAGCTTTTTTGACATTGATTATTTTGCTTAGTCTGATAGTTGACCTATACAATGGTCTATCTCTCGGATTAATGCGTTTATTTTAAGCTTAGTTTCTCTTTTATTCTCGTCACTACCAAGTATTGCATTTGTAATTTTTAAAGCTTCATATTTTTCTTCCCAATTTGCTAATTGCTCTTTTTGAGTTAAAATTTGTTGCTTCGAAGCTTCTAAATCATTGCTTAATTTAAAATTTTCCTGCTTTAAAAGCTCTAGTTGATGTAATACTTTGTTTATTTTGTTTTCTAACGAAACTACAATATCTTCAATATTACTCATTTACAAAATTCAATACTTATCTAACAAAGTTAACATACCTAGTTAAATTTTACAATTGTTTTTTAATAAAATTTTAAATGATGCGTTTATTATTAAAAAAAGTTGAATTTTCCTTATTTTTAAACTGCTTTGTGTTTTTCATCCCAAATATTTACTTTAGCCTAATAATTTGCTATGAAATTAATCCTGTCCCTTTTCTTTATTTACCCTCTCGTCTTTTTTGCGCAAAATCCTTACCCGCAAGATTATTTTGGCAATCCTTTAAAAATTCCAATAATTTTATCTGGTACTTTTGCTGAGTTACGATCTAATCATTTTCATTCGGGTTTAGACATAAAAACTCAAGGGCGAACAGGACTGCATGTAGTCGCTTCTGCCAATGGCTTTGTGAGCCGTATAAAAGTGTCGCATTTTGGATATGGCAAAGCTTTATACATTACGCATCCAAACGGTTATGTTACTGTTTATGCACACTTACAAAAATTTGCTCCAGAAATTGAAGCCTATGTAAAAAAACATCAATACGAACAAGAATCGTACGAAATTGAGTTGTTTCCAAAAGCCGGAGAGTTACTTGTTACAAAAGGTGAATTAGTTGCGTACAGTGGAAATACCGGTGGTTCTGGTGGCCCACATTTACATTACGAAATTAGAAATAAAGCAGAACACCCAATTAATCCTATGCTCTTTGGTATTGATGTTAAGGACTCTTCTTACCCTCTAGTTCATTCAATTTATGCTTACCCACTAAGTGAAGATGCCATAATAAACAAATCGAACAAAAAACAGAAATTAAAACTTATTCCGTTAAAAAATGGAGATTATGCAGTTGAAAACATTGAGGCCATTGGCGTAATTGGTTTTGGCATAGAAACAATTGATAGACAAGATTTTGCCACAAATTCAAACGGCGTTTACAACATTCAAACTGTATTTAACGGAAATAGAAATTTTGAAATTGATTTTAGTAAATTTTCTTTTGATGAAACTAGAAATCTTAATCAGCTTATAGATTATGAACACTATATTAATAATCGAGATCGCATCCAGAAACTATTTATAAAGAATAACACCCTAAGTTTATACAAAAATGTTGAAAATAACGGCTTTTTAACCATTAAGGATAGTACCTATGCTGTTTACAAAATAAGAGTTGCAGACTACAAAAATAATGAAGCCTGGGTTACCATTAATATAAAAGGTACAAAACAAGAACTACTAAACAAACAAACATTAAAAACGACACCTTATTTTATTAATGCTTCCCAAACTACTAATTTAAAAAAGGATATTGTTTCTGTTAACTTTAAACCTTATACCTTTTATAAAGACTTTTATTTAGATTTTAATGTGAAAAACGACACGTTAATATTGCATGAAAATATTTTACCCACAAAAAAAAGTTTTAGCTTACATTTTAACGTTAGCCGATATAAAAAAGCCGATCAAAACAAATTATATATCGCACGTTTAATTGGAGATAAAAAAAATGTTCCAATCTACACATCAACAAAACACGAAACAAATCAATTAATTGCACATACCAAAGTATTAGGTACTTATACTTTAGCAACAGATACCATTGCCCCAAAAATAAAAGCGACTAACTTTAAAAACAAGCAATGGATTAGCGATTACAGATTTTTAAAATTAAACATACAAGATAAAGAGTCTGGTATTAAAAGCTATCGCGCTACCCTAAACGATAAATGGATTTTAATGGAATATGAATACAAACAAAATTTACTAGCCTTCGATTTTAACGATCTAAATATAAAAGAAACCAATAATAAATTAAAAGTGATTGTTACCGATAATGTTGGAAATAGTTCTACTTTTGAAGCTACATTATACAGAAAATAAATTCGCCAACCATTGAAATTTAAACATTTATTTTTTACTACTCTATTTTTACTGTTTTCAGTTAATATTTTTGCTCAAACTGCAATTGTAAAGGGTATTATATTAGATGAAAATAACCTACCCATTGAAAATGTAAATATAAAAACAGCTAACTACGGTACACAAACCAACGCTAATGGTTTTTACTTACTAAAAATACCAGCAAATAAAAATATAACGCTAACCTTTACGCACCTTTCTCATAAAAAAGTAACCAGTACGTTTAACTTAAAAAATGCAGAAGAAACCGAATTTAACCCTGTAATGAGCACAACTATTGAGCAAATTGCAGCCGTTGTAGTTACCAATACTAGCCGTAAAGCCATTGAAGGTGTTGTAACCTTAAAACCCGAAACAATTCGTAATATTCCCGGTGCCAATGCTGGTGTAGAAAACTTGTTAATGACTTTACCTGGTGTGAGTAACAATAATGAATTGAGCACACAATATTCGGTTCGTGGTGGAAATTACGACGAAAATTTAGTTTATGTAAACAGCATTGAAGTATATCGACCGTTTTTAATTCGTTCTGGGCAACAAGAAGGATTGAGTTTCGTAAATACAAATTTGGTACAAAATGTTGATTTTTCGGCAGGCGGATTTCAAGCCAAATACGGCGACAAATTGTCTTCTGTGTTAGATATAACCTATAAAACACCTTACGAATTTGAAGCTAATGCCGACTTAAGTTTATTAGGGGCAAGTGTATCGGTAGAAAACACAAGTAAAAACAATAAATTTTCGAGTATTGTAGGTTTACGATATCGAGATAATAGTTTACTTGTTGATGCTAAAGAAACAGAAACTAATTTTAATCCAGTTTTTGCTGATGCTCAAGGCTTTTTTACTTATAAATTTTCTAGTAAATTCCATTTAAGTTTTTTAGGAAATGCTTCGTTAAATAAATATAACTACCAACCACAAACCAGACAAACGAATTTTGGTACTCTTACCGACCCTATTGCTTTATTAGTTTTTTACGACGGACAGGAAAAAGATCAATACCAAACACTTTTTGGAGCTTTTAAAGGTTCTTATTTTGTAAACGATAAGTTAAATTTACATTTAACCGCATCAACATATCATACTACAGAAGAAGAGTATTTCGATATTTTGGCGCAATACAGACTTGGTGAAGTTAACTCAAATATCGGCGATGAAAATTTAGGTGAAGTAGAATTTAGCGAAGGTGTTGGTAGCCAATTAAATCATGGAAGAAACGATTTAGATGCATTAATTACAAATATTGAACACAAAGGCGATTTAAATATAAAAGGGCACAGAATTGAATGGGCCTTAAAATATACCAACGAAGACATTCGAGACCGGTTAGTAGAATGGGAAGTCATTGATTCTGCAGGATTTTCTATTCGTCCACCAAAAACCACTCCAATAAACGAGCAACCATACACACCCTACACAGGACCTTTAGAGCCATATCAAAACGTTCGCGCCACCAACAACACTTCAATAAACCGTTTTCAAGCCTATGCACAATGGAGCAAGCGGAGCACCATTGGCAATAGCGAGGTTTGGTACAATGCTGGATTAAGAGCGCATAATTGGACTGTAAGTGGCGAAGGATTATCAACGCATACCCAAACTGTTTATAGCCCAAGAGCACAATTTGCCATAAAACCAGATTGGGAAAAAGACATGTTGTTTAGATTGGCCGGGGGCTTATACTATCAACCGCCATTTTATAGGGAGCTTAGAGATTCGAATGGTGAAGTGCAACCTAATGTTAAAGCTCAAAAGTCATTTCATGTGGTTTTAGGAAATGATTATAGTTTCAAAATGTGGGACCGCCCTTTTAAGCTTACCACAGAAATGTATTATAAAGGGTTAAGCGATGTTAACACCTATACCTTAGAAAATGTACGTATTCGATACAGAGCGAATAACGATGCAAAAGCCTACGCTTATGGTTTAGATATGCGCTTAAATGGTGAATTTGTTCCGGGTACAGAATCATGGTTTAGTTTTGGTTATTTAAAAACCGAAGAAAACTTGGACAATCGTGGCTATATTGCCAGACCAACAGACCAACGCTTAAAGTTTGCTGCCTTGTTTCAAGATTATGTTCCAACCTTACCTAACTTAAAGGTTTACTTAAACTTAGTTTATAACACTGGATTGCCAGGTGGATCACCAAGTTATGCCGATCCTTATGTATATCAAAATCGTTTACCTGATTATAAACGTGCCGATTTAGGTTTACAATATGTTTTGGTAGATAACCAAAAACAATTTAATAAAGGATGGAAAAAGCCCTTTAAAGAGCTATCATTTGGATTCGAAATTTTTAATATGTTCGATGTTCAAAACTCTATAACGAATACTTGGGTGCGCGATGTTTACACCAAAACACAATACGCAATTCCTAACTATTTAACACCTCGTGTTTTTAATGTAAGAACACGAATGCGGTTTTAATTTACACTAATTAATACTTAAATTTTCAGAGAATATAACTAACGTATCAGAACCAACACCTGTTAGGCGTCGAACATAAATTTCTATTTCATCCAGATAAACAAGTTCTATATTAGCATTTAATGATACGTTTTGAATTTGATCATTATTATCAATCCGAATTAAAGCTCTCGATTCGTTTATAACAGTACCATTTTTAGCTATAAAGAAAGCATAAAAATCGCCAGAAGCACTTCCTACTCTAACTGACAAAGAAGCATTAATTTGAAATTTTCTATCCTTTGCTCCGTCGTAAATTAATGTATTTCCTATAACGTTCGAATCAAACCGAAGTAAATTATTTGCAGTAAAAGTACCTGTTCCTTGAACTGGAAAGTCAATTCCATTTGCTGCAATAGTCTGAGAGAATCCCGTTGTCACAGGTCCGTCATAATAAAAATTACCTGAAGCAACTCCATCGGTTTCAACCGGTATACCTGGGCTATTTACATCCCAATCTCTCGTAAAATTATATCCGGTGTAAGGGGAACTACCATTAATGTAATTTCCTCCTCCATAAAAATCTACAATACGTATAGAATACCCCCCAGTAGTTGATGTAATACCGGTTACATCTATGGCAGCCGTGGCTCCAATAACTTCACTAAAACCTCCTTGTTTGGTTATAACATCAAAGTTACCTGTAAAAGTTTCGTAAATTCCACCGTTAGTTCCATTCCAACCTAAAGTATTTAATAACAACTTATTAATATTGGTATAAACTATACCTGAAGTATTACCTAAAAATTGAGCAGTACTAATAAAAACTAGGTTAAAATTTGAAATTGCTCCTACGCTACCAGAGCTCGCTACAAAAGAATCTCGAAATATTAAGTTTTCTGCTCCTGTACCATTTAAATTAAACACAGCCCCCGAAGTTATTAGTGTAAGGTTTCTAATAGAGCCTCCTGTAGCACCAGAGAAAATAGTACCTGTACCTATAAGTACATCTTCATTTGTATCTTCGCCAGCTATATAAGCATCATTTAAATTTATAGGAAAAGCTAAATTAATAGTTCCATTTATTTCGTAATAGGTATTTGAGGTAAGTTGATATTCTATACCACCACCCGCTGCAAGCTCATCAGCTAAATCGGCCACACTTTTTACTAGTTTATAATTATCTCTCATAACGGCACCTTCCAATTTAACCCAATTAGTTGCAGTTGCATCGTAATAATAAAATGCATCTTCGTTGGTATCAAACACTAAAAGTCCCTCGGCAGGTGTTGCTATCGCCAAACGCTGCGCAGTAGTCATTCTAGGTGTTAAAACACCTTGGGTTGTAGATTCTATATCTAAAATAGAAGAAGCATCGGGTGTAGTTGTTCCAATTCCAACTTGTGCATCTACTTTTAAGGAAAGTAAAAGTAGTACCGATAGAGATATTAAAAGGTGTAATTGTTTCTTCATAACTTAGTTTATTTGAAATAATCAACATTACTAAGTTAAAGATTTTTCACACGATAGTGAAATAATGAAAGATTTTTAACATAATATGCATCAGTATAATTCTTTCAATACTTCAACTACATAATCTATTTCATCTTTTGTATTGTATTTACTAAATGAGAATCTTAATGAAGGTTTTTGCAATTCCGATTCATTCAAAATTTCGGTTAAAACATGCGACTTTTTTTCACTTCCGCTTTGGCATGCACTTCCCCTTGAGCAAGCTATACCTTTTAAATCTAGTTGAAATAAAATCATATTCGATTTTTCTGCTAAATAGGGTAACTGTACATTTAATATAGTGTATGCACTATTATTTAAATTGCTACTAGTGCCGTTAAAATCGACGTTTGGTATTTTATTTTGTAATTGCTCTATAAAATATTGTTTCAAGTCTGTGATGTAATTTGCAGTACTTTCTAAGTTTTCAAAAGCGATTTTTAAAGCCGTTTCCATACCAATAATATTATGTAAACTTTCTGTACCGGCACGCAAACCCCGCTCTTGCTCGCCACCTATTATAATAGGTTTTAAATTTGAATTTTTTCTAATAAAAGCAAATCCTACACCTTTTGGACCGTGAAATTTATGCGCAGAAGCAACAATAAAATCAACAGCTATTTCTTTTAAATTAAGTTTATAATTACCTACAGACTGAACCGCATCGCTGTGAAATAAAACATCATTTTTTTTACACAAATTAGCAACCCTTTGTAAATTTAAAACATTGCCTATTTCGTTGTTTATATGCATTAAACTAACCAAAGTTTTAGCTTTGGTTTGCATTAATGTTTCAAGATGATTTAAATTTATATCACCACTTGTTTCTAGTTTTACATAACTTACTTTTACACCATAATTTTCATGTAACATGTTAACCGTATTTAAAACAGCATGATGTTCTATTTTCGATGTAATAATATGTGTTACATTTAAATTATTAACAGCGCTTTGTAATATTAAATTATTCGATTCTGTTCCGCCAGAAGTAAATATAATTTCACCAGGCTCTGCATTTAAATGTTTGGCTATTGCATTTCTCGATTTTTCTAATAAAACTTTAGATGATCTCCCAAAACTGTGCGTAGATGATGGGTTGCCAAAATTATTTTTTAAAACTTCAGACATGGCATTCACCACTTCATCATGTACTTTTGTGGTTGCTGCATTATCAAAATAAACTTTTTTAATCATCTAAATAAACGTTTAACTTTTGTTAAAAGTAAACCTCAAAAATACTTCAAATAAAATTATTATCAATAAGCTGCGTTATAAATAACAATTCTATTATTTTTGCTTTAAAATTTAAGTATAATGCGTAAGCCTTTTTTATATATTTTCTCTTTTTGTTTATTAACCATTTGGTCTTGCGACGATGGCGATATTTTAGACTTTGAATTTGAATTTGATGAAGAATTTGAATACTGCGAAGGCGTTAGCGATTTGGTGCTTTACAAAACAAAAACCGATCCATCGGAGTCTATGTCTTTACTTATTACTGATTATGAATTGGACGACCTTTTAGATGTTGGAGACGATAATTCTTTATCTCTTGAAGATGTAGATGCCTCTTTTACCTACAGAAGTTACTACGACACTAGTATTGATGATATTTTTTGTAACGAAATACCAACCAATTTAAACATTAATATTGATGAAACTGATGATGTTTTATTAGATATTGTAACTGTTTTAACTGCCTATGATGATGATGACATAGACTCGGAACTAGAAGATATTAACGGGGATGGCGATTTAACGAATGATGATACAGATGGCGATGGCATACCAAATTACTTAGATGCAGATGATGATGGCGACAACGTTTTAACAGCCGATGAAAACCCAGATCCAGATGGAGATGGTGATTTAAGTGACGCCCAAGATACCGATGAAGATGGCATACCAGATTATTTAGATAATGACGATGATGCCGACGGTGTTTTAACTAGAGATGAAGAAAACGACTCTGCAGACCAAAACCCAACCAACGATCTAACAGACGGTGTAACTCCAGATTATTTAAACGACCTAATAACAAACACAATACCCGCAACAGCATATCGATCAAACACCTATTACACAAGTTATTATATTACTTTAGATATAAAAGAAATTGGTATAAGTATACTGTCTCAAGACACACTAGATTTTGGTTACATGACAGAAGGTCCAGATTCTGTAACTACAACACCAGATTTTAATTAACATTCTGAAAAATGTAAACCTCGGTAGCTCCTAAACCATACTTTTGGTAATTGGCATCATAATATTTCACATTGTCGTATCTACCAAACAAGTATTCAAGTTCTAATTTTAAAACGCCCTCGCCTACACCGTGAATAAACACAATTTTTTGTATGCGTTTGGCAATGGCAAAGTCTAACTTACGCCTTGCGGTATCTAACTGCAAGGTTAGCATATCATGATTGGTCATACCTCGAGTAGATGGCACTAACTGGTGAATGTGCAAATCAACCTCCATTGTTGGCTCAAATTTAGCCTTACCTTTTTTTACAGGAGATGCTTTACGCTTTTTCTCTTCCTTTTCCGCTAAATTAAAATTTGAAGTTAACGATTGCTTACTAAATTCGTTTTTTTGCTTTATTAAATCTGATGCATCAAAATCTATTAAAAATCCGTCGTCAGTTTCAATAGTTATAGTTTGCCCAATAATTTTTTTTACAGCGCCTTGTAAATCTTCATCTAAAACCAGAACTATATCACCTAACTTAAAACTCATCTTACTTAATTTTTATCTTGATAGAATTCATCAGAATCATCTGTTGTTTTGCTAGAAATACTTCTAGAAATGCGATAAGCACCAACCATTAATAAAACAATACCTGCAATTAAAATAAATTGGTTTTGGTTGGCATCTGCCTTTGCATACATTGCAATAATGGCTCCAATAATTATAATTATATAATTTAAGTATTTCATTAAAAAAGTAACTTTATTATAAAATAATTTAAAAATAATACTTTTTAAGGTCTAGAGAAGCGATTCTAAATAAATTCCAATTAATTTTTTTAATTACTTGATTGTTTGGCAATAATAAAAATTTTATATACTTTTACTTACAATTAACGCAATTAAACCTGTCAAAAATGCATTACAAAGCTTTTTTATTAATAGTACTTATTAGTCATTTAAGTTTTTCACAACTATCTATCCGAAATAATGCATATGTTTATGTTAACAATGAGCTTGTTTTTGTAGAAGATGATATAAATTTAAATGAAGCCGCAAGTACAGTTTATCTAAGAAATGAAGCCCAAATAATACAAGGTACGGGAACCACCGGCAACTCCGGAGTTGGAGAGCTCAGTATTTACCAAAATGGTAATGTAGGTGCTTATGAATATAATTACTGGTGCTCACCAATTGGGAGTAAGACAAGTAACAATAACAATAACCCCTTTGGAGCTACTTTTTTAAACGATATTGTAGACGCTACAAACTCTACTCCTGCAGTTGTTTCTCATAACCCTGGTTATAATGGCACTGCAAATCCTTTAGATATAGAAATGTATTGGATTTGGAAATACATAGCCTCCGATGAATACTCAGACTGGATACATGTAACAAACACTGTTGGTATTAACCCTGGAGAAGGCTTTACTATGAAAGGTACTGTTGGCACTAGTGCCAACAACCCCGGCGACAACCAAAACTACGATTTTCGTGGCAAACCCAATACAGGAGACATTGGTGTTAGTGTTTTAGCAAATCAATTTACTTTAGTTGGAAATCCTTATCCATCGGCTCTAGATGCAAGAGCCTATATTTGGGACACTAATAATCAATCCACTATAACAGGAACATTATATTACTGGGAACAAAACCCTACAATTAACTCGCATAATATTAAACAATACGATGGTGGTTATGCATCTTATACCATAGATGCTACTGGAACTGTAGAAACCTATACTCCTGCTACTTTTAGAACCTATGATGGAGAAGGCAATATTAATGGCACTAGCGGAACTATACCTTCTGGAAAAACTCCAAGACGATACATTCCTGTTGGTCAAGGATTTATGGTAGAAGGCATTGCCACTGGAGATGCTATCGCCAGAAATTCTCATCGCGTATTCGAAAAAGAAACATCAGCAGATAGTGAGTTTTTTAAAACAAATAAAAAAAATAAAAACGAAACTCCTAATGCCTATCATGAAGTTCCTGAAGATTATAAACGATTTAGATTAAACATTGATTTCGATAATAAATATACCAGGCAAATAGTTGAAACCCTTCATCCCACTGCTACTATTGGTTTTGATTACGGATTAGAATCTAAAATTAATAAAAATGACATTTTAGCTTCTGATGCCTACTGGATTCCACAAGGTAAAACTTTTATAGCAGAAGCATTACCATACGATGAATCTAGACCGATTCCACTTGGTATAAAACTCCAGAATAACATGCCAATTACAGTTAGAATTACTGATATTCAAAATTTTAATGAGTCTCAACCTATTTTTTTACACGACAATGTAACCAATTTGTACTATGATTTAAGAACTCAAAATTTTGATATAAATTTAGATAAAGGCACATACCACAACCGTTTTGAAATCACTTTTACCAACAAAACGTTAAATACCGAAGACGAAGCCACTTTTACCAACTTAAACATTTACCAAAACAACACTACCGCAGAACTTAACCTTACAAACCCGAACTTATTAAATGTTAAAAGTCTAACTGTTTTTGATATTTCTGGGAAACAAGTTTTAAACTACTCTATTTTTAAAGCAGAACCTGAATACAGTTTCAGCACCCAAAATATTAGTGATGGAATTTATGTTGCCAAAATAACTTTAGAGTCACAACAAACAATGAGCAAAAAAATAGCCATTAAGCATAAAAAATAAGCATCCATCTTTTTTCTAATATAGTTTTATTACATTTAACGTATAAACTAATTTATGGAAAAATATATGTTGCCTTGCCTAACCAAAAAGCTTATGGGGATAGACTGTCCTGGTTGCGGTATTCAACGCGCAACACTTTTACTTTTTAAAGGAGAATTTACTGCTGCATTTCATATGTATCCTGCCATATATCCTATGGCATTATTTTTTATTTTTCTAATTTTAAATAGCTTTACAACCATTAAAAACGGAGAAAAAATTAAATTACTTTTAGGAGTTTTAGCTTTTCTAACAGCTATAATTAACTATGTTTTAAAAATGTTTCTTATTCATTAACTAATCTAATTAACCTATGCAAAAACTTAACACAACACTTGTAATTATTTTATCTATACTTGGTATATTATGTTGCTGTGTGTATGGACTAGGTACCGTGGCAGCAATTATAGCCATTGTAATAGCCAATAAAGAACTTAAAAAATATAATGAAAACCCAGAAGCCTATAGCAACTATTCTGCTATGAAAAATGCAAAAACATTTGCCATTGTTTCTTTAATAATATCTTTAATAGGACTTGCTTTTATTGTTTGGACATTAATTAATCCTTGTGCTTTCTTCGATTGGTATATAGGGTTAATTGAAGGAAATCCTAATATACCCGCAGAATCTATGGAGCAAATTTACGAAGCTGCAGAAAGAGCTGGGTGTAAATAATAATACTTTACATCTCAACAGAAATAAAAATCCCACGCCTTGGCGTGGGATTTTTATTTGTATAGTTGTTACTAATTACTACTCAAAATCTTTTAAGGTTTTTACAATAATAGCTACGCATTTACACAGTTGTGCTTCATTCATAACTAAAGGAGGTGCAAACCTAATAATATTACCATGAGTTGGTTTAGCTAGCAGTCCGTTATCACGTAAAGCCAAGCAAATATTCCAAGCTGTATCGCTATCTTCATCATCATTAATTACAATGGCATTTAGCAAACCTTTACCACGAACTAAGTTAACAATATTACTGTTTTTAATATATTTATTTATTTCGGCACGAAATAATTCACCTAAAACTTCAGCATTTTCGGCTAATTTTTCATCTTTTACAACCTCAAGAGCCGCAATAGCAACAGCTGCAGCCACAGGGTTACCACCAAATGTACTACCATGGTTTCCGGGTTTTATAACATTCATAACATTGTTATTAGCCAAAACAGCAGAAACCGGATAAACACCTCCGCTAATAGCTTTACCTAAAATTAACACATCGGGAGTAACATTTTCATGGTGTACAGCTAATAACTTTCCTGTTCTAGCAATACCAGTTTGTACCTCATCTGCAATAAAAAGTACATTATATTTTTCACAAAGTGCTTTAGCTTTAGCCAAATAACCTTCAGTCGGTACATAAACACCTGCTTCACCTTGAATAGGCTCAACTAAAAAGCCAGCTACATTTGGGTTGTTTTTAAAAGCCTTTTCAAGTGCCTCTAAATCATCATAATCTATCTTAATAAACCCGTTAGTATAAGGTCCAAAGTTTTTACGAGCAACAGGGTCGTTACTAAACGAAATTATAGTTGTAGTACGCCCATGAAAATTGTTTTTACAAACCACAATTTCCGCTTCATTCTCATCAATGCCTTTAACCTCGTAAGCCCATTTTCTACAAATTTTTAGCGCTGTTTCAACCGCTTCTGCACCTGTATTCATGGGTAATAACTTATCAAAACCAAAAAATTCGCAAGCAAATTTCTCGTATTTGCCTAACATATCATTGTAAAAAGCACGCGATGTTAAGGTTAATTTTTGTGCTTGCTCTACCATGGCACCTACAATTTTCGGGTGACAATGTCCTTGGTTTACTGCAGAATATGCCGATAAAAAATCGAAATACTGCTTCCCTTCTACATCCCAAACATACACACCTTCTCCTTTAGTTAAAACCACAGGTAACGGGTGGTAATTGTGCGCTCCATACTCGTTTTCTAAATCTATCGCTTGTTGCGACGTTAATTGCTCTAAAACAGCCATCTTAATTGAATTTAAATTGATAAAATAAATTCCTTCTGTACCTTTATTTTTTCGGTTTCCCAACAAGTTTTGGGGCGAAAAAGCAGCGTGGGAGAGAAATCATCCCTGGATAGACGTGCAATTTAATAAATATTCATATTTTATTTGGGTGCAACCCTATTATTTTTTCAACAAATAATAGCGTCAGGCTTTACACTATATCTTTTTTGTGTTAAAGTTTCTGCCTTATAAACAGCTTCAAATTAACATTATAATTATCGTATTTAATTAAAATTAATGGCACAAAAAAGGATGCCGTTTCAATCCTTTGCACGAATGCAGTCATTTATCAAACAAATTATCAAAATCAAAAAAAATTAATAAGTCAAAATATAAAAATAGCTGTGGCTTCATTACTTTTGCAGCATGCCAAGAAGAGAACGAAATAAATTTGTAAAACGCGGACAAGTCATCGAAATACTAATCGAAGACTACGCCTTTGGTGGTAAAGGTATTGGCCGTATTAGGAATGAACATGGTGAATTTGTGGTTTTTGTACCAAATACATTACCAGGGCAATTAGTAAAGGCTCAAGTAAAAAAAGCGAGCAAAAAATATGCTGAATGCAAATTGTTTGAAGTTTTAAAATCGTCTGACGATGAAATTGATAGCCCATACCAAGATATTCCGGGTGCGCCTTACATAAAATTACCCATCGAAAAACAACACGAGTATAAAAAACAAAGTACACTCCAATTGTTTAAGCGTATTGGTAAAGTAGCAGATATCGATGATAAATTCGATGAGTTCATAAACTCACCAAACACTTTTCACTACCGCAATAAAATGGAATATGGCTTTTCTGCCATTGGCTACAACCACGAGTTAAAAACCGATGTAGATGAGTTTACTTTAGGGTTTAAAAAACGAGGTACTTGGTGGTGTGGCGATAATTTAAATAATGATTCTGGTTTATTTGATGCAGAACTTGAGAACAACCTTAAAAATGTAAGAGCATATTGCCAAAACACAGGTTTAGCGCCTTGGCACGCGCCAAAAAAAGAAGGTTTTTTTAGGTATTTCGTAGTTCGTAAATCGTACAAAACCAACAAATTATTATTTAACCTAGTAACTACATCTTACGATTTACCAAAGTTTAGTTTAAACAAATTTGCCGAGTATTTAACCGAATTATTTGGCAATCGAGTTGCTGGCTTTTTACATACTATAAATGATGAAATTGGAGATCGCACCATTGCCACTACAGGGAGCATTGAGTTAATTTACGGTGAGGACAAAATAGTTGAAGAGTTATTAGGATTAAACTTCGAAATTAGCATGAAAAGCTTTTTTCAAACCAATCCAAAGAGTGCAGAAAAACTATACAGTAAAGTTGTAGAATATGTACTTGAAAAACAGGAAGCTGTAGATAATTCTGTAGTTTTAGATTTGTTTTGCGGCACAGGAACCATCGGGCAAATAATTGCTAACAAAGCCAATAACACCAAAATTGTAGGTGTTGATATTGTGGCATCTGCTATTGAAGATGCTAAAGAAAACGCTAAACGTAACAACATTGAAGGCTTAAAGTTTTATGCAGCCGATGTTGGTAAGTTCCTAACCGAACATCCTGAGTATAAAAATAAAATTAGGACTATAGTTTTAGACCCTGCCCGGGCAGGAATTGCTCCTAAAACTCTAAAAAAAATAATAAACCTAAATGCAGAACGTTTGGTTTATGTATCTTGTAATCCGGCTACCCAAGCTAGAGATACCGAACAATTAATGCAATCGGGTTACCAAATAAAAAAAATAAGTTTAGTAGACCAGTTTCCACACACAGCACATATTGAAACTGTAGTTTTATTCGAAAAATAATTTATGAAGAAAACCATATTTTTTATAATACTTATAGTTGCTTTAGCCATAAGCTGCGAGAAAGATGATATTTGCGCCGAAGACACTTCTACAACACCACGATTAGTTATAGATTTATACGATGCTTCCAGTCCTGAAGATTTAGAATACGCCTACGATATATTAATTTATGGTATTGGTAGTGGCGCTGACAGCGTTCTTACAGATTACGAAATTGCCGATGTTAATCAATTGGTTTTACCTTTAAAAACTGATGAATCTCCAACACAATTTGTACTCATATCTGATGCTTATTTAGATGATAATGGTACAGAAGATGACGATTCGGACGACTTTTACGATGGTAGTAACAGAGACACTATTACGGTTGGCTATGTGCTTTCTGAAGAATATGTTTCCAGAGCCTGTGGTTACAGAACAATTTACACAAATATAACCTTAACCATAGAATCAGATGATGATAACTGGTTACTATCTAGAACACCTTTAACAGACGATCAAATTATTGATGACGAAGATGAAGCACACTTTAGCATTACACATTAGTATAGCATTTTTTTTGTTAGTGCTTTGTGCTAAAACCCAAGCACAAAACAATCAAAATCCGCCAAAACCAAAACCGGAAAAAGAACTAGTAAAAAAAACTAACGATACGGTAATTAAAACATCCGATTCTACCGCTGTAAAATTAAAATATGGCTTACGTGCAGGTGTCGACCTAAGTAAATTACTGCGTTCTTATTTAGATGAAGATTATAGCGGTTTTGAAATTTTAGCAGATTACAGACTAAAACCAAACCTATACATTGCCGGAGAACTAGGTTTTGAAGATAAAACAACCGTTTCCGACTATCTAGATGTTACAAGTAAAGGGTCTTACTTAAAAACGGGTATCGATTTAAATGCCTACCAAAATTGGTTAGACATGGACAACATGATTTATTTTGGCTTTCGAGTTGGTGCGAGTACTTTTAACCAAACAGTTAATAGCTTTACTATTTATGCAACAGACCAATATTGGGCACCTCAACTTACATCGACCGACGCTACAGAATACAGCGGATTAACTGCTTTTTGGGGTGAAATTATGCTTGGTTTTAAAGTAGAACTTTTAACAAATCTATACTTAGGAGCGAACGTACAATTAAAGTTTTTAGCTAGCGAATCGAGTATCGATAATTTTGAAGTACTCTACATTCCTGGTTACGGTAAAACCTATGATAGCGGCCTTATTGGCGCTGGATATAGCTATTTTTTAAGTTACCGTATTCCTCTTTACAAAAAAAGTAAATAACATACCGAATTACTACCAAATAAAAAACCCTGCGAATTAGCAGGGTTTTTTAATTTATATTTTACTCAACTTAAACAAACAAAGGCTTGTCTTTCATCATAGCATTAACTTTATCTTTTACAGCTTCTAAAGTCGCTTCATCTTCAAAGTTTGTTATTACTTCGTCAATTAAATCAACAATAGCAACCATATCAGTTTCTTTTAAACCTCTTGTTGTAATTGCTGCAGCACCCAAACGAATACCAGAAGTAACAAATGGCGATTTATCATCAAAAGGCACCATGTTTTTATTTACCGTAATATCTGCTTTTACTAAAGCTTGTTCGGCATCTTTACCAGATACATTTTTATTACGCAAATCAATTAACATACAGTGGTTGTCTGTGCCACCTGAAATTATCTTGTAATCTTTGGCAACTAAAGCATCTGCCATAGCGCTTGCATTTTTCTTAACTTGTAACTGGTAATGTAAAAAATCTTCGGTTAAAGCTTCACCAAAAGCAATAGCTTTAGCAGCAATAATGTGCTCTAACGGACCACCTTGATTTCCTGGGAATACCGCAGAATCTAAAAGCGACGACATTTTGCGTAAGCTTCCGTTTTTTAACTTAATTCCAAATGGGTTTTCAAAATCTTTCCCCATCATAATCATACCTCCGCGTGGTCCACGCAAAGTTTTGTGCGTAGTTGTTGTTACAATATGACAATGTGGTAACGGATCGTTTAAAATACCTTTAGCTATTAGTCCTGCTGGATGTGAAATATCTGCCATTAAAATAGCACCAACGCTATCAGCAATAACTCTAAATCGTTCAAAATCAATATCACGAGAATAAGCAGAAGCACCAGCAATAATTAATTTTGGTTGTTCTTTGGTTGCAATCTCTTGAATTTTATCATAGTTTAAAACCCCTGTTTCTTCTTCTACTCCATAAAAAACTGGACTATATAATTTACCAGAAAAGTTTACTGGCGAACCATGAGTTAAATGGCCTCCGTGAGATAAATCGAAACCTAAAATTTTATCTCCTGGTTTTAAACAAGCATGATAAACAGCAGTATTAGCCTGACTTCCAGAATGCGGTTGTACGTTTACATATTCGGCACCAAATAATGTTTTAGCTCTATCTATAGCAATTTGCTCAACTTCGTCTACCACTTCGCAACCGCCGTAATAGCGTTTACCTGGATAACCTTCGGCGTATTTATTTGTTAATACAGAACCAGCAGCCTCCATAACTTGTTCACTTACAAAATTCTCGGATGCTATAAGTTCTATACCATGAAGTTGGCGTTCTTTTTCTGCCTGAATGAGTTCAAAAATTTGTTCGTCCCGTTGCATAATATGTAGTTTCTTTTTTATTGAAGTGCAAAAATAGAAAATACATTAATTATAAAAGCCAAAAAACTCATAATTCACTCTAAGTTTTTAACCAAATTATTAACTTTTTAATAAATTTTAATTTTTAATAGTTTTTATTAATTTAAATGAAAATTTTATGTACGTTTGAATAGAGATTTATATAATATTTATACTTTTAGTTATGCCACTTTCAGCCAACAATCCAGATAGAAAGTCGTGGTTACACGTCGATAAAAATTCAGATTTCCCAATTCAAAATATTCCTTTCGGAGTATTTTTAACACGTGATGATATTATTACCATTGGTACACGAATTGGTGATACGGCTATAGATTTAGGGGCTTTACACCAATTAGGTTATTTTGAAGGCATACCCTTAACCGATGATATTTTTCTTCAAGATACTTTAAATGATTTTATTGCCGACGGAAGAAAAACATGGCGTGCCGTTAGAAACCGAATTGCTGAAATTTTTGATGACAATAACGAAACCTTAAAACAGAACAAAAAGCATAAAGAAATTGTACTGTTTAGACTGGATGAAATTGAAATGCAATTACCTGTACAAATTGGAGATTACACCGATTTTTACTCTAGTATTGAACATGCCACAAATGTAGGCACTATGTTTAGAGATCCAGAAAATGCATTGCTTCCAAATTGGTTACATATTCCTGTAGGTTACCATGGCAGAAGCTCGTCGGTTATTCCTTCTGGCATTCCTATACATCGTCCGCAAGGGCAAACTTTACCTGGAGATGCCACAGAACCAATATTTGGACCTAGTAAATTGGTAGATTTCGAATTAGAAATGGCTTTTATTACAACTGCTGCTAACGATTTAGGAGAGCCTATTCCTATTGATGAAGCAGAAGAATACATTTTTGGATTGGTTTTGCTAAACGATTGGAGTGCTCGCGATATTCAAAAATGGGAATATGTGCCTTTAGGGCCGTTTTTAGCTAAAAGTTTTGCTTCGTCTATTTCTCCATGGATTGTCACACTTGATGCTTTAGAGCCTTATCGCGTTGAAAGCCCTAAACCTAAAACTAATCAATTAAAATATTTAAAATATAAAGGCAAAAAGAGTTACGATATAAACTTAGAAGTTGCCATACAACCGCAAGGTGCTAAAGAAACAATAGTTAGCAACTCTAACTTTAAATATATGTACTGGAATATGGTACAACAACTTGCGCACCACACTGTAAATGGTTGCCCTGTAAATTCGGGCGATATGATGGGGAGCGGAACCATTTCTGGCCCTACACCAGATTCTTACGGCTCGATGCTAGAATTGACCTGGAAAGGTGAAAACCCAATTAAAATGGCCGATGGCAGTGAACGTAAATTTATTAATGATAACGATACGGTAATTATGCGTGGTTTTTGTGAAAAGGATGGCACCAGAATTGGTTTTGGTGAAGTTTCAACAAAATTACTGCCTGTTTTTAAGAAGAAATAGTATTCAACGTTTTCTTCAATTTAAAAAAGGGATTAATTATAAAATATTTTTTTTAACACCGAAGAAAATTTAGAACTAAAAGATATTTTAGCCAACCAAGCATTTTAAAATGGCGCCTTACAAGTTATTGCCATTTTAGTTTTACTCACGGGGTGCTCAAACTCTAAATATTCGGCATGTAGCATGAGTCGTTCATCTCGTGTTCCGTATAAATCATCGCCAACAATAGGTGTGTTTAGTCCATCGCTATGTGCCGCATGTACTCGCAATTGATGTGTTCTTCCGGTAACGGGATAAAAATGAATTCGGGTTTTGCCATTAGCAACTTCTACAACTTTAAAAATAGTTTTTGCAGGTTTTCCATGTTCGTAACACACTAATTGTTGCGGACGATTATCTAAATCGACACGAAGTGGTAATTCGATTTCACCTTCTGTTTGAGCGATTTCTCCGTTTAAAACAGCAACATATCGCTTTTTTACAGTTCTGTTTATAAATTGCTTCTGAAGCTTTTTATGAGTGCGTTCGTTTTTAGCAATTAACAAAATACCTGAGGTCGACATATCTAAACGATGGACTAATAACACTTTATTATTTGGTAAATAGTCTTGCATTTTAGTTTGTACCGAAGCTAAACTTGTTTTTCCCGGAACAGATAAAAATTCATGTGGCTTATTAATTAACAATAAATAATCATCTTCAAATAATATTTCTAAAGGTTTATCATGCTTTTTTTCTTCTAAAATTGGATTATCCTCAACAGACAAACCAAGCATCATATGTCCTAAAATAGGTTCACACTTACTACGGCATGACGGATAAAATTGTTTGTGTTTTCTAACCTCAGATTTTGGCGACGCTCCCCACCAAAACTCTGCCATAGCAATAGGTTTTAACTTATTTTCGTAAGCAAACTGAAACAATTTTGGAGCGGCACACTCACCCGCTCCTGCTGGTGGCACACGCAAGGTTGTATTTTTAAAAATATCGAGTAAATCCTTGGTTTCGCCTCTTGAATTTAAAAATTTATATTGTTGATGTATTTTTTTTTGAAGCGCTGCCGATTTTGTTTTTCGACGTTCTTTTAAAGCCTGCAACTTTGTTTCATAGTCTAACAACGCCGATTTATGAAACGCTATTTTTTTCTCACAACCAACCCTTAATTTCTTTAATTTAATGTTGTATTGAATACTTTCATTTTTAAGTTTTTCTAACAAAACTTCGTAAGCCTCAGCCGATAATTTTTCCGCTTCAGTAATTCTTAACTGTTTGCGTTTAGCTTTCTCCTCTTTTATGGTTTGTTTTAAAGCCAGTAAATCAGCTTCATAATTTGCTAAAAGTGCTTTTATTTGCTGTTTAATTTCAATAAAACCTTTGGAAGTTTCAATACGTTCAATCTCATAATTAATTTGGTTTAGCTCCTGCTCTCCTATTTTATAAAACCCATCGGGATCGAGTGTATCGAAAACAGTTGGCACAAACCCGGGAACTTTATTGCTTTCTGCAAGTTTTCCAGAAAAAGCCGCTAAATATCCTAAATCGCCGTCCTGATTTTGCACAACCATAACCCCAAACATTTTACCTATCACTAAACCTTCAGCCTTGGGTTTTAGCCCGAAATTATGATTTAAATCGGCCATTTCTAAATAAGTTTGCAAATCCTTAGCAGCCAAAACACTCAATTCATGCGGCGTGTAATAAAATGGAAACGTAAATTTTTCTGGTAATTGCGAAGATCTCTTTAAATTTAGAGTATGAAAAAAAGTATTGCTAAAATTAAAATGCGCCATGGTTTAAAAAATCGCCAGACAAAATACGTGTAGCTTCATCTGTTTTTTGATTGTAAATATACATCCAAGCCATATAATCAATCCCTTTTTCGGTGTAAATTCTATTTTTTTGTCTGATAAATAAACTAGAAGATGCATTATTACTGTTGTAGCCTTCATAGTCATCTAAATGAGAGAGCACGTTGTTATTATCATGCAACTTCACTAAAGTTCCATAAATTTTTTCGCTTTCGTTTTCGCTTAAAACTGCTCCTGGAAACCAAGTTATTTTATAAAGTTTTCCAAAACAATATGCTGGACCAAGGTTTGTTGAATTCGCTATTAAAAATTTGGACATAGAATTATTGACACTTTGCAACAATGTCCCATAAACAAAAAGATAATTAGAAACCAATTTGTGCTTTTTTTAAATAAACTGTGCTAAGTCCAAATCGTTAATGGCACCATGAGAATCGTGAGCAACAGCTACGCCATTTTTAATTACAATTAATTGCGGGGATTGATGCATAACTTGAAATTTATAACCAACTTCATTAGAAACTTCTCTGTAATTCAACAAGTCCAAATAATATAAATCGGCTTGAGCTTCACTAAACCTATAACTGTTTTTAAAACCTCTTAAAACCATACTGCTTATGCCACAACGCGTAGAATGTTTAAAAATAATTTGTGGTTTTGTTTTCGATTTTTTTTCAATTAAATCGAGTTGTTCCAAATCACTTAAAGGAATCCAGGGCAATGCATTTTCCTCTTTTTCTTCGTTACTTCCACCAAATATTTTATTAAATAATCCCATTATATGCTTTTAATTATATCAGTCATAAAAACCAAAATTCCTTACAAAAATTAAAAAAATAAGGTAGAAACCGAAATTTCTACCTTTTTAATTTGTAAGAATTAAATCCAGTTAATTAACAACTACCTTTCTAATTAAATTTTTATTGTTTTCGGCATCTATCCTAAGTAAATAAATACCTTTTGTTAAATTAGAAACATTAATCTCATAATTTTTAATAGGTACATTTACCACTTTACCTAGCACAGAGTATAAAGCCAAACGTTCTATATTTAAACCATTAGATTGCACAAAAATCATTTTTTGCGCAGGATTTGGATAAACTTGAATACTGCGGCTTAAAGTTATGTTATCTGTATTACTTAATGTAAGGTCATCTTGAACATCTCCAGATAAATTCCCATTACTTTCTGTAAGCGTTCCTCCGCAAGAACCAGTCGTGTCTATCCAGGTTCCTAAGTTTAAACTTGGCGGATTTGGTGAAGATGCCGTTTCGTTGTGATAAACTACAACAGCATCAGAAAAATCAATATTATTTTGCACTAATAAAATTTCCCAGCGACTTTGTGCCTCATTCCAAGCAATTCGAAATTCACATGCACCTGCCGAACAAGGCTGATCTCCAGAAATTGGGTTAGATTGATAATAATTTCTTCCTGTTGCATCTGTTCCTTCTAATATTAAATTATATTCATTAGGCGCATTAGTTGTAAATGAGCTTGCACATGCAAAAAAAGTAATTTGCGAAAACCCAACATTGCAAAAAAATAATAGTAACAATGCTAAAATTAAGTAGTTTTTTTTCATTGGTAATGTATTAAAGGTTATGGTCTTGACGGATAAGTTCCGGTAGTACAAATTATATAATGCATACCTATGGAAGGAGGAGAAATATTAAAGGCTTCTCCATTTCCTGTATTTCCAACCATTGTTTCACTCATGGTTGTATTTGCTGTATCTGTATATTCCGTATCAAAATTATTTGTATGAGCTAAAACATTGTCGGTTGGCTCTGAGCTGGTACCAGAATTAGTAGATGCGTTAACAGCATGATTATGAACCGGTAAATTCCCAACCGAAAGTGTTGTTGTTTCCGAACCAAATTTAGCTCCTTGTAACCTTGAAGTTAACCCTGGCCCAGAACCTACACCTACGGGCACTCTACCTCTTAAATCTGGCAACCCAAACGTAGTTCTGCCATCGCCACCATAAGTAGTTCCAAGAATAGAAAATAAAGCGGAGTTCGAGCTAATTGCTAATAATTGACCGTTACAAAAAGCCCAATTTCTTGGTGCAAAATTACCTGCAAACAAGCGTATTTCCCCAATAAATCCATCTTGAGAAAAAGAAACTATTGTACTCAGCAACGTAATAATAAATAAAAATTTGTTAAGTTTTGTCTTCATAATTAGTATAGTTAATGGTTATTACCTAAAAATAATCAAAATTTAGCTATTAACATAATATAACGAAGCAAACAAAACAGACAAATTGACACTTAAAACAGAAAGAAAAGCGTCATTTTGTCTCACCAGACGCATTGGTAAGGTTGTTGACTATTACACTGTGAAAAAGAAAAAAAATCAGCAAACAGCGAAACAAAATTTTAAACCTATGAACTTTAATAATTATACCATAAAATCGCAGGAAGCCATACAGCAAGCGCAGCAAACTGCGCAAACTTTTGGTCATCAACAAATAGAAAACGAACACCTATTTAAAGGTGTTTTAGAAGTTGACGAAAATGTACTGCCTTTCATTTTAAAAAAGCTAAACGTAAACATTTCCGTTTTACAGCAAGCTTTAGTTAAGCAGTTGGAAAGCTATTCTAAAGTTGCAGGCGGTGAACTTATGCTATCGCGCGAAGCTGGAAAAAGCTTAACCGAGGCTTCGGTAATCGCTAAAAAAATGAAAGACGATTTCGTATCTATCGAGCACCTCATTTTAGCCATTTTTAAATCGAAAAGCAAAATTTCGCAAATTCTAAAGGATCAAGGGGTAACCGAAAATCATTTAAAATTGGCTATTGAAGAACTTCGCAAAGGCGAAAACGTAACCTCTCAAAGTCAAGAAGATACTTATAATTCGTTAGCAAAATATGCAAAAAATTTAAATCAATTAGCTAAAGACGGCAAATTAGATCCGGTTATTGGTCGTGATGAAGAAATTCGTAGAATTCTTCAAATTTTATCACGTCGTACCAAAAACAATCCTATTTTGGTTGGCGAACCTGGTACCGGTAAAACAGCTATTGCCGAGGGTTTAGCACACCGAATTATAGACGGCGATGTACCTGAAAACCTAAAAGAAAAACAAATTTTTGCCTTAGATATGGGTGCGCTTATTGCCGGAGCAAAATATAAAGGCGAATTTGAAGAGCGCTTAAAATCGGTTATCAAAGAAGTCACTACAAGTAACGGCGACATCGTGCTGTTTATTGATGAAATACACACGCTTGTTGGCGCAGGTGGCGGGCAAGGCGCTATGGATGCTGCCAATATTTTAAAACCTGCTTTAGCTCGAGGCGAACTTAGAGCTATTGGTGCAACAACTCTTGATGAATACCAAAAATACTTCGAAAAAGACAAAGCTTTAGAACGTCGTTTTCAAAAAGTAACAGTTGACGAACCCGATACCGAAAGCGCTATTTCTATACTTCGAGGTATAAAGGAAAAATACGAAACACATCATAAAGTGCGTATAAAAGATGAAGCCATTATTGGTGCGGTAGAGTTATCCACACGCTACATTACCAACCGTTACCTGCCAGATAAGGCTATAGATTTAATGGATGAAGCAGCCTCAAAATTACGCATGGAAATAAATTCGAAGCCAGAAGAATTAGATGTTTTAGACCGAAAAATAATGCAGCTTGAAATTGAAATTGAAGCTATTAAACGTGAAAAAGACGAAAACAAATTAAAAATCTTAAGAAGCGATTTAGCTAATTTAAAAGAGCAACGTAACGACATTAATGCGAAATGGAAAAGTGAAAAAGAAGTTGTAGACAATATACAAAACACCAAACAAGCTATTGAAAACTATAAACTAGAAGCAGAAAAAGCAGAACGTGATGGTGATTATGGTAAAGTAGCCGAGTTACGATATGGAAAAATAAAAGAGGCTCAAGAGCAACTTGAAACTTACCAAATACAATTGCAAGCCCAAGCTGAAAATTCTTTAATAAAAGAAGAAGTAACGTATGACGATATTGCCGAAGTTGTTGCTAAATGGACAGGTATTCCTGTTACCAAAATGCTGCAAACCGAACGTGAAAAACTACTAAATCTTGAAAAAGAATTACATAAACGCGTTGTGGGCCAAGAAGAAGCTATTGAAGCCGTAAGTGATGCCGTACGCCGTAGTCGTGCAGGTTTACAAAATCCGCAAAAACCAATAGGAACCTTCTTATTTTTAGGAACTACGGGTGTAGGTAAAACTGAATTGGCAAAAGCCTTAGCCGAATATTTATTCGACGATGAAAATGCCATGACCAGAATAGATATGAGCGAATACCAAGAACGTCATGCCGTAAGTCGTTTGGTTGGTGCACCTCCTGGATATGTTGGTTACGATGAAGGCGGACAACTTACTGAAGCCGTAAGACGTAAGCCTTATTCTGTTGTGCTTCTCGATGAAATTGAAAAAGCGCATCCAGATACTTTTAATATCTTGCTACAAGTGCTAGATGAAGGTCATTTAACTGATAATAAAGGTCGTGTTGCCGATTTTAAAAACACTATTATTATAATGACCTCAAACATTGGAAGCCATATTATACAAGAACGTTTTGAAGCTACAAAAGATATTGATTCAGCTATTGAAGCCGCAAAAGTTGATGTTTTAGGCTTATTAAAGCAAAGTGTGAGACCAGAATTTTTAAATCGTATAGACGATACCATTATGTTTACGCCACTAAGTGCAGAAAATATAAAAGATATTGTTGGCCTACAATTAAAAGGTCTTACAAAAATGATTGCAAAACAAGGTATTACTTTTGATGCTACTCCAGAAGCTGTTAACTATCTAGCTTTAAAAGGATACAACCCAGAATACGGAGCGCGTCCTGTAAAACGTGTTATTCAAAAAGAAGTACTAAATGCTCTAAGCAAGGAAATATTAGCAGGTAAAATAATAATAGATAGTATTATTTTATTGGACGCTTTCGATGATAAACTTGTTTTTAGAAATCAAAGAGATTTAGTAGCTCAAGGCGCTTAAAACCTATTATAAAAGGTTAATAAGCATAAACTTTTCGATAAAACGCAACTAAAAGTAATCGAATTTTTTTTAACAAGAATTCGATTACTTTTTTTATTTCCTTCAAAATCAGCGTTGATTATCAGGATATTAGTGGCTTCAGCCAATATTTAGCCAATTCGATAAAAAAAATCAACAATTTGGTGTTGATAAAAACGAGAGAATTCTCGACAAACGGTTACTTTTTATCTTTAATTTAGCATCACAATAGCAAAACACTTATTAGTATTAGTAATCCTATATTAATACATTATTCGTTAAAACCTAACAACATATAAAACACTAATGAACATCTCGCACTTTATTGATTATACACTTGTAGCGCCCTCAACTACCGAACACGAAATTATAGATCACTGCTATAATGCCATAAAAAATGGGAACTACGCTGTAACAGTAAACAGTTGTTATGTTCCATTAGCCGCGCAACTTTTAGCTGATAGCGACGTAAAAACCTGTGCAACCGTTGGATTCCCTTTTGGTTTCGCCGACACAAAATCGAAGGTATTCGAGGCTACTGAAGCCATAAATAACGGTGCAACAGAAATTGATATGGTAATTAACTTAGGTTACCTAAAGAGTAGAAATTATGTATCGGTTTTAAAAGATATTTTTGAATTAAAGCGCCATATAGGCAACACGCCTTTAAAAGTTACTATTGAAATTTCAGAATTAACTAAAAATGAAATTATAAAGGCTTGCGAAATTTGCTTAGATGCCCGAGTAGATTTTATTAAAACCTCAACTGGTTTCTCTAAAGGTGGAGCCACATTAACTGCCGTAAAAATTATTAAAAAAACGGTAAAAAATAAAATCAAAATAATTGCATCAAATGGAATCGATGACTATGAAACTATTTTAAAATACATTGAAAGTGGCGCAGACATAGTAGGCACCTCAACTAATGTAATGCAGGTAAACAAAACGCAGCAAGCACGAAATTCTAAGATATTTAAACAATATATTGATAACTTAGAAAATAAGCAGAATAACGAAAACCACACCAAAATATTAAAAGAAATGGATTAATTCATTTCTTTTTTTTATGCCTTAAATTTAAAATAAAACGTTGCTCCTGTAAACTTTTGCGACAAAATATTAATAGCATTCCCTGTTAATTGTAATACTCTTGGGTATCCGCCCGTGGTTTGGCAATCACGCATTAAAACAATTAATTCCCCAGAAGGTGTTAATTGCACCGTTCCCGGCAATACTGGCGAAGTAATAATGGGCTCTATAGTATTCTCAAAAATTTCAACTAATTGGTAAGCCATTCGGTTATTGTTTTTAGAAACCGTAAACTGCTGTGAAAGTAACTGTCTTTTTTGTTGTTGCGATAATAAATAAAACTCTGGTCCTTTAAACACGTTTATAATCTTTTGGTTTAAATAGTCATTATTATACTTAATAGATGCCAATGATGGATTTGGGCTAAAACTTACTGAGTTATACGTTAAAACATCTCCTTTTTTTATACAACACGGATCTGTAATTCCAAGAAACATGGATTTACTTCCTAAAACCGATGTCGTTTTAAATTCGCCCATTACCGCTAAATAAGTCCTAAAACCTTGCTTAAGTTTTCCAAACGATAAAACATCTCCAGCATTTACAAAAATTGCTTTATTAATGGAAATTGGAGCATCATTTAATTTTGGTAGCATGTCTGCTCCGGCTATTGCAATTAAAGTAGCTTTTTCAAACTGAAGCTTTGCTCCTAGCATAGTCATTTCTAAAACAGCTTTATTTGCTTTATTACCCAAAAGGGCATTTGCAAACGCGGCCGCCTTTCTATCCATAACACCAGAAATAGGAACCCCAAATTCCTGAAAATTAGGACGTCCAAAATCTTGAATTGAGGAATAAAACCCTGCATTTAAAACCCTAAGCACCAATCACCTCACTTTCTATAAAATACACGTCGTGTTCCACTAAAGTTTTAATATCTAAAAACTCCTTTTTACTAACCGGAATAAACTTTATACCATCGCCTGCTCTAGCAAAACAAGGCTCACTTTTATTTACGTTAAAAAAATTAATAGGTGTTTGCCCAATTATATTCCAACCACCTGGGCTATTACTTGGGTAAATTCCAGTTTGATTCCCGCCAATAGCCACAGAACCTTTTTCTATTTGTAAGCGTGGTGTGCCTTTCCGTGGTATTTCTAAGGCTTCATCTAATCCGCCCAAATATAAAAATCCTGGTAAAAAACCTATAAAGTATACTTTGTAAGTGACTAGAGAATGCTTTTTAATTATTTCATCAACAGATAAATCTTTTTCAATTGCTACGTGTTTTAAATCTATACCAAAACACGGATCGTAACACACTGGTATTTTCCAAATTTTATTTTGAAATGGCATGACTTCTGCCTCGGATTGGTAAATACTTTTAAGCGCAGTTATTAAACTTTCAACATTTAAAATGTTATTTTTAAACTGAATTAATAATGATTGATACGCGTGTTTTATCAACACTATTTCAAACATTTCTGAAGCTTTTATTTTCGCTTTAAACTGTAAAACATCATTTAAAATATCTTCATTAATTAATTTAGGCCATTCTATTAAAACGGCGCATTCATTAAATTGCTTATATGTTAACGTATAACTCATAAACTACCTTATAGATATGCCTTTATTTTTTAACTCACTAGTTAAATATTTTATTAATTGGATGGCTTTGGGGTTGTCTCCATGCACACAAAAAGTTTGTGCCTTTATTGGTGTTTTTGTGTTTTTTATAGTTAACACTTTTTGTTGAGTAAACATTTTATAAACATGGTTAAACACTAATTTTTCATCTTTAATAACTGCATTTTCTAGTTTTCTAGACACTAAAGTTAAATCAGGATTATAATTTCTATCTGCAAAAGCTTCAAAAACAACTTCAATATTATTTTTAATAGCCAAATCTGCTAAAACCGATTTATATGGCGCATACAATTTAACTTTAATAGATAATTGCTTCATTGCTTCAACTACCGCTGTAGCTGCTTCGGTGTTAATTGCAGCATAATTATAAAGTGCACCGTGAGGTTTTATATGATGAAGGGTTGCGTTTTCTTCTTTTATAATATTTATTAAAACTTCAATTTGATTTTTTAAAGATGCAACCAAATCAATAAAAGGCATGTCAACAATAACTCTTCCAAAGTTTTCTTTATCTGGATATGATGGATGCGCACCTATTTTTATGCTATTTTTTTGCGCTAATTTTATAACAGTTCGCATAGTTTCTTCATCTCCTGCATGACCACCACAGGCAATATTGCAAGACGACACTAGCGGCAACAATTGCACTTCGTTGCCCATGCCCTCACCTACATCTGCATTTATATCGATTTGACAGCCCAAATTTTATTAATATTTTGATGTATTTAAAGCATAAATAGCAAAGCTCCCCAGCCAATGTCCGCCCTCATAGCTATCGCCAAAAATACTTGGTAGCGAATGATTGATGTGATAATTTGCTACATTTTGTAAATGCTGATATTCTGGTAAGCCTTCTGATATTTTGTAGAGATTCCATGCACGTGAAAAATTTACACCATCTAAATGAACTAAATGCCCATCGGTTCTATCGGAAACTAAACCAACATCTAGCCTATAATTTTTGTTTTTAAGTTCTGGTAAAAATGCATTTAACCAAGTTTTAAAGTCTTCTTTTGGCAATAAGCGCTTCATTAAAGCTGCCTCTTCCAAGCATGGCGATAAAAAATCACTTCCGCTAGGTTCCCAACTCATCGGGCAATTGGTATCGTTTAAAAAGAAAAATTTGGCGCGCTCTGTAATGGCCATTTTTAAGGCTTCGTGGTTTACAGTTTCGGCATAATCGTAGGCAAAATTAAGCCCGAAAGCAGTATTGGTGTGCGTTCCAACACGTTGGGGATAATTTAGTTTTGGTAAAAAGGCGATGTACTTTTCTGCAATTAAATCAGTTAACGGTTGTAGGTTACTTTCCAGTGTTCTTGCGGTTTCGCTATCCCAGGCATGAAGCTCTTCGGCTAATTTTAACAACCACGCCCAACCATAAGTGCGCTCGAACGATTTGTTGTGTTTACCTTGAAAATATTCAATTTCCTTAGCGATATTTTCCTTTGAAATATTTTTGAGTAATCGTGTTTTTATGCCTTCAGCATCATCAATATTAGGAAATTGCTTTAGCAAACTAACTAAACTCCAATGCCCGTGAACCGACGAATGCCAATCGAAACAGCCATAAAACGCAGGGTGTAAAGTACTTGGTGATTTTAAATCTTGATCGCTACCTAAAGTTTGCGACAACTTGTTAGGATATTCGTTGTTTATGCAGTGCAATGGTAAACCTGCAAGCTTATTGGCTTGTTCTAAATTTAGAGTTGTTTTTTTTGATATTTCTACCTGAATATTTATGATTTGTTCTGTTGAAGTTTGTTGTTTTGAGTTGTTACAACTGAAAATTGAGATAAATATTAGAGAGAGTATTTGTTTTTTCATGACCTAAATTTAGACAAAATTTATTCCAGATAATTACTAAAAAGCGAAATGTTTTTAGCATTAATTCATTTTCTACCCCAACCACCCATCTCGATCTAAACTTCTGTATTGAATGGCTTCACTAATATGTGTTCCTGTAACTGTTTCGCTGGCTTCTAAATCGGCAATGGTTCTAGAAACTTTAAGAATGCGATCGTAAGCTCTAGCCGATAAATTTAAACGTTCCATTGCTGTTTTTAAGAGTTCTTTTGAAGCATCGTCCAACACACAATATTTACGTATTTGCTTGGTATTCATTTGGGCGTTGTAATGCACGGTATCGCTTTCTGCAAAGCGCTTGGTTTGAAATTCTCGGGCTTTCGTTACGCGTTTGCGAATTTCAACCGAAGTTTCTCCTTTTCGGTCATCGCTTAATTTATCGAAAGGCACTGGCGTTACTTCAATATGAATATCGATTCTATCTAACAACGGTCCAGAAATTTTACTTAAATACCGTTGCATTTCGGCAGGGCTTGAAGTTACAGGCGCATCCGGATCGTTAAAATAACCTCCAGGACTTGGATTCATGCTTGCAACTAACATAAATGAAGACGGATAAGTTACCGTAAATTTTGCTCTAGAAATGGTAACCTCTCTATCTTCTAAAGGTTGGCGCATCACTTCTAAAACTTCACGCTTAAATTCGGGTAATTCATCTAAAAACAAAACACCATTGTGCGATAAGGAGATTTCTCCGGGTTGCGGATAACTACCACCACCAACCAAAGCCACATTTGAGATGGTATGATGCGGACTCCTAAACGGGCGTTGTGCCATTAAACCGCTATCTTTTACACGCCCAACTACCGAATGAATTTTTGTGGTTTCAAGAGCTTCGTGCAGCGTCATAGGTGGTAAAATACTTGGTAAACGCTTTGCTAACATGGTTTTTCCTGCTCCTGGTGGTCCTATTAAAATAATGTTATGTCCGCCAGCGGCTGCAATTTCCATACAGCGTTTTATACCTTCTTGTCCTTTTACATCGGCAAAATCGAATTCTGGAAAATCGAGGCTTTTTTCAAATTCTTTTCTGGTATCAATAATGGTTTGTTCTAAGACTTCCCCTTTATCGAAATAATTTATAACCTGCTTAATATTTTCAACACCATAAACCTCTAAATCATTAACAATAGCAGCTTCTTTGGCATTTTGCTTAGGCAAAATAAAACCTTTAAAACCTTCTTCTCTGGCCTTAACAGCAATTGGTAATGCGCCTTTTATTGGCTGTAATGTGCCATCGAGCGAGAGCTCTCCCATAATCAAATAGCGCTCTAAATTATCGGCTTTAATCTGGCTTGTTGAAGCTAAAATACCAATGGCTAAAGTTAAATCGTATGCGCTTCCTTCTTTACGTAAATCGGCAGGCGACATATTAATTATTATTTTTTTTCCAGGAATTCTATAACCGTTATTTTGAAGTGCCGCAGCAATGCGATAATTACTTTCTTTTATAGCATTATCTGGTAACCCAACTAGGTGATACCCTATACCCTTATCTACATTTACCTCGACTGTTATGGTGGTAGCTTCAACACCAAAAACGGCGCTTCCAAAAACTTTTTTTAGCATATAATTGGTTTATTCATTTTAAATGTAAGAAAAGTATTTTAAATGTTAAACCTCATTAAATGTATAATTAATTTTAATTCTTAAATATTAATACAGATTCTTAAGGGGGTTTTTCCCCTTTTTTAAAGGAAAAAGATGGTTTATTTATCGCACACACCTTATTACATAATTAATTTTCAGAACTTTAACCCAATCTTATTTGATTTTTAAAATTTAACGGCGTGAGATTTTTAATATTAATCTGTACTTTTATAAAAACCTCTAAACAATCCATTATTATGAAAACTAAATCTTATTTTTTAATATCCACAACATGTGCTTGTGCTATTTTTTTTATTGCATCTTGTATTTCGAATACATCGAATATTAAAACCGACCGAGACAAAATACCATCGCAAACCATAAGTTATAAGGAAGCTGATGTTCTGGAAGAAGAATTTAAAAAAACACGAGCCGAAGTTTTAAACAAACATTTAGGTTTTGTAGATGCTCGAGAATTTTTATTCTCATTAGATTCATTAAAACAATATATTGCGTTTTTTGAGCGTGAAGCAAAAAAACAAGGCTATACAGATTTGGGAATTAGAATATATTTCGGGGCTTACCCAGAAAGCAAAAATTACCCCGATCCAGGAAGAGCTACAGTATTTTTAATGCCCACAGGAAATAAAGTTAAATCGCAAGGAAGTGCCGTTCCATTTACATTTTCTTCGAGAATTGTTGATGATAATATTGAAGGTATTCCAGGTTTTAATTACGGGCATGCTGGTAAGCCACCAAGAGACATTGATTAAATTTAAAAATGCACATAACTGTTATTATATCTTATGCCATTAGTTCACTCGAACTAATAGCCGCTTTTTTTGCCCTAATACATTATAAAAAGTACGCTCAATCTACCGAGCGGTACTTTTTACACTTTTTATGGTTTACTTTTTTTATGGATTCTATAATTGGTTCCTTTATTGGGCCCTATTTAAAAATTAACAATACTTGGGTATATTTTATTTACACAGGCTTAAGTTTTACTTTTTACTGCTGGTGGTACTACAAGGTATTAATAAAAACAATTCATAAAAAAATAAGTGCTTATTTATTAATAATTTATATCTTAATTTTTATTATTAGTGTTAATAATAATCCGTTACAAAAATACCTTTTTATAATCGGCGCATTTTTTGTACTCATTTTAACAGGTTTTCATTTACATCAATTATCGAACTCCGACTATACCTTAAAAATTAAACATAAATTAAGCTTTTGGATTAGTACAGCTCTAGTGCTTTTTAATGTTGGAATGTTTCCACTAGTTCTTTTGAGTGATTATTTTGATGTAAGAATGAATAATACCATATTTAATATTGTTTTATTTTTTTTAAACCTCATTCTTTATACCTGCTTTATAATTGGATTTATATGGACGAAAAAGAAATACAATCATTTTTAATAATATTTTCGGCAGTAATTTTTGTTATTGCCTTTACCATGATTTCTCTTTTTGTGCTCTTTCGTAAAAAGAAAAATGATTTGTTACTAGAAAAAAGAATAGCCGAACAAAAGTTTGAGCAAGAAATTGCTAAAGCTCAAATTGAAATTAGAGAGGAAACTTTTAGAAACATTAGCTGGGAATTACACGATAATATTGGGCAATTGCTAACCTTAGCAAAAATACAATTGGTAAATAATTTATCGCAAGATGAAGTAAAAGAAACAATAAGCAAAAGTATAAAAGAACTTAGAACATTATCTAAACTAATAAACCCTGAAGCTTTAAAAAATATAGAATTGACCCAAGCAATACAGGATGAAATTGATAGGTTTAATAGATTAAATTTTATTGAAGCCAAATTAGTAATTGAAGGTGATACAAGATCATTAAATCATAAAACCGAAATAGTATTTTTTAGAATGTTACAAGAATTTTTCTCGAACACCATAAAACACGCAAAGGCTTCCCATTTGTGCGTTACCTTAAACTATACACCAAAAATATTAATAGTAACGGCAAAAGATAATGGTTTGGGGTTTAACCTAAATGAAGCTCAAGATTCTGGCATTGGATTAATTAACATAAAAAGTAGAGCTAAATTGGTTAAGGCTGAAGCCGAAATAACTTCAAAACCAAATGAAGGTACACAACTAACTATAACATATCCTTATCAAAATGAAAACCCATAACATTGTAATTGTAGAAGACCACAACCTACTGTCTCAAGCCATTGCGGGATTAGTGAATTCTTTTGAAAATTTTGTTGTGCGATATACATGTAAAAACGGTAAAGAACTTTTAACCAAGCTAAAAACACAAGAAAATATTCCTGATGTTATTTTAATGGATGTAAATATGCCGATTTTAAACGGTATTGAAACAACCGAAATACTAAAACATGAATACCCAAATATTAAGGTTTTAGCACTTTCGGTAGAAGAAAACGAAGCCACCATTATAAAAATGTTAAAAGCTGGGGCTAAAGGCTATTTACTTAAAGATGTTGAAAAAAACATTCTTGAAACGGCCTTAAATGAAACCATCACACAAGGTTATTACCACACTAAAGATGTGTCGAATATTTTAATAAATTCTTTAACCGAAGACAATTCGAGCAGTGTTAAACTTAAAGATCGTGAAATAGAATTTATTAAATATACCTGCTCTGAAATGACTTATAAAGAAATTGCAGAAAAAATGTTTTTAAGCCCTAAAACTATAGATGGATATCGAGACAATTTATTTCAAAAGCTAAAAGTAAAAAACCGCATTGGCTTAGTACTTTACGCCATAAAAAATGGTATTTATAAAGTTTAAGATTCTATTGTAATAATTATGCTTTTTGACGCTGGCGTTTTTGCTGTATGTGCAAAACTATCTAATGACACCAATACATTAGTTTCTGGAAAATAGGTTGCGCAGCAGTTTTTGGGTATATCGTAGCCCACTACTTTAAAATTATTGGCTTTTCTGGTCACGCCATTAAATTCAGATTTTAAATTAACTACTTGGCGCTCTTTTAAATGGCGCTCTTTCATATCTGTTCTATTCATAAATATAATACGGCGCTCATTAAAAATTCCGCGGTAGCGATCGTTTAACCCATAAATTGTAGTATTAAATTGATCGTGACTTCTAATCGTCATCATTACTAACTCGTTATCTTTTAATTTCCACTCCGGTAATTTATTTACAGTAAAATTTGCTTTACCGGTTTTGGTTTTAAACTGTCTTACCCTTGCACCATTTGGCAAATAAAAACCCGATGGTTGTTTTAGTTTAGTGTTATAATCCTTAAAACCGTCAACAACCTCGGCTATATCGTTTCTTACTAGGCTATAATCATCTTTATAAGCTAACCAGTCTATTTTAGTATTATCTTTTAAAGTTGCATTTGCTACGCCACAAACTACAGCAACTTCGCTTATAATAGTATTAGAACAGGGCTCTAAAATTCCTTTTGTTGACGACACAACACCCATAGAATTTTCTACACTTTGCACCTGAACACCGGTTTTTTGATAATCTTTTTCCGTTCGTCCTAAACAAGGTAAAATGAGCGCTTCTTTTCCTGTAACTAAATGCGAACGATTTAATTTTGTACTAACATGAACGGTTAAATTACAATTTGCCAAAGCTTGAGCCGAATAATTTGTATCTGGTACTGCCGAAATAAAATTACCGCCCAAACCAAAAAACACTTTAGCCTTCTTTTCATACATGGCCTTAATAGCATCAATTACAGAATAACCGTGTTTAGTTGTGGGCTTAAAATTATATTTGCTTTCAATTTTATCTAAAAATGCTTGTGGAGCCGCTTCCCAAATCCCTACGGTTCTATCGCCCTGAACGTTGGAATGACCGCGAACAGGACATGTTCCTGAGCCTTCTTTTCCTATGCTTCCTTTTAACAATAATAAGTTGACTAACTCACGAATATTATCAACCGCATTTTCATGCTGTGTTAAGCCCATGGCCCAACAAATAATTATTTTATCGTTATGAAGTAGCAAATCGAAAACTTGGTTAAAAACAGCCTTTGAAACTCCAGAAAGCTTCAAGCAAGTTTCAAAATCGAATCTTTTTAAATCTGATATAAAATCTTCGTAACCTGAGGTAAAACTTTCAATAAAATCTTTATCAAAAACATTGCCTTCTGCTTCTTCTTTCTCTAAAAGTTTTAGCAATATTGCTTTTGTAAACGCCACATCTCCATTAATGGTTATAGGTACAAATACATCGGCTATTTTGGTGCCGCCAGTTAATAGTTTTAATGGGTTTTGCGGATTTGTAAATTTTATAAGTCCAGCTTCTGGTAATGGGTTTACGGCTATAATCTTACCACCGTTTTGTTTGCATTTTTCTAGAGCGGTTAACATTCTAGGGTGGTTGGTTGCTGGGTTTTGCCCAATTACCATAACCACTTCGGCTTTGTATAAATCGTCTAAAGTTACCGAGCCTTTTCCAATTCCCAACGTTTCAGAAAGCGCTTTTCCACTGGCTTCATGACACATATTTGAACAATCTGGCAAGTTAGCCGTTCCATACGCTCTTACAAACAATTGGTATAAAAATGCCGCTTCGTTAGTGGTTCTCCCAGAAGTGTAAAATACAGCTTCGTCCGGCGATTCTAGCGTATTTAAATGATGACCTACCTTAGCAAAAGCATCTTCCCAAGAAATGGGTTGATAGTGTGTGGCACCTTCTGCCAGAAACATTGGCTCCGACAAACGTCCCGATTTTCCTATTTCGAAATCTGATAATTTTGCTAGTTCATCGACCGAATGGGTTTTAAAAAAATCGGCCCCAATGGTTTTATTTTGAGCTTCTTCGGCTATAGCTTTTATACCATTTTCGCAATATTCACCTAAACTAGAGCGCTCGTCGTCTGGATCTGGCCATGCGCAACCCGGGCAATCAAATCCGCCTTTTTGATTTATTTTTAGTGATAGTTTTACACCATCGCTAAGCTTCATATATTTTGAAACCTGATTTACAGACGATTTAATTGCACCAAAACCAACACTATTTGTTGGAGGTGTTTTAAGTTTTAACTGGCTAAAATTATTTGGTGTTTGTGCCTTATCTTTAGGTGATGAACTCATTTAAATTCAAAATTACGACTCACCAATAGTTGGTAGTCTTCTTTTGTGTCTAAATCTACATTTTTATTAGGAGGTATTAAAGTTTTAATAGCATATTCGTGATCCTTAATTATATGTTTTGCACCTTCATCACCCTGCAATCTTTTTAAATATTTAAAATATAGCTTATCAAAAAGTACGGGTACACCTATTTTTTTATCACTATAATATGTAGCTACAATAGATTTATTATCAACATTATAACCGGTAATCATTTTATTTATATAATCAGAATCTATAAATGGTTGATCTGCTAAAACAAAAAGAACAGCATCAATATTTATATCAGAATTTAGTATAAAATTAATAGAAAAAGCAATAGAAGTTCCCAATCCTTCATGCCATAATTCATTATTTAAAATTGAAATGGGATAATCTTTAATTTCAGAAGAAATTAAATCAAAATTTGCTCCCAAAACCACGTATACATTTTTACAATTTACCTGTAAAACGGTTTCAATTGTATGAGCAATTAGTGTGCTATTTTTCCAAGGTAATAATTGTTTAGGTTCTCCCATTCTTGTAGAAGCGCCCGCCGCTAAAACCACAACTGCTATGTTTTTTGTGTTTTTAAACAATTTATTTTGAATGAATTTCTTTCTCTTTTTTACTTAAAGACAACGGTTTTTTGTGCCTTGTATAAGCCAATATTTCCGAAATTATAGACACAGCTATTTCTTGAGGTGTAATTGAGCCAATGCTTAATCCTGCCGGACCATGAATGACATCTAAAAATGTATCACTAATATTTGGACAGTATTCTATAAATTGATTGAGTAAGTCGTCTCGTCGTTTTACAGAACCTAAGAGTCCTATATAATTTGGCGATGTCTCTTTTAAAGCCACTAAGTATCGTAAATCGTAAGCAAAATTATGAGTCATTAACACAATAGCGGTTTGACTATCGATATCTTTAGTATTAAAAGCTTCTGGTGTAGTAGTTACCATTGAATTTGCTCCCGGAAAACGTTTTATAGATTTTAATTCTGAAACGCCCGAAACTACAGTCACTTCCCAACCTGTTAATGCAGCGTATTTGCATAATTCTACAGCATCGTGTTCTGCGCCAATAATCACTAATTTAAAGAGAGGTTTTAAAATTTGGCTAAACACTTGTAATTCGAGATTAACTTCTACTTTTGATATTGAAAATACTTTATCATTTAAGAAAACACAAGACCCTATGCCATTAAAAACACCTTCTAGCTTTTTGTAAGATGATTTTATTTGAAAATTGATTCTTGATTTTAAAGTTTGAAAAAAAGAAGCTTCGAATTCGGAATTAAGATTAAAAAGTTCGAGCAAAATATACAATACACCCTCGCACCCCAGACGATATCTACCATCGTAAGTCATTATTCTAGACGCTCCAGTTTTAAAAACTTGTTTAGATTGTAGCAACACTTCTTTTTCTACACAACCACCACTTACTGCGCCAACCATGGCATCGTTTTCTAGAATTAACATTCTAACTCCCGGTTTACGGTATGAAGAGCCATCTAAAGCTACTACTGTAGCTAAAACAGATTTAAGTCCTTTAGATTTTGCTTTAAAGGCTTCTTCAACAATATTTTTAAACTCATGTGTCATCTTAAAATTACACTTTTAACTCCTCCGTAATTCCTAAATTAGCCATATAAGGTTGTTTAGTTAAACGCGCCCCTGTTGCCTGATAAATGGCATTTGCAATTGCGCCGCCAACTGGAGGTAATGTAGGTTCTCCAAGACCTGTGGGCGCAATATTATTCTGCACAAAATGTACGTCTACCTTTGGTGTTTGCGCCATTCGTATTAATTGATACGTGTTAAAATTATTAGATTGTGGCTTGCCATTTTTAATAGAAAAATCGGCATACATTGCATGACCAACACCATCAATTACTCCGCCTTTTGCTTGATTCATGGCTCCTAATGGATTAACTACTATACCGCAATCTATTGCACAAGTTACTTTTTTAACAACTGGCAGACCATTTTCTAAAACAATTTCGGCAACCTCGGCAACATGTGTGTTATGAGAAAAATACGCTGAAAAACCTTGGTAAACATCTGGTTTTGTTTTTCCCCAATGGGACTTATCTACCACAAGTTTAATAACATCTTCCATTCGTTTTGGATCAAATTTCATGCGTTTGTCGTTAACGTCTTTTAAGTTCTCTAACAAATCTAAGTAGAGTTGAACGTGGTCTATTTGCAATTCTTCAGCTAAAACATTAAAAAAACTTTGCTCTGCGCTTGCTAAAAAATGAGTCACCGGGGCTCTCCAAGCTCCTGTAGTAATGTTACTTTTGTATGTCGCGGCATCAACCTGATAATTTTCGATAGCGCCAGCGGGAAAATAGTTAGCCATTGGTGTTGGAATACTTGCGTTAACACCTGCCCCTTTTAAATGATAGCCTGTTAACTTTCCGTTTTTTATTGATGCAGTAAATCGATACTTTACACAAGGCCGATATACACCTGTTGTCATGTCTGCTTCTCTAGATGATACCATTTTAATAGGTTTTCTTATAGCATCAGCAATTTCTGCAGCTTCCATAACAAAATCATTATAAAGGCGTCTGCCAAAACCACCGCCCATTCTGGTTATTTCGGCGCTTACTTCTTCAATAGGTCTTTCTAGCACTTCAGAAACCATTTTAGCCGCAGCAGCAGGCGTTTGCATATTACCTATTAAACGCACTTTTTCATTCGTTACATGAGCAAAAAAGTTCATAGGTTCTAGAGTATTATGTGGCAAAAAGGGTGCTTCGTATGTCCGTTCTATAACTTTATCTGCTTCTGAAAATGCTTTTTTTACATCTCCATCGGAACGTCGTGTTTCAAATTTATCGCCATCTAATAAATCGAATAATACTTTATCATGATCTTCGGTACTTTCAAGTTGTGAGTCTTCTTTCCAAGTGGTTTTTATCGCTTTTATACCTTTAAAAGCATCCCAAGTTGTTTTAGCAATAACAACAACTTTATCACTATTACTGGTTACGAGCGTCCAATTTTGTTTCCCGCTATTTTCGTAGTCTCGTATTTTAGTTCCAATGGTAATTACATCAACTACACCTGGCAAAGCTTTAGCCTGTGTTGCATCGAAAGACTCTAAAATTTGCCCAAAAGCTGGTGGCCTTATTATCGATGCATATAACATGCCTTCTTCTTTATAATCTAAACCAAATAAAGGCTTTCCTGTTATAATTTTGTCAACATCAACATTCAATTTTCCTTTACCAATAATTGTAAAATCTTTTGGATCTTTTAGTGTCACATTTTCAGGAACTTCTAATGTGGCTGCTTCTAAAACCACATCGCCATAACCTAATTTATCGCCATTCGCATTGGTAATTACTCCTGCTTTTGCAGAACATTCTGAAGCAGGAACACCCCATTTAGCAGCAGCGGCATTAATTAACATTTGCTTTGCCGTAGCTCCGGTTTCTCTAAGAGGTTTCCAAGATGCGCGTATAGAGCCGCTTCCACCTGCTATTTGTCGGTTATAATTTTTTGTATCTAACTTTCCTTGCACCACAAAAACATCTTCCCATAACACATCTAATTCTTCTGCGATTAACATAGGCATTGAGGTTTTTACACCTTGACCTATTTCTGGGTTTGGTGAAAAAATGGTGACTTTACCCTCTGGTGATATTTTAATGTAGGCATTAAAATCGTTATAGTTTAACTTGCTTAAATCTATTGGTAGTTTTACTTCAGATTTACAAGCATTAAATAAATTAAAACCAATAAGCATGCCGCCACTTGCCAATGCCGATGTTTTTAAAAACGATCTTCGGCTAAACGTTGAATTCTGTTTGTTTTCCATTTTATATCGTTTTTAGTGGTTTAATTTATCAGCCGCTACTTTAACCGCTTCCTCTATACTGTTGTAAGACGCACATCTGCAAATATTGCCATTCATGGCATTTCTTATTTCTGAAGTATTTGGCTTAGGGTTTTTATTTAAAAACGCCGAAACAGTCATTATTTGTCCTGCTTGACAATATCCACACTGCGGCACATCTATTTCTTTCCAAGCTATTTGAACTGGGTGTTCCCCTTTTTCCGAAAGACCTTCAATAGTTGTAATTTCTACATCTTTCGCAAATTGAACTTGTAGTAAGCAACTTCGAGTGGCAACACCATCAATATGAACTGTACAAGCCCCACATTGCCCAATACCACAGCCATATTTTGTTCCTAGTAAATTTAAATGGTCTCTTAACACCCAAAGTAAAGGTGTGTCTTCATCAACCTCAACACTGTGGTTTTGGTTGTTTATTTTTAAATTGAAAGTTGGCATAATTACTTAGATTAGTTTAGCACGTTGTAAAACAAGCACTTACTAAAACTATGAAAAAATGCAAGTAACGGGTGAAAACAGCTATGTATTTAACATAGTTTTAATAAACTCCAAAGCGCGTCTCTCATTGTAGTACACATTTTTCTTATCTATAAACCCCACATGGCCGCCATGGTTTGGCATTTCTAAATATAAATTCGGGTTTTGTTTAGCTTCTTTAACAGGATAACATTCTGGCGACAAAAATGAATCGTTTAAAGCATTTATAATTAAAGTAGGCACTTTAATATTTGGTAAAAATTGTAACGCACTACATTTTGTATAATAATCGACTGCATCAATAAAACCATGTGCTTTTGAGGTGTAAACATTATCGAAATCTTGTAAGCTTTTAATTGATTTCACAGCTTCAACGGTTAATTTATCTGGAAATTTTTCTTGTTTTTTAGCTAGTGCAACTAATAAACTTTTTAAAAACCTATCGTGATAAGGTTTGTTTTTAAGCTTGCTTATTTCTTTACATGAACCATATAAATCGCAAGGTGCAGAAACCGCAATGGCTTTTTTTATTTCTTTAGGAACATTTTGAGTTTCTCCTAAATATTTTAGTAAGAGATTCGCTCCTAAACTAATGCCTTTAATATATATTTCGTCATACTTGTTTTTAGATAAAACATGATTTATCACCTCTTGCAAATCTGCAGTAAAACCAGAATGATAGGTGTGATAACTCAAGTTATCTTCTTCGCTACAACCTCTAAAATTAACCGCCAAAGCATCGACACCGTTTTGGTTAAACAATTTAGCTGTTCCGGTTATATATGGACGTTTAGAATTCCCCTCTAAACCATGAAGCAAAATGATTATTTTATTAGTTTTCTCTGTTGAATAACTCCAGTCTAAATCTAGAAAGTCCTTGTCTTTTAAAGTAATACGTTCGCGTTCTTGATTTAATTTTACGCGGCGTACTAAACCAGAATAAACAGTTGATACAAATCCGTTTTTAAAATAAAATGCTGGCTTGTAGGTCGATTCTATTACGGGCATAAGTTAGTTGTAATTTTCTATAATTGTAAGTCTGTAAATTTAAATGCTTTTCCGTTAAACAACCCTTTATCGCTTAATTTTAACGAAGGTATAACTAAAAGCGCCATAAAAGATAAAGTCATGTAAGGCGCATGCAAATTCGAGCCCAAGGCTTTTGCCATTTTATCGAGTTCGGCATATTGTTTACCTATAGTTTCACCATCTTGGTCGCTAATAATTCCAGCAACGGGAAGCGGTACTATTTTTTCTTCGGAAGCACTTACTGCACATATGCCACCTTTATTTTCTATAATTAAATTCACGGCTTTACAAATAGCTTCATCTGTAGTTCCTACCGCAATGATATTATGAGAATCGTGACCAACAGAACTGGCAATAGCGCCTTCTTTTAAACCGAAATTTTTAATAAAAGCTAAAGCAGGTGTATCGTTTTTATAGCGGTTTACAACTGCCATTTTTAATATATCTTTATCGGTATTCGATTCTAAAAATCCGTTTTTTACAGTCGCTTCTTCCACAAGTTCGTTGGTTACTAACTGCCCTTCTAATGCTTCAATTACCCGAATTTGTTTTGCTGTTGCCACAATTTTAAATTCTGAAATATCTTTTTTATCGCAATTAAAATTATTCAGATTTTTAAAAGCTACAGATGTTATTAAACTTTCACCTTCATTATAAACCAACGCACCGTTTACATAAGTTTGAAGCGTTTTAAATTTTATTAAATCTTCTACTACAATAAAATCTGCAAAGTCTCCCTCTTGTAATAAGCCAACGTCTAAACCATAGTGTTTTACCGGATTTATACAAGCTACCTGAAGTACTTTAAACAAATCGATTCCTTTAGCAATTGCTCTAGCACATAATTTATTAATATGATGTAAAAGTAAATCGTCTGGATGTTTATCGTCGCTACAAAACATCATGTTTTCAAAATGTTCTGGCAGTAAATCAATTAAAGCTTCAAAATTTTTGGCAGCACTACCCTCACGAATTAAAATTTTCATACCTTTTTCAAGCTTTTCAAGTGCTTCGTTATAAGTAAAACATTCGTGGTCTGTGTAAATGCCAGCACTAATATATTTAGTAATATCGTCTCCAATAACTCCAGGCGCATGCCCATCGACTGGTTTGTTATAATGTTTTGCCCAAGCTATTTTTTTAAGAACTTCTTCATCGTCAAAAATAACTCCAGGGTAATTCATCATTTCTGCTAAGTATTTAATATCTGGGTTTTCTAGCAGTTTTTTTATCTCGTCGGAATCTATAACTGCTCCGGCCGACTCGAAAGTAGTTGCTGGCACGCAAGAAGGGGCTCCAAAATTGAATTTAAAAGGTACTTTTTTACCGTTTTCAATCATAAATTCAACACCTTCAACTCCTAAAACGTTGGCTATTTCATGCGGATCTGAAACTGTACCAACCGTACCATGTTTTACAGCGAGTTTTGCAAATTCACTTGGCACTAACATAGAGCTTTCAATATGAATATGCGCATCTATAAAACCAGGTAAAATATAATGTTCTACATCATGATTTTGTTCTGTAATAGCTACAATTTTATCATTTTTAACCGTAATTTCTCCTTTAAAAATGCGTTGATTTTGTATGTCTACAATTTGTCCTTTTACTTTCATATATTTATGGATCGCTTCGACTGCGCTCAGCGCGACATTAATTCTATTTTTAATATAGTTTTAGTTTCATTTGTAACTTTAAACCTGTCGTCAGCCCGTTTTCCTATTATCCAAACAATTTGATTTTTAGAGCATAACAACAACGAATTTTCCTTATCGAGAAGTGAAAACTTCTCATCTTTAAAATATTTACTCAGCTTCTTTTTACCGTGCATTCCTATTGGGAAAAACACATCGCCTTCCTCCTTTTTTCTAATGGTTAAAGGAAATTCAAGCGTGTTTTTATCTATGTAAATACTATTTTTTGCAGTTTTTATGTTGGCTTCAACAGCATCAATTTCTGCAAAGCTTAAAGTGCCAAACGGTGTTTCAACTTTATCGGTTATACTTGAAATAATAATTTCTGAAAACTGTTCAACTTCCTTCTTAGTCAATAATAAATAGTCGCGATCTTTTATGAGTCTATATGCGTTAGAAAACACTTGTTTTCCTGGTTGAGCATTTAATAAACTCACAATATCGTCCCATTCTGTAAAACCAAATTCTTTTAAAGCTTCAAATAAATACGCTTTTGGATGCTTTGTTTTTTTGAATTCTGAAATTTTAAAACGTACCTCGTTGTCGCTTATTCTTTCTATGGTTTTATTTAAAAACTCATCAATTTTATCGTTTATTATGGTTGATGAATCTTGCAAATTATTTAAAGTGGATTGAAAACTTTGTAACAAACTCGGGTTAATTTCTTTTAAAATAGGAATAACCTCATGGCGTAGTTTATTGCGTAAATATTTTACCGATTTGTTACTACTATCGTCGCGCCATTTTATACGGTTTGCATTGGCATACAATTCAATATCATCACTTGAAAAAGGTAATAACGGACGTACAAACTTCCCGTTAATTTCTGGTATTCCAGTTAAACCTTCCAAACCTGTGCCTCTTGTAAAATTGATTAAAAAAGTTTCTAAATTATCGTCGGCATGATGCGCTGTTAAAATGTAATCGAACTTTAATTGTGAGGACAATTCGTCGAACCAATTATAGCGTAATTCGCGTGCTGCCATTTGTATAGAACGCTTGTGTTCTTTAGCATATAATGTGGTGTCAAAATTTTGAATAAACACCTCTAAACCTAAACTTTCGGCTAAGGTTTCAACAAAAGTTTCATCGGCATCACTTTCGTTTCCGCGTAAATTAAAATTGCAATGCGCTAAAGCTATATTTAAACCTATTTTGTGGCATAAATGTGTTAAAACCACACTATCTATACCGCCAGAAATAGCAATAATTACTTTGCTTTTGGTTAAGAAATTAAGGTTTTGAGTAATATGTTTTTTGAATATTTCTTGGGTCATTTTTCCACCGATTCACGGATTATTTTTCAATATAACTGGATCTCGACTGCGATCGATCTGACAATTAATAGTAATTCCAATCTATAATTTTGATAATTGTACTTCTCAAATATACCAACTTGAATAGTTAATTTTTATGTTTCTGGATAAAAAACTAGTTTTCCAGCACTTCGCGCATCGCCTTTGCCTTTACCAAGCATTCTTCATATTCGTTTAACGGATTGCTTTTTGCTGTAATGGCACTTCCTACCGAAAAGGACACGTATTTTTTAGTTTCGTTGTATAAAATACTGCGAATTACCACGTTAAAATCGAAATCGCCATTTGGTGTAAAATAACCAACAGCGCCAGAGTAGAGTCCGCGTTTGGTTTCCTCTAAATCCTCAATAATTTGCATTGCCGAAATTTTTGGAGCACCCGTCATGCTTCCCATAGGGAAAGTGGTTTTTAAAACATCAATCGGGTTAGTGTCATCGTTTATTTTTGATGTAATGGTCGATATCATTTGGTGTACTTGATCGAAGGTGTAAACCTTACACAACTCTTCTACCTTCACCGAGTTTTTTTCAGCGGTTTTCGACAAATCGTTTCTCACCAAATCTACAATCATTATATTCTCACTACGTTCTTTTTGGTCTTGCGATAAATGGAATTTAAGTTGTTCGTCTTCAACTTTATTTTTAGATCGTTTTGCCGTTCCTTTTATGGGTTGCGATATAATTTTATTGCCTTCCTTTTTTATGTAACGCTCGGGCGATGCAGAAAGCAAATATTTATCGAAACTTTTAAAATATGTAGCAAATGGCGGGTTAGAGATGGCATTAAGCTTTTTATAAGTTACTAAAGGGTTTATTTCTGTGTTTTCGGCATAAAACTCTTGACAAAAATTGGCTTCGTAAATACTGCCGTGGTGCACATGCGCTAACATTTTATTTACTTTATTAAAATAAGCATCTTTATGAATACGCAGATGAATTTTTATGTCGTTTGAAGGTTTTGTATTAAAATCTTCTTCGCTATTATAAATATCATTTAAATCGGCATCAATTTCATCATCAACCGCTTTTAAATATTTAATTTCAACGGTGTTATCTTTAATTAAAAATAGTTTTTTTGGCTGAAAAAAGTATAAATCTGGGAATTGTAAACCATCAAAATTATTAGATTTTAATGGCTCTACATCGTTTTTTAAATCGTAAGTTAGGTAGCCAAAAATCCAATCGTTAGTCGTTTTTTGGTAATCATTTAACTTAGAAAAAGCATCAAAATAATCTGTTTTTATACTTGTAAAAGCATCAACTGCTAAAACGGCATCGTAACTTTTATATGTTTGCGTGTTTTTTTTATTGTTAGAATCTAACCAAACCACATCGTCAAACTGTTGTGCCCATTGCAATAATTTAGTTTTAAATTGTGCGATGTTTTTTTTGCTGTAAGTAAAAGTTGTTCTCAAATAAAACAGAATTATACTGCAAATTTAGTTAGAATACTTAAATTTATTTCAAAATTGTAAAAACAGTTTCAAACAAAAAAAGCATGTACACTTTAAAAAACGATAAACTTAAAATTGCCATAAAAAAAATTGGCGCCGAACTTTGCGAAATTTCTTCAGTAAAACATAACACACAATTTATGTGGGATGCAAACCCGGACGTTTGGGGTAGTTTTGCTCCTAATTTATTTCCTGTAATTGGTGCTTTAAAAAACGGTTCGCTAACCTTTGAAGGTGAAACTTATAACACACCAAGACATGGTTTTATAAGACATAGCAAAGACATTACGCTTTATAACAAAACAGATAACAGCTTAACTTTTAAATTAAAAAGTAATGCTGAATTACTAAAAATTTACCCTTTTAAATTTGAGTTTTTAATTACATTTAAATTAACAGATAATACACTTAATGTTTCGCATACCGTAAAAAACACCGATACAAAAACCATGTATTTTTCTCTTGGTGGACATCCTGCATTTAAATGTCCGGTTTTTGAAAACGAAGCTTACGACGACTATTTTTTAGAGTTTGAACATAAAGAAAACTCTAGTCGCTATTTAATTGAATTAGGAAGTGGACTTATTTTAAACGAAACCGAACCCGTTTTTAATAACGACAACATTTTACCTTTAAAACACGAACTTTTTGATGTTGATGCGCTTGTTTTTAAAGACTTAAAGTCTCGAAAAATAAGTATTAACAGTAAAAATCATGGTAAAATATTAACGGTAAGCTACCCTAAATTTAATTATATGGGCATTTGGGCAAAACCAAACGGTGATTATGTATGTATTGAACCTTGGCTTGGTATTGCCGATAGTGTAAACGCAAGTGGAAATTTAAAAGAAAAAGAAGGCATTTTAAGTTTGGATGCAGGCAACGCATTTGAAGCTAGTTACAGTATTGAGATTGAAGACAACCATTTAGTTTAAACTTAAGAATAAACCTTACCTTTGCCCCAAAATACAGTAGTTTTGACTTTTGAAGATTTAAATTTAAACACACCGCTATATAACGCCATAAACGATTTAGGCTTTACAACCCCAACTCCCATTCAAGCAGAAGCTTTTAATGTGGTGGCTTCGGGAAAAGATATGGTTGGTATAGCACAAACAGGTACTGGTAAAACCTTTGCCTATATGCTGCCCATTTTAAAAAATTTAAAGTTCTCGAAACAAGACAACCCCAGAGTTTTGGTACTGGTACCTACCCGCGAACTTGTAGTACAAGTGGTTGATGAAATTGAAAAACTATCAAAATACATTAACAATCGTGTTTTAGGTGTATACGGTGGTACAAACATTAATACCCAAAAGCAAGCTGTAGCGCAAGGTTTAGATATTTTAGTGGCGACACCCGGTAGACTTTACGATTTAGCTTTAAGTAGAGCGTTACAATTAAAATCGATTCAGAAATTAGTTATAGATGAAGTTGATGTGATGCTAGATTTAGGGTTTAGGCATCAGCTTATTAATATATTTGATATTCTTCCGCAAAAGCGCCAAAATATTATGTTTTCGGCCACAATGACGCAAGATGTTGAACTTTTAATTAACGATTTCTTTATTAAACCTGAACAAATATCTATTGCTGTTTCGGGTACACCTCTTGAAAATATTACACAAACCAAATACAAAGTTCCTAACTTTTATACAAAGGTTAATTTATTGGTGCATTTACTTAAAGACCAAGAAACCTTTAATAAAGTTATTGTTTTTGTGGCTTATAAACGAATGGCAGACAGATTATTCGAAAAATTAGACGAATATTTTAAAGAAGAATTGTGCGTTATTCACTCCAACAAAACCCAAAACTATCGTTTACGCAGTATTGAGCAATTCCGTGAAGGCGTAAACCGCATTTTAGTTGCAACAGATGTTATGGCGCGTGGTTTAGATATTGATAATGTTAGCCATGTTATAAATTTTGATACTCCAGAATACCCAGAAAACTACATGCATCGCATTGGTAGAACAGGTCGTGCAGAACGTAAGGGTGAAGCTTTAGTGTTTTCAACCGAAAAAGAAAACGAAGCCATTGAAGCCATTGAGAGCTTGATGCAAATGGAAATTCCTTTAGCAGAATTACCCGAAGCCGTTGAAGTTTCTACAGAGTTAATTCCCGAAGAACGCCCACAAATTAAAGAGCGCAATAATCCGCACAAACAAAAGGAAGAAGATTTGCCAGGACCTGCCTTTCATGAAAAAAAGGCTAAAAACCAAAAGGTTAATTTAGGCGGTTCTTACAGACGCGACATGGCAAAAAAATACAAAAAACCTAAAACTAGAGGCGATAAAAACTATAACAAACGCAATAAGAAAAAATAAAAAAATCCTTCTCATGTAAATGAAAAGGAGGTTTAAATTGATTGATGAAGAACCGTTATGAATTGTTAGTGCTTCTGTAAACACTTTAAAATAATAATACCAATCCTTGGTAAAATAAAAGTAACCAACCCAAAAACAGTTGTTAAAAAGGATACTTTTAAGCCTGCAGCCATCATTCCTGCGCTAATATCTCCCATAGATTCTATAGTATCGAAAGCGGTAATCATTCCAATAGTTGAACCCAAAAATCCAAATACTAGCCCTAAAATACTAGCCTCGGAGGCTAAGTTGTTCATTTTTTTAGATTTAGCGACATCTTTTTTAAGGTGAAAAAAACCTATAATTAGAAACGTTGTTGCAAGCAATAAGCAGATTAAAATAAACGACATAAATAATGGACCGCCTTCAATAAATCTATCTACAAAAACATTTAGCGGGAAAACAGATAATAAATTCATAAGTAATGGTTTTAATTAAACATGCCACAAACATAAAACCTAAAATCAAAGCTAAAATTAAAATGCGACAGATAACCAAATTAGCTATAAAAATAACAAACGGTTAAAACCAATGCAAAATCCGTAGTTCGTCTATAAAAACTTTTTAACCTTCTAATTTATACTATTATTGTAACTTATAAATTTAAAAATGGTTACAAAACAGTTCGTATTTAAAAAAATAGCTCAAATTTTCACACATACTTTCTTTTGGTGTGGTGTGCTGCTATTTTATACTTACTTTTTCGCCGTAAATAGCAACGATTTTAATTATGTGCTTTCTTTCTCGTTATTTTTAATGCCAATTACCATTGCTACAAGTTATGTTTTTATTTATAAAATAATTCCTGAATATTTTATTAGTAAACGCTACTTTTTGTTCGGTTTATACAGCTTGTATACCTTAATAATTTCGGCCTATCTTATTGTTATTTCTGTATTTTATGGATTAATTTATCTATCTAATTTTCAATACAACAACATGGCTCCTATTAGTAAAAGCCTACTGTTAGTTGCTATTGCAGTGTATTTGGTCGTTGTTGTTGTTAGCGCCTTTAAACTTTTAAAACTTAATGTAAAACATACCGAAGCAACTAAAAAGCTTGAAACCAAAATTTTAGAAACCCAATTAAAACTTAAAGAGCAAGAGCTTAACTATTTAAAAATGCAAATACACCCGCATTTTTTATTTAATACACTAAACACCTTGTATGGCTTTGCCTTAAAAAAAGCCGACGAAACGCCCGAAATGATATTAAAATTATCAAATTTATTAGATTATTTACTTTATCAAGTAGATAAACCCTTTGTTTCATTACAAGATGAAATTAATCATATTAATGATTATATTGATTTAGAAAAAATGAGATTTAACAACACACTTCAAATACATTTTAATATCAATAACATACGAAACGACATTAAAATTGCTCCCATGCTTTTATTGCCATTTGTAGAAAATAGTTTTAAGCACGGTAGTTTAAATCAAGGCATTTTAATAGTAAAGATGAATATATACGGCAAAAACAATATGGTTTTTTTAGAAATTGAAAACTCTTGTAATACCGAAAATATTTCGGAAAAAGGCATTGGATTAGAAAATATAAAAAAGCGACTAGACCTGCTTTATAAAAACAAATACACTTTAAACATTAATGATAAAAACAACTTGTTTAAAGTAAATTTAAAGCTTATTACAGATTAAAAATGGCAGAAAACAAAACCATATCATGCCTTATACTCGACGACGAACCGGTTGCTAGAGAAGTAATAGCTACACATCTTGGTAAAATACCAAGCATGAATATGGTGGCTAGTTGCAGTAATGCCATTGAAGCTTTCCACATATTAAGGTCGCATAAAATAGATTTAGTTTTTCTTGATATTAACATGCCAGAAGTATCTGGTATTGCATTTGCAAAATCGATTAATAAGGATATAAAAATAATTTTTACAACGGCTTATCGCGATTTTGCTGTTGAGGGCTTCGAGTTGCAAGCTGTCGATTATTTGCTAAAACCAATTTCCTTTGAAAGATTACTAAAGGCTGTGCACAATTATTTTGATATTCATGTCAACTCACAACAAACAGAACCAACTCAGGAAAATAGCAACGATTTTATGTTTATTCGAGCAGACAGACGCATGATAAAAGTTGACTTCAGTTCCATTATTTACATTGAAAGTTATAGCGATTACATAAAAATTCATCAAGCAAACAATACCTTAGTAACACGAGAAACTTTAAGCGCTATTGAAGCAAAATTGCCAAATAAACATTTTATTCGAATTCATCGTTCCTTTATAATTGCATTAAAACACATCCAATCGTTTACTAACGAAGAAATTACAATTAATAATACTGCTTTAACAATTAGTAGAAGTTATAAAAAAGAAGTTTTAAAAGCTTTAGAGCAGTATTAACTCAACTAACCTTTTTTAAAAATCTCCTAAACAAACGGCGACTTATTTTTACTATTTCTTACAACTTGGTTAAAAAATAACATATTTAAGAGATATTTACATATTTTTGTTTTTAACCATTGCTAACAAACTTAAAATGAAAAAAGATACAAAAGCCGAAATTTCGGAAAATTTAAACGGTGAACATAAAAATGCCAGTTCGAAAATTGATGCTATTAAAGAACTTATTTTTGGCGAAAATATTCAAGAATATAATGAAGAGTTCGAAGCTTTAAAAAAAGATATTTTACACAAAAAAAACGAACTTCAAGAATTAATTAGTTCTGTAGAATCTGAATTATTACAAAGTATAGATTCACTTAGTACCGATATTAACATTCGCGTAACCGAATTAGAAAACACAGTAAACGATAAGTTAGACGACTTAGGCGATAAAAAAGCAGACAGAAAATTACTGAGCGAGCTTTTTATTAAGTTAGGAGAAAAAATTGCTGAGTAGTTTTAATTTAATAGATGAATCAAGACGAGAAACTAAATATTATTAAGGATATTTTACTTACCGACGAGCGTGAGTTTGCATCATCTATTGAAAAAAAAATACAGATTCTAGAAAACACAATTAATACACAAAAGGAATTATCTGAAAAAGTTAATCCTATAATCGACTCAAAACTAAATAATTTCGTTAAAGACATACCCGAAACCCTCGGACCAACCATAACCAGTACTTTAAAAGCTGAGATTAAAAACTCACAAGATGCTGTTGTAGAAGCCCTCTTCCCTATTATTGGTAAAATGATAAAACGCTATGTTCAACACGAAATTCAAGTTTTATCAGAGCGAATAAACAATCAAGTAAATAAAACTTTTTCTTTTAAACGTTTTTTCAGAAGAGCAAAGTCTAAAGCAGCTGGCATAAGCGAATCCGATTTAATTTTACAAGAGCAAAACAGCGCCAAAATTGAGCAAATTATTGTTATTGAAAAAGGCTCTGGGTTACTTTTAGCAGAGTATTCTAAAAACAAAATGGCCGACGAAGATATGGTTGCTGGTATGCTAACAGCCATTAAAAGTTTTGTTGAAGATGCCTTTAAAAAAGAAGACCAAAGTTTACAATACATAGAATACGATTTATACCATATACATATTCAAAATTTTTCTTCATTTTATATAGCCGTAGTAATTTCTGGGGTATTTAATGTAATTTTTAAAGACGATTTAGAAGATGAACTTTTAGAATTTGCAGACAAACACAAAATAGCTAAACTACTACAAAACAAACCATTATTATCAAAAAAACTAGAAGAATTTTTTAAGAATGACAATATCTAAGAAAATTGTTTTAATTGGGCACTTTGGTGTTGGTAAAACCTCTTTAATTAGGCGTTTTGTTGAAAACACCTTTACCGAAGACTACAAAGTTACCATTGGCGTACATATTTCTAAAAGAACTATAAATATTTCTGAAAATGAAGATATTTCGTTAATTATCTGGGATTTAGAAGGGCAAGATGATATAAAAAAAACAAGGCCTTCTTACCTACTGGGTACCAACGGTTTTATATATGTTTTCGATTTAACCAGACCAGTAACTTTCGAGCATCTTAATGCTGAATTAGCCTTTTTAAAAGAAAACTTCTCAACCGTTCCTGTTAAAGTAGTTGGCAACAAAGTAGATTTAGTAAATAAAATATATTTAAAAGAGCATAGCGAACAGTTTGATAATGTTGTAGATTATTTTGTTAGTGCTAAAACCGGAAGCAGAGTTGAAAAACTCTTTGCCAAACTAGCCCAAGATTTAATATAAAACTAAATGCTTCAAGAATTAAAAGATAAATATCACAAAAACAATTTTCAATACATTTTAGTTGACGATTTAGGTATTGTTTTAGAACAAGATCAACCTATTTTACCAACAATAATTGGCGAAAAAATTCAAGATATTCATCCTTTTTTCGAAATATTAACGCATTTACTTCCAACTACAAACGAAAGTTTTGAGTTTTCGTGTATAAATCTAGATTTTAATAATCAAGAACCTTTAGTTGTTGATGTTACATTAAAAACCCACAACAACAATAACTTGGTAATTATTGAAAACCTAACCAAGCATTACAACAATTACCAACTTACAGCACAAACCAGAAACGAATCTATAATAAACTCACAAATTCTTGTACTTAAAAACGAATATTTGCTTGAAAAAGAAACTTTTAAAAATAATTTTATAGCCAATTTTAGTCACCAGTTACGTAACCCAATAACAGCATCAACAATATTTAGCGATTTATTAATAAACAGCAACTTAAACGACGAACAAAAAAATTATCTAGAAATAATTCAATCGGCAAATAAAGATTTAAAACAGCGAATTGAAGACATTTTAGATATAAGCAAAATTGAATCTGGCAAACTAATTTTGGTTAGTAAAGTCTTTAATTTAAAAGAATTGCTAAAAAATATTGAAGTTATTTATAACTACTTAGCAAGCAAAAAGGGGTTATCTTTTAAATTAGAAATAGGAGAAAAAGTACCAACTTTTGTTGAGGGCGATCAATATAGATTAAAACAAATTTTAGCAAACTTATTAACCAATGCTTTAAACTATACAAGCAAAGGACATATACACATTAAAGTTTCGCATAACCACACTAGGGCAAACAAAGTTAATTTACATTTTGAAGTTGAAGACACTGGTTGTGGTATAGCAGAAGAAAACCTAAAATCTATTTTTGATAGGTTTACAAAAATTGAAACAGGTGAAGAACAAACAGGCGTTGGCTTAGGATTAGCTATTGTAAAATACCTAATTTCTGAAATGCAAGGAAATATTAAAGTTGAAAGTAAAATAGATAAAGGATCTACTTTTATATTCAATGTTAGCTTTAAAGCATCAAACTATACTCAAGATCAAAAAGAAGCACTATTAAATAACCAGCTTCCAGAATTGAAACAAAAATATAACATTTTATTAGTAGAGGATTCTGAGATAATTCAATTATCGATTTTAAAAATTTTGGCATCTACAGGTTTATTTTTCATTAATATAATTTCTGATGGTGAAGCAGTTATTCCTAATCTAGTAGACCAAAAGGTCGATTTAATACTTCTATCAAATACTATTCAAGGGTATTCTGCCTCTAATTTATCTGCTTCTATTAGAAGTCTATCAAAAGAATACAAAAAAACACCAATTATTGTTTTATCTACACAAGGCTATAAAGACGATATAAAGCGCTATAAGAAAAATGGCATTAATGATGTTTTGGTAAAACCTTTTGATAAACATAAACTTCTAGAAAGCATCAAAAAACACTTAAAATAATTTTACTTAAGCCACTGTTGCATAAGTATCTGCTAAGCGTTCTTTAGCTCTTTTTATTCTCATTTTAACGGCACTAGACCCTAAGTTTAATTTCGTTTCAATATCTTTTACACTAAGCTTTTGCAAATATTTTAATTCTAAAATCATTTTGTCTTTAACAGGCAATTGTTCCATTGCTTTTATAAGCTGTTCTTCTGCCTGTACTTGTTTAGTTAAAGTTGCATCTATGGCTTCTCCAACATTTTCTAAATCGAAATCCTCATTTAATCGCATTTCATATTTTCTTTTTGCACTTCTATTTACATAGTTTATACAATAATTATAAGTGAATGAATAAACCCAAGTTGAAAACTTTGATCTCCCTTGAAAACTAGATAATTTTAAATATAACTTTAAAAAAATATCTTGAGTTAAATCTTTTGCCTCAGCTTCATTCTTTACAAAAGAGAAACATTTATTATAAATATGAGTTGAATATCTATCGTAAATAGTTTCAAAATAATGTGTTTCGTTTAAATCTAAAATTCTTGAGATAATGGCTTCGTCTTTCAAAATTAATTGGTTTTCGGTTAATGATATGCCAATATTATAGATTGAAGAACAGTTCGAAGTTTTATAAAGAACAAGCTTATTAAAATCGATTAAAAACAAATAAAATCGATTAAATCACATTTTAAAAGTAAGAAAAAACTCAATTTAAGTGTTTTTGAAATTTGTTTGCGAATTTGGTAATACAGGAAAAGACAATTATTAAGTATTTTTTTTACCTCTAAGAACATTAAATATATCGGCCACTTTATTAGGAAACTTATTTAAAATATCCATTAATTGATTTGCTGATTCAATATCTTCCATAACCTTGGGTTTTAAATCCTCTGGTACTTTTTTTAAAGGTTTTTCATCTGGGTTATAAGAGTCTTCCATAAACTATTTGTTCGCACTTCATAAAAATAATTACCTTCTATTTTATTACATAAGGTTTTTATGTGTGTGCTAGTTGTCTGTATTTGAAACACTTTTATTTAAATAGTCACATTTTTTACAAAAAAAATAAAAAAAGCGTTCGTTAAAACTTCTTTAAATACAATAATTAACCCGCTGTTATAATACATATATTTATAAATTAGCATAAAATATAATTTATGAAATACTTAATAACTATCAGCTTATTATTTACACTGTTAATACCAAAACAATCTTTGGCTTATAACGAGTTTTGGGGGCCTACAGGACATCGAGTTGTTGGAGAAATTGCAGAAAAACATCTTTCTAGAAAAGCTAAACGAAAAATAAACAAACTTTTAAAAAATCAATCACTTGCATTTGTATCTACTTATGCAGATGAAATTAAGTCTGATAAAAAATATAATAAATTTTATTCTTGGCATTATATTAACATGCCCTTTGAAGAAAGCTACGAAACAGCTATTAAAAATCCTGAAGGCGATTTAGTAACAGGAATAAATACATGTATTTCTGTAATTAAAGATGAAAACTCTAGTAATAGCGATAAAGCTTTTTACCTAAAACTATTAATACATTTAGTTGGCGATTTACACCAGCCAATGCATGTTGGATTAAAGGAAGATAAAGGTGGTAACGATATTAAGGTGCAATGGCATTATAAAGACTCGAACCTTCACCGTGTTTGGGATTCTGACATGATTGAAGAATTTAATATGAGTTATGATGAACTGGCTGATAATGCAGAATTATTAAACAAAACTGATATTAAAAAATTACAAGAAGGCTCTGTTGTTGATTGGGTAAACGAAACCCACGAATTAGCTAAACTAGTATACAAGTCTGCAGAACTTAATGAGAATTTAAGATACAGATATTCTTATAACAATTTTACAACCGTTAGAAAACAATTACAAATTGCAGGAATTAGGCTTGTAAAAGTTTTAAACGATTTATTTTAACAAAAAACTCTCAATAAAATTGAGAGTTTTTTGTTTTACACAATTAAGCTTCACCTCTAGCAGGGTAGCCTTGCTTTAAAATATAATCAATTCCATTAATTACATCTTTAAAACTTGGCCTACCAAAAGGCATCGATTGTATAGATTCCCAGTAAACTTTTTGGTCTTTATCAATTAAAAACAAACCTGGTTCAAAAAAATGCTCAGGTTCTTTGTCTGAAATAGCTTCCGAAATAAAAAGTCCCCACGCTCTTGCTTCTTCTATTGGTAAGCCATACCCCAACGGAATGTTTTTAATATTCCACTCTTCGTATGTTTCTTTTGCTAAATCTTCAGTATTTGCGCTTACAGCAAGTACGTTAATTCCTCTTTCTTTAAATTCAGATAATTTATTCTCTAACTCTTCAAGTTGCATTTTACAAACTGGACAATGTTTTCCACGATAAAATAAAACTAGTGTAAAATTATCTGGATTTTGATCACTTAACTCCCATGTACTTCCGTTTACTAAATTAATTTTCAAATCTGGTGTTTTCTCTCTTGGTTTTATCATTTTTCTATTTCAATTTTTATTAAACTTAAAATCTCCATATAAACTAACACCATATTATTTAATAGCCAACTACTTAACAAACTATAACATATTTACTAAAACCTTAACGTTTATTTATATAAAAACATAAGAGCTAACAAGCTTATTATTTGTAGTTTAAGTAAAAAAGGAAAACGTTATGAAAACATCGGATTTAATAGTTAAAGCCTTAGAAAACGAAGGTGTAGAATATATTTTTGGATTACCAGGAGAAGAAAATTTAGACCTTTTAGAATCCATTAGAAAATCTGACCAAATTAAAATGATTACAGTAAGGCATGAACAAGGTGCCGGGTATATGGCTGCAACCTATGGTCGCTTAACTGGAAAAGCCGGTGTATGTATGGCAACTTTAGGCCCTGGTGCATTAAATTTATTTAATCCAGCAGCATATGCCCAATTGGGAGCAATGCCTATGCTAATGCTTACAGGCCAAAAACCTTTAAAAGACAGAAAACAAGGTAATTTTCAAATAATAGATGTTGTAAAAATGCTTCAACCACTAACAAAAACATCCAAACAATTAACCTACGGTGAAAATGCAACATCTACAATTCGAGAGCTTTTTAGAAAATCTGAAGAAGAACGTCCAGGAGTTGTGCATTTAGAAATTCCTGAAGATGTTGCTAAAGAAGATGTGAAAGATTTTACAATTTTTGATGTCATATCCAATAAAATTCCAACAGTAAATTATGACAATTTAAGCGATGCGAAACAACTCATTTTAAACGCAAAACATCCACTTTTACTTATAGGTGCAGATGCTAATAGAAAAAGATGTTGTAACGCATTAACTAAATTGGTAAACACTTTAAAAATACCTTTTATAAACACACAAATGGCTAAAGGTATTATTGATGAACGAAATGATTTATACATAGGTACAGCCGCCTTAAGCGCAAACGACATAGTGCATAAAGCTATAGATTATGCCGATTTAATTATTAATGTAGGCCATGATACTATAGAGAAACCACCTTTTGTAATGAGCCATAATGATGATACAAAAGTTATACACATCAATTTTTTTGAAGCCGAAATTAACGAGGTTTATTTTCCGCATTTAAATTTAATAGGAGATATTGCTACAACAGTAACAGAACTAACCAAAGTTTTAAAAAATGACTTAAAAACTAAAAATGAATATTTTTTAGATATAAAAAATAAAATTATTGAAGAAAACCAACCTTATGAAGACGATAATCGTTTCCCTATCTTACCACAAAAACTAGTTAAATTAGCCCGAAACATTATACCAGAAGATGGTATTATTACTTTAGATAATGGTATTTATAAACTATGGTTTTCTAGAAACTACCCAACACACAGCCTAAACACATTATTGTTAGATAATGCTTTAGCTACTATGGGAGCTGGTTTTGCTTCGGCTATAATGACCAAATTATTGCATCCAAGCAAAAAAGTAGTTTCAATAAATGGTGATGGTGGTTTTATGATGAACTCTCAGGAATTGGAAACCGCCGTAAGATTAAATTTAGATTTGGTTGTTATTATTTTAAATGATAGCGCATATGGTATGATAGAGTGGAAACAAAACAAAGAAGGTTTTAAAGATTATGGATTAAAATACAAAAACCCAGATTTTATAAAATATGCCGAAAGTTTTGGAGCTAATGGTTATAAACCTAATTCAATTGAAGCTTTTAAAAGTATTTTTGAAAAAGTTATAAATGAAAAAGGAGTTCATGTCATAGATTTAGCCATAGATTATTCTTTAAACGAAAAGCTTTTAGGTTAACAAATATCTATCAGAAAACACTTTTGTAAAATTAGCGCCAAAAAATAAAATTAAACTAGAGTACGAAACCCATAACATAATTAACACCACAGACCCCGCAGCTCCGTAAGTAGATGCGGGATTCATTTCTTTAAAATACCACGCTAATAAAAACTTACCTAGCACAAACAACAATGCGGTTAGTGCTGCTCCTACCCTAACAGCTTTCCATTTAATTTTTTTACTTGGTAAATACTTAAACATTGCAGCAAACAAAACATATATAAATAAACTCGAAATAATAAAATCAAAAATATAAACTAAATCAAAAAGGTTTTCTGGTAAAAAATCTTCAATACGTTTACTAAAAGCACTAATTAATGAAGTAATAACAAAACTAATTAGTAGCAGAAAAGCAATGATTAAGATAAATCCAAAACTCTTCAATCGATCTAATATAGTTTGTAAAATACTATTTAAGTTAGATTGAACTTTAACTTCCCAGATTTTGTCAAAAACCTCTTGTAATTGATAAAATACACCTGTTGCTCCATAAAGCAAGGTTAAAACACCAACTATAGTTGTAAATATAGAAACCGATTCATCTCCCCTGTCTAACATCATTTTCCTTACAAATTCTGCCGCTTCAATACCAATAGAATTGGTAATTTCATCTAATAATTCACCTTGTACAATCTCTTTACCCCACACATTACCAACAATATTTAAAATTAAAACTAGAAGTGCTGGTAAAGATAAAATGGCATAATAGGCAACTATAGCACTTAATTGAAAGGGATTACTATCCAACCAATTTTTAGAAGTATTTATTAATAATTTTGGTAAATGTTTAAAATGAAACTTATCATATGTATCCATAATATTCAAGTTAGTGTTGTAAAACCTACTCAATAAATTAACATAAATATGCTTCTTTCATATTTTTTTAAAACAATTAACTTGAAAATAACATTTAAAACACATAAAAAACGCCTTTCATTTCTGAAAAGCGTTTAAAAATTCATTTATAAACTTGCAGGTTTATCGGGCTTATTTAACCATCTTAAAATTAAACTGCAGAGTCTAATAATCTTAATACTAAACCAAGTAAACTCACACCTCCTGATAATTTAATATAATATTTCGATAGATTAGGGTTTTTCTTAAGGTTAAGAAATCCAATAAAAATAAAGCCCGCACATAATTAACAACTACGTAAATAATCGCTTTATTCATCCATTTCCATAATTAAATTTGCAATTAAGGCAGTCCAACCTGTTTGATGCGATGCGCCCAAACCTTTACCTGTATCGCCATCGAAAAACTCGTAAAATAAATGTAAGCTTTTAAAATGCTCGTCGTTAGCAAATTTATTTTCGGCATCGTCTGCATGGTATTGAAATTTCCCGTTAGAATTAACTTCAAACAATTTAATTAAACGTTTGGTTAACTCATTGGCAATTTGCTTTAAATTTAATCTATTACCTGAGCCTGTAGGAAACTCGTATTGATATTCGTCGCCGTAAAATTTGTAATATTTACGCAAGGACTGAATAATCATATAATTTATTGGCATCCAAATAGGTCCGCGCCAATTCGAGTTTCCTCCAAACATGCTCGAACGGCTTTCACCAGGTTCGTATTGAATTTGATGATGACCGTGATGCTGAAATACAAAAGGATGCTTTTCATGGTATTTAGATAAAGACCTAATTCCGAAATCTGATAAAAACTCATTTTCATCTAACAACCTAATTAGCAAATGCTCAAGCCTAAATCCTCGCATTATAGAAAACAAGTAGTTTCCACCTTCATTTGGAGCATCTATATTTGAAATTAACGAGGCTAAATCTGGACGTGTTCTTATAATTTCGTTAGCTCTAAACCTAAAATCCTTTAACTCTTCAAAAAGATCTTTATGCATAACTTCTGCAGCAAACATAGGTATTACGCCAACTAAGGAGCGTACTTTTAAACGGTTAGACTCTCCATTATGCATTTCGACTACATCGTAATAAAAATTATCTTCGTCGTCCCATAACGAAATATCTCGTTCTCCAATATGATGCATTGCCCAAGCAATGTTTAAAAAGTGTCTGAAAAATTTTGCTGCAGCATCTTCGTACGATCTGTTTTGGTCTGCAAGCTCGAAAGACATGCGCAACATATTTAATGTAAACATCGCCATCCAGCTAGTTGAGTCGGCTTGTTGCATTCTTGTAATACCAGGTGGCATGTGGTTTCTATCGAAAACACCAATATTATCGAGTCCTAAAAATCCGCCTTCAAATAAATCGGTTCCATTTTTATCTTTTTGATTTACCCACCATGTAAAATTGAGTAATAATTTTTGAAAAGCGCGTTCTAAAAACTCAATATCACCTTTACCTGTACAAGCTTTATCTTTTTCGTAAACATGCCAAACAGCCCAAGAGTGTACTGGAGGATTTACATCGCTAAAATTCCATTCGTAAGCAGGAATTTGTCCGTTAGGATGCATGTAATTTTCTTTTAAAACCAGCAAAAGTTGTTCTTTCGCGAAATACGGGTCGACTTCAACAAAAGATGCCATATGAAACGCTAAATCCCAGGCAGCATACCAGGGGTATTCCCATTTATCTGGCATTGAAATTACATGCCTATTTGTAAGATGTTGCCAACTTAAATTACGTAAATTAGTTCGGTTTGGCTTAGCTTCATTTGGCCCACCAAACAACCACTTATGTACATCGTAATAATAAAACTGTTTCGTCCAAAGTAAACCTGCAAAAGCACTTTTAGCTATTTCTTTATGTGCAGTTGGTAAGTCATTTTTTAGGGTTTGGTTATAAAACGTCTCACATTCGTATATTCTTTTATGGAAAATATCGTCGTAGTCGTCCCAAGGGCTTTCATTTTTATCTTTACTTAACCTAACTCTAATCGTTTTGGCTTCGCCAGGATTTAAACTTAATTTAAACCAAGCCGCGAATTTAGATCCATTTTTTTCAGGGTTTACGGTATTTTTACCGTTAACGACATGTTCGTTTATGCCATCTTTTACATAATCGACATCATTTGGAATATTATAAATTCGTCGATTATTAGTTTCGTTTTCACAAAATAATTGTTCACCGCCTTCATGATAAAAATAATAACGTCCATTTCTAGTACTACGTGAATAGGCACTTGTATCATTTATCGATTTAATGGTTGGGCGCGTATGTCGTTTATTGTGTTTCCAAAAGTTTCGAAACCACAAATGAGGTAATACGTGGATATCGGCAGTTTTATCGCCTCGGTTTACCACGGTAACTTTCATTAAAATATCGTTAATATCGGCTTTTGCATACTCAATATAACAATCGAAATAGTCGTTATTTTTAAAAGCTCCAGTATCTAAAAGCTCATATTCAAACTCATCTCGACTTCTGTGATTACCAGAAACTAAATCGCTATATGGAAATTCGTTTTGGGTGTATTTATACAAGTATTTACAATAAGCATGCGATGGCGAAGAAGCTAAATGAAAATAAAGTTCCTTTACATCTTCACCATGATTTCCTTGATTGTTGGTTAAACCAAATAAGCGTTCCTTTAAAATAGGATCTTTTCCATTCCAAAAAGCGGTTGCTAAACATAGAATTTCTCTAGAGTCGCAAAATCCTGCGATGCCCTCTTCTCCCCAACGAAAGGCGTTACTTCTTGCCTTATCGTGATCTATAAATTCCCAAGAAGTACCGTGCTCACTATAATCTTCTCGTACAGTTCCCCATTGTCTGTCGGCTAAATAAGGCCCCCATTTTTTCCAATTTCTATAAGTATCAGGAACCGATAATCGTTCTACTTCAGGACCGTTTTGATTCATATAATGTATAATTAAGTTTTAAAACAGCGTTTTAATAGCTACTTCATATAGCATATTTAGCTTAACTAAAAGTACAGATTTTTTAGTAGAATTTTATCCTTTAAGATGGATGTTTCTTATTAAATTTTATTGACTAACTTATATACAACACTAATTTTATAATATTCATTTTGTAAATGAAACAATCTTTAACAAATTGTAACCAAAAAATGAATCGCTATAGTTTTAATTTAAGTAATTCTTCTTCGGTAAATACACTTCCAGATGATGGTAATACTTTTCTAAGGTTTTCAATATCTTTTTCAGTTAATTTGGTATTACTCTCCGAAAAAGCATTTTTTATATACCTAATAACATCGAGAATATCTTTATTAGTAAAATCACTATTGTTACCTAAACCAGGCATGGTTATATTTAAATCGAATCGTTTTTTATTTACATGTATTGGTCCTGTTAACCCATGAAGCAAAACCAATGCTAATTTTTTAGAGGAACCAGAAACGTATTCCGAATGAATTAATGGCGGTGCTAAACTCTCTACACCTTCCCCATCAATACCATGACAAGTTGCACAAAGTTGTTTAAAAATGCGATACCCGGAAGTTCTAGAATCTGTTACAACATTGTTATTAACATAAATAGAATTTTGCTTATTTAAACTTTTATTGTTTATGGTGTTTTGTAAGTTTCTTGTTATTGAAGAATCTTCATTCGTATTACTTTTTTCTAAACGCTTTAAATAATCTGTTTCAAAAGTTGCTAAACTATTAAGCGCTGCTTCTTGATAGATGTCATTATCAACGTAACGTTTAGATAAAGCATCAATTAGATTAAAAAATTCAGAATTATTAAATGTAGCCCAATTATTTAACGAACTTAAAATGTATAAGTCTAATTCTGGATTGTTTACTTCAATAAGTTTATTTAAAGTCTTATAGAAAGTTATTGTATTTTCTTTAGTTGCAAATTGTTTGGCTAAAACTATAGCGTGACATTTTACTTTAAAATGATCTTCGCTATTTAATAACTTCAATAAATCGTTAAAAGTTAAGCGAGACATACCATTTAACGTGTGTAAAGCATGAATTTTAGTAATTTCGTTTACAGTTTCACTATTAATTAACCGCAATAAAGGTGCAATGGCTTCTTCGCTACTTCTTAATATTAGTTTTTGCTGCGCTTTGTCTCTTACCCAACCATTATCGTGTTTTAATAATTCAACTAACTCAAATATATTTAAAGAGCTAAACTTAATAGGTTTATAATTTTTAGTTGAATTATTATGCGTTACTTTTAAAATCCGCCCCTTTTTTAAAATAGTATCTAACCCGCTCTCAGATAAAGCTTTATGTAAATACGGAGTCATAAAGGCTTTATCTTGAATAACCCCACGATGCATATCTACTACGTAAAGATTTCCATCTGGACCGTTATTGATGTTAACAGGTCTGAAGCTCGGATCTGTAGCTGCTAAAAATTCAACATTTTCAATAGCTTGATTAGCTGATAATTTAACATTACTAAAATTAACAATATTTCTTTTTATTAAGTTGGCTTCTGGTACGCAAATAAAGGCATTCTCAAAGTAGCTATCAGGAAATTGATTACCTCTGTAAATTAATGGGCCACATGCCGATGTAACATTAACCAACAAACTATCTGAATTTAAAACGCCTTTTACATACCCTCTATTTACCAAGGTTGGGTGCAAGGGATATACTTTTTGATTAGGGGTTAATGACTGACCTAAAACCGCTTTTGGCTTAAAATATCTGTTCTCAATTGCGGTGTTTGGCAATACATAATCTCCAAGCAGTTGCATATTGTTAGTGTTATAAAACAACCTACCAAAATTATCCTTTGTAATTCCCCATTGCCCTCTAAAGGCAGTTGGTTCTTTTAACCATACACCATCTTTTCTTTGGTATCGAAAGTGAGATTTTGCGTTATAAATCCAGTTATCAATATTCATTAATAATCCGTTAGGCTGGTGCTCTACATTACCGCCATCGGCATATAAAGAATCCACTAAAACTTTATTTTTAGGCTTATCGTTTTCAATCTCAACAAACCATAAATTAGGCGGTTCGGCATAAAGTAAGCCGTTATAAACATGAGCAATTGCTCGTGGTAAAACCAAACTATCAATAAAAACCTTCTTTTTATCTACAATGCCATCGTTATTTGTGTCCTCTAAAATTGAGATAACCCCATTCGGTTCGTCGTCTCCTGTCCCTTCCAAATTTTGCATATAACCATTCATTTCTACTGTCCACATGCGTCCAGCATCATCAAAATCTAAAGCAACTGGCGCGTCTAAAAAAGGTTCGGAAGCAACTACTTGAATATTAAAACCAGATTCTATTTTATAGTCGATTAACGATATTTCGGGAGTATTTTTAGTTTCTGTTTTACAAGAAGAAATAATAGCGACTAAAAAAAAGCTTATTAATACATGTTTGTTTAAAAATTGATTAAAAAAATGATCTACTATTTTTAACAAATAAGTAATGTTAGCCGGCATATATATAAAGTTTAGTTTTTAAATACTTGCAATAATATAAAAAGAAATAAAAACATAGTAAACATTTTAAACAGTTAACATACAAATGCAATCTAAATTAAAATGATTCACCAAGGATTAATATATTTTTTAATTTTTAAATGAATAATGCCTAAATATTTCGAAATGCTACTGAAGGTTTTGTACTTGGCAAAAACGGAGAAGAAAAATAGATTCTAGAGGAATCAAAAAAAATGCAACCTCCAAGGGTTTAAATTTTGTGCAAAAAAAAAGCCTTTCAAAAAATTGAAAGGCTTAAATATTGATAATCTTTATTTTTTATAAAGAAGCTACATGCTTAGCTAAACCTGACTTAAGGTTAGCCGCCTTGTTAGAATGAATTACATTTTTCTTCGCTAATTTATCTAACATAGAAACTACAGAAGGAAATAAAGCCTCAGCCTCTTTTTTATCTGTTAATTCACGTAACTTTTTAATAGCATTACGAGTCGTTTTGTGTTGGTATTTATTTAACACTCTTTTCGCTTCGTTACTTCTAATTCTTTTTAATGCTGACTTATGATTTGCCATTTCTTTTATTAATATTTTTATTTAAAAAAATTGTAGCCCGTAGGGGAATCGAACCCCTCTTACCAGGATGAAAACCTGGCGTCCTAGCCGATAGACGAACGGGCCATTTAGGTTATTTCATTATTTAATGAACAAAGCAATTCGTGATTGCGGATGCAAATATACAACTCTTTTTAAATGCTACAACACTTTTTTCATTTTTTTTAAAAAAAAATTATTCTAGTATGCTTTAGCAAATAAAACCCTCCCTTTTGAAGGTGCTCCAGTATAAACACAAACTCCTGATTCAGAATCATTTTCTAAAGGAATGCATCTAATTGTTGCCTTTGTAAGTTCTTTTATTTTATTTTCGGTTTCGGCAGTGCCATCCCAATGTGCTGAGATAAATCCTGTTTTAGTCTCTAATACAGTTTTAAATTCTTCGAAAGAATCTACTTTAGTAATATGTGTATTTCTAAAATCTAAAGCTTTATTAAATAAGGATTCTTGTATTTCGGTCATTAAACCCTGTACTTTATCTATTAAACCATCTAAAGTAACAACTTCCTTTGTTAAAGTATCTCTACGAGCAAGCTCCACAGTTCCATTTTCTAGATCCCTTGCTCCTATCGCTATTCTTAAAGGTACACCTTGTAATTCATGCTGCGCAAATTTAGCGCCTGGACGAAGTGTATCTCTGTTATCGAATTTAACCGAAATGTTTTTAGCTCTTAAATTGTTAACAATACTATTTACAACTTCTGTAATAGCAGTAAGTTGTTCTTCACTTTTATATATAGGAACAATAACCACTTGGTTTGGTGCAAGGTTTGGTGGTAAAACCAACCCATTATCATCACTATGCGTCATTATTAAAGCTCCCATTAAGCGTGTTGAAACGCCCCAAGATGTAGCCCAAACATAATCTTGTTTTCCTTCTTTATTAGCAAACTTAACATCGAAAGCTTTGGCAAAATTTTGTCCTAAAAAGTGTGATGTTCCTGCTTGCAAAGCTTTACCATCTTGCATTAAAGCTTCAATACAATATGTTTCTTCGGCTCCAGCAAAACGTTCGCTTTCTGTTTTTAAACCTTGAATAACCGGGATAGCCATAAAATTTTCAACAAAATTGGCATACACATTATTCATTTGTTCTGCTTCAGCAATCGCTTCTGCTTTAGTAGCATGAGCGGTATGCCCTTCTTGCCATAAAAACTCTGCTGTTCGTAAAAACAAACGTGTACGCATTTCCCAACGCACCACATTGGCCCATTGGTTAACAAGAATTGGTAAATCGCGATACGACTGAATCCAATTCCTGTAAGTATTCCAAATAATGGCTTCACTTGTTGGTCTAACAACTAATTCTTCTTCAAGCTTAGCATTAGGGTCTACACGTAGCTTACCTGGTTTATCTGGATCGTTTTGCAGTCTGTAATGAGTTACCACAGCACACTCTTTTGCGAATCCTTCTGCGTTTTTTTCTTCGGCTTCAAACAAGCTTTTTGGTACAAACAAAGGAAAATAGGCGTTTTGGTGCCCTGTTTCTTTAAACTTTTTATCTAATTCTGCCTGCATTTTTTCCCAAATGGCGTAGCCATATGGTTTAATTACCATACATCCTCTTACGGCCGAATTCTCCGCTAAATCGGCTTTTACAACCAACTCGTTATACCATTTTGAATAATCTTCTGCTCTACTGGTAAGTTTTTTACTCATATCTATATTTTGGCACAAATATTGTGACTATGTTAAATAAAAAAATAGTTCAGCAAAACTAACTATTTTTGTGATGTTCAACAATAAAAAAGAAAGAGTTATGCAGTTTAAGAAATACATATTTGCGAATCTATCAAAAATAAGCCTATTTGGTTTATTATTTGCATTAGTTTCGTGCGGTTCCTACCAATACGTTGGAGGAGATAACGATGGTATATACGGAAACACTAATACGCACACGCAATACGAAGAGGCTATTGTTGAAGTTCCTGAAGATAACCCAAGTGGAAATAGCAACTATTATGAGAATTATTTTAAAACAAAATCAATTGAATCGGAAGGTTTATACGCCAACGGTGAAATTTTCACCGATATAGATACTTATGAAAACGACAATTTTGTTGAAAATGATAGTATTGCTAATAATTACCAAGGTTATGCTGGTTGGGGACAAGTAAACGAAAGTGTTACCATTAATTATATAGACAACGGCTGGAATAACTGGGGATGGAACAACTGGGGTTGGAATGCTGGTTTTGGGTGGAATACCTGGGGTTGGAACGACTGGAGATATAACCGTTGGGCTTGGAACCCAAGATGGAATTATGGCTGGAATAACTGGGGTTGGAATAATTGGGCTTATGGTTATAACAATCCGTATTTTTATGGTGGTTGGGGCTATAACTCATGGTATTATGGTAATAATCGTGCTTTCTTCAATTCTAATAGATATTACAATAACAGATATGCAAACAGAGCATCGTATAGTGCAACTCGAAGAGGTAGCTATGCCAATAATAATGTAAATGCTACAAGCAGAAGAAGTTCTGCAACTTCTAGAACATCAACATCAAAATACAATACTACAACAAGACGTAGCAGTATAAACAGTAATAATGTTTCGGCTTCAAGAAACGCTACCGGATCGACAACGGTTAGTAGAACAACCAGAACACCTGTATCTAATTCTACTTCAAGATCATCTTCAACTGTAAGAAGAAGTTCCAGTACAGTTAATCGCTCCGGAACTAGTTCAAACAGTTCGTATAGCCGACGATCGTCTTCACAAACATCAACACCTTCAAGAAGTTACTCATCGGGTTCAACCTCTAGGTCATCTAGTTCAAGCGTGAGATCATCGGGAAGCTCTAGTAGATCGTCTGGAAGTTCTAGCAGATCTTCATCTGGAAGCAGCAGAAGACGCGGTTAAGATTATTAAAAAATTAGAAAAAAATATATGAAAAAGATAAGTTTACTAGCCATAGCTGTGCTTTCTATGGCGTTTAGTTACGGCCAAGAAATAACAGACGCATTACGTTATTCGCAAAGCGAAATTCAAGGAAGTGCGCGCTTTAGAGCTTTAAGTGGAGCTTTTGGAGCATTAGGAGGCGATTTAAGTGCCGTAAGTATAAACCCAGCTAGTTCCGCTGTTTTTAATCGAAGTTATGTGTCTTTTACTGTATCAAATTTAGACACAAAAAACACCACCAATTATTTTGGAAACGATGTTAAAACAAATAATTCTACCTTCGATGTTAATCAAGGAGGAGCTGCTTTTGTTTTTGAAAGCAGAAATAACTCGCCGTGGAAAAAACTAGCTTTTTCTATTGCTTACGACAAAACCAACGATTTTAGTAATAACTGGACCGCTTTTGGGACAAATACTAATGATGATGTTTTTGTTGATAACGGCACAAACGAAGTATTGTCTCCTGCAAACTCGATTGCAGGTTATTTTTTCCTTCATGCCGACGGATTAAGACTAGATGAAATTAAAAAATTTGATGATGAAAGCTTTTCTGAAGCTTATCAATATATTGGCAATAATTTTGGCTTTGCAAACCAACAAGCTTTTTTGGGATATGAGTCTTTTATTATAGAGCCAGAAGATATTACCAACGATGCTAACACCAGATATTATTCTAATGTTGCTCCAGGTAACTTTATGCACGATTACTCTTATTTTGCAACAGGTTACAATGGTAAAATTTCGTTCAACTTTGCTACGCAATATGAAGATGATTTATATTTAGGCATAAACCTAAACTCACATTTTATTGATTACGAACGAACCACCTTGCTATTTGAAAACAATTTTAATACCGCTTCAACAATTGATTATATTGAATTCGAAAACTCACTTAGAACTCAAGGTAATGGTTTTTCGTTTCAAGTTGGTGGTATTTATAAATTAACCCCTAATCTGCGCATTGGTGCAACTTACGATTCCCCTACGTGGTACACCATCGACGAAGAAACCACACAATACATTGCTACAGATGGCAGCAATGGTTTTATTGAAATTTTTCCAGACGTGGTAAACGTTTACCCACGATACAAGCTTAAAACACCATCGAAAGTGTCGGGTAGTTTGGCTTATGTTTTTGGAAATCGTGGCTTAATTAGTTTCGATTACTCTAATAAAGATTATGGAAAAATGGAATTTGGGCCAACTGAAGACGCATATTACCAACAACAAAACGAATTAATTGCAAACACTTTTACAAGTGCTTCTACTTATAAGCTCGGTGGCGAATTAAAACATAAGCAATTTAGTTTTAGAGGTGGTTACCGTTTTGAAGAAAGTCCTTATGAAGACGGTGAAACTGTTGGCGATTTGGAAGGTTTCTCACTCGGGCTTGGTATTAGTTTTGGTAACACTAAACTCGATTTAACCTACGATCAAGCAGAGCGTTCGTACTTAACACCTTTATATAGTACAGGATTAATTGACACCGCTTCAATTGATAGAAAAAATTCGAATCTAACTTTAACATTAGCATTCAATCTTTAAAAAAAGAAAACTAAAAATAAAAAACCTGAATTTTAATTAATTCAGGTTTTTTTTATGTGAAACAACTTATAAATAACATTTATAATATTATTACAATAATTGTTTGTTAAGAATAAATTCAAAAAAACGGAAATGTTTATCTTTGCAAACTAAAATTACACCTGATGAAAATTGACAATAATATCGACGAACATGACGCTTTAGGAGAAGACCACATTGGAACTTCATCAAACACACCACTTCGTTTAGATGCTTTCGAGCTTTCAAACGAAGAAAAAATTGAAATTATTAAGGACGATGTGCGTCATATAATGGAAACTCTTGGTCTTGATTTAACAGACGATAGCCTTAATGGCACGCCAAATAGAGTAGCCAAAATGTTTGTAAAAGAAATTTTTGGCGGCTTAGACCCTAAGAAAAAACCTAGCGCATCAACTTTCGACAATAAATATAAGTACGGTGAAATGTTAGTAGAAAAAAACATCACCTTATACTCTACTTGCGAACACCATTTATTACCAATTGTAGGTAGAGCGCATATTGCCTATATTTCAAACGGCACCGTTGTTGGGTTATCTAAAATGAATCGTATTGTAGATTATTACGCAAAGCGTCCGCAGGTGCAAGAGCGTTTAACTATTCAAATTGTAAAAGAATTACAAGAAGTTTTAAATACCCAAGATGTGGCATGTGTAATTGATGCAAAACATTTATGCGTAAATTCTAGAGGTATTCGAGATATTGAAAGCAGTACGGTGACCTCAGAATTTGGCGGAAAATTTAAAGACAAAACCATACGTCGTGAGTTTTTAGATTACATTCAATTAGACACTAAATTTTAATATGTTCCAAAAAGCGTATTTGAGTTTAAAAAACTAAAACAAATACCTTATCAACAAACCACAAAATACAATGCAACTGTACCAACATAACCAAATTAAAATATACAATTCTATAACAGGACAAAAAGAAGTTTTTAAACCAATAAACGAAGGCTATGTTGGCATGTACGTTTGTGGTCCTACAGTTTATAGCAATGTACACCTTGGTAATGTGCGTACATTTATGTCTTTTGATGTTATTTTTCGTTACCTAAAACACTTGGGTTATAAAGTACGTTATGTTCGAAATATTACAGATGCAGGTCACTTAGAAAACGACGCCGATGTTGGTGAAGATAAAATAACTAAAAAAGCACGTTTAGAACAAATTGAACCTATGGAAGTGGTACAGCGCTACACCGTAGATTTTCATAATATTTTAAACACGTTAAACTTTTTGCCTCCAAGTATCGAGCCTACAGCAACGGGTCATATTATTGAGCAAATTGAATTAATTGGTAAAATTATTGACAACGGATTTGCCTATGAGGTAAATGGTTCGGTTTATTTTGATGTTCATAAATTTGATGAATCTAACGAATACGGAAAGCTTAGCAGACGTAAGTTAGAAGATTTAATTCACAATACACGTACTTTAGATGGACAAAGTGACAAGAAAAACCCACAAGATTTTGCCCTTTGGAAAAAAGCCGAACCAGAACACATTATGCGATGGCCTTCGCCTTGGGGCGATGGTTTCCCTGGTTGGCACCTAGAGTGTACAGCCATGAGCACAAAATATTTGGGAGAAACCTTCGATATTCACGGTGGCGGAATGGATTTAAAATTCCCGCATCACGAATGTGAAATTGCACAAAATGAAGCCGCTTTAGGAAAATCGCCGGTTAACTATTGGATGCACGCTAATATGTTGGAGCTTAACGGCCAACGCATGTCTAAAAGTACAGGAAACACAATTAATCCGCACGAATTACTTTCGGGTAATAACGATAAAATGAGTAAAGCTTACTCTCCAAGTGTTATAAGGTTTTTTATGGCACAGTCATCTTATCGTAGTGTTTTAGATTTAACCGATGAAGGCTTAAAAGCTAGCGAAAAAGGTTACAATCGTTTAATGGAAGCCCTTTCACTTTTATCGAAGCTTGAAGCTTCAAAAACATCATCAGTTAACATTAACGAATGGCTTCAAAAATGTTATGATGCTATGAACGACGATTTTAATACGCCCATTTTAATCGCGAATTTATTTGAAGCTGCTAAAATTATTAATCAAGTAAAAGAAGGAAGTCAAACATTAAACGAGGCAGATTTAAACACCTTGAAAACAAGTATAAATGCTTTTGTTTTTGATGTTTTAGGGCTTTTAAATGAAAGTGAAACTAATGCTGGAACCGATAAACTTGCGGCAGCTGTAGATGTTTTAATAAAATTGCGACAAGAAGCTAGAGCAAATAAAGATTTTGCATTATCTGATAAAATTCGTGATGAATTAGCATCGGCAGGTATTCAATTAAAAGATGGTAAAGACGGCACCACCTTTTCTGTAAATTAGAGCTTTGCTAATCATTCTGAACTAGTTTCGGAATCGCACAAACTAAATACACTTAGAACCTGAAATTATTAGAGGTTGAAAAAGTATGAAAAAACTACTTATTGCACCGTTTTTGTTCTTAATAAAGGTTTATCAAGTTTTTATTTCGCCTTTAACTCCTGCTACTTGCAGGTTTCAGCCCACTTGCTCTCATTACATTGTAAAAGCGTTAAAAAAACACGGTTTATTTAAAGGAAGTTGGCTCGCTATAAAACGAATATCGCGTTGCCATCCTTGGGGTGGCTCCGGTTACGATCCTGTACCTTAAAACCATACAAAAACTTTAAAAAAATTATAACAGAAAAAGTTTACAAAACAAATTATTGAATACTACTTTTGGAGTACACTTAAAAATTTAACTTGTATGAAAAAAGTATTCTTAACTTCAATTTTAGCCACCACCATGCTATTAAATAGCTGTGCTAACAAAACTAAAAAACCCAACAAAACTGAAGTTCTTGCACAAGAAATTGCTTTAAAACAAGAAAACAAAGAATTAAAATTTACTAACGATCAATTTTACGATAGTGAAGGTAACTTTCTGCAAGAGAAAGCTAAAGATGCATTAATTGAAATGTTAGAATACCACAACTACCCAATTTTTGATGGTTTAAGAGAAAAAATATGGCTAACAGATTATAATAAGGGCAATTACGCTAAATTAGGTTTAGCTTCTGTAATGTTTGTTAATAATGAAAAAGACCAATATATGCTTATGGATATCTTTTTATTACCAGGGCAAATGCTTGGAGAACACCAACATTTTGCAGCGGATGGTAATCCTGCTAAATTGGAAGGTTGGCTTGTAAGACATGGTAAAAGTTATATAGTGGGTGTTGGCGAAAACAATCGTGATAAATTTCCAGAAGTTATTGTTCCAAAAGACCATTGGGACGGTAAAGTAAATACAAATCATATTATTGAAGCTAATGAAGGTGATTTTGCTTATTTAAAAGAAGTTGAATCGTCTCATTGGCAAATGGCGGGTCCAGAAGGAGCTGTTATTACAGAAGTTGGAAATGTACACACCAATTCTGGGGTTTTAAGATCGGACCCTAAAATGAATTAGAACAGTATTTTATATTGGCAAAAAAGCACATAAATTATAATTTATGTGCTTTTTTTTAAAAGTATTGCTTTTAATAAAAGTTATTAATTTTTAACACAAAGCGTCACAAAATGCCTTACCTATAAGCATAAAAGCCATAACCAAGCTCATAATACAAAGTCTCGGAATAACGGCTAAATAGTTTACCTAAAATTATATAATTACGGTGGTCTTTAATCTAAGGGGCCCAACTAGAAGTAGGATGCTGTGCACCAATACCTAAAAAGCTTAAGCCAATTTCTATTAAAATATAAACTTTAAAGTTTCCGAAATACTTCATTAAAAATATAAACTAAAAAACCATATCGAATTTTTTACAACGCCATCTGAAAACAAAGAAGAAACTATCGGGTTAGAACAAAACGATTTAATCACGCTTCAATTCCCCAACAATACAGAATATATTGGTCTCCCAGCCAATGTAAATGATATTCACGATAAAAAAATGATAAAAAATCGATAGAAGACCAAAAACTCTAGTGCCTGCAAATATTAATAGCAACGACTTAATAACTTAAAAATATTTCTATTTTTGAGGTATTAACCTATTGCACAAACAAATTTAACTCCAATAAAATCTAAAATATTTATATCATGTCAAACAAATCTAATTTTCCTTATAAAACCCTTATTTGGGCACTAGTTACTCTTATTGCACTTTTTCTTTTTAAAAATCAGTTCAAAAAAGATTCTAACAACACATCCGAACTAAATATTATGGGTGTGACTATTAAAACAAATGATAAAAATGCTCAACGTTTAAAGGATTCTTTAAATAGATACAAAACAGAAGTAGATAAAACCATAACCGATTTAACCAACCAGCTTTCAGAAAACGAATCCGATATAAAACAATTAGTTTTAAACAATGCCGATTTAAAAAAACAAATAACGTCTTGCACAGGAGAAAAGGTTGAGCAAACACCGGTTTTTGTTGGTACCGATATTATTAAAATGCTCAAGAAAAACAATGAATTAAAAGCAAAAACTAACGAAATAAAAAAGGTTGATATTTTAAGCTATAAAAAGTAATAATCGAACCTTAATATTATGCTTTAACATCTAAGGCGTCGCGAAATGCATTACCTATAAGCATAAAAGCCATAACCAAACTCATAATACAAAGTCCTGGAATAACGGCTAAATAAGGTTTACCTAAAATTATATAATTGTAGTGGTCTTTAATCATGGCGCCCCAACTAGACATAGGCGGTTGTGCACCAATACCTAAAAAGCTTAAGCCACTTTCTATTAAAATAGCCGACGCAAAATTAGCTGCCGATATTACGATAACCGGGGCCATAATGTTAGGCAAAATATGTTTAGTTATAATTCTAAAATGATTGTAGCCCAAAGCTTTAGCAGCGGTAACATATTGCATTTCTTTAACGGAAATAATTTGTCCGCGTACTACACGAGCAACTTCGACCCACATGGTTAATCCAACAGCAATAAATACTTGCCAAAAGCCTTTTCCTAAGGCTAAAGTAATGGCTATTACTAAAAGCAAGGTTGGTATAGACCAAGTTACATTTATAATCCACATTATGGCAGCATCTACCTTACCTCCAAAATATCCAGCCAGACTTCCCATAAAAATGCCAATAACTAAAGATATAAACACGGCAACAAAACCAATAAAAAATGAAATTCTAGCACCTACAAGAACACGACTTAATAAATCGCGACCATATTTGTCTGTTCCAAGAAGAAAGGTTTTATCTTCTATAAAATCTTCTATAGATTTATCGGGAAATACGTTTAAATCGAGTTTTTTTTCTGATCCCAATAAACCATCGGAAGTATATTCAGTATAAAATAAGTTTTCATTTTCAATTTTATAATTTGAAATAGGCACTTCGGTACTGGCATTCATTTTTCCAAAGAACAATTTATCGAAAACATTTTGCTTCACATTTATTTCTGAAGGAATAGTGAGCATGTTTACACTAAACCCTGGCTTTTTAGAATGTATTGCTAAATGCATTTGATTGGCATACTGTGAATTATCGGGTGCTAAAACATAAGCAAACACCGACACCAAACCAACTATAATAATATAAACGAAGCAAAAAACGCCCCAAAAGTTTTTCTTAAACTTTTGAAGCGCTAATTGTTTTAATGAATTCGATTGTTCCGCCATAAAATGCTTACTCTTTTACTGCTGAAGCTACTTTTTTTATTGGGTATGCTAAGTTTAAATCTTCTAAAACGTTAAGCGCTTCCTCTATATAAACATCTTTACTTAAGCTTTTATGCCAACGTTCGCGTTTTTCTTTTAAATCGGTAGAATCGTTTTCAATCAACGATTTTTCATAGGTTGTAGAGTAAAAACTTAAATTTGTTTTATAATCATCGATGGCATCAAACTTTTTTGATTCGGCTTCATTATTTTCATTTTGCTTTACATAATCGTCGTAATTTAATGAGAATACCGTAACGTCAATTTTATCTTTTACCCATTTCGCATTTTCATCAATAAGTGCAATTTGTGGGTTATTACTCATACGCTCTTTACTTTTTTTAACAGTAGCATCGTAATCGAAATAATTTTCCCATGGTGTATAAATGGCTGGATCAATTTCGTCCCATGGTAACGGGTTATCTTTATCTTTTTCACCTACATTAATATAGGTAAATCGACCAGGAACTGTGACATCACTTTTAACACCTTCTAATTGTACAGACCCACCATTAATACGGTAATATTTTTGCGTGGTTAAAGCAAGCGCTCCAAGATCTCCGGCATTATTATTTCGCAACATACTATTTAAATTCATAACATTTTGTACAGTTCCTTTACCGTAAGTTTGTTTACTACCTATAATAATTGCGCGTTTGTAATCTTGCATTGCTGCCGACATAATTTCGGAAGCAGAGGCAGAAATTTCGTTTACTAATATTACTAATGGGCCATCCCATGAAATAGACTTATCTCTATCTTTTAAAACCTCTTTAGCCTCGCCTGTTGAGCGTACTTGAACTATTGGACCATCTTTAATAAACAAACCGGCCATTTCAACCACCGTGGGTAAAGAACCACCACCGTTGTTTCGTAAATCTAGCACCAATCCTTCCATACCTTCAGCTTTTAAATGCTCTATTTCGGCCTTAACATCTTTTGCTGCATTAATATTTTTATAATCTTCAAAATCGACATAAAACGCTGGCAAATTAATTACACCAAACTTTTTTCCATCTTTTTCCACTACAGAGGCTTTTGCATAAGTATCTACAATCTCAACAATATCGCGAGTAATGGTTATATCTTTTATGGTACCATCAACTTTTTTTACTGTTAAAGTTACTTTAGTTCCTTTTGGGCCTTTAATATAGTTTATAGCATCGTTAATGCGCATGCCAACAATATCTACAGGGGTTTCCTCGTCTTCTTGTTTTACTTTTAAAATAACATCTTCAACCTCAAGCTCCTCACCTTTCCATGCTGGACCACCAGAAATTAATTCAACTACCTTTATATAGTCCATACGCTTTTGTAAACGCGCACCAATACCTTCTAGTTTTCCAGACATGCGTTGGTCGAAATCTTCCTTACTTTTTGGTGCTAAATAATAGGTATGTGGGTCGAATTCTTCAACAATAGTGTTTACGTAAATAGCAAACCAATCTTCGCGAGTTTGGTCGTCTATATAATCTTCAAAAATTATATTCAAAGATTTTAAAGTGGCTTCTCTAGCTTCTTTTTCAATCTCTGCATCGGTTTTCATGGTATACGATGCATCTTTTTCTTTTTTCTGTTTTTCCTCTTGTTTTAAGTCGTCGTAATTTGAAATAGCAGAAAACTTTAATTGTTTTCTCCAACGATCTTGCATTTCTTTTTTATTTTTAGGGAATTCTGCATTTTCGCTGTCACTGTTGTAATATTCTTTAATAGTATAATCGAAAGGTGTAGCTAATACCGTTTTGTAAATTTCTTTAGCCTCTGCAATACGTTGCAAAGTGCGTTGGTTTACAACATTAAAAAAAGTTATATCGGTAGCTTTTAATTGATCGTCGATGGTTAACTTAAACTTCTCAAAATCATCAATATCAGATTGATAAAAATAACGTTTAAACGGGTCGGTTATGGCTATATAATCTTCGAAAAAATCCTCGGAAAAAGCATCATCAAATAAAATAGGATCAAAATGTCCTTGTTCTAGAACAAAGGTTATAATTTGTATTAATAATTTGTCTTTGTCCGGGTTATCGAATTTCTTTGTAGTAAAGCTGCAAGAAGCAAATGCTAATAACAATACTAACAGCATTGCTTTATAATTCCTTTTCATAATTTTTCTCATCTATTTAATTTAATTGCTCTGGAAAGCACGACATTATTTTTACTAAAATAGTAGAAAAAAGTGTGCCAAAACAACCAAACGCTACTAATTTTTTGTTAAACGATGTTATTTGGCTGTTTAATATGTATTTTAGCACATAGAATATTAATACATATTATGGCAGAAAAACCCCTTATTTTAGTAACCAACGACGATGGTATAAACGCTCCAGGAATTCGCGCATTAATAGAAGTTATGAATGAACTTGGGGATGTAGTTGTAGTAGCACCAGATAGCCCACAAAGTGGCATGGGGCATGCCATTACATTGTACTCTACTCTTTTTGCAGATCCTATTAAAATAGATGAAGGCCCGCAAACAGAATACAGCTGTTCTGGAACGCCTGCCGATTGCGTAAAAATTGCAATTAGAGAAATTGTAAACAGAAAACCAACACTTTGTGTTTCAGGAATTAATCATGGGTCTAACGCCGCGATTAATGTGATTTATTCAGGCACTATGAGTGCCGCTATTGAAGCTGGTATTGAGGGTATTCCTGCCATTGGTTTTTCTCTATTAGATTATGGGCATGATGCTAATTTTGAACCATCGAAACCTTTTATAAAAAGCATTACAGAACAGGTTTTAAAACATGGTTTACCCGAAGGTATTGTTTTAAACGTAAACATACCAAACGTAACAAAAGATGCTATAAACGGTATTAAAATTTCTCGACAAGCACGATCGAATTGGGTTGAAGAATTTGATAAACGCCAAACACCACAAGGAAAAGATTATTACTGGCTTACTGGAAAATTTGTTAATTTAGATGACGGCAAAGATACCGACTCCTGGGCGCTAGAGAACAACTATATTTCGATAGTCCCAACGCAATTTGATTTAACAGCACATGACTTTATAAAAAACTTAGAAAACTGGAATTTAAATGATTAAAAAAGACGTTATTATAGGAATGGTAGTTGGCTTAGTTGCTAATGCCATTGGTTTAATATTAGCAGCAATGTTACTTGGTGGTGATGATGATTTCACCACTGTTATTAAAGCAGCAATAAGTGAAGGTTTTTTAGGTAAATTAATAAGTTTAGGTGCCATTTTAAATCTAATTGCTTTTTTCGTTTTTATAAGAAAGCGACAAGATTATAGGGCTCGTGGTGTACTTTTAATAACGGTTATATTAGCTGTTTGCACCTTTATTTTTAAAATATTTTAGACCATTAATAAATGACATATTACATTCTTGCGGGTGAAGCATCTGGCGATTTACATGGCGCTAACTTAATGAAGGCATTGTATAAAGTTGATGCTAATGCAGACATTAGGTTTTGGGGTGGCGATGCTATGCAAAATGTTGGTGGCACTCTAGTAAAACACTATAAAGAGCGTGCTTTTATGGGTTTTATTGAAGTCATTTTAAACCTCAATAAAATTTTTAAACTAATAAAGTTTTGCAAGCAAGATATTGCAGCATTTAAACCCGATGTTATTATATTTATTGACAACTCTGGATTTAATTTAAGAATTGCGAAGTGGGCAAAACAGCGAGGTTTTAAAACCAATTATTATATTTCTCCGCAAGTTTGGGCATCGCGTGCAAAACGTGTTTTTGATATTAAACGAGATATTGATAACATGTACGTTATCCTTCCGTTTGTTGAAGATTTCTATAAAAAATACAATTATGACGTTAATTTTGTTGGCCACCCGTTAATTGATGCCATAGCAGATAGAACCCAAGTTAAAGAAGAAAAATTTAGAGCAGAAAACAATTTAGGAGACAAACCTATTATTGCACTTTTACCAGGAAGCCGTAAGCAAGAAATTGCTAAAATGCTCTCGGTAATGCTTAGTTTAGTTGACGACTACCCCAATTATCAATTTGTTATTGCAGGAGCGCCAAGTCAGGAATTTAGTTTTTATCAGACCTTTATGAAGTCTAATAAGGTTAAGTTTATAGCTAATAAAACCTATGATTTATTGAGTATTTCGTATGCGGCATTAGTAACTTCTGGAACGGCAACTTTAGAGACCGCGTTATTTAAAGTACCGCAAGTAGTGTGTTATAAAGGGAGTAATATTTCGTACCAAATAGCAAAACGCATTATAACCTTAAAATATATTTCGTTAGTGAATTTGGTAATGGATAAGGAAGTGGTTACCGAGCTAATTCAAAACGATTTCAATAGAAAACGTTTAAAACAAGAATTAAACAACATTTTAAATGAAGACATGCGTAAAACCATGTTTTTAAATTATTTTGAATTAGAGAAAAAGTTAGGCGGTAAAGGAGCCAGCAAAAAAACAGCCGAATTAATTTTTAAAAATGCCCAAAATTAATAGTACCATGAAAAAATTTGTGCTTTTATTAATGCTTCTAATTGCATTTAGTAGTTGTAAATCTTCAAAGAGCACAAAAAGTAAATCATCTCAAACTACTGCAAAAACTAAAAAAAACACATCAAAATCTAAAGCCGAAAATATTATTGATTACGCCAACCAATTTAAAGGTGTAAAATATAAGTGGGGTGGCACTACAAAAAAAGGAATGGATTGCTCTGGCTTAATTTACACCTCTTTTACAGCTAACAATGTACAATTACCACGAATTTCGAGAGACATGGCTAAACGTGGCACAAAAATTAGCTTAAAAAATGTGCATAAAGGTGATTTATTATTTTTTAAAACAGGAAAAAATAGAAGAAACGAAATTAATCATGTAGGACTTATTGTTGATATAAGAAATAATGATATTAAATTTATTCACGCCACAACTAGTAAAGGTGTTATTGTTTCTGGTTTAAATGAAAAGTATTGGCTAAATGCTTTTGTTGAAGCTAGAAGCATACTTTAAATACCATAAGTCATAAATCTGTAAGATTTTTATTAACTTACAGACCTATGAAGGTGCTTAATTTTACCATAATTAAATTAACTATTTGCTTAGTTACAGGAATTTTATTAGGCTACTTCACTTCTATAAACTGGGCTCTTTTATTAGTAATTGCGTTTGTTTTTATTATTATATTATTTATCATTTTTATAATGGATAAAAATAAGTTTAAACAATCTGTTTGGTTTGGCTTATTTACCTTTATTTCTATGACTATTATTGGTGCTTTAACTGTAAAGCTTCATAATCCAATTAATTTTAAAAATCATTACACACAAAAAGTCTCGCTAAACAATACATCAACCCATACTGTTAAGTTTAAAGTGCGTGAGGTTTTAAAACCAGGAAATTATTACGATAAATACATTGTTGATATACTTAGTCTTGAGGATGAAAACGCTAAAGGCAAAATTCTTATAAATATTGAAAAGGACACAACCTACAATCTGTTAAAAGTTGATGATATATACATTAGTAAATTACAATTTAAAGATTTAATTCATCCTTTAAACCCTCATCAATTTGACTATAAAAAGTATTTAGAGAAACAATACATTTATCATCAAGTATTTACTACTAACAATGCGCTTTATTATTCTGGCTCAAAAAAAATCAGCCTACTTGGTCTTGCTGATAATATTAGGATTTTTATTAATAAAAAGTTAGAGGCTTACCATTATAAAACCGATGAATTGGCAATAATTAATGCCTTATTTTTAGGTCAACGCCAAGATATAAGTAAAGCTGTATACACAAATTATACTAACGCTGGAGCAATACATATTTTAGCCGTTTCAGGATTACATGTGGGTATTATTTTAATAATATTAAATTTTATTTTAAAGCCTATAGCGCAATTAAAGTATGGTAATACCATAAAAACTATTCTTTTAGTATTAATACTGTGGTGTTTCGCTATTATTGCCGGTTTATCGGCATCGGTAACACGAGCTGTAACTATGTTTAGCATTGTAGCCATAGCTATGAACATAAAACGCCCAACCAATATTTTTAATACGTTGGCTATATCGGTTTTCGTTCTTTTATTAATTAAACCCATGTTTTTGTTTGATGTTGGCTTCCAATTAAGTTATTTGGCTGTATTTTCAATAGTAACTATTGATCCTTTTTTGTATAAAATTTGGCAGCCCAAAAACTGGATTTTAGATAAATATTGGCATACTTTTACAGTAACCATTTCTGCACAACTAGGTATTATACCTATTAGTTTATATTATTTTCATCAATTCCCTGGTTTATTTTTTATTTCAAATCTTGTTGTAATTCCGTTATTAGGTATTGTTTTAGCATTAGGAATTTTAGTAATCTTGCTAGCAATATGCAACATTCCGTACAATTTTGTAGCTTCAACTTTTGGGTACATTATAAGCTTAATGAATAATTTTATAAGTTGGGTATCTTACCAAGAAGCCTTTATATTTAAAGACATACCTTTTAATATTTGGTATGTTTTTGCTTCATATATTTTTATAATAACACTAGTATGGTTTTTAATAAAAAAACACGTTGCTTCTTTTAAGTTTTTTCTAATTTCAATAATAGTTGTACAACTTGCTATTTTTTATACCAAGTTTAAGAAGCCAACAAACACATTAATCGTATTTCATAAGAGTAGATATAGTTTACTTGCAGATGTAAAAAATGATAATATTATTGTTTTTGACGATTTAGATAGCTTATCAAAAAATAACAATAAAATTATAAAAGATTATACCGTAGGAAACCATATCAAATCTATTGAAAAAGAAAATTTAAAAACACTATTTAAGCTAAAGGATAAATATGTTTTAGTTATTGATAGCCTGGGAATTTATAATTTTAAATCCGTAAAACCAGATTATGTATTACTGCGGCAATCACCAAAAATAAATTTAAATAGAGTAATTGATTCGCTTAAACCTAAACAGATTATTGCAGACGGAAGTAACTATAAAAGCTACATAGCGCATTGGGAACGCATTTGTTTAAAAAAAGAAATCCCTTTTCACCAAACCAGTAAAAAGGGCGCTTTTATTATAAATTATTAAGTTTTTAATTGGCTTGATTAACAATATTATTGGCTATTTCTAACCATTTTACTGCACCACCACGAACATAACCTGTTTTTCCTAAACTGTTTAAATTTTTATTACCATCTTGTGTAGAACTTGCTAATGCAAAATGAACTGACGGGTACCCTGTTACTTTAAACATTTTTTGAAGCTGATAGTTTTGCATAAGTTGCTCGCGCTCTAATTGTTTTTTTCTAGGAAAATCTAACTCTACTAAAATAACATTATTTTTTGCCCAGGTTTTAAAATCTGGCGTTTTAAAAACTTCGTTTTGCAACCTAATACACCATCCGCACCAATCCGATCCGGTAAAAAAAATCATCAACGGTTTGTTTTCTAAGCTAGCCTTTTCAAAGGCTTTGTTCATATCTGTATGCCAAGTTAATGCTTCTTCTTGAGCTTTACTTACAAAAGAAAAACCAATTGTAATAAAAATTATAAGTAGATTTTTTTTCATAGCATTTAATTTTTTAACCCTTAAATTCTGGTTTAAAATTCTCGTAATAAGTATTAAATTCTTCTTGAGATGTTATGGTTTTATGATGATCGTTTTTAAACATTTTTAAGTAAATTTCGATCTGTGCTGGGGTTTGATAACCTCTTAACGGCGTTATTAAATTACCTGTTTCATCAAAAAACACAATTGTTGGGTATGCGCTTATTTGTAAATACCTAGCAAAATCATGAGGTGAGTTTCTCGAATTAGCCTTTGAGGCATCGTACTCTGCATTACCAAAAGTTTGCTCGTTATAAATTAACTCTTCATTACCTTCTCCATTAAATTTAACCGCATAATAATGCTCGTTTATATAAGCTGAAACGTCTTCGTTTTGAAAGGTATTTTTATCTAACATTTTACAAGGTCCACACCAAGTTGTGTAAACATCCATAAGTATTTTTTTAGGCGTTGTTTTTTGAAGCTCCAAAGCTTCATTTAAACTCAACCAATTTATGTCTTGAGCTTTACAATTAAAGCTAAAAGCTAAAATTACTATTAATGTATAAAGTATCTTTTTCATAATTACTTAAGTAACAAAAGTTGTTCCGAACTTACAAAAAATGCCCCTTAAAAGGAGCATTTTGTAATATTTTTTTATGTTTTATTGCTATTTATCGAATACCGTGCATAAGTTTTTTAATTAATGGGTTTAGAATTAAGAAAATACCACCCACAATTCCAGGTATAACCGTAAATATTAAGAAAAAATGAGACATTGAATATTGCTCTACAATAGTATCTATATATTTACCTACTGTTCCTGCTGTTAAGTTTCCTAAGAAATTTACTAAATACCATATACCAAACATCATTCCTATTTTTTTAGCTGGCACTAATTTGGATACATAGGATAAACCAGTAGGCGAAACACATAACTCACCCATAGTATGAAACAAGTAAGCAATAACTAACCAAATTAAACTTACTGATGCCGATTTTGCGCCTTGTGGAATTCCGCTAGAACCATAAGCCAATGCTCCAAAACCTATACCTAAAAGCAACATACCTACACCAAACTTAACAGCTGCTGACGGATTATATTTACTTTCCCACCACTTTGAGAATAAAGGTGCTAAGAAAATAATAAATAATGAGTTTAAAATTAGAAACCATGACGGCTCTATTTCTGCATTTTCTTTTGGTATTATTATACTTAATTTCCAGATTACAATTGCCCAAATACTTAAAAAACTAATACCTAAAACAATATTAGACAACGATATTTTTTTAAAGGTTTGCCCAAATAATTTTAAAAGTACCCATGAAATAATAAGTAACGGAACTGTGGAAACTAATACATCTACAACTTTGAAAATTAGTGCTGAATTGCCTTGTAAGTTTCTTTGCGTGTAATCACTAGCAAAAATAGTCATAGAACCACTGGCTTGCTCGAAAGCTGTCCAGAAAAACACTGTAAAAAAAGCTAAAAGCGCAACAACAATATAACGATCTCGTTGTATATTTTTTGGCGTTAATTCTTCATTAACAACTTCTGAAACTCCTATCTTTTCCCTATCTGATTTCTTGTTGGGTTCTGTTCCAACATTTTCAAAAATAGATCTTCCAAACCAAAATTGTAATGTTCCTAAAAACATAAAAATTCCAGCTAAACCAAATCCCCAAGAATAACTTAAGTTACTGGCTAAAAAACCACATAGTAAAACTCCTAAAAAGCCTCCAGCGTTAACCCCCATATAAAAAATAGTAAATGCCCCATCTTTTCTATCTGGATATTTCTCATATAAACCACTAACTATTGATGTTACATTAGGCTTAAATAAACCATTTCCTATTATTAAACAGGCTATACCTATGTACAATGTCATTTCGGTTTCTAAAGCCATGGAGGCATGACCCAACGTCATGGCTAAAGCCCCTAAAGCAACTGCTTTTTGGTAACCTAATAATTTATCGGCTATAATTCCACCAACTAAGGGTGTTAAATATACCGTACTTGTATAAATAGCTAATAATCCTACGGCGCGTTCATTACTCCAATCCCAGCTTTTTACCAAGAATAGTACAAATATGGCGCGCATACCGTAATATGAAAAACGCTCCCACATTTCGGTAAAAAATAAAACAAATAAGGCCGGTTTGTGACCTAACAGACTAAATTCTGCAGTGTTTTCGGTTGAATTCATGAAAATAATTTTAATTATCTGCTAACTCAAAGCCTTCTGCTTCGTCTATGCCAATTTTGCGCTCGTTATCTTCTGCTTTGTGAGTAAGTCGTTTTAAAGGTTTAAGTATTGCAATAAAAAGAACACCTATAATAACTGTAAAAATTAATATTCCTGTAAATATAGTATACTCACCATATTTTGAAGCTGATTCACCAACAATTCCAGCTACTTTATTACCTAAACCCGTTGCTGCGAAATAAACCCCCATCATTAAAGAAGCATATTTAACCGGGGCTAATTTTGTAATAAAAGATAATGCAACTGGAGATATACAAAGCTCCCCCAACGTATGAAATAAATAAGCTAAAACAAGCCAAATCATACTAGAGCTTCCCGATTTTTCATATTCCATTGCAGCAAATACCATAAAAAGAAATCCAAATCCCATAATAATAATCCCTAAAGCCATTTTAAAAAGTGAAGAGGCTTCCTTACCTTTTAATTTCCTTTTTGCCCAAAACCCAGCAACTATTGTTGCAAATATAATTATAAAACCAGCGTTTAAACTTTGAAACATAACGGTTGGTATAGTCCAACCGAATAATACTCGATCTGTTTTGGTATCTGTATAAAGATTCATTAAACCTCCTGCTTGCTCGAACGCTCCCCAAAATATTATAACCATTATAAATGATAATAAAAGAACTACAAACCTATCTTTATATATATTTGAATTTAGATCTTTATATATCATCATTAATAAAGAAGTTATAGCTGTTAAAAACATAAACAACATACCATAGCCCCATCCCATTTTATACCATCCAAATATGGAGAAGACCAATAAAACTAATGTAATAATTAATTGTTTTCTTGAAGACGCTAATTTTCCGTATAGTTTTCCATATGAAACCTCTTGATTATTTTCTTTTTTACTCAAGTTACCAACATGAGTTAAGTATTTTTGTCCGATAATATAATTTATTAAACCTAATACCATAACTATACCTGCAAGACCAAAACCAGCATGCCAACCCCACTTAGCTACTACTAAACCAACAGTTAATGTTGCTAATAAAGAACCTAAGTTAATACCAATGTAAAAAATACTAAATCCTTTATCACGTCTTATATCACCTTGTTTATATAATCCCCCAACCATAGTAGATATATTAGGTTTTAATAACCCAACTCCTAAAATAACTAAAGCTAAGCCAGTGTAAAAAGCCCAAACATCAGTTAAAACTAAAACACCATGCCCTAAACATAAAACAACAGCTCCGTATAAAACTGCTTTTTTTTGTCCAATAACTTTATCAGCTATCATACCACCTGGAATAGACATTACATATACTAGCATTGTATACCAACCATAAAGAGCAAGTGCTTCTTTACTTGTCCAGTCTAAACCAGCTCCTCTCGGGTCTTCTCCTGAAGAAGAAGTAGTCATATAAAGTACCAAAAGTGCACGCATTCCGTAATAGGAAAATCGCTCCCACATTTCAGTTAAAAATAGAATATACAAACCTATTGGCTGCCCAAAAAGTTCTCGCTTATATGCTTCTGTGTTAGAGTTAGTCATAAATATATTTTGATAGTTAGTTAATTATTATCCTTTAATTTTTGAAGTATTCTCTTTTATTTCCTTCTTTGGCTCTTCAATTTTATCGCCTAAGTTTTCATCGATAAAATTGCTCATTTTTGTATACAAATGAAGTCTTGTATTTCCACCGTAAATGCCATGGTTTTTATCTGGATACATAGCCCAATCGAATTGTTTATTCGCTTGAATTAAAGCTTCAGTTAATCGCATAGCGTTTTGGGCGTGTACATTATCATCGGCAGTACCATGAACTAAAAGAAAATCGCCTTTTAACTTATCTACGTGATTTATTGGTGAATTTTCGTCGTAACCAGTTGGGTTTTCCTGTGGGGTAGTCATATAACGTTCTGTGTAAATAGTATCGTAAAAACGCCAGCTAGTTACAGGAGCAACCGCAATAGCCATTTTAAACACATCGTTTCCTTTAAACAAGCAATTACTACTCATAAAACCACCAAAACTCCATCCCCAAATTCCTATTCTACTAGCATCAATATATGGTAATTCTCCAAGTTTTTTAGCTGCAGCTATTTGGTCTTCAACTTCATATTTTCCAAGTTCATTTTGTGTAACCTTTTTAAAATTGGCTCCTTTAAAACCTGTTCCTCTGCCATCTACACAAACAATTATATAACCTTTTTGGGCTAACATCTGGTACCAATAATCGTTTGCGCTATTCCAGCGGTTGGCCACTTGTTGAGAACCAGGACCAGAATATTGATACATAAAAAGCGGATACTTTTTGTTTTCATCAAAATCGGCAGGTTTAATCATCCACATATTTAAATCGTTTCCATTTACATGTATGGTACTGAACTCCTTTTTCGATGTTTTGTAATCTGCAAGTTTTTGCGATAATTTATCGTTATCTTTTATACTTTTTATTAAGTTTCCTGATGAGGCACTATTTAAAGTATATTCGTACGGAGTAGTTGCGCTAGAAAAAGTATTTATAAAATATGAAAAGTCGGCACTAAAAGCAGCTTGATTTGTTCCTTCGGTTTTAGTTAAGCGCTTTTTATTTCTTCCGTTTAATTTAATAGAATAAACATCTCTGTTAATAGAACCATTTTCTACAGATTGATAAAAAATAGTTTTTGTTTTTTCATCGAACCCATAATAATCGGTCACTTCCCAATTTCCTTTTGTAACTTGGTTAATTAATTTCCCTGTTTTATCGTAGTGATAAATGTGATTGTATCCATCTTTTTCACTAGTCCAGATAAAACTATTATCCTTTAAAAAGGTTAAGTTAAACGTTACATCAATATAAGCTTTATCGGTTTCGGCTAAAACTAAATTTGATGTGTTTTTTGCTGCATTTACAAACCATAAATCTAATTCATTTTGGTGTCTGTTCATGTATTGCGCACTTAAAACATCTGGATTATTTGTCCATTTTATTCTAGGAATATAAAAATCATTGTAAGCCTTATTTACTTTTACTTCTTCTGTTTTACCAGTTTCAGCATCAAAAATATGTAACGAAACTAAAGCGTTAGCTTCTCCTGCTTTTGGATATTTAAAAACATGTTGAGTTTGGTAAAGTGTATTACCATAAACATCCATTGAAAATTCTGGAACGTTAGTTTCGTCAAAACGAATAAATGCAATTTTGTTACTTCCTGAATTCCAATCGAAAGCACGAACAAAGCTAAATTCTTCTTCGTAAACCCAATCTGTAATACCGTTTATAATTTCATTTTTCTTACCATCAAAAGTTATTTGTGTAACTTCATCAGTTTCTAAATTTTTATAATATAAATTGTTTTGATAACCGTAGGCTATAAATTTCCCGTTAGGTGAAAACGTAGGTTCTTGTATTTTAAAATCGCTTACACTTTGTAAAGTTTTTGTTTTAACATTATACACAAAATACTTCCCTAAAGATGAACGACGAAATATAGCTTCTTCTTCTGTTGCAAGTAAAACCATAGTTTCATCGTCACTAAATGTGTAATTTGTAAAGTATGGTATTTCATCTAAATTAGCAGAACTAACCAAAGTTTTAACCTTCTCTAGTGTTTTATAATCGTAAATATCTATTGAAGTGCTTCTTTCTACTCTATTAAAATTTAATACAGAATATTGTTGCCCATTAGCCATAGAATGCAACACATCCATATGTTCTGTGCTAAAGGTTCTGTTTTTCCAAATGTCTTCTAGGGTAATTTCTTTTGTTTGCGCTATACTTATTGAAGATATAAAAAGGCAAAACAAAAAGGATAATTTTAGGTTATTCATTAAAAATGATGTTTATTTTTCAAAATGTGCCCAAGTTTACTAAAAATTCTGCAAAAAGCACCTAAAATTAACACTTTAATAAGAAGCTTGTATTAATTGATTATTTAAAACTGAATGAAGAATAGTATCTTTGCGCTGCAACTTAATACCTTATGAGTAAAACTATTTCTGGTTTTTCGAAACTATCGAAAACACAAAAAATTGATTGGATTGTTAACACCTATTTTGCTGATTTTGAAAATGCTAAAAACATACTAATCCAGTACTGGAATAGCGATGAAAAGCTTCAGCAATTGCATGATGAATTTATAGAAAACACCATTACAAACTATTATTTACCCCTTGGTGTCGCCCCTAATTTTTCTATAAACAATAAAATTTATACCATACCAATGGCTATCGAGGAAAGCTCGGTGGTAGCGGCCGCAAGTAAAGCTGCAAAATTTTGGATGGAAAGAGGCGGATTTAAAACCAAAGTAATTTCAACCACAAAAATTGGTCAAGTTCATTTTAATTACAAAGGTGATAAACAAAAACTTAAACAATTTTTTAAAATAGTAAAACCTCAACTTTTAATAGATGCCAAAAGCATTACGCAAAACATGGAAAAGCGTGGTGGTGGTATTTTAGATATAGAATTACGCAATAAAACCGAAAGTTTAGCAAACTACTATCAGCTACACGTTTCGTTTGAAACGTTAGACGCTATGGGTGCTAATTTTATAAATTCCTGCCTTGAGCAATTTGCTAAAACCCTAAAAACTGAAGCTTTAAATTTTGATTTATTTTCTGAAGAAGAAAAACAAATTGAAATTGTAATGAGTATTCTATCTAACTATGTTCCAGAATGCTTGGTTCGCGCAGAAGTTAGTTGTAAAGTTGACGATTTAACCGAAAAAAATATTGAAGGTAACGCTTTCGCGGAAAAATTTGTACAAGCAGTAAACATAGCCGAAGTAGAACCATACCGAGCAGTTACACACAATAAAGGTATCATGAATGGTATTGATGCCGTAGTACTCGCTACAGGAAACGATTTTAGAGCTATTGAAGCTGGTGTGCATGCCTATGCTTGTAAAAACGGCACATACAGTAGTTTATCTCATGCTGAAATTGAAGATGGTGTTTTCACCTTTTGGATGGAAATTCCTTTGGCTTTAGGTACCGTTGGCGGATTAACAGGCTTACACCCTTTAGTAAAATTAGCCTTAGAAATGTTAGGAAAACCATCGGCTAAAGAATTAATGCAAATTGTTGCTGTTGCAGGTTTAGCACAAAATTTTGCCGCTTTACGTTCGCTTACAACTACAGGTATTCAGCAAGGGCACATGAAAATGCATTTAATGAATATTTTAAATCAGTTTGAAGCTACTAAAACCGAAAAAGAAATCCTAAGCAAACAATTTGAAAACCAAACAGTTTCCCACAGCGCAGTGGTATCTGCAATTAAAAATTTACGTTCTAACCACTAATTATGCAGGAGTTTTATAGCAATGGTAAATTACTTTTAACAGGTGAGTATGTTGTTTTAGATGGTGTTACGGCATTAGCTGTACCTACCAAATACGGGCAATCCCTTACAGTTGAACATATACCTGAACAAAAGTTAATTTGGGAAAGTTTTAATCACGAAAGCGAATTGTGGTTTCATACTGAGTTTGATTTAACCAGCCAACCAATAAAATGGCAGACAAAAAGTGATGTTGCTAAAAGGCTAGTTCAAATTTTAAATGCTGTTAAGCAATTAAATCCTGAGTTTCTTAATAATAAACATGGTTTTAAAATAAAAACTCATCTAGATTTCCCAAATAACTGGGGGCTCGGTACCTCATCGACCTTAATAAATAATATAGCACAATGGGCAAATGTTGATGCTTTTAAACTGCTAGAACTTACTTTTGGTGGTAGTGGCTACGATATTGCTTGTGCCCAAAATAATACTGCTATAACATATACAATAAAGGATAACACACCTAGTATAAACCCAATAATTTTTAATCCCGATTTTAAGTCATTTTTATATTTTGTTCATCTAAACCAAAAACAAAACAGTCGCGACGGTATAAATTACTACCGCAAGCAAAAGAAAAACTCGATATTTGAAATTAGATCTATTAATGACTTAACTAAAAAAATTATTAACTGTAATAAATTGGTGGAGTTTATTGAATTAATTGAATTACATGAAATGGTAATTGCAAAAATTACTAAACAAATACCCGTAAAAACTAAACTATTTAATGATTTTAATGGTGCAATAAAAAGTTTAGGCGCTTGGGGCGGCGATTTTGTTTTAGTGGTTTCAATAGACGATCCTACAAATTATTTCTACAAAAGAAACTATAAGACAGTTATTACTTACAAAGATATGATACTATAGACTAATTTTCATCATTCGAAAATATACTCTTTATCGCCCTATAAGCACCACTCGTCGAAATTTTATATTTTTAGTGCAGCGCTTTAATTTTTTAAATAAAAAATGCTAGACACTATTTGTTAAAAAAGTATCTAGCATTTTAATAAGTTATTATTATTCAGCCTTTTCGGGCATTAAAATAAATTCTGCATAATTTGCATCGTTAAAATATTTTTTAGCAGTAGTTTTAAACATTTCAGAATTAATTTCTTCAATAACTTCATTTTGCTCCAAAATAGACTCTAAATCTAAATCGTATTCATGCGACGTTTTTAACTTAGAACTCCAAAAGTTGTTATTTTCTAAAAATTGCTCGTAATTAGCTAGTTCTGCTTGTTTAATTTTAGTAATGTTTATTTGCGAAGCACCATGATTTTTAATGTTGTTAATCTCCTCTTGTGTTTTAGCAATTAGCTTATCAACATTTTCTGGGTCGCAAGTAAAGCGCACGGCAATTCTGTACCATTGATAAGGTATTTTTGATGCAAATGATGAAACCCGAACACCATAAACGCCAGACATTTTTTCTCTTAACTCTTCAGTTAATTTAATTTTTAATAGTTTGGCTAGTAAGCTTAAATGTTCTTTTTCTTCTAAAGAAAAATCTATAGCTCCCGTAAAACGTAAATCTACGGTACTCTTATCGCTTATACCCTTATAAAACACTTTTTTTCCTACGCCAGTAGCATATCGTAAACCTGTATCTTTCGATTTACTCTCTTCATTTAAATTAGAGGGTAAACTCCCTAGATATTGTTCTACAAGTGGCTTTAAATTTTCTAATTTAAGACTACCAACAAATACAAATGTAAAGCCGTTTGCATTTGCAAAACGCTCTTTGTAAAAATTAAATGCTTGGTCAAGATCAAGCTCGTTTTCAATTTGCTTAACAGTTAATGGCATAGATCTTAAATGGCTATGCGTCATATTTTTTGCAATTTCTTTTTCAAAATAAGCACTTGGGCTATCATCTTGATTTTTATAAACAGATTTTAACCCTTCTTTAAAAGCCACAAAAGCATTCTCATCTCTGTTTGGCTTGGTAAAATACAAATGGACCAGCTTCATCATATATTCTAAATCTGCCGAGGAACTAGAACCTGAAAATAAATCGTCGTAATAATTAATTCTGGGAGATACGCTAACGGTTTTTCCCATACTTAATTTTTCTAAGTTGATGTTAGAAATACCGTTTACACCACTTTTACCAATAATATTTCCAGCATTACGAGCAGAAACATATATAGAATCTGGCGCTGTTGAACTTCCGCCTGATCGAAAACCACTCATCGAAATTAAATCGTTTTGAAATCTTGTTGGTTTTACAATAACGGTAATGCCATTTGCCAATTTCCATGTTGTAACATCAACCTCTTTATTGTACTCAGTAGCTACAATATGCCCTGGGTTTGGAGGTGTTTCTAATAATTTTACATTAGACAATTTATCTATATATGGCTCTAGTTCTAAATTTTTTACTTTATCAATTAAGGCAATAACTTCTTCGTTTGTTGGAATGTTAACATCTTCCTTTTCTACTGTATTTAACACAATTGCCATATTATCATCTCTTACCCATTTTTTACTTATAGCGTTTACATCTGCTACGGTAATACTTGGTAATATGTCTTTGTAAAAGTTATAACTAAAGTTATCGCTTGGTATGGGTGTTTTACTGGTAAAATTATCTATATACTGCTCAACGTAATATTTATTTGAGAGCTTACCCTCTTCTTTACGGCGAATATTGGCATTGTTTAAAAAACTTTTTTTATAACGTTCTAATTCGGCTTCTGTAAAACCATAACGTTTGGCACGTTCACTTTCTATTAATAGCCCTTCGACACCATTTAAAAGTTGATTTTCCTTTAAAGAAGCTCCTAAAAAATAGCTATCTGTTGTTGATAAAAAATTTCCAATACCGGCTTTTGCAGATAAAAATGGTGCATTAGGCTCTACTTCGATTTCAGAAAGTCTTTGACGCAGCATTCCTGAATATAAACGTTGTAAAACGACCTGTTTTAGGTCATTTAAAGTGTTTACCTCATCCTCAAACCTCTTAACATATATAGATACTTTTGAACCCGTAGCTTCTTTATCTGATTGCACTGTTACCGCTGGCTTATCATTATTTGGTATGTTGTAATATACTCTCTCCCTTGGTTTTTTAGCGGATTTAATACTGCTAAATGTCGTTTTTATTTGCTGTTCAATGTCTTCTAAATTAAAATCGCCAACAAAAACTAGAGCCATTAAGTCTGGCCTGTACCAATCTTTATAAAAACGCTTTAGTGCACTGTATTTAGCATTTAAAATTACGTCGAGTGTCCCAATTGGAGCGCGCTCTGCATACCTTGAATTATTTGTTAATACGGGTATAGATTGGTAATACATTCTTGAACCTACGCCGTTTCGAGCTCTAAGCTCTTCGGCAACAACGCCACGCTCTTTATCTATTTCTTCGTGATCGAAAGTTATGCCGTCTGCCCAATCACGTAAAACTTGCAAACTCGTTTTTATGGTTTCGTTGTCTGTGGGAACAGATAATTTGTAAACCGTTTCATCAAAACTTGTATGCGCATTTAAATCGGCCCCAAACTCTACACCTATATTTTGTAAATAATTTATAAGTTCATTTTTAGGAAAATGTTTGGTACCATTAAAAGCCATATGTTCTATAAAATGAGCTAAACCTAATTGGTCTTGATCTTCAAGTATTGAACCAGCCTTTAAAACCAACCTTAGTTCGGCCTTATTTTTAGGTTTTGCATTTTGCTTAATGTAATAGGTTAAACCGTTTTTAAGCTTTCCTATTTTAACAGAAGAATCGTTGGGAATATTATTTTGTAAATTATTTTGACCTTCAATTTTAAAGCTTTGAAAGCTGAATATGATGGCTAAAATGACTACTATTTTTTTCATTATAATTAAGTCTTAATTGTTTTTAATATTAAAATTTATGATACTTGGGAATTTCCTTTAAAAAGTAAAAAAGGTAAAGAATAGGGCTTTAGAATTCGGTAGTAGTCTAAAGCCCCTTGTAAATAATAACTAAATCAAATTATTTAATTCTTTTAAAAGTCTAAATATCCTGGGTTTTGGGAACCGAACTCCAAGTTAGTTTGTAATTCGGCCATTGGAATTGGTAAAATATACTGATCTGAACTGGTTACTGCATCTTTTAATGTTTCAATTTTTTCATGACGAATCGCTGCGAACCAAACTGCTCCAGATTCGAAACAAAGTTCTTTTACGTACTCATCGAAAATTAAATCTAGAAGTTCTTGCTGATTGGTATATGTTAATTCTGGCGCAGAACCCCCGTAAGCCCTATTTCGTATAACATTTAAAGTATTTTCAGCGTCATCTAATAAATTTAACCGTGCTTGACATTCAGCTTTTATTAAATATACCTCGGCCAAACGCAAATAATTTGTAGGACCTCCAGAAATTTCGGTTGTAAATATTTTTTTCAACCTCAAGTTACTTGTGTCATAACTATCTTCTTCACGAGGGTCGTTTTCTAAATAATTTTGTAACCAAGTAGATGTTCTTGGCAATGTTTGATAATAGTAAGAAAATTTATTTGATTGCCCTTCACCAACAACGCGACAAAAAATAACTTCACTATTTGCTTCGCCATTAATAAATATATCTTCAAAGTTAGGTTCAAGACTTACATCTCCCGAATTAATTACCTCATCGGCTAATGTAATAGCTTCGGTATAATTTTCGGTTCCTCCCATGTACAATAATACATTTGCCTTAAATGACTTTGCCGCTAAACTTGAGGCATAATAATTATTGCTAAACGTGGTGTTTTTTTGGATACTCATATCCAAATCGTCTAAAATAAAATCGTAACATTCTTGTACTGTTGAACGCTGTTTCTGGCTATTTTCGACTGTAGATACAACATCTCTTAAAACAATACCATAAGAACTAGATAAATCGAAAAATTGCCCAAAGCTTCGTAGTGCAATGTAATGTCCGAATGCACGCATAAAATATGCTTCACCTAATATTCTATCTTGCTCTGTTTGCGATACGCCAGCATTATTTGTTACAGCCTCGATTGTAGCATTCGCCGAATTAATAATATAATAAGGCCATTCGTAAAATGTATTTAAAGTTCCATCTTCCGGACTAATTACATTACTAGCAGCTTGACCAAAAATAAATGTGGCATTTGTAGTGGTTAAAGATCCATCTAAAAAAGGAAAACTTAACTCAAGATTTTGACCATAAATCCAGTTTAATTGAGTGTAAACACCAAACAATGATGTTTGAGCACTTTTATCGTCGGTTACCAACTGGTCTTCGAACAAATAATTCTCTGGTTGCACATCGAGTGCGTCGTCGCAAGAATAGCTTAACACACTTAAAATTATAATTAATATTAATTTATTTTTCATGTTTTTTGCTTTAAAAAGTTAACCTTAAACCTGTTATTAGTTGCTTGCTTACCGGATATTTATTGCTATCTATAGGATTTCTAAAACTTGCAATATTTGTAAATTCAGGATCGGCACCAGGATATTTAGTAAACGTAAATAAGTTAGTTCCGGTTAAATATAAATACAGACCTTGTATTTTTAATTTATCTAAAACATCGTTACTAAAATTATAGCCTAAGGTTATATTTTTTATACGTAAATAGTCGCCTTTATGCACATACAAACTTGACTGTCTGTTATTTTGATTTGCAGTAGAAAGGTTAGTTCTGTAAACCGCTCTTGGATATATGGCATCAGTATTATCTGGTGTCCAGCGATCTAGAGCTAAAGTAGGTTTATTACCTTGTTCGTTTAAAGTTGTATAGCTAAAGGCATTTTCTCCTGCCTTCCAGTAAATATCGTTACCCAAACTATAATTTGCGAAAATATTTAAAGTCAAACCTTTATAATTAAAGTTTGTATTAATGCCTCCAAAAAAATCAGGTTCAATACTACCAATACTAGTTACATCTCCACTTGAAGTTGAAGTACTCACTTCCCCATCGCCATCTAAATCTGCGAAATAAATATCTCCAGGGCTAGTTATTGTAGATTGATAAACACCATCTGGCGCACTGCTATTTAATGCATCGATTTGTTCTTGATTTTGAAAAAGGCCATTTGCAACAAACCCGCGAATTAAACCTAAAGATTCACCTTCTCTTAAATACAAACCATTTAAATAAGTGCCACCATATTCATCTAAATAACTAGTATTTAATTTTACTATTTTAGAGTTTGCTGTGGCAGCATTAAATCCAAAATTCCATTTAAAATTCTTCTTATTTATAAGGTTAAAATTTAAAGTAAGTTCGTAACCATCGTTTTGGGTATCTCCTAAATTTGAAATAACAGTATATAAACCACTTGACGAAGGTAACTCAGTTTGATACAATACATCCTTTGTATCTTTTTTGTAATAAGCTACTTCTCCTTTTATTCTGTTATTAAAAAAAGCAAACTCCAAACCTAAATCTTTCTGTGTTGTTACTTCCCATTTTAAATCTGGATTACCAATACGAACTGGCACAACTCCTGTATTACCGTTATAAACTCCTAAGGTACTATTTAATGCCCCAAACAAACTAAAAGACTGATTAGGATCGAAGGTTACATTACCCGATTGACCTGTACTTGCTCGTAATTTTAAAAAATTAACAGCATAAGCATTATCCATAAATTTTTCGTTATGAATATTCCATCCTAAACCAACAGAAGGAAAGGTTGCCCAACGTTTATTTGCACCAAATTTTGAAGATCCATCTGTTCTACCCGAAAAATTTATTACATATCTGTTATCGTAATCATAAATAAATCGAGAGAAAAATGATATTAATGTACTTCTAGTAATTGATTCTTGAGCCGATAAGCTTTCTCCTGCGTAACTAATTCCGGTAAGCGTATCATCATTTGGAAAGTTTTCGCCATACAAACTATTAGTTACCGAATTTTCGTTTTGATAAGTGCTTCCTACTAAAACATTAAAATTACTTTTCGATAATGAAAAATCGTAAGATAAAGTCCCTTCTACTGTTGGGTTTATAGTATTTCTATTTACCAAATTTCCTTCACCGTTGGTTGTGGAACCACTTATGGTATAACTTGGATAAAACGAATAACTTTCGGCATCAATGTACTGTAATATTCCCGTAGTTTTTAGTATTAAATTTTCTATAGGCTCATACTCTAATGTAAAATTACCAGCTAAAGAAAAAGTGGTTGAAGTTATACGGCGTTGTGATGAAGACAATGGATTATAAATATCTCCTATACGCGCAATTAAATTACCATCCTCGTCATAAGGTGTAACATCTGGTCGCAAATAGGTCGCCGCTTCAAATGCAGCAAAAAGACTATTTAATGCTAAATCACTTTTTACTCGTCCTAAATTAATATTAGAAGAAAATGATAAATTATCTTTTAGTTTTTGAGTTAAACTTAAACTATAAGCATATCTTTTTAATTCATCTCCTTTTACGCTTCCATCATCACTTTGCAAACTCAACGAAGAATAATAGGAACCTTTATCGCTTCCTCCGCGAACGCTAAACGCATAATTACTAGTTAATGAAGTATTTCTAACTACTAAATCTTGCCAATCTGTATCTGTATTCAAATCGACTTCGGTTCCTGCTAAAATACCTTGACCAAAACTATCTGAAGTAGGCACCACTCCTCCTGATTCAACATAGTTATTAATGGCATCTTCATAAAGTGATTTGTATTGGCTAGAATTTAAAACATCTATATTTTGCACCAAATTAGCACGTTGCGTTACCGATAATTCAAATTGTGGTTTCGATAAACCACTACCACTTTTGGTGGTTATTACTATAACACCGTTTGCTGCTCTTGACCCATAAATAGATGTAGCAGTCGCATCTTTTAAAACCGAAATACTTTCTACGTTGTTAAAATCGAGAAAACCTAAATCGTTGTTAAACCCTTCATTTTCTAGGGTTGTAGATTCGTTATTACTTAACCCATCTATAAATGATGCATATCCTGGAATCTCAACAGACGGAGAAATAGGAACACCATCTACAACATAAAGAGGCTGATTAGTACCTAAAATGGAAGAACTCCCTCTTACCCTAACTCTAGCCGCGGCACCAGGCTTACCACTTGGTGCACTTACTTGTACACCTGCTACTTGACCTTGTAATGCTTGATCTACATTAATTATTGTGCCTTGCTTAGCTAAACCTTCTACATTTACTACACCAACAGAACCTGTTAAGGCTTCTTTTTTAATTTTACCATAGGCAACAATTACTGTTTCATCTAAACCAGTTACAGCTACTTTTAATTGTACATTAATTTTTGAAACATTATTAATAACTACCTCTTGAGTTTCGTAACCAATATAAGAAACAACCAACGTTTTAGCGTTCTGCACAAATGGTATTGAAAAATTACCATCAAAATCGGTAGTAACACCAGAGTTTTGTCCTTTATATACTATTGTTGCTCCGGGTAAAGGCATACCGCTTTCATCGGTTACCTTACCTGTAATAGGACCTTGAAATACCTGCTTAATTTTAGCTTTTAAGCTATTTACAACCCCTTGGTCTTCGGTATTTTTAACTATAATAATTTGCTCGTTAATAAACTCGTAATGCAATTGTAATTTGCCAAAAATGCGGTTTAAAATATTTTTTAACTGCTCTTCGTTAGAGGTGATATTGATTTTTTCTTCTTTGAAAAAAACATCTTTCTCGTATAAAAACTTGAATTCTGTTTTATTTTCAATTTCTGTTAAAACCTCCTCAATAGGCATATTGTTACAGTTTAATGTAACCTTCACATTTTGAGAGAACGTATTGTTTGCTTGTATTTGAAATAAAGCAAAAAATAAGAGAATGTAAGTTAGCTTCATCTTTAAACTTAACTCAGGGATATACAATATTTTATCGACCCCTGTAATGATTTTTTTCATACTTTTGGTTTGATTATAATGTGTTAGACATGTTCTATCACTTAGCTTAAGCCAGAGAGTGTTGCAGCACTTTCTGGTTTTTTTATTTTAAGTGACGAGTTTTTTTTGAGTTTTGGTTAATTAGTTGTTTTTAGGTCATATGTTATTATTTTATGGATTAATTATAATTTTATCTTCATTAATTTTATAAGTAAAACCGCCAGAAACACTAAGACTTTTTAATACGCCATAAATATCTTCAACGTCGAACTTTGCCGTAAAAATGCGATTGTTTAAAGCTTTGTTATTATTTATAAAACTTACATTGTATTGACGTTCTATTTTTTTCAATATACTTTTAAACGGCACCTCATAGAGTATAAGTTTTCCATTTAACCATGCCGTTCTAGATTCTAAATTCGATTTATTAACTTCGGATATATTAGTTTCCTTATGCCAAGACGCTTCTTGTCCTGGTAATAAATTTATGGCCTCCTCCGGATTATATGAAACGTCTTTTTTAAACATTGCGATTGCTCCTTCAACTAGAGCTGCAGTTATATGAACATCTTCGCTATAGCAAGACACATTAAACTTTGTACCTAAAACTTGAATATTTGCAGCGTTCGCATTAACTACAAAAGGATGATTTTTATCTTTAGTAACATCAAAAAAAGCTTCACCTGTTAAAAATACTTCCCGAGATTGTCCTTTTATAAATTGCACCGGATATTTTAGGGACGACCCTGCATTTAAATGCACCGTAGTTCCATCTGATAGATTTACTTCAAAACGTTTCCCATAAGGCACTTTTAGTGTATTATAAATAAGTTCATCCTTTATAATTTCATTATTATAAGCTAATTTGTTACCAGATTGCACCCCAATATGCTCTCCAGAATTAGAGCTAATTACAGTTTCTTTGCTCAAGTCAAGCGTTTTTATAGCGCCGTTACCTAACACCAAGGTTACATTTTCATCTTGAATTTTTAATTCGGTATTCGAATTATAAAATTTATTGAATAAAAACCCTCCAATTACTAAAAACACAACCAAAACAGCGGCGAATTTGTAAATATTAGCAACAGTTTTACTGCGTTTTATAGTATATTTTTCTTTTTTAATAACTTTTAAAACGTTTTCCTTAATATTTTGATTATCATAATTTTTAATAGCATTTTCTATTAAAAAATTCGCTTTAACAAACGCATTAAATTCTTTTACATTGTTTTGATTTTCAAGCCATTGCAACAACTCATTTAACTCATCTATGCTCGCTTGCTTAGATAAATATTTAACTATGATTTTCGATTTTGATTCAGGAATCATTCTTGATTAACTTTTTTATTATAACGAAGCTTAATTACAATACCCTAAGTTTTTTTCAACATTTTTTTAAATTTGCCTAAGAAAATCTATAAAATGTCTGATTTTTCAGAAAATAATGCAAAACTAATTCTTGCCTTAAAAGTCGGTAAAACAAATGCTTACAGTTATTTAATTGACTGTTATAGTAATAAACTCCTAATTTACGCAAATACGCTTTGTAGTAATTCGGATTTGGCTGAAGATATTGTGCAAAATGTTTTTATAAAAATTTGGCAAAAACGAAATAAACTTAAAACAGAAATAGATTTACAAAGTTTTTTATATAAATCTGTTTATAATGAGTTTATCGATCAATATAGAAAAATTAAATCTCAGACTTCCTTAGAAGAAAAATATATTGCTGCAATAAATTTAACCATTGAAGAAAACGACGAATCAAATTTAAACGCTCTTATTAAATTAGTTAAAAAAGAAATAAACAACCTTCCTCCAAAATGCAAGGAAACATTTATTTTAAGTAAAGAAAACGGCTTAACTAATAAAGAAATTGCAGATCATTTGGGCGTTTCAATAAAATCTGTTGAAGCCCATATAACAAAGGCATTCTCAATAATTAGAAAAAAACTATCTACAAAAATTAATAATGTGCTTCTTTTAATTTTTGGCTAATAACTAAAATTCTTGTGAGTTATTAAACTTTTTATGTCGCATAACAATCTATGCTTAACAGGCTTGCTATATTTTTTTCATATAATGACTTTACGGCGACAACGAATTTTAAACATTTTTAATTATAAATCGCAGTATGCAAACCAAGTATAAAATAAAAATATAAATGTCACACCCAAGACTACAACAAACAATGCAATAATTTATGAAACAAAACCTTTAGCGATTATCACATGTTATTAGTCGAAAATTTGCACAACAGTTAAAATTCTTCTTGTACTTTTATTATATCATAAATTTTAAGGCACCCATAATAAAAATGATTCAAGAGCAAGTAAATTATCAAGAGAACGAAAAAATCACGTTTAAAGAAGCTGGTAAATTTGAAGACACACGTTATGAGAAAATTCATAATGTTATTTTCAATTCTTCATTAGAAGCTTCAAAAATTGTAGCGCAAGAAATTGCCAATTTAATTCAATTAAAACAAGAACTTAATGAGCCTTGTGTATTAGGTTTAGCTACAGGATCTTCGCCAATAAAAGTTTATGAAGAACTTGTAAGGCTTCACAAAGAGGAAGGCCTTAGTTTTGCCAACGTGGTTACCTTTAATTTAGATGAATATTACCCAATGGATAAAAGTAATATACAAAGTTACTTTTATTTTATGCACGAACATTTATTTAATCATGTTGACATAAAGCCTGAAAACATAAATATTCCAGATGGTACTGTTAGCGCTAATGAGCTGCGACAATTTTGTGTAGATTATGAAATGAAAATTAAGTCTTACGGAGGTTTAGATTTTCAGTTATTAGGTATTGGTCGTACCGGACATATTGGGTTTAACGAACCTGGTTCGCATTTAAACTCTGGAACAAGAAGTATAACGCTAGACCACATTACTCGTGTAGATGCCGCTTCTGCCTTTTTAGGAATAGATAATGTGCCAAGAAAAGCAATAACAATGGGTATTGGTACCATTAAAAATGCAAAACGTATTGTTTTATTAGCTTGGGGTAATAATAAAGCCGAAATTTTACAAAAGGCCATTGAAGGCGAAATAACTTCAAATATTCCTGCTACTTATTTACAAGAACATAACAACACTACTTTTGTTTTAGATAGTGAAGCTTCTTTAGAACTTACCAGAGTTAAAACACCTTGGTTAGTAACATCATGTGTTTGGGACGAAGAATTAAAATTAAAAGCTGTGGTTTGGTTAAGCGAATTAACGAATAAACCCATTTTAAAATTAACAGATAAAGATTATAACGACCATGGTATGTCTGGTCTTTTAACCGAAGAAGGAACCGCGTACGACTTAAACATAAAGATGTTTAACAAGTTACAGCAAACTATTACAGGTTGGCCAGGAGGTAAACCAAATGAGGACGATAAATATAGACCTGAACGAAGCACACCTGCTAAAAAACGTGTTATAATTTTTAGCCCGCACCCAGACGACGATGTTATTTCAATGGGTGGTACTTTCGATAGATTAGTTGAACAAGGTCACGAAGTGCACGTAGCTTACCAAACTTCTGGTAATATTGCAGTTTCCGATGAGGAGGCGCTAAAATTTGCAGAAGTAGCTTCAACAATAAACCCTAATGCCAGTGAGTTTAAAAACATTATTGAATTCTTTAAAAACAAATCAAAAAACGATATTGATTCAGTTGAAGCAAGAAAACTAAAAGGTTTAATTCGTAGAAGTGAATCTGTTGCCGCAACACGCTATGTTGGTGTTCCTGATGAAAATGTACACTTTTTAGATCTTCCTTTTTACGAAACAGGAACTGTGAAAAAAGGTAATTTAACAGAAGTCGATATTAAAATAATGTGCGATTTAATTGAAGAAATTAAACCTCATCAAATTTATGCGGCTGGCGATTTAGCAGATCCACATGGCACACATAAAGTATGTTTAGACAGCCTATTCGATGCATTAAAAGTACTAAAAAAAGAACCTTACATGAACGATTGTTGGGTTTGGCTTTACCGTGGTGCATGGCACGAATGGGAACCATACCAAATTGAAATGGCTGTACCTATGAGTCCAGACCAAGTGCTTAAAAAACGACATGCCATATTTTTCCACCAATCGCAAAAAGATGGTGTTATGTTTCAAGGAGACGATAGCAGAGAGTTTTGGGTACGTGCCGAAGATAGAAACCGACTTACTGCTACCAAATTTAATAATTTAGGTTTAGCAGAGTACGCTGCCATTGAAGCATTTAAAAGATACTTTTTTTAAATACACATACCCTTAAGAGCAATTAAAATAGTTTTAATTAACTATATATATTATTAGTAGTATTTAAATTATGTTAAAGGCTGCTTTAAAAAGTAAACAAATTAGCGCGTGTAATGTTTACTTTTTAAGGCAGTCTTTTTTATTTAGATTGATATGAAAGTGGAAATTAATAATGTACAACTAATTAATAACTTCTCCTATTGAACCAGATTCGGTTGGTGTAAGCTTAAATATAAAGTCAGGATTTAGCTCTTCTTCTATGCGGTGCGACACGTATAAAATAGCTGTGTTTGTTTCTTTAGCTATTTTATTTATAAGGTTAGCAAAAAGTATAGCTTCGGCATCGTCTAGACCGTTTGTTGGCTCGTCTAAAATTAACAATGGCGGACTTTTTACCATGGCTCTAGCAATTAAAACTAAACGTTGTTGGCCTTTGGTAAGCTCAACAAAACTTTGCTTTCTAACATCAAACAAACCAAGTACTTTAAGCCATTGGTGTGCTATTTCAATCTCCAAATGCGATGGCGTTTTGTAAAGCCCCACAGAATCGAAAAATCCAGAAACTACCATATTACCAATAGAATCTAAACGTGCAAAACCACGAACCATATCGGCCGTAAAATAGCCCATTTTCTTTTTTAATTCCCAAACACTTTCTCCACTACCCTTTTTTATCCCAAATAATGAAATATCTTGTCCGTAAGCTTTAGGATTATCTCCATAAACCATACTTAACATAGTACTTTTCCCCGAGCCATTTGGCCCAATAAGTTTCCAGAACTCTCCAGGTTTAATAGTCCATGAAATATTTTTTATTATTGTGCGGTCACCATATTTTACACTAACATTGTTAAAATTAATTAAGGTATTAAAATTGTAAACCTTTTGTTTATATGCCTTCGGAAGATTTAAATTAAACTTAGTTTGTGCGTTATTTTCAACGGGACTAAAGGGGACTAGTGTATTATTACTAAAACAAAAAACCGATTGCATAAAAGGTAATACATCGGTTATTCGGTTTGTTATTTGTATTAAAAGCACATCATTACTTAAAGCTTTTAATGTGGTTTTAAATTGTAGTTGTGCTTCAGCATCTAAGCTTCCAAAAACATTATCGAGTACAATATAATCTGGCTTAATTGAAATTAAGTGCTTTAACAGAGCTTGCTTGCGTTCACCTTCGGAAGAATTGTACAAACTATTATCAACCTTGGTTGTAATATCTATTTTGCCGTGTCTTAATTCTTCTTCAATAAATTTATTAAGTGTAACTTCAGAAAATAAAACGCCTTTTAAATTTAAAGTTTCAGGAATTATTTTTGAAGCTAAAATATCTTGAATAAGCTTTTTTTTATCATCTCTATTTGATAAGTAAAAAGCTGTATGTTTGGCTACCAAGCTAATAAATTATAAGTTTTTTGTATGGAAAGGAATTAAACCTTCAATTGGTCTGCGAATAAAGTTACCTACTGTAAAGCCCATTTCTTCTCCTACTGCTTTAATTTCCTCTTGCGCAAAATAACCAATTGACCCTGCAAAATGTACCGGAACTGTTTTAAGCTCTTCCTCGTATTGCATAATCATGGTTTCTGCGAATAATCGAATCCCTTTTTTTATAAGATTTATGGTATAGTCTGAATCTTTATGTAAAAACATAAATTCAGCAAAGTTGGCCAAATAAGCGTTCGGGCTAGGTTTTTTATACAAGTTATTTTTAATAAAATCGGCATCCATATTAAATTTACTTCCAAAAGCAATTTTAATATTTTCGGGCATTTTATTATAGTAATAATCGCGTATTAATTGTTTGCCGTAATAGTTACCAGATGCATCATCCATTAAAGTGTAACCCAATGAAACGACGCGTTGATGCAGGTTTTCACCATCGTAATAGCTACAGTTAGATCCTGTACCCAAAATACAAACTACAGCAGCCTGGTTTGGATTGCTAATTGTAGAATATACAGCCGCTAAAGTATCCTCATTTACTTCAACATGAGCATTAGGAAACATCTTGTTTAAAACATTACTTAAATTATGCTTTGCGTTTTCTGTACCGCAACCAGCACCATAAAAATACAAGTGCGTTACATCATTTTTATGTTTAAGTAAAACATCGCTTTTTTCTATTCGTTTTGTTAATTTATTTTCCGAAAGAATAGCCGGGTTTAACCCTTCGGTACGAATTTTTTCAAGTAATTTATTCCCATTATTGTCTACCGCTATCCAATCGGATTTTGTAGAGCCGCTATCAACAATTAAAACCATTAAATTAAAGATAAAAAAACTCCGCAACTATGAATTGCGGAGTTTTAAAGTTATAAAAATATTATAAAGAACCGATGTGTTGTGCTAAATCGATTAACTTAGTAGAGTAACCAAACTCGTTATCGTACCAAGAAATTAATTTAATGAAACCATCATTTAAACCAATACTTGCATCGGCATCAAAAACACTTGTTCTAGGTTCTGATACGAAATCTTGAGAAACAACACCTTCTTCTGTGTATCCTAAAATTCCTTTTAATTCTCCTTCTGAAGCTTCTTTAAGCGCAGCTTTAACTTCATCAAAAGAAGCAGGGTTTTCTAAACGACAAGTTAAATCTACTACAGAAACATCTGGAGTTGGTACTCTAAATGCCATACCTGTTAATTTACCATTTAATTCTGGAATTACTTTACCAACAGCTTTTGCTGCACCCGTTGACGAAGGAATAATATTAGAAATTGCCGCACGACCTAATCTGTAGTTTTTTCTTGAAGGTGCATCTACAACAAATTGAGTTGAAGTTGCCGCATGAACTGTAGTCATTAACCCTTCTGCAATACCAAACTTATCATTAATTACTTTAGCTAAAGGCGCTAAACAGTTTGTTGTACAAGAAGCATTTGATACTATGGTATCGTTTGCTGTAATCTTATCGTGGTTTACACCCATTACAAACATTGGAGCATCTGCAGAAGGCGCAGAAATAGCTACCTTTTTAGCACCTGCTTTAAGGTGTGCTTCAGCTTTATCTAGAGTTGTAAAAATACCAGTACAATCTAAAACTACGGTTGCACCAACGGCATCCCATTTTAAATCTTCCGGATTACGCTCTGCAGTAATACGAATTTCGTTTCCGTTTACAACTAAGTTTCCATCTTTTACATCGATAGTCCCATCAAATTGACCGTGAACTGAATCGTATTTTAATAAATATGCTAAGTGCTCAACGTCTAATAAGTCGTTTATTGCTACTATTTCAATATCTGGTCTAGAAGCTGCTACTCTAAAAGCTATTCTACCTATTCTTCCAAATCCGTTAATTCCAATTTTCAATTTTGACATAATAATAATTAATAAATGTTTATTTAAGTGCTCATAATATCTGACACACGTAGTAATTCTAAATTTATTTTTGTTTTTCCTTTTATGGCTTTTTCAAGAGGTGTTAATTGTATCTTTCCGTTATTTAAACCAACCATATAATTGGTTTCACCATCTAAAATAGATTCTACAGCCTTAACCCCCATTCTACTGGCCAATACACGATCGAAACATGATGGTGCACCTCCGCGTTGCATGTGTCCTAATACAGAAACACGAACATCGTAACCTTCCATATTTTGGTCTACATAATCTTTAAGTTCGAAAATGTTTTTTCCAATTTTATCACCTTCTGCAACAATAACGATACTCGATGTTTTTCCAGTAGTTTTACTTTTATTTAAAGAGTCTACTAATCTTTCTAATCCTAAATCTTCTTCAGGTATTAAAATTTCTTCTGCACCACCTGCAATTCCGGCATTTAAAGCAATATGCCCAACATCACGCCCCATAACTTCAACAAAAAATAGGCGGTTGTGCGAACTCGCCGTATCTCTAATTTTATCGATAGCATCAACAACTGTATTTAAAGCGGTATCGAAACCTAAAGTATGAGAGGTTCCAAAAATATCATTATCAATTGTTCCCGGAATACCCATCACAGGAAAATTAAATTCAGAATTAAAAACAAGTGCTCCAGTAAAAGAACCGTCTCCTCCTATAACCACAAGACCATCTACGTTTTCATTCTTTAAGTTTTGGTATGCTTTTTCTCTACCTTCTTTAGTTCTAAAAGTTTTAGATCTTGCAGATTTTAAAAAGGTTCCGCCTTTATTAATAACCCCTTTAACACTACGTGCATCTAAGGGTTCAAAATCGCCTTCAATTAGGCCTTCGTATCCGCGATAAACGCCAACACATTCTATACTATGAAATGCGCAAGTTCTAACTACTGCACGAATTGCAGCATTCATTCCTGGAGAATCTCCTCCGGAAGTTAAAACAGCTAGTTTTTTTATGGTTTCTGACATTAAATTTTTGTACTTTATTGAGTAAAATTAGTAAACAAAAAGCACATATCTAAAGGTTTAATACATTTTTAATAATACTTTAAAAACTACAACGTTTTAGTTGATAAAAATGCACCAAACATTGTGATTTATTAGATTTTACACTAATTATTTGAGGATGATTTAAACGAAATATGCTCGGGTAACGCTGGGTTATTTTCTTCTTTTGGAGCTTCCTCTAAAACGCTATTTTCTTCTTGCTTATTAAATATTTTTTGAAGCAACTCCTTGAACGTATCGAAATCGACATTGTAGGATATACCTATACCTTGAGTATAGCCTATTTGCTCTCCAAAATTCTGAATACTATTTTCTCTATTAAATACTTTTGCGGTAAGTGTACCTTCTTCATTTAATAAAAAACTAATTTCCACATCGCCTGCTACAACAGTTTCTGTTGCTCCGCCTACTGGAACCCCTACTTTACCGTTAATAAGTACTCGATCGTTTAGTTGTGTTTGTAGTGTAAACCCAACCCTGTCATCGGTTTGATAATAGGCCGTATTTTGTCCGGCTTCATAGTTTAAACCGATATTAAGCTTACCGTTATTAGAAAAAATACCATTAATAATACCATTTAATCGTTCGGCAATTGTACCCGAAAAATTTAATTCGTTTAAACCTTGCGAGAACGAGCCTGTTGATATTAAATAAAGGGCTTGGTTTTGTTTATTCTCGTCAGAATCTAAACGATATTGAAGCTCGGATTTTATTGATGAGCTTACATTTGGAAAATTAAAGGAAAAAATAGGATCGAACTGTTCTAGGTTTCCATTTAACGCAATATTTAGTTCTACGGGTATACTTCTATTTATAGGATTATCGAGTAACGGCGATGGATTAGCTTGTGTTTTATAAATGGCTAACATATCAATAGTTGCATCTAGCGGATCGCCTTCCCAAGCAATGGTTCCTCCTGGTTGTACAATAAATTCTTTTTGAATAATACCTCCATAAGCGAAGTTATAAACACCTTCAAAAACGGCGAAATCGCCCCACATATCAAATTTTCCGTTGGTATTAATTTCTACTAACAAACCACCGTTTCCTCGCCCTTTTAAGGAATGTCCGGTATTTTTATCGATTATAATTTCTACTTCAGCATCTTCAGTTACATCTAGATCAAAATCGAGCTCTAACCCTTTAATTTCTTCAAAAACCACTTCACGCCCTTCTCGTTTTGCTTCTTTTTCTTCTTTTGTAATAAAATGTATGTACGAGTTATCTCCAAAAGATTCTGCATCATTTAAAGGGATTTTAAACGTTGTTCCTTTTTTAGTTTCGGCAATAACACGAATTACAAGTTCATCGGTTGGTCCTTGAATACTAGCAACACCTCCTATAAAACCTGTACCGTAGTAAAGCGACTCTTCGGTTTCTTGAGTATCTAAAATTAATAAATTTGAAGACGAAATATCTAGACCTAACTTCCATTGGGAGAAATTATTATGCTCAATATAACCATTAAGTTTTCCTTTTGAATTGTACTTTGAATCGGTTAAGCCAATATTATTAAACACAAAAGATTGATTTTTTAAACTTAAGGAAGCATTATCGTTAAAATTATAATCTACGTTTAAATATGGCACCCCTAATCCGGCATTTGTTAAAATAGCATTACCGTCTATATTTGGTTGATTTAAGTTACCAGACACGCGAATATCTCCTGTTACTTCTCCTCGAATATTTGAAAGTACATCTTCTAACAAGGGGTTTAAAGGATATAAATTAAACTTATTAAGTTCAAGCGAAACATCGATACTGGATTGCTTACCGCTAACATAAATATCGCCTTTTGCTCTAAATGTTTTTTCGGTATCGTCTTTAATTGTAGCATCGACAACATAATTGGTTAAAGACTCGTTTCCTGTAATTGAAGCATCAAACGAACCTAATAGAAAATCATTTATTTTTAAATCGTCTATAACCACGTTCGAATTTGGTAAATAACTCCCATTTTGTTGCAAAACATCTAACTTACCATTTACATTTCCAGATAATTTTAGACTATCGATATCTGGCGTTATTTTAGCTAAATCGACATTAGAAAAATTCAGTTTTATATCTTTTTGTGTAGAATCTTTTAAAAAACCAGAAAGCTTTATTTCTTCATTCTTGTGGTTAATTCTAAACTTATCGATATTAAATTTTGTAAACTTTTTATCAAAAGATACTTTATGATAACGATCTTGATTTTCGTTAATATACCACTTGTTATTTTTTATGGTTACATCGCTCTTTTTAAAGCCTATTACAGATTCGTTCGCTTGGTTTATAGTATGATAAAAACTTAAATTATAAATATCGTTCCCTTTTTTACCACCGTTAAATTCGCTTCGCATAAACAAGGTATCGTTTACGGTTACATTAATTAAATTAAAATCGGAAACATCGTAAAACTTGGTGTTTAACTTATCAATTTCGACATAAGTATTAAATAGCGGATTACTATTATCTACCTGTATTTCAATATTATTAGCTAAATAATCGGGTATTTTAATTTCTGGCGATTTAAAGGTAAGCTTAAAATTTTCTTCATTACTTTCAACAGTTCCTCGAATAAAAGTATTATTTCCGAGCTCTAACTCGGGATAAAATACTTCTACAATTTTATTATAAATATTAAAATGAAAATCGACATTCTGGTTAGCTTCAACTTTATAAGGAACATAATTGGTATATATGTGACCAATGGAGTTTTCGAATAATTTTCTAATTTCTTTTATATAAAAACGGCCTTTTAACTCGCCTTCTATAATATCGGGTGAATTAAATGTTAAGTAACGTTGGTCGTCATTAAAGCGCGATGCTATATCAAATTTTTCGAACCTGTACGTGTCGTTTTCGTTTTTATATCTGGTTTTTTCGAAAGCTATTTTTCCATAGGCGTCATCTAGCGAACTACTATTCATATTCATTCTAACACGACTACTAAATTCTGATATACTATCGTGCTTAACGAAGTTTAATGTTTTTAAATTAGCATAATCTACAATCGCTTCGAAATCGTATTTTTTTATTGTTTCTGAAAAGTCAACGAGTCCATTAAAATTCATTTTTAAATTAGGATCGTTAACTACTAAATTACCATCAAAAATTTTGTTCTTAACTGTTCCTGAAACTTTAGTATTTCTGTAAGCGTAATTGTTGTATTCAATTTTAAAAATATCGCCAATAACTTTTGTGTTTAAAGACTCTACGATAAAACCTTCGCCATTAACATCGACATTTAACGACCCTAAACCAACCGCATCATCGTTTAAAAAAGTACCAAAATCGAAATCTTTAAAAATAACTTTGCCTTTATAGTTTGCATTATCGATGTCGTTAATTTTATCGATTGTTAAGTTGGCATCAATAAAACCTAAATCGGTATTAATATTAACATCGGCATTCACGGCAGTCGATGTTACATGCGAATTACCTCTAATTGTAAACAGGCCAACATTGTTTAAGGCTGAAGGTATGGCTTCACCCAAAACATTAGGTAACAACGCCGTTAAATCCTGGTAAGTAGAGGTTAAATTATTAAACCGACCATCCATAACAAAATTATGATCCTCGGCATTAAACAAGTTTTTAAAACTTAAATCGCCATAAATTTTGGTTTTGGAATTTGTATTAAGAATTAAATTATCGGTTTTTAAATCGTTTAAAGTTCCAGATATATTTGCACTAAAATTAGCAATTTGTTGGGTGCCAAATTCATTGTAAAAAACATTTAATTCGTTTAAATACACACTAGAATTAGTGAAATTCGCATTAACAAAAACCTTGTCTGTAAAATACTGTAAATCTTCTCGCTTATAACTAAATTTTAAATCGCCGTTTAAAGACGAATTTGGTGTTTTAATTTGCAGTCTGCTAAAAGTCATTCCGGATAAGGTATAACTAAAATCAGTCATTAAATTTTTCACCTCTAATCCTCTACTATCTTTAAAAGCCAGCGTATTTATACGAGTACTAACCTCGCTACCGTGAATTAAAAAATTTGTAGCATTTATATTTAATGCATCAAACTGCAAAACAGTTGGTTGTGCATTGTTTTCATTTACTAGTTTAAAAACACTGTTGTAAATAGAAACATCGCTAGACGATAACAAAAAATTACTTGAACTAGTCGATGGGTTATCGTTTTCAAATTTTTCTACAAAAACATCTAAGTTTGTTTTTGCCTCGTCTTTATAAGTTTTAATATTAAATAGTAGGTTTTCAATATCAATATCTCCAAAAACTAAATTTCCGTTGGCTAAATTGGTAAAACTTAAAATTGAAGTATTAAGCTCTTTTATTGCAATTAAAGTGTCTTTTTTATAATCTTCAACATAAATATCTTTAAGTTCTACATCACCATTAAATTGAAGACTTATGCGAGCAATATTAATATTGGTTTTAAACTCATCGTTTAAACGTTTTGTTGCGTATTTTCCAAGTTTAGTCTGAACCCCAGGGACAGAAAGTACTAACACCAAAATAATAAAAAGCATAAGCAAAATGCCCACAATTTTATAAAATATTTTAAATGCCTTTTTGATATGCTTTAATTTGTAGATTTTATTCTTAGAATCTTTATTTTTGCTTTTCGATTGTAGTTATATTTATAAACTTCAATCAAATTTCAAAATTAACAATAATTATGCCCAAATTTTATTAATGGCGTCACAAAATATTTATATACTCGGAATTGAGTCGTCTTGCGACGATACTGCAGCATCTGTAATCCACGATGGCAAAATTTTAAGCAATGTAATTGCAAATCAAAAAATACATGAAGCCTATGGTGGCGTTGTTCCAGAATTAGCTTCACGAGCGCATCAGCAGAACATTGTTCCTGTTGTACATCAGGCATTAGAAAAAGCAAACATAAAAAAAGAACAACTCCATGCTATTGCGTTTACGCGAGGACCAGGTTTAATGGGAAGCTTGTTAGTTGGTACATCGTTTGCAAAATCTTTAGCCTATGGATTAAATATTCCGCTAATTGATGTTAACCACATGCAAGGTCATATTTTAGCTCATTTTATTGATGAAGATGGCTATAATAAACCTCCTTTTCCGTTTTTAGCCATGACCATTTCGGGCGGACATACACAAATTGTTCGTGTTGATAATTATTTTGACATGACAGTTATTGGGGAAACAATTGATGATGCCGTTGGTGAGGCTTTTGATAAAAGTGGTAAAATTTTAGGTTTAGGCTATCCCGCAGGACCAGAAATTGATAAACGTTCGAAACTTGGAAACCCAAAAGCATTCAAGTTTACTAAACCTAAAGTTGATGGTTTAAATTTTAGCTTTTCAGGGTTAAAAACAGCCATTTTATATTTTATACAAAAAGAAACTAAAGCTAACCCCAATTTTATTGAAGAAAATATAAACGATATTTGTGCTTCTATTCAATACACCATTATTGGTATTTTAATTGACAAGCTAAAACTAGCCTCTAAAGAAACTGGCATTAACCATATTGCAATTGGTGGTGGTGTTTCTGCAAATTCAGGTATTAGACAAGCATTAAAAGATGGTGAGAAAAAGTTTGGATGGACTACATACATTCCCAAATTTGAATTTACAACAGATAATGCTGCTATGATAGCCATTGTTGGCTATTTAAAATATTTGGATAACGATTTTGCTAAAAATAATGTTGCTGCCTCGGCAAGGTTAAAAATTTAACTCCAAAAAAAAACAGAGTTATTAACAATATTTCTTAACAACTTATTTACCTTATAAAAGCCTGAAATTCCATATCCTTTAATTTTGATAAGGAATAACAAAACCTACATTTTTATGAAAAAAACATTACTATTTTTAACCTTAGCAGGTTTTACAACAGTATTTTACGCCCAAACATCTACTGAAAAAGAATTAGCACTTTTAGAAACTCCAGAGCAAATTGAAACTTTTTTAGCCGAAAAAAAATCGAAAAAAAACAAGCTTATTACTTTTAATGAAGAAAAGCACAAAACTATTTTAGCTAAAGAGCTTTTTAAATTAGGCGTTGGTGGTACTAAAAAAACCGAAAATGAATTTGAAACCACCTATTTTAAAATTATTAAAAGACATAAAAAGAAATACCAACGAGCCTCTTATATTTACTTAGATGGTAACATTTACGATAAAAAAAACTTAAACGACTTACGTAAACTTATAATAAACAAATACAACAACGGTGCTGCTTTCGATTTTTTAGCGAAGCAATATTCTATGGATTCAAATGCACAAAAAGGAGGTGATTTAGGTTGGGTTACTAAAGGCGATTTACATGAAGATTTTGAACCTTTCATTTTAGATAACCATCATGAAGTTGGCGAGCCTTTTACAATCGATATTCCAAAAAATAATTGGTATTACGTAGCCATGATAACCGAAGAACCAAAAAAAATCGTTGAAATTGAAGTTTTAAAAATTGTTGAACAAAACTAATGCAACTTTTTTACAATCCAGACATTACCGATAGTACAGCAGAATTCACTTTTAATAAAGATGAAAGTCGCCATATTGTAAAAGTATTACGTAAAAATATTGGAGACAGTTTACATATTACTAACGGTAATGGCTGGTTGTTTACTGCCGAAATTTTTGTGAGCAACATAAACAAATGTGTTGCTAAAATAATTTCGAAAACCTTTCAAAAAAAACACAATTATAATTTACATTTAGCAGTTGCCCCAACTAAAATGAACGACCGCTATGAGTGGTTTTTAGAAAAAGCAACAGAAATAGGCATAGACAGCATTACTCCTATAATTTGCGACCACAGCGAACGCAAAGTCGTTAAAATTGATCGTTTTGAGCGCATATTACAATCGGCCGTGAAACAATCGTTGCAATACTATATGCCTAAATTAAATCAAGCTATTACATTTTCAGAATTTTTAAAACAAAATTTTAATGGCGATTTATTTATTGCACATTGCGAAGAAACTAATAAAAAATCATTAAAAAGCCTACTTAAACCCAGTACTAATATTACTATTTTAATAGGGCCTGAAGGCGATTTTTCAATCAAAGAAATTGAAGCAGCTATTAAAAATAAATTTATTCCCGTAACTTTGGGTGAAACCAGATTACGTACCGAAACTGCAGCTATTGTAGCCTGCCATTCGGTAGCGTTTATAAATGAATAGCATGAAATTATATATAATTTTTACATTTTGCTTATTTTCTTTTGTAACTAAAGCTCAAGATTTAGCTGTACTTAAATACAGCGGTGGCGGCGATTGGTATGGAAACCCAACAGCATTACCCAATCTTATAGCATTTTGTAATAAAAATATAAACACTAAAATAAACTCCAAACCTCAAACCGTTGAAGTTGGTAGTCCAGATATTTTTCAATATCCATTTATCCATATGACAGGGCATGGTTATGTGTTTTTTAGTGAGGCTGATGCAGAAAACCTTCGTAACTACCTTATTTCTGGTGGTTTTTTGCACATAGATGATAATTATGGGTTAAAGCCTTATGTAACCAAAGAATTAAAAAAAGTATTTCCTGATAAAGAATTAATTGAGCTACCAGCAAATCATTCTATTTTTAATTCTGCTTTTAATTTCCCCGATGGCTTACCTAAAATTCATGAACATGATGGCAAACGCCCACAAGCTTTCGGTATTTTTCAAGAAAACAGATTAGTTGTTTTGTTTACTTTTGAAAGCGATTTAGGTGATGGTTGGGAAGATTCCGTTGTGCATAACGATCCTGAAGATATTCGTGAAAAAGCACTAAAAATGGGTGCAAATATTGTAAAATTTGCTTTTGAGAATTAATCAAACGCTCTTTTTCAAATTATTCTAAATTTCATTTAAAATAAATAAACTATTATGAAATTAAACTATTACTGTAGCTCACCATCATGTAACAAATTAAATAGTATAAAGGTTAAATCAAATAACCGATATGATTTAAAACAAGAAATAGGTCTAGAAATTAATGAACCTTGTAAATATTGCGGCAGTTACACCAAAAGACACATAAATAGGCTACACGCATCCTCAAATTATGTAATTATTCTTGGAGGGCTTCTTTTAGCAATTTTAATAACCATTATTTTATGGGATTTTGGATTTATTTCTACATTATCTGGCAGTATTCCTATTGCTATTTGGATGAATCAAGAAAAAAAAGCTAGTGCTTTTAACAAGGTATTATTAGATGATTAATCTATACAAATGCAACTAAACCACTACAATACTAATTTTAAAAAGCGCATTTTCCCAATAATATTAGTGTGCGATAATGTTACCAATGCACCAAATATTGGTAGCTTATTTAGAATTTGCGATGCTTTTGGAGTTAATGAGCTTATTCTTTGTGGTGATGTTTCTTTAGGCAGACGGATTACTAAAACCTCAAGATCTACAGAAAAAACAGTGAGCTACAAATTAGCTCAAGATGCTTCAGAGGTAATACATGCTTTAAAAAAAACGCATCAAATTATTTCACTTGAAATTACAGATAATAGCATACCTATACATGCATTTCAATTTCAAATAGAAAAACCTATTGCATTAGTAATTGGAGACGAAAACTTTGGAATATCAGAATCTATATTAAATGTATCGAGTTCTATTATTCATATTAACATGTTTGGGCAAAATAGCAGTATGAATGTAGTTCAAGCTACCAATATCGCCCTTTATGAAATAACTAAACAATTTTTATAACTTTAAATAAATATTGAAGTATTTTATCTTGGTTGTTTCTAGTCTCAACCGAAATGGCTAGATTTACTTAAATTATTATATAACATTGACGTCTAAAACCATTTCTAACGGAATTTTAAGAGCTATTGGCATTATACTTAGTATTGCTTTGGTGCTTTACTTTTTATATAAAATTCAATCTGTAATAACTTATATAGCTATTGCAGCAGTTATATCCTTGATAGGCCGACCTATTGTCTCTTTTTTAGAAAATAAATTAAAATTTAAAAATACACTTGCGGTAATTTTTACTATGCTTGTTTTTTTTGGAGTTTTTGCCGGTATAATGGCTTTAATAATACCGCTTCTGGTTAAACAAGGCGAAAACTTATCTTTAATAAATATTGAAGAATTACAAACCAATATTGAAAATTTATATAACGAAATTTTAACGCACTTCGATTTACACCAAAGCGATATTCGAAATTCTTTAAAAGAATCGAATATAGCTTCAAAAATAGATTTTTCCATTCTGCCGGATTTCTTAAATTCTGTGGTTAGCGGTTTTGGCAATTTTAGTATCGGGTTATTTTCGGTTTTATTTATTACGTTTTTCTTTTTAAAAGACAACAAAATGTTCGATAACGGTGTATTAACACTTATTCCTGAAGGTAAGGAAGAACGCTGGAAACGCTCATCTAACAAAATTAAAGATTTACTTTCTCGCTATTTTGTGGGCTTAATTTGTCAAATTTCAATACTCTTTATTATTTACACCATTGGCTTATTAATAATTGGCATTGAAAACGCAGTGCTTATTGCTTTTTTATGCGCACTAATAAACCTTATCCCTTATTTAGGGCCTGTTATTGGTGCTGTTTTAATGGTAATTTTAACAACTACAAGTAATTTAGGAGAATCTTTCAGTGAATTTATTTTACCTAAAACTCTTTGGGTTTTAGTAATTGTAACCTTTGGCCAACTTATAGATAATTTTATATCTCAGCCGGTTATATTTTCAAAAAGTGTAAAATCTCACCCACTAGAAATATTTTTAGTTATTTTAATAACAGGTATATTATTTGGTATTGTAGGTTTAATAGTTGCTGTACCTGCGTATACAGCACTAAAAGTTATTTTAAAAGCTTTTGTTACAGACAATAAAATAGTAAAAAAACTTACCAAGAATTTATAATAGTTTCTTTTGAATTTATCTATTTTAAATACTGAAATTCAAAATTATATAGATGAAAATCTAAACGCAGATATTAACACCCTTTTACTAAAAGGAAATAATTTTGAAACCGTAGCAATAAAAACAATAATTGAACAAATTGAAGCTAAAAAAAGATGCCAAAAAAAGCTACCAACTTGGTTTGAAACTAAAAATATTTATTACCCAAATAAATTAAATATTGAGCAAACTTCTTCAGAAATTTCAGCAAAATACAAAGCTTCTTTAATCTCTGGAAAATCTATAATTGATTTAACTGGTGGTTTTGGTGTAGATTGTTTTTACTTCTCTAAAAAATTTGATGTTGTAACGCACTGTGAAATAAATGAAAACTTATCTAAAATTGTAAATCATAATTACAAACAATTATCAATACCTAATATACAAACCAAAAACGTTAATGGTGTAGATTATTTAAGCAATATTGATACTAATTTTGACTGGATTTACATCGACCCGTCTCGCAGACACGATACAAAAGGTAAAGTCTTTTTTTTAAAAGATTGTTTACCAAACGTACCAGAACATTTAAACCTTCTTTTTAATCATTCAAAAAATATAATGATTAAAACTTCTCCTCTACTTGATATATCTGTAGGGTTAAACGAATTAAAATATGTAAAAAACATTCACATTGTCGCTATAAATAACGAGGTAAAAGAATTACTTTGGGAGTTAGAATATGGGCACGAAGCTTCTGTAGAAATAAAAACAGTTAACCTTAAAAACAATAAAAAAGAACACTTCAATTTTATTTTGAATGAAGAAACAGATACTGAAACAATATATGAAACTCCACAAACTTATTTATACGAGCCAAATTCAGCTATTTTAAAATCTGGTGGTTTTAATATTATTAGTAAAAAACTTAAGATTTCTAAACTTCAAAAACATTCGCATTTATATACTAGTGCAGATTTAATTAAGTTTCCTGGTCGTATATTTAAAATTGACAAAGTGATTCCGTATAACAAGAAAAGTATTAAATCTTTAGGAATAAAAAAAGCTAATATTACCACACGAAACTTTTCTGAAAGCGTTAGCCAAATCAGAAAAAAGTTTAATTTAAAAGATGGTGGAGATATTTACTTGTTTTTTACTACAGATGCTTTAGGTAACAAATTAATGCTGCTCACACAAAAAATATAAAACTAAAAAAACAGGATGCTAAAAACATCCTGTTTTTTATTCTATTTATTTTAATAAAATTTCTAGCTAAAAATAATGTATGTTGATATTACAACTAAGCATATTAATGCGCCTACTATTTTAACAGGCTTCCAAGGCACAACGTCAACTTGTTTTGTGTAAAACTGTTCGTATGGTGTTTCTCTTGGTTTTAATTTACCAATTACAAGCATAATTATAATAGTAAGCACAAATGTAATGGCTTGCATATGCAACATATGTAAACTAATCACGCCCAAACCGTTAGCTAAAACTATATATAAAACATATACTACAAATGCAAAAATAACACCTACTTTTGCAGCAATAGCAGGTACTCGTTTGGTTAATATACCTATTACAATTACCGACAAAATTGGTACACTATAAGCTCCATTTACCGTTTGTAAATAACCAAAAATACTATCTGCATAAATTAAAAATGGTGCAATAAACATGGCAAAAAATGCTAAAATAACACCAAAAGTTTTCCCTTTTTTTACAACTACACGGTCGCTAGCCTCTTTATTTATAAACTGCTTATAAATATCAACCCCATATAATGTTACACAACTATTTAAAGCCGAATTAAATGAACTTAAAATAGCTCCGAACAATACAGCTGCAAAAAAGCCCACCCAAACATCAGGTAAAACATCTGCAACTAATTTAGGGTAAACATCACTGGTTGCTAATCCTTCCCCGTACTTATGATAAGCTATAATACCTGGAAGTACCACTATTATTGGGCCTAAAATTTTAATGAATGCGGCAATGGTTAAACCTTTTTGCCCTTCAGCAAGATTTTTTGCTCCTAAAGCACGTTGAATAATTTGCTGATTACTTCCCCAATAAAACAATTGAACAAGCATCATACCTGTAAAAATAGTCTCAAAAGGAATACTTGAATCTGGACCACCAATAGCATTTAACTTTTCTGGATGATCGGTTCCTAGTTTTGCCAATCCTGACATAATAGTTCCATCGTCTCCAATAGCCATTAATCCGAATATTGGAATTAAAAGCCCTCCAATTAATAAGCCTACAGCGTTTATTGTATCTGAAACCACAACAGCCTTTAATCCACCAAATATAGCGTAAATAGATCCTATAATTCCTATTCCCCAAACGCAAATCCATACTGCAGCCCAACTGCTAACACCTAGTAATTCTGGAATATTAAACATGCCACTAATGGCTTTAGAGCCTGTAAATAAAACCATTGGCAACAATACAACAGCATAACCTGTTAAAAATAATCCTGACGTTATCGCTTTGGTGGTTTTATCGAATCGTCGTTCTAAAAATGTTGGAATAGTTGATATACCGCCTTTTAAATATCTTGGCAGTAAAAATATAGCAGTAATAACCATTGCTATAGCAGCAAGAGTTTCCCATGCCATTACCAAAATACCATCGGTATAAGCATCACCATTTAAGCCTACAATTTGTTCGGTAGATAAATTTGTAAGTAATAATGAACCTGCAATTACAACTCCGGTTAAACTTCGTCCTCCAAGAAAATAGCCATCGGATGATGATTCGTCTGTTTTCCGAGTTGCATAATAAGATATAACGGCCACAAGTAGAGTGAAGCCTACAAAAGAGATTATTCCCATAATTTAGTTTAGTGTTGGTTAAAATATTCTCCAATAATACCACTTATTTTCGTTTAGTAAAAATAAAATTACTAATAATAGATTATGTCATATATAACAAAACAAAAAAACTACATGTTATGTCAAGAGTTTGGACTACAAACACAAATAAGTAACGCTATAACTAGAAATCAAGTAGAAATTGATACCATTTAATTAAGAAAAATACAGTCGTTATTAACTTAAAATATTATAAACACCAATCATAACCCACAAATCACAGTTTTCTTGATTTTAATTAATGAACACTAAAGCGTCATAGTATATAGTAATGATTAACTATAAAAAGTGCTATATTTTTTTTAAAAAGGAAAAGTACTAAAACAAAAAAACCCTTCACAGTATTGTGAAGGGTTTGAAAAAAGGCGGCGACCTACTCTCCCACGAGTGTAGTACCATCGGCGCTAATGGGCTTAACTTCTCTGTTCGGAAAGGTAAGAGGTGAGCCCCATCGCTATAACCACCTTAAACTGTTGGTTATTGATTTTCTATTTCTGGTTGTTGGTAAACTACCAACTAATAACCATTAACTTACAACCATTAACCGCGCTACTGCGCAAATATCTTAACATATTGAAAAAAATCATGACTAGTAATTAGTTTGTACTCTTATAAAAAAACAGGCGTACAATAAGCCTATGGGTTATTAGTACTACTCGGCTATGACATTACTGCCTTTACACCTGTAGCCTATCAACGTAGTCATCTCCTACGACCCTTTAAAGAAATCTCATCTTGT
>NZ_JAJAPX010000039.1 GCF_020523965.1 Neotamlana sargassicola | reverse complement strand
GGAGAACTGAAACATCTAAGTACCCGGAGGAGAAGAAAACAAAAGTGATTCCGTTAGTAGTGGCGAGCGAACGCGGATTAGCCCAAACCAATATTGTTACGGCAATATTGGGGTTGTAGGACCACAATATTCAAAATAAATTGAATTAGAATACTTTGGAAAGAGTAACCATAGAGGGTGATAGTCCTGTATAAGTAAGATTTATAGCGATAGTGGTATCCTGAGTAGTGCGGGGCACGTGAAACCCTGTATGAA
>NZ_JAJAPX010000038.1 GCF_020523965.1 Neotamlana sargassicola | reverse complement strand
CCTCATGTTTAAAACACACTATAAAAGGTGATGCGAACTTAGCAACCGTTGCCGAAGTTGAAAAACTTATGGGTGGTGATGCTTCAGGTCGTGTAGCTCGATAATTAAAATCATTCAAATAAAGCTGTTATATTTTAATATAGCAGCTTTATCACAAATTAAAGTATTTTATAAAATAATGGCACAATTTTCAAGATTAGAGGTCGCTCAAGTAATGAAAGATACGGGTATGGTACCTTTATTTTTTAATAGTGA
>NZ_JAJAPX010000037.1 GCF_020523965.1 Neotamlana sargassicola | reverse complement strand
TCACTATTAAAAAATAAAGGTACCATACCCGTATCTTTCATTACTTGAGCGACCTCTAATCTTGAAAATTGTGCCATTATTTTATAAAATACTTTAATTTGTGATAAAGCTGCTATATTAAAATATAGCAGCTTTATTTGAATGATTTTAATTATCGAGCTACACGACCTGAAGCATCACCACCCATAAGTTTTTCAACTTCGGCAACGGTTGCTAAGTTCGCATCACCTTTTATAGTGTGTTTTAAACATGAGG
>NZ_JAJAPX010000036.1 GCF_020523965.1 Neotamlana sargassicola | reverse complement strand
TTCATACAGGGTTTCACGTGCCCCGCACTACTCAGGATACCACTATCGCTATAAATCTTACTTATACAGGACTATCACCCTCTATGGTTACTCTTTCCAAAGTATTCTAATTCAATTTATTTTGAATGTTGTGGTCCTACAACCCCAATATTGCCGTAACAATATTGGTTTGGGCTAATCCGCGTTCGCTCGCCACTACTAACGGAATCACTTTTGTTTTCTTCTCCTCCGGGTACTTAGATGTTTCAGTTCTCC
>NZ_JAJAPX010000035.1 GCF_020523965.1 Neotamlana sargassicola | reverse complement strand
TGATTTGATCTGGACCATTGTAATCTGCATTTGGCGTGTAATCTATCGTATCATCCGTTGGATCGTTTGGTGTGCCCCCATCGTTTACTGTTGCTGTACCATTGCTTGCACCACTAGTGATAGTGATGGTTCCTGTGCTTGCTCCATCGCCACCAAAACTATCGTCGTCTAATACTACAATGTTTACTGTATCGTCTTCATCTACACTTGCCGTATCGTCTACTGTTGTTGGTACATCATTTACCGAGTTTACTG
>NZ_JAJAPX010000034.1 GCF_020523965.1 Neotamlana sargassicola | reverse complement strand
ATTAATAAGTATTAAACTTACTAATAATGATTAATTGTATCGCTCGCGTGATACTTTATTAATCTTAATTACTTTTCATTAGATATAAATCTAATGTTTCATGTATCTTTTCAATATGTCAATGAACGTTTATACTGAAATATATTCAGTAGTTTGTGGAGAATATCGGAGTCGAACCGATGACCTCTTGCGTGCAAGGCAAGCGCTCTAGCCAGCTGAGCTAATCCCCCGTATCTTGTAGTTAGCAGTGTTCAGTCGCAGTTTAAAGTAACTAAACCTGC
>NZ_JAJAPX010000033.1 GCF_020523965.1 Neotamlana sargassicola | reverse complement strand
GGGAATTGAAATATGTTGACATTTAAGTATATAAAAAAATGACTATTACATTAAAAAAAAATATATTTGAACAAAACATTGAACTTTTCAAGAAACATAAAACTTCATATACAAATTTTTTAATCGTATTTTAATATCCACTGAAAGCATGTAAGCGAGTGTTTAAAACTTTTAATTTCGCTTTCTCATGCACGCATCTCGTTTGTTTTCTTTTGTTGTCTCGATATATAAGGGCTTCGTCGGCTTTCTTAAGAACACCAAGCCACCCTCGACTACGAAGCTT
>NZ_JAJAPX010000032.1 GCF_020523965.1 Neotamlana sargassicola | reverse complement strand
AAATAATTTAAATCTTTCACAACTCTCTCTCTCTCTCTCGCTTTATCAATATTAAATTACTTTGCATTATATAAAATTATGTACATTAATTCCCTCTCCATATAAAACCATTTTGTAACATTGATAAAAAGGTTCTTTGCATACTATAATACAATCTCTTGAATATCATTATTCGACAATCAGTTGTGCAAAGCTCTCGTAATCCTCTTAAAAGAGTAATTGCCGGTCGAATTTTGAATGCGTCGCTGCGAATTCGAGCAAAGTTGCCAAGAAAGAGAGAATC
>NZ_JAJAPX010000031.1 GCF_020523965.1 Neotamlana sargassicola | reverse complement strand
AGCTTATCACTAAAATAATGTGTGGAATCTACTGTAAAAATTTCAAGCAAAATTAAATATCATGAAAAATTACGATTTTGCCCCTATAGGATAAAAACTGAGTATTTGTCGAAAAATACACCATAACTCTTACACCGTTTGTCAGAACACTTTGAAATTTGAAGCTTATCACTAAAATAATGTGTGGAATCTACTGTAAAAATTTCAAGCAAAATTAAATATCATGAAAAATTACGATTTTGCCCCTATAGGATAAAAACTGAGTATTTGTCGAAAAATACACCATAAC
>NZ_JAJAPX010000030.1 GCF_020523965.1 Neotamlana sargassicola | reverse complement strand
GCCTTACCTCACACGAGAAATCGCTAGCAATTTCAGGCCAACAACTTGAAAAGGAACTGAGAAGTGAAGAAAAAACGATTTTTGACAAATGCATTGGTTTAAAGGCAAGATCAAAGAAAAGTTTTTTTGCTCTTTCTCAGCCATTTATAGAGCTAGTGACTTGAAAATTGAGTTAAAGCTAGCCTTACCTCACACGAGAAATCGCTAGCAATTTCAGGCCAACAACTTGAAAAGGAACTGAGAAGTGAAGAAAAAACGATTTTTGACAAATGCATTGGTTTAAAGGCAAGATC